>NZ_BAABBM010000001.1:0-1200000 GCF_039537965.1 Sphingomonas limnosediminicola | reverse complement strand
CCCATTTTTTGCAAGCGGTCGTAGGCCGCCCGGCAATGTCTGCTTTCCACCCATTCGTGCCGCGGCAGCTTTCGGCCCGTTGCAGACGATACAGTTAGCTGCGACGAGAGCGTATGCTCAAAGTTGCATCGCTTCTTACTGTGCTAAGCCTCTTGTGGGCGCAGTCACCCGCTTCGGCACAGCAGACCGTTGGTCCCCACAACCGAGCCGAGGCGGTGAAGATCATCGCGGACCTTCGCCAAATCGTGAATCCGCAGGGTCTTCAGGCGATCGAGACGGTTCCGATCGGCGGGATCAAGCAGGTCGTGTCGATCCGCAGCGAAGATCTTCGAAACCCGGTTCTGATCTATTTCCATGGGGGGCCCGGCTATGTCGAGATGCCTCTCGACTGGTGGTATGATCGCGGGTGGGACGAGTATTTCACGGTCGTTCAATGGGATCAGCGCAATGCGGGCAAGACCTACGTTGCCAGCGGTCCGAACGACCAATCGTTGCTAACCCCGGAACGCTTTCAACAAGATGCCGAAGAACTCGTTCAGTGGGCGTTGAAGCGCTTCGGCAAACGCAAGGTCTTCGTACTGGGCCATAGCTGGGGCAGCATGCTCGGGCTAAAACTTGCGTCAGCGCATCCTGAATGGCTGCACGCCTATATCGGCATGGGACAGATCACGAATGGTCCGGAAAGCGAGCGCGAGGGCTGGGCCTGGACGCTTTCGAGGGCGAAAGCCGATCATAATGCGAAGGCGGTGCAGGAACTCGAGGCACTGGCGCCTTATGCCGTCGGCGAGGCCCCCATCTCGGTCGCGTCGATTCTTACACAGCGCAAATGGCTCGGCCATTATGGCGGGGCCGCGTGGCGGCGAACGGGCGGCGACTTCGAGGCGGCAGCCTTCCCTCTCTCGCCCGAATATAGCGATGAAGATGTGCGCAAAGCATTCGAAGGTCAGCTCGCCGTCACGAACGCACTTCTGCCGAAAATCCTGATGACTGACCTATCCACGATCAGAAGGCTTAAGGTGCCGCTGATCCTGCTCCTCGGCCGGCATGACCAGAACGTGTCCAGCGACGTCGCAGCGCGCTGGTTTGCAAAGGTCAGAGCGCCATCGAAAACGCTCGTGTGGTTCGAAAGCTCAGGCCATCACATCACGAGCGAGGAACCCGGAAAGCTGCTCATTTCGCTAGTGACAAAAGTGAGGCCGATCGCACTGAACGTTGGAGACGGCGTTCGGTAGCGTCCGCTTCCGACTCATTGCGGGCATAGCGCGCAAGCTTACGCTAGCGACTCGTTGCCTGCCGAGCTGTTCGGCTCAGCGGGCTCCGAGGAAATGGACCGGTGAGCAATTCGAGTTCGTTTTCTCCCTGTTCGGCCTGCTCCTTACTCTTGCGCGAGCGGAGCTGCTGGGAGGGCTCCGCAACACCTTTCAAGAACGAAGGACGATCCGGGTTAGCTGGCTAACGCCCTTGTTGGGGCGTTCAGCTGCATTAGACCTTACTTCATTCTGGTCCTTCTCATGGTCAGTGCGCGACACCATACCTTGCTGGTTATCTGACGTTGCTCGGCGGACTGCTCATTATCGGTACTTACTACCTTGTTGCCCGCTTAGTTTTTCCGCGTGATCATACGCAGTGGCCAGACTTTGACGATTACTATTTCCAGCACAAAAACTGGGTGCTGGGAGGAGTGGTGGCCTGCAACTTCGCTGCAAATGCGGCCACGATGGCACTTGGCGCACCGTTCTTTGCCAACGGCGTAGCGGCAGTGAGCATTCCCTTGTTCTATTTGCTTTGCCTTGGAGCGATGCTCACGCAGCGTAGCTCTAGATTTCGACCCCGTGGCGGAGATCGCCGACCGGCTGCGGCATGTGACCAGCACGCCCACTTGCTCGTCCTCCAGCACTAGATGCTTTGCCCCGATCCAAGTGGCGGCATCATGTGGAAATCCCCTATGGCACCCGCCGACGCTCACAGGGAGAAGTCCTTTGAAGGAGACTGATCCATGGGCGTTGCCCTCGCCGAAAAGCGGCGCCTTGAGGCTGACATTCATCTCGTCGACGCCAAAGAGCAGGTCGAACGCACGTTGCGCGGTGAAATCCGCTCACCCGTCGTAGCAAGCTTCTTTGACGAGCCGACCTTCACCGCAACGCACGTCGCGCATGATCCCGTCACGAAGAAAGCGGCGATCGTCGACAGCGTCATGGATTTCGATCAGGCGGCTGGGCGGACCTCGTTCGAGGGCGCAGAGCGGATCATCGACTATGTGAGGGCTGAAGGACTCACAGTCGAATGGCTGCTCGAGACCCATGCCCATGCCGACCACCTGTCGGCAGCCCCCTTTCTCCAGGAGAAGCTCGGCGGCCGGATCGCGATCGGTGAGAAGATCCGAACCGTTCAGGAGTTCTTCGGCAAGATATTCAACGAAGGCACCAACTTCGCCTGCGACGGCTCGCAATTCGATCGCCTGTTCCTCGACGGCGACAGGTTCGAGCTCGGTGCACTTTCGGCGATTGCCCTGCATGTACCCGGCCATACGCCAGCCGACATGGCATATGTCATTGGCGACGCCGCGTTCGTCGGAGACACGATGTTCATGTCGGACTATGGTACGGCGCGCGCCGACTTCCCTGGCGGAGATGCGCATCAGCTCTACAAGTCAATTCGTCGGTTGATGGCGCTTCCCGAGCAGACGCGCGTGTTCCTGTGTCATGACTACAAGGCGCCAAACCGCGACCATTATGTCTGGGAGACAACGGTCGGGGCGGAGCGGACCGGCAATGTCCACGTCCATGAGGGGGTCGATGAGGCGGCGTTCGTCGCGATGCGGACCGCTCGTGACCAAACGCTTGGAATGCCGAGGCTGATCCTGCCGTCCATCCAGGTCAACATGCGCGCGGGACATCTGCCGGAGCCGGAAGCGAACGGCACACGTTACCTTAAGCTTCCGCTCAACCTGCTGTGAGCACGCCCATGACATTTACCGCCGTGCTGTCGGCCCTCGCAGGCGGCCTGCTGATCGGAAGCGCTGCTGGACTGCTGCTGATCCTCTCAGGGCGCATTGCGGGTGTGAGTGGCATGGTCGCACGGGCGGTCGGCATTGCGGACAACGGGCCGCCATGGCTGCAGGCGGTTAGCTTCGTGATCGGTCTGCAGGGCGGCGCGCTGATGGTGGCCGTGGCTACTGGAGCGCCCGCTGTAACGATTACGTCCTCCGTTCCCTTGCTCGCCGGCGCAGGGCTGCTCGTCGGTTTCGGGACGCGGCTCGGCAACGGCTGCACGAGCGGGCACGGCGTTTGCGGGCTCGCTCGGTTGTCACCGCGGTCAATCGCCGCGACCGTCGCCTTCATGTCCGCGGGCATCGTGACCGTGTACCTTGCTCGGCATCTGATTGGAGTCGACTGATGCGGCACATCCTTCCGGGGCTCCTCGTCGGACTGCTCTTCGGCGCGGGCCTTGCGCTGTCGGGAATGATCGATCCAGCACGCGTGCTTGGTTTCCTTGACGTGGGCGGAGCTTGGGATCCAACACTGGCGCTGGTGCTTGGCGGCGCACTGCTGCCTTCCGCGCTTTCTTACGCGTTCGTTCGCCGCATGAAGCGGCCGGTCATGGCAGATGAGTTCTGCATTCCGCAAAACAGGATTGTCGAGAGTCGCTTGCTCGTCGGGTCCTCCTTGTTTGGCGTGGGCTGGGGCCTCGTTGGTCTCTGCCCAGGGCCGGCCATCGCCGGACTCGTGCTTGGCAAGTGGCAGAGCTGGCTGTTCGTCGCGGCGATGATCGGCGGGATGTGGCTGCAGCGGTTCTTTGCCGACCGGGGTCACCGCCGCACCCCTCAATTTGCTGGATGAAAGCCGATGCCTGACGTGAAGCCCCTAGCAGATGATCTTTGCGTCTGCGCCTTTGTACCGCCTGACAAACTCGCGGAGCTTGCGCCCCGATTCCGAACGATCATCAACAACCGTCCCGACGCCGAAGAGCCGGGGCATCCAAGCTCCGCGGAAATCGAGGCGGAGGCACGTCGGCTGGGCCTCGACTATGTCCACATCCCGGTCGTTCCGGGGAAGATCAGCGACGACCAGGCTGCCGCGTTCGGCGAAGCCATCGCACGCCGTAAGGGGCCATTCCTCGCCTTCTGCCGTACAGGCACGCGGTCGACCATGCTTTGGGCGCTTTCTCAATCCGGCAAGCGAAGTCCCGACGAAATCATGGAGGCAGCCGCTGCTGCTGGCTACGACCTCAATGCGCTCAGGCCGAAACTTGCGGAAAAAGCCGCGACCTGATGATCCTCGAGCCAATCCAGTACTTGCTCGGAGCATTTTCGGGTGCCCTTGTCGGGTTCGTCCTCGGACTCGTGGGCGGCGGAGGATCGATCCTCGCCGTGCCGCTGATGGTTTATCTCGTCGGCGTCCGAAGCCCGCATCTTGCGATCGGCACTAGCGCACTCGCCGTCGCGGCCAACGCCGCCCTCGGCCTCTCGACACACGCGCGCCACGGCAACGTCAAATGGCGCTGCTCTCTCGTGTTCGCTGCGTGCGGGATCGGGGGCGCGCTGATCGGTTCGACGCTGGGCAAGGCATTCGACGGACAGAAGCTTCTGTTCCTATTCGCGCTCGTGATGATCGCCGTCGGCATCCTCATGCTGCGACGGCGTGGACATACCGGCGATCCGGACGTGCGGCTGGGCCGCGAAAATGCGAGGAAGCTTGTTGTCTACGGTCTCGGCACCGGGCTCTTCTCCGGTTTTTTCGGTATTGGCGGAGGGTTCCTGATCGTTCCCGGCCTCATCGCCGCCACAGGAATGCCGATGCTCTATGCGGTCGGTTCGTCACTTGTCGCGGTAACAGCATTCGGGCTTACGACAGCTGCGAACTACGCTCTCTCCGGTCTTGTCGACTGGATCCTCGCGTTCGTGTTCATCGCCGGAGGCTTTCTTGGCAGCTACTTCGGAAGCCGCGCAGCTAGGCGTCTGTCCGGTGCCGGCCATCTTACAACTGTCTTCGCAGCCCTCATCTTCGTCGTTGCCGCCTACATGCTCTGGAAAAGTGGAAGCAGCATCGGTCTATAAGTCGCCCCGACCGGCCTAGCACCTCCAAGTCTGAGTGTCTTTGTAACAGGCCGCAGAATTGAACTGCTCATTCGGCGTTCGACGTGGTTCTGCCGTACGCGTAACGGCAGCTTTCGACCCAAAGCTGCCACTAGAACTGGTTAGTCGACCGGCTGAGCCTCAGGAAATTTCCAAGTCCCGTCGAGTACCACCGCCTGCGGCCGGTAAAGGCGAACAAGATAGTTCCAGCCCGGCATGATCGGCAGGCAATTGCTCACGCCCTCGTCGCAGCCGCCGAACTGGATCGTGTAACCGCCACCCGCGTCCTTCTTTGCCGTGATATTGTTGAGTGAGTAGGCGTTTTGCGGGTTGGGCACCATGAAGCCCGCATCATTGTAAACCGTGAGCGACCAGAACCCATCCACGGGCACATCCTTGACCGTCAGCCGGTGGACCGTCTTTCCGTCGTTCGCTTTCGGTGAGCCCGCAACGTAGAGCGCATCCCGAGCAGGATTGCCGCCCCAGCCCGCCGCGGTTGCAATCAGATGCTGCTGCGGATCGACCTCCCCAGGCTTTCCGAATGCCTTGCTCAAATCAACGATACCGCGCGCTCTGCTCTTTAATTCGTTGCGGACCGCAGTGAGCGAAGTTTGGTCCCACGTCGGGATTTCGAACTTGCCGGGGCCACCGGGCTGCTGGGCCTTGATCGCATCTTGTGCCGCGTGAGCCTTTTGAAGATCTGCAGGATCGTTCGGATCGACGAAGGTGCGAAAGGCCAGGGTGACGTAACGAGTTCCAACCTGCTCGCGCGTGATCGTGTGCGGTCCGGCATCATAATAGGTTGCAGGGTTGTAGTGATCCTCATTGATCAAGAGCAGAGACATGAAGCGGCCCTTGGTATCCGGCAGATCGACGGTGACTGGTCCCGCATCCAGATCGAAAACTCCGAATGAATAGAGGGTGTCGCGGTTCAACCGGACCACCTTCTGATCCTTGACGTCGGCCAAGTCGCGGTCGTGTTGGATCTTCCCGAGTTCCCCCTCCTTCACAAATGTCGCGAAATAGTTGTCGCTTTCGGCGCGGGTGAAGTTGTCCATCGTCACTGTCTGTCCTGCCGTCGGCTGTGCGGCGGGCGTTTGAGCTAACGTTGCGGTGTCGGTCATCGAGGGCGCTCCTGCTGGTTCGCCCTGGCCTTTCGCCAACCGAACTAGCGATTGGAATTAGGGAGAATCCCGATGCGCCGACGGATGGCAGCTTTCCACCCATTCCGGACACTAGGCCGCCGTTGCCAGCCCTATCACGCGCATCGTCAGCGAGCGCCGGCTATATCCTGAAACTTCCCGTCTGATTCGAGATAGCTTCCTCGTCGAAAGCTGAGGCCAATCAGGCCAAATCCGAGGAGCATCATAAGCCATGTCGAAGGTTCTGGCACGGGTAGAAGCTCGGCGAAGAGGCCATGTTCCTCGTCTCCGATTCCGGCAGTGAAGTAGAGGGCATTGGTGTCAACGCCGGGGCCGCCCGTGCGGAACCCCAGAGCCCATAAGTACGGCATGTTAAACGCGCCAGAATCGGTCGTCAGCATTCCCAGATAGGAGCCATCGTTCGCGAAGGCGTTGATGAAACCATCTTCATCCGAAAAATTGCCGACAAGTATCGCGTTCGAGAATGCTCCCCATGTGTCTGGCGCTTTGGCGACGCCCCAAGGTGAAAGCAGGTTGCCGCCTGTCGCAAAGCGACTGACGAATGTGCCGTCAGTGTTGAAGATATCTACAGCGCCTGTGCCAAGGGCAGCTTCGTCAGCGCCAGGGCCCGGTGTCGCATAAGTCACAAAAAGAAGACCGCCCACGTTGACGACGTTGAAGGGGGTAAGTCCCGATGGAAGGCTCGGATCTTGGAAAGTGCCCGGCAACGACGTCAGTTGGAAGTTTTGATCGAAAACGTCGACCCGGCCCGCCGCATTGTTGGCAGCGTATAGGTAATTGCTTCCACCGCTACTGCCGGTTGCTAGACCAGTGTAGACAGCGTCTGGAACGTCCCGTTGGACATTGGCAGTGGTGCCGAGCGCGGCATTCCACGCAGAGATACTGCCGTCCAGATTGGCAAACGCAAAGACAGCGGTGCCGCCGCCAGGCAAGTTGAATCCGCTACCGCCGACAAAGGCTTGACCAGTCGGTCCAGCCGGCGGTGGGCTGGCGTTTGGAATGGTCACAACCAACGGCTGTGGCGCGCCTGCCCCAGTGTACAATGTCGTGTTTCCTGCGGCCTCGTTCGATATCCAAAATGGGCTGGTTGGTCCAAAGCTCATGCCCCACGGATTGCGAAGGTTCGGATCAACGAACGCGGCCGGCGACAAGCCTTGGCTAGCCAAAAACGCGGCGTCATCGGTCGTCAGGTTGATCTCATGGACCATTTGGGCCCGAACTTGGGTCGGGAATGACATTGAGAATACGCACGCGGCGGCGCACAACGTTGCTCGTAGGGGAGTGCCCTGGGTGCTCAGACGCATGAGATCCTCCTGTGAAGATCGCCCCCCGGCGCCTCGCGATTTGGCCTTGCCGACTCGTATCGGCCGCAACTTCTTTACCACTTCACTGACGTCAGATGAATTATCAGGGTGTGACCGCAGCCCGATTGCCTATTCGGCGCCCTGCCAGAATCGTCTCTATCCATTGGGCCGTTTGCCGCGGCCATTTTGAAAGATCCCAGCCGTTGGCGAGCTAGCGTCAGCTAACGACCCATTCCTGCCCTTAGGTCGGTCTTTGCGCTTTGTCGGGCGAATAGACCCGGCGACGACGCCGTACAGTCAGGCCCATTAGACAAAAGCCCAGCAGCATCGTCATCCAGCTATCCGGTTCTGGAACTCCGACAGCCGCTAGCGGATCAATGAAGTGATCATCGACCAGATAGTCGCCCGCGCTAACCGTCACTCCATCGGGAAGTAAGAACGGTGTCGACGCGAACGCAAAACTGCTGCCGAAGTGGGAGAACGCACTTGCATCGCCGCCAGTGCTCGAGCCGCTCTGAAGCCGCAGGGTCAGTTGCGTCGGTCCGTCGAAGTCGACGTGGAACACTGGGCTCGTCAGCACGGCGTCGATCGTCGATCCGAGGGTGCCGGCTACCGCGAACGGATTCTGCTCGACCGAGAAGCTCCCGGACGAATCGTCGAAGAAGCGGAAGAAAAAGAACGATGGAGCGGTCCCGCTCACGGACAGCGACCCTTCGATGCTGCTCCCAGCACCACCTGCGCTGACGTCAAAGCCCATGATTCCTTGAAGCAGCAGGCTCATCTGGATGTCCGCGCCGGTCAGTGCGGGATTGGTCGAACTGAAGAACAGAACGTCTCGGAACAGCGCTTCCGAGCTGATCCCGTTGCCCAGGCTGCTGCCGGACGCTGACGAAGCGTCGGACGAAACGCCGATGTGACCAAAGGTGGAAAAGGAGCTGCCGTTCACGGTGCCGCCCACCGCACCACAGGAAGTGGAGTCCGTGACCGGAGCGCTGTCGCTCTTAGTACTGGAGCATTGCGCGGCACTAAAGCTTGGCGTGCTGTCAGATGCGACGAACAATGGATCGGCGTTCGCTGGCGCGGCGAGCAGGAAACCCAGCGTCAGAAGGGATGTTAAGCGCATCAGAAACCTCCAACACGACTCGACGGACGCACATTACCATTTGGTTTACAAAAAGTAACCGTGGCCCCCGTCGCTTTGGGCCGACTCCGAAACCGGGTTCTTCTTGCACTCTGCGTGAGCACTGAGCGCTTGTTCAGCGAACCCGAAGCTCCGGAAAGACTAGCCGCTTGCTAAAGGCGGTTTTCGACCCAAAGCTGCCACTAGCAGGAGCGCCGTTTCTCCCGTGGGGGTTCAGCGGAATGGAGAGAGAGCGCCGACTGTACCACCTGCGGGACTTTGCCTTCCGCAAGTTATTAGTTTACAAATTGTTAACCAGCTGATTCGCTGGTCAGTTCCATGGGGGCAAAGTATGACTAAGTATCTTCTCGCGGCCAGCGCACTTTCGCTGTGCTCGACACCAGTGTGGGCAGCTGAATCGATCGTCAATGGTGGTTTCGAAGCGCCCGTGGTGAACAGCACTTGCTGCAATACGGTTCCGCCGGATTTGCTGGTAGGCTGGACCGCCACTCCGAACGTGAACGTCGTGGTGGGCACCTATGCCAGCACTAACGGCAACCTCGCCGCCGAGGGCAATCAGTATCTGGATCTCGTCGGCCAGGGCGGAACGGGTTCCATTTCGCAGACCTTCGGGACTCTCGCTGGGACTGTTTACAATCTGAGCTTCGTCTACTCGCACAATCTGTTCAATCCGGCGGTGACTTCAGCGTCGGCGTCATTCTCGGTTGACGGATTGATAGGCGGCATCAGCCACAGCACTGGCACCAACGCGAACCTCGATTGGCAGAGCTACTTCGGTAGTTTTACGGCTACCGGGTCGTCGGCGACGCTGAACTTCACCAACCTGACGGGCGGCGTTAACGAAGGTATTTTGCTCGACGCGGTGTCGGTCCAGGCCGTCCCGGAACCAGCAACATGGGCCATGATGCTGTTCGGGTTCGGCGCAATCGGATTCCAAATGCGTCGCCGAAAATCAGCGACGCTAGCGCAGCTCGCGTAAAAGCGACCGCGCCCATTGCCATCAAGCGCTCCAGGTAAGGCTACCTGGGGCGCATTTTGCAATGAAACTCTCATTTTCTCTCCAGCAACGAAGCAAATGGCTGGCACGGGAGCGTTGCCTGATTTGACCGACGCACTTCCGGAGTGACCATCGGTTTCGCGCGCGGTGTATTGTCGTAGGTTACGCCCCCTTCCGTCCAAAGCTGACTCTGGCGCCTCTGGCAAGAAGGACCTAGCGGACTGCCGGCCTCTAGCCTGTGCTGAAAGGATCGAAAGACGTGAGCTTCTCGAGGACACTCATTGCCGCAGCGAGCTTGACGGTCGCTGTTGCCAGTCCTGCCCTGTCTGTTGAAATGCAGGCGTCACAGGTCGCGCCACGCCCACCCGCTACGACCACTATCAATTGTCTGCTTGTAAGTAATGCCTATGCCCGGAGTGAGACTAATCCCAAGGCCAAAGTTGTGGCCCAGCAAACGTTCTACTTTTACCTCGGAAGGCTAGATCCGCGCATCAGTTCGCAACAGCTGAAAATCGAACTTCAACGAACAGCTGGGGTCGTCAAAGCGGCGAGTGCCGTGCCGTTGATGAATGCGTGCGCGCAGGAGGTCCAAGCTAAGGGACGGATGCTTCAGTCGGTGGGCGAGCAGCTGCGACAGGGGAAGTAGATGCTGCAGCCGAGTCCAGGCGCCAAGTGTCTGCTTCCCACCCAAACCTGCCGCGGCGACTTTCGACCCAAATCTGCCACTGGTGGAGTGGCAGCATTCTACCAAAGCTGCCATTAGCGAGGGCCCATTCTCAAGCCATTGGTAACGTTAGTACTCCGGCAATTGCTTCCGGCTGTTGGCTGCACGCTATGAATGTACGCGAAGCAATCAAGTCCGTCCGCGACGACTATGCCGAGCAGTTTGACGCAATGGTTGCGCACCAGCGCGCCAAACGGTCGGACGTCCATCTCGAACGACGAATGCAACGGCCTGAAAGTAATTTGTTCGGCAAGATTTACGTTCCGGACATCAGCTTCGGCGATCCGATGACAGAATGGCTTGATTTGGTTCCCCGCGAACGTGCAGGCGCGCTACCCAGTTTTTTTCTCAACACTCCCAATCTTGTCGTTGAGTTCGAAGACCTGTGGTGGGACGACGTGCGGCTCGATCACGACGGGGAGTTCACCGGCCAACTAGTCAGTTGGTGGTTTAATCGCTGGATGTCTCCGGCGGACCCTTCAACGCCAACGCCGCGAGCAGAAGGACTGAGTGGCTTCATCCACAGTGTGACGGTCGATGAGAAGTGGATCTGCATCGACTTGGGCACCGCGACCGTCGACGCTCTCTTCAATATTCTGTCTGTCGCCCAGAACTGCGGCGCAAAGACCGGACGTGTCACGAGCAGTCGCAGCCGAGCCTAGATCGTCACGCGACAGGCTTCATGAAGGCCTTCCATTCCGGCCGCGACAGCTTTCGACCCAAAGCAGACATTAGCGGTTGCGCTGGGGAGCTGTCCTCACCCAGCACGAATTAAGTGTCGCCAAGGCCCGATTCACCCAGGCGGCAAGCGGCGTTCCCAAGTTTGTTTCTGCCGTGAGCGTCCCCTGGTCTGAATACGTTCGCAGCCTATAGCTGATCCCGTCGACAATAACCGGCGGCCCTTCCGAGGTGCTAATCGGTGCAAACTTGGGAACGGGAATGTCGCGCATGCTGGCAAGGAGCGTCCGCGCCGCAGCGCATGTGCGGGTGTCGGCCCAGGCTATTTCTTCATCGTGCTCACCACTTACGACCGGGCGGCGGAGCCAGAAGTCCAGCCGCTTGCGGCCTTGGTCATAGCCGAGTGTTCCAACCTCGACTCTTGTGCGGATGAGGTGACGCGCCGGCGCGCGAGAAAAGTCAGCCCAAGCGGGTCCAAGCTCAAAGGGGATCGGAGCCATGACCACGAACACAGCGAGTAACAACGGCATGAGCAGCTTAACGTCTTAGCGTCCCCTTTCGACCCATTCCTGCCACTAGCGCCCGCGGCTGCTTCGACTGATTGCTTACACTAGCGGAGCTCGCCCTCCCCGATGCGTACTACCAGATACGCGCTGCGCGAGCGCGACCGAGAGCTGAGGTAGCGCCAGCCTTAAGAATTTAGCAGCCACTCAGGCTTAAGCTGGCGCTAACCATCTATTGGGGTACGTCGTGAGAGCTTTGCAACGTCTCCTGCTAATGCCCGCGTTGCTGCCGCTCGCCAGCGCAGGAGCGCCCGCTCAAAGCGCAACTCTCACAGTGGTTATTAGTGCGAGCTCGATCAAGCCGATCACGCTAAGCGCCACTCAGAACCTGGATCTGGGTACCATCGTCCTTGGCACCGGTCAGTGGTCCGGAACAGTTGTCGGAATATCTCAAGCAGGGGTTGTTAGCTGCGGTAGTTCGAACGTGGTCTGTGTTGGCTCTTCTCAAGTGGCAAAGTACCGCATTACCGGTTCAGGCAGGGAAACGATTACCATCAACGCACCTGACGTCATATTGGTAAATCAAGCGGACCCTTCCAAGACACTTACGTTGGTTCTCGACAGTCCGGGCACTGTCGTACTCGGTAACTCCGGTAACAAGGGTGAAGAGTTTGCGCTTGGTGGGTCGATTCAGGTGAGTTCCACAACGACAGGTGGGCTCTACATTGGCACCTTCAACGTTACCGCCGATTATTAGCGCCGTTACGGCTCCCAGATTTGATCGCTGCTCAGCCTTCACCGCCGATCCACGCAGTGCATAAGACAGATCTTAACTCGGCAAGCACTACTTAAGACCCATGAGCACCCGCATCAAGCCGGACTATCATTGGGGACCGACCGCTGGCCCAGAGCCAACGGGAGCATGGCGGTTCGTCGTGCTCATCGCAGTCTGCTTCATAACTGCATTTTTCGCGGTGCTGCTCTTCGTTTGACGTTCTGCTCGGGGTTTCGGCCACGAATGCTTGGCATCGCATCATTCAGTGCGTCAGTAGGCATCCGCCGTAGTGGGAGCTTCCAACTCAAAACGGACTCGCTCCGAGGTCTGCAAGCGTTCTAAGCTGACATGCCAGCGCAGCAATTTATCAGAGCTGATGATCTGAATTGGATGGCGTGCTTGCCGCCGTTGGCGACCGCCGCTCGTCATCGCAAGAGTTTGTTAACCTAATGAGCCGAAGCTCGCTGACTGACCAGTGGACTTCGAGCTTGGGCTCGCCGTGATACGTTTATGTCGCAAGGCAGGTTCACATGGCTTCCAAAAAGCGCCCGCGCCTCGGGTCAGAGACTTCGATCTTAGCGACCAAGTTCGAAATCCTATCGGGGCCGATCGTCGTCGGTTACGCCTTGCTCGAGAGAATTGATCGTGCAGGTGCAACTCTCATCTGCGAGTTCTGTCCTAGCGCCGAGTACGATGTTCGCCGCCATGCCGGTCTGAGCCCATCGGGCGGGGAGGTGGCACTTTGCCGACCGAGCCTGACCGCGCGGGGTCCTAGCGGCGAAACGGTCGACGCGCTGGATGTGCGTATCTACGACTACGAGGCAACCGCCGAGAGCAGGATCCGAGAGACCTACATCATTGGCATCGAGCTGGAGGCCTTAGAAGCTTACATTGCCCAATGCTGACCGACGCTTCGTAACCCACTCAAAGCGGACGCTAGGCTGGTAAAGGCCGCTTTCGACCCAAAGCGGACACCAGCGGAAGTTCGATAATCGGCCGAAGCAGACACGCGCCGCAATGTCGCCGCGCTACCGCGCCTCGCTCACTGAGATCTCGGCGCCATCGGGATCGCGGAAGCGCGCAATCCGAGTGCCGTGCATTTCCGTAGGTGGGCTGGTGAAGACGAGGCCCTGCGCCTGGCCAGCGGCGTGGAAGCTATCGAGGTCGTAACTGGCTAGGCCGAGCTGCACCGTTCCTGCAGGATTCTCGTCGGAAGCTGGATGAAGCGCGAGCTTGGTCTCACCAGTGTCGAACTCGGTCCAGAACGGTGACTGGAACTTCAATTGAAGCCCGAGCACATCGCGGTAGAATGCTACAGCCGCGTCCATGTCGCTGACGAACTTTATTGCATAATTGAGGCGCATGCTGCCCTCCATGTTCTGCGCTGGCCCTACTTTACGCCGACGACGGCAAAATGTCCGCTTTCCACCCAAACCTGCCGCGGCAACTATCGACCCATTGCCGACATCGAGCGCTTCGTCGGTAGACGACAATCATTGATTAATTTTGTGTTTACTGCGAACGTCGCGACTCGCAAGTCGGCAGCAGGGGGCGAGTATGCGCATTGTCCGGGCGATCTTTGCAGCCATCATTGTCGCAACTGCTGCCGGAGTGGCAGAGGGCAGAGGTATTGTCATCGACTTCTTCCCCGACGGTGGCGCAATGATTGGACAATTGGGCGACTTGGACTCCGGTGACACTCAGCCCCTGTCCTTGATTGCGAACTACGGCACGGGACCGCAAGACAGCATTACTGCTGATTACAACGATCAGATTCTCTTCGGACCTGCCATCATCCCGGTTACTCTCGCGCTTTCGAACTCGCCGGGGGACTTCCTGTATGCGCATGTAAGTAATACGTTTGCCTTTCCAGTCACGCCAGTCGTGTTCACTGGGAATGCGAGTGGGATGTCGTCGCATTGCAATAGCGTAGGTGCCGCTTCGATATTCGATATTGGGTTGTCACCCCCCGGAGCCGAGCCGGCCGACCTTCAGGGGGGATGCGGTTATTTCGATTTCATCGGTTCCGCTCGGTTCGAGTTCACAGATCTGTCGGGATCGGGAACAGATGGCGACTTCGGACTCTCCCTATTTTGCGGTGGCGTGTGCGCGGACATCGGGTTCCATTTGGGAAGCCTGTCGTTTTCGTCCGCTGCGTTCGACGCCAATTCAACACCCTCGCAGCTAACGTCGTTTGAACTTGGCGGCGAACAATCCTCTTTCAGCTTCATCTTCCGCAACGCTGAAGCAGTTCCCGAACCCGCGACCTGGGCCTCCATCCTGTTGGGGTTTAGTTTCGTTGGCATGGCTCTGCGTCAGCAGCGCAGGACCGCGCTTCGATAAGTCTGCGGCCAGTGTCCGTTTTCCACCCATTCCGGCCACTAGCTAATGGCAGCTTTGGGTGGAAAGCAGACATTGCGACACAAGGCCGCATAGCTATCCTGCGATGATGAAAAGTCCGACCAGCGTAGGCCTTGGCGGTGATGGCGACGAGGTTGCTGCAGTTCGCGAGGTTGAGCGGGCTTTGGTGTGAATCTTGATTATGACGAAGCGTGTAAGTGGGTCACAGCCGGTGACGTGTCTTCGTCATTGCTAAGGTCTCTTCCACCCCACGAACGCGAAAGGCCGGAGACTTGGGACAACTTCGCAAAGGCAATCGCCAGTGAGACGGGCGCCGACCCAGCGAAGATAGCGCCTAACAGTCCCTTGCTCTCGACAGCGAGAGTTTCGTGGTGGGTCCTAGCCGTGATCGTCGGTGCACTATGGGCACTCGCCGGATGACTGCGTTTCAGGACCATCACGGACGTTAGTAATGTAAGTGGGTGAGTCGCGAAGCAAGCTTCGGGATATGGCTGCCGAGCGCGGCAGTCTTTCACCCGACCGGTACCAGGAGGCTAAGCGACGCGCAGTCTGCTCGGCTACGCGATGAGGTCATCGTTCAGCTGACCGGTCTAAGTGGCGCAATCGCAACCACTTTGGACAATGTCTTAAGGGACTTGCCACCGAGCGAGCCCCAAATTGCAAGCTGGCGAGGAGTCAGCAGCTATGCGTACATCAAGTTCCAAGAAAACTGAGGGTTGGCGGTCGACAGAGCGTCGGAAAGAGCAGCGCTTCACGCTCATTCTGCGCGCCGGCATCCTAGAGCAGGGGGGTAAGTCGTCGCTGTGCATCGTCCGGAACGTTTCGTCCGCCGGTGTTCAAGTGAAACTGTACTCCACGCCGGTCCTTGACGCGAAAGCGACGATCCGTGTGGCCGACGAGCTACCCGTCTCAGGTCGGATTGCTTGGATCAATGACGATGTGGCCGGGATCACTTTTGACGAGGAACTCGATGCGCCGACTCTGTTACGGGTCCAGCAAAGGATCCGTCCGAAAAGGCGCCGTGCTCTCCCGCGGATGCTCGTGGACAGTACGGCGACGGTTCAGTGCGGTGGCCGCACATGTCGCGCCAAGGTGCGGGATATATCCAGCCTGGGCACGCGCGTAGCGACACTTCGGCCCCTCGCAGTCGGTAATGCCGCCATGGTTACATTCCCCGAATTGCCAGCGATCAAAGCCTATGTGCGCTGGTGCGACGAGGATGAAGCCGGACTGGTTTTCGAAACTCCCATTCCCATGCAGATCATCGCGCGGTGGCTCGACAGTCAGGTGCGCGTCATCGGCTGATCGCTCGTTGGCATTTCAGCGGCTGATTATTGTCATCGCGGGCGGTCTTCCATTAGCGAGGTCGCCTCGGGTCTACCTCGACGGCCCGCCTGCCATTCAATTGACTGAGCCGGCAGCCATGACGAAAAATATCAACAGTACACACGTGCGTTGCTAATTCGGCAAGAGTCGCTGAGATTGCACCCTCGGCGCGGGCGGGGCCATTCGGTGGCGATCTGAATTCGGCTCGCCAGCGAGAATTTAGCGCTCTCTCACTGCCGTTCTTTCCAGACCAAAAAAGAGACCCGCCGACACGCGGCGGGCCTCCCTTTCGATCCGGCATGCTCCCCAGTGGGGCGGGGGAGCCGCTGACAACCGACCTAATACGCCGAAGCCATTAACTGGCGCCTGCCCAATGATCCGTTCTGGTTGGATATTGCTCCGCGGACGAGCGCTGTCCAAATGTCGTCAGGCGGCGGCCCGACCCGCGATCCATGTCGTGATCGAGTCTGAACTGATTGCTGGGCCGATGAGAAATCCCTGCGCCAGTCCGCACCCAGCAGCCAGTAGAAGATCTGCTTGGTCCTTCGTTTCTACGCCTTCGGCCACCGACTCGATCTGAAGGCTCTTGGCCAAGTTGATAACGGCTGTGACGATCGCGACGATCTGTGGATCGAGGGTCATCTGCTTCACAAAACTTTTGTCGATCTTAACAACGTCGACGGGGAAATCGCGCAGGTGCGACAAGGAGGAATGGCCAGTGCCGAAATCGTCGAGTGCGATCGTGATCCCCGCATTCTTTAGGGCAGCCAGGGCGCGGGAGACATATTTCGATCCCTGCGCCATCAGGACATGTTCGGTGATCTCGATCTCCAAGCACGTTGGTGGCAGCCCGCGGGTTGCCAACGTCTCAAGCAGGCGCTCCGCATAATCGTCGCGCAGGAACTCGGCAGGCGAGGCGTTAATTGAAATGCGACCGAAATTCACGTCGCATCGACGCCACGAATGGAGGTCCGACATCACTTTCGCGTGCATCAGCGAGCCGATCTTCGAGGCAAGCTCATAGTCTTTGAACGCCTCCTCGATCGTCTCCGGAAGCTGCAATCCCTGTGTTGGATGCTCCCAGCGGAGCAGCGCTTCGAAACCAGCAATCTCGCCGGTGCTGAGCCGGATTTTCGGCTGATAATGTGGTCGGACGCTCGCGTCGGTTACTGCTAATCGGGCCAGGTTCAACTGCGATGCCGCCCGCTGCGCCTCTTCCCGCATATATGAGTGGAAAAGCTTCGTGCCGCCGCGGCCTTCGGCTTTCAAGGCATAAAGTGCAGTGTCGGCGAGCTTGAATAAGTCGTTGGCGCAGTCTGCATCATCCGGGAAGATGGCGCCGCCGCTGCTGGCGCCAGCGCACAAGGCGCGGCCCTGCAACCGTAGCGGAGCTCGAAACGCCATCGAGGCCGTTTCGCCCACCATGAGGAGATCGCTGCTGGACCCTATCTCCTCTGCGATTATCGCAAACTCATCACCCCCAATGCGGCAGATAAAGTCCGTTGATCGGAGGCTGTGCTTCAATCTTCTCGAGAATTCCTTGAGCAGCGTGTCGCCCGCGGCGTGCCCAAGCGTATCGTTCACATGCTTGAAATGATCGATATCGATAAGCAGGAGGCCAACCTTGGTACCGTTTTGCATCGAGCGCAGGACGGCAGCCCTCAGTCGATTGTGAAACGCGCGCCGATTGGGCAGAGCCGTCAGCGCATCGTGCTCACTTGCCCATCTCAATTCATCTGATTTTTCCCGGTCCGCGGTGCTGTCACGGGAAATCGACAAAACACCGGTAATCGCACCGTCCTCGTCACGGATGGACGTGACCACGACATCCCACCATTTGGGCTTTGCGCTAGCGGTCGGGCAATAACCACTGAAGCGTACGGTTTCGCCGGCGCTTGCGTCGCGGAATGCGGCCTTGACCGTGGCTCGCATCGCGGTCGGCCACATGTCCCACCAAAAGCTTCCTGAGAGCACCGAGAAATCGGGCACTTCCATCAGCTGAAGGCCGGGGCGATTCATCAATTGCAGGCGCCCGTCCAATGAAAGGATCTTGATGCAGTCGGCGCTTGCTTCCAGCACACTACGATGCAATCGCTCCTTTTCAGCGAGAGCGCGTTGCGCGGCAATGCGATCATGGACGTCCGTGCAGGTACCGAGCCAATGCTGCACTTGTCCGTCACGCCCCAACTCGGGCTTTGCCTTGATCAACACCCAGCGATACTCACCGGATGGCATCTTCAGCCTGAACTCGTTTTGATAGAGCGACTTTTTCTCTAACGCCATCATCCAGCTGGCAACGGCATCATCTCTGTCTTCCGGATGAACCGCGTTGATCCATCCGTCCCCAATCATCTCCGTGGGGTCGCCCCCGAAGCTGGTAGTCCATTGATTACTCACGAAGTCCAGCTGGCCGTTGGGACCCGAGCTCCAGATCACGTGCGGGATCGAATTAAGGATATGTTCGAGCTTATCCGGGCTCACCCGTTTGTTGCGCGCTCGATGCTGCTTCGATGTGGCCGTGTTGAAAATTCGGTCCATTTACGCTTACTCGCCGTAGGAGCCCGGCTGACGCAAAGCTCGGTGCCATGCGGCGTGCTGCCGAATGCAGGCCGCTAGAAGATCAGTTCCTTTGCAAGAAGGACATTAAACTTCAGTTCTAATCGAGTCCGTTCCGCGCGGGAAAGCGATAGGAAGGTTCTGTCCCACCCCGCTATTCAACGAGACCTTCGAGGGCCAACTCCTCAAACAAGGCGGCACAATCGAACGACGAGGTTCAAGGCGTTTTTCACCTGCATTTCGGCGATGCGCAGATACTCAACAGAGATTTTCAGGGTCGCCGCCCAGGACTTCAACGAAGTAACGACGCAGTGCAAAGCTGGTCTCGGGTGAAAGCTCGACGAAATGCCGGCGTCCATCTAGCGGGTCCGCTTTACGAGCAAAGGCTTTCTGTTCGACCAAGGTGGTGATCCAGCGGAGAGCCGTGGTTGGCGGGACCTGCGCGGCACCGCAGAGTCGCGATACGGTAATCCGCCTCTGCACCAGCTCGGCGTGGAAAAGCACCAGCATCATATCCCAGGCCGGGTCGGCAAATGCTCCGCACGGCACGTAACGGGCACGGAGACGCCTTGCCCGGATTTCGCGCATCACCGTTTTCGGCGAGACGTCGGTCAGCGATGGCCCACCCATGAGCGCAGCTTCGTCGGCAGCTGTAGAGCCTGGTTTGATTGAAAGACGCTCTAGCTTGGCGGCAATCTCGGTTACTTCGTCGCGCAGCTGGATCAACTCTGGGTCGCCGTGCTGCATTAGTTGCGCGTTCATTGACCAATCCTCGTTTCCACATTCGTTTACCACCGAGCTGGAGCCAACTTACTCGAATCCCGGGTAAATGTTAGGTGAAACTGTCTCCGTTCTGGAGTAAACCGGTTAATCGCCAAATTGGATGCCGTACCTTTGCGCGCGATCCGTTGTGATCACTTGAAGGGGGCGCGAACACTGAGACTTTGTAGTTCTCGGGTCTCGACCGGCGTTGCTGGTCGTCGACACCGGACTAATGTGGGGATCAAAATGGCAGCGTGGAACTTTGCATAGTGGCTCGGAAAGCGACCCGAGGTGGAAAACTTGAGGCAGCTTTCGGACCGCTACCTACGCGAGCTGGCTGAGATGGTGGCTCATGGGGAAATTTCAGCGGCTATCGCGAAGCGCGTTCGCGGTGACTTGTACGAACCCGATTCAACACTTGGCCATCCGCCGCTCCTCCTACGCGCTGTCTGGGAGGAATACATAACCGAGTTAAACCGGACACCGTCGAACACGCGGAGACTGTTTGGCTTCATTCCCTTCTTCCGGACGGCTGAGCATCGCCCACCTCCTGCGAGGACAGGGAAAGCAATGCAGATGTGGCGCCTGACTGGGGGGGGGGGGCTCCGGCGCCCGCTTGGTTTCCTCCGCCAGAGAAGCGTAGCTGCGGTTGAAGAGTTGAACGCTTCCTTAGCCTAATAGCGGCACTAGTACTTCGCCATCGCGGCAATGCGGCTGGCCCTAAGCGCCGATAAGCGCTCGCCGCGGTTACCGTCCATCTCATTTCTACCGGTCAACACGCCGGCTACGGCGCCGATGGATTGAGCTGCGATGTCAAGGTTCTGAAGCGGGCCTTCAAAGCGTCGCAACAGGTCCGCGTCCGCCGCAAGAGTGGCTCCAATCGCGTCAATGAAGCGACACACTTCCGCCAACTCAGCCGCAAGCTCTGATGCCTCGAAGGGAATCGGCTCCTGTGTTCGAGTAGCGGTTTGCCTGGCTTGCGAGCTTACCGCCGCTGCACCAGACCTTACGAGAGCGACGGCCTTGTCCACACGGTCCTGTTGAGCGTTCTTGGCTGGAGCGATCCAGTCAGAGACAATAACCTCGCGAAGAAAGTGCGCGCCAAAGCGGCCGTTGGTGGCCCATACGACTTTGCCGTCCACCGCTAGCGATCCGCGCAGCAGCCGGATTGATGAGCCCGCTGTGGGCGTGATTGGAGTCTCGATCAACGCTCCAGTGCTCGAAAGATTGCGGATTTTTGCTGCGCTGGAGATACCGGCGCAGGACATGCTCGCGGCTATGTAGACGCTGCTGCGCGTATCCCCTCGATCTTCGCTTTGCCGTTGCCGATCCTGCACACTTGATCTCTTCGTGATCCGAAGCGGGCAGAATGGATGGAAACCGTTAATTATGCCGCAAACTTCCACCGATCCGGACCGAATTCGCGATGACAACTCGGCGAGTCTAGGAGGTCAGCGGCGGCTGACATGATTGTCGTTTCGGGTTCTGGCATGTCTGCTTGCGCGACAGTTCCGAATCTGCTTACGCGGGCAGGTCAGCGTGCCGAGCTGATTTCTCAAAGACTGCGAGATTTTTGCCGGTGCGCTGCGCGTTGTGCGGTGGCGCTACGCTGCGCGAGGGATGCCGTTTGGACAACACAGCATGGGCGAACATCGAGCATCAGGTAGAGGTGATCCTGCGCTTACACCGCATGCGCCAACAGATCCTCGGCGCGGAGATCTTCGGGGATCCAGCTTGGGAGATATTACTTCAACTGTACCTTTCGACATCAAAGGGTGAACAGTTGGCGACGAAAGACTTCGATTGGATCGCCCCTCCTACCACATTGGCGCGCTGGATTACCGTGCTCGAAGAGCGCGGCTGGGTTGAGTGCATTTTAATAGGAGTGAAGCAAACCGACCTTCGAATGCGGCTCAGTGCGGAGGGGAAGGCTAAGATGTGCAGACTTTTCCGAGATCTTCGCCACCCGATTCTGGTTTCCTAGAACTATGGCCAAGTGCCAAGATTGCCTGCTCAAGTTCATGAGCGGCCAGGTCGACATGAGCGGCGATGTGCCCAGGAGCCGCCTCGCGATCCAGCACTTCGATTGCCAATCGAAGAAGCTGCAGGGCCTCGCCTAACGCGATATGCCTGGGAGTGACGCTGTCGTTCATTGATACTCCCGCCGATGTTAAATTTCCGTTAAAAATAGCGATAGGCGCCCGGCTTTTCAATCTGTACTTTGGTCCCTCTGCAGACTGAAACCGCCAAGATTACGCGTTGATATATCCAGATCGGATAAAGTTCGCTCCGAGTAGGTTCCGATCGCAAACATTGCTTCATCTCATCTCGGCAAAACTTGAACGAGTTACTTCACGTTCGAGGCGCGGATGAGAAATTTCAAGCTGCGCTCTGCTGCATGGTTATCGGCCGCTCTCCTACCCAGCGTCGCAAGCTCGCAGCAAATTCGCGGCAAGCTAGATAGCCGTTCTCAAGCAACTATCCGTGTCAGCGTGAGCGTGATGCCGACCTTTACCGTTAATGAAGACGCGGAGGGGGTGGCAGGCCAAATGACGGCCCTTCTCAATTATAAGATTGCGAGTAACGTTTCGTCATCGCTGCGCTACTCTGTAACGGAAGCTGAGTTGACGGAGCCTAACGAAGCGCCAGGAGCTGGGATCCCACGCTCGTTCGATCATTTGGGAGATGACGCGTCCCGTGTCACGCGGTTGATCATGATCGTCCCCGAATAAAGACGGCACCAGGCAAAAGCGCCGCCAGCGACTTCTGCCGACCTTAGGTACTCACATGCTAACCGTTTCGGCTTACTGAGCGTTTAACACAATCTTTACGCGACTGCTGTTATCTCCAAAACGGATCGAACTTGAGTTCGGTCGACGTGGGGATGGACAATGATAAAGGCTCGGTCTCGCCGGCTCGCAGTAGCCAGCGTTTTTGCACTGCTATCCGGAGGAGCTCAGGCGGCATCTCAGGGCAGCCTTGGCACAACTTCGACGGGATCGATCTCGATTGGAGCGTCAGTTCCGAACCGTGTGCAGCTGACCGGTCTGACGGATGTTTCTTTCTTGAACCAGGATCCAGCGACGCCGGCGGCGAAAGCGCAGAACGTCTGCGTGTGGAGCAACACCAGCACGCGCGGATACAACGTAACGGCGACCGGTAGCGGCACCGGGACAGCTTTCACACTCGCCAACGGCGCGCTTACAGTTCCGTATAGCGTTGAATGGGCGGGAAGCACCGGGCAGACGTCGGGCACTGCACTAAGCGCTGGGTCGGCACTCACCGGGCTCACATCCACGGCAACGAGCGCAACGTGTTCGTCGGGAGCCACAGCAACTGCGAGCCTGGTCGTAAAAATGTCGACGGCCAGTCTGCAGACCATGCAAGCTGCCACGACCTACACCGGCACATTGACGCTGGTCGTTGCGCCCGAGTGATGGCGCTGTTGTGGTGGCGCCCCGTTTCCTAGCCACCGCAGCTTCAGCGATAGCCGGTCAGGATGGCATCGTGCGCAGGCGCGAACGCAGCGTATGCGCACGTCTTGCGGCTTTCGCAGCCGCGGCCATGCTCGCTCACGCCTTCGGCGTGCCCGGAATGCTGGGCTGCACTCCGGCGCTTGCTGCGAGCAACAAGGTCCGCATCACTCAGCTCAGCGACGTTGCTTTCGGCTCCATCACCAACTTGAGCGTCGATGCAATTCGCAGCGAGAGCGTCTGCCTGTTCGCCGACACCAGCACCAATGGCTACAACATCACAGCGAGCGGTAATGGCTCGGCGGGTGCTTTCGAACTGTCATCTGGGTTGCAGTCCCTTCCATACGAAGTGCAATGGAGCGGTTCATCCGGGCAGAGCTCGGGCGTGCAACTTGCGCCAAACACTCCGCTGACGGGCCAGTTCAGCTCCGCGACACAGCAGACTTGCGCTAGCGGGCCAGCGACATCTGCCAGCCTCGTACTCGTCCTTCGTTCCTTGGCGCTCTCGAGCGCGACTGCAGGCACGTACAATGGAACGCTGACGCTCGTCGTCGGCCCGGAATGATTGCTGGCCGAGATGCGCAAATCACTGGGCCATCTCGCGCCACTTTTGGCGTTAACCATATTAGTCCCGAGAGCATGCGAAGCTACCGGCGCGAACATAGCCATGGAGGGTTCTCCCCCTGGTTTCGACAACCTCTCGAGCGACCGAGTCACGCTTGTTGACGTGTATTTCGGCGATCGGAAGGTCGCCGAAGCGCTAGCCGTAATAGGCCCGGGCCGCCTAACGTTTAAGTCTCCCAGCGAAGTCATTGCGAAGGTTCCTGACCTCATTGCGGCGCCAGAGCTTCAGTCAGCGCTTGCGTCGACATTGCCGACACACAGCGATCTAGCGTGTTCGATGTCGAACGCTGGTGATTGCGGCGTGATTAGTCCGGATGTCGCCGAAATCATCTACGACGAAGATCGGTTTCGAGTCGACCTGTTCGTAAATCCGCGATTTTTGCGCGTTTCAACTACCCTTGAGAAGGGGTATCTGCCGACGCCGGATGCGTCGCTTTCACTAACCAACGCGATCGGAATCAACGCGTCAGGCACAATCGGCGGATCCTCAGCTTACAACTTCCAGAACCGCACGATCATCGCGCTTCGCAACGCTCGTATCCGGGCAAATACGTCAGTCGCCTCCCATTTGGGCTTTGTCGTTGATGATCTTGTCGGCGAGTTTGATAGTAAGAGCTTGCGCTATTCCGCGGGACTGTTTTGGGCCCCGGGCAATGAGTTCATAGGTCAGCGACGAATTATCGGTGCTGGGGTCGGGACCCAGTTCGACACCTGGGCAGATCAAGAGGCATTGCGCGGAACGCCTTTGATCGTGTTCCTCGCCCAGCCATCGCGGGTTGAGCTCCTTGTCGACGGGCGCCTCGTCAGCTCGCGTTCCTATCCAGCAGGCAACATTGACCTCGACACGTCTGCCCTGACGAGCGGCTCCTACACAGTCGTCCTTAGAATTCATGAGCCGAATGGCAGTGTGCGCGAGGAACGCCGCTTCTTTGTGAAGAACGAGCAAGTGGCGCCGGCAGGCCATCCGATCTTCTATGCATTTGGAGGGTTCCTTGCGAATACGCGTCCCCACCAGCCGGTCAGTGCGTCGAACACCTTCTACTATCAGGCGGGATCAGCCTGGCGGCTGTCCAACAACTTTGCGCTAGATGTGTCGGCGCTCGGAACACAACACAAGTTGATCGTTGAGGGTGGGGCCTGGTTCATCAAAGGTCCAGTCCGGCTCCGTGCGGCCGGTCTCGTGTCGAGCACAGGCGATGCCGGGGGACTTTTGCAGTTCGGTACCTCCGGACAGGGGCCCTTTACTGCCAATCTCGATATACGGCACATTTGGTCGAAGGACGGTCCGCTCATTCCGTTTTCGTCATATGCGAATACGTTTGATTTCACTCCACCAACCGGCATCCAGCTTGCAAATGGGTCGTATACACAAGCAACGGGAAGCGTCGGTATTCGCCTCGGCAGCGGCTACCTCTCAATTGTTGCCTCCTACCGGAAGGACCACGATTACGCCGCTGACTACACCGTTGGACCAAATATCACTTGGCCGCTTGTGTCGCGTAATCGAATTCAATTGGTGTTCGAGGCTTCGGCACAGAAAACGCGGACCGCGACGGCCGCCTTCGCCGGATTCAGAGCACTGCTTACGTCCGGCAGAATGTCGATTTCGAGTACCACCGGCGGAGCCTATCAGAATGAAAGCGGCGGAGGTGGAGTGTCCCGGGTCGTGTCCAATTTGACCGCACAATTCTCGCATGAAACCCAGGCCCAAACGCTCTTCAATGTAGAGGCCGGAGTAGATCGGAACATCAGCAGCTCCTTTCTCCATGCTGGCGGGACATTCTACGGCAATTTCGGGAATGGCCGGGCCGATATTCTGCACGATCTTGAGGGCAAGGGCGGCGCACAATATGACATTGGTTTCCAGTCCGGCTTCGCTCTTGGCTCTTCGGTGGAGGCTCTTGGCGCACGCTCGCCGGAGCAGAGCGCCTTCGTTGTCACAGTGAACGGTGATGCGCGTGACGCAACGTTCGACGTGTTGGTCGACGATGTTTCCAAAGGGCGGGTACGCGTCGGCGAGCGGCTGTCTTTGTTCGTTCCTGGCTACCGCACGTACAGGGTGCGGCTTGTTCCTGTCGAAGCTGTCAATGTGAGTTATGATACGGCCGCACGCGAAGTTACCCTTTATCCCGGAAACGTGAGGGCCCTCGCATGGGATGCGGAATCGTATTTCACCCTGTTCGGGCAGGCAGTCTCACCCGCCGGGAGGCCGATGGCTAACGCCTTGGTCCAGACTGCCAAGAACATTGCCCAGACCAACGAAAACGGGTTCTTCCAAATAGACGTGAGGCGCGGTGATGCTGTGATGATCGGCGGCGCAGGCGAAGCTAGCTGCCGTCTACCGATTGGCAACGCGGCAGTGAGCAACGATTATGCCTCGGTGGGAAAGGTTGTCTGCCAGTGAAAACAGCGAAATCCATGGTGCTGATTGGCGTGTCGACGTTGGCATGGATAATCGTTCCGGGCCCTGCTCACGCGGAACTCGTGCTCAGCGAGCTAATCGTCGACTTACAACCAGGTAAGCAGTCGCGTGAGGACGTCGAGGTCTGGAACAATTCGCCGGAGCGCAGCTTCGTTTCCATTGATCCACGGGAAATCGTTGACGCGGGGATGCCGTCTCAGAGAGACCGCCGTGACCCGGACCCAGAGAATTTAGGTCTCTTGGTCGCTCCTGCGCGTATGATCCTTGAAGCCGGTCAGCGACGGCTCGTCAGGTTCGCTAACTTGTCAGCGAGCCCTGACCGCGAGCACGTCTATCGCGTCACAATCAAGCCCACCGTCGGCGCACTGAAGTCGGCAGAGTCTGGGCTTAAGGTCGTCGTGGGGTATGACGTACTTGTGCTGATCCGGCCCGTCCGACCGACGGTCAACGTCATTGGCGCGAGAAATGGCAGGAAACTTACCTTCAAGAACTCCGGCAACGTCAGCGTTGAGGTTGTGGAGGGTCAGCAATGCAGCAACGGCCATGCATGCACCTCGTTGCCGGGAAAAAGACTTTATCCGAACGCAGCTTGGACGCTTGATCTTCCCGCAGATTTGCCGGTCAGTTATACACTTCGATCGGCGGGACAGTCACAGCGGCGAACCTATTGAGATAGTTGTTGAACAGCTTCTATCTAGCTCGCTAGCGGCCGACTTACCGAGGCTGTCACTTCGCTCAGTCCCTCGGTGACGATAAGTTCGCGAAGTCGGCAGATTGCTAAGTCGAGCTGCGCTCCGATCTCGCCGGTGCGGCTGCATTGATCAAGCAATTCGAGTGCCTGCTCCATATGCCCAAGCGCCGCCGTTCCTTCGCTTCGTAGCGTTCCCGAATGCATATCGTTCACAGTTTCCCCCACCGCGTTTGCCTGAGTGCCGTCAAGGCACCTCGATCACGATTGGCGTCTACTAACAGACATCCGGACTTCCGCTAATCAGTGATAATCTGGGTTTGTTATTAGACGCGACGCAACAGAGGCAAAATCGCGTTGTAGGCGCCGACGACTACGTAGTTGACGGATCTAGACAGCGTTTGCGAGCCGTTATGCTGGCCGTCCACCCGCTCACCGCGCCACTCGCATTAGCCGTTCCTGTGCAACTGCTCGCCTATCACGTCGCCGTGCTCAAAGGCATCAGCGTCGACCAACTCGCAACCTCGCGGAGAGCGTTGCAGTCGAACAGAAAGACGGACATTTGAGAGCATAAACTCTGCTGACGACGTCTCGGTTATGCGTCCGTCGGCCGCTGCGACTAGGTTGCCATCGGGCAAGCGTGAAAGTGCGTGAATGTGAGCCAAAAGGCTTAGGATGTGTCGGTCACTCATACTCGATGACCCTGACCAATATTAGTTCGCCACCTGCATCGCGGATAACGATCTCTCTCTTCGAGGGGTCTCTTGATTGCTCCCACTCTTTCGCACTCGCCGTCGCGGCTCGTTCGATGCGCACGCGCGCCATGGCGCGAACTTCGGCGCGAGCGGGAAGAGCGGAAGCGGCGCTGGCGTAGGCGGCGAACAGCAACATCGCACAGGCTTGACGAACTACAGCCTAATTGGCGTTTACACCTTGCGCCAAACTGGAGATGGTTGGAGCCGCGACCATCCAAAACGGTCCTATTGATTACCCAATTGGCGCCACCCCGCTATGGAGCGATCCGCAGCTCTCGACTGCGAATAGCCCGACATGCGATCCACTGCTCATGCCATCGCGTCCGCTGAATGACCGCTGGTAATCAGTCCCAGTCTAAGCGCTCGCTGCGATCCCCCGCTCCGTGAAGAAAGCAACGGACTACCGAGAAAGCAGTGCGCCGATGGAGCTAGATGGGCGCAAATGGATATACAGCTCCCCTTCGTTCCGCTGCCCCAAACGGGTTTTGGCCGGAGCTACTGGAAAGTTACTCTGCGGTCTGCACCACTGCTCGAATGCATCGTATTGGAGAAGTGGCACGAAGAAATCCGAGTGTTCCGCTGGAAATGGCAGGCGAACGCAGCGGTCCGTCGGCATCGACGCATGGCCTCGAACAATTTGGTCGCCACTGCCATGATCGAGAGCTACCTGCCTGGCAGCAATATTGTCTGATACGAAGGTTTCCGGCGCTGATGACACCAATAGGATTAGACTACGCTCTGCCTATTGCGCACAGCCTGGCGAACGTTTGAGCAGCCAGCCGATGCAGGCTTGGGAGCGCCGCGTCTGGCTCTAAACGGAGCGCACCAGATGGGCTACTCTGGGCGATCTTGAGCAAATCCCTGCTCACCTATGATTTACTGGCGCCAATTGGCCGCCCCTCTTGAAGCACAGTGCGCAAGTGACACGCGCCTAAATCTACATATGCGCCGATTTGGCTTGGCGCATCAGTTTCATCGAGCAACTTGAGCGCATGCTCGAGAAGCGAAAGCGCTTCGTGAAGTTTGTCGTGATTGTCCCCAGACGCGTTGATGCTCATACGCTTTTACTTCCCCGGACAAACGGCTGCGGGCTTATGCACGTTAACACTGGTCAAACATGTTTCAAATGGCCGTTTGACTGGCAAGTAAGCGCAAGCAATGACTTCGCCATCGTTGCACGATCGGCGGCCACTTTGTCGTGCTGCCGCCGGCGTGGCAGCAGTGGGCGGGTTTTCGTCTGGATGCTCAAGTGTGATGGAATGTCTCGCCGGCACTTTACCAGCGTAGCAAACAAGACTCGTTACTGCTCAGATCCCGTCGATACAGACATTACCAATCTTAGGCCGCGCTCAAAATCGCGCGAAGCGATCGTTCCAAAATGTTGCGACCTTCGTCGGTTATCGAAACAAGATCGGGGCCGGGGGTGCCTGGACTCTCGAGGCGACTGACAAGGCGGCGGCTCTCGAGCACTGCCACCCATCTAGTTCCTGTGGACTCCGGCAGCCTCGTGACATTGCTTAACGTGCTGACCGTAAGTGGGATTTCCCTGCTATAGAGGGCCAGAAGCATATCCCAACCAGGCTCGCCAAATAGTTCGTCAGAAGTGGCATTGCCGCGAGCCCGACGGATTGAAAGCAACTCGCCGGCGAAGTGTGAGAGACGATGGGTGTCGGCCGAGCGCGTCTGGCTATTTGAGCACAATTGGTTTGGTCCCTTTAAGGAAGATGGAGGTAGGTGCGCCTAGTCAAGGCCTGCCGTACCGGCGGGCTAATGGACGCCAATTTCTTGCGAGGAGGGTAGTGCGCATCGCGGGGAGGCAGCGAGCTGCAAACAGCGACAGCACCATCGGCCACGCCCAAACCTTCAGAAGGAAAGCATAGCTGAACGGGATCGTGTGGATCGCAAGCAGCTTTACGAGGTGGCCAAGCGTCCCGTTGATCTGAAATGCAGCGACGCAAATCGCGACCCAGCTGGGAAACCTGACAGCGATCAAGCAGAGGGTCGCGGCGAGAAGCGCATCCAGCGCCAGGTAGCCGAACGAGACCGACGCGTAGATTTCCCCCAAAATCCGCTCGACCAGAAGCGTGAGTACATTGCCCGCAAGGATCGTCGCTCCAAGCCAGCGCTCGCCACGTGTTCCAAAGATGATCGCGGATCCGGTCGCCACACTGAGCAACAGGAGATAGACTTCGACTCTCATCACCGTCTCGCTCTGCGTTGTTGACCGGATCCCGACAACTGATCAGGCGGCCGACCGCGACATTTCCACCAGGCCGAGGGCGCCAGTCGACGGGCAATCGCTGACGTCACCCATGCCATATGCGCGAAGCCCTGCGTCGATGCGATCCTGGGCGAGTGCCTGATGAGCGGTCGCGATTTTGCCGCGCGCTTCGATGAGCGCGGCCATGGTCGCGCTCAAGGCGGCGAGGCTATCTTGACCCATGGCGACGGGGAGGTTGGTTTCAGCCCGACCTTCCGCGATCGCTGCGATGAGACGCGACGTGCTGGCAATGGCAGTCTCGATGTCGGCTTCGCTTGGGATCAACGCGTCGGCGATCTTGCGCGCTGCATTCAGTCTCACGTTCAGCATGTCCGAGTTCCTCTTGATCAGAAGCCCGGTCAGTTCGTCACCAGCCTCCGGATCCCCTCGGCGCAGGCGACCAGGAGCAGCAGCCCCACGATCGACACGAAGGACACTGCAGCGATGGCCAGAAGCGTTTGGAGGGGCGTGAGCGGGTGGTCGTCTGAAAGGGCTCCATATGTCTCCTCGAGCGCAGCCAAGTTCGGTGTCGCTGGCTGCTCGAGGACGGGCCCACCATCCCTCGTGTGGCTCCCCGATACGAGGTCCGAGATGTCGTAGTGCGGGAACTCGTTACCTCTCGACTGACGTGCAAAGTAACGGGCGGCTTCAGCACTGGTGGCGACTCCGAACTTCTCGCGGCAAATCCGCAGGTGCTTCTCGACGGCATGAGGACTGATCCCGAGGTCGCGGGCGATCTCCTTGGCAGACTTCAGCTCAAGTACGCCGCGCAGGCATTGCGCCTGCCGCGCCGTGAGGATCGTGGTTGCCGAACCTTCGTCGTCGAGCGAGATCACTGGTCGACCTACTTTTCTGAGGTGAGTTGGCATTTTCTGAATGTAGAACACCGGCTGCGCCGTCGAAGGCAAGCCCTCAATGCTAGAGCCGAGGAAATGACGCGCACCGTGGACGTGCGGGCACGCTTTTGGATGTATCGCGTCATCGCGCGGCTATGACCTGCTCCCTTTTTACAGCACCGTTATGGTGTTGGACTTTGAGCAGCGCTCACGAAGGACTTAGCGGCGATGTCTCGCTCTGCTAGGGCCCCGGCGGTGGCGCTATTAAGGCGCAGGTCGCCCAGCGGGTTCGACCGCGATGTCGGCTCTGACGCTTCATATCATGGGTCCTCGGGACGCTACCCGTCGAAGCGCGTTGCGCGAGGCCCTGAAAATTGTTCTGCTTCAGAATGTCAGGATCAGCGCTTGATCGCGCTCGCAATCCATCCAGCCTCTTTGTCGAGTTCCTCAGCTATACTCTCGAGGTGGAGCCGCCAAGGGCCATGGGGCGTGCGTTCCGCGGCCTGACGGCACTCGAGCGCGCGTCTCCGAAACAACTCCACCTCATTCGTGAGGTACGCCCACTTGGGCGAGGACGAAGGCGGTTGCGCCGGACGCTCATTTGGCGGGTTATTGTTCGTAAATGGCAGCTGCATCAGTCTCTAAGCATCCCTCGAATTACTTCAGTTCCTCAAGGGCAAAGGAAAGGCGGCCCGGCGCTGCTGCCGAAGCCGCCCCTCCCTCGGTGCCGCTTAGCCGCGAAGCAGGTTCATCACCCCCTGCTGGCTCTGGTTGGCCTGCGCCAGCATGGCGGTCGACGCCTGCGACAGGATTTGCGCAGTCGCGAGCTTTGTCGATTCCTCGGAGAAATCGGCGTCCTGGATGCGCGACTTGGCTTCCGTCAAATTGGTGGCAGTCGACGTCAAATTGTTGACGGTTGCCTCCAGGCGACTCTGTGACGCGCCGGCATTGGCGCGCTGCGTCGCGACCGTGTCGATCGCCGTGCTGATAAGCGCCATTGCGGAAGAAGCGCCAGCGGCCGTCGACATGTCGACCGAGTTCACCCCGAGGCCGGTCGAGTTCATCGCGACGAAGTCGATATCGACCGTTTCGCCCGAGTTGACGCCGGTCTGAATGCTGAACGTCCCAGCGGCATTGAATAGGTTGGTGCCGTTGAAGTCCGTGCGCCCGGCAATGTCGTCGATCTGACCGATGAGCTGCGTGACCTCGGTCTGGATCGCGGTGCGGTCAGTGGCCGCCGCCGTGCCGTTGGCGGCTTCAACCGACAGCTCGCGCATGCGCACCAGAATGTTCGACACTTCGCCCATCGCGCCCTCGGCAGTCTGGGCCAGCGAAATGCCGTCGTTGGCATTGCGTACGGCCTGCGTGAGACCGCGGACCTTGGCGTCCATGCGGGTCGCAATCGCGAGGCCGGCTGCGTCGTCCTTGGCACTGTTGATGCGCTTGCCGCTCGATAGGCGGTCCATGGCTTCCCCCAGCGACTTGCTGGCGAGGCGCGAGCTGTTCTGGGCGCGAAGCGCCGAAACGTTGGTGTTGATGACGGTCATGGCTCTTAGATTCCTTTCTGGCAGTGTTGCCCCTGCAGCAGCCCAACCAGTCGGGCCGCCCAGCCAAGGAAACGGCACTTCGTCGAAAACCTTTAATCACCCACCTGTCGGAATGCCGACTGCCCACTCGCGACCGGCCTCGTGCCTCAGGCCACCAGGCAGCTGAAAAATCACCCGAATGTCTGTCTGGCACAGCATTTGCTTTAATGCTTGGCGAGCCCGCGTGGGGCAACGCTTTGGGGGACGACCGGGACATGATCACGGGGATTGAATCGGGGAAGCTGCTGCAGTTACGTTCGGCCATCCTCAACCAGAACCAGGCGCTCCAACGCGCCGCCGGAAACCCGTCGAGCGACGGCGTCGATGCAGCGGGCGAGACCTCGTTCGGCAAGACGCTGGTCGACGCGGTGCGCGCGGTCAACGACCAGCAGGTCAAGGCGAGCGCGATCTCCGAATCATATGAGCGCGGCGACACCAGTGACATCGTCCAAGTGATGGTCGAGCGCCAAAAAGCCTCACTCAGTTTCGAAGCCACGCTGCAGGTACGCAACAAGCTTCTGTCCGCCTACCGCGACATCATGAACATGCCGGTCTGACGCGATGGCCGGAGAAATCATCGCTGAATCGGCCGCCGTTGCGGTGCCTGCTGCCCGACAGGTGCGCGTTCCGTCATTTACTCTCCCGGCGCGCCTCGAACCATTGCGCGCGTTCATGGATCAGCCCGCCGTCCGCCGCAGCCTGCCGATGGTCGGGGCGCTCAGCGCCATGGCCATTGCCGCACTCGCCTGGTGGTCGTTCCAGACCCCGCCGCAGCGCAGCCTGTTTGAGGGTCTGACCGACGCTGATAAGTCGGCCGTCGTCAGCGCACTCTCCGCCTCCGGCATCAATTATTCGATCGACAGCTCAACTGGCGCCGTCGAAGTGGGCGAGGGCGATCTCCAGCGCGCGCGAATCCTTCTCGCCGGGCAAGGCCTGCCCAAGGCTGCCCCCGCGGGGGACGCTTTGGTCGCGAATCTCCCACTGGGTTCAAGCCGGGCAGTCGAAGGCGAGACGCTGCGCGCGGCGCACGAGGCCGATCTTGCCCGGACGATCGAGGCGATAGACAGCATCAAGATCGCGCGGGTCCATCTTGCAACGCCCGACCCGAGCCCCTTCGTGCGCGACGAGCGCCCGCCCGCGGCCTCGGTCATGCTGACAATGCAGACCGGGCGCACCTTGTCCGAAGCCCAGGTGCGGGCCGTTCAGCAGCTCGTCTCCTCGTCGGTCAGCGGACTGTCGCCGGGCGACGTTTCCGTGGTCGACCAGTCGGGTGCGCTGATGTCGCGCGACGCCTCGGTTGCCAATGACCAAAACTTCGAGCTCCAGCTCCAGGCCGAGGGCCGCTACCGACAGGCGCTGGCGACCCTCCTGACGCCAATGCTTGGCGCCGGCAATTATACCGCCGAAGTCCATGCCGACATCGATGCATCGGAAAGCCAATCGACGCGGGAAAGTTATCCGCAGAACGATCGCGCGCTGCGCAGCGAGCAGGGCAACAAGACCTCTGCTGCCAATGCCAATGTCCCGGCCGCCGGCATCCCGGGAGCGCTCTCTAACCAGCCGCCGCCAGCATCGCAGCTCTCAAACCAGCCGCCGCCGCAGCAGGCCGCGCAATCTTCGAACGACAACCAGTCGACCGAGACCTATTCGCGCAGCTTCGACGTTGGCCGCGAGATTTCGGTCACCCATCAGCCCGAAGGCCGGCTCCACCGGCTGAGCGTCGCCGTCGCCCTCAACGAAGCCGACAAGAAGCGCACCCCAGCCGAGCTCGCAGCGATCGAGAATTTGGTGAAGGGCGCCGTCGGTTTCGACGCGACGCGCGGTGACCAGGTAGTCGTAACCTCGCGTCCGTTCGCCCCAGTCGAGGAAAGTTCGGTACGCTTCTGGGAAAGCGGCTGGTTCCTGCCGCTGGTTCGCCAGGTGGGTGCGCTCGTTGCCGCTCTGTTTGCCTTCCTGTTTGTTGGCCGGCCGCTGATGAAGTCGCTCCGCAGTAGGGCGCTCGGCGAAGAGTTCGCTAGTGACGGTGGTGAGGGAGCACCCGGCTCGCAGGCGCGGCTTCCGACCGTCACCCTCGACATGATCGAAACGGCGCCGAGCTACGAGGCGCGCGCCGACCTCGTCCGCAACTTCGTGCGTCAGGACCGCGAGAAAGCGGCGATGGTTGTCCGCCAGCTCGTCGAGGCGCGCAAATGAGCGAGGACGTCGAGGACGAGCTCGAAGGCGTCGAGAGCGCCTCGCCCAAAGTCGACGGCGCGACCGCGGCGGCGATTCTCCTCATGCTGCTCGGTGACGAGGATGCTGGCGAGATCGTCAAAGCGCTCGATCCCTCGACCGTTCGCCGGCTCGGCGAGAGCATGTTCAAAGTCGCAAATGCCGACGAGACAACGGTTGAGGCCGCGCTCGACCTGTTCGTTGCCCGGTGCCGCGCGACATCCGCCCTCTCGGTCGGAGTCGAGCCTCATGTTCGCTCGGTCCTTACCCACGCGCTCGGCAACGTCCGCGCCGACAATATCCTGACCCAGATTGCGCCGAGGAGCAGCGCTGTCGCGCTCGATCTGCTGCGGTGGATGGAGGTCGACACGATCGCCGACATCCTCAAGGCCGAGCATGCACAGGTCGGCGCGCTGATCCTTGCAGTGCTCACTCCTGAAACCGCGGCCAACGCCCTTTGCGACTTCGACGAGGCGACCCAGGCAGATCTGCTCGCCCGCGCCGCTCGACTCACCAAGGTCCGCCGCGAAGCGATCGAGGATCTTGAACAGCTCCTCTCCGACTACTCCTCGCGCGGTGCTTCGGCACCGCCTCTTAAGGTCGGCGGCGCCGCCGAAGCTGCGCAGATCGTCAACCGCATGCGCAAAGCCGACGGCCAAAGGCTGATCGCCTCCATCAAGCAGAGCGACGAGGCGCTTGCCGCCGCGATCGAACGCGAGATGCTCGTGTTCGAGGACCTCGCGGCGCTCGATTCCAAGAGCCTCGGCGCGGTCCTCCGGGCCGTCGAGGGGTCGGTGCTCAGCCTTGCGCTGCGCGGCGCCGAAGCCAAGTTGCTCGAACAGATGCTCGGCTGCATGTCGAGCCGAGCCGCTGACACGATCCGCGACGAGATGGCAGAAAGTGCACCCGCCAAGCGGGCCGAGGTCGAGGAAGCGCAGCGGACGATCCTCGCGACCGCTCGCAAGCTTGCCGACGCGGGCGAGATCCAGCTTGGCGGTGAGGACGATTATGTCTGAGTTCCAGGCCGTACGGCTTGCAGAGGCGCGCCCACTTGCGGGCTTCCGGCCGCTGTTGCGGCACACCGCTGCCAGCGCGGCCGTTGCCGCATTGCCGGCCGCATCGGCGGATGACTCTTTCGCGCTCGGTTACCAGCAAGGACTCGCCGATGCCGAGCAGTTGTTTGCCGGGGAGCGCGAGCAATTTGCCACCCTGGTCGCCGCATGCGAAGCGCTTCAGCCCGGGCCAAGCGAAGAGCTCGCATTGCTCATCGCCGAGACCGTCGAGCGCCTGGTTCGGCTAACGGCAGGCGAGCTCGCCGTCGACACCAACCTTCTGCTGATGCGCGCGCGCCGCGCAGCAGGCCTCATCGCCGAGGCCGAGCGCGCCGCCACTCTTCGCCTCCATCCCGAGGACCTCGCGCTCCTCGATCCTTCGGTCCTTCCACTCCCGGTGGTCGCTGATCCGAACCTGTCGCGCGGCTCGCTGCGCATCGAGGATTCGACCGGCTGGGTTGAGGACGGCGTCGCGACTCACCTCGAAGCGCTGCGCGAGCAGCTCGGTCTTGAAGGTTTAGCGCAATGAACAGTCGCCTTGTCAGCTCGGGGGCAGCAGTCACGGCGGCGATCGCCCTTGAGTCCGTGGGCCCGCGTCGCATCGGCCGGCTCGTCGCACACGAAGGCGCGATGCTTGAGGCCGAAGGCTTCACCCATCCGCTCGGAACCGCAGTTCGCATTGCCGCAGCAGGCGAGACCCTGCTGCGCGGCGAGGTGGTCGGATTCCATGGAAACCGCAGCCTCATCCTCCCGTTCGACAACGACGCACCGGTCGCGGCCGGAAGCCGGGTCGAGCCCGACGGGCATGGAGGGCTTGCCCAGTGCGGCAATGCGCTCCTTGGACGAGTAATCGACGCCCACGGGCAGCCACTCGACGGGCGCGGACCAATTTCGAGCCGGCTCGCATGGCCACTGGCGGGTCAGCGCGTAAATCCGCTGCGCCGCAGCCGCGTCACCAGTCCGCTCGACGTCGGCGTGCGCGCGGTCAATGCACTTCTGACCGTCGGCGTTGGCCAGCGAGTCGCGATCATTGCGGGTTCCGGCGTCGGCAAGTCGGTTCTGATGGGCCAGATGCTCGCGGGCGTCGACGCCGACGTGATCGTTGCCGGGTTGATCGGCGAGCGTAGCCGCGAGGTTAGCGATTTTGTCGAGACCAAGATCACCCGCAGCCTCAAGCCGCGGTCGGTGGTGGTCGCCGTTCCAGCCGACCATGCGCCGCTGCTTCGTCTTCGGGCCGCCATGCGCGCGACCGCGATCGCCGAATATTTCCGCGAGCAGGGAAAGAAGGTGTTCCTCCTGATCGACAGCCTGACGCGGGTTGCACACGCGCAGCGCGAAATTGGCCTCGGCCTTGGTGAACCGCCGACCATGAAGGGATATCCTCCTTCGGCACTCGGCCTCATCCCGCGCCTGGTCGAGCGTGCCGGAGCAGACTCCCGTAGCGGCGGTTCGATCACTGCAATCTATACCGTCCTCGCTGACGGCGGCGATACCGACGATCCAATTGTCGATGCCGCTCGCGCCATCGTCGATGGACACATCCTCTTGTCGCGGCCGCTTGCTGAGCAGGGCGTGTTCCCGGCGATCGATGTGGCGCGCTCGCTCTCACGCACCATGCCCGACGTCACCGACACCGCTCACCTTGCGGCAGCAGCGCACTTCCGTCGCTTGTGGTCCGCCTTTGAGGAAAACCGGGATCTCCTGCTGATGGGCGCCTACGCTGCTGGCAACGATCCCGCGCTCGACGAGGCAATTGCCCGGCGCGAGGATATGCTGGCATTCCTCCGTCAGGAGCCCGGCGAGCGCTTTGCGCTTGACGACTCCCGCGTCGCGCTAATCGAAGGATTTGGCGCGTGAGCCGGCTGTCCCAGCGCTGCAACAGGATCCTACGCGTGCGGGTGGTTGAGCATCGCGTCGCCGCGGCACGCGAGGCTGCGGCGGAACGGCGCATTGCCGAACTGCTAGGCGTCGCGCGCCGCATCGGTGATCTGCGCGCAAGCCTTCGCCCGGCGCTCGGCTCGAGCCACGGACAGTCGCTCCACGCGATGTCCGAGATGCACGAGCGCCTGGGTCGGGCGGAGGGTGACCTTTCTCATCCGATCAGCGCCGCCGAGGCGCGTCACGAGCAGGCATGGGCGGCGCGCCTTGCCGCCGGCACGCGCAAGGATGGCACGGAACGGCTCCGCGACCGGGCTGCCGCAGGCGAGGAGAGGGGCCAGTCCCTGCGCGACGACGCCAACCGTCCGACACGAATCAGGAGGAAGCGCGGATGAGCGCTGTTTCGTTGCCTTTGTCTGCCGAGCTTTCGGCCTGTGTCACCGATGCTGCGAACGCTTCGCCGGCTACCGGCTTCACCGAGTTGCTGTCGACTGCGGCGGCATGCTTCGGTGTCGCAGCGCAGCCGGAAGCCGTTGAAGATCGCGGACCCACCGCTCCGCCACCGGCTGTCGCGCAGACCGGAACAATGGCTGATATGGCACAGGCGGCCGACGCGGTTGTCGCCGACGACGCGACACCTGCCACTTGTCCGCCGCAGGAGTACGTCGATGCAGCCATTGCTCGACGGCCCTTTCAGAGCACGATGCCCGCAACAACGGCGGAAACCGACCCTGCCGGCGAGCCCGCAATAGCCCTTGCGGCGGCGATGGTGCTCGCAACTCTGCAATCAGGGTCCGCGCGGGGAGGTCCCGCACGCACCCTCCGCCTGCGCGAGGCGGACAAGGAGCCGGCCGCAGCCCGTCGCGAAAAGCAACCAACCGGCGAGCCTTCGTCCTGGACCATCCAGCAGGCACTTGCCGCCGTCGCAGCGATCGCTGTCCCGCCGCCGCCGGCCGCACGCGCCGCAATTTTGCCTGGCGGCAACGTGCCGTCGGAAAGAGCTCTGCCAATGGCAGCCATGCCTGCCGGAGACCAACCAGCATCTTCGCTGTTGCCGAGCGGACGTGACGGCTCGGACGATCGCCTGAACTCGCCCGCGCCCGCGCTGCACGCCGCAGCGAGCCTGGCGACATCGGTCGACACCCAAGTCCTCGGGGCAGCGCTAATGCACGCAAAGCCACTGGGCTCTGTGCCGCACCTGTCGCCGGCAAGTGCCAACGCTGTCGCGACAAACGTGGATCCCGAGCTCCAGCAACTCGACGCTCTGATGCGCGACATTGCCTCGCTCTCCGGGACAAGCGGCCGTGCCGCGTTCCGGCTGACCGCCGACCAGCTCGGCCCGCTCGACGTGCGTCTCCATTCATCCGATGCCGGCGTCGCCGTCACGATCCGCACCCACGACGATCAGAGCCGGGCGACCGTCGCGCAGGCGCAGCATCAGCTGAACGACGATATGCGCGCCAATGGTCTCAAGGTCGCCGCGACGAATGTGACGCTGGGCGGCGGCAGCGCCGACCGCGAGCGCCACGACCGGCCGAACGCGCCCTTAGCGCTCCCTATCGAGGCCGCACCGCTGGCCGCTGAACAATCTCAATCCACCAACGAACTGCGCCCTGACGGACGCTACGCCTGAGCTCAGGAAGGAAACATTTCATGTCGACCAAGAAGCCCGCCGCGGCGATGCCCGCCGAACCCAGGAAGCGGGGCAAGTTCAAGATCATGCTGCTTACGCTCACCGGCGCGACGCTGTTGATCGGTGGCGGCGTCGGCGTTGGCGTCTATGCCTCGCACGGCTTGCTCGCGGCGGGCGCAACCGAAGATCCAAGCCGGCCCAAGCTCGTCGAGCGCAGCGATAATGGAGACGTCTCCGCTAGCCCCGAAGGTGGGGAAAGCAAGGAATCTGCACCCAAGTTCGGGACCGTCTCGGTGACCAGCGATCGCGTCGCGGTCGATCCGCGCAAGTTCGAGGTCACCTACGTTCCGCTCGATCAGCCGTTCACCGCCAACCTTGCCAACGGCGGCATCATCCAGGTCGGCCTGAGCTTCGCGACCTATTACGACCATCGCGTCGTCGAGAACATCAAACGCCAGACCGTGCCGATCCGCTCGGCCGCATTGATGGTCCTTGCCGAGCAGGACCCGGCCGTTCTCTCCACCAATCGCGGCAAGCAGGCGCTTCAGCAGCAGCTGACCGCAGCCACCAACAAGGTGCTCCGCGACAAGGAAGGCTTTGGCGGCGTCGACAATATCTACTTCACTAGCCTGGTCATCCAATGAGCCCGGTTGCTTCCGGTAGCAGGGTGACAAAGGCGAACCTTGTAAGGCGCGCTGAGGAATGCGCTTCCTATCCCGGGCTCGAGCGAGCCGGGCATAAACTTGCGCGGGGCATCGCTGAACTCCTTGAGGGCCTCATGGCGGCTCGCGCGCATGTCGCCTTAACTCCAGTCCGTCTCGAGAAGACGCCGACAAGCGAAGGTCTTGCGGTCCAACGCATTCGCCTCGAGCCGCTCAAGGGAACGGCTGAGCTGATGATCAGCCGGGTTAGCGTGATGCGCCTCGTTGACCTTTATTATGGCGGCGCCGGCACCGAGGTGCTCGAGCGCGAACGGCTGTCACCGACCGAGGCGCGCTTCTTCCAGCGCATCGCCTCGGCTTTCTGCGCGCTTCTTGGCGCGGCTTGGCAGCCTTTCGCGCAAATCCGCGCGGCGCTCGATGACGACGCCGGGCCGACCGATGGCCCAGTGGCGATCCAGGTTTTTAGCGTGACCCTCGACGGCCACGCGCCATTCGAGATCGAATGCCGCTTTCCCATCGCCATGCTTGAGGCCCTTCCTGGTCTTCAGTCGGCTACGCCAGCCACAGGAGAGGAGCTTGCCGATGAGAGTTGGCAGGCGCGCCTGATGGATTGCGCGCTCGATGTTTCTTTCCCGGTCCGCGCCGTCTTCGCTCAGCCCGAATTGCCGCTGGCTCGGCTCATGAATCTTCGCGCGGGCGACGTCATCCCGGTCTGCCTGCCGGCCCAAATCGACCTCTTAATCGCAGGGCTCCGTTTTGCACGCGGGAGTGCTGGCGAGTCAGGCGGCCGCGCCGCCGTTTGCATCGAACATCTCTAAAGAAGGATCCGTTTTTCCATGACCGACATGGCAAGCGCCCCGAGCGCGAGCGACATCGAACAGGCAACTGACCTGCTCGACCAGAATTTTGACCTTCTCTCCGGTGTTGCGCTGCGCATCTCGGTCGAGGTCGGCTCAGCTTCGCTCAAGCTCTGCGACCTTCTCGGCCTCGCTAAGGGCAGCGTAGTGGAGCTCGACCGCGAAGCTGATGCCTTGCTCGACGTGTTCGCCAACGGCACACTGATCGCTCGCGGCGAAGTGGTCACCATCGAGGGCCGTTATGGCATTCGCGTCACCGAGATCGTCGACCGCCGCGCCGGCGCCGACCGCCGAAGCACCGATCGCCGAACGCAGGATCGGCGGGCCGCCTGATGGGCGAATATATCCTTCGACTTGTGATCCTGGTTCCGCTGGTCGGCGGGCTTGCCTGGGCGAGCCTATGGCTCTGGAAAAGGCTTCAGCTCGGCCTTCCTGCAATGCGTGTCCAGGATCGCTCGGTGCGACTGGTCGACGCGATTCCGCTCGGCCCCGGCAGCAAGCTTGCCGTCGTGAGCTTCGATGAACGCAGGTTGCTGATCGCGGTCAGCCGGGGGCAGGTCACGCTGCTAACTGAAGCCGGGCCTGAGCTCATCGATGGATAGCCTCTTGCACGCCGCGGGAAACGGTCAGCAGATGTCCCTCCCACTCCAGCTGTTGATCCTGATGGGAGCGCTGACCGTACTCCCGTCCATGGTCCTGATGATGACCAGCTTCACCCGGATCATCATCGTACTCTCGATCCTGCGTCAGGCGCTCGGGCTCCAGCAGACGCCGCCCAACCAGGTCCTGGTGGGACTCAGCCTGTTCCTCACCCTGTTCATCATGCAGCCGGTCACGTCGACCATCAACCGCGTCGCCATCGAACCCTACAGTCGCAAGGAGATTAGCGTCGACGAGGCGCTCGCGCGCTCGGGCAAGCCGCTGCACGCCTTCATGATCGCCCAGACGCGCAAGACAGACCTCGCAATGTTCGCGGGCATCGCCAAGGCGCCCAAATTTGCTTCGCCCGAGGCGGTCCCTTTCTCGATCCTCCTCCCGGCTTACGCGACCAGCGAGCTAAAGACGGCGTTCGAGATCGGGTTCCTCATTTTCCTGCCCTTTCTGATCATCGACCTCATAGTCGCCTCGGCGCTGATGTCGCTCGGCATGATGATGCTATCGCCCACCATCGTCTCGATGCCCTTCAAGTTGCTGCTGTTCGTCTTGGTCGACGGCTGGGCTTTGACCATGGGATCTCTCGCCTCCTCGTTCGTGAGGAGCTGAGATGGGCGCCGACGAATATATCGGCATTGCCCAGCATGGGCTCTGGGTGCTTGCTCTGGCCTCCGCGCCACTGTTGATTCCGGCGTTGGTGGCCGGCGTCCTCTTCGGCATGATCCAGGCGGCAACCTCGATCAACGAGCAGACCTTGAGTTTCGTCCCCAAGCTCATCGTCGTGGGGATCTGCCTTGCGATCTTCGGCGGCAGCATCATGATGCTGCTCGCGGACTTCACGCGCGAGATGTTCGCACGGATTCCCGAGGTCGCGCGCTAGTGCCGCAAGGCTTCGCCGGGATCGAGCAGCAGCTGCTTGTCTGGATGGTGGCAATACTCCGGCCAGGCGCCGCATTGTTCGCGGCCCCGCTCACTGGCTCGACGCAAGTACCTCTCCAGCTTCGCCTCGTGATCGCGCTCGCCATCGGCATTCCCGCGGTACAGCTCTCGGGTGTTCATTTGCCAGCCGACGGCATGATTTCTGCCGCGGGCTTGTTTCTCGCCCTAGGAGAGATCGTGATCGGTCTCGCGCTCGGCTTTGCCGTTCAGGTGGGCTTTGCAGCCGCGCTCGTTGGGGGAGAGACCATCAGTAACGCCATGGGGCTTGGCTTTGCATCGATGGTCAATCCGGTGAGCGGCCAGTCGAGCTCGGCCGTCGGCCAGCTTCTGATGATGATGGCGACTTTCCTGTTTCTCGCGAGCGATGGCCATCTGCTGTTCGCCCGCATACTCATTGAAAGCTACGGCGCGTTTCCGGCCGGCGGCGCCGTTCCCCTCCAGCTGTTCGCCGAACTTTCAACGCTCGGCGGCCTGATCTTCGCTGCAGGGCTCGCAATCGCGCTGCCGGTCGCCGCAGCGCTGGTGCTCGTCCAGCTGATCCTCGGCGTCCTCAGCCGCTCGGCCCCGTCGCTCAACCTGTTCAGTGTCGGAATGCCGGCGGCGATGGTGACCGGCATCATTCTCCTTGCGATGACCGCGCCACTTCTGGCCGACGCAATCCTTGCGGCAATCCGCCAGGGCCTCGACCAGGCCGCCGGGCTCGCGCATGGCGGCTGAGGCCGACCAGAAAACCGAAGCGCCAACGCCGCGCCGGCGGCAGGAGGCCGAGCGCGAGGGCGACCTGCTTCAGTCACGCGAGCTCGGAACTGCGCTGGTGCTGAGCGCGGGCGCGCTCTGGGCATGGCTCGTCGGCCCATTGTTCGTCGGTACTTGCCAGCATCTAGTTGCTGGCGGCCTCACGATCAGCCGGTCGGAACTCACCGACTTCGATCCCTGGCGGTCATTAGCGCGGCTTCTGATCCCGCTCGCGGTCCCAGTGGGAGCCTTGTTCGGTCTTGCCTTAGTCGCTTCGGCTATGGGGCCCGCCATTTTGGGGTCGCTTGGATTCAGGACCGGCGCCTTCGCCTTCAAGGCAAACCGGATCAATCCCGTCTCGGGGATCAAGCGCATCTTCAGCCTGAATGGGCTGGTCGAGCTTGGCAAATCGCTTGCAAAGACCCTTGTGGTCGGCGCGGCGGGCTACTGGCTTTTAACCAGGCATGTCGGCGGACTGTTCTCCCTTGCCGCAATGGATGCGCGCTCATCGGCTGCCGCCATCGGTTCACTGTTTCGCCTCGCTCTTTCGGTCCTCGCCGCGTCCCTGCTGCTGATCGCGCTGATCGACGTGCCCGTGCAGATCTTCCAGCGCAATCGGCGCCTGCGCATGAGCAAGGAAGAAGTGCGTGAGGACATGAAGCAGACCGAAGGCTCGCCCGAGGTCAAACGGGCGATCCGCCAGCGCCAGCACGAAGTGCTCAGCGGTTCAGCGCGCAAGGCGGTCAAGGAAGCAACCGTGGTCCTCACCAATCCGACCCATTTCGCAATCGCGCTGCGCTACGATCCGATGAAAGACGGCGCCCCAATAGTCGTCGCGCGCGGGCGCGGCGAGACCGCCAAGGCAATCAAGGCGCTGGCCCGCGAGGGCGCCGTTCCGACGCTTGAGTACCCGCAGCTTGCCCGCGCAATCTATTTCACTTCGCGCGCAGGCCAGGTGATTGCCGAAGACCTGTTCATTGCAGTCGCAACGGTCCTGGCCTTCGTCTTCCGCCTGGAGGAGTCGCTCGCTGAAGGGGTCGAGCAGCCCTCCGTTCTGGTTCCGGAGGGCAAGAGGTTCGACGAGAACGGGCACCCCATTGGGGCGACCGCTTCAAGGCCTGCGCATTAGCGCAAAAACTTTGAACGATGCCCTTCAAAAGAACCAGTTGCCGCCGTTTAGATCAGGGAAGGAGCAGCTATGGTCACGTCAATCGTCAGTAGCCTCGGCGGCGGCTCAGGCCTTGATACGGCCAAGCTGGTCGACGATCTCGCCAATGCATCGCGCGCACCCAAGGCCAACATGCTCGCCAAGAGGTTGCAGACCGTGCAATCAAAGATCAGCGCGGTCGCGCAGGCGCGCTCGGACTTAGAGAGCTTCGCTAAGTCGCTGACCGAACTCGTTGCCGGCGGCACAATGCAATCGCAGCCGAGCCCCTCCGACACGAGCGCGCTGTCGGCAGTGGCGAACGCCGGAGCACGAATCGGAAATCTCGCAAGCGAAATTGTTATCGACCAGCTCGCTCGGTCCCAGACGGTCTATTCAGATTATGTCGCCGACCCGGCGGCGTCTATCGGCCAAGGCAACATGACACTGTCGGTCGGCGGTCAGGATTTCGCGATCAGCATCGACGCCGCGCACGACAGCTTGAATGGCCTTGCCTCGGCAATCAACATCAGCGGCAGCGGCGTCAGCGCGAGTGTAGTCTCGGACGGTAACGGATCGCGGCTGGTGCTGCGCGGGCAAACGGGAAGCGCAAAGGCTTTCACTCTGACGTCGACCGATGCTGCGCTACAGGGCTTCGCTTATGGAAGCGGCGGCACCATGACGCTGGGGCAGGCGGCGCAAGACGCTAAGTTCACCCTCGATAGCGTCGCTTATGTCCGCGACAGCAACTCCGTCGCGGACGTCATTTCGGGCGTCACGCTCACGATCAAAAAGGCGTCGCCCGGGACATCGGTTTCCATCGGCGTCACGCGTCCCACCGAGCCGCTACGCCAGACGATCCAGGACTTCGTCAGTGTCTATAATACGCTCAAGAAGGACATGGAGGCCGCACGCACCGCAACCGGCGGTGACGGCGCGCTTCGCACACTTGACCGTCAGTTGAGCAGTTTCCTGTCGACCCCGCTCAGCAGCGATCCAACGATTAGCCGGCTGTCGGACATTGGCATCGCCACCAATCGCGACGGCACAATCAGCCTTGACGCGGCAAAGCTCGATACCGCGCTGAAGAATAATCCGGACGCCGTCGAGGCGCTGTTTTCGCCGACGCGGGACTCCACTCATACCGCCACCAGCGATCCGGGGATCGCGGTCGCGCTCCAGAAGCTCAGCGATGGAGCGACCGGCACCAATGGAATGCTCGCGAGCCTCGGCAAAAGGCTCGACAGCGAGTCCGCCGGTATCGTCAAGGACCAGTCGAGAATGGATGAGCGCGAGGCGGCCTACCGCAGCCGGCTCGAAAAACAGTTCGGCACGCTGGATTCGCGCATCTCCGCCCTGAAGGCGACCCAGAGCTACCTTGAGCAGCAGGTCAAGGTCTGGACAAGCAGCAACAACTGACATGTACGCAGCCCAACAAAAGTATCGCGCATTGTCGATCGCGAGCCGCATCGAGGTGGCCAGTCCGCACGAGCTTGTGACCATCCTTTACGAGGAGCTCGTCGGGGCGCTCGACATTACGGCGACCGCGGTCGCGCAAGGAAAACTCGAGGCCTACCGGGCCTCACGCGAGCGCGCATCCTCGATCCTCCTGGCGCTCGAGGCGAGCCTTGATTTCGAGCGCGGTGGCAGTGTCGCCCGAACCCTCTCCGAAATCTATCGGGCGATGCAGAAGGAGCTGTCGCTTTGCGTGCAGACGGGCGATGCTGGCAAGCTCAAGGCGATCCGCGGCTCGGTTGCAGAGCTGCTCGCCGCCTGGGCAAAAATCCGAGCTCGCGAGCCAGCCTGAGCGAAGAGGCTGCCTCTGTGGCGCCGACTGGTCAAGTTCGATGCCGCGCGATGCGTCGGCACCCGGCGCCTATTCGAAGCGAGCCTCGAGGCACGCCTTGAGTTTGGCAAGCGCGGCTTTCTTGATCTGGCAGATCCGCGTCGCGCCGATGCCCAGAATCTCCCCGATCTCTTCAAGGTTCAGCTCCTCGACGAAGTAGAGCTGGAGCACCATCGCCTCCCGCTCGGGAAGCTCGGCGATTGCGGCTGCCATTCCTGCAAATAGCTGCTCGCGCTCAATAATCGTGTCGGCCCGATCACCAAGATCCATGAACCAGGGCTGGTCGTCGGCATAGACCTCGTCGATTGATTCCCGTTCGAGCGGCTGGGCAGAGGCGACCATAGAATGATATTCCTCGGGCGATTGGCCAAGCTCCTCGGCCATTTCACGATCGCTCGCCCGGCGGCTCAGCCTGGATTCGAGACCGGCGCGAGTCGTGGCGAGCATGCGGCGATTGGCCATCCCGCTGCGCGACATCATCGCTTCGCGACGCAAATGGTCGATCATCGCACCACGCACCCGCATTGCTGCATAAGGCGCAAAGGCAGCACCGCGATCCTCGAAGGTTCGGGCGGCCTCGACCAATGCGACGAGACCGATCTGCACCAAGTCCTCAAGTTCGATCCGGGTTGAGACCCCCGAATGGACGTGCCAGGCGACCTTGCGAACGAGCTCGCGATGTTTTCTGACAAGCGCGTCGGGGCCATTCGGATTGGGGTTACGCCGATAGGTGAACTCATCGTGCTGAACGGGTGCATGAAGCATTATAGGTCTCCGCTAAGGGCGGGCAGGGCCTCGAGCGCGGGTTCCGCCCCGCCGACGACCGCGATCACTTCGACCGCCTTTGTTTCGGGAATTTCGAGGAATGAGAGGACTGGAACGTCCGGCAGGTGAGCGCGCAAGAGCCGCGACAGAGCTGGACGGCAGGCCGGCGAGGTCACGACTGCAAAGCTGCGCGCGGCCATGAGATAAGGCTGCACGGCATTGCTCACCGACGAGACGATGCGCCGCGCGAGATCAGGCTCGAACGGCCACGCTGCTCCAGGACCCGCTGCGACCGACTGGGAAAGCAATCGTTCGAGTTCGGCATCGAAGGTGATGACTGGAAGCGCGAGCTTCACCGGTACGATCGTCTGCAGGATGAGCGCACCGATCTCCTGGCGCACCGCCTCGACGAGCGTCGGCGTATCGAGCTGACGCGGAGCAAGCGTGACCATCGCTTCGGCGATGCGACGGAAGTCCTTCAAGGGGACCCGTTCGGCAAGCAGCGCGCGACAGACCGTGGTAATCGTCGCCAGCGAATAAGGCTGCGGACTGAGGCCCTGCGCAAGCTGGGGATAATGGTCCTTGAGATGGTCGATCAGCGCCTGTCCCTCGTCGAGCCCAAACAGGGTCGAGGAGTGCGCGGTGACGAGATTATTGAGATGGGTTGCAACCACCGTCGGCGCGTCGACCACCGTATAGCCCGCAACTACGGCGTCGGCCTGACGCCCCTCATCGATCCAGGTCGCGTCGAGCCCAAAGCTCGGGTCCTTCACTGCTCGCCCGTCGATCGGATCGGGATCGTCCCCCGCGGCGAGCGCAAGGAGCTCGCCTGGAAAGACTTCGTCCTCGCCCAGAGCGACACCGGCGATGATAATCCGGTAGCGATTGCCTTGGAGCGCAAGATTATCCTTCACCCTTACCAGTGGAAGGACAAAGCCGAGCTCGCGCGACAATTGTCTGCGGATGCCAGTGATGCGGCTCATCAGCGGCGCGCCCTTGCGCTCGTCGACCAGCGCGACCAGTCGATAGCCAAGCTCAAGCGTGATCGGCACGGCATCGCTGACCTCGGCCCAGCTGATCGCCTGCGGAGATTCGGCGGCCTCCTCGATCGGGGTCGCGGCCCTCGCTGCCGCGGCAGCCCTGCAAAGGCGCCAGCTTGCGAAACCCGCAACGGCCGCAGCGGGCAACAGGATGATGTGCGGCATTCCGGGCAGGAGCCCGAGAATGCCGAGAATCGCGGCGACCGGTGCCCAGGCTCCGGGCTTCGCGAACTGGCTCGAAATCTGCCGCGACAGATTGAGCGGCGAGCTGACGCGCGTCACAATCGCGGCGGCCGCGATCGACAGCAGCAAGGCAGGTACCTGTGCGACAAGCGCATCGCCGATCGCCAGTTGCACGTAGGTTCGCGCCGCCTCACCGACCCCGAGCTTGTGGCTGACGACGCCGAGGAGGAGTCCGCCAAAGATATTGACCACGAGGATTAGTACGCCGGCGACCGCGTCGCCCTTCACGAACTTCGATGCACCGTCCATCGAACCGTAAAAATCGGCTTCGGTCGCGACATCGGCGCGGCGCGCTTTTGCTTCCTCTGGAACAATGAGACCGGCGTTAAGGTCGGCGTCGATCGCCATCTGCTTGCCCGGTAGCGCATCGAGCGTGAAGCGGGCCGAGACCTCGGACACGCGCCCGGCGCCCTTGGTGATGACCACCAGGTTGATGATCATCAGCACGGCGAACACGAACAGGCCGACAATATAGTTGCCGCCGATGATGAAGCTGCCGAACGCTTCGATGACGTGCCCGGCAGCTGCGGGACCGTGGTGACCGTCGACTAGGACGACCCTGGTGGAGGCAACGTTGAGCGCCAACCGGAAGAGGGTCGCGAACAGCAGCACCGTCGGAAAGGCAGAGAAGTCGAGCGGGCGCGCGGCATTGAGCGCCACCATCAGAACTGCAAGCGACACCATGATGTTGCCAACAAAGCCGATGTCGAGGACCAGCGACGGTACCGGAACGATCATCAGCACGACGAGCATCAGGATGGCGATAGGGAGCACCCCTTCGCTGGCAGCCTGAAGCCATTGTCCTTTGGCGCCGGTCATTGGCCGCTGCCCATGGCCTGGAGCCGACGATAGGCAGCTTGCGCGAACGAGAGCGAAAGATGCTTTGGCATGGGCTCAAAATTGGGAGTGGCGCCACTCCAGCCAGATGAGCGGGTTTCGCTGCTCACCTCCTGGTGAAAGGTCGCGGGCCTTGGCTGAGCAGGAGCTTCACCGCCCGCCATGGCCGCAAAGCGTGTGTGGATTGCAGCGAGGCTCCTTGGCGCGCCGCCCTGATCATAAAAGACCGCACGATTGGCTGCGGCCGCCTCCGGAAACAGCGGCGCCGCTGACGCGTCGGGGTTGGCGGCAAAGGCTGTCAGGAATTTGGCAGCCCCTTCTGCCCCGAGAAAATGGGCAAGGGCGAGATCGGTCGCGGTGGCATCGCGCCCAAGCTCACGGGAAAGGAAATTGCCATTGTCCGAGGCAAGCTCGGCCGCCATTGCCGCCGATGCGGTGGGATCGCTCCGCAGGTCGAGGATCGCCTGCCGCGTATCCGCATCGCCTACTGCGAATCTGCCGCCGGGCAGGCGTTGGATTGCATCAACGGTCCAGCCGAGCCCGTGCTCGGCGCCATGCGCGTCAAGCGTGGCAAGCCACGTCTGGCGGGTGAACTGGTAAAGCCCCGATGCACTCGAGGTCGGCGCCCGCGCAGCTGGGTTGAACCCGCTTTCGCTCCTTGCCTGGTTGAAGAGATAGTCAAACGAAACGCCGGTCTTCTGGGAGGCATCCGCGATCGAGCGGAGCACGTGCGCGCTTGGGCCCGGTTTCGCGGCTCCTGTGACTGACATTCCAGTTCCTCCGTGCTGAACTCGGAGAAACCATGAGCAAGCTTCGTGCCAATCAGGCGACTGGCGTAGTTATGCCCTTGTTCGAATAGGTTGCGGTGGAGCCACAACGGATTTCGGCGAGTCGGTCAATTCTTTGACGGGTCCAGTCCGACAGGACATTGACACGAATCCGCGCGGCCTGGGCCTGGCGCATCGCGTGATCGACGCGGCCCGCCTCAACTCCATAGAGCGCACCCTCGGCGCCAAGCGCGCCGAGCGCATCGGCAAGTTGGGCCGTTGCCACCTCGATCGCCGCCGCGCGGCGCGAATCGAGCGCCTCGATCAGCTGGCCCTGGCAGGCAATCACATGCTCGAGATATCCGCTCATCGACCCTTCCCGGTGAGCGCTTGCGCAATCCTTTCGGGATCGATGCGATAGGTGCCGGTGCTGATCGCGGCCCTGATCTGGGCAATGCGGGCATAATCGAGCGGGGGCGGCCCGCTCGCCAGTTCGTTGGCAAGCTCGACAAGCTGCGGCAGGCTCTTGCCCGCGACATCGCTCGCGACCTTCGGCGTGCTGCTGATCGCGGGCTTGGCTTGCGCCCGCGGCGATGCCGCAGTCCCACGCAGCGGCACTGGCCCAGGAAGGTCAACCATCGTTTCGCTCCTTCGTCGCTGGGCGGCATTGCGCCCGTTGACGAATAAAACGGCACATCACAGGTTTTCTTTAATTCGAAATGGAAGCCACGCCAGCGCGGGCGACGACCGCCGCCACGGGCGAAGGAGATGTCGGGATCTTGACTCGAATCGCTCCGCCGACCGGTCCCTCCTCCAGCGCTACTCCGACCGAGGACACAGAATAGCCGTCGCCGTGGGCTACCAGCTCAACTGCATCGCCGCGATGCACCAGCACCGATGAAGCCGGCCCGGCAGTTCCGCTCGTGCCGGTCACCGCAACCCTTATCCTCCAGCCGAGCGCCGGACAGCGGACCGTAAGAGCACCGCCTGCCGGCCCTGAGATTTCCGGTTCCTCGGGGCAGGGGACAAGCTTGATCCTCCTGTCGATCGGAACGGCAGTCGCTGAACCCGCCAGCGACGCGATGCGCGCGTCGAGCGCGTCGAAATCCTGGTAGGCGGGCGCCGCCGACGTCGCCGTCGCGATGGTCATCGTCAGGCTCGTCAGCAGATGGATCTTCATCGGATCGTCCTCATCGAGAAAAGCGTCCCCGGGCAATCTGCAAGTTCAGTGCCAAACGGCGCCAGCTCGAAGGACGCGCAGGCAAACCAACGGCGAACGGCGTCGGCAATTTGACACTCTAGTCAGCCTGTCGTCAGGCGCAGGTAGGTCTTTTGTATCAACTTACTGAAAAATATAAGCAAAACCCAATTGGCATACGTGTTGCTTTGATCGCTGCGTCCCGATCCCGGGGGAGGAGTTTGATCATGGCGGGCAGCGATGGCCTCTTTGGAATTCACGCAACCGCGCTCGAATTGCGCAACCAGCGTATGGCTATGCTTGCGTCCAACATCGCGAACGCGGCGACCCCCAATTACAAGGCGCGCGATCTCGATTTCGGCGCCGCGCTTAAGGCTGCCGAGGAAGGTTCGGATCCCGAGAGTGCAATTCGTTATCGGGTTCCGGTTCAGTCATCGATAGATGGCAATACGGTCGAACTCTCGACCGAGCAGACCGCATTCGCTGAGAATGCACTCGGCTACCGGGCGAGCTTGTCGTTCCTCCAGGCGCGGGTCGCGACGATCAGCCGCGCGCTCAAGGGAGAGTGACATGAGCGCTCCGCTGTCGATCTTCGATATTTCGGGACGCGCGATGTCGGCGCAACTTGTGCGCCTCAACACGACGGCTTCCAACCTCGCCAACGCAGCCTCGGTGAGCGGCAGTGAGGCGACCGCCTTCCGCTCGATGAAGCCAGTCTTCCGCACGGTCATGGACGGCGCCGGCCGCGCAACCGTCGAGGTCGAGCGCATCGCCACCGCCGGGACCAACCCCATCAAGAAGCACGATCCGACCCATCCGCTCGCCGACAAGAATGGCGACGTGTGGGAAGCGTCAGTCGATAGCGCTGCCGAGCTCGTCGAGATGATCGAAGCCGCCCGCCAGTATCAAAACAATGTCCAGGTCCTGCAAACCGCCAAGGGCCTGATCAGCGAAACCTTGAGGATGGGACAATGAGCATTCCACCAATCAATGGGTCTGACATCGTCGTTCAGCCCAAGAGCAACGGCCAGTCGCTCGGCGAGTCCGATTTCCTCGCCCTGATGACCACCCAGCTTCAGCAGCAGGATCCGTTCGAGCCGGTCGATAACAAAGAGATGATTGCGCAGATGGCGCAATTCTCCAGCCTCGCTGGGATCAGCCAGATGAACGACACGCTGAGTTCCATCGCCGACCAGATCCGGTCGCAGACCGCACTGCTCGCCGAGATCAAAGCGTCGTCGGCAACACCCTCCAGCACAACTTCGATCTGAAGAAAGGAACCACCATGTCCTTCTATACTTCGCTCTCCGGGCTCAAGGCGGCACAGACCGACCTCGGCGCCATTTCCAACAACCTCGCTAATGTCGGCTCGACCGGCTTCAAGCGCAGCCGCGCCCAGTTCGGCGATCTGTTCGCAAGCTCGCCGACACAATCGACTAAAATGACGGCCGGCCAGGGCGTGCGCCTCAACGGCGTGGTCCAGCAGTTCACTCAAGGCACGCTCGAGGCGAGCGACAAGACGCTCGATCTCGGCATTGCCGGCGAGGGCTTTTTCGTCGTTCGCGGCGCCCCGCCGCGCGCAGAAGTCACTTACACTCGCAACGGCGCCTTCGGCGTCGATGCCAACCGCAACGTTGTCGACACAATCGGTTCCAAGCTCCAGGTCCTCCCCGTCGACGCCAATGGCAATGCGACGTCCACTGCATTGTCCGATGCGCAGGACCTGGTGCTTCCGGCGAATTCGCCGACCGATCCGACGGCAACCCTGGCCAACGTCTCCATCGGCATCGATGGCCTGGTGACGGCAACCTACGCCGATGGCTCGACGCAAATGCTCGGAAAGGTCGCGATGGCGAGCTTCACAGCGGTCGAGGGGCTTCGCCCGGTTGGCGATGCCCACTGGCAATCGACCGGCGAAAGCGGCGCGGCGCTCATTAACACCGCAACCAACGGGCCCCTGGGGAGCATTCGGTCGGGAGCACTCGAGCGTGCCAACGTCGATGTCACCGAAGAGCTCGTCGCGCTCATCTCTGCGCAGAGGAACTTCCAGGCCAACGCGAAGGCGATCGAGACCGCCAAGAACATGACCCAGGCGGTCATCAACATCAACTGATCCAGACCGTGGACCGCCTCATCTATACGAGCCTTTCGGCGATGCGCGGCGCGATGGCCCGGCAGCAGGCGACGGCAAACAATCTTGCCAACGCCTCGACACCGGGCTTCCGCGGCGAAATCGCCGAGGCGCAGGCCCTGTGGCTCGACGGGCCGAGCCTGACCGACCGGGCGATGGCCAGCGAAGAAGTGGTCAATGCCGACATGAAAGCCGGATCGATCACGGCCACCGGGCGCGACCTCGATATCGCGCTCGGTGGCGATTCCCTTCTGGCCGTGCAGGCCGACGACGGAGACGAGGCGTACACCCGCCGCGGCGACCTTCAGTTGAGTTCAAGTGGCCTCCTCACCACCGGTGACGGCCGCCCCGTCTTGGGCCAGGGCGGGCCCATCACGCTTCCGCCCGCCGACAAGATTTCCATCGCCGAAGACGGCCGGATCCTCGTCGTTCCAGCGGGAGGCGATCCATCGCAGTCCCAGGAAGTCGATCGCCTGAAGATCGCAAGCCCGGCCGGAAGCGCCATCGCCAAGGGCCTCGATGGTCTGTTCCGGGTCAAGGGCGGCGGCGTTCTGCCCGTCGATCCGGATGCCCACGTCACAAGCGGGCAGCTGGAGGAATCCAATGTCTCGGCCACCAAGGCGCTGGTCGACATGATCGACGCGAGCCGCGCTTGGGACACCCAATTGAAGCTCATCACCTCGGCCCGCGACCTTGATGGTGCGTCGGCCGAGCTGATGCGGCTTCCTCAATAAGGAACCTCGCTCATGAGCAACCAAGCCTTGCAGGTCGCCCGTTCGGGCCTCGATGCGCAGAACCGGCGGATGCAGGTCATCGCCAATAATCTCGCCAACGTGAACACCACCGGTTTCAAGCGGGATCGGGCAAGCTTCGAGAGTCTTGCCTACCAGCAGATCATTGCCGCCGGCACTTCGTCCTCGGCCGAGAACAAATATGCGACGGGCCTCAACCTCGGGACCGGCGTGCAAATGACCGGAACAGAGCGGATGAACACCCAGGGATCGATTTCCACCACCGGGAACGCGCTCGACCTGGCAATCGAGGGTAGCGGCTTCTTCCAGGTGCAGATGCCCGACGGGCGCACCGCCTATACTCGCGCCGGTAACTTCAGCCTCTCGCCTGAGGGAACCGTCGTGACGGGCGACGGGATGCCGCTTCAGCCGCAGATCCAGGTGCCGCAGGGTGCGACCTCGATCAGCGTCGGCGCTGACGGCACCGTCTCTGCAATCGTCGCAGGTGAAACCGCTCCGACCGAGCTCGGAAAGGTGGAGACTGCGCGCTTCGTCAACGATGCCGGCCTTCAGCCGATCGGCGATAATCTGCTGCTCGAAACAGCAGCCTCGGGGACGCCGCAGACTGGCGCTGCTGGGCTCGAAGGCCGCGGCTCGATCCGCTCTGGCGCGCTCGAATCCTCCAACGTCAACGTGGTCGAAGAGCTGGTCGACATGATCGAGACGCAGCGCGCCTACGAGGTCAATTCGAAAATGATCCAGGCTGCCGATGAAATGATGAAAAATGCGAACCAGCAATTGTAGCCGGCGCATTGCCTGGGTCCTGGCCCGGTACCTTGTCACCGCGTGCGTCGCGACGCCCGTCGCGGCGCGCGAGCGACCGGATTTCACGCCGACCTACGCGCTACCGGCACCGCCGTCGGCGGCCAATGGCGCGATTTTCCAGGGAAGCTTCACGCCGCTGACCTCAGGCAATCGCGCTGGGCGGCCCGGCGATCTCATCACCATCGATCTCATAGAGCGGACCATCGCCCAGAAGACGACCTCTGCCAAAACGGGGCGCGACGGAAGCATCGGTTTGACGCCGCCCGTGACCGGTCCGCTCAGCTTCTTTTCGCCCTCGGATGTAAACATGGGCGGCACGCAGTCGTTTAAAGGTGAAGGCAGTGCTGCCCAGTCCAATCAACTGTCGGGGCAATTGAGTGTGACCATCGCCGAAGTATATCCAAACGGAACCATGCTGGTGCGCGGCGAGAAGCTGCTCACCTTGAACCGCGGCGACGAGCATGTGCAATTTTCGGGGATCGTGCGCGCCGCCGATATAAGTGCCGACAACCGTGTGCTCTCGACGCGTGTTGCCGATGCCAAAATTCTTTATATCGGAAAGGGCGAGATCGCCCGGGCGTCGCGCCAGGGCTGGCTGCAGCGCTTCTTCTCCGTGATCAGCCCCTTCTGACGATGCTAGCGCTCCATCGCCCCGCCATCCGGCTACTGCTCGTAATTGCGCTCTTCGTCGCGTGGTTCCCGGGTCGTGCCAATGCCGAACGGATCAAGGATCTCGGTCAGTTCGACGGCCTCAGGAGTAACCAGCTGACGGGCTACGGCATCGTGGTTGGTCTCGCCGGCACCGGCGACGACAGCCTCGATTATTCTACATTGGGCGTCAAAGGCGCGGTGTCGCGCTTCGGGCTTAACCTCCCCGCGGGCATCAATCCGGCCCTCAAAAATGCCGCGGCTGTGATGATCACCGCGGAGCTTCCACCGTTCGCTAAGCCTGGCCAACGGCTCGATGTAACGGTTTCGGCAATCGGCAAGGCCAAGTCGCTGCGCGGCGGTACGCTGGTGCTTGCCCCGCTGCTGGGTGCTGACGGACAGATCTATGCAATGGCGCAGGGCAATCTCGTCATCGGCGGACTGGGAGTAGATGCCGCCGACGGGTCGAAGACCGTCGTCAACGATCCCGCCGCCGGCCGGATCGAGGGCGGAGCAAGCATCGAGCGAGCGGTCGAGACCGGCTTCGCGACCCGATTCGAACTCAGTTTCAACCTCTCTGATTTCGATCTCACCAACGCAAAGCGCGTCGCTGATGCAATCAATCGCGCGATGGGCGACGGTGCCGCGCGCGCTATGGACGGGACGTCCATCCGAATCGCCGCACCAGTCGGCGCGGAGGCGCGTGTCGCTTTGATGAGCCGCATCGAGAATCTCGAAATCACCCCCGCCGACGCGCCGGCACGGGTCATTGTCAATGCACGTACCGGAACGGTCGTCATGAATGGCGCGGTTCGGGTCGGTCCGGCGGCCGTCAGTCACGGCAAGCTCACCGTTCGCATCGACGAAGAGCCGCAGGTCTCGCAGCCGGCGCCGTTCAGCCGCGGACAGACCGTCGTCACGCCATCGAGCGCGATCAATGTCGAGGAGCAGGGCAGTCCCATGTTCCTGATGCCGCGTGGCGCGAAGCTCTCGGACATTGTCGACAGCATCAATCGCCTGGGCGCCTCGCCGGGCGATCTCGTCGCCATTCTCGGGGCACTCAAGCAGGCCGGCGCACTCAAGGCCGAGCTGGTGATCCAATGAGCAATCTCTCGACCGCCGGCGCTATACGGCCGACCGCCGCGGCGGGCTCGCCGTCGCCGACGATTGATCCCGCACTTAAGAAGGTTGCCGAGCAGTTCGAAGCGGTGTTCCTGCGGCAGATGATCGCCAGCATGCGCCAGGCGAAGCTGACCGACGATCCGTTCGATTCCAGCGCCACCGATAATTTCCGCGAGATGGCCGACACGCGCACTGCAGACAGTATCGCAGCGCTCGGACGGTTTGGGATTGCGGAGATGATCGAGCGCCAGCTCGGGCCACGGGGAGGGAGCAAATGACCGATCTGATGTCGATCGGCGCATCAGGCCTCAGAGCCTATCGCGACGCGCTTGGGACGACCAGCGACAATATCGCCAATGCCCAGACCGCGGGCTATGTCCGCCGGACGACCCGCCTCGCCGAAGCCGCAGGGTCAGGCGACATGCCTCTCTATAGGGCGCAGACGTCGCCCGGCGGCGTGTTGGTAAACGGGGTTCAGCGCTCGGTCGACGACTGGCTGGTTGAAGATTCACGCACTTCGATCGGCGGTGCCGAGCGGGCGACGGTACGCTTGCAATGGCTTCAGGCCGGGGAGCGCGCGCTCGATGACGGCGAGAATGGCGTCGGTCAGTCGTTGACTGCGATGTTCAATGCGGCCGACACGCTTGCGGCCGATCCCACCAACAATGCCTGGCGGCTCTCCTTTCTTCAGTCCGTCGGCAATACCGTAGACGCGTTCCGCACCACCGCAGCGCAACTTCAATCCGTATCCGACGGGATCGCGACGGCCGCTAGTACAGGCGTCGACCAGGTCAATTCCGACGTCGCCGCGCTGCAGCGTGTCAACGAAGCCTTGCTCCGTTCGCGCGAGGGCTCGACCAACCAGGCTTCGCTGATGGACGAGCGCGACCGGCTCCTCGACTCTCTATCCGGCGCTTTGCCAATCTCGGTGACGTTGGATGCACATGGCGCGGCGACTGTCCAAGTCATCGGAAGCAGCGGTCCCGCGCTGCTCGCCGGGCCTTTGATCTCACCGCTTGGAGTGACTGGTGCGCCCGACGGCACTTTGTCCCTGACCCTTGCCGGCGCGGCCATTGCTCCGGCTTCTGGAAGCCTGTCCGGGTTGACCGCAGCCGCGTCGACGATCTCCGGCGAGCGCTCGGAGCTCGACCAGCTGGCGGGCCAGTTTGCGACCCAGCTCAATGCTGCCCACCAGGCGGGCAAGGACCTCAATGGGAATCCTGGTGGCCCTTTAGTGAGTTTCGGCGGGACCGCTGCCTCGCTTGCCGCCTTGCCGCTCGCTCCGAATGATGTCGCCGCTGCCGATGCGTTCAGTGACAACGGCAATCTTCTGTCGTTCGCGAACCTGCGAGGACAAGGTGGTACGGAGCAGGGCTGGGCCCAGATGATCGCGGCCCACGCGCAGATGGTTTCGGCCGCTAAGGCGCAGGACTCCGCCGCCTCAACACGCCGCGATGGAGCGCTTGCGGCTCGCGCTGAACTGTCCGGCGTCGATCTCGACCACGAGGCCGCCGAGCTGCTTCGTTTTCAGCAGGCTTACGAGGGCTCAGCGCGGGTGATCCAAGTCGCCCGCGAGACCTTCCAGTCCATCCTGCAAGCGATTTGAGGAGCGTGACATGATCAACGCAACCGGCAATCGGATGACCTTCGAGATCGCCCGCCAGTCACGCCTGGCAAAGGCGATCGAGACGACGCAGATCCAGATCTCGACCGGGAACCGGCTTCAGCAGCCATCCGATGATCCCGGGGCATCGGTGCGCATTGCCGGCATCCGCCAGGCCCAAGCGGATTCCGATGTGTGGAAGCGCAATATCGAACTGGGCTCGTCGCTCGCTAACCAGGCCGATGGGGTTTTGAAGACGCTCAACGAGCGGCTCGCGCGAGTGCAGGAATTGACGATCCAAGGCTCGTCCGGATCGCTGCCGCAAAGCGCGCGGGACACGATCGCTGCCGAAATCCGGGCGATTGCCCACGAGCTCGGCGCCCTCAGCCAGACCGAGTCATCCCTCGGGCAGCCCCTGTTCAGCAGCGGCCCGGCACGGTCGATGCGCTTTGGCGAAGGAATTGTGTTTGCTCCCGTCCCGACGAGCGCGAACGTGTTTCAATATTCGGGTGTTGCGATCACGCAGCAACTCGAAACCATGGCATTGGCGGTCGGGAGCGGGAACAGGGCCCAGCTCGATAGTGCGCTGTCGATCGCTGACGGATTGATCCAGCACGGCGCTTCGGTCGCAGCGACGATCGGTAATGGCGCATCGCGGCTCGATCGCCTCGCCGACAGCAACGAGACCCGCAATGTCGATCTCGCAGCCGAACGCACGGGTCTCGAAAAGACCGACCTCACGACGGCAATTGCAACGTTGAATGCGCAGCAGTTGACGCTCGAAGCAGCCCAGTCGGCGTTCGCGAGGATCAATCGCCGCTCGCTCATCGACCTCTTATCCTGACCTAAATCCAACCTCTTCGCGGCCGTATCTTCTTGTGAGGCCTCGCCTGCTGGAGTTACTGTCGCCATGTTTCAGATAATCGGGATCGTCGTGCTCATTGCGATGGTCTTCGGCGGATTCGCATTTACCGGCGGCAATCTCACTCCGGTCCTTCATGCGCTCCCACACGAGATGCTGATCATCGGCGGCGCGGGCGTCGGCTCGCTCATTATCGGCAACTCGACTAGGGAACTGAAAGCGCTCGCCGCTGGACTGGCCAAAGTCTTCAAGGGCCCCAAGTTCAAGCGGCAAGATTTCCTCGACTGCATCTTCCTTGTGATCCGACTCATGAAAATGCTCCGGACTGAAGGGCCTGTCGCGCTCGAACCGCACATTGAGGCGCCGGAATCCTCGGAGATCTTCCAAGAATATCCCCGCCTGATGAAAGACCCGGTGCTCATCCACTTGATCACCGACACGTTGCGACTGGTGGTCGTTTCTTCCGGTACGCTTCACCCCCACGCGGTCGAAGAGGTGATGGACAACAGCATCAAGAACCGGAGCCATCATTCGTTGCAACCCGCCGAGAGCCTGCAGAACCTGGCCGATGCGCTCCCGGCGCTTGGCATCGTCGCGGCCGTGCTCGGCGTCGTGAAGACCATGGGGTCGATCGACAAGCCGCCGGAGATTCTCGGCGCGATGATTGGCTCCGCGCTTGTGGGAACCTTCCTCGGCGTGCTGCTCGCTTACGGCCTGGTGGGGCCGTTCGCACACCGCGCTAAGCAGGTGATCGAGGCCGATCTTGCGATGTACCATACGGTCAAGCAGATCATCGTCGCCTCGCTTTACAATCATCCAATCCCGCTGGTGATCGAAGCCGCCCGCTCGGGCATTGAGCACAGCAATCAGCCTAGCTTTGCCGAGGTGTTCGACGGCATGCGGACCCGCTGATATGGCCGACGAAACAGCGCGTCCGATCATCATTAAAAAGCCGATCGTCATGAGTCATGGCGGTCACCACGGCGGCGCGTGGAAGGTTGCCTACGCCGACTTCGTCACGGCCATGATGGCCTTCTTCCTATTGATGTGGCTGCTCGGTGCAACGACCGAGAAGCAGCGCAAGGCACTCGCCGATTACTTTGCGCCAACCATCGTCGAGAAGAAAGACGACGCCGCCGGTTCCGATGGCTTGCTCGGCGGCGATGCCATCATCGCCAAGGACAAGTACCCAAGCCGAGCGGGCATGACGGGCGAGCGGACCATCGCAATTCCCAAAGCGAATACCGGCGGTGACAAGGATAGCGCGGAAAAGACTGCCGACCGGGCGCGCTTTGCGCAGCTTCAGCAGCTGCTGCGCAACCGTTTGTCGCGCGACCAGGCCCTCAACCGGTTCGCCAAAAGTCTGAGGTTCACCGAAACAACCGATGGCCTTCGCGTTGACCTGGTCGACGATGCGAACTTCTCGATGTTCCTTGTCGGAACCAACGTGCTGACCCCTGAAGCATCGCGACTGCTGCCCTTGGTCGCGAACGCGATCGCGGGGCTGCCCAATGACATTCGTGTCCGCGGGCACACCGACGCGTCACAATTTTCGGCCGGCGGCCGCAACAACTGGACCCTGTCAAGCGCAAGGGCTGACGCGACCCGCCAGAGCCTGATGATGGATGGGATTCCCTCGAGCCGCTTTCTGCGCATCGAAGGTGTCGCTGACCGCGAGCCGTATAATCCCTCCGACCCCTATGATCCCGTCAACCGCCGGATCTCGATCACTCTGGGGTGGATGTCGCCCAGCAATAGCGGCCGCGCCTGAAAGGCGGCGATTGGGGCTACGCGAGTGGGTTGGGGCGTTTGCCGCGCGTCAGAGAGCGCCAATCGAATATTTGCGCATCTTTTCTATGAGCGTGGTCCGCTTGAGCGTTAGGAGTCGTGCGGCCTCGCTCACCACGCCTTGCGCCATGTCGAGCGCAATCTGGATGCGTTCAAGCTCCATCGTCTCGAGCAGCTCCTTGAGGTTGATCGGGCTCTCTCCCGACCACACTCGAGCTTGGGCCTCATCATTGGCGGGGAAGGGCACCACCGTGCCGCCCCGCGCGGCCGATGCGGCCGCGTCGGCGAGCTCAATCCGTCCTAGGCAGCCAAGCAGCTCTTCGACTTCGTTGCGACCGATCATCATTCCGCCAAAAAGGACGTTGGCCCGCTCGACGAAATTACGCAGCTCGCGGACATTGCCCGGCCATTCGTGCTGCTCGAGCCGATCAAGCGCCGCCTTCGAAAGGTGTGCACGGCCATTCCCGGCGAGGTAGTTCTGAAAATGCTCGACTAGGAGCGGCACGTCTTCCGTGCGCTCGGCGAGCGAAGGGACGCGGATCGGCAGGACACCCAGCCGGAAGTGAAGGTCCTGGCGGAACCGGCTCTGGGCAACCGCATCCGCGATATTCTGGTGGGTTGCTGAAATAATGCGGATATCGACATTGACCGCCGATGACGCACCGATGCGCGTGACGAGGCGATCCTCCAGCACACGCAGCAGCTTGACCTGCATGTCGAAGCGCATGTCGCCGATCTCGTCGAGGAACAGCGTGCCGCCATTGGCTTCCTCAAACCGGCCGATGCGCCTGGCGTGCGCACCCGTGAAGGAACCGCGCTCATGGCCAAACAATTCGGATTCGATCAAGTCGGCCGGAATCGCTCCACAGTTGATCGCGACGAACGGCTTGCTGGCTCGGCGGCTCTCCTCGTGGATGGCGCGGGCGAGCACTTCTTTGCCGGCGCCCGAAGGCCCCGTGATCATGATGCTCGCGTCCGCTTGCGCAACCCGGCGCGCCAGCTGACGGAGATGTTCGACGGCGCGGCTTTTGCCCACAATCATTCGGTCGGCGGGGCTGACTGCCCCGACGTACATTGAAGCAGCACTCACGAAAGACTTACCCCTGACCACCGAGGGCTCCCCCGAGCCCGTTAGGCTCAGGTATGCGGAGCGGATGTAAATCCGATCTTAGCGATATATCCAGTCCGGTTGAATCTTTGAGTTCGTCCATCCGAGCTTGGAAGGCGGCGGCAAGTGGCGAAACGACTAGTCTTTTTGGCGTTAATTGCCAGGCTGCTCTTACTGGCGATAACTGCGTCCACTTCAGGGATGACCTACATGGCTATGTCCAGCCGTTGCAGCGCACTTCCATGTCGTCAGATGCTGGCAAGATTTATGTTTGCGTAATAGTCTGAAAACCATCTGCCACGCGAGTTGAGTCAAGACCGCCGGAAGCCCAACGCTTTACCCTACGGGAACCTGACCACAGTTCCATCTGCTCTCCGGATCGCCACTCGGTCGATTGGTATATGGCCGCAAAGTCATGGGGAGCCTCGAACTCTCGAGCCTCTCGAATCCGACCAGTTTCCGAGCGAAAGAAATACAATCGATAATGAGCCATACGCTTCCCCGTTCTTGAGAAGCTCACGACCGGCAGGCGTCATTTATTCCGGTAGCCGCTCTACTGCGAGGCTTGGGTTAGAGAGCGAAGTGTTCTTCAGTGCCAACCCTTATCCCGCGAAGCTTTCTCTTGGGCGGCATCGAACGGCTCGCCTGCAATGGTCGAGTCCACCAGGGCGGCGAGGTTCGGGTCCATACCCGCAGCCATTCGGTAATTCCCGTTTTGGCCTTCAGGCGCGCCGAATAGTCCGCGCACGCGCCATCCCTTGCCTTCACGGCAAGCGAGGCCGCTCGAGGATTGGTCGGTGAAACTGCGGCAAATGACGCCAGATTGATCACGGAAGGTGACGCCGATGCGCACGTCGCCGCGTGGCGTACTCGCCAGCTCATTGCTTAGCACATCGTTGAGTGCGGACGCGGCGTATATCTTGCCGCCATGTACTTGGACTGGCGAGACATCACGCGTCTGGTGGGCGAGCGTGCCGATGAGCACCCCGGCAGCAAGCGTTGCTGCCATCGATCCCCAACGCGTAATTGATCGCCAGGACCGGGGCTCGCGCCGCTTTCTCGCCTCGGCCAAGTCGATCACCCGAGCTTGCGGCGGCATTCGCACAGCCGCGACCAGACGCTCGGGTAAGGGAGCATCGATCACTTGATCGAAAGCGGCCTTCAGCTTCGCCTGCATCGCGCGATGCTCGGCAGCCATCGCCGAGAGGCGCGGATCGGCGGTAACGTCCGCCTCGACGCGGGCCGCCTCTTCGGCATCAAGCTCGCCGTCGAGCCAAGCAAAGAATGTTTCGTCAGTCACCATGCGGAGTGCCCATCATCTGCAACAAGGCCGTGCGACCACGCACCAATCGGCTCGAGACCGTCCCGATCGGGAGCCGCAGAATTTCCGAGCATTCGCGATAACCGAAGCCCTCGATCAGGATGAGTCCGACAACTTCGCGTTGCTCGTCGGGTAGGCGCTCCATGGCGGCGATCGCCTTCTGGAGGTCGATAGACGCTTCGATCGCGGGTCTCGGATCCTCGCCGATCTGCTCCGCCTGCTCGACCGGCGCGTGGAGATCTTCTTTTCGTCCACGCGAGCGCACCGTGTCGATCCACAGGTTGCGCATAATCCGATAGAGCCAGCTGTCGAGCCGCGTCCCGGGCTCCCACTGTGCTTGCGAGCGCAATCCCCGTTCGATCGTGGCCTGCGTCAAATCGTCTGCGTCCGCGGGATTTCTGGAGAGCGTATGCGCGAAGCGCCGGAGCCGCGGAAGCAGCGCCGTTAGCCCATCCTCGAACGATTCCGATTGATCCATCGACACCCATGCGGATGAAACGACGCCTGGTGCTCGTTTCATCCATGGGACGGATGATAAAGAGGATCACGGATGTCCAGATTTGTACGCCATCTTCTTTGCACGGCGCTGGCGATCAGCGCTTGTGCGGGCGGGGCCGGGGCGCAGCTATTGGGACAACTTGCGCTGCCGCCGGTCGGCGTCCCCGGCCCGGTCAGCAATCTGCCGGTTACCGGGCCGGTGCTGCAGGACGTGCTGGGCTCCCCTGAAGTGCGGCAGCAGGTCGTTCGTCCCACCCTCGACCGGGTCCAGGGATTGCCTCAGACGGTTGCCGATGCCGGGCCGTCGGTGCTTGCCGACCTTCGCAAGATGCGGCTGGTCGAGCTCATCCGCGAGAACCAAGATGCGCTTGAAGCGGACGACCGCGGTCAGCCCGCGCGACGCGGAGTCCTGATCACCATCGATCCGGATCTTGCTTCGCTGCAGCTTGCCTCACGCGCAGGCTTTGCAGTCATCGCACAAGATGTCGAGCCGGCGCTCGGCATCCGGCTCGTCAAGCTCGCGGTTCCATCTCGCATGAGCCTTCGCGAAGCTATGCGGAAACTGAGATCTGCTGTGCCACAGATGCAAGTTGATTATGATCATGTATTCGAACCTGCGGGCGGATCCTTGATGCCGCTCACCGCTGGGCTGGCGTCCCTCGCCGGAGCCGGTAGCGGGCGCGTCATCGGGATGATTGACGGCGGTGTCGCGTCGCACCCGTCACTTGCCGGCGCAGCGATCGAGCAAAACGGTTTCGCGGGCGCACCAAAGCCGACCGGGCATGGCACCGCCGTCGCTTCTCTGCTCGTTGGGAGCCAAGGTCCCTTTCGCGGCGCGGCCACTAAAGCAAAGCTCTACGTCGCCGACGTCTACGGCGGCAGCCGGGCGGCAGGATCCGCCTCCGCCATTGTGCCGGCGCTCGGCTGGCTGGCTTCGCACGGAGTACAAGTAATCAACATCAGCCTCGTCGGCCCTCAGAATGGAGTAGTCGCCCGGGCAATCGACGCCGTTCAGCGCCGCGGCATCCGAGTGGTGGCGGCGGTTGGCAATGACGGCCCAGCTGCACCTCCCCAATTTCCAGCTTCCTATCCCGGCGTCATCGCAGTGACGGCTGTCGATGCCCGAGGGCACGCCCTTCCTGAGGCTGGAAAGGCAATACATCTCGACTTTGCGGCACCGGGCGCGGACATGGCGGCAGCTCTACCCGGACAAGGGTACGCCAGGGTTCGGGGGACGAGCTTTGCGGCGCCGCTCGCGGCCGCGCGGCTACTCGTTGCCGGTTCGCCTGAACGGCTTGCTTCCGAAGCGCGTCGCGGATCCGGCCGGATCGGACGCGGGATCGTCTGCTTCGAGTGCCGCATCGATCCGAAAATGGTCGGAGTGAAATGAACCAGCGGATGAAAGGCTGAACTGCTGTCGTTGTCCAGATGATGGGGGCCGAGAAAGCCCCCGTTGGACAAAAGGAGACTGGCATGAACAAGTTCATTCTTTCGGGTGCTGCAGCACTGGCATTTGTAGCGGTGCCGGCTTCGGCCCAGCTGCTGGGCGGTGTCACTGGAGCGGTGACTGGCACGGTGAACGGGACGCTTGGAGGTACCGTTGGAGGTGGCCTCAATGGTCTTGGCAATGTTGGCGGAACGCTAAATGGCGTCGGCAATGCTGCCGGCAACCTAACGGGCAGCCTGAGCGGTCCTGCATCGATCACCAATAGCGTTAGCGGCCTCGCTACGGGCTCGGCGAGTGCTTCCGGAAATCATTCCGTCGATACGCGGAACGGTTCGGCAAACGGCAATGTCGGGCTTGCCGGTACGGTGACGGGCACAGCCAATTCGGTCACGAACACGACGGCGATCGGGAACACGCTTGGAACGAACGGTTCGGCCTCAGGCAGCGCGTCCGCCAATAAGAGTGTCGGCTTAGGCCTCCAAGGCGTCGGCACCAACCAGGTCGACGCGGCTGCCGGACAGGTGGCCGGAACTGCGAGCGCCGCCGTGAACTCCGCTTATGCCTCCGCAAGCGGCCTCACTAACTCTGCATCGATGAGCGCCAGCGGGAACGGGTCAGCAAGCGGTTCGGCATCCGGTCAGGGCCACGCGCGGGCCCGGTCGGACCGCGAGAATCGTCGTTAGGTTCGGCAGACCCGCACGCGGTGTACAAAATGGCCCGCCGCCTTACCTCCATGGCGGCGGGCCTTGTTGTGAGCCCCTTCTATCCCACAGATGATTTCTCGCGATGTTTGAAAGTCGGTGAGTTGGCGGGCTAGTGTTGGCAGGCTCAAAATTGACCCTCCGCTAATGGCAACAATGGGTCGAAAGCAGACGTCCGGCCGAGGCGCACCGGGTGACGCTGTGTCCTGCGAAACCCCGCAATCGCCGGGTACCGAGGGTGCGAAGCTTGTGATATCGAGCTGACAAGTCATTCGGGCGAGGGGGACACGCCATGGCAACGATTGCGGGAAAGCTGAACAACGAGCGGCGGCCGGATGCTTTGTCTGGGACGACGAGAGCGCATGCGATTGACCGCTGGATCTATGTTCTCATGGCGGCGTGGTTCATCGTCATCGTGCTGGTCGGGTTCATCCCCGATGCTATGATGAAGGTGGCTATGGTGAAAGCCGGGGCGCGGCCGCCTTTCCCGGCTATTCTCCACATCCATGCGGTGCTGATGGGATCATTCCTGTTGCTGCTCTTGGCGCAGACGTGGTTGATGGCAACGGGACGCAAAGCGCTGCACATGCAGCTTGGCGTGCTCGGTATTACGCTTGCCGCGGCCTTGGTCGTCGCTGGGTTCATGCTGGCGCCGACAATGTATTACCAGGTGTGGGGCGGAGCGACCTTCGGACCGCCGCAGGTCCGCGCGGCACTGGCGCCGGTGCTGCCGCTCGTCGAGAATATCCTGTTGCTGCAAATGGCGGCGGGAATCATGTTTGCGGTGTTCATCACCGTCGCGCTTACCGCGAGGGAGCGGGATTGCGGCTTGCACAAGAGAATGGTGATCCTGGCGATCGCAGTGCCGCTGGGCGCGGCGATCGACAGGATGACCTGGCTGCCCACGACGATGCCGGCGAGCCCGATCACGACCGACCTATACGTGCTGCTAGCGATTGCGCCGATGTTCGTGTGGGACGTGATCCGCAACCGCCGCGTGCATGAAGCTTACAAGATCTGGTTCCCGGCTTTCATCGTAGTCACCGCTGCCGTGAACCTGTTGTGGGACAAGCCATGGTGGCATGCGACTGCGAAGGCGATCATGCGGGTGTGATGGCCTGATCCGAGCGTTTCTCAAACCTCGCGGCAGGAATGGGTCGAAAGCTGCCATTAGGTTGCGCGGTTTAGTCACCCATGAAAGGCTGTTGCCCGATTGAGGTGAGCCACCATGGATTCCTCACCGAGGCGCGGTCAGGGAATGCGGCGAGTTCCTCGAGCCGATCGATGTCGAGCAGCCTGATAACCTTGCCCTCGGTGCATATCAGGTCGGCTCGCTTGAGTTCTCCAAGCGTTCGATTGACATGCACCGATGTGAGTCCTGCGGCATCCGCAATCTGCTGCTGGGACATCGGCAAGTCGAGCACGTCCGAACATTCGCCGAATAGCTTGAGCCGCCGATGGACGTACATGAGGAGGGCCGCGACCCGCTGCTGGGCGCTCGTGTGGCTTACTGCGGCCAAGTGATCCATCAGCATGAGCCGCTCCTGCTGAGTGCTCAGGAAGAGTGTGAATGCGAGCCTCGGCGCGCGCTCGAACATGGACGCCAATCGCTCAATCGGGATCACATCGACCTTGGTCGGCGTGGCCGCGATTAGCGTCTCTGCTGTTTTAGTCAGGGCGATGCTTGGCAGGCCCAGAACATCGCCCGGAAAATGAAGTTTGACCAACTGATTCCGCTTGCCGGAATCAACGGCGAAACTGCTCGTCACCCAGCCAGACCTCAGGAGAAAGACGTTTGCTACTTTCTCCCCCTCGCGAGTGATGACCTCTTTGCGGCGATATTCGCGTTGGTCACTCTTCAATTCGTCGAGAAACTGAAGCTCGATCGTACTCGGCGTCATAAACTCGCAGAAGCGCTGTACTGGAACGTGCTCCACGTAATTCGTCCTCCCGGCTCAAACAGCAAAGCTGTTCAGTGGGAAGGGAAGCCTAATTCGAGCTGAATGAACACTGATCTAAATCAGCATCATTCGCTTGATGGGTTTGAACGAAGTCATTTCCCCAAAATCAGATTCGTGGGAATCTCGCCCAGCGGTGATCTTCAAGGCCTGCTCGCAATAGAGCGTGCGGACTAACCCATGTCACTTCCAGTTGTTGATCCAGCAACTTACGCTTGGTGGGAGACTCGTCGCGTCCCTGCTCCCTGAGCAAAGAGTGCAGAGAAGGGTCGAGTTTCCGGCCCGACGCAGCATTGCCCCGCGTCGGGCCGTCACGACCTTTTTGACAAATCTCGTTGCGGGTCTTGCTAATGTCAGAGTCACTGCAAAGGTGTTCGGCCGCTAGCTGCTCCAAGGCCGCGGCCATTGTCGTGACCGGGCAACTCTATTGTGTAGAGCATGCCCTGGAGCGCGAACGGAGACTCCTGCCGAAGCCTGCCAATGGAAACTGAGTGATTCCGCCGACCCCTTTGCGATCGACGAGAGTGCCTGCTTTGGGTCGAAAACGGACATTAGGCGCCCGCCAAATCGGGGGCGGGCGAAAGCCCGCCCCCTGGCGTTTCAGCCCCCCTGCTGTTCAAGACCCTCGACGGCCTTGCTGACCATGATATTCACCGCGACGCGACGGTTCTGCGCCTTGCCTTCGGCGGTTGTGTTATCTGCCGCCGGATCCGCCTCGGCCATCCCGGTTGGGGTCAGCATGCGATAGGGCGCCCAGCCGCATTTCTGCTGCAGATGGTTGACGACCTTGGCAGCGCGCCGTTCGCTCAAGACCTGGTTATAGTCCTCGCTTCCGACCGCATCGGTATAGCCGACGACGAGCAGCAGCGCGTTCTCCATTCCCTTGGCTTGATTGGCAGCCGCGCACAGCTGGGCCTCCTCGTCACGCCATAGCGCCGACTTGCCAGTGTCGAAGTAGATGTTCGTCGTGCCCTTGATATCGTACTTGTCGATATCGCCCACGCGTCCGCGGAGCGCCTCGGTCGCCGCCGCATTCCGGGCAATGGCCACATCGTGCTCACCGAAGCGCTGCGCGGTGCCGTTGCGGATCATCGAAGCGGTCGCGAGATTCTTGTTCGTGAGCCTCACAAGGGTCGCCACCAGGCCGCCGCCCCATTGCACCGTCCTGACCGTGACCGGCAGCCCGTTGAGCAGCGAGTCCGCGGCAAGCTTGTCGCGATTGAGGCCGAGAAGGCCTCCGCTCGACCTGATATCGGTGGCTTGGGAAACAAGGATTGCCGTGCTCTTGCCGTCTGCGCCGGTGACCTGCATCTGCCCGCCCTTGCGCGCGGAAATGATTCCCCTCACCTCAGGTCCTTTCGGCAACCTGGTCAGATCGGCCGGCATCTGGCCAGTCACCATAATCGCATTCGCGCCCTCGACCTGTTCCTGCACCTGTGCAGAAAGGCCGCTCCAGGCTGGCACCGCAGCCGCGGCGGCCAGCAGCAAGGGAACCATCGATCGCTTGAGAATACTCACTAATTCTGCTCCTTTAGATTGACCAGCTCGACGCGTTCGCGATCATTCGTCCGGCCGCCTTGGTCATGGCGTGTCGGGCGGTCAGAGCTTCATCTATTTCGCAGGACGGATTGCGTCATCCAGCCTGCGCGCGAACGCCTCGGGGCGGGCGACTGTTCAGCCCAACCTTGCTCGCAGATGAATGAGTCACGGCGCCGTTTAAGCCCCGTTAAGTTAAGGGATGTTCCGGACGCATCGAGCGGCGGGCTGTTGCAGCGGCTACCGGAATAGGTCTGGCGCGCCTCGCACAAAACTGTGGATTCGTTGAACTTTTAGCCTTGGAACCGCGCGAATCTCCTTGATTCTCGCTGCATGGCCCTGATCGTAAGACACTTGCGCGCACCTCCGAACACCGAAAGCCAATGGACGCTCAAGCGCCCATGGACGATGCCGCACAGAAATTCCGGTCGCTGGCTCGGCAGAGCCCTGCGCTTTCCGCGGCCGCTGCAAACCGGCAGCGGAAATCGAACTACAAAGTTCCTTTAGAGCGCACATTTGAAGCTTGGCGCAGTCATCCGGTTGCTATCGACCGGCAATCATGCGGGGGCTCCCGTCCCATTTATATCACGAGTTTCAGCCCATGCAGGGCGATAGCGCGGTCTCCGTTGCAGACTGGAACGGCAATCAGCCGCATCCAGCGATTCTGGTTTGCCGCAGTGGAAATCTGTACGTCCAACGTAAAGCCGCGCTGATGCTTAATCGAGTGAGCACGGAGACTTTCCATTTTCGCACGTGAATCCTCGCAATAATAACTTGCCGCTTGTTCGCGGCTGACATCCGCGTCTCTTGGGAGACCGAACAGGTCGTAGACTCCGCCGGACCACGTAAGAGCGTTGTCAGAAAGGTCACATTCCCAGCATCCGACATGGTGCAGATTGAGTGCGCCCACCGATGCAGGCGGAATAATTTCTGTAACGGCACAATTTAGGACATGCCCGAGTTCAAAATGTCTCGGCTGCTCCCAAAGCGGCCACGTGTGTTTGAGTGCAAGAGGGGTCATGTAAGTCAAAGGCGTTGCTACTTCGATTTCTAGAATTGAACTACATGGTGAAAATAGCGATTCAAAGCTGAACGACCTTTGGGTGAAAGCTCTGCAAACTCGTCCTCTCCACACTGCAGGTCAGTTCGCCGAATTACATAGCCATAACGCTCTAAGCATTTGATCCATCTATGCGCTGTGCTGGCGGGAACGGCAGAGACGTTGCAAAGCCTCATTAGCGACACCCGCCGACCTTGAAGTTCCCCTAGCAGGAGTTCCAACAGCATAAGCCATGCGGGGTCAGAGCATAGATCATCAGGAAAGTAGTCGGAGCGCGCTCGCCACAGATCGAAGACTCTAGCCACAGCTTGCTCGGAAATGTCCAAGACATTTTGCGGATTATTTCCGGGCTCGGTTTCGGCCTCAACTGCATCACCCTGCGATCCGGCCAAGGATTGGATGATCCGGCTAGTCTCCCCACTCAGCGATAGCGGCTTTCCTGACTTTTCACCTGGTGTTTGGTCACTCACGTTGGGAGGCTCCTTGGAAAGCGTACGGGAAAGACTGGCTGCATCAATTTGAAAACTTCGGCGGACAATCGCCCCTAGTTTGAAAGCGCAGTAGGGCTGAACGAGAAGACTATCTTGGAAGCGCTTCCATTCAAACCCCAATTAATGTCCTCAATGGGTGGAATGCGGCCAGCTTGTTCCTATCTGCGCATCGGGGCGGTTAAACGATGGAGACGCGCCGATGAAAATCCTGATGGTTCTCACCAGTCATGATCAGCTGGGTGACACGGGCAAGAAGACCGGTTTCTGGCTCGAAGAGTTTGCGGCCCCCTATTACGTGCTGAAGGACGCAGGGCAGGAGATTACTCTTGCTAGTCCAAAGGGCGGCCAACCTCCGCTCGACCCGAAGAGCGATGAACCTGAATCGCAGACAGATGCCACGCGCCGCTTCAAGAGCGATGCGGAAGCGCAGGCGCTGCTGGCGTCCACGGCGCGGCTGGACTCAGTTCGATCATCCAACTTCGACGCAGTCTTCTATCCCGGCGGCCACGGGCCCCTCTGGGACCTCGCGGAAGATGCGCAATCAAAAGCGCTAATTGAACAGACGATCGCCGACGGAAAGCCGGTCGCGCTCGTATGTCATGCTCCAGCGGTGCTGAAAAACGTCAAGGCGCAAAATGGAGCGCCGCTTGTTGATGGGAAGTCCGTCACAGGATTTACGGATGAAGAAGAGGACGCCGTTGGTCTGACTAACGTTGTTCCATTCCTGCTCGAAGACACGCTGAAGCAGCTTGGCGCGAAGTTCAGCAAGGCGGAACCCTTCAAGCCTCATGTCGTGCGCGACGGATTGCTCATCACGGGTCAAAATCCATCGTCGAGCGAGCCAGCGGCCAATGCTTTGCTTGAGGCACTCACTTGGGTGCCTGCCAGTGCCGACGCCTAATTAGCAATAGCCCTTCGGGTGTCTGCTTTGCGTCGAAAGCGGACACGAGGGCTACTCTTCAATATCAACGAGTATCAAAGACTCGCGCGTACTAGCGATCACGAAAGTGTTGGCGTCCAGGCGCTGCACTTCCTCGCCAGTATCCAGCGCGAACTTGGTCACGCGAAACAGGAGACGGCGCTTTCGATATTGGTGAATGTCGAAGCGACAACCACTGACATCCTCAACAAGGATGCGACCTACATACTCCACTGGCCCGCTCCCATGCGGACGATCCGGCGATGGCAATCTGTCCAAATTGCAAATTAATTCAAGGTAAAGACTACAATCGCTAGAGAGCGACGCGATGGGGCGCACCTTTCAGGCACGCCAGCGTCCGTAATGGGTGGAAAGCTGTCATTTGGCCCACACTGTGACAGATCGCCGCATCATCTTAGATACAATCACCCTTTCGCGTTGGCGCGGGGGGCAACTTGGCCTGATCGGGCAATCGATGACCAACCCACACGCGGCCCACGAAGTGCCTGCACACCGGCTTTGATAACCACGTAGTACATGATCTGTCGGTATCCGAAGCGCTGGGGGAGCAGCCAAGCAATCAAACGCCAGTTCTCGCGCCGCTCGAGCGTGAAGGCGATTAGGCCCGCAGTTAGGTCGATGGCCGCGAAGATAATCCAGAACAAAGCGACCTCGTACAAGTCGCCTTTAACGGCCGTGTAGCCGTGCTCGTGGATCGAGCTGACCGTCCAGAAGACGTTAATGACCAACGCCAGATCGATGATCGGCGAGATCAGCGCGAACAGCAGTTGGAATAGGATCGTTTGCGGAAGGCCGACAAAGGCTAGCCCGCGAGGCTGGCGATTTGCCATGATGCCCTTGTGTTTCCAGACGCACTGGATGGTGCCGAAAGCCCAACGGAACCGCTGACGTGCTAGCTGCCGAAAAGACTGCGGAGCCTCCGTCCAGGCGATCGCGGTCTGGTCGTACGCAACGTTCCAGCCAGCGCGCTGAACCGCGATTGTCAGGTCTTGGTCTTCGGCGAGCGTCTCCGGCGGATAGCCGCCGACCCCGGCGATCGCTGTCTTGCGCCAGGCTCCGACGGCGCCCGGCACGACGGTCATCGCCCCCATCCGCGCGAGCGCCCGCCGTTCGAGGTTCTGCGCCGTCACATATTCGAGCGCCTGCCATTTCGTGACGAGGTTGATGCGGTTGCCGACCTTGGCGTTACCGGCGACAGCGGCAAGCCTTTCATCGGCAGCGAACCATCGGGCGAGGCGGGCGATGGTGTCGGATTCGAATTGCGTGTCGGCATCGAGCGCGATGACCAGGTCGCTCCTTGCAAGCGCCAAGCCTTGATTGAGTGCTCGCGCTTTGCCTCCGTTCTCGAGCATCAGCAGCTGCACGCGTTGATCATCGCGGAAAGCGCGTTCGACAATTTCCGACGTACGGTCAGTCGAGCCATCATCGATCACGATGACCTCGAGCCGCACGTCTGTGCTTGCCAAGACCTCCAACACGCAGCGCTCGATGACGCGTTCTTCGTTGAACGCCGGGATGAGGACACTGACGAACGTGTTTCCGACGATCGGAGGAGGCTGCCGACGCATCTCCTTCCAAGCGGAGACGAGGGCCAGCGCCGAAAGGACCAGAGCGCGGGCGATGCCCAACGTAATGGCCGCGGCGAACAAGAACCCGAGCGCCCGGACGCTGAACCCGACAAGCTCGAACAGGCCGAGATCGATCCGAGCGGCGAGATGATCTGACTTGGAAAGCGGCGGCATGGCCTGATTTGGCGACAGACCGGCAAGCTCCGATACGGGGACAAAACGATATCCATGCGCACGCAGCGCATCAATGAGAATGGGCAGCGCCGCGACAGTCTGGCTGCGATCTCCGCCAGAGTCGTGAAGCAATACGATGTTGCGACTGCATTGGGCGTCAGATTCGTCATTGCAGGTGGATGGCGCGCTAAGCACGCGCGACAGGACATTGTTGACAATCGCTGGGACGCCCGGCCGCTGCCAGTCCTCGCTATCGACGTGAAGACCGACCGACACATAGCCGCGGTTCTGCGCTTCCCACACCGGCAGGATCTCGTCAGCTGTCGTCGGCTCAGCATCGCCAAAGAAGGGCGCTCGGAAGAGCTTCAGCGTTCGTCCCGTGAAAGCCTGGAAAAGGCGCTGTGTCGCATTGAGCTCGAATAAGGTGCGGGTGTGGTCGGCTGTCGCGAGATTCGGATGCGTATAGGTGTGACTCCCGACTTCGTGTCCTTCTCGGACCTCGCGCTGGAGGAGACCGCGCTCGGTTAGCGCATTCTCGCCAACGACGAAGAACGTCGCAGGTACGTGCTTCGATTTCAGAATATCGAGGATCCGCGAGGTCCAGTGCGGATCGGGCCCGTCGTCGAACGTCAGAGCCACGAGGCCGCGCTGATATCCCGTGCGCGTGATCGTATAAGGCCGGGGTAAGCGCACGAAATCCACCCCGGAAATAAGGCCGGTGGGGCTGAGCAGGAACTTGCGCTCGCCTGCGGTTGGCAGAGCCGTGATGCGCAGGATTTCACCCTGACCCTCGATGTCAACATTGGTGCCCTGCGCGAGGTGCTCGAGACCAGTGACGTTTCGCGGAATTACGACCGATTTGCCAAGGATGGACCAGAGATCGGGATCCTCCGATCCGAGCCTCCACAAGGCAACTTCGCGCAGGCCCGCGCGGTCGAGCACGGTCAGCTGATTGAACGCGCTCGCTGCGTCCAGCATCCACACAATGTGGGAGTGTCCGTTTTCGTCATCATAGGCGAAAGTGCTGTTGCCGCTCGCCCGGTCGAACGCCGGCCGTGTTTCGCTGTCGCCCGCATCGACCCAAGCTTCTTCGACGCTTTCCGGATCGCCAGTGCCGTCATGCCAGTCATAGGCGTAATTCCCGATGGCGACGATGACCTTGCTTCTAGGGATGTCGCGCACTGCGGCAGCGACGGAGTTCGCCCACCATTCCTGGGATGCAACGGGCCCCGCCGGCCCGTCGTTCGAGTGCTCGTCGTAGGCCATCACAAACAGCTTATCGGCGAATGCTGAAAAGCGACGGAGGTCCCATTGCTGGTCGACCGGCACTGCAACGGTGATCAGCCAGCCGTGCCGCGCGAACCGCTGACGCGCTTCTCGCAGCAGCTGAAGATAGCTCAACTGATCGGAACGACCGAGCTGCTCGAAATCGAAGACGGTTCCTGAAGCATGATTTGCGAGGAGGAAGGGCTCGAGCCGATCGAGGAAGCGGTGGCGTTGCCGAGGGTCGGCAAGCAGTGTCTTGATGCCCGCGCTATCGACCTGGCCGTTCTGAAAATTCTGAATGACCGGGAGGATCAGCGGTCGGTGCGGCGTCGTGTTGAGCAAAGCCCGCCCGTCCCGGTCCGCGAGCACGGAGAATTGGTGGTTGGGGCCAGTGACCGTAACCCAAACCGGGGCAAGCCAATCGATGTCGTTGATGTGCCGTTGCAACGACGCGACCGAGCTAGGATCCCACGGAGTGTAAAACGCGACATACAACCGCTTGCTCATTGACGCCGCGACCTGGGTCGCTCGTTGAGCGCCGACCCTGCGGGGACTGGGAGGTTGCGCGCCGAGCAGGCGAAGGATCGCGAGGTTCACTTGTCTGCCGGTGCGGGCGAGCAGGGTCGATTTGGGCGGGGCTTGCGGAATCCCGTGCTCGAGCGCCACGGGGAGCGGACGCTCGGCGGGGACTACGCGGATGGTCGCGAACAAGGCCGCGACGGTCAGTAGGTTGAGCAGGATGAACAGGATGACCGCCACCTTGAAGCGCTTTCGCCGGCGCCCGGAAGGATCGTAAAAGATTTGGCGGTTGGCCATCTTCAGAAGGTCAATCGGGCGACTGCCGCCAAGGCAGCCGGCACCAAAACGATTGCCGCGGGCAAGATGGCGCTGCCCCTGTCAAGCGGCGATCGGCGGCGCGAAAGTTCGCTGGCCGCTAGGACCGCGGCGAGGGCCGCCCCAATCATCGTCCAGATGTAATAGCGCACTCCCGCCGCGACCCCGAAGACCAGATAGCCCATTCCATAGAGGAGAGCTGAGGCGGAAATCGCAGTGACGTTGCGATCGAGCTTGGCGGATCGGCAAGTGATCAGCACCGCGAGCGCCAGCGCGATCCAGCAAATCGGCCAGCCGAGCGGAGATTTCGCGGCTTCATTCGCGGCGCTGTCGACGGCTTCAAGAACGGGATTTGGGCTTACGCGGAAATTCCACGGATTGGAGACCGATTGCGTCCAGGCGGTAGGCTCCGGATTGTCGGGGACGAGGAACCAGGTCGAGATATTGAAATGAGCAAGACGATGCTGCGCATAAGCGATCGGGTGGGTGACCACGGCATGCACCCAAACCCTGCGGGGATCCGTGTCGCCCTCGTCGACGAGCGACTGAAAGCGTTCGTAGCCAAGCGGGCACGGCCTCCGCGCCCACGTCGAGTAGCTGTCCCATTCAAACGGATCGTAGCAACGGTGATTGACTGCGACCGGGTTCGCAACTCGAAGATCCGGAAATTGGTTCAGGCCGGTGTGCTCGGTGATTCCGCCGAGGTCGAAAATGATTAGGGAAAGCTGGGTGTCCATATCCTCTGCGTGAAGCGCAGCGGCGACGGCTCCGGGCGCCATGGCGAGGATCGCGGTCGATACCAGCGCTGACAGGGCAAGGCGGGGGCCGCTCGACAGGAAAGACCGGGGCAAGGCAGCGAGCGCTAGTGGGGCGCAAGCCAAGAAGGCGTTTGCGCGGAGCGTGGCTGCCAGCAGAATGGCGATGAGCGCCGCGATACCAAGCGCACGGCGATGCGAAATGTTTAGGGCCGTTGTGCTCCACAGCATGAAGCCCACAGCGGAGCTCAGCGTTCCAGCCATTAGGGAATCCTTGACCACGATCCCCATCAAGGCGAGTGGCGCCGGCAACCAGCCCGCACAAGCCGCGAGCACTCCAAGCCGCGGGCTTCCCTGTCGATGCACCCAAAGCGCGATCATCGCGATGCCGGCCCAGTATAGCGAGAGCTGCAGCAACAGCATCGGCCCAGGTCCCGGCTCGAGAAGCATAAGGTGATGCCAGACCCATGCCATGGCTGGCGGATGCCAGTCTTCATACGCGTTATCGACCGACTGCTGATACTGCCAGCGCGCGTCGTCGATCATGATTCCCGGCCAATAGGCGAAGGCGATCGTTGCCATGCCAAGCACGACGAGCGCGCAAATCGCGGCGATGCCGGAAGGCACTCCGCCGTCGCCCTCCGCGCGATCACCCAATTCCTGGTGCCCAGTGGGGTGCGCGGACTTCATAGGACCTTCATCGCCGCGCCCGTGTCTTGAATGGGACTCGGCTCCTCCCGGATTTTAAGGAGGAAAAACCCGGGAGAAGCCATGCTTGCCCGCGTGCTTCTTCCGAGCTCAGCAATTGCCCAATTAAAGTCTCCGTGTTTTCTCCTGCTTTCCGGCGGATGAATCTCTGTTCACGTTACGCTGCCAGGCAGGACGTACGTGATCAGGAGGAGCTCAGCGGCAAGCATCGCTGTAGTGAGATCCCTTGTTCCACATCTAATGGCAGGAATGGGTCGATAGTTGCCATAATGCAAACGGTCCGCTGACGGTCGAATTCGGTGCCAGACTTCCTTTGCAATTTTCGAATTGCGGCATTTTCGGCTGGTATCTCAATGGTATCGCGAACCGCTAGATTTGCTGCTTTGAGCTGGTTTTGTTCCAAACATAAACCCCAGTTTTCTGGGGTTTTCCAGGTACAACGGAGCAATCGCACTGCAGAGGTCAGGGGTTCGATTCCCCTAAGCTCCACCAGCCTCAGCCAACTACCAGCGCCTCGGCGGTCACCCGCGAGCTCAATCGAGGCGTCTTTGCATCGATCATGCCGATGCGGGTCACGCATTGGGGCCGATGCGCCGGTGACGTCTCGATGCTCGTGCCGTAAATTTGCTCCGATAGCTCTGAGGCGGAGGAGAAGCGTCCATCTGCGTCAGCCGCCGTCGTCGATTGTTCGCGCACTGAACGTCGGAGCGTACGCGTATATACCTATTTCGCAGGGGTCATACCGCGCGCAATTCTTCACGATGCGAAGTGGAGTAATTGCCATGTCAAACCAAGAGCAGTCCGGGCCAGTCTCTCGCAGGGACTTTCTTAACATCGCGGCGGTGGGCGCCGGCTCCCTAGTCGCGGTAACCGTGAGCGGCAGAGCATCCGCAGCGTCCAAGAAGTTCTCGCAAAAGCAGGCGCATTATCAGCCGATCCCGAAGTCTGGGCAGCGGTGCCAAACATGCGCGCTCTGGCAGGCTCCGAACCAGTGCCAACAAGTCGAAGGCCCGGTCAGCCCGGCCGGATGGTGCATTCTGTATGCTCCAAAGAGCTGACATCACGACTTGGGGGTGTGCCATGAAAGCGATGAAGTTCAGCTGGAAATCGGCTTTTTTACCGGGGGCGGCGCTCTTCGGGATCGCTCTCGCATTCCACCGTCCGGCAGAGGCCGTTCCCGCATTTGCAGAGCAGACGGGCCGCAATTGCGCGGCTTGCCACGTGGGCGGTTTCGGACCCGAACTCACGCAGTTCGGACGAGAGTTCAAGCTGGGCGGCTACACGTTGCGGATGCACAAGTCGGTACCGCTTTCCGCGATGGCAATTGCATCATGGACGCATACCCAAAAGGATCAGGTTCCGCCCCCGGAGCACCTAAACCGCAATGACAATCTCGTGCTCGATCAGGCGAGCCTGTTCGTTGCCGGAGGAATCGGCGAGCATTTCGGCGGCTTTGCCCAACTCGTCACCTATGACGGTGTGGGACGCGCATGGTCCTGGGATAATATCGACCTTCGCGCCGTCACTAACGCGAAGGTCTTCGGACAAGACGCGATCATTGGCCTGACACTGAACAACAATCCGACCGCCCAGGACCCCTGGAATACACTTCCGGCATGGGGTTTCCCGTTCACAGACACTGCGGTTTCGGAAACGCCTGGTGCCGGGGAGCTGATCGACGATCCGCTCGGCGGCAACACCTTAGGGCTCTCGGCCTACGGCTGGTTCGACCATAAAGTCTATGTTGAGGCCGGAGCCTATTCTAGCCCCTCGCGCGGGTTCCTAAATTTCGTCGGCATGGATCCCAAAGACCCCGGGTCCCTGCATGGCATCGCACCCTACGGTCGTATTGCTTACCAGGCGGACCTTGCCGGTGGCACATTCGAAATCGGGGCGAACGTGCTCCACGCGGCGATCTTCCCCGAACGCGACCGTTCGAGCGGCTTCACCGATCACTACACGGATTGGGGACTCGACAGCTCCTGGTTGAGATCGGTGGGCAAGTCCGACTCGCTCAGCGCCAATGTTCGCTTCGAGCATGAAAACGGCGATCTCCGTGCAAGCTGCGCGTTAGCGCTCGTCGGCGATGGCACCGATCCTGCCTGCGCGCGCTATCATCTGAACGAATGGCGCGCCGCCGTCCGTTACACCTGGCACGGCAAGGTCGGTTTGACGGTTTCCCCCTTCAGCATCAGCGGCTCGAGAAATTTCAATCTGTACGAGGGCAATGGCCGGCCCGATAGCAACGGCGTGCTAGGCCAGATCGACTTCACCCCGTGGGGAGGAGGCAACTCGCCGCTAGGCCCAAGGTTCAATGCGAGGTTCGGTGTCCAGTATACGCTCTACGGCAAGTTCAACGGCAGCCGGCACGATTATGACTTCGCGGGCGCGAATGCGCATGACAACAACGCCCTGAGACTCTTCACGTGGATTGCATTCTAGGCCGCGTCGGAAGCGAAGCGCGCAACTAGCGGCAAGAATCTGTGGAAGTGGCCGCGGGCGCAAAGCGGGATCAGGCTGCTGCCTTGAGCAGGCCGGCATAGTAGTCGGCAAGGCGGTTGAGTGCTTCTGCGCCGTCGCCAAAGAAGGTCGGGCCGTGCATCAGCGCGAGACCGGTCGGCTTAAGTTCGGCCAGACGACGAAGCGTCGGCGCCGTAGCTGGATTAACGCTGGAGGAGTGGAATGCATCCTCCGCGGCGATAGCCGCAGGAACAATGTCATCGCGCGTGCTCGCTTCACCCCCGAACTGCGTGAAGAGGTCACCGCAGAAAAGAATGCCGCTTGTCTCCTCGAACACCACACCGGATTCCCAGGCGTGGGGCACGTGCGGCGTATCAAAGTAGCGAATGCGCCGTTTGCCTGATGTGATGAGCTCGCCGTCTGCAACGCAACGGGGAGGCCGATCGGCGAGATCGTTGAGCGAAACCATGCAGGCAGTGGCTCCGTGCACCACTTCTGCATGGGGGGCCGCCTCAAGCCACAGGTTCATGGCTCCGCACTCATCGGCTTCCACGTGGCCGAAGCTGATCCACCGGAGGCTCTCCACCGGCATCACCGACGCCACGGCATCACGAAACAAAGGGAACATGCCGCGCTGACCGGCGTGGAAGAGCAGGGGCTCGTCGTCGACAATGAGGAAGCTGTTGAACACAAAACCGTTTGGCGGACCCATTTCGGGTACAAGTACCGACAAGCGAAAGATGCCGTCGGTGAGTTCGGTAACCTTGGCAGCCACGGGACTTCTCCACGACTCAATTTGACTGCACACAATAGTGTAACTAATCTCTGCCTATGTCAAATTCGAATGCACGCGAAGGTGTACCGAAAGCGCGCCGCTACACGTTGGGCAAGCGCGCGGAGAAGCAGGAATTGACCAGGCGACGGATTGTCGAAGCTGCGGTCGATCTCCACACGAGCGTCGGTCCCGCGCGAACCACCATCGCTCAGATCGCCGAACGGGCGGGCGTGCAACGGCATACCTTCTACGCGCACTTCCCGAGCGACCGGAGCTTGATGGTGGCCTGTTCAGCGTTGGCGTTGGAGCGCGATCCTCTTCCAGATGTGGACGACTGGGCTGAGCATCCCGCGGGGTTGGAGCGCCTTCGCCGGGGCCTGGAGGACCTTTATGCTTGGTACGCGCGCAATGAGCAGCTTACCTCGGCGGTGCTTCGCGATGCGGAGGTTCACGATCTGACCCGTGAGATCGTGCAGCTGAGAATGGGCCCGACTTTCGACCGCGCTGCCGCGACCCTCGGGAACGGGTTGGGAGAAAGTCCCCGCGCATTATTAGCAGTGGCGCTGAACTTCGCTTGTTGGAGGGTGTTGAGCGGTTCCTTTGACGTTGGCGAAGCCGCGGCTTTGATGGCCCGTGCGGTGGTGGCAGCTTAGTCGAACTTCGGCTTCGTCGGTTTCAAGAAGCCGGCACTCCCAGGCTTCGAAGTCGGAGTGGCTGGCCATTCGCTTAAACTTTAAGATTAGGCCTCATGCTCGTCCGCAGTTGGCGGTTTGGTTGGTCGCTCGGTGACGGATTCCTTCGCTGCATCCGCGTTCATTGAGGCGATCAATTCCTCAAGGGGCCGCTGCGAAACCCGGATCAGTCCTTCTCGTGGCCGATCGAGATCCAAAATCAGGTTGATGGAAGCCACGAACATGAGGATCAGCAGCGTGGATTCATGCCGGCGCGTCGTCCCTTCCTTGGCCATCAGATAGCCAAGCATGATCGCCGCGACGAGCAGGTAGACGAGCAAGATGGCGACGATCTGAGTTGGGACGTGAGCTCGGCCGGCAAGGGCTCGCCTGGTTCCGATGTCCAGCGCATTGTTCATCGCCTCAACGAAATAGGACGCGAGGTCGGACCTTCGATCGGGGTAAATTGCGGTTCTAGTCTCATCCCACAGTTGGTTGCGAATGCGTTCTGTCTGCAAAATTCCCGTCTCAATTTCGGCGGATGTGATGTTGTCCGGGGCCAAACGAGATCTTGCATAGTCACGGAGCAGGGAGCGGAGGCGTGAACGATATGGCTCGTCCAAAAGCTCCGCGCGAAGGTACACTGTTGAGATCGCCGTCGCTTCTTGCGCGATCCATGATCGCCGGTCGTCGTAGCGGCTGAGCGACATCGAGAATGTGAAGCCGACGAGAAATGCCAGCAGCCCGAAGATCGAGCTGATGATGTAGCCCTCGACATTAGATTTGGCCGGGGATTCAGCGGCCCCTGCCGCATGCCTGCGCGCTTGCCTGCGTCCGAGAATTACGCCCGCTTCGACCGCTGCAAGGGACCCTGCTACCAGCAAAAGCGCAACGGCCCAAAGTGATAATGCCTGCACCAAAGACCGGAAGCTATTGCGGGGCCCAAGACGAGACGGCACGCATCTAGAACTTCCCTTCGTACTAGTTCTTTGCAGACTAAGGCAGTTTGAGGGTGCCCTATCGGCGCCCAATGCTAGCCGCTTATCGACCGTCGATTACGAACCTCGCGGGGCACTCGTGTATCGGGTCTAATACGGAGGCGTTGATGATCGTCCGAGGCTTCGAGCCGGATTTTTCCGGCAAAGCTTGAAATAAGGTCAGGCGCTCGCTGCGCCTTAGGCCCTAGCTTGCGTCAGCGAAGGGCGCGCTTGGCGAGGCGGTCTCCTAAGGCGCTTTGATCAAGGAAGTCTTGCATCATGGCTTTAACGCCGTCGTACGGTCCCAACACCACTCTCGTTGCCGTGCCCGGCCAGCTCGCCGAGACTAAGCCATCAGCCAAACTGAAAATGATTTCCGGTTTGTGAGGGAATCCCGGCTCGTCACTGAGGAGCTCGTCCGAGCCCGTCTCTGGTTCACGCAGCATGGATTGGTCCTTCGATAGCGAAATGGTCTACGCGCAGCACTGAAACTAGTTCATTTTGGGCGCGCGATCCGTCGGTGGGGATTTGTAGCCAAGCCCCGGGGCCGGATTGCTTCAGCCCACGGGACGCTCACGCGATCGGAGGGAAGGCGTCCCAGTTCCTGATCATCCGTTCTGCGTTCCAGAGTTCCATCGGAGCCAATCCACGAGCGCCTTCGGCGTAAGTAATGGCAGCTTCGTCAGTCGGTGCCTCGAATGCGCGAGCACGCAAGATCTTGCCACTGAAGCAATCAACGAACTGCAATCGGTAAATCGGCATGCGTCGCCCTAAGCGACTTGGCTGCGTAGCGGTTCGCCTAAGGCGTCATGATCTGTGGAATTTGCGTCACCAAGGGGAAAAAGCGACCCAAAGTTACAGACCTGACAGCGTCCTGGCCCGTCGCAAAGGGCACTTCCAGCAGCCCCTAATTCCAGCGCTATTGTTTGATGTCGTCGCCGGCATCCATGACAGTTTGTTGCACGCCCGTTGATGCCGCGTTCACGCTGGCCTGCGTGACGAGCACCGTGGTTCCAGGTTGGATCACTGATCGCATATTCGTGACGAATTCCTGCGGAAGGTGCATCTGCTCGACGCGTTCGGTGCTGATGATTTCGGCGGGTTCGCCGGTCAGGCTGCCGACGCCGACTTGGATCCACTCCGGTTTCGCGCCGCCGGTCAGCGTCATCACCTGCGGCTGATCGGTCTGCGATGCGACGACCGCGTGCGCGCGGCCGATCTCGACGCCGTTGCGCAGTACCACAACCTGCTGATCCTTCGTCGAAATGATAATCGACACCGGTCCCGTCGGCGCGGCAGCGGGGTTCCAGGTGAACTTGCCGTCGGGCGAGAGCGGCATTGCCGGCACCTTGGTCACGCCGGCCATGACTGGTGCGAGAACGCCTGCGGCGGGGCGCTTCACCGGGTCCTCATTGCCGCCGGCGATCACGACCGTGCCGCCCATCGGCGTGACGTCGAACAGTTTCTTGGCGAACTCCATCGGCAGGCGGACGCAGCCGTGGCTCGCCGGATAGCCCGGCAAGTTGCCCGCATGCATCGCGACACCCATCCAAGTCAGCCGCTGCTGAAAGGGCATCGGCGCATCGTCGTAGGTGCGCGAGCGGTGGTCCTTGTCCTTTTCGAGGATGGTGAACACGCCGGTCGGCGTTTCGTGACCGTCCTTGCCTGACGAAATGGTGCTGACGCCGATGCGAACGCCGTTGCGGTAGACTGTAGCCCGTTGCCGGGTGAGGTCGACGTAGACGAGCACCGGGCCGTCGCGCGCAATGTCGGGCCGCCACACCCATTCGCCGGGTTTTAGCTTGTCCGCCTGCCGCGCGAGCTCGAGCTGCGCCGAAGTCTTGGCGCCTTGCGCCACGAGCGGCGCCGCGGCCAGCGCCGTCAGCAGTGCCGCTGCAGTGAACCGGAACGCTCTTCTGGCCATTCCTTGCCCCCTTGTCCGGGCGTCTATCGCGGATTCGCACTTGTGTCGTAAAGTCTCGCCGACCGGAAAACAGCTCAGGGCCGCCGACAGCGACATGAAGGTGACGGGAATGCCGACCTGATGATCACGGTCATCCGCATGGTCGACTTCCTGAGCACCGACTCCACGCTTTAGCGCCGGTCTCCTCGAGCAGATCGTTTAGCCGTCGCGAGAGCGACGCCAGCGTATATGGCTTCTGCAGTACCGGCCGCGCCTTGTGGTGATCGGGCAGCTGGCTCTGCTCGCCATATCCGGTCGCGAACATGAAGGGCACGCCGAGCTCGCCAAGGCGATTGGCGATCGGCACGCTGTCATGGTCGCCGAGGTTGATGTCAAGAATGGCGATGTCAGGGCGCTTGGTCTCGACCGCTGCAATGGCGCCGACAGCGCTCGACTCCGTCATCACTGAGCTCGCTCCCAGGCGATCGAGCAGATCTTCCGCATCGAGCGCGATGATCAGGCTGTCTTCGACCAGCAGCACTTCTTTGCCGCGAAGCAGGTCCGTCACATGCGGCGAATCGACCTGCGAGTCTTGCGGCAGGTGAATCTTGTTACCGGCGAGAGCTGTTGTCTGAACGACATGCTTGGCTGGAATGACGAAGTCGGCGCGAACGCCGTCGCGCGCATATTCGACCTTCGCCGTGCCGCCGAGATCGTAAGGAACGCTATGCTCGATGATCGTCGTTCCGAAGCCCTTGCGGTTGGGCGGGAAGACCTCGGGCCCGCCCCGCTCGCGCCAGCAGAAATTCAGGTCGCCGCTATCCCGTACAGACCATTCCGCGATGGCTTCCCCGGTCCCGACCGATAGGCTGCCATATTTTACCGAGTTGGTGACCAGCTCGTGCACAACGAGCGCCAGCGTCGAATAGGCCTGCGGATTGAGCAGGACTGGCGGCCCTTTCAGGATCAGCCTGTCCTTTTGCGTTGTCAGGAACGCTGCCGCCTCGGCATCAAGCAGGTTCTTGACCGGCGCCGGGCCCCAATGGTCGTCGGTAATCTGGTTGTGCGCGCGGGCGAGCGCGTGAACGCGGCCGTCGATGACCGCGACGAAATCCTCGATCGACGTCCCGTCTGCCGGTTTCGATTGGCGGATGAGGCCGCGGATGAGCGACAGAATGTTGCGGACACGGTGATTGAGTTCGGCAATCAGAAGCTCTTGCCGGCTGGTGGCTTCCTGTCGCTCCGCGCTTGCCTCGTCGGACAGGCGCAACACCACTTCGATGAGCGTTGCGCGGAGCGTTTCGGCAACGCGCAATTCGGACGGCGTGAAGGGCAGCGATCGGCCGACGACCGTCTCCTTCCACTCCTCAAAGCTCTCGCGCGGCGTCAGGCGCGGACCGTTCGGCCCATATTGCACCGGCTTGTGCGGATCGCCCGCCCAGCGCACCGACCGGATGATCTCCGATCGGAACAGCACGACATAGTCGCGTGGCGTGCGCGAAATGGGGATCGCGAGAAGCCCGGCAACATTCGCCTTGCCGCCGCCGAAGCCGGGAACGAGCGTGCTGATCTGGTCGGTGGCGTAAGCGCGCCCGGCGGCGGTCGTGCTTAGCGCCTGAATGATGCGCGCAAACTCACCGGTGTTGGGCGTCAGGCCGCTGAACGCGTAATTCCCGTTGATCCATACCCCGACGCCGTCCGCAGGGATGGCGCTGGTCAGGATGGTCGACAGCCAGTTAGGGTCGTTGAGTAGCGTCTCGTCCGACGCGACGGCGCCGAGCAACTGATCCGAGATGTCGCGCGCCCGGCGCTCATATTCGACGACTTCCTTACGCTCACGCGCTTCGATCCGCATGGCGAACATCTGTGCGAACAGTTCGGCGACAGAACGACGTTCGAAGCTCGGGCAGCGCGGCGAGTAATGGTGGCAGGCGATCAGGCCCCAGAGCCGGCCCTCGACGACGATTGAAATCGACATCGATGCGCGCACGCCCATGTTTCGCAGATATTCGATGTGAATGCGCGAAACCGAGCGAAGCACGGACAGCGAGAGGTCGACGGGAACGCCATATTCATCGACCGCAGGCTCGACGGGCACCGGCACCGCATCGATATCGGAAATGACTCGCAACAAGCTGCGCAGGTAGAGCTCGCGCGCCTGTTTCGGAATGTCGGTCGCGGGGTAGTGAAGCCCGAAGAAGCTTCCGATTCCGCTCTTCGCGCTTTCAGCGACCACTTCGCCGGAACCCTCGGGGGAGAAGCGGTAGACCATCACCCGGTCGAAGCCGGTGAGCGCCCTGACCTGGCGCGCGCCCTCGTTGAAGAAACTCTGCATGTCGGGCGCCTGCTCGAGCCGGTTGACCATGCCGCGAACCGTCCCGGTCGCGTCGCCATAGTCGTGCTCCGTGCTCGGTTCGGCCTCGATCATGACGCGCAGCCCGGACATGTGCAGCGCGACGTCGAAGTACTTGTTGTTGTTCTGCAACTGCATCCGGAACACGCGCTCAAGCGCATCCTTCCCGCGCAGCAATGCCAGCCGGTTCCTCAGCGTATGAATTGCCTGCTTGGTAAGAATTTCGGACGCCGGCCGGCCGATCAGCTTTTCCCTGTCGACCTCAAGATACTCGCCGACGTTCGCTGAGACATTGGAAATGATCCAGTCGGCGGTCAGGACGAGGAGGAAGCCAATGGGCTGAATCGCGCCGAGCTGGTGGATTGGCTCCCGGTCGCAATTCGTCAGATCAACTTCGTCGGACGGCAAGCCGGAATCACTCATCAAACACCGGCCTCTTTCGCCACGTTCAGAAACAGGGCGAAACAACGACGGGCTCCGTCCTTGGCTTCACCGAGCAGCGAATCCGAATAGAGAAGCCGGTCCAGCGCCGCAACAACTGTCAGCCAGGGATCGCTTTCTTCCGAACGACTTAGGAAGCTTACGGGGAGGCCGTCAGCGACTTTCTGCCGCAATACGCGGCCGCCGAGACGGGAGCCTTCGAGGACGTAGGCAGTGCCAAGAAGATCCCCGACCCCGGAAATCTCTGGCGCATTTGCCGGCGACGGCATTGGCTCACCCAAGGCGGCGAGATCGGACTCGATGGCGCGCGTCCGCCGCGCATTGCTCCAGCCAGCGACCATCTGGTCAAGTCCTGCGGACGCCAGCGCGCCTTCGACTGCCGGAACCGCTCGCGCCTGAATCTTGAGGAACCGCGCGTAGTCAGCAGCGTCGGACAGATCGAGCCGCGACAGGCGGTCATCGAGTTCGCGATGGACGTCGTCTGTCGCGTCTTTGAGTGCGAAGCGTGTTTTCATTGATCAGGTCAACAATGTGCTCGTGACGAAAGCGTTCCGAAAATCCGCGAGTAAGCTGGGGCCGACCCGAACCTCTAACGGCGATCAATAACCGGCGAACGCGGTCTCGTAGATCATCCGGTAGTTCTCATCCGCCATCACGTCATCTTCGGGCGCTTTGTCGGCTGCTGCGAAAGGGTCTTCGCCTTCGAGCCATTGCTGCTCCGCCTGCGGGTTCGAGAACGCAATATCGAGCGAGGAGTTGAGCTCGACCTGCGTGTGGGCAAGTCCCGCATGCTTGAGCGCTCCGGCGAGCGCCAGCCGGTAGCCTCTGCCCAGGAGGATGTTCGGCGCCGGTGACACGATTTCCTCGTCAGACAAGAGATAGAAGACGCGAGCGCAGACGCTGGCGTCCATGGAAACCAGCGAACGGCAAACGGTCGGCCTGACATCGTAGATCGAACAGACGCCATCCTTCAAATTGGGGCACGGGTAGACGAGCTTCCCGCGCTCCGCGGACGACATGCCGCCGGTGACGGACACGGCATCGCGGAATGTCTCGGTTGCCTGGTCGCGTGCAGCGCCGCTGAAGGACTTCGCAACGTAGAGAACTTCAACGGGGCTGGCGTCGACCCAGATCCGGCAGCAGTGCGCGCAGCCGCGATGACAAGCGACGGGTATGTCGCTCAGGAATGCCTTGTCGGCCTTTTCTATATTGTCCTGGAAGAACGCCATCAGGGGCGTGACGGAGTGCTGTGCCTTCGCGACGTCGACGAGGTCGCGAAGCACGCGCATCAAGGCGGCAACCTGCCTCCCGTCGGGAACGCGCACATTCAAGCCGCCGGCCACGTGGGCGCGATCCTGAACGAGCTGGCGCTGATACTGGGCGGGATCCATCAGGGGACGATACTCTGCTGTGATGCTTGAACAATATCGGCGACCCGACCGACGTTAGGAAGTCCGAACAACTACGCCCCGCCGAACATCTGTCCGACGGGGCGCTATTGAAAGGTCGCGTTTCCGGCCAAACCGGAAAGGCTGGCGCGGATCAGTCCGCGTCGTCGCCCGTCAGGAACGCGGGAGCGAACTCCGGCGCTGGGCCGTCGTCGCCGCCGCCTGCTCCTTCACGACGGGGTCCGCGATCGCCGCGTGGGCCACGGTCGTCACGGCGAGGACCGCGGTCGCCGCCATCACGGCGAGGTCCACGGTCGCGGTCGCCGCGGCCATGACGGCCACGGTCTCCGCGGTCGCCACGGTCACCGCGCGGGCCACGCTCGCCGCCTTCACGCGGTTCGCGTGGGGGACGGGTGTCCGGAAGCTCTTCGCCGGTCTCCTGATCGACGAGACGCATCGACAAGCGGACCTTGCCGCGCTGGTCGACCTCGAGCAGCTTGACCTTGACCTCCTGTCCTTCACTCAGGACGTCGCGGACGTTCTCGACACGATCGTTCTTGATCTCCGAAACGTGAACCAGTCCGTCCTTGCCAGGCATGAAGGTCACGAATGCGCCGAAGTCGACGATGCTCGCCACCTTGCCAGTGTAGATCGTGCCGGGCTCCGGCTCCGCGACGATGCCGCGGATCCAGTTGCGGGCGGCTTCGATCTGGCTGACGTCGGACGAGGCGATCTTGATGACGCCCTCGTCGTCGATGTCGACCTTGGCGCCGGTCGTCGCGACGATCTCGCGGATGACCTTGCCGCCGGTGCCGATCACTTCGCGGATCTTGTCCTTCGGGATCTGCATCGTCTCGATGCGCGGCGCGTGGCTGGAAAGCTCTTCACGGGTGTGATCGAGCGCCTTGGCCATTTCGCCGAGGATGTGAGCGCGGCCGTCCTTCGCCTGGGCGAGGGCGGTGCGCATGATTTCCTCGGTGATGCCGCGGACCTTGATGTCCATCTGCATCGTGGTGATGCCGTTGGAGGTGCCGGCGACCTTGAAGTCCATGTCGCCGAGGTGATCCTCGTCGCCAAGGATGTCACTGATCACCGCGAAGTCCTTGCCTTCGAGGATCAGGCCCATCGCGATGCCCGCGACCGGCGCCTTCAGCGGAACGCCGGCGTCCATCAGGGCCAGGGAACCGCCGCAGACGGTCGCCATCGAGCTCGAGCCGTTGGACTCGGTGATGTCGGACAGGACGCGGATCGTATACGGGAATTCCTCGACTGTCGGCAGCATCGGATGAAGCGCGCGCCAGGCGAGCTTGCCGTGACCGACTTCGCGACGGCCCGGGGCGCCGAAGCGGCCGACTTCACCGACCGAATAGGGCGGGAAGTTATAGTGCAGCATGAAGCGCTGGTAGGAGAGACCCTCCAGGCCATCGATCATCTGTTCCGCTTCCTTGGTACCAAGCGTCGTGGTGACGATCGCCTGCGTCTCACCGCGGGTGAACAGCGTCGAGCCGTGCGTACGCGGAAGGAAGCCGACCACGGCTTCGATCGGACGGACCGTCTTGGTGTCGCGGCCGTCGATGCGGCGGCCTTCCTTGAGGATCGCACCGCGAACGATGTCCGCCTCGAGGCTCTTCACCAGCTTGCCGGCGACGAGCTGTTCCTGCGGATCGCTTTCGATGAACGCGTCGGCGGCCCGAAGGCGCGCGGCGGTCAGGGCAGCGGAACGCTCCGACTTGTTGGTCATGCGATATGCAGCGTCGATGTCGGCGCCGATAAGCTCCTTGAGCTTGGCCTTGATCGCGGTCTTGTCGAGCGTCGCGGGAAGCTCCCACGGTTCCTTCGCGGCCTGCTCGGCGAGCTTGATGATCGCTTCCACGACCGGCTGCATCGAGTTGTGCGCGAACATGACGGCGCCGAGCATTTCCTCTTCGGAGAGCTCCTTGGCCTCGGACTCGACCATCATGACGGCGTCGCGGGTGCCGGCGACGACGAGGTCGAGGCGGCCTTCGGCAATCTGCGTCTGGGTCGGGTTGAGGATGTATTCGCCGTCATTGCTGAAGGCGACGCGAGCTGCGCCGATCGGGCCCATGAAGGGGACGCCGGAAAGCGTCAGCGCGGCGGAGGCGGCGACCATCGCGAGGATGTCCGGCTCGTTCTCGCCGTCGTAGGAAAGGACCTGCGCGATCACGAGGACTTCGTTGTAGAAGCCGTCCGGGAACAGCGGGCGGATCGGGCGGTCGATCAGGCGGCTGGTCAGCGTTTCCTTTTCGGTCGCGCCGCGCTCACGCTTGAAGAAGCCGCCGGGAATGCGGCCGGCCGCGGAGAACTTTTCCTGGTAGTGGACGGTCAGTGGGAAGAAGTCCTGACCAGGCTTCACCGACTTTGCGGCGGTGACGGCACAGAGCACCACGGTTTCGCCGAGCGTCGCGAGCACCGCGCCGTCGGCCTGACGGGCAATGCGGCCCGCTTCGAGCTTGAGGGTCTTACCGCCCCACTCGATTTCGACAGTTTTCGTATTGAACATTTTCGTTCCTTCAGTCCCGGCGGCCGGATGCCAGCCGGTTCAGCAATTGCAGGCTAGCCGGCCTACAGCGGTTCGGGGCGCCATGTGGCCCCATGATGGGTCCCATCCCTATTGTGTTGATGGGGTGCCCGTGCGCCCCGCCGGATTGCGGGACTGAACATATGCGAAGCGGCCCGCTCAGGGGCCGCTCCAGCGTTATTTGCGAAGGCCGAGCTTCGCGATGAGATCGGTGTAGCGCTCTTCGTCTTTGCGACGGAGATAATCGAGAAGCGAACGGCGCTGGTTGACCAGCATAAGAAGGCCGCGACGCGAATGGTTGTCCTTCGCGTGGGTCTTGAAGTGCTGGGTCAGGTTGTTGATGCGCTCGGTGAGGATCGCGACCTGGACTTCCGGCGAACCGGTGTCGCCCTTGCCTTGGCCATGTTCCTTGATCAGCGCTTCCTTGCGCTCTGCGGTAATCGACATCGGCTTACTCCTATTCTTGTCTAAAGGTTGAAGCCCCTGACGACCTTCAGGCCGTCGGCCGATGCTTCGACCAGCGCGACCGGAGTTTCCTCCAGCATCGCAAGTCCAAGCCCCGGCTTTGCGGGGAACCCGCTCAAGCGCTGTCCATGACGGAGCAGCTGTGCCTGGTCGGGGGTGACGGGGAGGGCCGGGATGTCGTCCAGCGCCGCGGTTAGCGGCAATACCGTCCTCGTCAGTGCGCGCGCCTTAGCGGCTTCTTCCAGAAAGTCCAGTGAAATGGCCTGTTGAAAGGAGAAGGGCCCGGCGCGGGTACGCCTTAGATAGGTGACGTGACCCACGGTTCCAAGCGCATGGGCGATGTCGCGGGCAAGCGAGCGAATGTAGGTACCCTTGGAGACGGCGGCGGCGAGGGTTGCACTGTCTTCGGTCGCATCGATGACACGGAGTTCGAAGATCGTCGTCGCCCGCGATTTCATCTCGACCTGTTCGCCGGATCGGGCGCGCGCATACGCCGCCTTTCCATCGATCTTCAGCGCCGAGTAAGCTGGCGGAACCTGCTCAATTTGGCCTGTGAAGCGTGGAAGCGCTGCTTCGATGTCCGCCCGGGCGGGGCGCACGGCGCTCGTCGCGATGGTCTCGCCTTCGGCGTCGAGCGTGTCGGTCTCCTCGCCGAAGCGAATCGTGAATTCATATTCCTTGGTCGCGTCGAGCATACGGCCGCACAGCTTGGTCGCCTCGCCGAGTGCGATCGGCAGCACGCCGCTCGCCAACGGATCAAGCGTTCCGCCGTGCCCGACCTTCGTCTTCGGCTCTCCTGCCTCGCGGAGGATGCGCTTGACCGCACTGACGGCGGTCGTCGAGCCAAACCCCAGCGGCTTGTCGAGGATGATCCAGCCGTGGAGCATTTAACGGCGGGCGAGGCCAAGGCTAAGCTGACGCGCCTCGCCTTCGCGCAGGCGCTCGAAGAAATGCTTGCGGCAAAGCGCGATGTAGCGATCGTTGCCGCCGATCTCCGTCTGTGCGCCGGCGGCGACGGCGTGGCCCTCCTTATCGACGCGCAGGTTCATGGTCGCCTTGCGGCCGCACTCGCACACCGCCTTCAACTCCACGAGCGAGTCCGCCAAAGCGAGCAATGCCGCCGAGCCGGGAAACAGCTTGCCCTGAAAATCGGTGCGAAGCCCGTAGCAAAGTACCGGAATGCCGAGCGCGTCCGACACCTCGCAAAGCTCGAGCACGTGGCGTTGCGTCAGGAACTGCGCCTCATCGACTAGGATGCAGTCGACATCCCGCCTCCGCAGTTCCTCGCCGATCGACATGAACAGGTCGACGCTTTCGTCGAAGGTGTGAGCAGGTGCCGACAAGGCGATGCGCGACCCGATCACGCCGGCGCCCGACCGCTCGTCGAGCTTCGCGGTCCACAGCATCGTTTCCATGCCGCGCTCGCGATAATTGAAGTCCGCCTGCAGCAGGGTCGTCGACTTCCCCGCGTTCATCGCCGCATAATAGAAATAGAGCTTGGCCATCGGCGGCGTTTAGCGCGCTCACGGCGGCGCGACTAATGCCTGTTTTCGACCCAAACCGGACATTTGCGACGAACTGATTAGTAATTTGGAAGCGCTTCCATCACTACTACTGGACAGCGCTGTTACGGTTCAGTTGCCGACACAAAGGTGGGAGTTGCCCGTGATCGATAGTATGTGGTTGCGTCGATTGTCGGAGTTCATCGAGCCTACGACCGACGAGCTTGCGGCGCTCGAAGACGCCGCGCTCAGCCGCCGAGTTTTCAAACGCAACCAGACTATCAGCCTCCAGGGCCAGGCTGTGAAGGAAGTCTACTTCCTCAGGCAGGGGTGGGTTGGAAGCAGCTTGGAATTGGGTCCTGAGCGCAGTCAGCTCGTCAAAATCTTCTTACCTGGCGATTTCCCGGGCTTGGCCAGCATTGCGTTGGAGCGAGCCGCTGCAACCTTGGTTGCGCTTACGGACGTGACGGTCGACGTCATACCGCTGGACCACCTGGCGCGCTTTTTCGAAAGGGCGCCGAGGTTCCTTTTCGCGCTGTTGGTTATGACGCAGCAAGAGCGCGTCATGCTTATGGATCAGTTGACGATGGTCGGCCAATCGAAAGCGCTCCAACGGCTCGCTGCCCTAATTGTCCACATGCACAGGCGTTTGTCGGTGCTTCGGCCAGGAACAGGAAATGTCATCGAATGGCCCCTTACACAGCAGCGTGTCGCCGAAGCCGCGGGCCTGACTAGCGTCCACGTCAACCGGGTCTTCCGCGAGCTCACCGAGCGCGGGCTAATCGCCCGGGAGGGCCGGCAACTAAGGCTTCTCGATATTGAGGCCCTTTCAAGGCTGTCGGGCTTGCCGGAGCGTCATTTCGCAAAGGAGCCCCCTTGGCTCGTGAAATGTTGCGAACCAGCAACCGTGGATGCCGCAGCGGGTCACTTAAATCGATGCTTCGGCTAGACTATTGGATGTCCGCTGAGCAGTGAATCAGATCGTCTCGAGGTCTCTCGCCTGCTTCGCATACAGTAGCGCAAGGGCTTGGAGGGCGTCGGTCCGTTGCCGATTTGCGGTTGCTACTGAGAGCGCTCGACTCTGCCGGGCGAGCGAACGCAGCTTTTGAGCAGCATCATCCATGTGCGCTCAGCGTTGCGATTGAACGAGGGTTCCGGGGAGGCTTGAATGTCCTCTTTCGACCCATTGCAGCCTCTAGCGCAAGCTTTGAAAATAGGGTTTCGCCTGCCAACGTCTCCGCGCCGCATCGGCGGCCCGGCTCTTTCCCAACGTCTACCCGCAAGCCTGATCCGCGAACGCCGATTACGTCACTGCAAAAGCGCCGCTCACCGTGACTTTGGTGACGTTAAGCGCCGCAGCTTCCCGGCCAAGCCCAGCGTTAGCCGCCCCACTCGTCGGCCAGAATGGCAAAGAGCACCGTGTCGCGAACGTGGCCGGTCCAGGTGATGCGGTCAGCGCGGAGGACGCCTTCGCGGACGGCGCCCAGCTTCTTCATCGCGGCCTGGCTGCGGCCGTTGCGACGGTCGACGCGGAACTCGACGCGGCGGACGCCGCAGTCGAACGCGCGCTTCAGCATCATGTCCTTCACGCGCCAGTTGAAGCCCGTGCCGCGCAGGTGCGGACGATAGTAGGTGCCGCCGATCTCCAGCGTCTCGCGGCCCTCGTCGATGCCGAGGTAGCTCGACATGCCGGCAAGCTCATCGCCTTCGAAGAGCACAAAGGTTCGATTGCGGGGGCTGGAGCGGTAGAAATCGACGCTCTTGTCGAAGCCGTTGGGGCCGAAGTTGTTGGCGTAGATCTGCCAGATCTCGGCGTCTTCCGCGCAGGCGGCCTTCAGCGGTTCGCGAAGCGCATCGGAGAAGAGTTTCGCGCGGCACCCGTCGCCGGTCATCGGCTCCGCCAGCCGTTCGACGTCGATCATTCCTCGCCGAGGTCCTGAGCGACTTTCTCGGAACGCAAGAGGCGGTCGATGTGCGTGCCTTCGTCGAAGCTTTCGTCGGCGAGAAACTTGAGCTTCGACGCATATTTCAACCGAACACGCTGCGCGACTTCGCGCTGCAGGTAAGCGGTGTTCTGGCGAAGCGCCTTCAGCACGGCTTCCTCGTCCTGGCCGAGCAGCGGCTTCACGAACACCGTAGCGTGGCGAAGGTCGGGCGACATGCGCACCTCGGTGACGCTGACGAGGTACGACTGAAGCGTCTCGTCATGCACGTCGCCGCGCTGCAGAAGCTCGCTGAGGATATGCCGCACCTGCTCGCCGACGCGAAGCAGGCGAACGGAACGGCCTTCGGAGGTTTCCTGGCGACGCACTACGGGTTCACCCAATCCACAATCGAGCCGATACGTCGCAGCCCTAGCTTGGGCAGCAAACGATCGACCCCAATCAAATTGCCACGGCTCCACCCATCGTAGTAGCTTCGATACGTGAGCTGCCAGGGAGGATCGGTCTCCATTTCATTGCGAGTCATCCCAGCGAAATGATCGAATTCAATCTCGTGCATCATTGTTCGAGAACTAGAGCGTCCTAGCTCTTTCTTCGACCTCGAACACCTCAAGGCTGTCGCCGGGCTTGATGTCGTTCGTATCGGCGAGCAGCACGCCGCACTCCAGACCCGACACGACTTCCGCCACATCGTCCTTGAAGCGCCTCAGCGAGCTGATCGTCGTCTTCGACACGATGACGTCCTCGCGCGTGAGGCGGGCGTTGAGGCCCTTGCGGATGACGCCTTCGAGGACGAGCAGGCCGGCGGCCTTGTCCTTCTTGCCGGCCGGGAAGACTTCCTGGACGCGGGCACGGCCAACGACCGTCTCGATGATCTCCGGACCGAGCTCGCCCGCCATCGCACCTTTCACCCAGTCGGTTAGATGGTAGATGACGTCGTAGTAGCGGAACTCGACCTTGTTGCGGTCGGCGACTTCGCGCGCCTTGGCATTGGGGCGGACGTTGAAGCCGATGATCGGCGCGCCGCTCGCAGAGGCGAGGGTGACGTCGCTTTCGGTGATCGCGCCGACGCCCGAGTGAAGGACGCGCACGCGAACTTCGTCGGTGCCGAGGCGGTTGAGTGCCTGAACGATCGCTTCGACCGAGCCCTGCACGTCGGCCTTCACGACCAGCGGCACTTCCTTCACGGTCGAGGCGTGGTTGGCGAACATGTTTTCCAGGCTGACCGGTGCGCTGGTGGTCCGCTTCCGATCGAGCACGCCCTGGCGATAGGCCGCGACTTCGCGGGCCCGTCCCTCATTTTCGACGACCGTGAACGGATCGCCCGCCGACGGAACGGCTGACAGGCCGAGCACCTCAACCGGGACCGACGGTCCGGCTTCCTTTACCTGACGGCCGTGGTCGTCGATCAGCGCGCGGACCTTGCCGCTCGACGCGCCCGCGACGAACACGTCGCCGACACGAAGCGTTCCGCGCTCGACGAGCACGGTCGCAAGCGGCCCACGGCCCTTGTCGAGCTTAGCCTCGATGACGGTGCCCTCGGCAGCGCGGTCGGGATTGGCCTTGAGCTCAAGGATTTCCGACTGCAGCTGGATCGCTTCCAGCAGCTTGTCGAGGTTGGTCTTCTTGGTCGCCGAAACTTCGACATCCTGGACGTCGCCGCCCATGTCCTCGACGATGATCTCGTGCTGAAGCAGTTCCTCGCGGACCTTCTGGGGCTTGGCTTCCGGCTTATCGATCTTGTTGATCGCCACGATCATCGGGACGCCCGCGGCCTTGGTGTGATTGATCGCCTCGATCGTCTGCGGGCGCAGGCCGTCGTCGGCCGCGACCACCAGGATTACGATGTCGGTGACGTTCGCACCGCGGGCGCGCATGTCAGAGAATGCTTCGTGGCCCGGCGTGTCGAGGAAGGTGATCTTCGACTTGTCGGGCAGCGCAACCTGGTAGGCGCCGATGTGCTGCGTGATGCCGCCGGCTTCACCCGACTGCACGCTGGCGCCGCGGATCGCGTCAAGTAGCGACGTCTTGCCGTGGTCGACGTGGCCCATGATCGTGACGACCGGCGGACGCGGCCGGAGCGTTTCGGGCGCATCCACGTCCTCGGAGGTGTCGATATCGATGTCGCTCTCGCTGACGCGCTTGATGCGGTGACCGAACTCGGTGACGAGCAGCTCTGCCGTGTCCTGGTCGATCGTCTGCGTCAGCGTAACCGGCGAGCCCATCTTGAAGAGGGCCTTGACCAGGTCGGCGCCGCGCTCGGCCATGCGGTTGGCGAGCTCCTGAACCGTGATCGCTTCCGGCACCACGACATCGCGGACCTGCTTGGTCGCAGGGCCGGTTTCCATGTGGTGGCGCTTTTCCTTTTCGCGGGCGCGGCGAAGCGCTGCAAGCGAGCGGGCGCGGCTCTCGTCCTCATCGGAAAGAGCACGGGTGACGGTGAGCTTGCCGCGATGGCGCTGGTCGTCGCCGCGGCCGCGGTTTGGGCGCGCGGGCTCGGGACGGCGGGGCGGCGGGGCGTGGCCGCCGGCGGGGCGGCGCGGAGCGGTGCGCTCCTCGTCCTGCGCGGGTGCGCTCGCCTCAGGCGCCGGTGCGGCGGCAGCTTCGGCCGCGCGGCGCGCTTCTTCCTCGGCAGCGATGCGCGCCTGCTCGGCAGCGGCTTCTTCGGCCTTGCGATTCTCTTCGGCGCGGCGACGCTCTTCCTCGCTCTGCGCAACCTTGGTTCGCTCCTCGCGGCGGCGCGCTTCCTGCGACAGGCGGAGACGGTCTTCCTCAGCCTCGCGCTGCATCTTCTCGAGATCGGCGCGGCGTTGCGAGATCTGCTCGGCTTCCGACAGGCGGCGCGGGGCCGGCGCGGCTGGCGTAGCAGGCTTCGGCGCAGGCTTGGGCGCTTCGGCAACGGGCTCGGGCGCGGGCGCCTCGGCGGGCGGAGTCTCGCCCGGACGGCCGAGGATACGGCGCTTCTTGACCTCGACCACAACCGTGTTGGAGCGGCCATGGCTGAAGCTCTGCTTGACCTTGCCGGTCTCTACCGTGCGCTTGAGGCCCAGCGGCGGCCGGGTTCCAAGCTTCGGCTTTTCGGTCTGGTCTGCCATTCTGTTCCTTCGTCTAAATCTTTTCAGCCGAGCCGGTCCCAAAGGCGGGTTCTCCACCTTCAAGACCTCGATCGGGGCCAGTAAAAGCCCGCCACCGGGCAAGCGCGTGCTGGACACGCGAAGCGGCAGCGGGATCGGTCAGGGCGACGTGTACCACATTTTCGCGCCCTAGTGCCATCGACAAGATAGTGCGCCCCTCAGGGAATATCATCCCTGCGGACTCGCCACCCCCGACACGCCAAGCTTGGTCGAGTCCGCGGTTTCCATCCTCGCCGGCATCAGCAGCATGAAGGAGCAGGCGGACTTTGCCGCCGCGGGCCGCGGTCTCGATCCGGTCGTAGCCGTTGAGGAGGTTGCCGGAGCGCGCCTCCATGCCCAGCCGATCGAGCGTGGTCTGTCGGAGCGCCTGCTCGATGCGCTCGCCAAGATCGGCGGGGACATCGACGGCATCCACCTTGAATGCGCGTTGCAGGGCGCCCTTCAGCTTGCCCTTCTTATTGGCTTCGTCGAGCTCGGAGCGAGAAACGCCGATCCAGGCGCCGCGGCCCGGCGCGCGTGCACGAACGTCGGGCGCGACTTGGCCGTCTGGCGAAAGAGCGAGCCGGATGAGCTCGTCCTTCGTCCCCTTGCGCCGAGTAAGGACGCATGTCCGTTCAGGCGTGTGCGCATCAGCATCCGCCTCGCTCGTGGCGAGCGAAGCTGAAGCAGCCGCGTTGTTGCCGGAGCTTAGCGGATCATTGCGAGGGTTCCGCATCGGCGGCCTCCTCGGTCTTGGCAACTTCCTCGTCTTCGAACCAGTGGGCTCGGGCCGCCATGATGATCTCGTTGCCCTGTTCTTCGCTCAGGCCATATTCGGCGAGAATGCCGCCTTTGTCCTCGGGCCGGTTGCTCGGCTCGCGGCGGCGCGGCTCGACCCGCTTCTTCTGGATGAGTTCGTCGGTGGCGAGGTCGGCAAGATCGTCGAGCGTTTTGATGTTCGCCTTGCCGAGCGTGACCAGCATCGCTTCGGTGAGGTGCGGGAGCTCAGCCAGCGCATCGTCGACGCCAAGGCCGCGGCGCTCTTCGCGTGAAGCGGCTTCGCGGCGCTCCAGCGCTTCGGTCGCGCGGTTCTGAAGCTCGGAGGCGATGTCGTCGTCGAGGCCCTCGATCGAGGCGATTTCGTCCTGGTCGACGTAAGCGACTTCTTCGAGGCTGGTGAAGCCTTCGGCGACGAGCAACTGCGACAGCGTTTCGTCGACGTCGAGCTCGTTCTGGAAGAGCGACGAACGCTCGACGAACTCGCGCTGGCGCTTCTCGCTGGCGTCGGCCTCGGTAAGGATGTCGATCTGCGACGCGGTGAGCTGGCTGGCGAGGCGCACGTTCTGGCCGCGGCGGCCGATCGCGAGGCTCAGCTGGTCGTCGGGGACGACCACCTCAATGCGGCTCTCTTCCTCGTCGATGACGACGCGGCTGACCGTTGCCGGCTGCAGCGCGTTGACGACGAAGGTCGCGGTGTCTTGGCTCCACGGAATGATGTCGATCTTCTCGCCCTGAAGCTCCTGGACGACTGCCTGGACGCGGCTGCCCTTCATGCCGACGCAGGCGCCGACTGGGTCGATCGAGCTGTCGTGGCTGATGACGCCGATCTTGGCGCGGCTGCCCGGATCGCGGGCGGCGGCCTTGATCTCGATGATGCCGTCGTAAATCTCCGGCACTTCCTGCGCGAACAGCTTCTTCATGAAGTCGGGGTGCGCGCGGGAAAGGAAGATCTGCGGGCCGCGCGCTTCGCGGCGGACCGACATGATCAGCGAGCGGATGCGGTCGCCGACGCGGACCATCTCGCGCGGGATCTGCTGGTCGCGGCGAATGACGCCCTCGGCGCGGCCGAGGTCGACGACGACGTGGCCGAACTCGACGCGCTTGACGACGCCGGTGATGATCTCGCTGACGCGATCCTTGAACTCTTCGTACTGACGCTCGCGCTCGGCGTCGCGGACCTTCTGGAAGATGACCTGCTTGGCGGCCTGGGCGGCGATACGGCCGAACTCGATCGGCGGCAGCGGGTCGACGATGAAGTCGCCGACGGCGGCGCCCTTCTGCAGCTTCTGCGCGCCCTTCGGATCGATTTGCTTGAAGTGGTCCTCCGGCTCCTCAACGACTTCAAGGACGCGCCACAGGCGCAGGTCGCCGGTTTCGCCGTCGAGCTTCGCGCGGATGTCGTTTTCGGCGCCATAGCGAGCGCGAGCGGCGCGCTGAATGGCGTCCTCCATGGCCTCGATGACGATGCCCTTGTCGATCAGCTTTTCGCGCGCGACTGCATCGGCAATCGCGATCAGCTCTGCCTTGTTGGCGCTGACGGCAGCGGGTGCGGTAGCCATTCGAATTATTCCTCTACAGTCTGGATGGAGTCGGCGCCCTCCGTGCTGAGGGGCGCGGTGGCGTTGATGAGCTTGTCGGTCAAGAGAAGCTTGGCCGACGCGATGTCGGAATGATGGATCGTATGTTCGTGGCCCGCCTTGTCGGTCAGGTGAACATGCTCGCGCTGGACGCCCACGATCGTGCCCGCGAATTGCTTGCGCCCGTCACGCGGGTCCTTGAGGGAGATGCGCGCTTCATGGCCGGCCCAATCGGAATAGTCCTTGAGGCGGGTCAACGGGCGGTCGATGCCGGGCGAGCTAACCTCGAGCCGGTAGGTACCCTCGATCGGGTCGCACAGGTCGAGCATCTCGCTCAGCCGCCGCGAAATCTTCTCGCAGTCGGTCAGGTCGAGCTGCCGCGTGTCAGGGCGTTCGGCCATAACCTGAAGCGTCGGGTCGGACGTGCCGCCGGTCATGCAGACGCGCACGAGGTCGTAGCCGAGGCTTTTCACCTCGGGCTCGATCAGCCGCGAAAGACCTTCAAGGTCGGCCACCCATGCTCCGTCTTACAAACCAAAAACTCTCTCTGACCGGAGCCGTCGGGCCCCAGCCCCAGGCATCTGACGATGTCGAGGAGAGATTTGCGATATAGGCTGATGCGGATAGCCGCGCAAGCGGCTCAGGCGGCGCGCAGTGCGCGGTCTTCTTCGCGGATGCGAACGGCCAGGATAGCGGCGTTGAGCAGACTGAAGATGATTGCCACTTGCCACAGCCCGAACACCAGCGGCAGCAGCGCGATTTCGGCCGTCACGACCGCGTAATTGGGATGTCGGATGAACTTATAGGGGCCACGCGCAACGAGTGTCTCGCCCGGAACGACGACGATCCGCGTCGTCCAGCGCTTCCCGAGCGTCCGCAACACCCAGATGCGGCAGCATTCGACAAGCCCAAACGCGACGAGTGCGGGAAGATTGATCGGCCGATCGAGCGCGCGGAGCCAGAGAGCGGCCAGCCAGCAGACGTGAAGCGCGACAATCAGCGGATAATGGCTCGCCGCCACCTCATGGCCTCCTGATGCCAGGAGTCGCCGTGTGTTGGCGCGCGCAATCGGCAATTCGACGAGGCGCGACAGGGTGACGAGGCCAACAATTAGCGCGTTGAGCATTACGCCGCTTCGAGCATTAGTCCGGCGCAGGTGAAGCCCGGCCCGAACGCCGCCATCATGACCTTGTCCGGCAAGCCTTGCGTCAGGAGCCGGTCGAGCACGAACAGGACAGTCGGCGCGCTCATATTGCCATGATCGCGCAGTACCTCTCGCTCGAAGTTCAATTCGCCCTGGTTGAGGTTCAGCGCCGTCTCGATCGCGTCAATCACTTTGACGCCGCCGGGGTGGCAGCAGAAGCGGTCGATTTCATCGCGCGACGTGCCGATCGCGCGGCACATCTCATCGACCGCGTCGGCAAGTTGGGACTCGATGAAGGGCGGGATTGCGCGGTCAAAGACGACGGCGAGGCCGGGGTCTTCGACGTCCCACCCCATGATCCGCTGCGTGTCCGGCCACAGCTTTTCTGCCGAGCCGGTGATGTGCGCAAGGCTGTGCTCGCCACTGGTGACAACCGCCGCGGCAGCGCCGTCGCCGAACAAGGCCGTCGCGACGACCGCGGCGGGATCCTTGCTGTCGAGGCGGATCGAGATCGAGCAAGTCTCGACCGTGACGAAAAGCCAGCGGCTGCCGGGGTCGGCTGCCGCCAATCGTGAAGCAAGCGACAATCCGTTCACGCCGCCCGCGCAGCCCAAGCCGAACACGGGCACGCGACGAACATCGGTCCGCAAGCCGAGCTTCGGCCCGACGCGCGCTTCGAGGCTCGGCGTGGCAATGCCGGTGGTGGAGACGGTTACAACGCCATCGATTTCGTCAGGGGCGAGACCGGCCTTTTCGATCGCGGCGCGTGCTGCCTCGAGGAACAAGCGCTCGGCAGCTTCCAAGTATAGCGCGTTGCGGTCATGCCAACCATGGCTGCTCATGTACCAATCCTGCGGGGCCACTATGTTGCGTTGCGCGATGCCGGCATTGTCGAACACGCCCGAGAGGCGGTCGAAGAGCGCCTTGTTCCCAACAAATGCCTCCCGCCCGAGCGCTTTCGCATCCGGCTGGGAGATGGAATGCGGCGGAACCGCAGTTGCCAATGAGAGTAAGCTGCAGGGTCGCATAAATTGCTCTTCCGTTGCCCTACCGCCCACCGTTACACGAATGGAACAGTATCAATGACCCCACGCTTAATGCAGGTTGGTCTGGTTGTCGCGCTCGCGGCATGCGGCACGTCTGCTTCCACTACGGGCCAGCCGACGGCCAGCTCCGCCCGTCCCTTCACCGAAAAACCGGTTTCCACCTTCAATTCCCCTTGGGCCATGGACTTTCTACCAGGGTCGGGCGTGCGCATGACGAACGTCGCGCTGGTCACCGAGAAGCCGGGCAAGCTGTGGCTCATCGATGTGACCAATGGACGAAAACAGGAAGTTTCGGGTGTTCCGCGCGTGGTCTTCAGCGGGCAGGGCGGCTTACTCGATGTCGTCGCATCGCCCGAGTTCGCGGGAGACCAATTGATCTACCTGACCTATTCGGAACCATCGAAGAATGGCGGCAGCGGGCTCGCGCTGGCGCGGGCGCGGCTGATCATTGGCGCGGGTACGCCTCGGCTCGAAGGGCTAACGGTGTTGTGGCGAGATCCGGCCGGCGGCATGGGCGGGCAGTTCGGGGCGCGCATCGCCTTCGCGCCCGATGGCCGGTCCCTGTTCCTGAGCTCGGGCGAGCGGCAACGCTTCACCCCGGCGCAGGACCCGAACCAGCCGCTCGGCAAGATCCTGCACCTGACGCTGGATGGCAAACCGGCTGCCGGCAATCCGCTCGCGGGCCGCACGGGCGCCGCGAGTGTGCCCATCACCGACCCGCCGAAGGACACCGAAGTCGCAAAGACGACCACTAGCAAAAACTTCGCTTGGCCCGGCTCCAACCTGACTCCCGCAGAAACGTGGAGCACCGGTCATCGCAACCCGCTTGGGCTGGCGTTCGCGCCCGATGGTCGGTTGTGGGAGACCGAGATGGGCCCACGCGGTGGCGATGAGGTCAATCTTATCCTGCCGGGCCGAAACTACGGATGGCCGAAAGCTTCGAACGGCAGCAATTACGACGGCGTCGACATCCCTGATCATCGGCCTAGCGATGGCTTCGAGCCGCCCAAGGTCTTCTGGAACCCGTCAATCTCCCCTGCTGGGCTTATCATCTACACCGGCGACCTGTTTCCGCAGTGGAAGGGCGATGCCCTGTTCGGCGCGCTTTCAGGCGAAGCGCTCATCCATGTCCGCATACGCGGCGACCAAGCGAGCAAAGCCGATCAGTGGGAAATGGGGCATCGGATCAGAGAGGTGCAGCAGGGTGCGCGCGGCGAGCTCTACGTGCTAGAAGACGGCGAGGGCGCGCGTCTGCTCCGGCTGGAGCCAGTTCAGACGCGGCGGTAGCGAAGGTAATAAGGCCGGCGGCCTTCGCGGCGCGACTTCGCGCCATAGCGAGTCTCGATCCAGCCGCCTGACGGCTCGAGGAAATCCTTCGGCCGCTCAGCAAGCCAGTCGAACTGACGCGTGTGCCGCTGCATGACCATCAGTGCCCAGTTGAGATAGGTCGGATCGTCGGTCGCGAGCCGGAGCTCGCCGCCCGGCCGGAGCTTGGCGGCAAACAGGTCGACAGGACCGTCGTTCGCCATCCGACGCTTGGCATGCCGCGCTTTCGGCCAGGGGTCCGGGTGCAACAGGTAGATGAAGCTGAGCGCGCCATCTGGAACGCGGCGGAGCACCTCGAGCGCGTCACCGCGCCAGATGCGTACGTTAGCAAGATGCTTGTCACGGACGTGCCCAAGCGCGGTCGCGACGCCGTTTAGGAACGGCTCGGCGCCGATGAAGCCGTGGTTCGGCAGCATATCGGCGCGGTCGGCGAGATGCTCGCCCGAGCCGAAGCCGATTTCGAAGTGAAGCGGGCGCTCTTCACCGAACAATGTGCTTGCCGTGACTTCGCCCTCAGCCGGCACCGAAACCTGGGGCAACAGCTTGTCGATCAGCTCCTGCTGCGCCTGCCGCAGCTTATGCCCGCTCGACCGGCCGTACAGCCGGTTCAGGGTCAGCGGATCACCGGGCTTGTTCGCGGTCATGGCCTGCGCGCTCTAGCGCCGCCGGCCCATCCGGCAAGCGACGCCGAACTCAAGAGCGAACGTTAGGCGGCGATTGCGGCCTTGAGGTCGTCGACCAGGTCGAGACGCTCCCACGGGAAAGAATCGCCTTCCGCCTTGCGACCGAAGTGGCCGTAAGCGGCGGTCGCCTGGTAGATCGGCTTGTTGAGGCCGAGGTGCGTGCGGATGCCGCGCGGCGTCAGCTTGCCGAGCTTCTCGATCCGGCCGATCGCCGCCTCGATCACATCGTCGCCGACCGTGCCCGTCCCGTGCGTGTCAACATAGAGCGACAGCGGCTCACTGACGCCGATGGCATAGGCAAGCTGGATCGTGCAGCGCTTCGCGAGGCCTGCCGCGACGACATTCTTGGCCAGGTAGCGCGCAACATAGGCGGCAGAACGGTCGACCTTGGTCGGGTCCTTGCCGGAGAAGGCGCCTCCGCCGTGCGGGGCCGCGCCGCCATAGGTGTCGACAATGATCTTGCGGCCGGTGACGCCGGCGTCACCGTCGGGGCCGCCGATCTCGAAGCTGCCCGTCGGGTTGATATGGTAGACGGTCTCGTTGCCGAGTAATTGCTGCGGCATCACGCGCGCGACGACGTTCCTCACGTAAGCGTGAAGCTCGGCCTGCTTCTCACCCTTGTCGTAACCCGGCTTGTGCTGCGTCGAAACGACGATCGCCGTTGCCTTGGCCGGCTTGCCGTCTTCGAACCGAAGCGTGACCTGACTCTTGGCGTCGGGCTCCAGGAACGGCGCAGCGCCCGAATGACGGTCGTTGGCCATCTCCATCAGGATCTTGTGGCTATAGTATAGCGTCGCCGGCATCAGGTCTGGCGTTTCATCGCAGGCGAAACCGAACATGATGCCCTGGTCGCCCGCGCCTTCGTCCTTGTCCGCACCGGCGTCCACGCCCTGTGCGATGTGCGCCGATTGCGGATGCAGGTGGTTGGCGAAGTCGAAGCGGTCCCAGTGGAATCCTTCCTGCTCGTAACCGATGCGCTTCACGACGCCGCGGACGGTCTCCTCGATCTCTTCGCGGACGCCTGAGGCCCAATTGCCGGCCTCGTCCATGATGCCCTCACCACGAATTTCACCCGCGAGGACGACGCGGTTGGTGGTCGTCAGCGTTTCGCACGCGACTCGCGCCTCTGGATCCTTCGTCAGGAAGAGATCGACAATCGAGTCGGAAATCTGGTCGGCGACCTTGTCCGGATGGCCTTCGGAAACGGATTCGGACGTGAACAGGTAAGAGCTGCGCATGGTTAGACGAGATCCTCAAGAATCAAGATATAAAGACTTCTTTATATGATGCTCTAGCGGCGGCTCCGGCCGAGCACAATGCCGACGAAGATGAGCGCAAATCCCAAGACGAGAGGGATTAGGTTGCCTAGGCGAGCGAAGACGGTCGCCGAATTAGAGGCTGCCGGCAGCACAGCGTCGATCTTCCCCGCCTGCCGCCACGGCAGCGCCTGGACGACGTTGCCGCGCGCGTCGATGACGGCGCTGATTCCCGTGGGTGTGGCGCGCAGAACCGGAAGGCCTTCCTCGGCGGCGCGAAGACGCGCCTGAGCGAGGTGCTGCGGTGGGCCCCAGCTGCCGAACCAGGCATCGTTGGAGGGATTGAAGATGAATTCCGGCCGGTTGCGCTCATCGACGACATGGCCCGAGAAAATGATTTCGTAGCAGAGCTGGAAGCCGATCTTGCCCCATGGCGAGCCAAGATCGATCGTCCGCGGACCCGGGCCGGACGTGAAGTCGATGTCGCCCGGCGCCAGTCGTGACAGGCCGATCGCCGACAGTATCGGCCGCATTGGAAGATATTCGCCGTACGGCACGAGATGCGCCTTGTCGTAGCGGCCAAGGATCTTGCCGCCGGGACCGAGCGCGTAGACGCTATTGGCCGCGCCGCTGACGCGCACGCCATCGCGCGAGGCAATGGCAATACCGCCCGTCAGCAGACGATCGTTGGGGCCGAGTAGAGTGGTCGCCCGCGTGCGCTGGAATTGGGCGAAGGCTTGATGTTCGTCCGTGCGCGCGTCCTCGATCGGGTCGGTGATTGCAGCTTCCGGCCACAGCAACAGCCGGGCATCCGGGCCCGGCGGGCCAGACAGCGATGCAAGTCGTCGCGCCGCTTCCTCGTCGAAGCCGGCCCGCCACTTATCCTCCTGGCCGATGTTCGGCTGAACAATGCGCACATTCCTGACGGTAAGCGGATCGGCCGGGACGGGGGAGGAGGGCAGGACCCACAGCAAAGTCGTGACGGCGATGATGACCACAAGCGGCAGCCAGCGCCGGTAATATTCGAGCCAGACTGCGCCGCCGAGCAGGACGACTAGTCCGGAAAGCGCGTATGTGCCGATCAGCGGCGTGATCTCGATCAATGGCGTCGGCGCCAGGACGGCTGCAGCCGGGTTCCATGGGAAGCCGGTGAACATCGTTCCGCGCAGCCACTCGGTTATCGCCCATGCGCCGCCGAGAACGAGGACCAGCGCAACGCGGTCCTTGCGCCCGAATTTCCACGCAAGGCCGACCGCCATCGCCGGGTAAATGGCGAGGTAGATTGAGAGAAGGACGACCGCGACCCAGCCGAGCCAAGCGGGCATGTTGCTCTGGAAGGTGAACGCCGTCGCGATCCAGTTGAGACCGACGACGAACTGTCCAAAGCCGAACGCCCAGCCGACGAGCAAGCCGCGAGACATCGTCTTCGACCGGCAGATGAGTTCACTCAATACCGCGAACGCGACCGGCAGCAGCGGCCACCAGCCGACCGGCGCGAATGCGAATGCCGATAGCGCACCAATGATCAAGGCGTAGAGGACGTAAATCATCGCGCGAGATGGCTAGCCGTTACCTCGGGTTAACGAAAGCCTCGACAAGCGTGTCTGTGCCGCGCAGGAACAGATGGGATGAGCCTTCCGCCCTTTCATCTCGCCTTTCCGGTTGATGATCTGGCCGCCGCGCGACGCTTCTACGGCGAGCTTCTGGGATGTCCCGAGGGTCGAAGCGCGGAGCATTGGATCGATTTCGATCTGCGCGGTCACCAGATCGTCGCCCATCTCGCGCCGGAATCGGTTCGGAAGCGCTCGACCAACGCAGTGGATCGCGAGGCAGTGCCGGTGCCGCACTTCGGGCTCGTGCTGCCGATGGAAGAATGGAAGGCGCTCGCCCGACGCCTGACGGGTGCAGACGTCGACTTCGTGATCGAGCCGACGGTGCGCTTTGCCGGCCAGGCAGGCGAACAAGCGACGATGTTCTTGCTCGATCCCGCCGGAAACGCGCTCGAATTCAAGGCAATGGCGGACCCGGCGAAACTGTTCGCAACGGGCTGAAGCTAGGCTCGGTCGGCCTGTTGCGGCGCATGCAGCCGGACGCGGATGATTCGGCGGGGATCGGAGTCGACGGCTTCGAGCTTCCAGCCTGACGGGTGGTTGACGCATTCCCCTTTGGCCGGGATGTGACCGGCCAAAAGAAAGACGAGGCCACCCAACGTATCCACCTCATCTTCCTTGGAGGACAGGCGGGGATCGACAGCTTCGGCGAGTTCGTCGAGCTCGATGCGCGCGTCAGCTTCCCACAGCCCGTCTTCAAGCATGATGAGCAGGCCTTCGCCCTCGAGCTCGTCATGCTCGTCTTCGATATCGCCGACGATTTCCTCGACGACGTCCTCGATCGTGACGAGGCCTTCGGTCCCGCCAAACTCGTCGACCACGATCGCGAGGTGGATGCGGTCGTGGCGCATGCGAGCGAGGAGCTCGATCACGCCCATCGATTCCGGCACAAACAGGGGCTCGCGCATCAGCGCGGTCATCGACCGGTCGCGGCTTGCGTCGTGGTTGGCGATGAAGACGTCCTTGATGTGCACCATGCCGACGACTTCATCGAGGCTCTCGCCATAGACGGGGAGGCGGCTGTGGCCGGCGTCGGCAAAGGCACGGATCAAGTCTTCGAAGCTGATGCTCGACGGCACTGCCATGATGTCGCCGCGCGTGACGCAGATGTCGCCCGCGGTTTGCTCCCCGAAGTGAAGCATGTTGCGGAGCATCTGGCGCTCGGTCGGCGACAGGTCGCCGGCAACCGGGCGCGAATCCTCCGCCTCATCGATCGCCTCTTCGATCTCCTCACGGAGCGTCGATTCCGACTCGTCGCCGAACAGCAGGTGGCGCATGCCGCGCCACAGGCGGGATCCCCCCTCGTCGTGGCGGGTCGCCATCAGCCGGCCTCCTCGTAAGGGTTGGCGATGCCGAGACGGGCGAGGGCGCGAACTTCGCGCGCTTCCATGTCCGACGCTTCGTCATCGTCATGATGGTCGTAGCCGAGAAGATGAAACGTCCCATGGACCATCAGGTGAGTCGCGTGATCTTCGACCGACACGCCCTTGTCGGCGGCTTCGGTCTCGCAGACGCCGCGGGCAAGAATGATGTCACCGAGTAATAGTTCTGGTCCGGCAACATTTGCTGCGATAAATTCATCTTCCTCCGCCATCGGGAAGGAGAGGACATTGGTTGGCTTGTCCTTGCCGCGCCATTCGGAATTGAGCGCACGGACCTGCTCGTCGTCAGTCAGGCGGAAGGATATCTCCACCGAACGTGACGATGACGCGAGTTGCGGGAAGGCGCTCTCAGCGATCGCCGCCTCGGCGGCGCGACGTGCGAGATCGCTCCAGGAGAGCGGCTTCCCGCTGCTACTGTCCCATTCCCCGTCGGCTTCGACAGCGACGTCGAGCATCATCGTCCGGGCCCTTCATAGGCTTCGACAATACGCCCGACCAGCGGATGGCGGACCACGTCCGCCGCGGTGAATTGCACGGTGGCAATTCCCTTGACGCCTTCGAGCTTGCTGACGGCATCGGCAAGCCCGGACTTGCTCGGGTCGGGAAGATCGACCTGCTTTGGATCACCGCAGATCACCATGCGCGCTCTCATGCCGAAGCGGGTCAGGAACATCTTCATTTGCGCCGGCGTCGTATTCTGCGCCTCGTCCAGGATGATGAAGGCGTCATTTAGCGTGCGGCCGCGCATGAAGGCGATGGGCGCAATCTCGATTTCGCCAGAAGCAATGCGCCGCTCAACCTGCTCGGTCGGAAGCATGTCGTATAGCGCGTCGTAGAGCGGGCGGAGATAGGGATCGACCTTCTCCTTCATGTCGCCGGGCAGGAAGCCGAGCCGCTCGCCGGCCTCGACGGCGGGCCGCGACAGGATCAGGCGGTCGACGCTGCCGGTGATAAGCTGCGACACGGCCTGCGCCACCGCGAGATAGGTCTTGCCGGTGCCCGCGGGGCCCAGCGCAAAGATCATGTCGTCGCGGCTGAGCGCTTCCATGTAGGTCGTCTGGACGGCCGAGCGCGGGACGATCGTCTTTTTGCGCGTGCGGATCATGACGCGTGGCGCAGACGTCACTTCTTCCTGGATGATTCCGTCGAGGTTCGGCTGCGCGGCCATGCCGAGAACGGCTTCGACCGCTTCGGCGTCGACATCGTGGCCACCGTCGAGGCGGTTGTAGAGGCCAGTCAGCACATCGCGCGCGCGACTGGCGGCGTCGGGATCGCCTTCGATCTGCACGCGGTTTCCGCGCGCCGAGATGTGAACGCCGAGGCGCTGCTCGATGGTGATCAGGTGGCGATCGTAATCGCCGAACAGCGGGCCGAGCAGGTACGGCTGCTCGAATTCGAGTTCGAGGCGGGCGCGGTCGGCTACCGCGGCGACGTCGCGGCGGGCCATCAGGCGGCCACCCTTTCGGCTTCGGCGCCGGCCATGCTCTGGGGACCGGCTGAAACGAGCGTTACATCGACGATATCACCTGGTTGAGCCGAGGTTTCGAAGTGCACGGATTGGAGCCACGGCGACCGGCCGATCATCTGCCCCTGATGCCGGCCCTTGCGCTCGACGAGCACCCGGGTGCTCATGCCGACCTTGGAGCGATTGAATGCCAGTTGGTGCTGGCCGATCCGTTCGTGCAGCCGCTCAAGCCGCTCTTCCATGACTTCGCGCGAAATCTGGTCCTCCATGGTTGCGGCGGGGGTGCCCGGCCGCGGGCTGTACTTGAACGAATAGGCCGAAGCGTAACGCACCTCGTCGACGATCTGCAGCGTCTGGGTGAAATCTTCTTCGGTCTCTCCGGGGAAACCGACGATGAAGTCTCCGGAAAGGGCAATGTCTGGGCGAGCGGCGCGCATCTTCTCCAGCGTGCGGAGATATGATTCCACGCTGTGACTGCGGTTCATCGCCTTGAGGATACGATTGCTGCCCGACTGCACGGGCAGGTGCAAATAAGGCATGAGCTTGGCGATCTCGCCATGCGCGGCGATCAAATCGTCGCCCATGTCCATCGGGTGGCTGGTTGTATAACGGATGCGCTCCAAACTATCATATTCCGCAAGTGCGCGGATAAGGTCGGCAAGACCACGACTTCCGTCGGCCCAGGCATTCACGTTTTGGCCGAGGAGGACGATCTCACGAGCGCCAGCATCCACGAGTGCACGTGCCTCGTCCACGACGTCCTGCCAGGGGCGGGAGATCTCGGCGCCGCGCGTGTAGGGCACCACGCAGTAGGTGCAGAACTTGTCGCAGCCTTCCTGCACGCTGAGGAAGGAACTTGGACTGGCGCGCCGGCGCGCAGGAAGGGCGTCGAACTTACTGATCGCCGGCATGTCAATGTCGACCGGCCGGCCACCGCGGGTCGTTTGCGCGACCATGTCCGGCAAGCGGTGATAGGCCTGCGGGCCAACGACGATGTCGATCATCGGCGCGCGCTTCCGCGCTTCAGCTCCCTCGGCTTGCGCGACGCAGCCGGCCAACGCGATCAGCGGCTTCGATCCGTCCTCACGGCGGAGGCGTCCGACATCCGAATAAGCCTTGTCGGCGGCCTTCTCGCGGATGTGGCAAGTGTTGAGGACGACAAGGTCCGCGTCATCGCCGTCGGCGGCCGCGGACATACCTTGCTCAGCCAGCAATTCGGCCATCCGTTCACCGTCATAGACGTTCATCTGGCAGCCGAAGCTTTTGATTCTGAAAGTCTTGGGAGTCATTCGGCAACGTCTATAGGCGACTGGACGTCCGACTTGAAGCCGAGCTTCTGCGCGACGGCAGCACGGGCGGCAGCGGCCAGTTGCTTGCGATCCAGCGAGCGGTCTAGCGGGTCGAGCAGGTGGACGCTGACCGGCAGCACGCCACGACGGCTGAGCTGCCGCATGGCGTTGCTGGCACCGGATTCTTCATGCCAGGCGACGTCGACGGTTGCTGCACCGTAATCGAGCGCGAGCGGCCGGACCTCGACATCCTTCGCCGCGAAATTCGCCGCTTCGAGGAGAGTCGAACGGAACGGGAGGAGGTGGGTACCCGGCCCGGTGGTGCCTTCGGCGAAGACCGTCACCGGCTTTTCGCCTTCGAGCGACTTGGCGACCGTGATCGCCTGCTCCTTGGCGCCCTTGCGATGGCTGCGCTTCACGTAAACCGTCTGATTCTGGTCGGCGAGCCAGTGAAGCAAACCATGGCCAAGCTCATCCTTCGATACGAAGGTGCAATTGGTCGCGCAGCCGAGGATCACGATGTCGAGCCAGCTCAGATGATTGGCGACGAGCAGGGTGTGCTGACGTGCCGGACGGCCACGGACAGTAACGCGTACGCCAATCGCTCGTGTGGCGGCAGCGAGGAAGCGGCGCGGCCAACCGGAGCGCCCGAACAGCAGCTTTGTCAGGACGTGAAGCGGAGCGATCAGCAGGAAAAGCAGGAGCAACCCGGCGATGCGCCGTGCCGCGCGAAAGGTCAGCCTGGGCTGCTGCTCAACGTTCGCGATTGAGCGCGACCCCGTAAAGCTCCATGCGATGATCGACGAGGCGGAAGCCAAGCTTCTCGGCAATCCGCTTCTGAAGCGCCTCGAGTTCGTCATCGACGAACTCGATGACATTGCCGGTCTCGACGTCGATCAGATGGTCGTGATGCGCTTCCGACGCCGCCTCATAGCGCGAGCGCCCGTCGCCGAACTCATGGCGTTCAAGGATGCCGGCTTCTTCGAACAGACGTACGGTGCGGTAGACCGTCGCGATGGAAATGTTCGGGTCCACCGCCGCGGCCCTCGCGTGCAGCGTTTCGACGTCCGGGTGGTCTTCGCTGTCGCCGAGAACTCGCGCGATGGTCTTGCGCTGCTCGGTGATCCGAAGCCCTTTGTCGGCACAAAGGGCTTCGATGTCGATGTCACGGCTCATTCCAGTAAGTTAGGCACCCGAACAGCCATCGTCCAGCACCGCCAACTATTTGCCCGCGCGGGTCCGCTTGCGCTTGGTGCCGAGGCCGATCGACTTCGCAAGGGTGCGACGCTGTTCGGCATAATTTGGCGCAACCATCGGATAGTCAGCGGAAAGTCCCCACTTCTGTCGATATTGGTCCGGCGTCAGATTGTAGTGAGTCATCAGATGCCGCTTGAGCATCTTCAGCTTCTTCCCGTCTTCCAGGCACACAATGTAGTCAGGCTTGATCGAAGAGCGGATCGAAACTTTTGGTTCCGGCCTCACTTCAGGCGCGGCCGCCGTGTGGGAAATTCCCGTCAATGCGGAATGCACGTTCTGAATAAGAACCGGTAAGTCATTGACGGCAACGCTATTATTGCTGACGTGAGCAGCGACAATGTCCGCCGTAAGTGTAAGCAAAGTATCGTCGGTTGTTTCTAAGTCGGCCATGATTTGATTCCCCCCTAATTCGAGCAGAGGCATAGTGCAGCCAAGGGATGCACGGCGCGCGCATACGCTTCGCGCCATCGGAGAGCAACGACTGTAATACTAAAACCTAAATGAAGTTAAGAAAAAACATCTTGTGCAAAGGTTAGCGCATCGAATCGCCGTCCGTCGGGCGCATGGTAATAGTTGCGGCGGCGCCCAACCGGACGGAATCCTGCGGTCCGATACATTTCGATCGCGGGGTTGCCGTCGCGGACTTCAAGATGGACTCGAGTTACGCCGGCGGAACGCGACCGCTCGACGAAGTTGTCGAGAAGCAAGCCGCCAATCCCCTCCCGATGACGACTTGGCAGGACAGCCAGAAGAAGAAGCTCGGATTCATCCGCCACGCTACGCGACAAAGAAAAGCCGACAATATTCTCGCCCTCGCGCGCAACGACCAGCGAAACTCCGAGCATCGGAAGGATCCCGGCGCATTGCGATCGTGTCCACGCTTCCCCGTAACGGTCGCCGAACGCTTCGGTCATGACCTTCATCACGGCATCGAGGTCGCTGGAGTCGCCGGGTCGGAGGCAAACAGGATGTTCGATTGTCGCCATCAGGCCGCCTGTTTCGCCCGTGCGTCCGGGGCGCGCGCGTAAACGGGGCGGGCGGGGAGGGACCGCAATTCTTCAGGAAGGCGAAGGGTGTTGGCGGCGGAGGGCCAAGCTTCGCGAGCTACGCCGCTACCGCGGCAATCGACAAGCTGAAGCGCCCCTGAGCCGATCACGAGGGTGGCGTTTATCTCCTGAGCCGCGTCGGATGGGCGAAGATTGCGAAGCTCGATCGTGGGTCGGAGCGTCGCTCCGTCGAACTGCTGCACGAACAGCTCGCCGTGTCCACCGGCGACGGCCACACCTACCTGTCCATCGTCGTTAGCATCAGCCGCTAGGAGCGCGAGGGAGGACATGCCCTTGATCTCGGCACCCCAACCGATGGCCAAGCCGTACGCCGCCGCTATGGCGACGCGGATGCCGGTGAAGCTGCCGGGCCCGACGCCGACGATGATGCGATCGGCTCTGCGGCCATCGAGGAGTTCGTCGATCATCGGTACCAGCCGTTCGGCATGGCCGCGGCCGATCTGTTCGTCGGCGCGGGCGATGCATTCGCCCGATCCGTCGAACAATGCGACGGTGCAGGCGGCGGTCGACGTGTCGAACGCGAGAATCATGCCGGGATTGTGGTCACATGCGGCGCGAAGCCGCAACCCCGTGTCAGGTGGCACGGGCGATTAGACGGCTTCGACGCTTTCCACTTCGGGAACGTAGTGGCGAATGAGGCTCTCGATGCCGCGCTTCAACGTGACGGTCGACGACGGGCAGCCGGCGCAGGCGCCGTGCATCGACAGATAGAGGTGCCCGTGGCGATATCCCTTGTAGACGATGTCGCCGCCATCCTGCGCGACGGCGGGCCGGACGCGCGTTTCGATCAGTTCCTTGATCTGGTCGATCACGTCGGCGTCTTCGGGGTCTTCCTCGAAGTCGTTATCGCTGGCGACGTGGATCCCGGCCGCACTGCCCTGCGCGAACAGCGGTGCGCCGCTGACAAAATGGTCGAGCAGCGTCTCAATGACTAGCGGTTCAAGATCCGACCAGGATACGGCCGGAGCAGCAGTTACGGAGATGAAGTCGCGGCCATAAAACACGCCCTCGACCTGCCCGCTGTCGAAGAGCGCCTGCGCCAGCGGAGATGCGGCTGCACTTTCGGCGTCCGCGAAATCGCGCGTTCCGGCTTCCATGACGGTTTGCTCAGGAAGGAACTTGCGGGTGGCGGGGTTAGGCGTCTGTTCGGTGCGGATGAGCATGGGCGCGATGTGGCCCTCCGACAGGTTTCAATCAAGAACCAAAGGGCGGCGCGCCGGCGATGATCCAACGGGTAATCCCGATCCCGATCGCAAGACAGATGAGCGCGACCCACCATTTTCCAGGTTTCATCGGTCGGACGGTGGGGTCGACGGCCGCCTTGCCGGTCACCATCGGCCCGATCAGCGATTTGCCGCGCACGCGGTGAATCAGGATCGCGGCGACATGCAGGATGATCAGCCCCAGAAGGACGTTGAACCAAAGCTCGTGAATTTCGCGCGCGGCGTCGGACGTGTCGGTGCTGACCAGCCGAGAAAGCGGGCCCGCGTAGATACCGTCCTCGTCCTCGGTGACGAGGCCTAGGGCCACCTGGACAGCCGTCGCGCCGAACAAGGCGATGACACTAAGTGCGCCCAACGGACTATGGCCGACCCCGCTCCAGCTACCGCGCAGATAGGCGCCGATCGCGCGGGGACCGCGGACGAAGCTGGAAAAGCGCGCCGTCGAGCTCCCAACGAATCCCCACAGCAGCCGAAAAATGAGCAAGGTCAGCACTGCGCACCCCGACCAGATATGCCAGTCGGTGTGGTGATATTCCGCCGACCACCAGCTGAAGGCGATCAGGGAGGCTAGAATCCAATGAACGAGCCGGACGGCAAGATCCCAAACCGGCTGTCGCTCCCCGCTCAGTGGTGCATGTCCGAACGATAGGTGTCGTGGCAGGCCTTGCAGGTCTGGCCGAGGTCGCTGAAGCGCGCCTTGATCGCGTTCACGTCCCCCCCCGATGCGGCGGCGTTGAACGCGGCGGCGGACTTCTGGAACGCCGCGAGCTTGGCGGCGAAATCCTTCGGGTTCTTCCAGATTTCAGGCTTGGCGCCCGTCTTTCCTATCTCCGGCCCTGTGCCGGCAGGGAACCAGTCCGAAGAGCTCTTCGCAAGGCCTGCAATTTGCGAGGCGGATGCACGAACCGTCCCGAGGTTCGGAGAGCTGCCCCCCAGCTCGCGCCTGATTGCCTTATTAGCCTTACCGATGGTCTCCATGCCTTCGTGGCGCTCGTGCATGACTTTGGCTGCGTTCGCGCCGCTAACCGGGGCAGCGACCATGGCCGCGACTGAGGGAGCCGCTTTCGCGTTCGACGACGATTCTTCCTGGCTCACCTTCGGTCCGCCGCAAGCGGCAAGCATCGCACAGGCACTGGCAACAGCAATCAAAGCAACGCGCATAGGCAATCCTTCACTCGGTCGGCACTTTCCAACTATCATCGAGCATCTTGATGATGCCGGAGAAATCCTTGCCGCCGCCACCGCGATCGACGAAGCGCTGGTAGAGCTCTTCGGCTTCCGCGCCCATCGGCGTGTAGGCGCCCACGCTTCCTGCCGCATCAGCAGCGAGCTTCAGGTCCTTGAGCATCAGCGCGGCCGCGAACCCGCCCTCATAATCGTGGTCGGCCGGCGTGTCGGGCCCGACGCCCGGCACCGGCGCATAGCTCGTCATCGACCAGCTCTGGCCGGATGCCTTCGACGAAATGTCAAAGAATACTTTTGGGTCGAGGCCGAGCTTCTGCGCGAGCACGAACGCCTCACATGTCGCGACCATCGTAGCGCCGAGGATCATGTTGTTGCAGATCTTCGCCGCCTGACCCGCACCCAACTGACCGGCGTGAATGACGGCCTTGGCCATTGGTTCGAGAAAGGGCTTGGCCTTTTCGAATTCCGCATCCGTACCGCCGACCATCAAGGTGAGGTTGCCGGAAGCCGCCGCAGCGATTCCGCCGGAGACCGGCGCGTCCACGAACTCGAAGCCTTGAGCCTTCAACTTCTCGCCAACCTCCCGCGCGCTGTCGACGTCGATGGTAGAGCAATCGATGAGCAGCGCGCCGGCCTTGGCGTTTGGCGCGACATCATTCTCATAGACCCCGCGCACATGCTGCGCGGCCGGAAGCATGGTGATGACGACGTCCGCGTTGTTCACCGCGTCCGCGGCCGATGCGGCGGTCGAGCAGCCGCCCTCTTTCGCCCGCACGACCGCTTCCGGCACCAGGTCGAAGGCGCGGACTTCATGCCCCGCCTTGGCGAGGTTGGGCGCCATTCCGCCGCCCATGTGGCCGAGCCCGATGAATGCGATCTTGGCCATGCTTAGCGTCCCTTCCAGTTGCCGGGGCGTTTCTCGGCGAAGGCGTTCATGCCTTCCTTCTGGTCTTCGGTGCCGAACAGACCGTGGAAAAGGCGACGCTCGAAGCGAAGGCCTTGGGCGAGCGGCATTTCGAACGCGGCGTTGACCATTTCCTTGACCGCGATGGCGGCAACGGGCGGCATGGCTGCGATGGCTTCGGCGGTTTTCATCGCTTCTTCTACCAGGTCGGCCGCTGGGACGACCTTGGCGACGAGGCCTGAGCGTTCGGCTTCCTCGGCGCCCATCATGCGGCCGGTCAGGCACATCTCCATCGCCTTGGCCTTGCCGACCGCCAGAGTCAGGCGCTGGGAGCCGCCGATGCCGGGCGTGACACCAAGTTTGATTTCCGGCTGTCCGAACTTCGCCGTATCGGCAGCAATGATGATGTCCGCGATCATCGCCAGCTCGCAGCCGCCGCCGAGCGCATAGCCGGCGACCGCGGCGATCCACGGCTTGCGGGTGGCGCTGACATGCTCCCAACCGCCGAACCAGTCGGGGAGGTACATCTCGGCGAAGCCCTGCGGCTGCATCTCCTTGATGTCCGCGCCGGCGGCGAAGGCTTTTTCAGAACCGGTCAGCACCAGGCAGCGCTGCGACGGATCGGCATCATAGGCCGCGAACGCCGCCCGGATGTCCTTCTCCACCTCGCGGTTGAGCGCGTTCAGCGCCTGCGGGCGATTGAGCTTGACGAGCGTAATCGCCCCCCGTTGTTCAACCAGGATAGTATTATACTCGCTCATTCTCGGTCTCCGGGAAGGGCGTCCAGGCCTCCGATTCCGGAAGCGGCGCGAAGAGCACGTCGAGCATCTCGTCGGTTACCTCTTCGGGCGTCGGCGGATCCCACTGCGGTGCATTATCCTTGTCGATCAGCAGCGCACGGACGCCTTCGCGGAAGTCGTGCGTGCGCACCACGCGACCCGCGAGCGCGTATTCGGCCCGCATCTCGTCGGCAAAGTCCTCGCGCCTGGCCCCCTCGGCGAGCAGGCGGAGCGATACCTTACATGAAAGCGGGCTTTTGGTTCTTAGCGTCGCGAGCTCCGTCGTCGCCCAGTCGCTCCCGTCTGCTTCCAGCGCGGCAAGCACGTCTTCCAGCCGGTCGGAGGCGAACAACTTGGTGATGTTGGGAAGGTTGGCTGCGATCTTCGTGTCGGGCGGCGTCGCGGCGAAAGCGCCGATCGGCCCCTGCACGCGCTGCGGCGTGGTGGCGATGCGATCTATCATGTCGGCGAGCGACGCCTGCTCCACATAGTGCGTGGCAAGGCCCAAATAGTGGCATTCGGCGCCGTCGAGACGCGCGCCCGTCAGTGCCATGAACTCGCCCACGCGGCCGGGTAGGCGTGGAAGGTACCATCCGCCGCCGACGTCGGGAAACAGGCCGATCCCCGTTTCCGGCATGGCGAAGCGCGTGTTCTCGGTGGCGACGCGGAAGGTGCAGGGCATCGAAATGCCGACGCCGCCGCCCATCGTGATGCCATCCATGATCGCGACGGTCGGCTTGCGATAAGTTAACAGCAGGTGGTTGAGCCGATATTCGGCGAAGAAGAATTCTTTCGCTTCTTCCGCGTCATAGTCGCCGCTGCGGGCGAGCATGACGACGTCACCGCCGGCGCAGAAGCCGCGGCCCTCGGCATGGTCGATGACGACCGCCTCGACCTCGTCATTGGATCGCCAGCCGAGCAGTGCCTCGCTCATCTTCTCGCACATGCCGGTCGTCAGCGCGTGAATCGCTTTCGGCCGATTGAGGCGGATGCGGCCGACCCTGTCCTGGGTCGAGATAAGAACGTCGTCGGTCATTATTGGCGAAGTAGGTCGCGGCTGACGATGACGCGCATAACCTGATTGGTGCCTTCGAGAATCGAATGGACGCGAAGGTCACGCCAGAAACGCTCGATCGGATAATCCTGAAGGTAGCCGTAGCCGCCGTGCAGCTGTAGCGCGCGATCGACGACGGAGGAGCCTGTATCGGTGGCGAGGCGCTTCGCCATTGCCGCGAACTTAGTCTTGTCGGGCGCGTTGGCGGTGACCTTGGCCGCCGCCACGTAAAGCAGGTAGCGCGCAGCTTCGAGCTCTGTTTCCATATCGGCAAGCGTGAATTGCGTCGCCTGGAAATCGGCGATCGGCGTACCGAACTGCCTGCGCTCCTTCGTGTAGCGAATCGCCTCGTCGAGGCAGCGTTGCGCGCCGCCTAGCGAGCAGGCCCCGATGTTGAGCCGCCCGCCGTCAAGGCCCATCATAGCGATGCGGAAGCCTTCGCCCTCGCCGCCGACGCGGTTGGCGACCGGCACGCGGACCTCGTCGAAATTGACCTGTGCCGTCGGCTGCGAATGCCAGCCGAGCTTCTTTTCCTGGGCACCGAAGCTGACGCCCTTCATGTCCTTGTCGATGACGAGGCAGGAAATGCCTTTTGGCCCTTCCTCGCCGGTGCGGACCATGGTCACATAGACCTCGTTCTCGCCGCCGCCTGAGATAAACGCCTTGGAGCCCGAGACGACGTAGTGGTCTCCGTCGAGCACCGCCTTCGTCTTTAGAGCCGCTGCGTCGGAGCCAGACGAAGGCTCGGTCAGGCAATAGCTGCCGATCTTCTCCATCGTGATCATCGACGGCAAATACTTCTGCTTCACCTCGGCCGAACCGAAGCGGTCGATCATCCAGCTCGCCATGTTATGAATCGAGATGAAGGCGCTGGTGGACGGGCAGCCGTACGACATCGCTTCGAAAATCAGGGCGGCGTCGAGCCTTCCGAGCCCGATCCCGCCGCTTTCTTCCGCGACATAGATCGATCCGAAGCCGAGTTCGGCTGCCTCGCGAATCGTGTCGCGCGGGAAGATGTGCTTTTGGTCCCATTCCGCCGCGAAGGGCGTGATGGCGTCGGCAGTGAACTTGCGCGCCATCTCCTGGATCTGGAGCTGGTCGTCAGTAAGGTCGAATTGGCTCATTTCGCCGGCGCTCTAGCGCGCGACTGAACGTTCAAGCAATCGTTCAATCTGCATTGGAGGAGGCGTTGAGGTCGTTGACGTCGGCACTGTCATCGCCGTTGGCGAGCTCGTTCGCGGTCGTCCCGCTGCTTTCGTCAGCGGGCAGGGTTTCGATGTCGGCATTGGCGGGAATGTTGCCGTCGTCGATCACGATATTCTGATCCTGCGGCGGCGTTTCCGCCTTGTGGCAGGCGACGACTGCGCCTGCCGACATGGCAAGGATCAACAGCTTGAACGCGGCGCGCATTGCATCCTCCGAACCGATATGCTGACCGAACGCTTCGGCGGACGGCAGTATCCGTTCGCGAAGGCGTTCGGCCTAATTGCTGTAGGCGGAGAGGCAGCTCACCATATGATCTGCGTTGCTCGCGAATTCCGCCTTGTCGAAGAACCAGCGGTCCTTCTTATAGCCGTGGAATGCGTTGCTCAGGATCCGCAGGCCATAAGGCGTCTCGTCGGAGACGAGGTAAGCGACTCCGCCGCCCTCGGTCTCCTCTGTCACCGCGCTGCCGCCGTAATGCTGAACGATCCTGCCGGGCGATGTCCTCACTCCGGTGAGGATGTTGACCTCGCCCTGCGATAGCACGAGCCGCGTTGCCTGCGGTCCGTGACCTTGCGGCAGGACCAGCGCCCGCTCTCCGCGAGTCAGGTGGATCGCGTAGCCGCCGCCGCAATAATAGCCCGGGCCCATGTATTCGACCGTCCTCGGCCCGGTCCACTGCGCCATTGCCGTCGCCGCCAGCGTCATCAGAATCATATCGCCCCCCTTTGGTGTCCTACCCCATCGTTGGAATGATGAACGCGCTCTCCCCGTGCGCGCCGCCGTCCGGCCAGCGCTGCGTCACGACCTTGTTCTTGGTCCAGAAGCGGAGGCCTTCCATGCCATACTGGCCGATGTCGCCGAAGCCCGAGCGCTTCCAGCCGCCGAAGCTGTGGTAGCTGACCGGAACCGGGATCGGGACGTTCACGCCCACCATGCCGACATTGACGCGCGCCGTGAATTCGCGCGCCGCGTGGCCGTTGCGGGTGAAGATGGCGACGCCGTTGCCATAATCATGCTCTGACGGCAGGCGCACGGCCTCCTCGAAGTCGGCGGCGCGGACGATCTGCAGCACCGGGCCGAAGATTTCGTCCTGGTAGCTCTTCATGCTCGGCTTGACGTGGTCGAACAGGGTCGGGCCGATGAAGAAGCCTTCTTCGTGACCCTGAAGCGAGAAGCCGCGGCCGTCGACGACCAGCTCGGCGCCTTCGTCGATGCCCATCTGGATATAGCCTTCGATGCGCTCGCGGTGCACCTTGCTGACGACTGGGCCGTAATGCGCCTCTGGGTCGGTGGAGACGCCCACGCGCAGGCTGTTGATGGCCGGGATCAGCTTCTCACGAAGGCGATCGGCGGTCTCCTCGCCGACCGGAACGACGACCGGCAGCGCCATGCAGCGTTCGCCCGCCGAGCCGAAGGCGGCGCCGGCGAGATCGTTAACGACCTGGTCGAGGTCTGCGTCAGGCATGACGATGCCGTGGTTCTTGGCGCCGCCGAACGCCTGTACGCGCTTGTTGTGCGCCGTACCGCGCGAATAGATGTACTGCGCGATATCGGACGAACCGACGAAGCTGACGGCCGCGATGTCAGGATGGTCGAGGATCGCATCGACCATCTCCTTGTCGCCGTGGACGACGTTCAGCACACCGTCGGGGAGCCCGGCTTCCTTCATCAGCTCGGCAAGGCGCACAGGGACGGTAGGGTCGCGCTCGGAAGGTTTGAGGATGAAGGCGTTGCCGCAGGCGATTGCCATGCCGAACATCCACATCGGGATCATGGCGGGGAAGTTGAACGGCGTGATGCCTGCGCCGATGCCGAGCGGCTGCCGCATCGAATAGACGTCGATGCCGGGACCGGCGCCGACGGTGTACTCACCCTTTAGTGACTGCGGGATGCCGCAGCAAAATTCGATGACCTCGAGGCCGCGCTGCACGTCGCCCTTGGCGTCGGCGATGACCTTGCCGTGCTCGGACGAGAGCGCGTGGGCTAGCTCGTCCATGTGGCGCTCGACCAGCTCCTTGAACTTGAACATGACGCGGGCGCGGCGCTGGGGATTGGTCGCAGCCCAGCCCGGCTGCGCTTCCTTCGCAGCATCGATGGCCTTTTGAAGATCGGCGGCAGTGCCGAGGCGGACGTGGGCCTGCACCTGGCCCTGATTAGGGTCGAAGACCTCGCCCTGGCGCTCGCCCGAAGCGAAGCTGGAACCGCCGATGAAATGGTCGATGCTGCGAATCATGGTTACGCGTCCTGATTTTGCTGTTTCGAAGTTGCGGCTCCCCTAGACCTGCGGACAGCCAAGTGCCAGTTGCCGACGCGTCTTCTGGGAGAGTCGTGATGCGTCGATTTGCTGCTGTGCTGGCCCTGCTCACGATCGGCGCGGCGCCGCCTCCCTCCATCGATGCCAAGCTGCGGTCGATCATCTCGCCGGTCAGCGGGGTGGAGATGAAGAAGACGATCGAGGCGCTGGTGAGCTTCGGCACCCGGCACACCTTGTCGTCGCAAACCGACCCCAAGCGCGGAATCGGCGCAGCGCTTAACTGGACGGAAAGGAAGTTCAAGAGCTTCGGCCTCCCGACGGTTCGCCAGTGCGAGACGATGACGAACCAGCGCGTGCCCACGCCAACGCGCATTTGCGACATGGTCGCGATCCAGCGGGGGACGGAGCGCCCTGACGATGTCGTCATTATCCAGGGACATATCGACAGCCGGGTCACGGACGTCATGAATTTCACGTCGGACGCGCCGGGCGCCAATGACGATGGGTCGGGCGTGGCTGCGGTGATCGAGGCAGCGCGAGTGCTGTCGAAGCGCAAGTTCCCGGGGACAATCGTCTATGCCGCGCTATCGGGCGAAGAGCAGGGGTTGATGGGCGGCAAGGTGCTGGCGAATTACGCGAAGGCGCAGGGCTGGAACGTCGTCACCGTCCTCAACAACGATATCATCGGCAATTCATGCTCGTCGGATGGTGTGTGCGATTCCACGCATGCGCGGGTGCTGTCCGAAGGGCCGCGGTCCCAGGGCGAGGCGGAGTTGTCGAAGTCGGTGCACAGCCTCGGCGGGGAGAATGACAGCCCGTCGCGCAATATCTCGCGCTTCCTAGACAGCCTGGCAGACCGGCTGAAGATCGGGCTCGACGTGCGGCAGATTTGGCGCACCGATCGCTTCAGCCGCGGCGGCGACCATATTCCGTTCCTGGAGATGGGCTATCCGGCCGCGCGGATCAGCGTCGCTGTCGAAAATTACGACTGGCAGCACCAGGACCTCAGGGCCGAAAAGGGCAAGCGCTACGGCGACACGATCGACCATGTCGACTTCGCTTACCTCGCCAAGATGACCAAGCTGAACGTCGCGGCGCTCATCACGATTGCGAGTGCGCCACCGCCGCCTGAGCCGAAGGTGGAGGGGGCCGTGAGCACGGATACGAAAGTCAGCTGGTTCGAAATGCCTAGTGCGGGTCACTGGATAATTAAATGGCGTAGGACCGACAGCTCCAATTGGGAGCATCAACTTGCCGCCTATACTGATAGCAGCTTCTGCGAGGGGGGGGTCCGAGGCTTGGGCGCTCCAAGGGGTCCAATGGAATGTACTCTCCGCCACATCCGCGTGGATGACTGGGTGTTCGGCGTTTCTTCGGTCAGCAAGGACGGCTGGGAGAGCCCTGTCGCCTCGGCTGTTCCGGGCGGGGCGTTCAAGCCCTATATTGCCCCCGAGAAGAAGCCCTGACGCGTTCCCGTGCGTTCAGCGGCCGAGGAGAATGACATGGCCGGCGGTTGGACGCGCGACGGCGCGGTTCAGGACCAGATCGAAGATACGGTGAAAGACGCGATCCTCCGTGCCCGCGCAATGACGCCCCAGGGCGAGAGCGCCGAGGAATGCGACGATTGCTGCGAGCCGATCCCCAAGCGCCGCCGCGAGGCGCTGCCGGGCGTGCGCACCTGCGTCGCCTGCCAGTCCGAGCGCGACAAGGCGGTGGTCCATTCGACCATCAACCGCCGCGGTAGCAAGGATAGCCAGCTGCGTTGACCGATGCAGCACCCGCGCGGCCGGGGAGGCGCGCAAACCTGCTGGTTGCTCTCGTCTCGCTGCTCAGCGTCATGCTGGTGCTGTGGTTCACGGTGACTAGCGCCGCACCATCCATTCCGCAACCGGCGGCGCCGACTGCCGAGGACGCCGGCGCGGGCCGTCAGGCCTATTGGCAGCTGCGCGACGCGCGCGGGAACAAGCAGGGCCAACTCATCTCGCTGGGACAGGCGCAACTTGCCGGCCTCGGCGCCATCGCCAGCCATGGCTTTCGCCCCGACCGGCTGCGCCTTGGGATCATCGGTTCCGAACTGCGCGTAGATGCCAGCCATCAATTGCCGATGAAGCGGTGGCTCAACGTGGTGATCGTCGCGACTGCATCGGGCAAAGGCTTTCCGTCGACCAGATTGAAGGTGGGAGAATGGACCCTTCCGCCGATGCTCAGCCGCTGGGCTTTGGAGATCGGCCGCTGGTACGTGAAGCGCCGTACCGAAGTTCCGCCCCTCGACGGGATGGTGCACGACTTCTCGGTGAAAGGCGGCACCGTCAGCGCGGTGGTCAGCCTGCCCGGCAAGATGGGACTGGTCGACCAGATGGCCGGTGCCATTTCGCAGGACATCGACAGTTCGCAGGTGGTCAAAGTCTATTGCGAGCTATCCGCGCGACAGAAGAAGGAGCCTAGCAGCGACTTCGCCGAGCAGGTGCGGCGCGCCTTCTCGGTCGATCCGGCGGGAGCGAGCTTGCCGGGCTTCAACCGGGCGCGCTTCGTGGCGCTCGGCATGATGCTGGTCAGCGACCGCGTCGGCGACTTCGTCGAAACGGCCCGCGATGACATCGCCAAGTGCCGGATCAGCCCGGTCCCTGCATCGATTTACGGCCGGTACGATTGGCCGAAGCACTGGACCCTGTCAGCCGCCATCGCCGTCGGTGCTGGCGTGCAGCTCAGCGAAGCCGTCGGTGAGTGGAAGGAGCTGTCCGACAGCCTCGCCAAGCAGTCGCAATTTGCCGCCGGCGATCCGAGCGGCTTTTCGATGACCGACCTCGGCGCCGACCGGTCGGGCTTTCAGACCGCGCGCGCCGCGGCGGATCCTGAGCGGGCAGCGCAAATGGCGCAGCAACTCGCTAGGGCGAGGCCTGAGCAACTGCTTCCTCGCGAACTGACCGTCCGCGAGGAAAGCCTGACGAATCCGCAGTTCATTCAGCGCTACGGCGGCGTCGACGATCCACGTTTCATCGCCCGCGTCCGCGAAATCGACGCGGTCATCGCGAACAACGGCGTTCGGTAGCGAGTGGTCGCTTCCCGCCGTTCCAGCGTTTAGGGGCTGATCATGGCCCGCAAGCAATCCGCCGGACTTCCCAGCCGCAAACAGATCCTCGACTTCATCGCCTCCTCCGACCAGCCGGCGGGCAAGCGCGAGATCGCGCGCGCCTTCGGCCTGTCGGGCCAGATGAAGATCGATCTTAAGCGGCTGCTCAAGGACATGGCGGACGAAGGGCTGATCGACAGCTCGCCGGGCCGTGCCTTTCACCAGTCGGGCGGAGTGCCGAAGGTGACAGTGCTCCGTGTCGCTGAGGTCGACGACAGCGGAACGGTGTGGGCAGTGCCGGAGCAATGGCATGCCGAAACGCCGCCGCCCAAGCTGCGGGTGCTGGAGCGCGGGCGGCGCGGTGCGCTCGGCATCGGTGACCGCGTGCTGTGCCGGACCGAAGAGAGAGGGCAGGGCTTCGTCGCGCATCCGATGAAGAAGCTGGCCCGCTCGGCGGAACTCAGCCTCGGCGTAGTGAAGAAGGAGGGCGACCGCTACTGGCTGTCGCCGGTCGACAAGAAGGAACGGCGGGAGCTGTTCATTAGCGACCTCAAGGACGCCGCAGTGGGCGACCTCGTTCTGTGCGAGGTCACCGGCCGCCCGCCGCGCGTGAGTGCGCGCGTCGATGCGGTGCTCGGCGACCCGTTCGCGCCGCGCAGTTTCAGCCTGATTGCCATCCACAAGCACGGCCTACGCGCGGAGTTCGACAAGGAGGCCATCGACGAAGCGCATCGCGTGGCGAAACTGCCGCTCGGTGAGCGCGAGGACCTGACGCATTTGCCGATCGTCGCTATTGATCCGGAAGATGCGCGGGATCACGACGACGCCATCTGGGCGGCGCGCGACGACGATTCCGATAATCCCGGCGGGTGGAAGGCGATCGTCGCGATAGCCGACGTCAGCTTCTACGTCCGAACGGGGTCGGAACTGGACAAGGAAGCGCGGGCACGGGGTAACAGCGTTTACTTCCCCGACCGCGTTGTGCCGATGCTGCCGGAAGAGCTCTCGGCGGACATCTGCTCGCTGAAGGAAGGGCAGGTTCGCGCGGCGATGGCCTGCCACATGACAATCGCCAAGGACGGCGCGATCAAAAAATGGCGTTTCACGCGAGCGAAGATTTGTGTAGCAGCAAACGTTGCCTATGAGGATGCGCAGGCGGCTATCGATGCAGCTGGGGAGGAGCGCGTCGAGGTGTCATCGCCAACCTGCTCGATGCCGCCGATCGAAGGCCGGGTGCCGGCTGAACTGGTCGAGACGGCGCTGAAGCCTCTTTGGAGCTGTTGGCGTGCGCTCTTCGCCGCCCGCCAAAAGCGCGATCCGCTTGAGCTCGACATTCCCGAGCGCCGCGTGATGCTCGACGAGAAAGGCCGCATCACCTCGATCGCTCCGCGCGACCGGCTCGACGCGCACCGGTTGGTCGAGGACTTCATGATCGCTGCCAACGTAGCGGCGGCGCGCGCGCTGGAGGCGAAGAAATTGCCTGTTATGTACCGGGTCCACGAGGCGCCGAGTCGCGAGAAGCTGGTGGCTCTCAAGGATTATCTGAAGACGTTCGGGGTCGATTTTTCGCTCGGCCAAGTGATCAAGCCGGGGACGTTCAACCGCGTCATCGAGCGCGTCGGCGACGCGGACGGGCGCGAGGAGATCATGGAGCAACTGCTCCGCTCGCAGATGCAGGCGCGCTATGGGCCGGAGAGGCTCGGGCATTTCGGGCTGGCGCTCGCGACCTATGCGCACTTCACCTCGCCAATCCGCCGCTACGCCGACCTGCTCGTTCACCGCGCGCTGGTGAAGGCATACCGGCTCGGTGACGGCGCGCTGCCGCAGGGGGACGAGGAAAGGTTCGAACAGATCGGCGAGCAGATCTCGATGCTCGAGCGCCGCGCGATGGATGCGGAGCGGGAGACGGTCGATCGCTATGTCGCCGCATACCTGGCCGACCAGGTCGGTCAGCTCGTCGAATGCCGCATTACCGGCGTGCAGCCGTTCGGGTTTTTCGCGACTGTCGAAGACCTGGGCGGCGACGGCCTCGTCCTCGCCCGCGACCTCGGGCAGGAATATTTCCGCTACGACGAAGCCGCAAAACAGCTGGTCGGCGAGGAAAGCGGTGAAACCTACCGCACCGGGCAGCGGCTGACCTTACGTCTGGCCGAGGCCAATCCCGTGTCCGGGTCGCTTCGCTACGAGCTGCCCGAAGGAAGCTACGGCGGCCGATCCGCTCCTCCACGCAAGGACCGCGCGCGTACGACATCGAAACGCGGCCGGCCGCCGAATATCCGTCACCAGTCGCGGCGGCGCTAAGCCTCGCCATCGCAACCTTCTCGCTTCAAGCGTATTGGGAGCGCGAGCCAGGAGAACGACCCATGCCCTACAAGATCGCGATCATCGTCGGCAGCCTTCGTGAGGGTAGCATCAACCGCAAGGTGGCGCGCTCGATCTGCGGCATCCGAGGCGACGATCTCGACTGCTCGATGATCGAGATTGGCGATCTGCCGCTGTACAACCAGGATCACGACGCGAACCCGCCCGAGCAATATGTCCGCTTCCGCAGGCAGATCGCCGAGGCTGATGGCGTGCTGTTCGTCAGCCCGGAATATAATCGGGGCATTCCTGGGGTGCTCAAGAATGCGATCGACGTCGGATCGCGGCCTTATGGCCAGAGCGCCTTCGACAAGAAGCCGGCGGCCATCGTCACGGTCTCACCCGGGAGCATCGGTGGCTTCGGCGCTAACCACCAGATTCGCCAGGCGGCGGTGTTCCTTAACATGCCGGTCATGGCGCAGCCCGAGGCCTATCTCGGCCATGTCACCGACGACTCATTCGACGAGAGTGGGTGCCTGAAAGACGGGCCGTTGAAGGACCTCGTCACCAAACTGGCTCATGCGTTTCACGACTGGGTCGTGATGATCCACCGGTCCCGCCAGCTGCTGGCGGAAGATGCGGCGCACGCCGCCAAGCAAAAGGAACATGCATGATCCTTCTTTCAGCCGATTCAGCCAGTCGCTAAATTCCCGAGACATCATCGGGAGACTGCGAAGTGGAACTGAACTGGCTTTCGCGTTGGCAGCCGCAGCTGCTCGCCCTTTTGCGGATCGTCGCGGGCCTGCTGTTCATCGAGCATGCGACGGTGAAATTCTTCGCGTTCCCGATCCCCTTTCAGATTCCAGGCCCGCTCCCGACGATCCTGGTGGCGGCCGGTGTCATTGAGCTGCTAGCCGGCATCTTGATCACCGTCGGTCTGCTGACGCGCCTCTCCGCTTTTATCGCGTCGGGTGAAATGGCGATTGGCTATTTTATGATGCATTTTTCCAAGGGCTTTTGGCCGGTCGCGAACCAGGGCGAAGCGGCCATCCTGTTTTGCTTCATCTTCCTCTACCTCGCCGCGGCTGGCCCGGGCGCGTGGAGCGTTGACGGGGCACGGACGCGGAACGCGCCGATCAGGTGACTTTAGCGCGGGTCCTGAAGCGCGGCTGATCCCACTGGCGTGAGCCGAGGATGTCGGCAAGAATTTGAGCCGCGTTGAAGACGTCGGCGAAGCCGTTGTAGAGCGGCGTAAAGCCGAATCGCATGAGATCCGGCGCGCGGAAGTCGCCGATGACGCCGCGCGCAATCAGGGCCTGCATCACCGCGTACCCATCGGCATACGCGAAGACGACATGGCTTGCACGGATTGCCGGGTCGCGCGGGGAGGCGAGGCGGACTTCACTGCCGCACCGGGCCTCGACCTCGTCGATGAAGAGCTGCGAAAGCGCGCGCGACTTGGCCTCGACGTCGGCCATGGCAATGCCTTCGAACGTGTCGAGCCCGGCATCCAGTGCCGCAAGCGCAAGGATCGACGGCGTGCCGGTCAGGAAGCGGCCGATGCCGGTCGCCGGGCGGAAATCGTCATCGAAGGCGAAGGGTTCGGCATGGCCCATCCAGCCTTGCAGCGGCGAGCGCAGTTCGTCCTGCAGGCGTTCGGCGACGAACAGGAATGCAGGCGCACCCGGGCCGCCGTTCAGATATTTGTAACCGCATCCGACCGCGAGATCGCAGCCGGCTCCATCGAGATCGAGCTGGACTGCACCAGCACTGTGCGAGAGGTCCCACAAGACCAGAGCTCCCTGCGCATGGCCGGCATCATTGATGTCGCGCATGTCGTAGGAGGAGGCGCCGCGGTAATCGACGTGGGTGAGCGACACGACGGCAGTGTCGTCGTCGATCGCGTCGAGCACCGCGCTTGGCGCCACCGTCCGCAGCTTCAGCCCTACCATCTCGCACAACCCGTGCGCGACGTAGAGGTCGGTGGGGAAATTCCGTTCTTGCGACAGGATCGTGCGCCGGCCTGGCCGTGCCTGCACCGCCGCGGCAAGCAGCTTGAACAGGCAGACGCTGGTCGAATCCGCGATCAGCAACTCGCTCGGCTTCGCGCCGACGATAGGAGCGAGCTTGGCCGCGATCTTTGTCGGCCAGTCGATCCAATCGTGCTTGGTCCAGCTGGTGATGAGGTCGTCGCCCCACTGGTGCTCCACCGTGTTGACCAGTGCAGCCTGCGCCGTCGCAGGAAGCGCCCCTAGCGAATTGCCATCCAGGTAGATAACGCCCTCAGGCAACCGGAACCGCGCGCGCGCAAACGCGAGTGGATCAGCGGCGTCGAGCTTCTCGGCGTCCTCGAGCGTCACAGCTTGGGAAGGGTGACGCCCTTCTGTCCCATATATTTGCCGGCGCGGTCGGCGTAGCTCACCTCGCACGGCTCATTGCCCTGCAGGAACAGGAACTGGCACGCGCCCTCGTTGGCGTAGACCTTGGCGGGGAGCGGCGTGGTGTTGGAGAATTCCAGGGTCACATGACCTTCCCATCCGGGCTCCAGCGGTGTCACGTTCACGATGATCCCGCAGCGCGCGTAGGTCGACTTGCCAAGGCAGATGACGAGCACGTCGCGGGGCACGCGGAAATATTCGACCGTCCGCGCCAGCGCGAAGCTGTTGGGCGGGATGATGCAGACGTCGGTCTGGCGGTCGACGAAGCTGTTGGACGCGAAGTCCTTTGGATCGACCGTCGCCGAGTCGACGTTGGTGAAGATCTTGAACTCGTCCGCCACCCGCGCGTCGTAGCCGTAGGACGACAGCCCGTAGCTGATGCAACCCTCGCGCCGCTGCGCTTCCACGAACGGTTCGATCATGGCGTGCGCCTGCGCCTGCTCGCGAATCCAGCGGTCGGACAAAATCGCCATACGGAGGGCCTAACGGGACGTTTCGAACGCTTCAATTTGCGCCGGATTATTTCTGTGGATGACGGCTGTTTCGCGTTTCCGGGACTTCCTTCGGACACGCGCCAGATTCGTGCACAAGCTATCCACAATCGTGCTACATATGTTCCGCTTGGGTGTGGGGCCCGCACAGGCGTAGGGGACCACTCATGGCTGAAGTCGTGCGTATCGCTGAACCGGTTGAACCGGCTGTTCCTTCTCTCCCGCAAAACGTCGAAGCGGAGGCGGCGCTGCTCGGCGCATTGATGATCGACAACCGGCTGGTCGAGGACGTCCAACTCAAGCTCAAGCCGCACCACTTCTTCGAACCTCTCCACGGGCGCATCTACGAAGCGGTCCTGCGGATGACCGACAACAACCGTGTCGCGAACCCGGTGACGCTTCGGCCTTTGTTTGAATCCGACGAATCGATTAAGGAGGTCGGCGGACCTGCTTATCTGGCCCAATTGACCGGGTCGGGCGCCGCGGTGATCGGGGCCCGGGACTTCGCGCAACAGATCTATGATCTGGCGTTGCTTCGAGCGCTTGTCGGCGTTGGCCGCGACCTGGTTGAAGGCGCGCTCGACACGAGTGAGGACGTTGCCCCCCTCGCTCAAATCGAGCGCGCCGAATCCGAACTGTACAAGGTGGCGGAAGAAGGGGGAGCCGAGGGCAAGGCAAAGTCGTTCTCGGACGCCACCAAGGAAGCGCTCGCGATGGCCGAGCGCGCTCTCAACAGCGGTGGGCACCTCTCTGGCATCACCAGCGGCCTTGAAGGGATTAATGCCAAGGTTGGCGGTCTTCACAAATCCGACTTGATCATCCTCGCCGGCCGCCCGGGCATGGGCAAGACGTCGCTTGCGACGAACATCGCCTTCGCGGCGGCGCTGCGGTTCGCCCGCGATGCCGCGGAGGGGATCGAGGCCGCAAAGTCAGGCGGTGCGCCCGTTGCCTTCTTCAGCCTCGAAATGTCGTCGGACCAGCTGGCGACCCGCATCCTCGCGGAAGAATCGGGCATCAGCTCCGAAAACCTGCGCATGGGAAAGATTAGCCAGCAGGAGTTTCGACAGCTGGCGCGCGCGGCGGCCGAGTTGCAGAGCCTGCCGCTCTACATCGACGACACCCCCGGCCTGACGATCGCGGCTTTGCGCGCACGGGCACGACGGCTGAAGCGACAGAAAGGGATCGGCCTTGTCGTGGTCGACTACCTCCAGCTGCTGCAGGGAAGCAGCCGTGGCTCCAACGACAATCGCGTGCAGGAAATTTCCGAGATCAGCCGGGGCCTAAAGCAACTGGCCAAGGAGCTGGACCTCCCGGTACTCGCGCTGTCACAGCTCAGCCGTGCGGTGGAGCAGCGGGAGGACAAGCGGCCGCAGCTGTCCGACCTTCGTGAATCGGGCTCGATCGAGCAGGACGCCGACATGGTCTGGTTCGTCTATCGCGGCGACTATTATCTGGCGGCCAAGAAGCCCGACGACGACCATCCGGACATTGCGCAGTGGCGAGAGGAAATGGACCGGATTTACGGCCGCGCTGATCTCATCGTTGCGAAGCAGCGCCATGGTGCGACAGGGACCGTGCGCATGAAGTTCGACGCGAGAATCACGAAGTTCAGCGACGCCGCCGACGATCATTATCTGCCGGAGATGCGAAGCTAGCCGAGCCTGGGGTGGGGGGTTGAGGGCGCCGATGTGGGAGTCGGCGCCCTCAGTTTATTTACGGGCCGACGTCCTTGTCCTGCTGTTGCAGCGGCCCGCGGGTACCACCGCGCACGAGGCCGAGGGCCATGGCGACATCGTCATCCCAGCCGTAAACGTCCGGCCGAAACTGAATTCGCCCGCTGTCTAAGAAGGCGGTGTGATACAGCAGGCGGACGGGGATTTCGGTCTTCAGCCTGACCCATTTCTCCTCACCGCTCGTCAGCGCCTCTTGGAACTTATCGAAAACGCCATCCTGGTTCGTCAGCATGGCCGCGAACTGCAGAGCATTCTGAACTCGGACGCAGCCGTGGCTGCGATGGCGCTCGGGCAGGTCGAACAGCGCCTTGGCAGGCGTGTCATGAAGGTAGATCTGCTGTGCGTCCTCCATGTCGAACTTGACGAGGCCAAGTGAATTCTTGGGACCTGACTGCTGGACGTAACGGTCATTTTCGACCGCGAAATTGTTCTCCTGGAGCCAGACCTGACTTTTGTCTGCCATCTCCTTCGCCGCGATCGAATCCGGCACGCGCCACTTCGGGTTGGCGACAAGTTGCTTGAACGGGGCCTGGAGCTGCGGCGTTTGCTTGTCGGGTTCACCGGGGACGACGTTGCGGCGATCCTGATGATCGCCGTCGCGCCAATAATCGAGAAATGCGGCGGCCGTGTTGACGTCTATCCGCGTCTTTGGAGGATCGCGCTCGAGCCAGCGCAGGCGCTCCATATTGATCGCGATTTGCCGCGCCATGCCCGCTGGGCCGAGGTTGAGGATATCCAGCGTGTCGGGCCCGACGACGCCGTCCGCCTTCATCCCGAAGTCCGACTGCAGCCGTTTCACGCCGTCTACCAGCGCGCGGTCATAGATACTGGTCCGATGCCTGTTCACTTGCGACGTAGGCAAATAGCCGATGGCGTTCAGGGCAGCGCCGACTCCCTCCGCACGAGGGTCGCGCTTCCCCGGCTTGATCGGTTTTCCATCGGGAATCGGCAGCGGCCTGACCTGCGCGGCTTGCTTGAGGTAGCGAAGATGCGCCTCGCTGAGCGCTCGATACTCGTCGGTCTGCGGTGGCAGCGACGCGAACCAGGTTTTCAAGTCATTGCCCTCAAGCGCCTTGGCTAGCCCCGCTGCGACGTCGGCTTTGGCGCGTGGAATGGTGTAGACCTCCGCGATCTTCTTCGGATCGGCGTAGCCGCTCGCGAGGGCAGAGGCATATTTGAGAGCCGCAGTGGTCAATGCCGCTTCGCGCTCGGCAGCGCCGCTCGGCAGCGGTTCCTTTAGGAAAAGGTCGGGCTTGAGGCCATTCGCAGGGGCACCGGCGATGATCTCCAACAGCTGCTTCTCAGCCTTCTTGTCCCACGCGTCTTTCCATTGGCGCGCGGTATAGAAGGCGCGCGCCTGCGAATCGGTGACGCTGGATTGAAGAGCGCTGCTGTCGGCTTGATTGCCCGCGAACGGGAGCCGGTCACAGGAGGCGAACGAAACGCTGCACAGGGCAAGAATGAGCGCCTTGCCGACGCGGTACCTGATTTTCACGAGTGCCTGAACGCGGCGGTTCGCAAAAGCGATCCACAGCCGTTCCGTAGCGGGACCGGCTCAGTCTTCCTGCATGCTGGGATCGCGCAAGCCTTCTCCGATCGCCGCGCGTGGCCGGTCGGCCTCGCTGCTGGTTACCGGATAGGCGCAGTAATCGGCGGCGTAGAAGGCGCTGGGGCGATGATTGCCGCTGAGCCCGACACCGCCGAACGGCGCGTTCGAGGGAGCGCCGTTGGTGGGCTTGTTGCGGTTGATGACGCCCGCGCGGACGTTGGCCCAGAACTTGTCGTACAGGTCCGGGCTTCCGCCGATAAGGCTGGCGGCAAGACCGAACCGCGTATTGTTGGCCTCAGTGATCGCGGCGTCGAAGTCGGCGACACGGATAACCTGCAGGACCGGGCCAAAGATTTCCTCGTCGGGACGATCCCGCACCGTCGTCACGTCGATCAGGCCGGGTGTCAGGAAAGGCAGATCCTTCACCGGCCGGTCCAGGCGGCGAAGCGGCTTCCCCCCCTTCATCATTAGGCCAAGCCATTGTTCCTGCACATTATCGGCGGCGGCAAGATCGATGACGGGGCCCATGAATGGCTGCGGATCGGCGAACGGCTGGTCGACGATCATCCGGTCGATGATCTTCTGGATCGCTTCGATCAGCTCGCTCTCTTGCCCTTCTTCGACGATCAGGCGGCGGGCGGCGGTGCAGCGCTGGCCGGCGGTAAGGTATGCAGACTGGACGACCATGACCGCCGTGGCGTCAATGTCCTTGGCGTTCCAAACGACGAGCGGGTTGTTCCCTCCGAGTTCGAGCGCGAGGATCTTCTGCGGGGTCTCGGCGAACTGGCGATGCAACGACTGGCCCGCTCGCGCGGAGCCTGTGAAAAGGAGCCCGTCGATACCCGGTTCCCCGGCGAGCGCACGACCTTGATCGGGGCCGCCGAGCAAAAGGCGGACAACCCCCTCCGGGATCTTCGCTTCATGGAAGCAATGGACCAGAAACTCGCCGACCGCGGGCGTCTTTTCAGAAGGTTTGAAGACAACCGCATTGCCGGCAATCAGCGCCGGGACGATATGTCCATTCGGTAAGTGCGCCGGGAAATTGTAGGGTCCAAGCACCGCAATGACGCCATGCGGCTTATGGCGGACGGCAATCCGGTTACCGAGCGCGGCTTCCATCTTCCGCTGCGGCGTCCGCTCGGCATAGGCATCGATTGAAATATCAACCTTGTTGACGACTGCGCCGACTTCCGTTCGCGCTTCCCACATGGGCTTGCCGGTCTCACGCGCGATGAGTTCGGCAAATTCGGGCTCTTTTCTTCGCACGACATTGGCAAATCGGCGGAGCGCTTCGATCCGATAGGCGACCGAATGCGCAGCCCAGGCCGGCCAGGCAGCGCGTGCCGCTGCGACCTCGGTCGCCGCGTCACCGATCGATCCCGACCACATCTCTTCACCCGTGGCAGGGTTAAACGAGATCAGGTTGCCGCTCACAGACGAGCGGTCGGCGACGTCGCGCCGCTCGTCAAGCTGCCCGTGCATCTTGTTGCATTGCTTCGCCCATCCGCCGGACTGCTGTAACCTTGTCTGTTAACGGCTTCCAGTCATCGCGTTCAGCGATTGCCGACCATATGGTTTCGACCTCGTCGATTTGCATCGAGCAGGGGTTATCGTCCGACCAATATGGGTGCGTTTGGGGCGTTGCTCTTCCTTCCAGTCGTTGTGCAAATTCGCGAAATTTGTCGGACGGATAACGGTCGGCGCCCGGATCTCTCCCGCCGCGCCAGTCAAAAAAGATCCGATCGATCGACGCTTCCTTGGTCGCTAGCGCCCGGATAAGTGCGCCGGCTAGGCGGCGATCGTCGGCCTCGTAGGCTGGTCGGACGCCGAGGCGGCGCAGCATGGCCTGCGTCAGCGCAGCCTCGAAGCGCCCGCTCCATGACGCAAGAATGCCGGAAAGTGCTGGGCCGTCCGCCACGATCGACAGGCAGCCGGCAAGTTGGGCGAGGTCCCAGTGGATCGCCTCCGGCTGGCGTCCGAAAGTATAAAGACCGTAATGGTCGAAGTAGGCAGCGGTGAATTCGGGGTCCCAGTCCGGCGTGAACCGCCAGGGGCCATAGTCGAAGCTCTCGCCGGTGACATTGATATTGTCGCTGTTGAGGACGCCATGGACGAAGCCAGCGGCAAGATAGGAGGCGGCAAGCGTCGCGGTTGCGGAACTGGCGAGGTCAAAATAGCGCAGCGCGTTTTCCGCATCTTCCACTGCAGGCTCGCCATAGAGATTCTCAAGGCAGTATCGGACGAGCATTCGGATGTTCTCGGCCTGGCCGAAGAAGGCTAGACGCTGGAACGTGCCGATGCGAACGTTCCCGTGACTTAAGCGGGTTAGAACTGCTGAACGGGTGGGCGAGGGCTCATCGCCACGTTCAAGCGCTTCGCCGGTTTCGAAGACTGCGAAGGTCTTTGACGTCGGCACGCCGAGCGCCTCGAGCATTTCGGTAGCCAGGACTTCGCGGACAGCGCCTTTAAGGGTCAGCCGACCGTCGGCGTGACGGCTGTAGGGAGTTTGACCTGACCCCTTGGTCCCGAGATCGAGAAGGCGTTCGTCATTGTCGCGCAGCTGCGCGAACAGGAACCCGCGGCCATCTCCGATGTCCGGGTTGTAAACGCGAAACTGGTGACCGTGATAACGAAGGGCGAGCGGTTCGGTCAGATTGTCGGGAAGTGGCTCGAATCGGCAAAAGTTCGATGCCCACGCAGCCGCGTCGCGGCCGCCGAGACCGACACGCTCCGCCCATCGCTCGTTGAGAAAGCGAGGGATCGTCTTTGGGAACTCGGCCGGCGAAACGGGATCATAGAACTCCGATCCGAGCGTCAAGATCTTGGGGTCAGGCCGGTAAGTCGTCACCGCCAAGCTCCTCGGGCGACTGGAGGTTCCAACCGCAGCGCTTCCTCATCTCGGCTTGTGCCTAGAGCCTTGGAAAAGCGCGCGCAATGCGGCCCATCTTGAAGCGGGTAGCGCTGGCACGTAAACAGAAGTTTAACAGCGAGTCGCGACGCGGATCGCCGTCGGTGTGCGTGGGGGAAGCAAATCGAGGGGCCGCCAACCGCAAATGCGCGTGGGGTACAGAGGCTTTGATGGCGCTAAGGCACGAACTGCCGCACGTTCTCGCGGGGCGCGGCTCGACATTGTCACGCCGAGAGCGGCCGACGCCGCTTTGACAGCTGCGGCCCATTACTCGCTGCTCGACGGCCGCACAGCGCCTAGCTTTGCTGCTGCGGATCTGAATCGGGCGGACCTTGCAGGCACGATTGGGGCAAATGTGCCGTTTGAGCGCTCCGCACCCTATGATTCGAATTCGGAAAGCCTGACAAATAGTGCGCCGTTGGAAGCGCTCCGAAGCCTCGTCCGTTCGGAGTCGTCAGGGCCGCGCATCACCGCCGCCGACCTGGTGGCGGAACTCAGCGAGATAAACACGGAAATTCATCGGATCATGTCTCAGGTCGAAAAAGCCGTCGCCCGGCTCGTGACGTCTTGATCAGCTTAGCAGCCGCACTTCCGTCGCCATGAAGGTGACCTTGTCGAGACCGTCGCACGACTTGCTGACGTAAACCGTCCCCGCAAAGATGAGGCGCCGAGCGATGAAGCGCGTGCACTGCAGGTTCGGGCTCATGTTCCCATCGACGTAAACCGTTTCGGATGGGAAATAGATGAGACCTTCGAGTTCGGTGAAGCTGCCGCCGCCGATGTGGTTCTCATCGCCGGGCAGGTCGCGGGCCGCATGCCGGTCCTGATAAAAGAGAATGCCCTGGTTTGGGCCTTCCCGGGTCGCATGCATCTTTACAGTCGCGTCGCTGGAGATCTTCACCTTGCCGATCGACGCGCCATCGGTTCCGGCCGTCTCGCTGGTGAGAAAGATGGTGCAGGCACTGCATTCGACGTGGCCTTGAGGACCAACGACGAAATTGCCCTTGTTGAGAATGTATTCGCCGTCCTGCAGGAAAACCGGTCCGTTAAGGTACATGGTAGCGTAGCACCCCGGCTCGAGCACGAGCTTGCCGCCGGTGAGGTTGGCGGCGTCGGGGTTTGCCGTGATCTGCGGACAACCGGTGTTTGGCACCTGCGGCGGGTCGCTGTTCGCAAGCGGGTCCTCTTGCGCAAGGGCATGTGCGCGCGTGCGTGAGCCCGAGATTGAAGTCATGTCGATGCCGCCGTAAGCGCGGATGTCCGCCGCCTTGAGGCTGGACGAACTGTCGGCCTGTATTGCCTTGGCGCCGGTAGCGTTCGTGGTGACGCCGCACTCCATGTCGACTTTCGAGTTCGGACGGACGACAACGCCGGCGTCGTCATCCATGTCGCCCAGTGCGAATGAACAATATTTGCCGTTCTCGACGACACTTGCCGTGGCCTCGGCCGTGATCGTCGGCACCGTCTTCATGAACATCGATGCGAAGGTAGTCTTAGCCGGGATCGTTACCCGGACGGTCACCGCGAACGGATCGGCTTCATGGCCGGGCGGCGATTCGATCGCCTGGATGCTGGCATTGTCAGGAACTCCGCCGCCCTTGGTCAGGCTCGAGTTGACCGCATTCTGCATGTCGCCGTCCGCGATCAGGCCATAAACGCCCGCCATTGCCGCCGCGTCAGTCGCTGCCTGGACCTCGCGCTTTTGAAGCACCCAGTGAACGCCATCGACCGCCAGCCCCGCTGCGCCGATCAGCAACGGGAAAGCCGCTGCGGCGATGAGCGCCACGTTGCCGCTGCGGTCTGCCGCAAGCCGCCAGAGAGCTGGAATGTGTCTCTGAAAGGACCGTCTAAGCACCATTTGTTGCGTTTAACCTCGTGTCCGTGCGGACCGCATGAAGGAGGCAGAGCCGGCACGTAACCGGCTCAGCCCAGTTCATCACATTGCCATGCCGCCGGCGGGAATGGGAACGAGGTGTTTCGGGTTAGTCCAGCCGTACGATGGCTGCATGGCTCCCTTCATTTGAGTGCCGTTGCCCAAGTCGCCGCCCGTGCAAGACAAATGCTTGTTGATGCAGTTGTCGGTCCACGTCGCCAAAGTCTGCGGATCCCAAGCCCCGAACCAGTCGGCGTGGAGCGACCAACCTCGTGGCTTACTCGGGTCCATCGCATCACTAGATAGTGTCCACTTACTCGCATCATCGCCCGGCGCGATACGATATGCGACCGAGATTAAGAATGCGGGTATGACGAAGGGGTGGGCGTCGTCGCAACGACCATTATAGGGGTAGTCGACGTGCGATCCATGGTCAGGCACATCCAAGTTCTTGCCGTCCCAACAGCTAGGCATCTGTACGATTGCCTCAATTGAATCACCGACTGCACAATTTGGCGTGGCTTCATCCAGTGACATATACCAGCCACTGCCGCTGTTTGAGCTGCCATTGCTCGTTACGCAATTATAACGGTACGGCCAAGCATACGCGACGTGGGCCGGCAAATGAGCCTGGCGGTAACCGCCCTGCATGTTCGAGCCCGAAATGAAACGCAACCCATTGGGTAACGCGATGCATTTTCCCAGAGCCGCAGTGTTCGTCTCCGGATGACAGCGGCTATCGCTGTCGGGCAACCGTTTGTAATAGATGGTTATAAAGTCAGGCTGAACGACATTACCCTTGCCGTCCAGCATCGCAGGAATCCAGTACGCGGAGCGATTCAGCGTGTGACCATTCCCATCGCTACCGCAGGTTCCGTCACCGGAAGCTCGCAAGGACTCATAAGTTGAATACGCGTCCGTTCTCGTATTTCCGTAGTACTGGTGGAGGTGAGAACGTCCGGGCTGGCCTGGGTACTGGATGGGATCATCGTACTTCAACGGTCCGGCGCCGCAGATGAACCGGAACGCGCCTAAGGGGTCCGACCCCATGCTGGGTGGGATAGCTCCACTGCCCCATGTCGGCACAAGCGCCGTCGCGGTCGGAAACTCCGAGGGAATCGTCGTCAATTCCGTAAAACCGCCTGCAGACGTCGTGCTTGTCGTCGGAGTTGGCGTTGGACTTGGAGTTGGAGTTGGAGTTGGAGTTGGAGTCCCGCCGCTGGTCGAAGTTGTCGAGCTCTTTTTCTTCCCACTGCCGGCTCTAACCGGGCCGGAGCTGGTTTCCGCGCGCGCAGATATCCGCAAGGGATCGAACTTACCGCCGGTGGCCGACGGCATGAGTGCGGCTCCGACGAAAAGCGCTGCGGCTCCCCAAGCGAGACCTTTGAATGCGAGAAATCCGTCGCTCATGTAATGGGTCCTCTAGACGGCAAGAATTCTTCGCCGCGAGAGTGGGTTCTCAACGTAAAGATAGGGTAAATGAGACGTTAAGGCCACGGTCACCTTCTCAGTTGAATTCCTTTTGGTGGCGCGAAGGTTAACGGCCGATCCGCGAAGGCGCTTCGGGAGCCAATCGCGTCTAAACACCGCGTTGCAGAGGGGCGAGGTCCCTCTTACCGCAGAGACAGATAGAAGGTGCTGTTCGAAGTACTTCCGATGCCCGCTTCGGTAATCGGCATCTTGTTTCAAATCTGACGCCTGCTCAGACGCGAAATGGCTCGCGAGGGCGCGCTCTAACCGGGTTGCGACGCAGAAATGCGCTCAGAAGGTGAAGAAGTGCGTCCTCAGCTTCGAGGTGGGTCGTGCGAACAGGAAGTCGACTTGAGCAAGGTCTATGCCGTTCGGGCGGCTGAAGCCGCTGATGTCAAAAGGCGAAAAATCGCGCTCCGCCATGTAGCTTAGGACTTCGAGCGCGGTCGGGGCGCCCTCGTTGTAAGGCAGAAGAGCGACTTCGAGCTGGACCAACTCACAGGCCGCGAGGGCCCGCTCACCGCCGCCGAGAACCTCGAGCTCCGCGCCTTGAACGTCGATCTTGAGGAAAGCCCCGCGAGGGACTTCTCCGGCCAGCTCGTCGAGCGTGCACGTTCTCAATTCGCGAGTTGTGCGGGGAGCGTTGCTATTCTCTGAGAACATCGACGATCCCGTTTCCATTTCAAAAAATTGTCTTCGTTCTCCGCTGGCACTGCTGAGAAGCGCCTGCGCATAACGGACGTCGGCGAGTTCGTGAGACACCTTTTCCAAGATGGGCCGCTTTGAAAGCTGTGCTTCAATCATCAATGTCGGTACATCTCCGAAGACACGGCGCGCTAGCCGCGTCCAATTACCTTCGTAGGCGCCGACGTCGATCATGAAGGTCGGCCTAAAGCCTTTCGTTTGCAGTCGACGGTAGGCAAGCTCCTCGGGTGCTACGAACTCTCGACCAAGGGCCTTAGACAGCAGGCGCTTCACGCCAAGCTTACTGTGAGAGAGCATCTAGCAATCGCTGAACGGATTACCGGCATGCATGTCGGTAGGCGCTACCGGTCGAATCTGCTTCTCGGAAGGGGCGCTGCAGTCTTGTCGCGCCCGCCGCTTGGTGCCGGAGGGCGGCGGAACGCCTTCGTCGATCAGTAGAGTGCCTTTGCCTGCATCTGCGAGGAGGACCTGTTTCGGCTGATTGTTGCCTCCGGCGATGCCTGCACCATCTGCCGCAAGCGGAGTCGGCGTCGTTAGACCGGAATTTAGAAGTGCCTGCGCTTGATCCGCGGCCTCAGCTGCCACGGACGCCGTCGATGGCTCCGTCGCTAGCAGTGGTTCCTTACCGCCGTAGCGCTGCGAAAACGCCGCCTGAGTGCCCAGTCTGCCTTGCAGGCGATAGAAGATGTGGTGCCCGATCTGGACCTGCTTCGCAAGCGAGTCGGCCCAATATGGAAGCACGTAATCGGCATGATAGTGGGTTGCGTGCCCAACCGCAGCAAAGACCTTTCCCTCAAGCGCCTGCGAGGCGATTTTCTTGGCCCGGGCCCAGATTGATGGGATGGGATTGCGCATCAGAGCCCCATCGCACGTGAATGTGAACTGGCAACCGGTGGGAAGATTCGAGCCCTGATACACCACGCCGCATACGGTCGACGGGAAGCCTGGATGTCGCATTCGATTCAAGACGACCTGGGCAACTGCTCGCTGACCGTCGATACCCTCGGTTGCCGCTTCGTAGTAGACGGCTTGCGTAAGGCATTCGAGCGCGCGTTCGCGGCTCCCGTCATCGGCGATAAGCCGGAATTGCTTGGCCGGGGTATCCGGCGTGATGTCAAAGGGCCGGTCCTCGTTCGCCTTGAGCGCCTCTTCTGGCGTCAGCGGCTTGACCACGTTTAGGGGTGCCACCGCTTCGCCGGTGGAGCTGGCGATCTTGGCGGCCCGCTGCGCGCGGCGCAGGTCCTCGACCTTGTTGGCGTTGGCGAAAAGGCCGGCGGTCGCGAGCGCGAGCGCAAGCATGGCTAACGCATAAGGGATCGCCCGTTGAAGCGCGGACCGGCGCGGCCGCTCGAGATCGAGAAGATGCACGCTCATTACGATCCCTCGCGCGCGAGCGCGGCATAAGACTGAATGATGCGTGCCTTCCCGAGGGCGCACGACTGGCGCCTCTCGGTAACGGGTGCCCGAAGGAATCTCATGTGCGCGAAACTATCCTCAGCTGACCCGGTTCACCCTTTACCAGTTAGCCTATATTGAACAAAGGGGCGGGGAGGGGTTTCGCAATTGGCGCTGTCCCTTAGCGGAACATTAAAGAACAAACCCTAGCCGGAAGACGAGGCTTGATGCGACCGGGCCGGCCAGCATACGAGCAATTGCCAGTAATGACGGGGACGATCGCGTAAATGACGAAAATGGCCGTCATCGGCCTGGGCAAGATGGGGCTGTCGCACCTTGCGATCGCCAACGGTTTGCCCGGCATTGAGATCGTCGCAATGGCGGATTCCGCCCCGCTCGTCGGGTCTGCGCTGGCGAAGGTCACCGGGCTTAAGCACGTAAGCGATGCCAAGGACGCGTTGGCTATCGATGGGCTCGAGGCAGTGATCGTCGCGACCCCGACCATCTCGCACGAGGCGATCGTTCGCGATGCGCTGAGCCGCGGGATCCACGTCTTCTGCGAGAAGCCGCTAACGCTGAATGAGCAGGTCAGTGTCGAGCTTGCGGCGCTGGCGGACGAAAAAGGCCTAGTGACGCAGGTCGGCTATCATAATCGCTTCGTTGCCGTATTCGGTGAGATGAAGCGGCTGCTTGACGCTCGCGCGCTGGGCAGAGTGAGCCATGTCACTGCCGAGGCCTATGGCCCCGTGGTCACGCGGCCTTCGAAGCCGACGTGGCGGGGCAAGGCCGAACTCGGCGGTGGCGCGTTGCTGGATTATGCCGCGCATCCGCTGAATTTGCTCAACTGGTATTTCGGCGCCTCGACAGGGTGCGACAGCGCCATTCTGAGCAGCATTTTTTCCAAGGGCGTTGAGGATGAGGTTTATGCCTCGCTTCGTTATGGCGACGTTTCGGGCCAGCTGTCGGTCAATTGGTCGGACTCGTCGCAGCGGAAAATGACGACGCAGATCACCGTTTGGGGCGACCGAGGGAAGCTTTACGCCGACCGGCAGGAACTGCGCGTATTCCTCACCGACGCGATCGATGCGCCCGCAGGTTACGAGGAAGGCTGGAACGTCCGATACACGACCGACCTCACGCAGCCCGTCGAATTCTACATCCGCGGCGAGGAATATTCGGCGCAGCTTGAGACATTCCGCGATCGGGTGTCCGGTAAGTCGAAGGAAGTGGTGAACAGCTTCGCCGACGCGGCGATGACGGACGCGACCATTCGCATGATCCGGTCCGCTGCCGGTGGCGATGTGACGGTGGCACGGCCGGTTGCGGCCAATGATGCGAAGCGCGGCCTGCTGTCGCGTGTGCTCGGGCGGTCGTGAACAGCATCATCCCAGTAAGCTCTTCGCGGTACCCGGCCTGGAAGAAGTGCCGGATCCTCAACGCGTGGGTCGATGATTTGATGGTTGAGCAGGTTGTGGATCGCCTCGATGAAGGCATCTTGTGGACGCTCAATCCTGATCACCTTTACCACCTTCAGCGTAATGCGGATTTTGTGGAGGCCTACCGGCAGGCCGCGATCGTCTCGTCCGACAGCAAATATGTCTATTGGGGCCTGAAGTTTCTGGGCCGCGCCATTCAGTCCAAGGCCTCCGGGTCCGACATTGTCCCCGCCTATTGGCGCCGGCACGCGGACAATCCGGACGTTCGCATTTTCATGCTCGGCGCCAAGCCGGGCATTGCTGAACAGGCGCGGCAGCGCATCAATGGCATCGCCGGACGCGAAGTGGTGGTCGGCGCACACGGTCCGTCGATGAACTTCGTCAATGATCCCGGCGAAACTGCTGAAGCGATCCGCATGATTAACGAATGCAAGGCAACTTGCCTCATCGTCGGGCTTGGTGCGCCGAAGCAGGAAATCTGGATCGTCCGCAACCGGCACCTGATGCCGACCGTGAAAGTCTGTATGGGAGTTGGCGCGACCATCGATTACGAAGCCCAGGCAGTCGTGCGCGCCCCGCAGTGGATGGCGCAGAACGGCCTTGAATGGGTCTATCGCATGGTTACGGAGCCGCGCCGCTATTGGCGCCGCTATGCGAGGACGCTCGAATTCTTCTGGCTCGTCCTGTTCGACCGGCTCGGCCTTTACCGGCCGCCAGCCAAGCTCGGGCAGACGATCGCCGTCGCGAATGAAGTAAAGGCAGCTTAGGCGTGGACAGGATTCTCTTCGGCGACAACCAGTTCTTCGGCGTTAACCACATGTCCGAGGAAAAGGCGCGCCAACAGGCGATGCGCTTCCAGGACCTCGGCGAGATCATGCGCGTGCTGGAAGCCGCGAAGGAACTAGGCGCCGGCGGGTTCATGTGCACGACCCACGACCGCATCGCCGACGTCTGCGACCTGATGCGGACGGCACCGGCCAAGTGGGAAGGCTTCAACCTCCTTCCGTGCATGCCCTATGCGCACAAATACGCGAACGCGGTGACCGAGCTCGGCTATTTCGATGCGCTCCGTAAGTTCCTGCCCAAGGATGGCCTGGTCGACACCGTGCTTCGCGGCGGCAGGGCGCTCGCGACGCAGGACATGAGCGCGATGATCGGCTTGCTCGTCGATGCCGAAATGAAAATGTTCCATGGCCTGCCGACGCCGATCATCTTCCTTCAGAACGTCGTCACCGACCTTGTAATCGGCCTTCGGGCCGTCGACGCGCTGGGCGCTTTCGCCCGGCACGTGAAGAAGAAATATGGCGCGGAACCCGGCTTCATTACGATGAACGTGCCCATGTTACTACCGTTGCTCGACGAAGCAGGGGTCAAGAACCCGATCGTCTGCGCCAACGTCAACAAGATCGGCTTCCGCATGAGCGGTGGCATCCAGGGATATCGCGATGCGGCCGAGCGGTACTCGCCGCGGATGATCGCCATGTCGATCTTCGCGTCGGGTGGCATCGCGCCGCGCGAGGCAATCGAGTGGGTGCTCGATGAGCCTTACGTCCAGTCGATTGTGTTCGGTGCATCCTCGCGCGGCAACATCCAGAACACGATCAGCCTGATCAACGAGAAGTTGGGCGAGCCCGCTTAATAATTAATAAGCGTCGGCGTCGTAAAGGACGGCGCGGAAAGTCGCGAGCAAGATCCCGAGATCCAGCCAGACCGACCAATTCTCGATATATTTCCGATCATATTCGACGCGGAGCTTCGCGCGCTCGATCGTGCGGATCTCGCCGCGCACACCCTTAACCTGCGCCAGTCCAGTGATGCCGGGCTTCACGCGATGGCGACCGGCGTAGCCACGGACCGCATCCTGATAATAACGCTCGCCGACCTTCATGTGCGTCGCGTGCGGGCGCGGCCCGACGAGCGACATGTCGCCCTTGATGACGTTCAGCAGCTGCGGCAGCTCGTCAAGGCTCAGGCGTCGCAGCCAGCGACCGATCGGCGTCACGCGCGGGTCGTTTGCCGTCGTGGTCTGCTCGGCCTTCAGGTCCGACCGGTCGGCAAACATGGTACGAAACTTGAGCACGCGGATGAGCTCATTGTTAAAACCAATGCGCGGCTGAACGAAGAAAACCGGGCCCGGGCTGGAGATTTTCACGAGTAAGCCAACGATCAGCATAACCGGTGAAAGAAGGGCCGTCGCCGTGCCGGCGATAAGCAGATCCTCGCCGCGCTTTACTAGACCGTTGATGTCACGGAACGGCCGTTGCCACAGCGTCAGCACGGGCAGCTGGCCGAGAAGGTGCACGCGATAATCCGGTGCTAGCTGAATGGCCTCGGACGGGACGACGGCAACGTCGACGGAGACGTTGCTGAGTTCTTCAACGATTGCGTGAAGACGCTGCGGGGGCATGTTCGGCACGCAGAACAGAACCTGATCGAGTTCGCCCTGACGCGCGAGTTCCAGCACTTGGTCCAGCCCACCGATCATCTTCAGGCCGTCGACCGACTTCACCTTCGGCCGGTCGTCGGCGACTCCCAAATACTTAAGGTGCGGTAGGTCCATCAGCTCGATGATGCGGCGGATCATGGCTATCGAAGCCGGATCCGCGCCGTAAAAGACGATCCGCTGTTCGATCGATCCGCTGCCGGCAAGGTACCGAACGGCGCCGCGAACAATGGGTCGCGATGCGAGAAGCAGAGCACTGAAGGAAAGCAGGAAAAGTATCGCAATGCCCCGCGAGAGATTCTCAATCATCCCGAACTGCCAAACGAGTGCAGAGGCGATGAGCACTGCTGCGAGCGCGTCAATCACAGAATCCGCTTCGTGCTCGAAGAGGTTCACAAGCGTGCGATTGTAAGCGTGACGTGAGGCCCGGATCAGCAGGTAGGTCGCGCCAGCAGATGAAAATGCGAATATGCCGACCGACGTGACTAGCCGGTCAGCGAAAAACAGACGGTAGGCGATTAGTGAAAGGGGTACGCTGAGGCCAAGGCAAATCAGATCGGCGACGAAGAAAATCGGCCCTGCAATGTTTGATGTGAATCGGATCCGATGCCGTGCAAATGCACCTGTGTTCAGGCCGCTTTGCGAGGACGGCCGATCCGTCAAAGCCGTTACGGCTGACTCGCCCGCAGAGCGCATTACAGAAATTCCTTCTCAAGAATGCTCGATCGTCGATCTTCAACTTCGCGCCTCAGACGACGCTCACCGTCTGCATCGCCAGTGGACACCAAAACGCTTTTTAAGGCGGAGAAAACGCGGTTGTCTTGCGGCATGTCCTGAAATGCATCCCAGAGAGTCCGACGCACGTCTTGCCGACGTCCTGCCGCAAAAAAGGCGCGTGCGAGAAGAATGCGATCTCCGCCATCCTTCGGATTTGCAATGACGAGCCGTTGAGCGTCGATGATCGCCTGCTTTGTATTTCCTGTCTGCATTAGTAGTGCGGAGCGGCCGCGCAGCGCCTGCGGTTGATCGGGTTCAACCGCCAACACTTCGCCAAATAATTTCAGTGCGTCAGCCCGACGCCCCTGGAGAGCCATCGATTGCGCGATCACGGCGTTGAGCCCGGCGTTGGCCTGTTTTAGCGGCAGCTGAGGAGGACCGAGCAATTGCTCGGCCGAAGCTGGCTTTCCAACTCGATTAAAATAATCGGCGAAAGCTACGCGCCGGTCTCCCGAATAACGCTGAGCCAAGTGAATTGCATTGGGCAGAGTGACCTCTTCGGGCGCGAATTCCGCCCATAGTCCAAGCGTCGCGTAGATCGTTTGTACGGGCGCATCACCACTTAGGATTGAGTTCGAGACGCTCGCGGCACGGCCGAGGTCGCTCGATCGAAGCGCCGCCTCGAGCAATTGCTGCGAGATGCGACTATCTTTGCCATTGAGCTGATAAAGCCTTGTCGCAACGCGTGTGGCGCTAGGCCAGTCACCTCGGCTCCTGTAGATAGCGGATAACGCTCGGAGCGCCTGCCCATCGTCTGGCACCATCTGTAATTGCTGCTCTAACAAGGCCACAGCGTCATCGGGCCGGCCAGCGCCCATCAGCACCTTAGCCTTTAGAATTTTCGCGATAGGGTCAGCCGGAGCGGCTCTTAATAGCTGGTCGGCCGCAGCGTTCGCCTTGTCGAGATCGCCTCGTTTCAGATCTACAAAACCATTGACGAGAGTGATCGTGGGGTCGTCGGGTGCGAGTAGCTCGAGACTTTTTGCTTGCTCTTCGGCAAGATCTAACTGACCTGCATATATCGCAAGCTGAGCCAGAGTCGCGACCACCTGAGCATTGGTGCGATCGAGTTCATGCGCGTGAGCGAACGCATCGTAAGCCCCTCGGAAATCGCCCAGCTGCAAGTCGATCTTTCCCAGCTGCACCCACCAGTCGCTGACATCTTCTTGGGTTTGCACGAGCGACAATAGCGCAAAACGCGCGCCCTGGAGGTCTCCATTGGCGGTCGCGGTCTGATACTGGGCGTAGTATTTCTTCGCTTCGTACGTTCGCCAGTAGCCGCAGCCGGACAATGCGGGAGCTACGATCGTCAGCGCCAGGACGGTCAGCCGGAAAAAGAGGGTTCGTTTTGCCACCTTCTGCTTATATTACTGGAATGAAGACATTTGTAACCGGGCTCGAGTAGGGTTGAAGCGTGATGTGCCGCGCCGGTACGCCAAGGGGAGGGTATTCGTGAAATGAAAAGGTTCATCGCGCTCGTCGTCGCGCTATTCCTGATTGCCCTCGGCTCCTCGGCCGCTCCCGCGCAGTCGAGCCCGACATCAGTTCCTGGGCCTGCATATCGGATCAATCCCGGCGATGATCTTGAAATTCTTGTGTGGGGGGACGAGCGCCTACAACGAGTGGTGCGGGTCCTTCCGGATGGAACTTTCGGTTTCCCACTCGTGGGCCAAGTGATGGCTGCCGGTCTTCTTCCCGCGGACCTCCAGCGAATCATCACCGCGGGGTTGCGGCCGCAATACAAGGACGCTGTTCCCCAGGTCACCGTGCTCGTGAAAAACCCGAGCGGCTATTCGTTTTCTGTGATCGGGAAGGTCAAAGCTCCGGGCACGTTCACACCAGGGCGTTATGTGAATGCACTCGAAGCCCTTGGCGTCGCTGGGGGGCCAACAGAGTTCGCCCAGACGAGCCGCATACGAATTATCCGAAAGGTCGGGCAGCAACTCCAATCGATCCCCGTCAGGCTCGGTGACGCATTGAAAGGAGATTTGGAAGGCATAGGGCCTGGTCAGATTCCCGCGATTCAGAGCGGCGATACGATGGTTGTACCATGATTAGCGTGCGTATGTATAAGGCGTTCAGGTTCGCGCTGGCTGCGGGGACCGCTTTCGCTGTCACTGCGCCAGTGGCGGCCGAAACTGTCGACATTCTTGATCTGAATGCGGGACTCGGAGCGGCGACGAATCCGTTCCTGAGCATTCCGAGTCATTCGAGCGCCTTCGGGCGCGTGAGCCTGACAGGGACCCATTCGATCAGGTCCGAGCATGGGAGTACGACCCTAAGCGCCTTCGTTGAGAACACCACGTACTTGCAAGACTACGGTTCCAAGCAAATTTTTGACTTGAGTGCACAAGCCAGCCGCGCAGTGAGCCCAACCGCGCAGATCTTTGGGAGTCTCAATTTCTCGGGCGATTTCGCCGGGCAACTTTCGAACCGCATCATCGGCGTGCCGACCGAACCCCCGCCCCCCGACGAGGGCAATCCCATTCCACCGGCCGGGGCACCTGACCTGCTCGGCTTGACTGGCCGCAATTACCGAGTGAGCGGCCAAGTAGGCGCGACGATTCGAAGCGGAGCATCCGGCACGATTTCGCTGTCCGCGGGTGCACAGCGCAACTGGTACAGCCACAGTAGTTTTCCGGGATATAATACCTATTCTACTGACGCTGGTTATTCCCGGCAGATATCGGAACGCACGTCGGTGGGCGCTTCCCTTGCGCTTCAGCGTCAAGATTACGCGGGCAGCGATTACACCAATATTTTGAACCCGGCCTTGACGGCCCAGATCTCGCTAAGCGAGCGAATGTCGGCACATGGAGCCGTTGGCATCATGGTCGTTAACGAGCACTTTGATGGTGGATCGCAGAGCACCGTGACTCCGTCCTTCAGCGCTTCGCTTTGTGATCACGGGACGGTCAGCAATCTTTGCGCTAGCATCACTCGCGACGCGCGTTCGTCATTCAGCCCGGTATTATCAGGTGGAGGCCGAGGTCTCGCGACGATCACCACGTCACTTGGATTGAGCTATTTTCGGAAGCTTGGAGAACGAGATACCCTTCAGGCATCGATTAACGCGAGTCACTATTCAAACGCTGCGGCGGCGCTTTCCGATGTGAAATCAACCTATGTATCTAGTGAAGTGGAATACGACCGGACTCTTGGCGCTCGAATGTCCGCTGGAGTCTCTGTGGGCGCGCGTAAGCTGTTTCAGTTTGGGGCAGACCCGAAAGCCGATATCAACGGATCGGTATACCTGCGGTATCGCATCGGTAGGCACTTATGATCGAATCACATAATTTCGAGCAGACCTCAGCAGGTTTCGGCTGGGTCATCAATCACTTGCCCCACATTATGTGGGAACGTCGTTATTATGCGGTCGGTGTCTTCATCGCTTTTTTCGCAGTTGCTCTCATCGCCGCGTTCATGCTCCCAACGCAATATCGCTCAACCGCGACGTTGCTTATCGAGTCTCAACAACTTTCGACCACCGTGGCACAATCTCCGGAAACCGGCGCGATCGAACAGCGCATATCAAAAATACGCGAAAAAGTGCTCAGCCGAGGCGACCTAATTGCCTTAATCGAGCAATACGATCTGTATTCGTCAGAGCGCCGTTCGCAGCCGCTGTCGAAGATCATCGATAAGATGCGCACTGCAACGAGCGTCGGCGCTCTCCAACAGGACATCGGCACGGCAAATCCGAATCAAAGCAACGTCATCGCCATCAATATGAGCTTCGATTATCCAGACCCCATCAAGGCGCAGGAAGTTCTCCAGAGCTACGTCGCTAGTTTCCTGCGCATGGATAGTGATGTGGTGGAGGACCAGGCGACATTAAATGTGCGTTTTCTTGAAGATCAGGCGGGAAGATTGCAGGGCCAGATCCAGCAAATTGAGGGGCAGATCAGAGATCTTAAAGCGCGCAACGGAAGCGTCCTCGCACCCGGCGCGGCACCGTCGATGCTCGATACAGGCAGCTACAGTGCGCAAATCGTGCAATTGGAAAACGAGAACCGCCAGTTGATCATTCAAAGCAAGCGCCCCGCGGCGCGGGATCAGCAACTTGCGCAAGCCGAGGCGGCCCTCGCGGCGGCCCGCGCGACTTACTCGGACTCTCATCCGGACGTCATCGCAGCGCGCCAGCGGCTTAACGCAGTGAGGGACGCAATACAGGGCCCGGGCGATTCCGGTGATCAAGGGGCGCTTCAGGCCCAAATCCAGGCAAACAATCAGGCGATTGCACAGCTCCGAGGCGAGCGGCAGGTTCAAATTGCTCGCGCTACTGCTAGCGCGGCAGGCCAAGCGCGGGGGCCGGCTATTTTAGAGCAGGCATCTCAGCTCGAAGATCGGGTTTCCCAACTTCGAACGCAGTACAAGCAGGTGTCGGATGATCTCCTAAAGGCGCAGACCGGGGCTCGTATGACTGGCGAGCAGCGCGGCGAACACCTCTCTCTTGTTGAACCGGCGAGCCTTCCTGACCGCCCCTATTCACCGAACCGGCCGCTTCTGATTGCAGCTGGGGCAGCCGCGGGCGCGGCGCTGGGTTTGCTTCTTGCATTGATCGTCGAAATGCTGCGGCGACCCGTCCGCAGTCCGGCTCAGATCGAGGGGCTGGGCTTCCCGATACTGGGTATTGTTCCGGTCGTTGGGCGTCCTGACCCCAAGCGTCGCACCTGGTGGCTCTTCAAACGTCGGGAGACAGGGATTGCGTAATCCGGTGACGTACCAACAAGAGCATTCGCAAGGAGCGTCCGAGCGCACGCCAACAGCGCTTGCGGTTCCAACACTCCGCGAGTGCGAAGTGTTACAGTGGGACTCTGCTATCGCTAAGTCCCGGGGGGTTTACGGGTTTGATAGCTTGGACCCGCGGTCGCGTTCGTTCAACATGATCCGGGCGAAAATACATGAGCTCCGTACGCAACGAGGCTGGCGACTTTTTGGTGTGCTTTCAGCGACCCCGAAGGTTGGCAAGTCATTCATCACATTCAACGTCGCGGCCGCGCTCAGCCGGGATCCGCGATTTAACACCACCGCAGTTGATCTCGACTTAAGGCGCGCATCACTCACGGAAGTGCTCGGAGTGGACCCCCCTGTGAGCATCAGAGCGTTTCTGGAAGAGCGTCCAGGCGCTTCGATGCCAACTGCGTACGCTCTCGACGGTGAGCGCCTGGTGATACTCCCCACCACAGCTGGCCCGATCCGATCAGCCGAATTGCTGGCTGGCCCCCGCGCTCAGGCATTGCTGCGTTCGTTCCGCGCCACTAGCGAAAATAGTTTGTTCATGGTCGATCTGCCGCCGGTTTTTGCAAACGACGACGCGGTGACAACCATGGCGCAACTCGATGGCTACATCGTCGTTGCCGAAGAGGGCCGAACGACAACTCGCGAGGTGAAAGACGTGATCGGGTTGCTTGGTGCTCAGCGGTTAGCGGGCGTTATCCTCAATAAGTACCAGGGCGGCATCGTGAGCGAGGGCTACGGCTTCGACAGTTATTATGGTGCGGGCTATTACTTTGAGCCACCTGCAGTAGACAGCTGAACAGCTTCTGCCGACAGTTATTCTGAGCCTCGCGCATAAGATTCAAGCTGCCTGCAATTGTGCTCAGAGCGTGAGCGAACGCTCAATCGCAACAATCCGAGGAGTGCCAATTGAGTGTCGCCGGAGTCATAGCCGAGGGTGGAGCTAAGCGCCTTACTTTTTAGCGGGCGGGGCGTACCCAGGCTGATATTCCAGTTTTGCCGAACCGCGCAGCGAGTTCACCAGGCCCTCAAGCGCCTTGGCAGTCTGAGTTTTGCGGATTGTCTCAACGGCGAGGGGATTGGCTTTCGGACCCGAGATGGGCTGTGGTTGTTTACCAGTGATCACGCTAGCGACTGAGTTTTTGCCGGCCGGAACGACGAAGGGCTCGCCCGGCGGAATAGCGTTGATCTTGCTAAACATCGCGGAGGGAATGATGGCGGTATCAACCCGGTTCTTCTGCTCTTGAAAAGCGATATTATGGGCCTGCAGGACGGAGATCAGGGCGGGCATGGTACTCGCCTTCACGATCTCCGAGAGGATCGCAGGATCGGTCGGAGTTGGGTAGCTTATTTGCTGGAGGTCCCAAAGCTCTCGCTTGTCGAACATGTTCGGGTGAGCTGAGATGTAAGCTTGAACCTCGCGGTCGGAAGGGAGTTGCGCCGTCTTAAGGCGCTTCGCCGCCAACATAGAGATTAGCATATCCTCGTCGGCGCGGCGCACGCGATTGAGATACTCTGGCGACTTGTCGATGCCTTCTTTGCGAGCCTGTTCAGCAAGCAGGCGCCGGTCTACAAGCTGTTGGAGGATCTGGGACCGCGCAGCAGTCTTGTCCATGCTCGCGGGCACGTTGGTCGAGTTCAAGGCAAAATTGAGATCCGGCAGTGTGATCTCCTCCCCGTTAACTACGGCAACGGTCTGCCCCTCAGGCTTTCGATTGCAGCCGCTAGTCAAAACTCCCAATGCAATTATTGCAACAGCTGCCTGTCTCACTTGCCCACCCATACATTAGAATTAGACATTCGTGGGCATAGCATGCGAGATTCAGCCGTGCCAGTATCAAGGAGGGGACTTGTGCAGACTGTCTACGACTGGGTCACCGTGGCAATCTTTGCCGGATTGGTGGTGTTATTCGTCCAGCGCTCCACTTCGGAACACGACGCGCCCGAACACGATTCCCTCCTCATATATTTGGGTGCCGGGCTCGGCTGCGCCGTTGCGAACTACATCGGCAATCAGGGCATGCACTTGCTTGCAATACCGCTGATCATCGCGACGATCATTTTTATTCTTTATTATCTGAGGCCATTCAAGTTTTGGCCCAAGTCCTGAGTATTGTTATGCGATGAACACGCGCCGCAGCGGTGGCGCGACGGAAGCTATCATCGCTTGCGCGAAGGCGTCCAACCTGCTCATTGCTGCGGGTCCGTCATCGCCAGTCGTCGAGATTCGGATCAGCGCCGCGTCAGGTATTAGCCGCCTTAGATTGTCACCGGCCACTGCCAGCTTCTGCTGCGCCCAACTTAGAGGGATGTGGTTTCCTATACGGGTCCAGTAGACCATCTTCTCAATTCGGTCATCTCGCGTCGCCGTCAGACTGTTAGTCGTGAAGCCCGAAGCAGCTTCGAGTGCGATGCGGTGGTGTCCGAAATCGGAAAGACTGTAGCCCGCGGCCGTGTAGCAGAATTCCGGGCGGTGGACCTGCAGGAACCCTGTTTGGTTGGCGCTGTAAGCAAGCAGCAGCCAGATTGGCGCCTCGCCATCGTAATAGACGCGCGTCAGTAGCTGGCTGTAAACAGCGCGCTGTAGTTGGTCTGGAGGCGCCGTCACCAGACCACTTGCTGTAACGAATTTCCATCGCCCGATGTTAGTAGGAACGATCTCGTCAAGCTTGTGACTGCCCATATAGTCAATTTGAATGTCGGGCTTTCGAGCCGCGGCGATACCCGCTGCTGTCAACATCGCCAAACCGGCGACGACTTCCCGCCGGGATATGAGATCGGATCGCAATTCCCCAGTCATGCTAGCGCCAGGGATTTTCGGTTGCGGAGACGGTTGAACAGCGCGTCGACACCGAAAATTGTAAGCAACGCCACGACAAATAACGTCAATCCAGCGAATTCGTGCATGAAGCCCTGCGCCGCGGCCTCACCGAAATAGTAGGTGATAAGAATCAGAGCGACAACGCGGACGAAGTTCGAGAACACGGCAACCGGGACGATAAGAGCGCCGACCACGAGGAACGATAGCCAGTCCGATCGATGGCGAAGATAAACATAGAAAAGACAAATCGCAGAGAGACTTATGATGGAATTAAGCCCGGCGCATGCCGCCGCAACGAACAGCTCGTAGTTGGAAATTTGGATCATCACGCCCGCCCGCGCAATCGGGTAGCCGAGGGCGCCAAGAAGCGCGACAGCAAATTGGGAAATTGCAATTTTTAAGGGCTGAGTGATCGCCGCTACCAATTGATCGGGCGGTGGAAGTGCAGCTGCAAGGTAGAGGATAGGAAACCAGAGAGCTCTCAGAAGCGGCCCGCCGATCAGCAAATAGAACGCGGAAATAATCCCGAGATACATGCCACCTGCCTCGATCTCGAGAACACCTGTGATGCGTCCGACGACGTATAGAATGAGACAAACTGCCAGCATTAGAGACCCAAGCCAGGGCTCGCCCGGCCGTGCACGCGCCCGCGTGCTCTGCAGCTCGCGCCAGAGAAGCCAGGCACCAGTTGCAACGATGATTGGAGCGTGGCCTCCTTGCTCGGAGGTCCACGTCAGCCTAGCGACGTCAATCATTGTAGGCAGCAGAACCGCTGCCAATCCCAGCAGGAAGATCGCGAGCGGCCAGCTTAGGCTTCGCTCGAGCAATTTCGGTGCCGGTGTCTTGACTAGCAGCAACGTGTAAACCTAGCGCTATCGAGGCGACGCCTCTCCCACTTTAACGCTAGACGCGAGCCCATCGGCCTGCAAGTCGTCAATAGGCACCCTGTGGACAATCGTGACCCAAAAACAGACTGTTCGCTTTTCGAACGGCCGAAGGCATAAGTTCGTTGTCTCATTTAGGTCAGGGCGAAATTGAACATCCTCACTTTGCTTTCTGCCCTCATTTTGGCCCCCCTGGTGCTCGTCACTGGGTTTTTCGCAGTGGAGCTATTTGCAGGCCTTCAGCGCCTCGGAGGCAGCTATCCAGTCCTAGAAGATTGTTCGGCAACGATTGTCATTCCGGCTCACGATGAAGGGGCATTGATCTGCGATACGGTAACGCAGATCATCACCGGCGCCAGCGGTCGTTTTCCGATCTTGGTCGTCGCCGACAATTGCACTGATAAAACGGCCGCCCTTGCACTTTCAGCTGGTGCTCGGGTCGTGGTCCGACAGGATCCTAATCGACGGGGGAAGGGATTTGCTCTTTGCGCAGCTCGCGAGCAGCTTCGCCACAACCCACCTCAGATCATCATTGTGCTCGATGCAGACTGCAGAATGGACGGCGAAAGCCTGCAAGGTCTTTCTGCCGCGGCGAGATCAACTGGGCGGGCCTGCCAGGCGGTTAATCTTCTTGCGCCGGACCGCAACGCGCCGCCGATGGTTCAGATTTCCAGTTTCGCGTTCATGGTCAAGAACCTCATCCGACAACGCGGCCTGCAGCGCCTTGCCGGCAGAGCACATTTGACGGGGACCGGCATGGCTTTGCCTTGGCGGTTATTCGAGACCGCCAACCTTGGCGGTGATAACATCGTAGAGGATCTGGCACTGGGGCTTGAACTCGCCACTCAGCGGGTACCGCCAGTGTTAGTTGAGGCTGCCACAGTCTGGAGCGCTGCGGCGTCGGAGGCGGGGACACTTGTTCAGCGACGACGATGGGAGGGCGGCTATCTGGCGACGTCGGTGCGGACGGTGCCACGCACGATTGCGAGAAGCGTAGCGCGGGGCGACCTTCGCGGAATCGCGGCGGCGCTAGACCTGAGCGTTCCGCCCTTGGCGTTGCTCGTTTTGCTCAACTTCGCCGCCGGAATCCTCGGAGGTGCAGCGGTATTCGCGGGTGGCGACGCGTGGCCGCTGTTGGTCCAACTGGTGGTAGGTATCCTCGCATTGACTGTTCTCACAATCGCGTGGGCGCTTGAGGGGCGTAGCTACTTGTCGGGTACAACACTACTACGCCTACCTCTTTACGTGCTGTGGAAGGTTCCGCTTTACCTGGGCCTTGCTCGCCGTGGCGCACCCGTCGAATGGCTGCGCACGGGCCGTTAACGTCCCGAGTAGTGCCACGCCGCGGCAATGGTGATTCCAACTCCGATTACTGCCACGACTATTGCCTCGGGAAGTCCAAAGGTTAGCCGGCCTCGTCGCAATTCGCGTTTGAAGCCTCTTAGCAATCCCATAGGTCTGGCGAAATTTGGGACGAAGTCGAGCCGATGACTTGGCGTGATGTCGGAGCGGGAAGGGCGCTGAACCGCAACAATGGGTGTCGCGAATTCCGTGCTGAAACCTTCACGTTGACGACGGAACCAGACATAAGCGCCATCGATGGGTGGCGGCGACGGATGTTTCAGAAGACCGGTCAGGAAGGGGACAAGTTCTTTGACGGCTCGCGCACTGAACCCCATGCAATGCGCTCCATAGATGTCGCTGTCCTCAAGGCTGTCCGGATTGATCGCATTGTAACCGCCGTAGCAGACATCGCAATCGGGCGAAGGCTCCCATTCGCGGGCAGCGGGGGTGAAATCCACATCGTCCTCTAAGATCAGCACGCTCTCGCCTGCCGCGGCCGCATCCGTGAGGATGGAAAGGTGCGCGAGAAACACGCCCTTCTCCCCCGGCGCCCGGAATGGCCTCTTGTCGTCGACGATTATCCCATCAACGAATTGAACGCGGGTGTCGCGGTCGAGGCCAAGTCTACGAAGCTCACCTGTCATTTGCGCGCGACGGTCTCGGCGCGAGGCCAGATTGATTATCCGGATACGGTCAAAGCGCTGAAATACAGTCATCGAACGCGCTCGTTCAAGAAGATCGCCGCGAGAGTTCTGGCCGATTGTTCGATATCAAACTCGCGCTCCACCACAACGCGCGCTTGGGCAGCTACTCGGCTGCGAAGCGCGTCGTCGCGGGTCAGTCCGCGGATACAATTGGCGAGGTCATGCCAGTCGGAAGGCGTAAAGAGCAGGCCCGACTCACCATGTTCGATCAATTCGGGAATACCCGCGATCCGGCTCGCGATGACAGGTGTGCCAAGGGCCATCGCCTCCATGAGCACGACGGGTAATCCTTCCATAAAGCTTGTCAGGACAAGGCAATCTGCATTCACTATGCGCTCTAACGTTTGCTGCTCCCCGCATCGGCCAGCAAAAGTTACTGACTGAGTGAGATTCAAATCTGCCGCGAGCTGCTGAAGCTTGTCGAGATCCGGACCATCACCAACTATTTCCAGTTTAAGATTAGGATAGTCGCGTCGCGCCTCGCTGAACGCAGCGAGTAATCCTGCCTGGCCCTTCTCAGGCGAAAGCCTCCCAACTGATATCAGACGGACGACAGGTCCCCTCGGCCGGCGGCGAGGCAAAACAGTGAGGTCGAGTCCACAGCGGACTATCAGAAGCTTTGGCCACTGGTCAGGCTCGACTACCCGCATGGCCTGTGCCCTGCCAAAGTAAGAAACACAGGCTACGAATTCTGCAGCTTCGATCTTCCTGCCGAGCATCAGCCCAGCGGGATAATCAGTTTCGGAAATCCCGTGCATGGTGAAGCTCCACGGTATCTGAAGTAACCGTGATGCAAGCATCCCGACGATTGCGCCGGCATTTGCGAAATGATTATGAAGATGAGTGATCTTTTGACGCCGCAACTCCCTAGCGAGCACAAGCGCTTCCGCAAAATAGACGAAGGCCAGAGCGAAACCTCTCACCCCGGGGGGACGATGCCGAAGAGCACGAACCAACGTGCGCGAGACCTCAACGGGATTTGTGAGAGCCATTGCTAGCTGAGCGGCCATGATGCCGGTTGCGCGTTGGTTAAATATTGTGAAGGTTGCCTCCGCTTCGCTCCGGAGTTTCTCGTCGCGCATTTCGTCGGGCAGTGGCGGGCGTACACTAAAGGTTTCCAGCGGCACGCCCAATTTCCGCAAAGCCGCCACTTCCCGACTGATAAAGGTGTGCGAGGTGGCGGGGTACTGAGATGTGAGGTACCCTATGCGTACGCCGCGATCAGTCATTGCCCGGTCCGCGTGGCACTAAACCCTTATACTCAATCATCGAAGAGCGCCGCCGCAACACGACGAAACGTGCAGCTCCGATCAATTCTGGGACCTTGGCTAGCATTAGCATGGCGCTGGCCTTCAATCCGAAGCCGGTTCGATCCGGCCGGCGCGCCGCCATGCGCAAGATTTGCGCGCTATACAGAAGTGGTAAAAGCAGCAGCGTCATTAGGCTGCGGGAGCTTACTGCGAGAATGGCGGTAACGGCGGGTAATACGAGCACCCAAGCGATAGAGCTTCTCAAGAGCTTTACGTTCACTTGCTCGGGGATGTTTCTCGTGGCCGCCCACGCCTGCGCATAGCCGTAACCGGATCGCGTCGTTCGGCGCCACCACTGTGCAAAAGTGAGAATGCGCGCGTCATGTTCACACATGGCCGCATCGAGCCGCCAGATTTGCCAGCCTGCATTTCGCAGTCGGGCGGCCAATTCAGGCTCTTCACTTGCCATTAGTCGAGGATTGAAGGGTCCAACCTCGTCGATTGCGGCAAGCCTGACGAGCGAGTCACCTCCGCATGCGTCGGCCATCCCTATAGGGGTGCACCACTCTTCGTCTGCGAGCCTGTTATACAAAGAGGCGTCGGCATGGGCTTCAAACCTGCGTCCACAAGCGATCGCAGCTTTCGGGTGCGACACTAAGAATTCTAGTCCACATCGGACCCAATCCCGCTCCAGAACGCAATCGCCGTCAAGAAATTGGACGAAACGAGCATCGGGGAAGTGCGCTCGAACGTAAGCTAGGCCTACGTTTCGGCCTCGCGCGGCGTTCATGGGTGCGGAGCCGGGCACTTCCACGACCGCGACGCCAAGTGAGCGGGCGAGATCCTGACTACCGTCCGAGGAACCGGAGTCAGAGTAAACGACCTTGCTTGAGACTTTCACCGCCGAGTTGAGGCACAGTCCAAGCCGCTCTCCCTCATTTCGTCCGATCACGACGATCGCGACTTCAGCTGCATCACATTGGTGCATCAAACACTTCCGCCGAACTTCTTGCGCAATACTCTGCAAAATTCGGCTCCGATGAATACCGATCGAGCTCCGTCCACGATACTCCTTGGTCCCGCTGCGCAAATAGTGTGGAGACCACGCCCATAAGTGCCTGTCTCAGGAAGTAGGAGGCCGGCAAAGTTTTCTGCAAACTCGTCGGTCGTAATCCTTGTAATCCGGTTGAAGCAGATCCCATTGCCGTATCCCGTGGAACAGTCTTGAGCCGGGCGGATTAGGTGCCCGTCATGCACAAACGGTCGCCCTGCGGGACGAGCGCTACGCACGTCTACTTTTAGCGGATTGGCAGTATGAGGATGCCAATCTCCCAAAGGGTCTTCAGCATGCCAGGCGTAAAGCGCCTCGTTTGCTCCCGCTCCTGACTTTGTACAAAACAACCACCAACGGCCTTCATGTGAGAAGATGGTCGGATCGAGCACCGCGCAGCCGGATAGAAGAGATTTGTGCTTGACCCAGGTCCCTGTTGATTGGTTCAAAATATAAAGGGCGACTTCGTTGTTCTCAGCGCTTTCAGGGACGCAGTAGATTTCCCCCTGATGCTCAAACGTGTACGGATACGATAAGTGAAAGTCCTCTCGAACCGCCGACCGTGAATCGATAGGGTCACTTATGTCGGACCTGATGGACGCTATGTGCCCTCGACCCGTCTTCCAATCGAATTCTTCGGCGAGGATCACGCCAGAGTCGCCATCTACGGCGAAAGGGTCCGCTAGGAACCGACCCGCAGGCTCCGGAAGCCAGCTTACGCCTTGGATCGGTGTTGCGGCCTCTCCGGCCTCCTCGAGCAGCTTCTCGGGAGTCTTTTGGACGAAGCCAATCGCCCACTGCTGATGGCTAAAGAGGGATCTACACAGTTCGAAAACTCGTGCACGAACGCTGACCATCAGCATTTCAAAAACAGCGATAGTCCGCGGGTATCGATATATCTGCCCGCATAGGGCGACGCAGGGCCGATCAACGAGCGCGGATGGGTCGCGGCGCAAGTCGATCAGTGCTCGCGCTACGAAGTGCGCGGATCCCATGAGAGTCCTATTGAGCGATCGAGGATAGCTCGCAATGTTGGTCTTGAACCAACCGGAGTGAAGAACAATGCCGCCGTCGAGTTTTTCAGTCAGCCGCTGGAGGACGACTCCTGTAACTGGTTCCTTATTATGGATTTCCCAGAAACCTGGCGGCGCGCCCCTATAGTGCTCCGGATCACCATGGTGGAAGGACCATAGTCCGTACTTAGGAAGCGTCAGGATTTCACCAGTCAGGATACCGAACCCAAAGCGGAGCAACACGTCCACGTCGTACTCGCGGAGCGCGCGGACAGAAGCGTCATCAAATCTCTGTCGGTATTTGCCTACCTTCAACGGCACGCATTGAACGGTGGGTAAATTCGCGATGTCCTCCGGCAGAGAGACTCTTTTGTTCGCAGGGATATTCTCTAGGACACAACGTTCGTACATCCGCCAGAAGAGAAGGCCGTTCGAGAGTTTTCGCCGGAGTCTCGCCCAAAGCGAGTCCGGTGGTGATGTCGGCGTCGCGTCAACGGTCAGAACGACTATTTCCGTGAACGGAAGGCTCTGCACGTTACGAATGCACTCTGCCTGCCAAGCGGCGATTTCCGCCGAGTTGCATAAAAGACCTATGCGCACGTTTGGGCGGAGGTTGCGTTCTTCCTGATGTGGCGAGCGCTCGGTCATATGCTGACCGCTTCCAGCAATGATCTCAGGTGGATCTGCTGAACGCCGCCACCCAGGCCCGCAATAACAAGAATATGGTGCGCTACGAGGGCGACCAACCCAAAGAAAATTGTCAGGACGAGGTCATCGCGGCCAAAGTGAAAATGTTCCCTACGCGTAAACGCCCAAAGCACAACATATTTAACTAGCTCCCCGCTAGCTATAACTGCAACGGCCGCGATGAACCCAGAGTAATAAAAGGCAAGCGGCATTCCAATTATATAGGTTGCTAGCTTGCCTGCATTTGAGAAAGCCGGAAACGCCGGCCGCCCAAGACCCATCAATATTGAATCATTGCAAGAGGTTAGAATTGAAAACCACACGCCTACGCAAAGTATTGGGAGGATTATTGCAGCTCCCTCGTAGCGCGGGTCGTAGAGCAAGCCAATGATTAGGTGAGAAAGTGAAAGAAAGACCCCCACTCCCGCGGCCGCTAGGGCCAGCATTACCCTCCTGCCCCGCAACAGCCTCTGTCTGAGCTGCATAGGCTCCAGGCCTGCAGCCGCGACGCTAGGATAGAGCACCGATCCGCTCGCCCGAGCGACCAGTTGGCTGACGACGTCAGCTAAATTCCGAGCAATGCCGTATACACCGAGCTCAGCTAAAGTGATCTGCTTAGCAAAATATAGACGATCGAAGTTCATAGCGAAGAAGTAGACCATCGAAGAGAAGAATACCCACTTCCCAAAGTGGAAGAGCTCGTGCGCGCTTTGTCGGTCAATTATGATCCGATGTCGAATACCGGGAAGATACAAATAAGTTACGATCATGATCGAAGCGGATGAAATCATCATACCAATGACAACTGCCCAAACGTTTCGGAACGCCAGAGCTGCACTTACCTGAGCGATTAACGAAATGACGGCTAAGGCAATCTCAAAAATGCCCAATCGCGCTATACGTAACTGCTTGCGCAGCAGTCCCCTACTTGTCGATTCCAAACCCGAAAAAATGAAGAATATCGAGGCAACCGGAAGAATTCTGGCCAATTGCTCGCTATGGAAAAAGCTCGCCGTTGGTCGGGCAAGCGCAATACAGATGATAACAAGCGCGAGGTTTCGCACGAGCTGCAGCGTCCAAGCGGTGTCATAAAAATCCGGATTGTCTCCACGTGGATTGCTGATAATATTTTGCGATACTCCGACGTCTGTAACTAGCTCGAGTCCTACGCGCAGCGCGAGAACAAGCGCCATTATTCCGAATACTGCTGGATCGAGCAGCCTAGTAAGAACGACGTTGTTTATCAGGCGCAAGAATTGCACTCCCCCGAAGGTGAGCGCGACCCATGCAAGCCTTACGAACATTGCTTTGGAGATCCCAAGAAACATCTTTGCCTGTTTATCCGCCTCTGAACGGTTCTCGCAGCCCCGCACGCATCCTTGTCTCATGGGGGGACGGCAGCCAACGACGGTTCTGAATTCACCTAGATTCCTATTGGTCAGGCGCTGTAGCAGTGATCAAGTGAAAATCCTGTTTGCATTGTCGGGCCTGCATCGCGTTCATCGTGGCGCCGAAGTTGCCTTCACCTCGATCGCTCGGGAGCTGACGAAGCTAGGCAATACGGTCACCCTCATGGGGTCGGGCGTCGTTCAAGCAAACGACCCGTACCGATTCATCCATGTCCCCGCATTGCCGCGAGAACGATTTCAGGGGTGGCCCAACTTCCCTGCCTTGCGAAGCCAGGAGAGTTGGGAAGATGCGACCTTCGCGCCGGGCTTGTTAACTAAGTTCCGCCCGAGCGATTTCGACGTGACAGTGACGTGTGCTTTCCCATTCACGCACTGGGCTCTGAGACGCCCGGTGTTCGGCAAGCGACCAAAACACGTTTTCGTTACTCAGAATGGTGATTGGCCAGCGCATTCAAACAGGGCGGAGTTTCGGCTTTTCAAATGCGACGGGCTTGTCTGCATCAACCCCGATTACTTCGAGCGTAATCGGTTACGGTATCGCTCAGCGTTGATCCCGAATGGAGTAGATCTCGAACGTTTCACTCCTGGGGCTGACGAACGAACCCGCTTTGGCCTACCGGAAATGGTGCCACTGGTCCTGATGGTGAGCGCCCTTATTGCGAGTAAGAACGTCTCCCAAGGCATCGAGGCCGTGGCGCGCATCCCAGGTGCTCATCTCGTCGTTGCTGGTGATGGTCCGCTACGGGAAGAACTTCACAGACTCGCCGCTACACTTTTGCCGGGCCGCTTCCATCAAATTACGGTTCCCGCTTCGGATATGCCAGCGCTTTACCGATGTGCAAATCTCTTCATGCATCTATCTCTCGATGAGTCATTCGGTAATGTGTACGTTGAGGCGCTTGCGACTGGCTTACCTGTAGTCGCCTGGGATTGTGCTAGGACGCGCTGGATTTTGGGCGACGATGCACCCTTGGCGATTTCGGGATCGCTCAATGCGCTCGTTAAAGCCATAACGCAGGCTCTTCACCCCAGTCTTGTCCATAACGTGAAGAGTCGCGAGCGAGCGCTGAACTTTGGTTGGCGATCCGTTGCCATCAAGTATCATGACTTTTTTGGCGATATACTCCAGTGATAGACGCTCGCCACCGCTCAGCCTTTTTTTTGGCCGCTTGGAAGCGATCAGGCAGAGGATAACAAGTCCGTGAAATGGGTATTCATTGCCGGCCTCGTAATCTTGGTTCCTTTGCTAATTGGCCTGTTTCGGTCAAATCAGAAGTATCTCGTCTACGCTGCCTTCGCCATCGGCGCGTTACCGTTCGTCATAGTTCCACATCTCTATGCCGCACCATATTCGTGGGCAGGGTGGCAGGGCACCGTTAAGGGCATAGAAGTTTCGCTGCTCGATGCGGTCGCGGTCGCCGTGCTCTTTTCCACACCAAAAGCGCGCATTCCGCTTCCGCTGAAACTCGCTTTCTTGCTGCTGATGGTGGGCGTGGCTGTCTCCACGGCCGTTGCCTACCAGAAGTTGCCCGCCCTGTTTTATGTTTGGCAGCTAATGCGGGCAGGAGTCCTATTCGTTGCAGTATTCCGGCTTTGTTCCGCAGTGCCCCAAGCTCCCCTCGCAATGGTTGCCGGGGCAGGTCTGGGACTTATTTACGAGTCAATACTGGCAACACGGCAGTACCTTTCCGGCGACCCGCGTCCCGGCGGGAATCTAGGCCATTCCAACTTCCTAGGCTTAAGCGCCAGCATGGTGACCTTCCCGGCGCTTTCCTGGGCTCTCGGCGGCCGCCGTTTCCTTTTTCCGAGCCTGGTTGTGCTCGGCGGGCTAATCAGCGGTATTGTTGGTGGTTCTCGTGCAACGCTCGGCTTGTTCGGAATCGGCGTGGTACTCACAATCGCGCTTTCGCTAATGCACCGACGCACCAGTCGCAAAGCTGCGATAGCTGGCACTGCTTTCGTGCTGCTAGTCCTATCGCTTCCCGCAATGCTCTGGGCGCTCGATCGGCGCTCAGCGCAAGATCGACAATCTAGCAATGAGGAACGAACCCTCATGAAGCGCGCGGCAGTGATGATGATCACTGATCATCCGCTCGGCGTAGGAGCGAATAATTATGTGCTCGTCGCGAACTTAGGCGGGTACTCTGAGCGCGCAGGGGTCCCTTGGAACTACGCAAATCGTTCTGCGCCCGTACACAGTGCATATTATCTGGTCGCAGCAGAGCTGGGCTTTCTCGGCCTTGGCGGCTTCGTCGCTCTACTTTCGACCCTGTTGCTATACTCCATCCGTGCTGTTGGCCGCACATGGCCCGATCAGGCGTCGGAGCTCATTCCAGGTTTCGGTGCGTCTATGATCATCGTCTCAATACACGTGGGCTACGAGTGGGTCTTCATGCACTTTGACTTGCATTACGTATTTGCGATTGCCTCAGGCATCGTGGTTTCGCTTTCCGCTCGGGCCAGGGCTGCAGTCTCCAAAAGAGTTCCGGTGGGAGTCCAGCTCGGTGGCTCGATGGTGCGACAGGGTGTCTGACCGACTCGAGTAAGACATGAATGTGACAAAGCCGGCAGAGGACTAACGGAATTACGTTCCCGCTTTGCCAGTCAGGCGCATCTCGCCGTCCCGAATGACAATCTCGCCGACTGTTTCAAGGAACGGTTGTCCAAGCAGCGAAACGCTCGCTCCTTGAACGACGACTGCCTTAGCGTCCTCCTGCCGAAGGCCGTTCAGATCGATGCTTCGGAGTTCAACATATTGACCGCGCACGATGCCAGACGCACCGTCGCCGATTACCTCAAACTTCGACGGGTCGACGGCTATGCCGACGGCTTTTGCATCGTCCTCCGTAAGCGCCGTTGCACTTGCGCCGGTATCTATCATGAAGTGAACCGGGTGCCCGTTGACGCTTCCGTCGGCATAATAGTGATGATCGCCGCTGCGCGCGATCACGACGTCTGCCACGTTGGTCTGGACTGCTGCTGCTCTCGAGCTCTGTGACGTAGGCCAAACGAACCCAATAGCTGCTCCAACGGTAATCGTCAGTACGACTGAAAACGCGCGGAGCATGGGCAGAGCAATAGAAGCATAATGGTTATCAAGACGTTACCCGGGAAGGCTCGAAGGCACCTTCCGTGGCCTCAATACGGCCCGTTTCATGAGCTTCAGGAGCGGGAACTCGACGATGTTATAGCCGAGCGCAGCAACAATCGTGCACACGGCAGAGAGCGGCAAGCACAGGAGAATCGCTGTCTGCTCATCTTGATTAAAGGCAGCCACGGGCGTTGCGAGAATCAAGTCGAGGAGCAGCACGTGGGACAAGTATAAAAGGTAGGAGCTGTCGCCGAGTTTGGCGAGGCGACGGCCGAACGGAGAGCGTAACCGCATTTCGAAGGCCAGCGCGCCGCTGACGAGAAGGAGTGCGGGGATCCCCCAAGATATGATCGATGGAAGGCGCTCGTATGGGAGCCAAAAGCCGCTGACAAATAAGCTAACGCCAACTGTCACCAGCACTCCGCCCGTCCGCCGCCCCAGTCTGACACCGTGAGCAAATGCGTAACCGACAGCAGCACCAGCGACGAATTCCAGCAGCAGGGAATTGGTAATCAAGGCAGCTAAAGGTTCTGTATGCGTAATCAGCATACCTGCAGCGATTGAGAGGATGTACAAGCTAGAAAGCAGAATGAGACCACGCGTAAGGCCCAGAAAGAGAGCAAGCGCGAAGCAAAGATAGAAGTACATCTCGAACGACAGCGTCCAACCTGGACCAATGATCAGTGACGCCTCACCAGGGAGCAGCAACAGTGCACCGAAATACTCTTGTGTGCTTAGCTCGTAGCCCCCGCCTATCCAATGATGGGCAATTAGGTAGCAGGCCGCGACGAGCCAATAGATTGGATAAATTCGGATCAGGCGGCGTGACAAGAATGCCCCCGGCGTCAAACCTGAGCGAAAGGTGGTGTACACCATCACGAAACCACTGATGACGAAGAAGACATGCACGCCGCTGGCACCGACATAAAAAGCATGGTCGACGGGCCCGGGAACCCGACCGGCGAAGCGGGCCACCAGGGCATGATGCGAGTGAAACACGACCACGCTCAATGCCGCTACAAATCGTAGGATCTGAATGGAAAGAATGGTGCCGGGCAGATCGGAGTTCGGCGCGACTGCGGGAGGGGAGACGGTCATTTCGGCAGAAGCCTCCGAAGCCTTGGAGCGTGAACTCTGTCCTATGATCACTCGTTTGCAATCCCATCAGTCAGACGTGAGACTCTTGCGCAGCTTGGACCGAAGCGAGCAAGCACTTGCTTCAGAGAACTTTCGCCATGTACCACTTCCGATCAGCGCCAGGTTACTGCTGGATTTTTCGTATTTTTTACGCCAGTCGTGCAATTGGAATCAGTTCAGACAGCCTGACGGACGCGGTTGTTTCGTTTGCACTTGGAAGGGTTGAACACTGTCGCGCTCCTACACTTTGCGCAAACGGGTGATGGTGACGGGGGGCGCGGGCTTCCTGGGGTCACATCTTTGTGAGCGCCTTATCGAGAAGGACTTTGACGTTCTTTGCGTCGACAATCTTTTCACGGGCACGAAGGACAATATCGCGCATCTCCACAACCATCCGCATTTCGAATTCATGCGGCACGACATCACTTTCCCGCTTTTCGTCGAGGTGGACGAGATCTACAATCTTGCGTGTCCAGCGTCTCCCATTCACTACCAGCACGACCCGGTGCAGACGACCAAGACATCCGTTCATGGCTCGATCAATATGCTCGGACTCGCCAAACGCGTCGGGGCCAAGATTCTCCAGGCTTCAACCAGCGAGGTCTACGGCGATCCGGCGGTTCACCCGCAGACTGAAGATTATTGGGGCCATGTAAACCCGATCGGAACGCGCTCCTGCTACGATGAGGGAAAGCGGTGCGCGGAAACCTTGTTTTTCGACTACCACCGGCAACACGGCTTGCCGATCAAAGTGATGCGAATTTTCAACACTTACGGTCCGCGAATGCATCCCGCGGACGGTCGAGTTGTCTCGAATTTCATTATCCAGGCGCTAAGTGGCGATCCGATCAGCATCTACGGCGATGGCAGTCAGACTCGTTCATTCTGCTATGTCGACGACCTAATCGACGGAATGATCGCGCTGATGGAGACGGGGCCGGAAGTTACGGGGCCGATCAACATCGGCAATCCTGACGAATTTACCATCCGGCAATTGGCTGAAAAAGTGATTGAGTTGACTGGCGCACGATCGGAGCTGGTCCAGCATCCACTTCCGGCCGACGACCCTAAACAGCGGCAGCCGGACATCAGCCTAGCTAAGCGCGTCTTGGGTTGGGAGCCAAAGGTAGCGCTCGAAGAGGGGCTCACGCGCACCGTGGATTATTTCCGTGGTATGTCGTCTACGCCAGCAGCTTGAGCGACTTGCCGAATCTCCCGTAAAACGCCGTCCACAATGATCCGACCGGTAATTCTCTCAGGCGGCGCGGGCACGCGTCTGTGGCCACTGTCCACGAGCGGCAAACCTAAACAGTTCCACCGCCTCATGGGTGAGGAATCCCTCCTCCAGGCGACAGCGGAACGATGTCGTGGCACCGGCTTTCTTCGACCATTGGTTGCGACGGGCGAGGAACAACGCTTCTTAGTTTTGGATCAGCTTCGGCGCATTGGGATTGCACCCGAGGCGATTTTGCTCGAGCCTGCGTCGCGTAACACCGCACCCGCCATCGCGGCAGCCGCATATTGGGCACTAGCGCGAGACGAGGACGAGCCGATGTTGGTGATGCCGTCCGATCATCTCGTCGGAGATCTGAGAGCGTTCCGGCAGGCCGTTGAAGTAGCAGTGGATGCGGCGAACAGTGGCAAGCTGCTCACGTTCGGCGTTAAGCCAACTGCGCCAAAAACGGGGTACGGATACATTGAGGCTGGTAAGAGGAGCGGGGGAGTTCGCCAGGTGCGGCGGTTCGTGGAAAAGCCCAGCGCAGAAGTTGCAGCCCAGCTTGCAGCTGACGAAAGCTACTATTGGAACAGTGGGATTTTTCTCTTTCGTCCGAGTGCCTACTGGCGGGAGCTGGAGAAGCATGCGCCAGCTGTCGCCGAGCATACAGCCGCCGCCATGCAGACGTCGACCGCCGAAGGCCTTTTCGTGCGGCCAGAGATTGGAGCTTTTTCCAAGTCGCCGAACATTTCCATCGACTATGCAGTCATGGAGCATTCTGACGAGATACTCGTGGTACCCACACTATTCGATTGGTCGGATATAGGGACCTGGGACGCTGTTCATGAGATGTTCCTTGCAGACGAACGCGGCAATGTCATTAATGGCGACGTGGTAGCGATGGATGTGACGAACTCGCTGATCCGCAACGAAGCTGACGTGACCGTCGGCGCCATCGGCCTAGACCGTATCGTCTGCGTGGTCACTCGTGATGCGGCATTCATCGCGCCGCTCAATCGCGCGCAGGAAGTCAAGCAGCTGGTAGACGAGCTTCAATCTCGCAGCGACAAGCACCGCCATAAAGATGCTCGCCTTTCTGGGCCCTGGGGAAGCTGCCAAATCATCGATCAGGGTGCAGGCTATCAGACTAGACACATCATCCTGAACCCCGGCGCCAAGCTATCGCCACAGAAGCTCCAGCACCGGTCCAAGCACTGGATTGTGGTAAACGGCAGCGCCGAGGTGACCCTGGGGAATGAGGCAATAGTTGTGGGCGAGAGCCAATCTACTTTCATCCCTGCTGGAACCGCATACGGGCTCGCAAATCGATGGGAGGTCCCACTTCACCTGATTGAGGTGCAGTGCGGATTGCATTTGGGCGACGATGACATCATTCCGACAGAAGGCAACTAGAGCCACTTCTGAGGCTCGTTCGTTCACCAAAATTCACTATGCCTGTTGAAGGGCGACGTTTCGAAAGACCAGCTACGTGAACCGCAATTCGCTCCCGCGATGCTGAGGCCGTTACAATCAAATGTTTAAGTTGCGGAACGCAAAAAAACCGGGGCGTCGGAGGACGCCCCGGAGCTCGAGGTCGTAAGCTGCGTGTTAAGCGATTTGTTGGATCAAGCTCGCGCGCTTGCGGCGCATCTGGAACCCGATACCACCGAAGCCCAGCAGCATCATCGCCCACGTTGCCGCTTCAGGAACCGCCCCTGGCGTGAATTCAGCAGTTCCGGCGTATTGACCCGAGCCACGTGCAATGCCGTTGATCGTGATGTTATTCGGGACGCCGAAGAAGATCGGGACACCGGTCACGGACCACTGATCCGTGAGACCGTCGTTGATCGTGTGCGTGGCGAGAACGCCATTCACAAAGACCGAGAGCAGGTCCGTGTCAGTAGGGCCGCCCACGCCCTTAAATGAGACCGCCGTGGTGACCGAACCACTCCCAACGCCGTTATCGTCGATAATGAAGTTGAACATGTCAGTAAACGCAGTCCCTGCGAGGACGCCAGGAATGCCCTGGTGTCCAAAAGTCGCGCTGATCGGTCCTGAGATGCCGCCGCTCGTGAAGAAATATCCGAATTCGCCTGGAGGCGCGCCATACGTTGTGTTCGGCGTGAGAACAATGTTCGTCGCCTCCGCTGCCGCCGCCGGAAATGCGATGGCTGCTGCCGTCGCCAATACGGTAATTATCCGTCGCATAAGGGTTGCCTCCTGTTAAACACTTGTTAACCCATTATCGCAGTCGCCAAAGGCTGTAAACAGTTAACGCACTGCAAAATCTATGGAGGTGTCCCAATCTGGGATTACAGCTGAGGCTCTCTCTTTTGAGCATCATTGCCGGGATTTTGCATGCAGAGGCCTCAGTGCGAGGGATTGCAGTTAGCGGGTCTCCACCGCGATTCAGCTACTAGCGAAATAACGAAGCGCGCCTCCGAGTCGGACGGCATCCCGCGCTTATACGATGGGTCCGGCGACCAAGATCTCACGTCGAGGTGGGAGTGTTCGCTCTAAGCTGCCTAAAGTCTCAGCTTGGACCAGCAGCTGAGAGGCCTGTTATTTTCCTCTTTCCATCGAATCGCCGCCAAGCGAGTGGCTTTAAGCCCGATCAGGATGCAGCCATGAGATCAAAAATGGGCGCGCGCGTTGTTCGCGTTGCTGGGGGGCAATGGAGGGTGCGCCCAAGGCAGCCAATCGCCCGTAGATGCCTTCTGCTTCTTGCGGCGAAAAGAAGTGGCTGTAGAGCGATCGGCTTGTTTCGCATTCATCGCCCGCATGACGGTCAATGAATTCGCGAATCCGGTTTACGTTCAGCCACATCAGCTGCGCAGGAGCATTGACGATAGCGTTCGTCTTCGGTTTCCCAACGGGCGCGAAACCAAGCATGACCTCGTAGAAGCGCCGATGACGGGGGTTCACCTCGATGAACAGGTCGGTGCAATCATAATGCATCGACCCGTACATGAAAATAATATGGAACAGCGCTGCTAACCGCGGCCTAGCAGGGGTCGAGGAATCAAAAGCAAACTTCGCGAGTTCGCAGAGCTTAGCGCCAGGAGCGCCTCGGAACCGCTCGATTTCCTCAGGAAATGTACGGTCGGCAGCTAAGCCCCCAGGCGGCGAATCCACGTTCAGGGTTAGCGTGCCGATTACTTCGTCCTGAGAGCTTGCCGTGAAGGTTACGCTGTTCGGTGTGGCTGGGAGCGCGTGATTATGTCCATATCCGCGCCAACTATACATGCGGTTGAGCAGCAAGCTGGCTTTACTTCGCTGGCCGGCCGAATTGGCCAGACGGATCGTCAAATCGGGCTGTGTTTCGCTCGGCTCGCTTGAGATTGAGAGCGAGTGAAGTTCGATACTCTCACGCCCGGAGCGCGATCGGCGACGCCTTGAACGCCGATCTTGCACGGCAACCATTTCCATCGGTCGGAACCCCTCCGCTTGCAGCTACGTGGCCTTTTCTATTCGGTGTGACCACCGCTCTCCGAATCTACCTAAGCGAAAAGAGTTGCCGAAGGATGGGCGAATTCGCAAGTTTACGTCGAGCTGTGCGCGGGGCGAGTTCCATTGAGACTCGGCGACGGAACTCAGTTAATCTCAATATGTCGGAACTCCGTGCAAACTCAAACGGTTAATCAGAAAGCTGCGCCCGAAGTCTTGGGCTGCAGCGAGAGAACTCGCCTGAGAGAAGAAGCCGCATCAAATGTGGATAGAGTCAGAAACCCTGTATTTCACTCGTCGAGCTCGGCAAGAGCGAGAGGCGGCAACCCGGGCGATACACCCGGCTGCTCGCAATGCTCACCTCGCCATGGCGCGAAAGTTTGACGAAGTGGCTCGCTCGATTGAACAAGGGGAGCGCGTCTGGATGCCCCAAGGAGTCCCAGTGCATCGTTCATCAACTAACTAATTGCCCGACATTATAGATCATCTCGCCGACGTCCCAAAAAGAGACAGCTGGTTGAGCACTAATCCGCAAAACCCGTGTTCATGAGATTGCGGATGGGTTAACTTGTAGTTATCAGAAATGCCATTACTCGGGCGTTAATGTGAGCGAAGTCGTTATTCGCGACATCGCAGGGGCAATGAAGGGAATTTCGATGCGACAGTTTATTATGACTGCGTTTGCGGGTGCGGTCTTCGCCGCGGCGAGCCCCGCATTTGGGGCGAAGCCGCTGGCCGCAGTTAATCCGCCCACACTACACGGTTTCTGCAGCTTGGCAGCGCCTTGCACCGACAACGGGACCAATACACCGACGGGCGTCAACCCAACGGTTTTCAGCTTTGCTGCCAGCGGTAAAGCTGCAACCGGTACGCTCCTGATCGACATTCTCGTTCCGAACAACGTGGCCGCGCCTGGATCCTTCACGATCTCGGGTGCCTTGCTCGGAATTTCGACCTACACAGCCTCGCTGGTTAGCCCGACCGCGTGGACATTGGGCCAGTTGGACAGTTATCTTGGGATAACAGCCAGTCCCACCAATCCGATCGGTGCTTATCTGCCGACGACGCTTACCTACCAGCCGGGCACAACCGGTTTCTATGTATACCAAGCTAATGTGGGCAGCCGCACGCTGCTAGGCCAAAGCGACGTTGGTAAGGCAGGTCAGGACGCCTACCTGATGGAACTTTCTCAGGCGCTGGCTCAGGGGTCCTACATCGTGGGCTATCTCAGCCAGAGCGGCCAGTATGGCGCAACCGCTAATAGCGGCGCCATTCTCCAGACTTCGCCTCCGCCGCCAGCGGTTCCGGAGCCCGCTACATGGGCTATGATGTTGCTGGGCTTCGGCGCGGTCGGATTCTCGATGCGACGCGGGCGCCACACAAGTGGGGCGCTGACTCAAACCGCCTAAACATCGTGAGCACGAAGAAGCGGCCCGGCATGAATCCCGGGCCGTTTTTTTGTGATTGTTTCGCTCGTCCAGACGCTCGAGGTTGGTCTGTAACGGACAAGTCACTGGGCAAAGAGATTGCACGGGTAAAACCGGCGAAACAGCCAACAGAACGGAAGACATTCAAAAGTATGCTAGGATGTGGCAGTCTGAAATAGAATCGCCCGCTCAAGCGAGGTCAATGGACGTGGCGTCGACTGTCAAAATTGTCGGCCCTTTTGGACCGGCTACCAAGGTTGAGGAGTTAAACGTCCGCGTTCTTGAAGATATGTACAGGGCCAAGTGCGGAGTCGACATAGATCTTAGGGCGAGAGGCATAGACAAAATCGACCTCTTCAGGTGCGATCAAACGGGAGTCCGGTTTTGGAGACCCGTTGATGCAGCGGGTGACGAAGAGTTTTACAAAACCCTTTCAGGTGCTTGGGCAGCTTACTACCGCGAATGGCGATGGGAATATGGCAAAGCTCTCGCTCTGACATCTCCCACCGACCGTCTTCTAGAGATTGGTTGTGGTCGGGGCTATTTCTTGCGGCTAACCGAGGGGCGCGTCGCTGCAGCTGCCGGATTGGAGCTCAACCGGGATGCGATCGCGAATAAGGTGACGCGGTGGCCGGTGCATCGAAAGATGTCTGAGGAATTGGCCGCAAGCGAACCCGAATCATTCGATTACGTTTGCTCATATCAGGTCCTCGAGCACGTGATTGATCCGGCATCGTTCATCCGAGCAAGCTTATCATGTCTTAAGCCGGGAGGACTGCTTGTCTACTCGACGCCGAACACTGAATACGGTCCAAACAAGCGCCGGGAGGATGCGTTCGATTTTCCGCCTCATCATATGAGCTACTTCACCCATGCGAGCTATCGGCGTATTGCTGCGCTTCATGGATTGAAGATCGTCACGATTAGCGATGCCCCAACGTTCGGTGCGCTACGCAACCCCACCGATCTTGACCCCTTCTCTCGTCAGGCTCTGATGGAGTGGGTGCGAAATACGATCGATAGGATGCGCCGGCGCACTGGCATGACGACTTTTGTCGCAATGCGAAAGCCGCTTGAAGTGGTTCGGTGAACTAGCCTATCGGCGGCGCAAAATCCCCTCGGACTGAATGACGGCGGCCTAAACAACGTAACGCCTTTTCTGCGGGCTGTCGCATTGGCGGCGCTGCCCCCGGGGGGGCGGGTCGGGGCCGATTAAGCGAAGGGAAGGGCGTGCGCCCGCTCACTGTATGCTAAAATATGCCCGGTAGTCTGACCTGCAGGATTGGAGGATTATCCTGCAGAATGCGCGCTACGAAAAAAGGCGGGGAGTTAAAGGACCAAATGATTGTACGGCCGACCGCCGCCGTACATGCCCGGCCGAGTTATGTTGATGCTCAGGTCCTTACGCCTGCAACAGCAGCCCTCGTAGTGTGGGCTGTCTCTGTTGTATGATCGGCTATTCCGCCAGCGTCTTGTTCTTGCCGCTCTTGGCTTGAGCGCGTTGTCCTATCTCCTTCTGAGAAGGTTCAACAAGGCGGAGCGAACGCGCTAATAGCAGCCGTATGCTCATTGGAACGGTAGTGACGGCGTTTTGGTACGACCAGTATGAGCTCGTCCCTGCGGGCGTGGAACTGAAGCTTAATGCCATTGATCCTGACGAAGCGATGGACGGGAGTTAGTGTAGAGCCTCTCTTTAAGGATGAACCCGGGTTCGATCATTGGTTCAAATCAGACAGGCGCCTGAGTTTCCTCCAGGTACACGGGGTATCGCCGAGGGCGCTCATTCGTTCGAATCCGGATGATCAGATAGCAAGGGTGCTCCCAGGGACCGTTGTGGGCATTCCGGGCAGTCCAATCACGTTTGGACATCCGATTTACACCGCCCAACTGGTCGGGGGCTCTATAGACTACCACTTATGCTATGGGCGTTCGAAATCGGCGATGACAAAAAGTCGGCGCAATAGTTACAACGCGCGAAGCGTACGAAACGCGATGCGTTCAAAATGATCGTTGAACACGCTAATCCGAGGCCGATCAGCTCCGTTGTTGATGATGTCGCCGAGACAATCGTTGCGCTATAAGTAGCCCTCAAATAATGTTCGATAAAGCAGCGCCGGCCTCCCTGAATCAAGCCACGCGATGCGCAGATTGGCTGGTAGAGTCCTCGTCAGGCTTTTAGCTTCGAGCTTGGCGGTTTGTAGCGGATTAGAGGTCGAAGTGGAAAATCAGCGCTCTGTGCTCGCAATCGTTGTTCCTGATCTTTACCATGCCTCCGTCACGTTCTTTCACGCGCACATCGCGTCGATTTGGCCCGGTCGCACGGTTGTGATCCACTTATCCAGCACAGGCGAACCAGCTCGTACGGATGTTCCAGTCCTGGAGATTCCCGCTGCCCGCCCGTGGCCGGTGCCGCCGCGATTCTTTTTGTCGAAGATCGTTGTCCAGGTGAATGCTTGGCGGGCAAACCGTCTGAATCGGCGAGAGCGGGCGCAGGTCGAGAAGTTTATCAAGGAACACGGCGTGACACACCTCTTCGCTGAATTTGCGAGCAGCGGTGTTGTCATCGCGCCCGTAGCGCGAAAGCTGGGACTTCCTCTGACCGTGATGAGCCACGGCTGGGACATCAACGTCATTGGCCAAATGCCGCAATGGCGCCTTAGATACCGCTCGCTTTTTCATTCTGACGCCAAACTCATCGCTGTGTGCGCATTTCTGCGTGATCGGATGAGGGCGATCGGTGCGCCGGTCGAAAGAATCGAAATATTGCCATGCGCCGTTGACGCGGCATCGTTCCGATTGGCTGACCAAAACGCCTCCGGACCGGCTCGTGTGGTCATGGTGTCCAGACTAACGGAGCAGAAGGGACCACTTTTTAGCATTGCAGCCTTTGCTCGCGCTGCGAAGCAGCATTCGAATTTGCTTTTGGACATCGTCGGCAATGGCCCACTTATGCCACAAGTTTGCCAGGCCATTAAGGAAGCGGGACTTGAAGACAGGGTCATCCTTCATGGAGATGTTGACCACCCTAGCGCGCTCGCCATAATGTCTCGGTGCCACATCTTCCTTCAGCACTGCGTAAAGTTGCCTAAGCAAGGAATAGAGTCCCAAGCGGTATCGCTCCTTGAAGCCATGGGTCACGGCTTAGTCCCCATTGTTACTCGCCATGGCGGCATGGAAGATCACGTACTTGACGGCGTACGGGGCTGGCTGGTTGATGAGCGCGATGTCGACACGATGTCCAGCCGAATCATTGAGATGACCGAGAAGCACGATCTGCGTCGCAAACTCGGCTGTGCAGCGCGAGAGTTTGTTCTTTCAAATTTCTCAGGCGACGTAGTGTACCCGCGCTTGAGGGGACTCATTGGCCTCGAGGCCTAATTTTCATCGGAGTCTCGTCACCTGAAGCGAGCGCCTCAAAGCGCGGGTTAGTCAAGCGCGTTCGGCTTTGTAGAATAAGATGCTTAGTATCAGGGTACGACTATCGCAGCGGTCTGTGTGGTGAGCGGCTAGCGATCAGACTCCGTCACCAGTTTCGACTTCGAACCGATCGCATTGGACATCCATCCAACTTCCTTTCGCTGGCGGTGAGGCTTTGAGCTCTCCCAGGCGAGAGTGCCACAAGTGGACCGCTCGCGTTTCCGGCTTGATCCTCTCATTAACAACCGCAGCGGAATCGTAGACAATGCGCGCCTCGTTCCATCTTACGGGGTAGAAAACATCGGGAGAGGAAACATAACGCTGAAGTTTCCTCTTCTTGACAATATGCGTGACCAAACCAGCACTGTACGTGCCCCAGGGCATATCTTCCAAGCCTAAGTAGCCCTCGCGCCACTTCCGGAGGTAGAAGTTTGCTGTGCGGCGAGGTCCAAACCAAGGCGGTCTCACATTCGGCTTGGTTAACTCGAACAAGTCTTGCACGAATTGTGAGTCGGGAGGAGCAAACATCACGGCGTTATTGATCCAGCCCTCATATTCCCAGCCGAGGACGTACGGCTGATCGAAATCAAAGGGCCTGACGAGAACGCAGTCGAGATCACACCAAAAGCCGCCCTTAGCGAGTAAGTGGTAACGCCACAGGTTGGCTCCGAGCTGAACGCCGCCGTCGCATTCGGCGTATGAGATCATCTTCTCGCGAGGCATCACATCGGATGCATCGAGCACCTCTACGCCCTCAGGAACTCCTTGGAGGGTGTCCGCAGTGTACGAAAACACTCGGAACTGATGTCCATGGGCGAGAGCAGATTGAATGCTCAGTCGCTCAACGTACGAGAGCTTGTCGCCCACCCATAAGGAGCTGAGAACTGGAAGATTCAATGCGTTGCCCCCTGTGCTTAGTAGGCTGGGCTACGTGCGCTCGGTTCATCCGTCAACGACGGGAATGAGCCTGCCTCGACCCGAAGTGTCTCAAAATCGAATGCGCTGCAGGACTTAGTTCGGATTGGCCATGCACACGGCTCGGAACGCACGGCCGGTCGTCGGACCCCACTTCGCCGGTCACGTAAAAAGGATTTCGCAGCACCCCCCCGTATATCGCGACGCGCGACCGAGAGCCGTCGGCTGAGTTGCCGCGCGCAAGCCTAGCACCGCGCCATCTGCCATGAGCTTGCAGGTACAGACTTATTGTCCCAGTCTCGGCTTTCGCGCGTTTCTTGGGAGGGTGAGTGCGACCAGCGAGTTCTGCTTCGTTGCAAGCCACGACCGGGCTTACGTTTAGGCCCGATGTAGAGGGCTTGCGGGCTATCGCCGTAATACTCGTTGTGGCCTTTCATTACGGCGTCGCGGAGCTTTCTGGCGGCTTTATAGGAGTCGACGTATTCTTCGTTATATCTGGTTTCGTTATTACGCGCATGCTGCAAGCGGAGTTTCAAAGCCGCGCCACTATTGATCTCATTGGTTTCTATGGCAAACGTGCACGCCGGCTCCTTCCAGCTTGCGGAGCAATGGTCGTTGCGACTCTCATAGCGTCGACAATGGTCTTTTCACCGGTCGAGATGAAATCAGTCGCAAAGGGCGGGGTGGCTTCATCGCTTTACTTCAGCAACTTTTGGTTCATGTCACAGAGCTGGGACTATTTCGCTCCAGAGAGCGCTATGAATCCCTTCTTACATACATGGACGTTGTCCGTTGAGGAGCAATTTTACCTCATATGGCCAACCATACTTCTGTGCACTTTGAGGCTGCCGCGGCGATGGCAAATCTTGATATTTGGGCTGATCGTAACTGCGTCCTTTGGTGCGTCGGCTTGGATTATCAGATTGCAGCCAGCGGTTGCGTTTTATGCGTCTCCTCTGCGCGCATGGGAGTTCGGTCTCGGCGCGCTCGTCACGTATTCTAGATCCGCCAAATGGGGCGCATTGGCGGCAACGACAGGCTTGGTCGCGATTGGGTGGTCAGCTGTGGCATTGAGCGAGAACAGCACGTTCCCGGGCCTTAGCGCTCTTAGCCCGGGGCTCGGGACGGTCGCAATACTCTACGCAGGCGGTCGTCGAAACCTTGTTTCGTCAGGACTGGGAAGTCCGCCATTTCAGTGGGTAGGTAGATTATCATACTCGATCTATCTTTGGCACTGGCCCATGATTGTCTTGGCGCTCGCCGCTTATCCCGACCTCGGACTGACCGGCCGATGCGCATGCGCAATGACCACCCTATTGCTAGCTTGGATGAGTTTCACGGGCTTGGAGCACCCAATAAGAACAAATGCGTGGCTTATCGCGAAACGAGAGAGATCGATTGCGCTGGCAGCAGCGCTGACTGCAGCAGCTGCTATAGCTAGTTCGTGCTTGTGGGGATTTGGTTTTCTGCAGACGACACGACCCGAACAGCGCGAGATCACGGCAGCGGCGAACGAACGGTCGCAGCTGCCTGGTGATTGCCTGCTCTACTTCACCGTTGCCCAGCCGAAAGCATGCTCCTTTCTGAAGGGCAGGGAAGCTCTAGTACTTCTTGGCGACTCCCATGCCGCCCAACTATTCACCCCCGCGCGATGGGTTGCCCAAGCTCTCGGGATGAGAATGGTCACTTACCTGAAGTCTTCCTGTCCAATTTCGGACGTCGAAGTTTTTAATAATCGGCTCCACAGACTCAATCCCGAGTGTGGACAGTGGAGGAGGTCAGTTTTCAGAGCATTAGCTCGGTTGCGACCCGCTGTGATAGTGGTGAGTCAGAGCTCTATGGGCTACGTGAAGGGCAGCGACCGATCAGGGGGGACTATAACGATCGAGCGTCCAGACTGGGCACAAGGTACGAGGCGAAGCCTTCGCTACCTCGCCGGGACCGGAGCTCGCGTCTTTGTTGTTGAAGATAGTCCGCGCATGCAATTTGCTGTCCCAAACTGTCTCTCTCGAATTGCGTACCTGAATCTCCCGCCGGGAACCTGCGATCGACCGCGCCAACGGGTCTTAGACGATCAGCTTGCCCGCGTTGAAGCAGATGCGGCGATCAAGGCAGGCGTTCAGTACGTGACCACCCAGGATCTCTATTGCTCCAGAACTACCTGTGCAGCCAAACGCGATGGCCGAATCGTGTATCGCGATGGAAACCACATAACCGAAGCGTTTGCCCGAAGCCTGTCTCGTCCTCTTTTTGATAAGTTGCATCCCCTCTTATGATTGACTGGCCGTCGCGCGCGCTTTCATCAATCAAGCCACTTCGTCGTGCATAGGCCCATCCCGGGTTCGGAGTAGTCGGGGATTGGCTCTCCATGGCCGCGCCGACCACTGTCATTCTGTCGCTGGTAATCTGCCCGCCGCCACGCGTTTTCGGACCGACCCTATGATTCGCGCTTTAGCCGGCACCTGGAAATGGCCAGGGTGGATTACGCATCAGTGGAATTCGCCCCTGAAGCTCGTCCATGTCTGTGTCGCGGTGAGACATTCGCTGTCCGCACAACCTTAGCCGATGGCCAGTTCCGCCGCTCGCGGCTAGCATGGATCCATGACAGCTGTTGGCAAGATCATCTGGCCCAAAGAACTTGACGCCATAGCGGCCGACGCCGTTGACGGCGCTATCTCAGAACTTTCGGGATTCCATCTGCTCGCGAATGACGAAATGGACGCGGGCTATCACGCCGACTACTTAATCAAGCACCGCCACGAATATGTCCGCACCGTTCGTGATGTCCTCAAATTTAGGCCAGTTACCGACAGTCCTGTAAAGGTACTTGAGATCGGCGCGTTCTTCGGCGTCGTCTGCATTGCTCTCGCCACACTCGGCTATGAGGTAACTGCCGCCGACGTACCGGAGTACATCGAACTGTCCGAGCAGGTCGAACGCTACGCTCGTTATGCAATCGCAACAAAGGGCGTGCGCCTGGAAGACTTCGTGATGCCGTTCAACGATGAGCAGTTCGACGTCATAATAATGTGCGAGGTGATGGAGCACCTCAACTTCAATCCTTTGCCGCTTCTCAAGGAAATCAATCGGATCGGCGCTGCTGGCTCTATCTTTTATTTGTCGATGCCTAATGCTGCAAGTTTATTCAACCGGATTTGGTGCATGCGTGGAAATACCAACGGCGTGAAGATCAGGGAGTTCTTCGCGCAGCTGGACGCCTCTGACGCGCTTATCGCCAACGGCCATTGGCGCGAATATAACGGTGCAGAGACGCGCGAAATTCTTGAGCGGCTTGGCTATCGTATTAAACACCAGTATTTCTTCAGTCTCGGCGAAACTCTTCCACTCAAGAGTTGGAAGAGCTGGTTATTCCGTCGAATATTGAAGCACTGGCCGACACTTAAGGAGAACCAGACGACGATCGCGATACGCGAGAAGCGGACGGAACTGGTGTTCGATATCCCCGCTACGGTCCACCGGACTTTGCGGCGATTGTGAGCCCTGAACGTGAGATGGGCGGCGAGGAAAGTCTGATCCTAACGTGGCGCGATAGGCCCGAGCGATAGTGCCAACGCGTTCACTCTATTCATTCGGTGTCGAGCAGGATGAAACGGGGCGCACGTCGGCGGAGCGTCAATTGGTGGCTATCGGCACGCACCCTACACCGTCACCATCCGGGTCTAGTTCCGCTCGGTAGCCAGGCCGGCCTGCCATGACCGGAGCACTTCCAGCGGCACGGGCGGCGTCGCAGTCTGCGTAATACACGCTGCTTTCCAGTTCTTCGGCGGTCTCGGAGGGTTTCGACACGGCGGAAGGAGAGGTGGGCTGAACGGGTACAGCTCCGGACCACTTGGACCAACTGTAACCACCAACGAGGCCGAGAAGGATGGCCGACAAAAGAAGCACGATCGTTCGCACGATGCTCATATCCCACGTCTACATTGCTAAGTGCTTAAGGCCGGACCCGAGCTATTTGCATGCCCATGACCCCGGCGACACATCAGATCGATGAAGATACACCTACAGGATGCGTCCCCGGCATTACTTCTCTAACCGGATGGGGTTCGTCATCCCGCGACCCGAGCTGGAATTCGGTCAGACGAGCTTCACGCCGCAATAGGGCTCCATGGCACTGACACGTTATTGCCACGCGAGTCTCTCGCGATGAGGGGACCTTCTCGCGAATTCACAAGCCAGTGCGATCAAATCCAAGTCATAGCGCTGCGCGAACCGAGACTCCCCAATGCGATGCTGCTCCCCGTAGTGCCACGTGCAGAGGCTAATCGCCCACCGATCGGAAGGCTTTAATCCGACACCGCCGTCAGTGCCGTGTCGTACATGTGCGCACTCGATTGGAAGCTTCGCACAGCCCAGCACGCAGCAGCGATGCATCCGTACCCAGGCCCGGTGAGCCGGACACACCCTCAACGCCTTTTTCGGCTTGCTCCTGATCTTCTCGGGCATGACGATGCTAGGCATGTTCCGCCTCCACGCGGGCTCCACGAGCTGGCGCTCTGCTCCTCGGCTGCGGAGGGTTGATCGCGGCGGATCGGGCGTGCAGCAAATCATGGGGACTGAGGATTAAATCGCGCTCAACCGGCTGCACAATCCCCTTTCGCTACAGCCGACGCCTTTGGGAAACGGAGAGAGAGGACAAACGCGCAAGCGACGAAAACGAATCCGAATTCGGTCCGATTCCCGGAAAAAGCGATGAAAGCGGGATATTTATCCAATGTCCGGAAACGGCTGAGCTATTTAGATGACCATCCGGATATTCGCGCCGCCTTCCGGCGCTTCCAGCGCACAGATGGAACCGCCATGCGCCAGGGCGACCTGGCGGGCGAAGCTTAGGCCGACGCCGCTGCCGCCTTTGTGCGTGGTGTAAAAGGGGAGGAAGATGTCCTCGCGCCGATCTTCAGGGATGCCGGGCCCATTGTCGCGCACTTCGATCCGGCAGCGGCCGTTGGGCTCGCGCGCGAAGGTCAGCGTGACGATGGGTTCGGGCACCTCGATGGTCGCCCGCAACGCGTTACGCAGCAAATTGAGAAGCGCCTGCGCCAACAGTTCGGGATCGGCATTCAAACTCATCGTCTTCGGCTCGATGACCAGCCGCACATCGATCTTGCGATCAGGGGCATGGGTGAGCGCGAGCTGGAGGATTTCCTCGCCCCAGGATTTGGCCTTGAACGGCCGGCGATGGACGTCGGGCGTGTTGGCGAATTCGCGATAGCTCTCGACGAAGCGGAGGATCCCTTCGGCACGACGTGCCACAGTTTCCGTCGCTGCCTTCGCATCGGCGAGGTCGGCTTTGCCCTTGGCCGCCGCAGCGACCATGTCCGCGCCGGAGCGTGCAAGCGAAGTCACCGGCGTCAGCGAATTCATGATTTCGTGCGTCAGCACGCGGACCAGGTCGGCCTGCGCGGCAACCTCGAGCGCGCCGAGCTCACTCTGAACCGGCAAGATCGACAGCACCGTCACCGGTTGATCAAGGCGTGCCACTTGTGCCGACGCGAAGATCGCCTTTTGCGGAACGCCATCGAGCATCAGCCTGGTGATCTTGCGCGTCCCCGGCGGTAGCCGGATGGCCGTGGCGAGCTCCGCGCCCAGCCCGTCGAGGTCACGGACGTTGTGCATCGGCTGTCGAGCGAAAAGCTGGCGCGCCGCCTTGTTCAGCATTTCGACCCGGCCATTGGTGTCCAGTGTCAACAGGGCGCTCGGAGCGTCGTCGACAATCGCGGCAAGATAGCGCCCTTCAGCAGACTCCACAGTGTGGCGGGACTGGAGCGCCTTTAGCGCATTGTCGAGCGTCTCGCCGAGCACGTCGAAGCCGCCGCCGCTCGGGTCGGAAAAGCGTTGCGAATAATCCTCGAAGCGGACGGATTCGACGAAGCGAGAGACGATAAAGTTGGTGCGCCGGATGAAGTTCCAAAGGCTCGCAAGCGCGGCGATCGCGACGAGCGCGGATACGATCAATCCGGCGCGGACGCCGGGTGTCGCTGCCGCCCAGGCGACGAGCATGATGGCGGCAATGAGGACCGCGGTCCGCCACGCCAGTCCGAATTCGAACTTGCGCCTAAAGCCCATGCTTCTCCATGCGCCGGTACAGCGCACCGCGGCTCAGCCCCAACTCGCTCGCCGCCAGCGACACGTTGAAATGATGCATCCGGAGCGCACGCTCGATCATCTGCTTTTCAAGCTGATCGAGGTTCAGCGTATCGCTTTCCGCCGACAGCGGCGCCGCGCGATGACGCGTCGGAAGCGGAAAATCCTCGGCGCGATACTCGTCGCCTTCCGCCATGATGACGGCGCGTTCCGAGGCGTGGCGAAGCGCGCGGACATTCCCGGGCCAATCATGCTCGATAAGCATTTGCAGCACGCCGGGCGGAAGCTTCCGCTGCGGCTTGTCGTATTTGCGCGCATAAAGGCTGAGATAATGGTCGAGCAGGTCGGGGATGTCCTCGCGGCGGTCGCGCAGCGGCGGGAGTTCGATCTCGATCGTGTTGAGCCGGAATAGCAGGTCCTGCCGGAACTTCTTCTCATCGGCGAGCTGCTCCGGCGATGCGTTGGTTGCAGCGACCACCCGGACGTCGATCGGCGTCGGCCGATTGGCGCCAACCGGCACCACCTCTCGCTGCTCGAGCGCGGTTAGGAGCTTGGGCTGAAGATGAAGGGGCAGGTTGCCGATCTCGTCGAGAAACAAGGTGCTGTGGTCCGCAGCCTTCAGCCGCCCGATGCGCTCGCCCGCGGCACCGGTGAAGGCGCCTTTGACGTGGCCGAACAGCTCAGATTCGAACAGGCTCTCACTGGTGGCGCCGAGGTCGATGGAGATCATCGGCTGGGCGTTGCGGCGCGACAGGCGATGGATTTCGCGCGCGACGATCTCCTTGCCGGTGCCGTTCTCACCAAGGATCAGGACGTTGGCGTCGGTCGGCGCTGCGCGTTCGATAAGCACGCGGACGCGCTCCATCGCGGGCGAATGCCCGAGCAGTGGCGTTTCCGTCGAGGGCAACAGCTCGGTCGCGCGCCCACGCTCCGTACGTGCGTCGATGCGACTATGGCGAAGGGCTGCGGCGCTCCTCACCGTGGCCGCCAATCGCTCGTTGCTCCACGGCTTTGCGACGAAGTCGCTGGCGCCCGCCTTGATGGCCTCGACAGCAATTGAGACGGCACCGTGCGCGGTGATAATGACGACTGCGGCATCGGGATCGAGCTCCATGATCTGGCCGAGAAGCCCGAGACCCTCGCGCCCGTCGGTCGCGCCACGCTGAAAATTGAGATCGAGCAGAATTGCGTCGGGACTGGTGTCTTTCAGTAGCGTCAGCAACTCGGCCGGAGACCCAAAGGTCTCGACCTTTTCGAACAAGTCGCGCAGCGCCAGCTTGGCAGCGAGCGTGATGTCCGGATCGTCGTCAACGATGACGGCAAGGCTGAAAGGCGGCTTCACGCTACTTTTGTAGCGCCACTGTCCGATATTGAACAGTGGGCATGACAAAGAAATTGTCAGTGCCGTTTGGCACGCGCCTTGCAGCGTAACGGTCCATGAACCGTGCACCCTATTTGATCTTCACTACGGGCTCTTTCCTGAACGGCCTCCGTCACGTGTCCGCTTCCGGACACTCACTGACCAAAGGTGGACAGTGAGCCTGGTGGAACTTCGTCAAACCAATCGCCCGGAGCCGGTAAGCGGCGGCGCAATGGACCGCGTCGTTGTCCGAAAGAAGATCGACAAGCGGATCCTGATCGGCGGCGCGGCGGCCGCAGTCCTGGTGCTGGTTTCCATTTTCTGGCTGTTCGCACCGCGCTCAGACTCCATGTCGGTGACTCGCGACCGGCTGACGATCGCGACGATTGAGTCGGGCACGTTCGAGGACTTTCTTCCCTTGCGGGCGCGCGTCACGCCGCTGGTCACCGTCTATCTCGACGCGGTCGAGGGCGGGCGCGTCGACCAGAAGCTCGTCGAGGATGGCGCGCACGTCACGCAGGGGCAAATGCTCGCAGTCCTCTCGAACGCGGAGCTTCAGCTCTCTACGCTCGAGAAGCAGGCCGAGGTCGAGCAGCAACTCAATAACATGCGCAGCCAGGAACTTGCGCTGACGCAGACACGCAACTCGAACCTGCGCGACCTGAATCAGGCGGAGACCGATCTCGCCAAGGCAAGGCGCCAGTATGACCTGCAGAAGCCGCTCTCCGAGCGCGGCTTCGTGTCGATGAAAACCTTCAACGATACGAAGGACGACCTTCAGTATCAGCAGCAGCGCCTGGCGATTCTCAAGCAGAGCATCGGTCAGACGGAAGCACTGCAGTCGAGCCAGTTGCAGCAGCTCCGCATCGCCTCATCCTCGCTCAACAGCAGCATGGGCATCGCCCGCAGCAATCTCGGTCAACTCAGCATTCGGGCGCCTGTAACCGGGGAGCTCAGCGGCTTCGACATCCAGCTCGGCCAGTCGCTTCAGCAGGGCGAGCGCATCGGGCAGATCGACAGCACCGGTAGCAACAAGCTCCAGGCCGACGTCGACGAATTTTATCTCGGCCGCGTGCGCGTCGGGCAGACGGCAACCGCCGACTTCGAGGGCAAGACCTACCGGCTCAAGGTCGCAAAGGTCTATCCGCAGGTCCGCAACGGCCAGTTCCAGATCGACCTGACCTTCGATGGCGTCGCGCCCTCGTCGGTGCAGCGCGGCCAGACGATCCAGACCAAGCTGACGCTCGGCGACAGCTCGAAGGCGGTGCTGATTCCGAATGGCGCCTTCTTCAACGACACCGGCGGCAACTGGGTGTTCGTCGTCGACAAGAGCGGCAACGGCGCGACCAAGCGGCAGGTCCAGCTCGGACGCCGAAATGCCGAATATATCGAAGTCCTGAGCGGGCTCTCACCGGGAGAGCGCGTCATCACCTCCTCGTACAGCGGTCTCATCGACAAGGACCGCCTGACCTTCAGCTCCGGCGAGTAAGAAAGGAACACCACCCGTGCTCACCATGACTGGCCTTACCAAGTCCTACCGCACCGACACGGTCGAAACGACCGCGCTCGACAATGTCGACCTCGACATTGCCGACGGCGAATTCGTCGCGATCATGGGCCCGTCGGGCTGCGGCAAATCGACGCTGCTCAATGTGATGGGCATGCTCGATAGCCCGACCTGCGGCTCTTACGTGTTCAATGGACACGAGGTCGCGGGCCTCAATGAATCGCAGCTCGCCGATACGCGCAAAAGCAACATCGGCTTCATCTTCCAGAGCTTCAATCTAGTCGACGAGCTGACGGTCCGCGAGAACGTCGAACTAGCGCTTCTCTACCACAATCATTCGGCCGCTGAGCGCAAGTCACGCGTCGACCGCGTCCTCGACAAGGTCGGCATCGCCCATCGAGCCAAGCACCGGCCAACCCAGCTTTCAGGCGGCCAGCAGCAGCGCGTGGCCGTCGCCCGCGCTCTCGTCGGCGAGCCCAAGCTCATCCTTGCGGACGAGCCGACCGGAAACCTCGATACGGCGCATGGCGAAGAAGTCATGCGGATGCTTCGTCAGCTCAACCAGGAAGGCTCGACCATCGTCATGGTCACGCACTCGCCGGCGCACGCGGATTTCGCGAGCCGCGTCGTGAACATGCTCGACGGCCGGATTCTCCAGGAGCGCCGGCGCGCCGCCTGAGCGGCCAGTCAGTCACGAAGTCACGATTTTGCAGGGAATGACAGCCATGTGGCGGAATTATTGGACGGTCGCGGTTCGCGCGCTTGCCAAGAGCAGGACCTACTCGGTCATCAACATCGCCGGCCTCGCCATCGGCATGGCCGCGTGCATCCTGATCCTGCTCTATATCCGCTACGAAAAGAGCTACGACACGTGGCTTCCGAACGTCGATAACACCTACCAGCTTCAGGCTTGGTATCCGCATCCTCAGGACGGAGAGCCGATCTTCCTGCAGATGTCGGCCTATGTGACCAAGGACCGCATCCGTAAGGACTTCCCGCAAGTCACGAAGGCCGTCTACGCGCTCGGCAGCCAGCCGGTGTTCTACAAGGACGGGCAGGCGTCGGGGACCAAGGATTATCTGATCACCGACGACGACTTCCTGAAGGTCGTCAACCTTCCGCTGGTGGCGGGAAGCACGCTGCCGGCGGCGCAGACAGCGGTGCTTACACAGACCGAGGCGCGCAATCGCTACGGCACCGACCAGGTCGTTGGGCGGACGCTGACCGTCATCTCCAAGGGCGTGAAGCGCGACTTCAAGATCACAGGCGTGATCAAGGACGTGCCGAAGAATTCGAGCCTCAAGGTCAACGCCATCCTGCGCATGGACTTCACCAGCTTCTTCGCGTCGGAACCAAACTTTCTGACCTGCTGGGGCTGCCAATCGGGTTGGGTCTGGCTCCAGCTGAAGCCGGGAACCGACGTAAAGTCGTTGGAAGCGCAAATGCCGGCGTGGGAGAAGCGCAACATCCCCGACCAGCCCAACGGCAGCGTGCGGTTCAATCAGGGCGACGAACAGGATTGGCATTTCGTCAATCTGCGCGACGTGCACTTGGGCAAGGCGCAAGGCGGCACGATGACGCCCGGCAACGACCGGCGCTCGATCGCAACCTTCGGGATTATTGCGCTGCTGATCCTGGGCATGGCGGTGGTAAACTTCACCAACCTCGCAACCGCGCGCGCTGGTCAGCGCGCTCGTGAGGTTGCGCTTCGCAAGGTGCTTGGCGCCACGCGCGGCCAGTTGATCGTCCAGTTCGTGGCGGAATCTATCCTGATTTCGGCGGTGGCGATGTTGCTTGCGCTGGCGCTGGTCGAGCTGCTTGTGAAGCCGTTCGCGGCCTTCCTCGATGCCGATCTCACGCTTCACTATTTCGGGCAGGGTGGAATCCTGCTCCCCGCGATCGGGCTGACCTTGCTGGTCGGGATCGTCAGCGGCCTTTATCCCGCTTTCTTCCTGTCGCGCTTCCAGCCTGCGCAAGTACTCAAGGCCAATCGCTCTGCTGCCGAAACGCCAGGCTCGGGCCGTCTGCGCACGGCGCTGGTGATCGCGCAGTTCGCGGTGTCCATCGGGCTCATCATCTGCACCGCCGTCATCTACGGCCAGACGGTCTACGCGCGCTCGGTCGACCCCGGTTACAAGCGCGACCACATCCTGCAGGTCGAGGACCTCAATCGCTATCAGCTGCTGCCTAAGGCGGAAACGATCGTCGAGCAGATGAAGCGGATCCCGGGCGTCGTCGCGGTCGGCCTGACCGACATCGGCGTCGCGACCGACAACAACAACAACACGGGCCTGATCCCGCCGGGAAGCAACAAGCAGGTCACCATCGGACAATATGGCGTCAGCGATGGCTTCCTCGATGCGATGGGCATGAAGCTGCTCGCGGGCCGCTGGTTCGACCGTAACCGGCCGGCCGACGACATGACCTTCGATTTCCCGATCCAGAAGGAACAGGAAATCGCGATGGCGCGGCGGGGGGTGAACGTCGTCCTCAACCAATATGCGGTGAAAAAGCTCGGCTTCAAATCGCCGCAAGACGCCATCGGCAAGGTCGTGAAAAGCGAGTTGTTCGAGCCCGGCACCGGCATGGTCGAAATCAACATCATCGGCGTGGTTGGCGACACCCGGTTCCGCACCGTCCGCACGCCGATCGACCCGATCATGTTCCAGAACGTGAAAAAGGGCCCGGCTTTCATGATCATCCGCTATCGCGGCGATCCGGCGACGGTCGAAGCGGCGATCGAGCGGCAATGGAAGCAAATCTCGAACGATGTGCCCTTCCAGGCCAAGTTCAGCGAGGACATCATCCGTGAGCTGTACAAGGCCGAGGATTCCCGCGCGCAGATCTTCGCGGCCTTCTCGTTGCTCGCCGTGATAATCGGTTGCCTCGGCCTGTTCGGCCTGGCGGCGTTCACCGCGGAACGGCGCACCAAGGAGATCGGCATTCGTAAGGTGCTCGGCGCGCGGACGCGGGACATCGTCCAGTTGCTCGTGTGGCAGTTCAGCCGGCCGGTGATCATCGCCAACATCATCGCCTGGCCGGTCGCCTGGTGGATGATGCGGGACTGGCTGAACGGCTTCGACCAGCGGATCACGCTGACGCCGATTCCCTTCGTGATCGCCGCGGCCATCGCTCTCGGCATCGCGGTTGCGACGGTGGTCGGCCACGCCGTCCGGGTGGCGAGGGCTAATCCGATTTACGCGCTTCGGTACGAGTAGAATTCCGGCTCAACCAGTTCGCCAAAGGACAAGGGCCATGTGGCGGAATTATTGGACGGTAGCGGTCAGGGCGCTTGCGAAGAGCAAGACCTATTCGATCATCAATATCGCCGGCCTCGCCATCGGCATGGCGGCTTGCATCCTGATCCTGCTCTACATCCGTTACGAGCAGAGCTACGACAAGTGGCTTCCGGACGTGGAGAACACTTACGAGCTCCAGGCCTGGTATCCCCATCCGTCGGATGGCGTCCCGAGCTTCATGCAAATGTCGGCTTATGTGTCGAAGGATCGCGTGAAGAAGGATTTCCCCCAGGTCCAGGCCGCGGCGTACATCCAGGACAATGGCCCGGTCCTGATCAAGGACGGACAGGCGACTTCGACCAAGGGCTACATGTTCACGGACGAGGACTTCCTGAAAGCCGTGAGCCTGCCGTTGGTCTCGGGAACGACGCTGCCGGCGCCGCAGACAGCGGTCCTGACGCAGTCTGAAGCGAGGAAGGTATTCGGCACCGACCGCGTGCTCGGCCAGACGTTGACCGTCATCTCACGTGGCTTGAAACGCGATTTCAAGATCACCGGCGTGATCAGGGATCTGCCGAAGAATTCGAGCATGAAATTCAACGCGATCATGCGGCTCGATTTTGTCGCCTTCAATTCCGACAACCCCGACTTCCTGACCAAGTGCTGGGGCTGCCAGTCGGGCTACGTCTACGTGAAGCTACGGCCGGGCACCGACGTGAAGACACTCGAGGCGCAGATGCCCGCCTGGGAAAAGCGCAACATTCCCGACGAGCCCAACGGCAGCGTCATGTACAACCAGGGCACGGACGAAGACTGGCACTTCGTAAACCTGCAGAACGTCCACCTCGGCAAGGCCCAAGACAGCAGCCTGACGCCGGGCAACGACAAGCGCACGATCACCACCTTCGCGATCATCGCCATGCTGATCCTTGGTATGGCCGTCGTGAACTTCACCAACCTGGCGACCGCGCGCGCAAGCCAGCGCGCCCGCGAGGTCGCCCTCCGCAAAGTGCTCGGCGCGACCCGGAAGCAATTGATCGTCCAGTTCGTCAGTGAATCAATACTCATTTCGGCGGTGTCGATGCTTCTCGCACTGGCGTTGGTGGAGCTGCTCGTCCGGCCTTTCGCTGCGTTCCTCGATGCCGACATCGCGCTCAGCTATCTTGGCAGGGAAGGCGTGCTCCTGCCGGCGGTCGGGCTGGCGCTGCTGGTAGGCATCCTCAGCGGCCTCTATCCCGCGTTCTTCCTGTCACGCTTTCAGCCGGCGCAGGTGCTCAAGGCAAACCGCTCCGCTGCGGAAACGCCGGGCTCGGGCCGCCTTCGCTCGGCTCTAGTCGTGCTTCAGTTCGCGGTTTCGATCGGTCTCATTGTCTGCACCGCCGTCATATATGGGCAAACGGTCTATGCGCGCACGGTCGACCCCGGCTTCAAGCGTGATCATGTCCTGCAGCTCGACGAGCTTGGGCGCGCGCAGCTCTGGCCGAAGGCGGAGAATATCGTTGAGCAAATTAAGCGAATCCCCGGCGTCACCGCGGCCGCGCTGACCGATATCGGCGTCGCGACCGATAATAGCAGCAACACCTTCATCCTGCCCCCGGGCAGCAACAAGCAGGTGCTGATCGGCCAGTATAATGTCGGTGCCGACTATCTAAACGCGATGGGGTTAAAGCTGGTGGCTGGCCGTTGGTTCGACGTCAACCGGCCAGCCGACGACAGCACTGTGCCTTATCCTCAGGATAAAGCTTATGAGAAGGCGCTCGCGCAGCGCGGCATCAATGTCGTCGTCAACGAATATGCCGCCCGCAAGCTCGGCTTCAAATCGCCCGAGGACGCGATCGGCAAGGTCGCGAGGACGGAGTTCTTCGGCGACGAGAACGGCATGACCAACATCACGATCATCGGCGTTGTCGGCGATTCTCGCTTCCGCACCGTGCGCACGCCGATCGAGCCAATCATGTTCCACAAGGTGAAGACCGGCCCTGGGTGGATGATGGTTCGCTACAACGGCGATCCGGTAACGGTGAAGTCGGCCATCGAGCGGCAGTGGAAGCTCAATACCAGCGACGTGCCGTTCAATGCCAAGTTTAGCGAAGATATCATGGGCGAGCTCTACAAGAAGGAAGACGCGCGGGCGCAGATCTTCGCCGCCTTCTCGCTGCTGGCGGTGATCATCGGTTGCCTCGGCCTGTTCGGCCTTGCTGCCTTCACCGCCCAGCGGCGCACCAAGGAGATCGGCATCCGCAAGGTGCTCGGGGCCCGGACGCGAGATATTGTGCAGCTGCTCGTGTGGCAGTTCAGCCGGCCGGTGATCATCGCCAACATCATCGCCTGGCCGATCGCCTGGTGGATGATGCGGGACTGGCTCAACGGCTTCGACCAGAGGATCGCGCTGACCCCAGTGCCCTTCGTGCTCGCCGCTGCGATTGCGCTTGGCATCGCGGTAGTCACCGTCCTCGGGCACGCGGTCAAAGTCGCGCGGGCCAACCCGATTTATGCCCTGAGATATGAGTAAGGATTGCGCCGGGCCGAGTCCCTTTCACCCGGCGTAAGCTGGTCACCGCGGGCGTGCTTGCTGTGCTCTTGCCCGCGGTGACCTAAGCTTCCGAGTCTGAGCCCAAATCGCTCGCGCTCGAGGTCTGTCGCTGCAGGATGAGGACAGCGCGCACGGGCGTCGCTGTGAACAGGACCTTCCGGAGTTTGGCTGGGGGAGGGGGACTCCGGAAGGTCAACTCGTGCCTAGGCTTCCGCGCCCGGTTTGCTCCATACGTACTGTTACGGAGCCTTCATTAAGGGTGCTGCTACCTGCTCAGGGCACTATCAATTGCCTTGCGCCGCAAAGGCGATCCGAAGCGCTTCGGACAAGCTGCGCACGCCAAGCTTCGTCATCAGGTTCGCGCGGTGTATCTCCACGGTCCGGGAGCTGATCCCGAGATCGTAGGCGATCGTCTTGTTGGGCAGACCGTGAGACAGGCCGTCTAGAACGTCTCGCTCACGGGCAGTTAGCACCTGCAACCGCAACGACGCGTCCCGCGCCCGGTCGTCCGTGACCTCTTTGGTCGACAGTCGGCGATACGCCTCGTCGAGGGATTCAAGCAGCGTGGCCTTCTCGAACGGCTTTTCGATGAAATCGACTGCGCCGGCCTTCATTGCCTTCACTGCCAGAGTCACGTCGCCGTGGCCCGTCATGATTATGACGGGGAGCGCGACGCCCTTCGACTGCAGCGCTTCCTGAACCTCCAGTCCGTCCATTCCTGGCATTCGGATATCGAGCAGGATGCATCCGTCTTTCAGCTTGTTGCTTTGCTTCAGAAGCGCATCACCGGACGCGTATGTCTCGACGCGGTGTCCCGAGGTCTTGAGGAGAAAGCCGACCGACCGGCGGATTGCCGCATCGTCATCGACCAAGTGCACCAATCGTTCTTGCGGATCAGGCATTTCTAGATCTCAGCTTTTGGAAGGGTGAATCGAAAGATGGTCCCACCGGCAGGGTTCGCCTCGCACCAAATGCGCCCACCGTGCGCTTCGATGATCGTGCGGGAAATCGACAGGCCGATGCCCATGCCAGATGGTTTGGACGTGATGAAAGGCTGAAACAGTTGCGCCGCAACGGAATCGTCAATGCCGGATCCGGTGTCCTCGACGCTGATCGTCACGACGTCATCCGCACCCTCGGTCAAAATCGTTAGTGATCTGTGGAGCGCGTCCATCATTGCCTCGATGGCATTCCGGATCAAATTGAACAGGACCTGCTGGATCTGGATCCTGTCGACGAAAACCTGGTCGGCGGAGGGGTCGATTTCCACCTGAACGTCGATCCCATGTTCTTGCGAACCGACCAGCGCCAGTGCGTTCGCTTCGGTGACGATGCGCGCGAGGCTTTCCACCCGGTATTCGGTCTGCCCATGGCTAAGGAAATCGCGCATGCGCTTGACGATCTGGCCAGCCCGAAGCGCCTGATCGGCCGTCTCCCGAAGTGCCTCTCTCGCCGTTTCGATTCGCTCGGCGTCTGGGTCACCGCTCAGGAGATCGGCGACTCCTTCGCAATAACTGGCGATCGCGGTCAGCGGCTGGTTGAGTTCGTGCGCAAGCGAAGACGCTAGCATTCCCATCTCGCTAAGCCGGCCGACATGGGCGAGCTCCGTCTGGAGATCCCGCAGCCGCAGGTCCGTTTCCCGCCGCTGCGTAATGTCATGGATGAAGCCGGTGAATATGCGCTGTCCCTCGACCCAGGTTTCGCCGACCGTAAGCTCGATCGGAAACGTGTTGCCGTCGCGGTGACGCGCGGTGGTGACACGGCCGATCCCAATGATCTTTCGGACCCCCGTGTCTTGGTAGTTTTTGAGGTACCCATCGTGCCGCTCGCGGTCCGGGGAGGGCATCAGCATCGACACATTTTCGCCGACCGCTTCGTCTTCGGCATAACCGAACATCTTTTCGGCAGCGGCACTGAACGAAAGGATGATTCCCTTTTCATCAATCAGGACCATGGCGTCCGGAACGGTCGCCAGGATAGAGCGAAAGTGCTCTTCTTGGCCCACCAGAGACGTGTGCGAGTGATCGGCCGGACCGTCCATCGCGGAACTATAGCAGGTCGAAGCGACCGGTCGAATGTTCAGCGGACGCTCGCAACCTTGAATGGCAATCGGGTGCCGTCGGGCTCAATGACAGTAATCGCCTGGCCGAGCCGAATCGGCTTGCCGTCGAGGCACAGGGCGCGCCCAGGATCTCCGTTGCATTGAAGCGTCCAGTTGCAGCCCGACTGGACGACGACGCCGCGCTTATCGGGTTCAGTGGACCAATGGCGCCTGACGGTTGCATGCGCCGGGCTGTCGCGAAACGCTCTCTCGTCAACTGTATCGCGATCATCCAGCGGCAAGCGGATGAGGTAGACGCGACTCACCGAGCCGGCAGGAAATTCTTCGGTGCTGCCCAACTCCAGGCGAATTGATCTCCAAACCATCGGGTTTTGATGCCCGAAACCCTGGCCCGGATGTATACGTGGTTTCCCATAGTGACTTTGTTGCCATGACTAGCAAAGTCACAGGATTCAGCTCGCCCACTTGGCACGCAAGTTGCAGTTTCAGTGTGGGAATGAATAGCGACAGATCAACAGCCGCTCTGACCGATACCGAGAGGGGCGGGTCATCGGTGTCCGCTTATGGACATCACCTGTTCAAGTCCGGACAGGGCGCCGCGAACCGGTCGTTCCCTAGACCGGATGGAGATGGAGGCCCGAGCCGGAATCGAACCGGCGTGCAAGGATTTGCAGTCCTCTGCGTAACCACTCCGCCATCGGGCCGGGGGAGAGCGGCTGCCTTTGCCGTGCCGGTCCCGCCGCGGTCAACCCCAAGACTGGAAAGCGTGAAACCTTCGGGACACAGCCGCTCGTCATTCTATCAACGGCGGTTGGCCTCGCGTGCCCGTGCCGATATGAGCGCATCTCGACAGCCTGCGTCTTCGCGCAGGAGAAACTTGAACTAACGGTGTATTAGCGGCATATAACAGCTATGACGGTGCACACTCCTATTCCCGATTTCGCCGCCGCCCGCGAGGCCATGGTGGAAAGCCAGCTTCGCCCGCAGGGCGTTGTGGACCCCGCGGTTACGCGTGCGATGGGCACGATCCAGCGTGAGAAGTTTCTCCCTGCTGGCGTGCGCCCGCTTGCTTATGCCGACCGCGCGCTTTCCTTCGGCAATGGGCGCTACCTGCCGCCGCCGGCCGTCCTTGGGCAGTTGCTGACGCAGATGGCGCCCATGCCGGGTCAGCGCGCGCTCGTTGTCGGCGCGGGGACCGGTTATTCCGCCGCCGTGCTGCGGGCGATCGGCCTCGACGTCGTCGCCGTCGAGAGCGATGCTGATCTTGCAGCGGAGGCGCGCGAACTCGGCGCTGATATTGTCGAGGGACCGCTCTCAGCCGGCGCGGCCGACTGCGGCCCCTTTCAGCAAATCCTGATCGATGGCGCGGTCGAGTTCATCCCGGACGAGATCGTCGCCCAGCTCGACGACGGCGGCCGTCTCGGCACGGCGATCATCGATCGCGGCGTTACCCGGCTCGTGGTTGGACGCAAGGCCGGCGACGCGTTCGGTTATCTTTCCATAAGCGATTCGGGGGTTCCGGCGCTGCCCGGCTTCAGCCGCCCGAAAGAATTCAAATTTTAAGGGGGCAGCGTGCTTCGTAAGCTTATTTCCGGATCGCTGGTTGCTGCGCTGATGGCGGGTACGGCCTCGGCCGACACCCTGCGCGAGGCGCTTGTCTCGTCCTACCACACCAACCCGACACTCACGGCGCAGCGTGAAGTCCTGCGTGGCGTGGACGCCAGCGTGGCGGTGGCTCGCGCGGCCGGCCGACCGCAAGTCAGTGGCACCTTGGGCATCAACCGCGACCTCAGCCGCAGCGGCATTCTGGAGACGGGGGGAAACGGGCCCACGCTCTCGGCTGGGCTGGACCTGAGCTACCCAATATTCAACGGCGGCGCGGTCAGGAATGACGTTCGTGCCGCGAAGACCCGGGTAGAGGCAAGCCGGGCCACGCTTCGCGCTGTCGAGGGCGATGTCTTCACCCAGGCCGTCACGGCATACATGGATGTCATCCGCGATCGCGCCATCGTGGAGCTCAACGCCAACAACGTCAAAGTCCTGACCACCAACCTCGAGGCGACACGCGACCGCTTTCAGATTGGTGATCTTACTCGGACCGACGTCGCTCAGTCGGAAGCGCGGTTGCAGCTCGGGCGTTCGCGGCTTGCGGAATCGCAAGGCCGCCTGACGGCGAGCGAAGCCACTTACCGTCAGGTTATCGGCCATCCGCCAGGCGTGTTGGCCCCGCCGCCGCCGCTTCCGCCGCTTCCAACAAGCCCGGAAGAGGCCGTTCGAATCGCGCTCGCGAATAATCCCGACCTCATTGCCATCACGCGTCAGGCGATCGCCGCTGGATATGACGTTCGCGTCGCCGAAGCGAGCCGGCTGCCTACTTTGTCGGCAGTGGGAAGCGGCACCTACGTGAACGAGCTTGGCGGCACGATCGGGAATCAGCAGAGCACCGGCGGGCAGACGGCCATCGGCCTGAGTTCCAGGATCCCGATCTTTCAGGGCGGCCTTCCCTCGGCGCGTATTCGTCAGGCGCAGGCCCAGCAGGGCCAGGTCACGGAGCAGGTCGTCGGCACGGAACGCGCCGTCGTCCAGGCTGCGCGCGCCGCGTTCGCGCTCTACGACGCAGCGCAAAAAGCGATCCAGTCCAATACTGTCGCCGCCCAGGCCAACGAGCTCGCGCTCGAAGGCGCTCGCGCCGAGCAAAGTGTCGGCACGCGCACCGTTCTCGACGTTTTGAATGCCGAGCAGGAACTGTTGAACTCCCAGGTCGAACTGGTGACCGCGAAGCGTGACGCATATGTGGCTGGCTTCCAGCTGCTGAATGCGATGGGTCAGGCGGAAGCGCAGGACCTCGGGCTCGACGGCGGTCCGCTGTACGATCCGCTCGGCAATTATCGTCGTGTCGCGGGGAGCTGGAGCGATTGGTCCACCGATCCTCGCCACCCGACGGCCGCGACCCGCACCGTGGATCCCAATGAGCTACCGCCCAATCCGGCCGTCACGCCGCAACTCGTGCCCGGCACGACGTTGATCGAACCGGTGACCACGTCAGGGGTGACTCGGCCGCAGCAATAAGCGATATCCGCGCCCATGCAGTCGCCCGGTCGCGAACCCTCGATGGAAGACATCCTCGCGTCGATCAAAAAAGTGATCGCGGAGGAGAAGGAATTGCGTTCGACGGCGCCGCCCGTCGACCAGCTCGAAGACGAACCTCTGCCCGAAGAGACGTCCGACACCGGCGATGAGGACGTGCTCGAGCTCGACCAGCCGCTTGCGCCGGCCGCGGACCTAGGACCGCCATTGCTCGATGAGCAGGCGGCAGGTCAGAGCCGGCAGGCGCTCGAGCAACTCCAGACCGTCGCCGCGACGACGCCCGCGACGCCACAGGCCAACCCACTTGAGGAGATTGTGCGCGAGATGCTTCGCCCGATGCTCAAGCAATGGCTCGACGATCATCTGCCGCAGATGGTCGAGGAGCATGTGAAGCGCGAAATCTCGCGTATCACGGGGCGCCCGCTCTAGTCCTTGCGTGACGCTGCGGCTTTGCTACGCCGCAGTCATGATTCAGCCCAAGCTTCTCCTCGCCGCCGCAGCCGTCGCGCTTGCGGCTTCCCCGCTTTCTGCCCGCCCGATGACGGCCCGCGACATGCAATCGATGCATCGCCTCGGCGCTCCGGAAGTTTCGCCGGATGGCCGCCTGGCGGTCTTCACGATCTCGGACACCGACTGGGACAAGAACAAGCGCAACAACACGCTGCACACGCTCGACCTGACGCGGCCGGGCGCGCTGCCGCAGCCGGTCAAGGGCGCCGAGAAGGGTCATGATGCCGTCTTCGGGCGCGATGGATCGATCTGGTTCCTGATGCCGGTCGGCGATCACGACCAGCTGTTCCGCATGGCGCCGCGCGGCGCGGCGGTGCAGGTCAGCAGCTTCAGCGTCGACGTCGGCGGCTTCAAGTTGTCGCCCACCGGTGACCGCGTCGTCGTCTGGGCCGACCGCCCGGCGTGCCCGGACATCAGCTGCGCAGGCGTCACGGCGCCCAAGCCGGCAGGATCGGGTCGCACCTACGATCAGCTTTTCGTGCGTCACTGGGATACGTGGGCCGAGCCCGGCACGCGCTCGCGCCTCTACAGTTACCCGGTCGTCAACGGCCGCCTGTCGGGTCCGGGTCTCCGTATCACCGGCAACCTTGAAGGCGATACGCCGTCGAAGCCGTTCGGCGGCGGCGAGGAACTGGCTTTCTCGCCCGACGGCCGCACGCTCTACTTTACGCTCCGCGAAGCCGGGCGGATCGAGCCCTTGTCCACAAACATGGATATCTTCGCGGTTCCAAGCGACGGCAGCACCCGGCCGGTCAACTTGACCGACGCCAATGACGCAACCGACACCGCGCCCGCTGTATCACCCGATGGTCGCACGCTCGCTTACGTCGCCATGGCGAGGCCAGGCTATGAAGCCGATCGTCAGGTCCTCCAGCTGCGCGACATCGCCACCGGCCAGACCCGGGCGCTAACGCAGAATTTCGACCGTTCGGTCGGGTCGGTCGAATGGGCGCCCGACGGGCGTAGCATCCTGATCACCGCCGAAGACACGCTCGAAGAGCCCGTGTGGCGAGTCGATGTCGCGACCGGCAAGGTCACGCGGCTGACGGGCGAGGGCCATTACGCCAACGTCCACGCGCTCGCCGGCAGCGGCGCGATCGTGACGATGAACAGCGTTTACGCTCCCGACGACATCTATCGCCTCGACGCCGCCGGCCGAGCGACGAAGCTGACCGACGTCAACCGCGCTTTGCTTTCGCAGCTCGACCCGGTCACCTTCCGCAAGTTCAGCTTCAAGGGCGCGAACAACGACACGGTGTGGGGCTTCACGCTGAAGCCAAACCTCGTGACGTCCAAGCTGCCCGTCCTGCTGCTCGTCCACGGTGGCCCACAGGGCAGCTTCTCCAACAGCTGGTCCTTCCGCTGGAACCCGCGGCTCTTCTCAGCACCCGGCTACGGCATCGTGAGCGTCGATTTCCACGGATCGACCGGATATGGCCAGGCCTTCACCGACGCGATCCATCAGAACTGGGGCGGCTGGCCGCTTGAAGACCTTCAAAAAGGTCTCGCCTACGCGACCGCTCAAGACCCGCAGCTCGACGCCAACAACGCCTGCGCGGCCGGCGGGTCCTACGGCGGCTACATGATGAACTGGATCGAAGGGAAATGGCCCGACAGGTTCAAGTGCATCGTCCAGCACGACGGCGTCTTCGATGCCCGCGCCATGGCATATGAGACCGAAGAGCTGTGGTTCGACGAGTGGGAGCACGGCAAACATCCTTATTATGAAGCGCCGGGCGAGTTCGAGAAATGGAACCCGGTCAACTTCGTCACCAACTGGCGGACGCCGCAGCTCGTTATCACCAGTGAGAAGGATTTCCGCATCCCCTACACGCAGGGGATCGCCGCTTTCACCGCGCTCCAGCGCCGCAACATTCCCTCGCGGCTGCTGATCTTCCCGGATGAGAACCACTGGGTGCTGAAGCCGAAGAATTCGGTCCAATGGTATGACGAGGTGTTCGGCTGGTTCGGTCGGTGGCTGGGGAAGGACGCTGCCCAGCCTGCCCCCGCGACGGCACCGGCGCGACCCGAGCGAGGTTGATGCTGCAGCGCAGCGCGTTTAGTCGCGCTGCATGAGCGAACTTCCGAAGACTTTCGAACCCCGCGCGATTGAAGATAGCTGGTACGCGCATTGGGAGAGCAACGGCCTGTTCCGGCCCGAGCGCCCCGATGCGACGCCGTGGACCATCGTTATGCCGCCGCCGAACGTCACCGGCTCGCTGCACATCGGCCACGCGCTCGATATCACGCTGCAGGATGTGCTCAGCCGGCGCGAGCGGATGCGCGGCAAGGACGCGCTCTGGGTGGTCGGCACCGACCACGCCGGCATCGCGACGCAAATGGTGGTCGAGCGCAACCTCGACAGCCAGGGCATCAAGCGCGCGGAGATCGGACGTGAAGCATTCCTGGAGCACGTCTGGGAATGGAAGGCGCAGTCGGGCGGCGCGATCACGCGGCAGCTCCGTCGCCTCGGTGCATCGTGCGACTGGTCGAACGAGCGCTTCACGATGGATGAGGGTTTCTCGAAAGCCGTCACTCACGTCTTCGTCGAACTCTACAAGCGCGGCCTTGCCTACCGCGACAAGCGGCTCGTCAACTGGGACCCCAAGTTCCAGACCGCGATCAGCGACCTCGAGGTCGAGACGCGCGATGTGCAGGGCAAGTTCTGGACGCTCAGTTACCCGCTTGCCGACAACAGCGGCGCAATTCACGTCGCAACCACGCGGCCCGAAACGATGCTCGCCGACATGGCGGTCGCGGTTCACCCGGAGGACGAGCGCTACAAGGCGCTGATCGGCAAGCACATCAAGCAACCGATCACCGGCCGCCTGATCCCGATCATCCCCGATGAGCATGCCGATCCGGAGTTGGGCAGCGGCGCGGTGAAGATCACGCCGGGTCACGACTTCAACGACTATGAGGTCGGCAAGCGCGCCGGTTTCATGCCCGCGGACATGCTCAACATGTTCGATGCCGAGGCATACGTTGTGCAGACGCGGGACGGCCTCATCCCGCAGGAGCTGCTCGGCCTGACCCGCGAGGAAACGCGCAAGGCGGTTGTTGCCAGACTGGAAGACGAAGGCGCGCTGGTCCGCGTTGAGGACCGGGTCATCCCTACACCCTATGGCGACCGCTCAGGCGTAGTCATCGAGCCGTGGCTTACCGACCAATGGTATGTCGACGCCGTCAAGCTGGCGCTGCCCGCGCTCCAAGCGGTCAAGAAGGGCGACATCAGGATCGTGCCCGAGACTTGGGCCAAAACCTGGTTCAACTGGCTCGAGAACATCCAGCCGTGGTGCGTCTCGCGCCAACTGTGGTGGGGCCACCGCATTCCGGCGTGGTATGCCGAGGACGGCAAGATCTTCGTCGCTGAGACTGAGGAAGAAGCACGCAAGCAAGCGGGAGACCAACCGCTGCGGCAGGACGAAGACGTTCTCGACACCTGGTTCAGCTCAGCACTCTGGCCGTTTGCGACACTCGGCTGGCCGGAGGAGACCGAGGACCTCCGCCGCCACTACCCCAACGACGTGCTCATCTCCGGCTTCGACATCCTCTTTTTCTGGGACGCGCGCATGGCGATGCAGGGCATCGAGTTCATGGGCGAGGTGCCATGGAAGACGCTCTACCTCCACGGCCTGGTTCGCGACGCGCAGGGCGCGAAGATGTCCAAGTCGAAGGGCAATACGGTCGACCCGCTCGGCCTTATCGACAAATACGGGGCAGACGCGCTGCGCTTCACGCTGGCGGCGATGGAAAGTCAGGGCCGCGACATCAAGCTCGATGAGAAGCGCGTCGAAGGCTATCGCAACTTCGCGACCAAGATCTGGAACGCCGCGCGCTTCCTGCAGATGAACGGCGTCGGCGCTAGCGACAGCATCGCCACACCCGCCGCCGAGCTTCCGGTCAACCGCTGGATCATCGGCGAGGTCGTCGAGACGCTCGGTAAGCTTGATCGCGCCTTCGACGAACTGCGCTACGACGAGATGGCGGATGCCATCTACCACTTCGTCTGGGGCACCTTCTGCGACTGGTATGTCGAGCTGATCAAAGGCAGCTTCGACGAGGAGACCAAGAAGGTCGCCGCCTGGGCGTTCGACCAGATCCTTGTCATGCTCCATCCGCTAATGCCCTTCATCACCGAAGAGCTGTGGAATGCGAACGCACGACCGTACGAACTGATCGTCGCTAAATGGCCCGAGCCGCAGGCTCAGATAGATCTCCGTGCGAAGTCCGAACTCGACTGGATAATCAGGCTCGTCGGCGAAGTTCGGTCCGCTCGTACTGAGCTGAACGTACCTCCATCGGCAAAGCTGCACCTATTCGCTGCGGACGCCTCGGAAGAGACCGCCGCGCGCCTCGACCGCAACTTCGCCATGCTGTCGCGGCTGGCTCGCCTGGAATCGATCCAGTTGTCGACCTTCACGGGCACCGGCGCCGCGCAGGTGGTTGTTGATGAAGCGACATTTGCGCTTCCGCTCGAAGGCGTGATCGACCTCGACGCCGAGCGCGATCGGCTAGCGAAGGGCGCCGCGACTGCCGAAAAGGAACGCGACAGCCTCGCCCAGCGCCTCGCAAACCCGAACTTCACCGAACGCGCCAAGCCCGAAGCCGTCGAAAAGGCGCGAGCCGACCACGACGCCAAGGCGGCGGAGGCCGATCGCCTCCGTGCCGCGTTGGAGCGACTGGGCTAGACGGAGAAACGAGTGGCTGACGCACAAGCGAGACGAGGGCCCCCGCAGCGCGGAAATCTGACCGAAGGCGCGATCGGCCCGACGCTTCTCAAGTTCGCGCTGCCGACGCTCGCGTCCTCGATCCTTCAGTCGCTGAACGGCACCGTCAACGCGATCTGGGTCGGCCGCCTGCTCGGCGAAGGCGCGCTCGCGGCGACGTCCAATGCCAACATGGTCATGTTTCTGCTGACCGCCTTCGTGTTCGGCTTCGGCATGGCGTCGACCATCCTCATCGGCCAGTATTGGGGCCGCAAGGACACCGATGAGGCGCGGCGCATCTTCGGCACCGCGATGGGAGGCTTCGCCGTCGTCACCATCCTGATCGGCATCGCCGGCTATTTCCTGTCCGGCTCGATCCTGCACCTGCTCGGAACACCGGGCGACGCGGCAAAGCTCGCGCTCGATTATCTGCAGGTCATCTTTCTCGCGATGCCGGCGCTGCTGCTTCTGACCTTGATGATGATGGCGCTGCGCGGGGCGGGGGACAGCCTGACGCCGCTCTGGTTCATGATCGTCGCCGTCGTCCTCGACAGCGGCCTCAACCCCTTCTTCATTCGGGGCTTCGGCCCGATCCCGGCGATGGGTATTGCCGGTTCGGCCATGTCGACGCTGATCGGCAATTACGTCAGCCTGATCGGACTCGTCATCTACGTCTATGCGCGGGACCTGCCCCTGCGGTTGCGCGGTGCGGAACTGCGCTACCTGATGCCCAAGCTCACGATCATGAAAACGATCATCGTCAAAGGCTTCCCCATGGGCCTGCAGATGGTCGTCATCTCGATGTCGGCGCTGGCGCTGATCGGCATCGTCAACCGGCAGGGCGTCGACACGACAGCGGCGTTCGGCGTCGCGATGCAGCTTTGGACCTATGTGCAGATGCCGGCGATGGCGATCGGCGCGGCCGTCAGCGCCATGTCGGCACAGAACATCGGCGCCCGGCTATGGGACCGCGTCGGTGCGATCACGCGCAATGGGATCGTCCTGTCGCTGCTGATCACCGGCGCGCTGATCGTGTTGCTGACGCTGGCCGATCGCACGGTGCTCGCGCTGTTCATGGGCTCTGGAAGCCCGGCGCTGCCGATCGCTCGGCACATCCACATGCTCGCGACCTGGAACTTCCTGCTGTTCGGCGTGACCATGGTCCTGTTCGCGACAGTGCGGGCCAATGGCGCCGTCTGGGCGCCGCTCATCATCCTCGCGGTGGGCCTGATCCCGGTCCGTTTCGGCTGGATATTCGCGACTCAGCACTGGCTCGGGCCGGACGCGGTATGGCTCAGCTTCCCGGTCAGCTCCTTCGCCAATATGGCGCTCGCCGTCTTGTACTATTGGAAGGGCGGCTGGCGGAAAGCACAGCTCAGCATCGAGCAAGTCCCGAGCCCTGACGAATGCATCGAAGAGGCGGAGGCAACTCGCGAACCCGGCGGCGCGCTCAACCCGGCGGGCTAGCCTCTAGGCGCCGCGACGGTGATCGCGCCTGGTGCGACGGTTGCCTCGAAAGGCGTTTCCGGCCCGAGTTCGCCATCGATCGACACGCGCATGCGAGGGTGAGTCTCGATCCGAAGCTTCTTGCCGCGAAATTCGGTCAGCGGATCGTGCCGCGATGGATGCTTCAACGCGCTGGTGAGATAGCTCCAGCCGAGCTTCACAACGCTTCGCCCCTCGACTGCTTGAACCACGATCTCGCCGCTATCGACGTTGGCACTTTCGATCAGCTCGATGCCTCCATGGAAGCGCCCGTTGGCAATCCGCGCCTCGGTCGCCCACAGCCGGTGACGCCGCTTGCCGTCGTCCACCGTCAGCCGGAACGCCTTGAAGCTGGCGGCCGACCAGCCGGCCCACAGCAGATAGCCAAGCCGGCCCAGGGTCCGCTTCAAGCCATGCGGCACGGTCTCCGCCACCTTGGGCGCGAGGCCCAGCGCGGCATTGTTGAGGAAATAATCGCCATTGATCGCCGCAAGATCGATCTGCCGCGGCAAGCCATTGGCAATCACGTCGATAGCACCGTCCAGATCGAGCGGGATGCCCAGCGTGCGCGCGAAACTGTTTGCCGTGCCGAGCGGGAGCAGCGCGAACACCGTATCACTCCCCAGAAAATCGTCGACCGTCTCGGACAGCGTCCCGTCGCCACCGCCGACGATGACCATCGGCGCGCGCTTCACCGCCGCCTTTATTTCGTGCGGGAGGGTCTCGGGGTCGTCCACCGACCGCGCATCGATCAGCTCAACCCCTGCACCGGTCAGCTTCTCGCGCGCCTGTTCGAACGCGTCCGCGCCGCTCCGGCTCGCCGTGTTGACGATCAGGATCGCTTTTCGGGGCAGCTTATTGTTGTTTGCCATCCCCACTAAGCGGCGGCGCAAGCATTTGGGTTCCCGTGAGGCGCCGAATGACGCTAGAGGCGCGCCATGTCAGCTTCATTCCCCCACCTCCGGATGCGCCGCGGCCGCTCGAGCGCCTGGATGCGCTCGATGCTCGCCGAGAATCGGCTTCATCCGTCCGACTTCATCTGGCCGCTGTTCGTTTGCGACGGACGCGACTGCGATGAGCCGATCGGCTCCCTTCCCGGCGTCAGCCGCTGGAGCATCGACAAGCTTGGCGCCAAGGCGCGCGAGGCCGCTAACCTCGGAATCCCATGCATCGCGCTGTTCCCGAACACGCCGACCGACCTTCGGACCGACGACGCGCGCGAGGCGCTCAACAGCGGCAACCTGATCTGCCAGGCGATCAAGGCGATCAAGGATGCGGTGCCCGACATCGGCGTGCTGACCGACGTCGCGCTCGATCCCTACACGAGCCACGGCCACGACGGCATCGTCGACATCGCCGGCAACGTCATCAACGATGATACGGTCGAGGTTCTGGTCCGCCAGGCGTTGGTGCAGGCCGAAGCCGGCGCCGATATCGTCGCGCCCTCCGACATGATGGACGGCCGGGTCGCCGCTATTCGCGCTGCGCTCGAGGACGAGGGGCACCAGAATGTCGCGATCATGGCCTACGCCGCGAAGTACGCCTCGGCCTTCTACGGGCCGTTTCGCGAGGCGGTCGGTTCGCTCGGTCGACTGAAGGGCGACAAGCGCGGCTATCAGATGAACCCGGCCAACATCGAAGAAGCGCTGCGGGAGGTCGAGCTCGACTTGGCTGAGGGTGCGGACTTCGTGATGGTGAAGCCGGGGCTGCCCTATCTCGACGTCGTCGCGCGGGTGAAGGATGCTTTCGGCGTCCCGACCTTCGCGTACCAGGTGAGCGGCGAGTATGCGATGATCGAGGCGGTAGCGGCGGCTGGAGCGGGCGACCGCGACGCGCTGATCCTGGAGACCTTGCTCGCCTTCAAACGGGCCGGCGCCACTGGCGTGCTCACTTATCACGCGGTGGATGCCGCGCGCCTGATCTCGTGATCGACCAGCTTCGCGCCGAGATTGCGCGCCTCCGCGAAGCCGCCGCACCGCTGGAACCGGACGCGGCTACACGTCGCGCCATTGGCGGTCAGGCGCTCGACCACGCGCTCGCTTACTGGGATCAGGTCGAAGAAGCGTCGAGCAACCGGCCTTGGTCAGAAGTATTCAGCCAGCGGCTGGACCCGGAGTTCACCGAGCAGGGCAGGGACCCGGCGTCGGTCCTCGACTACGTCGGCACCTGCATCGACAATCCGGGCTTCGCGACCACCAGCCCGCGCTTCATGGCGTACATTCCAGGCGGCGGTGTCCCTTATTCGGCGTTCGGAGATTTGCTGGCCGCGACCTCCAACAAATATTCGGGCTTTGCGTCGGCCAGCCCCGGCGCGGTCCGCATCGAAAATGCCTGCGCCGCCTGGCTGGCGAGCGTCATTGGCTATCCCGCAGATTCTGCCGGCACACTGACATCCGGCGGCAGCATCGCGAACCTGACTGCGGTGGTCGCGGCTCGCGAGGCGCGGGACCCGGATAGTGGGGGCGCGGTCTACGTCACCCGCTTTGCCCATTATTGCGTCGACAAGGCGCTGCATATCGCCGGTCGCGGACGCTCGCCCAAGCGCGTTATCGATACGGATGAAGACTACCGCATGTCAGTCGAGGCGCTTCAAGGAGCATTGGAGGAAGATCGCCGCAGTGGCGTCCGCCCATGGCTGGTGATTGCCTCCGCAGGAACCGTCGATACCGGGGCCATCGACCCACTGCCCGAGATTGCCGACCTCTGCCGCCGCTACGGCGCGTGGCTGCACGTGGACGGCGCCTATGGCGGTCTGTTTGCCCTCTGCGACGAAGGCCGAGAGCGCCTTCGTGGCATTGAGCAGGCGGACAGCGTCGCGCTCGACCCCCATAAGGCGCTGTTCCTGCCATACGGCACCGGCGCCGCGCTCGTCCGCGACGGCAAGCTGCTGCAACAAGCGTTCAGCGCCAGCGCCGATTATATCCGTCCGCTCGGCGAGTCCGAGGTCGGGCCGTCGCCCGCCGACCTCTCGCCCGAGCTAACCCGCCACTTCCGGGCGCTGCGCCTGTGGCTGCCGCTGCAGATCGCCGGCATCGCCGCCTTCCGCGCCGCGCAGTCGGAGAAGCTCGCGCTCGCGCGCTACTTCCACGCACGCCTGTCGGAGATCGACGGCTTCGACCCCGGGCCGGAACCGCAACTTTCCGTCGTCGCCTTCCGTTACCTGCCCAAGAGCGGCGACGCCGACGCCTTCAACGAGCGCCTGATGCAACACATCCAGCAGGAAGGCCGCGTCATGATGAGCGGCACGCGCATCGACGGAACTTACCGCCTGCGCTGCGCCATCCTTTGCTTTCGCACTCACCTCGAGCATGTCGATGACGCGGTCGGCGCAGTGGTTCGCGGCGTCGAGGCGCTCCGTGGCTAAGTTCGTTGCCGAGACCGAGCGGCTGCGCCTCCGCGAATGGGACGTGCCGGACGAGCAGGCCTTCTACGAGATCATGAACAAGCCGGCCGTGATGCGTCATCTGGGCGGCGTGCAATCGCCGGAAGAGTGGCGCGCAGGGTTCGATCGCTTGTGCAGCTACCAGCGCGATTATGGCCATACTTTCTGGGTCGTCGAGGATCGCGCGACGGGCGAAATCCAAGGCTTTTGCGGTCTGAAGCGGGTCAACACGCCGGGCGCCAACAAGCTGGCGGGCGTGCCCGAAATCGGCTGGCGCCTCCGCGAGAGCGCATGGGGGAAGGGCATCGCAAAGGAAGCAGCCATCGCCGCGCTCGACCTCGGCTTCGGGCAATTCGGCTACGACCGGATCATTGCGATGACGATCCCGCCGAACCGGGAGAGCCAGGGTTTGATGAAGCGGCTCGGCATGACCCGGCGTGAAGAACTCGATTTCGTCGACCAGCGCTTCGGGCCGGCGGTCAATCCGCAGATCGTTTATGAGATCGGCGCGGCCGAATGGCCCTCGGCACGCGACGCGGCAGTCCACGACCGCCGTTAACCCAATGCAGCCAATCCACCGCTAGCGTCAGCTACAATGGCGACAACGGCAGGCAACATCGAGGCGCGCAATCCCTGGTCCAGGCAGCGCTTCGTTGCCGCGATCTTCGTCGGCTCGTTCCTGCTCTTCCTCGTTCAGCCGATGGTCGCGCGCATGGCGCTGCCCCGCCTCGGTGGTGCGCCGAGCGTGTGGAACTCGGCGATGCTCGTCTATCAGGCGCTGCTGCTCGGCGGCTATGCCTATGCGCACTGGACGGGCCGGTTCGCGCCGCGCAGGCAGGCTGTGATCCACATCGCCCTGCTACTCGCGGCAGGCCTCATGCTTCCGATCGGCCTGATCGCCGCCGTGCCGCCGCCCAGCGCGAATCCCTTCCTGTGGGTGCCGTGGCTGCTGCTCGTCTCCATCGGCCCATTGTTCTTCGCCGTCTCGGCGCAGGCGCCGCTGCTGCAGCGCTGGTACGGCGAAATCGGCACCGATCCGTACCCTCTTTATGCGGCATCGAACCTCGGCAGCTTCGGCGGCCTCATCGCCTATCCGCTGCTGGTCGAGCCGCTGCTTCCCATCGGCGAGCAGCGCCTGCTGTGGAGCCTTGCCTACGGTCTGATGATCTTGCTCGTCGGCTGGTGCGCCATGGTCCTGCCGCGCAACGCAACGCAGCGGCCGCCGGAAGAGGCGACGCCCAACCCGTCGCGACGCGAGTTCGGATTCTGGATCCTGCTCGCCGCCGTTCCTTCGGGCCTGATCCTCTCGACGACCCTCCACATCACGACCGACCTCGTTGCGATGCCACTGCTATGGGTGCTTCCGCTTGGCGTCTATCTGCTAAGCTTCACCTTTGCCTTCGCCACTAACCGAAAGCCGGCCGAGGCGATCGCGCGCCTCGCGCCGCTGTTCCTTCTGCTTGCCTGCTTTGCGGTGTTCGTGGACCAGAATTGGCTCGCGCTGGTCTTCTGCGTGATCTCGATCGTCAACCTCTTCACGGTCTCGGTGTCGCTGCACAGCCGGTTGTTCGACTCTCGTCCGGACGCCCAGCATCTGACGCTCTTCTATCTCGCCATGTCGATCGGCGGCGTGATCGGCGGCGCCTTTTGCGCGCTGCTCGCGCCGCTCATCTTCGACTGGACCTACGAGCATTTGATCCTGCTTGCGGCAGCGGCGGCGCTGATGATCAACCGCAACCCGTTCGAGCCGCTCGGCAGGCTATGGAACGACAGGCGCCGCGGAAGCACGCTCACCATGGCGGCAATCGTGTTGCTCATCCTGCTCGCCTTTCTGGGCAAGGATGTGCTCGGATTTCAAACGTCGAAGCCGCTCAACCACATGGCGATGGTGTCCATCCTCGTCATTGCCATCGCAGCCATCGGCAACCGGCTGCTTTTCACCGCCGCGGTTTGCTCGCTGCTGATTGCCGCCGGCGGGTGGGAGCGGCTGGAGCTCAGCGCCGTGCCGGGCAAGATGACGCGAAGCTTTTTCGGCATCTACTCGATCCGCCCGGCGCCCAACGACGCTCGCATGCTCGTCCATGGCACCACCCTGCACGGCGTTCAGAACATCGGCTCGTCCCAGCGCGAGCGGATGGAGACCACTTACTATGCTCACGGCTCAGGCGTCGGCCTTGCAATGGACGCCGTGCCCCAGCTGTTTGGCGCCAGCGCGCGCGTCGGCGTTGTCGGCCTCGGGGCCGGTACGCTCGCGTGCTACGCCCAGCCTGGGCAGCGCTGGACTTTCTTCGAGATCGATCCCGTCGTCGCCACCATCGCCCGCGATCCGCAGCGCTTTTCCTTCATTTCGCAGTGCAAGCCAGACGCGCGAATCGAAATTGGCGACGCCCGCCTGCTGATCGAGCGCAAGCCGCCCGCGGTTGTCGACCTCCTCGTGATCGACGCCTTCTCGTCGGACTCAGTGCCAATGCACCTTCTGACCGAGGAAGCGTTCGCCGATTATCGGCGCATGCTGAGCGGCCGCGGCCTGCTGATGGTTCACATTTCAAATCGCTATCTCGACCTCCAGCCGGTTGTCGCGGCAGCGGCGATGCGCGGCGGATGGCATGCCATCCAGCGGCAATATGTGCCTGACTCGACGGGCTCGCTTCAGAATGAGAGCGCATCGAACTGGATCGCGATGTCGCCGTCGGCAGACACGCTAAAGCAATTGATCGCTCGTTCGCCCGGAAAATGGACCATGCTTCAGGGCCGCAAGGGCTTCACGCCCTGGACCGACGACCACGCCAGCGTCATGCCGTTGATCAAGCTTTAGCGCACGCCCAGGCGCAGCTGGATCGCCTTGATGCGCGCCGCCTGACGGGCATCTAGAGCACCCACCTCGGCACCGGCGTCCTTGATCGCTGCGAGATCGCTCGGCGCGAGCCCTCCCTGGCTCTGCAGCTTGGTCGCGCCAAGGCCATCGATATCGCCAAGTGCCAGACGGGTCGGTCCGGTTGCTGCGATCGCCGACGACAAGGCCTCCTGCGCGGCGATCCAGCCCTCGCTTTGCGGACCGCCGGCGTTTGCAGCCAGTCTCTCCGCAGTGTCCGCAGCCGATTGGAAAGCCGCGTCTGCGCCACGCGCTGTCGACACCAGCTCGGCAAGGCGGCTGGCAAGCGCCGGCGTCACTGGACGATCGTTCATCGGGCGCTCGACCGGCACCCGCGGATCGATGTTCTCCGCGGCGCGCGGCTGAAGGGAAGGATATTGTCCGCCAGGCGTCGAACAAGCGCCGAGCGCGACCACGAAGACTGCAAAAGCCGGCCGCCAGATCATCGCTCAAGCCCTAGTCGCGGGCCGCGCCGCCCGCAATCGCCCAAGCATCTGCCAAGACTTGCCATGCGCGGCGGCTCCCCTTATGTCGCCGCTTCCGCGCCGCCGACTATGCGACGCGAACTGCGCGCCCGTAGCTCAGCTGGATAGAGCACCAGACTACGAATCTGGGGGCCGGAGGTTCGAATCCTTCCGGGCGCGCCACTTCCTCGGCGGCAATGCGAAATGAGGTTGGAATCTGCGGGAACGCGGCGTCTCTGCCGCGTTCGCGAATGCCGTTGGCCGTCAGGCGCTGACGGCGGTGACGATGCTCGCGCGTGCGGCGAAATCTTCGGCTAGTTTGGCGTGCCATGTGCGCGCGGCTTCAGTCACCGCCCGTTGTGCTGCCATACGCTCCTCGATCGCGCGCCGGCGATAATAACGCTCGTTGGACTCCACTTTGTCCCCCTCCACTCGGCTCCGCAGAACATCACGCCAAACTACTTAAGAGATAGTGAATATCCACAGGCACCGAGTCGATTCGTTCCCATAACGATTCCTGTCCCGGGACGGAACATCAAGTTGCCCAACGGTGACACAAGAGGATGAAAGGCGGATCATCTTTGAAACCGAATGAATCCACGCACGTTGGATTGGCAATTGGTTTCGAAGGAACACACCATGCTGAGTTCGATTGGAGCTGGCCGCACGACGTTCAATCCGAATGCACGCGGCTATCACGCCGTCTACCACGACGGCGAAGTCAATCACTGCCCCGGCTGCGGCCGGACCCACTGGATCATTGGCCGTTTGTCGGCGGAATGCGCCTTTTGTTCGACCGCGCTTCCGTTGAAGTTCGCGCTTAGCAGCGGGCCTGCTCCATCGGCTGTATTCTGGCGTTCGCGCCCGGATTATGCTGAACTAAACGCTGCTTAACTGCTGATTTTTTCCGTTTAATTTCTCATGCGCCCGGGTGTATGCTCGGGCGCATGAAACATATCGTGCTGCTCACCGCTCTCGCGCTGTCAGCAGCTCCGGCCATTGCCGGAGGCGGCGCGGCGAATTTCACCATCATCAACGGTACGCCGATCGCGCTTGGCGATCTCTCTATCCGGCGCGCCGGCTCAAACGACTGGAAACCGCTCGGCAAGTCGCCCGCCGCGGGAGCCAGCGGACCGGTTCAGTTTAATGATCCGGATTGCGCGTTCGACATCCGCGCTAATGTCGCGGGCGGCCCGGTCACCTGGGCCGGCGTCAATCTTTGTGACGTGAAATCCGTGACGCTTCGAAAGGACGATGCCGCCGGAGCGTGGGTCGATTACGACCAATAGGCGCGCGCCGCCGTTGCGCGGCGGCATAAGGCCCGACGGTCAACGCCGGGTCTGCTGGCCGCACTGAATCGAGCAGTTTCGCGCCGGCGATGAACACCACGCCGGTGCAGGCGAGCGCGAGCATCCACCCCATGCTGCCAGGATAGATATCAAGATAGTGGCGACCCCGTTCGACCGCGCCAAGCGCGATTGCATAGATCACCAGCCACGCCTCCCAACGTGTCTTGATCGTAAACAGCCGACCAATTTTCCGAAGCATGAACCCTCGTCAGAATCGTTAAGTGCGCAACGTCCGGACGCGGGTTTTGAGCCATTAGTTTCCTAAGGAACAGGGTAAATTATAAATTAACCATGTCCCAGACCGAGACCATCTAGCAATGCGCCCCGCGCGGCTTCGACGTCCTGTATCAAAGCAGGATTCTGGAGCTCGGAGTGGTGGATCTGTTCTGGCCAGTAACGACCGATGATTTCGCTGATCCTGTCCAGCGCCGCTTCATCGACCAGGAAGCGCTGATCGACGGTAGCCGGATCGGCCACGACGCGCAGCCGCAGGCAGGCGGGCCCGCCGCCATTGGCCATCGACTGGCGCACATCGACGACTTCGACCCGGCGAATGGGACCATTGCCCGCAACATGCGCTTCGACCCAGCGCCAAACGGACGGCGTTTCTTGCGCTTCGTTCGGGATGATCAGCGTCGGCTGACCGTCGGGCGGAGTCACTAGTTGCGCATTGAACAGATATGACCGCACCGCGTCCGCCAGCGGTACCTCGGCGTCCGGCACCTCGACATATTCAAAACCGCGCACCAGCCGCTCGCACGCATCGAGCAGCGACTGTTTGTCCGCGAAGGCCTTCTCGTGCGCGAAGAGCACTCGCTCGTTGGCGACGGCGACGACGTCGTTATGGAATGCACCGGCGGCAATGGCTTCCTCCGACTGCTCGGCGAAGATGACTCGGTCCGGATCGAGCCCGTGGAGCCGCGCAATCGCGCGCGACGCCTCGATGTGCTGGCGCGCAGGGAAAGCGCCGCCCGAAACGCCGTAGACAAACACCTCAACCCCGGCCTCGCCATGCGACGGAGCCAGCCGCATGTGATTGGCAGCGCCTTCGTCGCCAAAGGCCGGCGGGACCGGCGCGTGAACGGTGAATACGTCCGAGGCGAAAGCCGTCTGTAGCTGGGCCAGCGTCGCCGGCCACTCATGGCTGCGGTGTGGCATGGTGCGCAGGTTCGCCACGGTCAGGTGACATCTGCCGTCGGCCGTGTCGGGGTCAGGGGACACGGTCGCCGCGTTGGCCGCCCACATCGCCGAGGCGGACATGGCATTCGCGGCCAGCGTATCGTCGGCACTCTCAATCGTCGCGCCGAGCTTGGCCAGCCACGCATGGTGCGGCCGCGGATGGGGCAGGAGGATGCCCTGCGTCAGGCCCAGCGCCAGGTTTGAACGCATCTTGTCGAGCCCCTGGAGCGCCGCTGCTCGCGGCTCCGACACCGCGCCTGCATGGCGCATCGACGCGACATTGCCGAAGCTCAGCCCGGCATAATTGTGGCTGGGCCCGACGATCCCGTCGAAGTTGATCTCGAGGAGGCTCATCGCGCGACCAAGGTCACCGTGTCACCCACTCCCACTTCGAGCAGTTCGGCGGCTTCGGCGTCGATCATGACGCCCGTCTTCATTTTCTTGATCGACGCGCAGCAGGCACGGAAGTCTTTCAAGCGCCCGGCAGCGGCGAGCACCTTGTGCGTTCCGCCGTCGCCGATCTCGACGATCGCGTCCTCACGCGCTTCCTTGATGGTGCGGATGTCGTCCGTGCGCGCGGTGACAGTCGGGCCACCGTCGAAAATGTCGATGTAGCGGTCGAACACGAAGCCTTCCTGTTCGAGCATGCGAAGCGCTGCACGCCCGGTCGGATGCGGAAGGCCCATGACCGCTCGCCCGGTTTCTGCGAGCAGCGACACGTAGATCGGCGTCTTGGGCATCAGGTCGGCGATGAAGCGCGTGCCGTGCACCGCGTTGAACTCGTCTGCCTCGGGGAAGCTCATGTCGAAGAATCGCCCCGCAAGCGCATCCCAGAAAGGCGCGTTGCCCGCTTCGTCCATCACGCCGCGCAACTCGGCCAGCGTGCGTTCGCCGAAGCGCTGGCGGTGCAGCTTCATGAACAGATAGCGGCTGCGCGCCAGTAGCGCGCCAAGCCCGCCTGCGCGCGATTCCGGATGCAGGAACAACCCTCCGACCTCGGACGAGCCTTCGAGATCGGTCGTCAGCGTAAGGAGCTGGTTGCGGAAAGTCTTGCCGAGCTCCGGGCTCGACTGCGTCAGGTTGCTGATGTGATAGGAATAGAAGGGCTGGACCACACCGACCTGGCCGAACACCTGGCAGGTGCCACGGATCTTCTTTGCCTTCGGGTCTTCCAACACGAAGACGTAAAGGTCGCCGCCTTGCGTATCTTCCTTGCGCGCGAAGGAGGCGTCCGACCTCGCGAGCTTGCCGACGAGGGTCGCCCGGTCCGCGGGCAAGTTGGTAAATCCGCCACCTGTCAGCTTCGCCATCTGGTAGATGGATTTGAAATCCTCGCCATTGGCGGCGCGTACGCGAAAGCTCATGCGGCCTCCGCTGCCAGGCGCAGGACGGTGAGCGCGCTCAACGCGGCGCGCTCCTTCAAGCTGTCGACGATCAGAAATTCCTCCATGCTGTGGATCTTGCCGCCGCGCACGCCCATCGTATCGACGACTGGCACGCCGCAGGCTGAGATATTGTTTCCGTCGCAAACGCCGCCCGACGGCTGCCAAGCGATGGTCTGGCCAAGGTCGGCACCGGCAGTCTTGACGAGATTGAACAAGGCTCCCGCGTCCGCTGTGAGCGGCTTCGGCGGGCGGCCGAAACCGCCGTGCGCGTAAATGGCGACCTCGCGTGCGCTCGCGACGGCCGCGATTGCCTCGTCGATCTGACGCTTGGCCTCGGTCTCGATTTCCGGCGTTCGGGGACGCAGGTTCACGCGCAGGATCGCGAGGTCGGGGACCACGTTACCGGGCGATCCGCCTTCGATCCGCGAAGGGTTCACGGTTAGCCCGTCGCGCCGCAGCGCATCGAGCCGAAGCGCGAGGTCGGCCGCTGCAAGAATGGCGTTGCGCCCGTCCTCCGGATTCCGCCCGGCGTGCGCCGAACGTCCGCGTATGACGATTGAGAAATTGCCGCTGCCCGGCCGGGCGCCCGCTAGCGTACCATCGGGAAGCGCCGCCGGCTCGTAGGTCAGTGCTGCTCGCTTCCCCGCGGCGGCCCGCGCCAGCAGTGCAGCCGACGCCAGCGACCCGACTTCTTCGTCGCTGTTGATCACGATTTCGTATCCGATGCGGTCGGCGGCCGGGCTTGCCTCCACAGCCTTCATTGCAGCGAGCATCACCGCGATGCCGCCCTTCATGTCCGCGACGCCAGGCCCGTTGAGCACGCCGTCTTCGAGCCAGTGCGTCTCCTGGAATGCATGATCGATCGCGAACACCGTATCCATGTGGCCGGTGAAGAGCAGTTGCACTGGCGCGTTCGCACGCACCGTCAAATGCAGGTGCCGGCCATGTTCCAGCTGCATCGTTCGCCCTGCGGAATCGACAGCCTCCACCGAGGCCGGTTCTTCCAGCCGCAACTCGCCGGGCAATGCCGCAAATGCGTCGGCGAGCAGCGCCGCCATGCGTTCCAGCCCGGCAAGATTGCGCGATCCGCTGTTGACCGCAGACCATTCGAGCACCTGGTCGAGCATCGGCTCCGCGCCGGCTCGCTCGACCGCGTCACGTTCCTGTCCGGAGAGTTCCCCCATGCCCCGGGCCTCTAGCCGGGCAGCCGCCGGAACGCCACACCGCCTAGCCGCTGACGACCGCCGCCCCGCGTCCCATCGACTCCGCCAGCTTGGTCAGACGCCGTTCGACCGCATCGCCGACTAGCGCCTCCTCGCCCCGTCGCACGTGAAGCCGGATCGCCCCGTTCGCCTTGCTGAGACTCGTCCGTTTGAGCACGGCGCCGACGCCGCCTGACAGCCGCTGCCCCAACCGCATCGCGGCGCCCCAACAGTGCGCCCGCCGCAACTGATCGGCGCTGACAAGGTGGCCGAGCCGCTCATCCGGTAGAACCTCTCGCCCGAAGCTCGATGACAGCGCCTGCGCCATGATCACGCGCCCCGGCGCGTCGACCGCCACCCAGTTTCCGTGCAGCGCCATCTCAATGCCGCGGTCGGCGCGGAAATTGGCAGTCGCCTGCCATGCGACGTCCGCTAGCAGGCAGGCTGCATGCCGAAGCCGCGACATCTCGCGCCCATCATCAAATAGAGGAGCGATCCATTGGTCGAGCAGGTCGCCATGTTGGCCGAACCGATGCTCGCCGCCACCCGCGGACCGGGCTTCCTCGAGCAAAGGGTCTTCGTTTCTAATGGCCGGTTTCAGCGCCGAATAGAGCAGCCCTTCGCGAATGCCGTACGCTGACACCACCAGGTCCGAGGGCTCCAGTTCATCGACGATCAGGTCGAGCAGCATTGCCGCGACAGGCGACGTCGCCATTCGCTGGGGTGCCGCGGCAGAGGCCAGCCGCTGGTCCGGCGACTTCAGCATCTTGCGCAGGTCGCGCACGCGTCCCGGCTTCATCCGATATTGGTGCGTGATCGGCAGTGGGAAATCGCATGCGAACATGTCGATCCGCGCTAGCGTGCGCCAAGATCCACCAACCATGTAGAAGCGACGGCCTTTCGCGCGCTCGCCGATATCGGTTTCCTTTAACGCCGCGCGAAGGATCTTCCGCGCCTTGCGCTCGCCGTCGGACGACGCATCGAGTCGAAGCACGCCAAGCGGCATCGAAATGCCGCCATGAGTCTCGCCGTCCCCGATATCGACAAGCTCCAGGCTGCCGCCGCCGAGGTCGCCCACCGTCCCGATTGCGCGCGGCATGCCGGACAGGACGCCCTCACCCGCCAACCGCGCCTCTTCCTCGGCACTCAAAACCTCGCATTCGAGGCCGAGCCGCTTCACGTCGCGGACAAAGTCGGCACCGTTCGCCGCATCACGGATCGCAGCCGTTGCGACCACCCGAACTTGCTTCACGCGCATGTGGTCGATCAGCAGCTTGAAGCGATGGATGGCGGCCAGCGCCCGCGCTCGCGGCCTCTCCGGCAGGTTGCCCGACCGGTCCGCGCTCGACCCGAGGCCCGCAAGCACCTTTTCGTTGAAGATCGGGGAGGGGATTCGCGGCGGACCCGCGTAGACGACCAGCCGCACGGAGTTTGAACCGATGTCGATGATCGCTGCGGGGTCGGCGGTTGCCACTCTCTTCTGAAACGCCCCTGTCTACCGGCCGCGGTGGAAACGCAGCTTTGGAACCTTGCGGCCTTTCTTTAGGGCCTGACCCCGCCCGGACAAGCTCGGGTTGGACATGAAATAATCGTGCAGGTTGAAATCCTGCCCGGGCTTTGGCTGCAGCCGCGCATAGGTGCCGTCGGAATTGAGCCGCCAACTCTGCTCATTGTCGATGAGGTTAGCGACCATGACCTGGTCGATCAGCTGCGCGTGCACGGTCGGGTTTTCGATCGGCAGCATATATTCGATCCGCCGGTCGAAATTGCGGGGCATCCAGTCCGCCGAACTGATGTAGACCTTGGCCGCAGCGTGCGGCAGTTCGTGCCCGTTGGCGAACGCCCACATCCGCGCATGTTCGAGGAAGCGGCCGACGATCGACTTCACGTAGATATTCTCGCTCATCCCCGGCACGCCAGGACGAAGGCAGCAGATGCCCCGCACGACGAGGTCGATCGGCACGCCCGCGGCGCTCGCCTCGTACAGCTTCTCGATAATGATCGGGTCAACGAGCGAATTGAGCTTTGACCAGACGCCCGACGGCTTGCCGGCCTTGGCGGAGGCAATCTCGGCATCGATCAATTTGATCAGCTCGGTGCGGAGCCCGGCGGGTGAGATCACCAGTTGCTTGAGGTTTCGCGGCTCGAGATAGCCGGTGATGTAATTGAGCAGCTTCGCCGCATCGCGGCCGGTGACCGGATTGGCGGTGAAGTAGCTGAGGTCGGTATAGATACGTGCGGTCACCGGATGATAATTGCCCGTCCCGAAGTGGCAGTAGGTGCGGTATCCCTTTTCCTCGCGCCGAACGACCATCGATACCTTGGCGTGGGTCTTCCACTCCATGAAGCCGTAGACGACCTGCACGCCCGCGCGCTCCAGCGCATTGGCCCAGACCAGGTTCTGCTCCTCGTCGAAACGCGCCTTAAGCTCAATCACCGCCGTCACCGATTTGCCGGCCTCCGCGGCGTCGATCAGCGCCTTCATGATCGCCGACTGCTTGCCGGCGCGATACAGCGTCTGCTTGATCGCGATCACGTCGGGATCCGCGGCCGCCTGCTGGATGAAGGCGACCACCACCTCGAAGCTTTCATAAGGGTGGTGGACTAGCAGGTCCTTTTCCCTGATCGCCGCAAAACAGTCGCCCCCATGCTCGCGAATCCGCTCCGGAAAGCGTGGCGTGAACGGCGGGAACTTGAGGTCGGGCCGGTCCTCTTCCACCAATTGGTTGAGGTCGATCATGCCAAGAAATCCGCGCGTCTCGGAGATGATCGATTCGTGCGCGTTAAGCCCTTCCAGGACGACGCCTTCGAGCTCTTCCTCGATGCCGGGCTCCAGCTCCAGCCGCACGACCCGGCCGCGCCGCCGCCTTTTGATCGCCGTCCGGAAGTAGCGAACGAGGTCTTCTGCCTCTTCCTCCACCTCGATATCGCTGTCGCGTATGATACGGAACGCACCGCCGCGCAGCACGTCATATTTGGGAAAGAGGTAGCCGGTCTTGCGCCGGATCAGCGTCTCCAGCGCAATATATCGCCCGGTGGGACCGGGAATGCGAATGAAGCGCGGCAGTGTCGACGGCGCCATGATCAGTTCGCGCACGCTGTTGCGGCCCTTCTTCAACTCGAAGATCAGGCTCAGCCCTCGGTTCGGGATGAACGGGAAGGGGTGCGCCGGGTCGATCGCCTGCGGCGTCAGCACCGGGAAAATCTGCTCGCGAAACTGCTGATCCAGCCACGCCTCAGCCTCTTCGTCCAACGGCTCGTCGCCAACGACGCGCATGCTCGCGGCAGCGAGCAGGACCTGAAGCTCGGCCCAAACGTCGTGCTGGCTGGTGACCAGTTGGTCGGCCACGGCGACGATCGCAGTAAGCTGCTGGGCGACGGTCAGCCCATCCTCCGATAGTTCCTCCACACCCAGCTTCTGGTGCGCCTTCAGGCCGGCGACGCGGACCATGAAGAACTCGTCGAGGTTATTGGCCGAGATCGACAGGAAGCGGACCCGCTCCAGCAGTGGATGTTTCGGATTGGACGCCTCCTCCAGAACCCGCTGGTTGAAGGCGAGCCAGCTCAGCTCGCGATTGAACAGGCGCGGCTCCGCAAGTTGCGGCTCGGGTGCCGCTGCGTGGCTGACATTGTCCATCAGCTTGCCCGGCTTGGAAGGGATTTTGTCGATCTTGCCCACTGCATGTCGCAGAACTGAAACAGCGGTCTGTTACAATGTTGTGACAAACATTGGTATGAGCGGCCGGTTTCGCGAGACTCGGCAAGGGGACAAAGCGTGAGCAAGGACAAAGATAAAAAGAAAAAGAAGGACAAAAAGAAGTCCAAGGCCAGCGAGTCCCCCGGCATCTCCAGGGCGACGAAAAGCCTGAAAGCAATTGCCGACAACCCCTTGGTGACGGAGGTCGTTGCTGCTGCGCTGGTCGGCGCCGCTGCGGCGCTCAAGGATTCGGACAAGGCGAGAAAGCTCGCGGCCAAGGCTGGCGACCATCTTGGCGATATGGCCAAAGGTAGTGCCGATCGCGGCAATGCGATGTGGGCGCTCGCGCTCGATGTTGGCCGCAAGACGCTTGAGGCGCTTGCCGAGGAAGCGGCGACCAACCGTAAGGCGAAGTGAGCCGAAGCTCAGCCGAGTCCCGTTGACTCTCTAAGGGCGGCCCACAACTAATTCGGGCCATAACAGAGGTGAAGGTCATATGACTTCCAGTCGGCCTGCTGCTTTGATCGTCGACGATCAGCCGTTCATCGGGATGGTCGCGTCTGACATCCTGACGGAATCCGGTTTCCAGACCTATCACGCTTATGATGCCAGGGACGCCGCCGCCGTCCTCGACGAGCATCCGGAAATCGAGGTCGTGGTGACGGAGGCGCAGCTTCCGGGCGACGTAAACGGGCTGGAGTTATGCCGCCAGGTTTCGCAGTTGCGTCCTGACGTGCAGCTTGTCCTGACCTCGTCGGACCACGATCTGCAATTCACCGACGTCCCCGAAGGCGCCCGGGTCCTGCACAAGCCTTATGCGAGCGGCGAGTTGAAAGATGTCGTCGGGGCTAGCGACGAGCTCGAACAGGTTTAATCGTCAGCGGACGAGCGGCCGCTGACGGATCCAGCGGCTGGCGTTCCCACTGCCGTCCGCGTTCCGGAACAGCAGGCCGTCTCCAATCCGGCCTTTCTCGGCCAGGCCATCGCGCAGCACTGAACTTAACTCAGAGATGTTGGGCGAATTCGCGCAGCAACTGGCGATACAGGTCGCGCTTAAAGGGCACGATGAGATTCGGCAGCTGTGCCGGCTCAATCCATTTCCATTCCCGGAACTCAGGATGTGCGGTGGCGATGTTGACATCGCTGTCGTCACCCATGAACCGCGCCAGGAACCAGTCCTGGTCCTGCCCGCGCCACTTCCCGCCCCACAGCTTGCCGCGTAGCTCCTCCGGCAAATCATATTTCAGGCGCTCAGACCCGTCCGCAATGCGTTCAACCAAACGCGGCGGGATGCCAGTCTCTTCCTCAAGCTCGCGAAGCGCCGTTACCCACGGCTTCTCTCCCTTGTCCATGCCGCCCTGCGGCATCTGCCAGGCCTCGTCGGTATTATCGATGCGCGCGCCGACGAACACCTTGCCCTCGCGGTTGAGCAGCATGATTCCGACGCCGCGGCGGTACCGGTCACTACTTCCCATTGCGACGGCCTAGCGAAGGCGCGCGAGCCCCGCCAGTTTCGAAAACTTTTGCCGATGCTCCATGCGTCGGCCTCCTGACACAGGCAAATGGGTGGCGAAAGCTGGCGGTCGGGCTTAGAGGAAGCAGCATGGCCACCGCGTCCCACATCGTCACCGAAAAAGAAGCCAAAGCGCATCCGCCGAAGGAAGCCGTCGTCGTCCGTTTTGCCGGGGATTCCGGCGACGGCATGCAGCTGACCGGTGGGCAATTCACTTTGTCGACCGCCCTTGCCGGCAACGACCTTGCGACCTTCCCGGACTTCCCGGCGGAAATTCGTGCGCCACAGGGGACGACATTCGGTGTCTCCGCCTTTCAGATCAACTTCGGCTCGACCGCGATCGAGACCGCAGGGGACCAGCCCGACGTCCTCATCGCGATGAATCCGGCGGCGCTGAAGGTGAATGCCGATGCGCTGCGTGAAGGCGGCCTGATCATCGCCGACGAAGGCGAATTCAGCGCGCGCAACCTCGCCAAGGCCGGCTATGAGCAGTCTCCGCTCGAGGACGGTAGCCTCGCAAAGTGGCAGGTCCTCCACTTCAACATTTCGCAGCTCACGCTCGACGCAGTGAAGCCCTACGGCCTGGGCAACAAGGAAGCGCTTCGCTGCAAGAACATGTGGACGCTGGGGCTCGCGCTCTGGATGTTCGACCGCGACCGTGCCCCGATCGTCGACTGGCTCAAGCAGAAGTTCGCGAAGGCACCCGAGCTTGCCGAAGCGAACATCGCCGCGCTCAATGCCGGTCACGCCTATGGCGAGACGGTCGAGATGGGCGCCCCGTTCAAGCAGCACCACATCGCTGCCGCACCGGCCGAGCCGGGGCTTTATCGCACCGTCACCGGCGCCGAAGCGCTCGCGCTGGGCCTCGTCGCCGGCGCGCAGCTCGCCGGCCTCAAGATGTTTTTCGGCGGCTATCCGATCACGCCGGCATCCGCGCTGCTCCACCATCTGTCGCGCCTGAAGGAATACGGCATCACGACCTTCCAGGCGGAAGATGAGATTGCCGCGATTTGCTCGGCGATCGGCGCGAGCTACGCTGGACAGCTGGGTATCACCTCATCGTCCGGCCCCGGCATTGCCCTGAAGACCGAGGCGCTCGGCCTTGCGATCATGACGGAGCTGCCACTCGTCGTCGTCAACTCGCAGCGCGGCGGCCCGTCGACCGGCCTGCCGACCAAGACCGAGCAGTCCGACCTGTACCAAGCGGTATACGGCCGCAACGCCGATGCGCCCTTGCCGGTGATTGCCGCGCGCTCGCCAGTCGACGCGTTCGAATGCGCGATCGAGGCGTGCCGCATTGCGACCCATTACATGACGCCCGTCATGCTGCTCACCGACGGCTATATCGCCAACGCGGCCGAGCCGTGGCGCGTGCCGGACATGAGCGGTTATCAACCGTTCCCGGTGACTTTCTTCGATACGCCACCCGCCGAAGGGCAAAGCGTGATGCCTTATGCCCGCGGCGACGGCTTAGCCCGTCCGTGGATCAAGCCCGGCACGCCCGGCCTCGAGCACCGCATCGGCGGCATCGAGAAGCAGCCCGGCACCGGCAACATCGACTACTCGCCCGGCGCGCACCAGGAGATGACCGAGACGCGCGCCGCAAAGGTCGCCGGCGTCGCCAACTCCATCCCCGACCAGGAAGTATGCATGGGCCGCGAAGGCGCCGAACTTGCGGTCGTCGGCTGGGGCTCGACCTTCGGTCCGATCCACCAGGCCGTCCGCCGCGCGATCGCCGATGGCAAGGACGTCGCCCACGTCCACGTTCGCCACATCTGGCCGATGCCCAAGAATATGTCTGTCCTACTCAAGGGCTTCAAACATATTCTGGTGCCGGAAATGAACACTGGCCAGTTCAAGACGGTGCTGCGCGACCAGTTTCTCGTCGATGCCAAGTCACTGACCAAGGTCAGCGGCCATCCTTTCCGCATCGCGGAGATCGAAGCCGCGATCGATAACATGCTAACGTCATGACCAAAGCGCCGCTCACCGTGACTTTAGTGACCTTAAGCGGGAAAACGGCATGAAGCCGCTCAACGTCTTCCCGCTGATCATGCTGCTGATTGCAGTCCTGTTCCTCGTTTATTGGCTGAGGCCGCAGTGATGAATGACATGACCCCCGTTACCACCGCCAAGGATTGGGCGAGCGATCAGGAAGTCCGCTGGTGCCCGGGCTGCGGCGATTACGCCGTCCTGAAGGCCGTTCAGCGCACGATGCCCGACCTCGGCGTCGCGCGTGAAAAGACGGTGTTCGTCAGCGGCATCGGCTGTTCCAGCCGCTTTCCTTATTACATGGCGAGCTACGGCTTCCACACGATCCACGGCCGCGCGCCGGCCTTCGCGACGGGCATCAAGCTCGCCAATCCCGAGCTCGACGTGTGGATTATCACCGGCGATGGCGATGCGCTGTCGATCGGCGGCAATCATACGATGCACGTGCTTCGCCGCAATCTCGACTGCCAGATCCTGCTCTTCAACAACGAGATCTACGGCCTGACCAAAGGCCAGTACTCACCGACCAGCCGCGTCGGCACCCGCAGCCCTTCGACGCCGTTCGGCTCGGTCGATCGCCCCGTCACGCCGTGCATGTTCGCACTCGGCTCCGGCGCACGGTTCATTGCCCGCGGCATCGACGTGCACAAAGGCCTGCCGGACGTTCTGAAGGCCGCCCACGCGCACAAGGGCGCGAGCTTCGTCGAGATCTACCAGAATTGCGTTGTTTATAACGAAGACGTCTTCGCCAGCTTCACTGAGCGCAGCGTCGCGCAGGAAAAGCAGCTGTGGTTGAAGCCGGGCGAGAAGATGCTGTTCGCCGGCGGCACCAAAGGCCTCGCGCTCGATATCGAGCGGCTGGCGCTGAAGGTTGTCGAGGGCGACGACCCTGCCGTCATCACGCACGACCCGAAGAACCGCGGCGTCGCGGCGATGCTGATCGAAATGCCGCAAGGCTTCCCGGTGGCGCTCGGCGTTATCTACGAAGATCCCGCGCCGACCTTCGAATCCGCCGTGTTCGAGCAGAACGCGGCCGCCGCCTCCGGCAAGACCGCCGACCTCCAGAAGCTGGTCAGCAAGGGCCAGACATGGCAGGTCGAAAAGGAGCCGCACAAGCTCTGACCCGCGCGGCCTGATTGGACAATATTACCCACACCTTGGCCGGTGCGCTCATCGGCCAGATGGGGCTGAAGCGCCGCTCGCGTTTCGGCATGGCTGCCTGCCTGCTCGGCGCCAACGCGCCCGACATCGACGTCTTCGCACCTTTGTTCATGCGGGTGGACGGCATCCAGTTTCACCGCGGCCCGATCCACGGCATCTTCGCCTGGCCGGTCCTCGCCGCAGGCATCGTCGCGATCCTCTGGATACTCGACCGTTTGCGACCGGGAAGGGAAGGGGCGCAGCCCTTCCGCGCCGGCCCGCTGTTCGTCGTCGCCTTGCTCGCGGTGCTTACCCACCCCTTCCTCGATTGGCTGACGACCTACGCCATCTCGATATTTTCCCCGGCCAACTGGCGGTGGTACTCGGGGAACGCGATCTTCATCATCGACTGGGTCTACTGGCTGCTGATGATCCCGGCGATCATTTGGTCGGGAATCCGGGAGCGGCGCGGCTATGCGCACGCCGACCGTCCCGCGCAAATCGCCGGCCTGATCATGGTCGCCTACATCGCCTTCAACCTCGGCGAGAGCGCGCGGGTCGAGGCCGGCGCCGAGCGGATGCTCCGTGCACGCGGGATCGAGGCGACCTTGGTCGTAGCCAGCCCGCCGCCGTTCGCTTTCTGGGAACGGACGGTCTTGTGGCGGAGCGCCGACCGCTACGGCAGCGGCACCTATGATTTCGTCAAGGGCCTACTCATCGATCCGGCCAGTGAGCCGTTGCGCCTGGACGATCCGGAACTTGTCGCCGCGAAGGAGCAATCGCGACACGTCCGTTCCTTCCTCGTCTGGTCGCGGATGCCGATCGTCGTATCGGTCGACGGGCGCACCTATCTGTCCGATCAGCGCTTCTACGGACCCCTTCGCGCGCGGGGCGTGCCCGAAGGCATACGCGCCTTCTTCCGGCGCCACGCATTCCTCGTGCCGCTCGACAACCGAGGATCGAGTTCATAACTGCGCGGCGATGAGCACGCGCGGCGAACATCTCTTGCGTGCGGACCGGGGTTTCGCGACCGGTGGCGCCCGGCTGGCCCGCATTGCGGCACCGGCATTTTCCAAGGTGCTCGACCAGCTAGACCGGAAGCTGGCGCTCGGCGGGATGGAGACGACTCTGCCCGACGGATCTTGCCGCCGGCTCGGCTTTCACCGTCGCGGGCCGGAAGCGATCGTCCGGCTAAACAGCTGGATGGCACTCCTCCGTTTAGCGACGTCAGGTTCCGTAGGTTGGTACAAGTCTTGGACGCTCGGCGAATGGTCGAGTCCCGACCCGGTCAGGATCTTCGAGCTCTTCTCGGCCAATGCTGTCGCACTTGGAGACGTCGGCCGCGCCAAGGGGCCGTTCCGTCTGGTCAACGCGATTGCTCATCGCCTGCGGGACAATGCGCCGCGGAAGGCCAGAGAGAATATCGCCGCCCACTACGACCTCGGCAACGACTTCTACGCCGCCTGGCTCGACCCAACGATGACCTATTCCAGCGCGCGCTTCGCTTCGGCGGACGACAGCCTGGAAACCGCGCAGCTGCGCAAGATCCATGATCTCCTCGATCGGCTCCACCTCAAGGCCGGTGACCGTTTGCTTGAGATCGGCTGCGGCTGGGGGACGCTCGCGATCGAAGCCGCGAGGCTTGGCGCGCAGGTCGTTGGGCTTACGCTTTCGACCGAGCAGAAAGCGTGGGCGGAAGACAAGATCGCGGCGGCCGGCCTGGCCGACCGGATCGAGATCCGGCTCCAGGACTACCGCGACACCGACGAGCAGTTCGACGCGGTTGCGTCGGTGGAGATGGTAGAGGCGGTCGGTCAGCGCTGGTGGGGCACCTATCTCGGCTGCATCGCGCGCAACCTGAAGCCCCGCGGCCGCGCCGCCCTCCAATATATCTCAATCGAGCATTCGATCTTCGATCGCTATGTGCGGAGCGCCGACTTCATCCAGACTTATGTCTTCCCTGGCGGCTGCCTGATCGACGAGCAGCAATTCAAGGATATCGCCGCGGAGCATCAGCTGATCTGGAGCGGCCGCGCCAGCTTCGGCCGGGATTACGCCGAGACGCTCAAACGCTGGCGACACCGCTATGACGAGGCGGTTGCGCGCGGTGTGCTCAACGGGTTCGGCGAACCGTTCCACCAGCTTTGGCGCTACTACCTCATGTATTGTGAAGGGGGCTTTCGCGGCGGCGCGATTGATGTCGCGCAGGTCACACTGACCCCGGAAAGCTGACAAATCGCACGTCCCTCGGCCGGCCTGTCCGCGACCGCGCACGGCGTGTGGACCACGACGCCGACGGTCAACCAGGACGGCAGCGCGGTTGGGTCCTCAAGCCGACGTCAACGGCGACACCACTCCGGAGGTTGAAATCCAACTTCACACCATGACGGCGCAGTTCTTCAACGACGACATCACGCTCTGACCTGAAAGTCCTGCCGCGCACCTTAATGGGTGCGCGGCGGCTTAGAGCCCGGCCTCGACCGCGATCCGGATCGCCTCGGCGGACGTCGCCACGCCTAGCCGCTCCAGCAGCAGAGCGCGGTGCATCTTCACGGTCTTCTCGCTGATCTTGAGGTCCCAGGCTATCTGCTTGTTCAGAAGACCCTGTGCCATTCCCTCAAGAACCTGGCGTTGGCGGACCGGGAGGACCTGAACCTGCTGCGCCGCTTGGGCCTGGCGCTCTGCAAGCGGGTCAGGTGCATCGTCGCCAAGATCGACCTGGGACCCCAGGAACCAGGCGAGCTCGCCATCGTCATCGAACAAAGGCGTGATCATTACCCCGTTCCGGAACGCTGAGCCGTCGCGGCGGTAGTTGAGGATGTCCGCAATGACCGGGCGACGAGCGCCAATGGCGGTACGGATCATCCGCGTCGCCGCGGTTTCAGTGCAATTGCCGGCGAGGAACCGGCAGTTGCGGTCAATAACGTCGGCCTCGGCATAGCCGGTCAACGCGACGAAAGCCGGATTGACCAGCTCGAGAGGATTATCGGCGCGCCGCGGATTGCTCACGACCATCGCAATGGGACTAAGTCCGATCGCTTCAATCAACGCGCGCTGGGCTAGAGCCATGGGCCGCTTCTACCGCAAACCGCGCTTCGGGACGAGAATTAGATACGGCCATTGTGCGGTATACGGGAGCCACGCGCGCGCCTGCCACGTTCTCTTGGGCAAAACTCAACATGGGAGAAGCCAATGGCCGACCTTCAACTTAGCGACATCAGCGAGAAGATGCGCGACATCGACTTTGCGATCCTCTCCACTCGTACCTCGAACGGTGACATCGCCGCGCGCCCGATGAGCAACAACCGCCAGGTCGAATATGACGGCGATAACTTCTTCTTCACCAATCAGGACACGGGCAGCGTCCGCGACATCACCGGCGACCCGAGTGTCGGCCTGGCCTATCAAGCGAAGTCAGGCGCGCTGCACATGAAGCCCTTCTTCATCACGGTCGAGGGCAAGGCCGAGCTGATCCGCGACAAGGCTCGGTTCGAAAAACATTGGACGAAAGACCTCGACGACTGGTTCAAGGAAGGCTTCGACACGCCGGGCCTCGTCTTGATCAAGGTTCACGCCAGCCGCATTCATTATTGGGATGGCTATCGCGAGGGCGAGATCGACCTCGCCGGTGGCGTGCAAATCGAACGATCTGTCGAAATCGCTTAAGGCGGCTGCACTACCGCTAGCCATGCGCTCGATCTTCAGGGATTGTGGCGTACGGCGTTCGGCAGCCGATCGGCCTTATTGCAGCTCGCTCTGATCCACGGGGTTGATGAAGACGCCACCGGCTTGGTCGCCCAATGCCCAGCGGATCTGCGCCTTCATCTCGCTCGACCGGCCGACACGGAGAGTTACGAATTCCCCGATACGTAACGTTTCCACCGCTTGAATCTTGAAACCGCTACTCGAGAGATCGAGCAGCACGGCCTCGATGACAGCACCGTCACTATTGAGGATCGTTGCCCGCTGACGAAGGTCGACCCTCGGCGGGCGTTTGATGAAGCCGGGCGATCGGGCCATGTCATTGCTCCCTGTTCGGGGCAGCTTAACATGGATTATTCTCAGTCCGCAGCGAAATGCAGCGGAGGCGAAACGAAATCAGGCTTCGACGCGGAGGCGGTCGCTGTCGACAGTTTTGGCCGTCAGGCGTGCGAGGATCGCTTTCGCGACGGTTTCCGGCGGCTTCACGCTCTCGGGTTCCTCACCCGGAAAGGCGAGCGCGCGCATGCGGGTGCGCGTGGCGCCAGGATCGACGATGTGCACGTGGATGCGCTTCGTGAACGCCGTTTCATCGGCATAAGCGCGCACGAGGGTCTCGAGCGCCGCTTTGGATGAACCGTACGCGCCCCAGAAGGCGCGCGGCTCCGCTCCGACCGAGGAAGTGACCGCGACGACATCGGCGCGGTCAGCCTTGCGCAGGAGCGGGTCGAAGGCGGCAATCAGCGCCTGCGGCGCGAGCAGATTTAGACTCAGGAGCCGCGAATATTCCTTTGGGTCGATATCTTGAACCGGCGTCAGCGAACCGAGCATCGCGGCGTTGAGCACAAGCACGTCCAGCTTCTGCCATCGCTCGGCGACCGCGACGGCCAGCTTGCCGATCGACTCCCCTTCCGTGAGATCGAGTGGTGCAATGGTCGCGCTTCCGCCGGCTTCGTGGATGCGCTGCTCGACTTCTTCGAGCGCGCTCGCGGTGCGGGCGACGAGGATGACATGGGCACCGGCGGCCGCGAACGCTTCCGCCGTGGCGGCCCCAATGCCGCGGCTGGCACCAGTGACGAGGGCGAGCTTGCCCGCGAATGATAGCGAATCAGTCATGGAAGCCGCGTTTAGCGGCTGGCGACAAGCGAAAGCGAGGCCGCGCGTTCCTTGTCGGCAACGTCGGTCAGCGTTGTCGGGTAGGCGCCGGTGAAGCAGGCATCGCAACGCTGCGGAAGCGCGTTGTTCCGCTCCTGACCGAGCGCCCGATAAAGGCCTTCGATCGAGATGAAGGCGAGGCTGTCGGCGTTGATGTAGTCACGCATCTGATCGACGTTCATCTGCGCCGCGAGGAGTTTGGCCCGCTCCGGCGTGTCGACACCATAGAAGCAGCTGTGCCTGGTCGGCGGCGAGGCGATGCGCATATGCACCTCGCGCGCGCCGGCATCGCGCATCATCTGCACGATCTTCACGCTGGTCGTGCCGCGGACGATAGAGTCGTCGATAAGGACGATGCTCTTGCCGTCGACCAGCGCGGAATTAGCGTTGTGCTTCAGCTTCACGCCCATGTGGCGAACGTCCTGGCTTGGCTGGATGAACGTGCGGCCGACATAGTGCGAGCGAATGATGCCAAGCTCGAACGGGATGCCGCTCGCCTGACTGAAACCGATCGCCGCCGGTACACCGCTGTCAGGAACCGGCACGACATAATCGGCGTCGATCGGCGATTCGCGCGACAGCTCGGCCCCGATGTTCTTGCGGACCTCGTAGACGGAGATCCCCTCGGCAATCGAGTCTGGGCGCGAGAAATAGACGTGTTCGAAGATGCACGGGCGCGGTTCGACCTGCTGGAAAGGCCGGAAGGAGCGAATGCCGCTGTCGTTGACGAGGATGAGTTCGCCGGGCTCGACGTCGCGAATGAAGTTCGCGCCGATAACGTCGAGCGCTACCGTTTCCGACGCAAAGATCGTCGCTTCGCCGAGCTTGCCCATGACCAGCGGTCGGATCCCGAGCGGATCGCGGCAGGCGACGAGGCCCTCATCGGTGAGGACGACGAGCGAGTAAGCGCCTTCCACCTGTTTCAGCGCGTCGGTCAGGCGATCGAGGGTACCCGAGCGAGCAGACGTGGCGACGAGGTGGATGATGACTTCGGTATCGCTGGTCGACTGAAAGATCGAGCCGCGGCGGTTCAGCGTCCGCCGAACCTTCATCGCGTTGGATAGATTACCGTTATGCGCGACTGCGAAGCCGCCTTCCGCCAGTTCGGCGAACAACGGCTGGACATTGCGAAGGGCGGTTTCGCCCGTCGTCGAATAGCGAACGTGACCGATGCCGGCGCGTCCGGCCAGCTTGCGGATGATGTCGTCGCGGTCGAAGTTGCCGGCGACATGACCCATCGCGCGATGCGAATGGAAATGACGGCCGTCGAAAGTCGTGATGCCGGCCGCTTCCTGACCGCGGTGTTGGAGTGCGTGAAGGCCAAGCGCTACGAAGCTTGCGGCATTGTCGGCGCCCCAGATGCCGAAAACGCCGCACTCTTCGCGCAGCTTGTCATCGTCGAACGGGTTGGTCGTCAGCGTCACGTCGGTACCGAGCCTCCGGCTTTGGGCGAGCGATATAGGGTGAGCGACGCCATTTGTCGCCCCGCCCTGAATAAGACGTGAAATCTTAACGGCTTAGCCGCGCTTACGCCTTGAAAAGATTGGGATAGCGCGCCTTCAGCGACGCGACCTTCGGCCGATCGTTGACCAGGATATAGGGGTGGTTAGGGTGCTTGCGGGCGAAATCCTGATGGTATGCCTCGGCCATGTAGAAGCCGCCGCTTTCGATCTTCGTGACGATCGGTTTCTTGTAGACGTGCGACGCATTCAGGCGCGCGATGAACGTCTTCGCCATTTGCGCTTGCCGCGGTGACTGCGGGAAAATTGCCGATCGATAGCTCGGGCCGACGTCGGGGCCTTGGCGATTCACTTCCGTCGGGTCGTGCGCTACGGCGAAGAAGACCTGCAGAAGCTGCGGATAGCTGACTTGCGACGGGTTGTAGGTGATGCGCACTGCCTCAGCGTGGCCGGTCTGCTCGGAACTGACGCTGTCGTAATTCGCGTCCTTGCCGCTTCCGCCCGCGAAGCCCGACACGACGTCGGTGACGCCCTTCACATGCTCGAACACTGCTTCCATGCCCCAGAAGCAGCCGCCTGCCAGCACGGCAGTCTCTGTGCGGGGCGCGGCAGCCGCCGGAGTAGCTAGAAGTGCGAGCGAGAATACAAAAGCCTTCATGCGGCGAATCTCCTTCGCACCCTTATACGGCAGCGACCGCGCAACGGATGCATCTCGCCCTTCGTCCCGCTGGACGCCACAAAAGTTGCGGAATAGGACGTTGCTGACACGGAGGTAAGTTCGCATGCCCACCTATACCGCGCCGGTGCGTGAGACCCGCTTCATCCTCAACGACGTTCTGGACATCGGCCGCTACTCGAACCTTCCGGGCTTCGCCAACGCGACTCCCGACCTGATTGACGCCATCCTGGACGAGGCCGGCAAGTTTGCCGCGGAGGTGCTGCAGCCGCTGAACCGCGTCGGCGACGAAGTCGGATGCAAGCGCAACGACGACGGGTCGGTTGTAACGCCTCCGGGTTTCAAGGAAGCCTACAAGCAATTCGTCGAAGCCGGCTGGCCGACGCTGACCGGGCCGGAAGAATATGGCGGGCAGGGCCTTCCGCAGGTCGTGGGCACCGCGGTCACAGAATATATCCTGTCGGCCAACCACAGCTTCGAGATGTATCAGGGGCTGACCGCCGGCGCGATCGCGTCGCTGCTGGTGAAGGGTAGTGACAAACTCAAGCAGAAGTTCGTGCCAAACATGATCACCGGCCAGTGGACCGGTACGATGAACTTGACGGAGCCGCATTGCGGTACCGACCTCGGCCTATTGAAAACGCGCGCGGATCCGAACCCGGACGGCAGCTATTCAATCTCAGGCACCAAGATCTTTATCTCGTCGGGCGAGCACGATCTTGCCGAGAACATCATCCATCTCGTCCTCGCGAAGATCGCAGGGGCGCCGGACAATGTGAAGGGCATATCGCTGTTCGTGGTGCCGAAGTTCCTCGTCAACGACGATGGTTCGCTGGGCGAGCGCAACGCGCTGTCGTGCGGCGCGCTCGAAAAGAAGATGGGTATTCACGGCAACGCGACCTGCGTCATGAATTACGATGGCGCGAAGGGTTGGTTAGTCGGAGAAGCGGAAAAGGGTCTCGCTGCCATGTTCATCATGATGAACGCGGCGCGGCTAGGCGTTGGCCTGCAGGGCCTGGCGCAAGGCGAAGTCGCCTATCAGAACGCTGCGAGCTACGCCCGCGAACGGCGCCAGAGCCGGGCGCTCAAGCAGGACGAGCGCGATCCGGATGCCAAGGCCGATCCGATCATCGTCCACCCGGACGTTCGCCGCATGCTGATGGAAGCGAAGGCGTGGAACGAAGCCGGGCGCGCACTTGTGCTGTGGGGCGCGCTTCAGGTCGACCTGATCCGCCGCTCTCCCGACGAAACCGAACGACAGCAGGCGGACGACCTGCTCGGCCTCATCACGCCCGTCATCAAGGGCTACCTGACCGACAAGGGTTTCGAGGCGGCGGTCTACGCGCAGCAGGTGTTGGGCGGCCACGGCTACATTCGCGAGCATGGGATGGAGCAGTTCGTCCGCGATGCGCGCATCTGCCAGATCTATGAAGGTACGAACGGTATCCAGGCGATGGACCTCGTCGGTCGGAAGCTGCCCAAGGATGGCGGGCGTGCCGTTCGCGCCTTCTTCGAGTTGGTCGGGCGGGACATTGCCGAGGCGAAGCAGGCGGGCGATCCGTCCGGCATCGCGGCGGCGCTTGAGCCAGCGCTTGGCGATCTTCAGGCTGCGACAATGTGGCTAGCGCAGAACGGCATGGCAGATCCGGACAACGCGGGGGCAGGGGCCTATGCCTACATGAACCTGATGGGCCTGGTTGCGCTTGGCTGGATGTGGGTAAAGATCGCCGCCGCCTCTCAGCGCGCGCTTGACGAGGGGACGGGCGACGAGCCGTTCCACGATGCGAAGTTGGTGACCGCCCGCTTCTACGCACTGCGTGAGCTGCCGCTGTCGACCGGTTTGCGCAAAAAGATCGAGGCGGGCGCCGAGACATTGATGAGAATCCCGGCGGAGGTTTTTTAGGCCACGAACGGTCGCAAAACGACCAACCGTTGCCGGGTCTAATATAGGTTAGGAGCCTTTTCGAAAACGAAACGATATGCCGCTTCGCGACAAGCCAAATTGCCCTGGCTTGTCCGGCGAAGAAGCGGCTCTAACCGAGTATCGAGTTGCCCCAGGGCCGCTTCTTCGTTTGCCCTCCGGCCGGCATGGTTTGATGCTTTGTCGGGCGCCGTTATCGCCGCGCCGTCAGTATCGCTGGACCGGCCCTTGCGTCATCAAGCTTGACGTCGAAGGCGCCGAGATTGCTGCCATCGAAGGTACGAGCGGGATGGACGCGATCTTCGTCTATGAAGACTGGCCGCGTAGCGGGATGCCGGTAACGGAACATCTGCTGGGGCGCGGCTTTCGCGTGTTCGGATATGACGGCACGGAAATCGCGTCCCACCACGAGGCCTTCGACTTCAACAAGCGCACCAACGAACGTTACGGGCCTTCGAACTTCTACGCGATCGCCAAGTAGAACGTTTATCCCGCGTTCATACTAAAGAGGTGAACAGAGTTCCTGCGGCGACAAGCGCTGAACCGGCAGGCCTGTCAGGCGTTTTATGGCCAAAGGCTCCAATCTAGTGAAAGGAGTTAGAGCCATGACCATTATGAACAAGCTTCTAGCCGGTGCGGCCGGCCTTGCTACCTTTGCAACGTCGGCCCCGGCTGCCGCGCAATACTACAGCAATCCTTACGGATACAACTCGTACGGCTACAATCGCAGCTACGCTTACGGTGCCGTGAATACCAACGTGGCCGCTCAGCAGTGCAGCGCTGCCGTCCAGCAGCGACTGTACAACCGTAGCGGCATTGGCGGCATTCTGGGTGCTGTGCTCGGCGCAAATACGCAGGGCCGTGTCCTGTCGGTTACGCAGGTTGCTCCGCGGTATAACGGCATAATCCGCGTGCGCGGGCTCGCGAGCAGCGGCCGCATGGCCTACAATGGCTACGGCCCGTACGGCGTCGGCGCTTACGGCGCGCTCGGTTACGGCTACGCCAATGCAGCTGACTTGAGATTCCGCTGCGACGTCGACTTCAACGGCTATGTGCGCGATGTCGACATCATGCGCCGCTAAACCCAACAGAAATGACAACGGAGAGCGTCGGGCGACCCCCGGCGCTCTTCGCGCTCGCGGAACTTTCGGGCGGCGACGTCACTTGAGGTTCAGGCGGCGGTGGCGATAGACCGTGGCCTGGGCGACGAAGGGACAATATGAAGAAGTTTTCGCTTGGTCTGGCCGTAGCTGCGGCGGCGATCTGTATGCCTGTTGCCAGCGGCGTTCAGCCCGCGCTTGCGCAGACCGCCGATGGCGGTGACGTTGCGGCTTTTTACAGCGCGCGGGGCGGTTCGCCTTTGTGGTTTGCACCTCGCAGCGGTGCGGCGGCCCAGCAGCTCTTGCAGATACTGAGCACGGCCCAAGCCGACAATCTCAACCCCAAGCACTACAATGTCCGGGCGCTTTCCCGTGCGATCCAGGATGCACAGAGCGGCAATCCGATGGCGGTCCGTCGTGCCGATGCGATGCTGAGCGCTGCCTTCGTCGCTTATGCGCGCGATCAACGCCACGACCCTCACAATGGGGTCATCTACGTCGATCCGGAGCTGAAGCCGACACCGCCATCGGCGACCACGCTGCTGAACCAGGCGGCGCAGGCTCCATCATTGTCCGAATATGTGAGCCAGATGGGATGGATGAACCCGATCTACGCCAATCTTCGGCAGGCGATTGCGGCGCATATTTATCGCAGCGAAGCAGAGCGGCGACTCCTCGCGGCTAATCTCGAACGCGCGCGCGCTCTGCCAGCAGGTACTGGCCGCTACGTAATCGTGAATCCGCCCGCCGCCCGCCTCTATATGTACGAGAACGGCCGCGTAGTTGACTCGATGCGCGTGGTCGCGGGTCGGCCCGACCCGATCGCGCAGACGCCGATGATGAACGCGTTCATCCGCTACGTCGCACTAAACCCCTATTGGAACTCGCCGCCGGACATCACGGCGCGCAGGCTCGCGCCGAAGGTCGTTGCCGGCGGCCGCAAATATCTCAACGAGAAGGGCTATGAGCTCGTCGACCAGTTCGGCGAGAACGCGCATGTGCTTAACCCGATGTCGATCGATTGGCATGCAGTAGTCGCGGGTCGGGTGCAGGCTAATTTGCGGCAGAAGCCGGGACCGGCGAACTCGATGGGGAAGATGAAGTTCATGTTCCCGAACAGCCAGGGTATTTGGCTTCACGACACGCCGGAAAAGGAAAAGATCGAGGACGCCGCTCGGCTGCAGAGCAACGGCTGCGTCAGGCTTGAGGATGCCGCTCGCTTCGCACGCTGGCTGTTCAACGGCCGACCGCCGCGCGCGCAGGGGGCAAGGCCGGAGCAGAAGGTCAACCTTCCGCAGCCGGTGCCGATCTATATCACCTATCTGACGGCAGTTCCGAGCGGAACCTCGATCGTCTATTTCGATGATTTCTACGGGCGAGACCGTGCCGCGTCGCGCAGACTAGCGAGCGTCTTCTAGCCAACCTGCCGCTTCAGCACGTGGCGCGAACTCACCATCTGCGTGGTGATCGGCTTCTCCTTCTTTGGAGCAAGCCGGGCCAGATCGAACTCTTGGCCGAAAAGCACGCCGAACTGGCCTGATTGCGCCCAGCGGACGAGCCCGCGCACCGGTCCGACGCCAACGATGTCAATCGCTAGCTCCGTACCCGGCGCAATTGGAATGTCGCATTCCACGAGCGCGCCCATCGACGAAATATTGCGCAGGCGAACTTCGGTCGTTTCACCACCAATGCAGGTGATCGCGCGGCGCATCAGGCGATGGCGCGGTTCCCGGATGCAGGCGAAGCCTTCCGCGTGCACGGTGGTGCTATTCGCCAGCTCGCGCGCCGTTTCGGCGGGGCTCGGCTTTCCGAAGATGTAACCCTGCACCATGCTGACGCCGAGTTCACGAATGAGCTGAAGATCGTCATGGGTTTCGACGCCCTCGGCGCAGGTGTCCATGCCGAGCGTTTCTGCCAGCGTCACAATGGCGCGGATAATGGCGGCGTTGCGGTTCGTCGCGGACGCCGCGCCTCGGACGAAGCTCTGGTCGATTTTGATCTTGTCGAACGGCGCTTTTTTCAAATAGCCGAGCGATGAATAGCCTGTGCCAAAATCGTCGAGCGCCAGCCGCACGCCAAGCGCCTTCAGCTTGGCGAACGTATCGTCCGTCGTGTCGCCCTCGGCCAGGAACACGCCTTCGGTGATCTCAAGCTCGAGCCTCTCAGCACGGACGCCCGTCTCATTGAGGTGCTTCGACACCATGGCCACGACACTCGGGTCGTTGAACTGCAACGGCGACAGGTTGACCGCGACACGGACGTGATCGGGCCAGTTGGAGGCCTCTTCGAGCGATGTACGAAGCACCCACTCGCCGATCTTTCCGATCAGGCCGGCCTCCTCTGCAAGCGGGATGAACTTCGATGGCGAGATGGGGCCGCGCGTCGGATGCTGCCAACGCACGAGTGACTCGAAGCCCGAAATTTCTTCACCCGCCGCGCGAACGATCGGCTGGAAATGGACGGCGAGTTCACCGCGCTCGATCGCCTGGCGAAGGTCGTTCTCCATGACTTGGCGCTCGGCGGCTTCGCTGTGCATCGAAGGCTCGTAGAGCCGGTGCTTGCCACGCCCGGCAGCTTTGGCGGCGTAGAGCGCAAGGTCGGCGTTGCGGACCATAGCGTCGGCGCTGGCGCGGCCGGGATCGCCGATGACGATGCCGACCGACGCGCCGATCGTCACCTTGTGACCCTCGATCGTGTAGGGGCGCGATACCTGCTCGATAAGCGTCCGGGCTAGCGATTCAAGCAAGCCGACATCGACTGTCCCCGGCATGACCGCCTGGAACTCGTCTCCGCCGAGACGCCCTACCTGACCGTGATTGCCCATCACCGACTTCAGCCGCTCCGCGACTTGGCGAAGCAAGGCATCGCCCACCGGATGGCCGAGCGTATCGTTGACGTTCTTGAAGCGATCGAGATCGATCATGAAGAGCGCGCAGCCCTTCTGACGGTGCGCTGCGTTGCGAAGCGCCTCGTCCAGAGTCTGGCGCATCATCGCGCGGTTCGGCAGGCTCGTCAGGGAATCAAAGCGCGCAAGGCGAGTAATTTCCTGTTCCGAGCGCCGCTGTTCCGTAAGGTCCGTTCCTATGCCGCGGAAGCCGAGGAAGCGGCCGCGGTCGTCGAAGATCGGGTTACCCGAGAGCGACCAGTGCACGTCCTGCTCGCTCGCCGGTCGGACGACCACATCCGAGAAGGGAAAGCGCGCCGACAGATGGAAGCCGAGCGTCTTGCGCTCCTCGACCACGCCCGACGTGTTGTTGTCGACTGAGAGCAGATCCGTAAACTGACGGCCAAGCAGTTCCTCGGGATTGCACTGGAAGTCCTCGGCGAGCTGCAGCGACACATAGGAGAGGGTGCCCAGTGGATCGGTTTCCCAGAACCAGCCTCGTCCGCTATTTTCGAATTCATCGACGAAGTGCTGCGCCTTGCGTGCCTGGGTCTCGAGATGAAGGCGCTTGCGGCCCGTGGCGATGAAGCCTTGCGCAGCGACGACGCTGTGCGTGAACAGCACCAAGCTCAGAATCGCGACGCCGATCGGGAGCAGGGGAGAACCCGCCAGGAATGCGGTGGCGGCGATCGATACGAGCATGTTGACCAGCGCCAGCGGCGGCGAACTGATCGACACGATCGTTCGCATCGCGATGCCGGCCGCCATCGCGATCGGAGCCGCAGCAATTGGTGTCACGAACATGTCGTCCGACACCGCGTAGCCGAACCACGTCCACAGGACGCCAGCAGTGGCCAGATATGCGCAAAGGATGCGGAAGATGGTGTGAGGTGCGAGGCTCAAACGCTTGCGCGTCAACAGCAGCGCTGCAGTGGCCGCGTCGAACAGGATAACAAGCGAAGCGGAAACGAACGGATTATCGGCGAGCGACGAATAAGTATGATGCGCAGACAGCGCGATGCAGGCGACGGCGATCAAAACGTGCGTAACGCCAAGGATGATTGGCGCATGCTGGACGCCGGCCAGGCGCCACTCGCAGAGCGCGTCTTCGTCGGCGGAGTCCGGCGGCGTAACGTCGAACCACAAGGCATCCATGATCGAAGGCCGCTCGGGCGCCTCGGCCGTTTCGATTGCCTTCGCGAACCGAGATCTACGCATCCAATGTGCCCCTAAGCGACTCGCCGGACTCGAAGCCGAGCTGGCGAGCCGACACGGGGACTATTACCCGACGGAGTTAACCGCCGAACAAAGGAATGCGGTTAGCGGCCGCTTAAGCTTCTTCGGGGAGGAAGTCGGCCACCGACAGATAACGCTCACCGGTGTCGTAGTTAAAGCCGAGCACTCGGGCTTTTTCGCCGAGCTCCGGTAGCTTCTGCTTGATTGCGGCAAGCGTCGCGCCCGACGAAATCCCGACCAGCATACCTTCCTCGCGAGCCGCGCGACGCGCCATTTCCTTTGCGTCGGCCGGATCGACCTGGATTACGCCATCGAGAACGCTGGTGTCCATGATCGCGGGGATAAAGCCGGCGCCGATGCCTTGGATCGGGTGCGGGCCGGGCTGGCCTCCGGAAAGAACCGGCGAAAGAGTCGGCTCGACTGCGAAAACCTTCAAATTCGTCCATTCCTTCTTCAGCACCTCCGCAACGGCCGTGATATGGCCGCCGGTGCCGACGCCAGTAATGATGGCGTCGGGCGGATTGTCGCCGAAGTCGCGAAGGATTTCCTGCGCCGTCGTGCGGCGGTGAACCTCTAGATTGGCCGGGTTTTCGAACTGCTGCGGCATCCAGGCGCCGGGGGTCTCCGCGACGATTTCCTCGGCGCGGGCGATGGAACCCTTCATCCCCTTCTCGCGCGGCGTCAGGTCAAACTGAGCACCGTAAGCGAGCATGAGGCGGCGCCGCTCGACGCTCATGCTGTCGGGCATGACGAGGATGATCTTGTAGCCCTTTACGGCCGCAACCATCGCGAGGCCGATTCCGGTGTTGCCGGAAGTTGGCTCGACGATCGTTCCGCCCGGTTTCAGCTTGCCCGAGCGCTCCGCGTCCTCGACCATCGCCAGCGCGATACGATCCTTGATGGAGCCGCCGGGATTGGCGCGCTCCTGCTTGATCCAGACCTCGGCATTGGGACCGAACAAACGATTGATCCGGACGTGGGGGGTATTGCCGATCGTCTCGAGGATATTGGCGGCGTTCATGCCTTGGCTCCTAGCGATGGTGCGGTGGCGCAAATCGGGTGGTTAACGGCCTTTTGCAAGAACCAACTCAAACGCCGCTCGACACGACGTCGGCTTCCTCTGGCGCTGGATCGGGCAGTTCGAACGTCGTTGCGCGGCGAAGCTGGGGGAACAGGCCGGCCCAAAGCAGGGTCACCGCAATGGCCGCAATGCCACCGGCCACAGTAGCTGCGACCGGTCCGAGAAGCGCCGCCGTGAAGCCGCTCCGAGTTTCGCCCAGTTCGTTCGATGCGGAGATGGCGAGGGTCGAGACGGCGGCCACCCGACCGCGCATCTCGTCGGGCGTGTGGAGCTGGATGAGCGACTGCCGGATGTAGACCGAGAACATGTCCGCAGCGCCAAGCACGGCGAGGCATGCCAGCGACAGCGGGAAAGAGTGCGAGAGACCGAACAGAGCGGTCGCAGCGCCAAAGACGACGACGGCCGCCAGCATCTTGACCCCGACGTTCGTCTTCAGGGGTCGGATCGAGAATAGGATGGCGGTCAGCGTCGCGCCCGCTGCCGGCGCAGCCCGAAGTGGGCCGAGACCGTCTGGGCCAACGTGCAGGATATCCCGGGCGTAGACAGGCAGCATCGCGGTCACGCCCCCAAGAAGGACCGCGAAAAGATCGAGCGTGATCGCTCCCAGGACCAGCTTGTTCCGCCTGACGTAGGCAAGACCGTCGGCCATCTGGTCGAACGGGCTTCCGGGGCGCAGCGGCGTGCGCGGGATCGGCGGGATGGTGAACAGGCACAGCACCGACAAAGCGAACAGGGCTGCACTCAGCCCGTACGGAAGGCGAGGCGTCACGTCGTAGAGGATGCCGCCGAGCGCAGGCCCGGCGATCGCGCCGGTCTGCCACGCGGCAGAGCTGAGCGCGATTGCTTGCGGCAGGATCTCGCGCGGCACTAGGTTCGGCGCGAGCGCGCCCAGGGCGGGGCCGGCAAATGCCCTTGCCACACCAAGCAGCGCAGCGACGCCGAACAGGATCGGCAGGCTGATGAACCCGCCATATGTGGCGGCGAACAGGATCGCCGCGCAGAATAGCTCAAGCGACACCACGGCCCGCGCAATGTGTCTTCGGTCGAGCCGATCTGCAGTCCAGCCACTGATCGGGGTCAGCACGAACAAGGGCACGAACTGAACGAGCCCGATTAGGCCGAGGCGGAAGGCCGCCTCGCGGATGCCCATCGTTTCTCGCGCGATGTCGTAGACCTGCCAACCGATGACGATGACCATCGCCATCTGCGCGATCGTCGTCATTAATCGGGCTAGCCAGAAATAGCGGTAACCGGGGATCCGAAGCGGTTCGGGAAGCAAACTCACGTTGCGGCGGTTAGCTGGCGTCCGCCGGGGCGGCAACCGACCGTTCTTGACCGTCGATGAGGCCGAAGCGTCGGATCAGTGCAGGTATGGTGAGGCCCTGCACCAGGATCGAGAAGGCGACGACGACGAAAGCGATGACGATAATCGCGTTGCGTTCGGGAACATTTGCCGGGACCGCAAGCGCGAGCGCCAAGGCCAGCGCACCGCGGAGGCCGCCCCAGAAGAGCGTGTGCTGATACGCCGCCGGCAAACGCCAACGGGAGCGATTGAAGAGAACGGCGAGCGGATAGATAGATACGGCCCGGCCGGCGAGAACACATAGGGTGGCCACGACTGCTGCGACGGAGCCGAGATCGCGAAGCGGCTGGTTGGCGAGGTTCATCCCAATGAGGATGAACACAATGCTGTTGGCCAGGAACGCGAAGAATTCCCAAGCACCTTCCAGCCTCTCTCGACTTTCCTCGGACACGAACCGGTCCCAGCCCACGCTGCCGATGAGGAGACCTGCTGCAAGAGCGCCGATGATGCCCGACGCGTGCAAATATTCCGCGAGCAGAAACGACCCGTAGGCCGCGATTGTGGTCAGCGTGATCTCGACGAGCGGGTCTTTCGTTTGACCAACAATCAGGAGAATCCCGCCGCTGACGAGAAGGCCGATCAGTACCCCGCCGCCAAGGGTCCAGAGGAAGGCAGGAAGTACGCTACCCGCACTGGCCGATGCGCCGGTGGCGATGGCGGACAGGATGGCAAAGCCGACCGCGGCCACGCCGTCGTTGAGCAAGCTTTCGGACTCCACCACCATCGATACGCGGGGTTGGGCACCCAACTCGCGGAAAGAGGCGATGACGGAGACGGGGTCGGTTGCGGCGATCAGGACGCCGAACAATGCGGCGCCGATCCAACTCCATCCGACAATCCAGTGCATTCCGCCGGCGACCACCATGGCGGCAATAGCGACGCCGGCGAATGCCAGCGTGAGGGTCACGGGAAGTTCTGCGCGGAACCGGCGCCAGTCGAGTTGAAGCGCGGCTTCGAAAACCAGGGGCGGCAAGAGGACATTGAAGATCAAGTCGCGCGACAGGGGAAGGTTCGGGACAATCGGAAGCAGCGCGATGAGGAGACCCGCGACGACCAGACCGACGATGTAGGGCAGCCCGAGCCGTCGCGAGAGCATCGCGATCAGGCATGCCACGAGCAGCAGAAATCCTACCGAGCCGAGAGAAATTCCGGTCATGCGCAACCCCTAGCGAAAGACCGGCAAAACGCTAATCACTGAGCCCATGGCGAAGCCCAAATCACGTTATGTCTGCCAGGCCTGCGGTTCGGTATCGAGCCGCTGGCAGGGCCAGTGCGCCGACTGCAGCGAGTGGAACACCCTGGTGCAGGAGGCTGCCGAGGTCTCTAACATCTTTGCGGCCAAGCATAATCTTCAGGGTGGCGGGAGCGTCATTCCGCTCGTCGGGCTGGAAACACCGGCGGCGCTGCCGGACCGCCTGCCAAGCGGCCTTGCCGAGTTCGACCGTGCGATCGGCGGCGGCATCGTAGCCGGATCGGCGATGCTCGTCGGCGGCGACCCGGGCATCGGCAAATCGACGTTGCTGCTGCAGGTTGCTGCGCGGCTTGCCAGCGATGGCAAGCGGGTCATCTACGTTTCCGGAGAAGAATCCGCCGAGCAAGTCCGCCTGCGCGCAGTTCGTCTGGGGCTCGGCCGGGCACCGGTCCAACTCGCCGCCGCCACCTCCGTTCGCGACATTCTCACGACCGTCGGGAACGGCGAGGACACGGCGCTCCTGATCATCGATTCGATCCAGACCATGCATTCGGACTTGATCGAAGGCGCACCGGGCACGGTCAGCCAGGTGCGAGCCTCAGCGCAGGAGCTGGTTCGCTTCGCGAAGGAGCGCGGCACTGCGGTCATCCTCGTCGGTCATGTCACCAAGGACGGTACGATAGCCGGCCCGCGCGTGCTGGAGCATATGGTCGACACGGTGCTCAGCTTCGAAGGCGAACGCAGCCACCAGTACCGCATCCTTCGCGCGATGAAGAACCGCTTCGGCGGCACGGACGAGATCGGCGTGTTTGCCATGGAAGGGCAGGGCCTGACCGAGGTGCCGAACCCTTCCGCCCTGTTCCTCACGAACCGGGGGTCGCCGGTCAGCGGAACGAGCGTTTTTCCCGCGATCGAGGGATCCCGTCCGGTGCTGGTCGAAATTCAGGCGCTTACGGTTCGGCTTGCAACCGGCGCCACGCCGCGACGCGCGGCGGTGGGCTGGGACAATGGCCGGCTCGCCATGATCCTTGCCGTGCTTGAAGCGCGGTGCGGCCTCAGCTTTGCAACGGCGGAAGTCTACCTCAACGTCGCCGGCGGCTATCGTCTCAGCGACCCTGGCGCAGATATCGCGGTCGCGGCTGCGCTCATCTCGGCCATGTCGGAACGGCCGGTGCCGAGCGAATGCGTTGTTCTTGGTGAGGTCGCCCTCTCAGGCGAGATACGCCCGGTTGCGCATGCAGGGCTGCGGCTAAAGGAAGCGGCTAAGCTGGGGTTCGAACGGGCCTGGGTTCCCAAGGGCGTGAAGGGAAGCGAGGGGCTGAAGCTCGCCGAGTTCACGAACCTGCGCGAACTGGTTGACCTCATACTCGGACGTTAGCGCGGGGACTCCCGACTGCGGGCCCACTCACGCCGACGAGCTGCATGAACGCTGCCTGCGCGGGTGGGACGACCTGTTTCAGATATTCGAACTGCGGATCGTCGTCGCGCCATAGCGGGAAGAAGCTCATTGTCGCGTTCGCCTCGAAGAACACGAGTTTGCCGTCCTGCATGATTCCGAAATCCAAGCCGAAGAAGTCGAGCGGCATTCGCCTGCGCACTTCGCTCAGGGTCTGGCGGATTTGCTCGGTGAAGGGCTCGGTTTGCCCGATCAATGCGCGCTCTTCGGCAACTAAGTCCGGGCGCGGGCCCATGAAGCGTGCGCGGTCCTTGCTGTGCACGTTCCAATGGTCGGACACATACATGTGCCGAAGCACGGCGCGGGCGCCGATGAACCACAGCCGATACTTGCGATAGAGCCCGTCGCCGCTCGCGAAATCCACGAACTGAGTCGCGAAATATATCTGGCCGCTCTCCATTGTGGCCACGGCCTCGTCGACGGAGTTCTGCAAAGCGACCGTCTCGCCTGTGTGGGTTCCGGCCTTTCGGAGAATGATCGGAGATCCGATTCCAGCCTTTGCAATCGCTTTCACGGCGGATTCTGCTTCGCTGCCCTGAAGCCGAACGACGGGCGGTACGATAAGGCCTTCGGTTCCGCTTAGGCGCTGCGCGACTTGGTCCCGGGTCGAACTCAGGACGGCGTGAGGCGGATTGACGACGCGGCCGCGGTAACCGCGCAACATCGTCCTGACGTTCGCCAGCACCTTCGCGCTGTGCTCGGCCTCGGTGATCATGTTGACGACGACGGGATAGGGGCTGAGATCGGGCAAGTCCGATGGCTTGAGCGGGCTCGCTGAGACTTGCAGGCGATGAAGCGCTTCGCGGTTCGGGAGCAGCCGGCCGAGGTCCGCGCTACCCGTCACGAAGACGCGATTGCCTTCGTGGCTCATCTGGTCCGCCTGATCGCCGGTGCCGAAGATGAGCAATAAAGGCCGGCCAGACCACATTGCTTGAGAATGGCCGATGCGTTGTTGGCTCGCAATGCGCAAAAGACTTCGCTAGCCGAACCCTGATGACCGCGCTCGACGTCTTCGTCTTCCTCTTGCTGATCGGCGGGGCCGCCGTGGGCTTCGTGCGCGGGTTCGTGCACGAGGTCATTTCGCTGCTGGCTTGGGTGGTGGCGATCCTGATGCTCAAGCTGTTCCACACCCAGCTGTGGATAGGGATACAGAACAGCTTTCACACCAACCCGGCCGCCGGCGCGGTGCTCGCCTTCGCCATCCTGTTCCTGCCGAGCTTCATCATCGTGAAGCTGCTGGCCCGCTCCATCGGCGGGCGGACACGGCGTTCGCCGGTGCTTGGACCGTTCGACCGCGTGCTCGGCGGCGGGTTTGGCGCCATCAAGGGGCTGCTTGGCGTAACTCTGTTCTTTTTGCTCGCGAATCTCGCGACAGACATGGTCTACGGTCCCATGGCCGACCGGCCCGAATGGATGACCAAGTCGCGGACCTATCCGCTGCTCAACGCCAGCGGCCGCGCGATCGTCGACTGGGTCGAGGCGCGGCGCGACCATCCGCGTCCGTCACACGCATGATCCGCCTTCACGACACGTTGTCCCGCGAGAAGCGCGAATTTGCCCCGGCCGACCCGAGCCGGATCACCATGTATGTGTGCGGGCCCACGGTCTACGGACGCGCGCACATCGGAAATGCCCGGCCGGCGGTGGTATTCGATACGCTGGCGCGGCTGATCCGGCACGAGTTCGGGGCTGACAGCCTGGTTTACGCCAGAAACGTCACCGACGTGGACGACAAGATCATTGCGTCGGCGGAGCAGGAAGGCGTCGATCCGTCGGTAATCACCGACCGTTACGAGCGCTTGTATCTCGAGGATATGGGCGCACTCGGCGTCCAACCGCCGACGATTGCCCCGCACGCGACCCAGGAAATCGCGCCGATGGTGGCGATGATTGGGCGCCTCATCAAGCTGGGCCATGCCTATGAGGCGGAAGGCCATGTGCTCTTCAGCGTGCCGTCCGACCCCGATTACGGTGTACTTAGCAGGCGCGATCGCGACGCGATGGTCGCCGGGGCACGCGTGGAGGTCGCGCCCTACAAACGCGACCCTGCAGACTTCGTCCTGTGGAAGCCGAGCGGCGAGGGCGTGATCGGGTGGGACTCGCCCTGGGGCCGCGGGCGTCCGGGCTGGCACATCGAATGCTCGGCAATGATCCGCGCCCACCTTGGTGAAACGATCGACATTCACGGCGGTGGTCTCGACCTCATCTTCCCGCACCACGAGAATGAGATCGCGCAGAGCCGCTGCGCCCACGATGGCGCGCCGCTCGCCCGCTATTGGGTGCACAATGGCTTCGTCGACATGGGCTCCGAGAAGATGTCGAAGAGCCTCGGCAACATCATCACCCCGGCGGAGTTGCTGGCGCAAGGCCATCGTGGGGAGACGCTGCGTCTGGCGCTGTTGAGCGCGCATTACCGGCAGCCGCTGCCGTGGACCCACAGTATCGTCGCGCAGGCCAAAACGAAGCTGGACCGGCTATATCGCTCGGCCCGGGACGATCAGGCCGGGGAAGTCGATGTCGGCGTCCTCGATGCGCTTCGCGATGATCTCAACACGCCGTTGGCGCTTTCGCGGCTCTCGGCCCTGGACGGTGCCTCGCTGAGAGCAAGTGCACAGCTCCTTGGCCTCTTGCAGTCTTCCGCCGACGACTGGTTCCAGGGCGGTGGAAACGCCGATGCTGTCGAAGATCGCATCGCCGCGAGGGCAGACGCCAAGAGGAATCGTGACTTCGCGACTGCCGATCGCATCCGCGACGAGCTCAAGGCCAATGGCATTGTCTTGGAGGATGGGCCGAACGGCACTACGTGGCGACGGGAATGAGCGATCCGCTTTACACCACGCAGATCCTGCGCCTCGCCGCGTCGCTCAGCGATCCGCATCCGCTCGACCGCGAGGACGGGATCGCAGAGGTTCGCTCGCCCACCTGCGGTAGCCGCGTTCGGATCGCCGTCCAGCTGGACGAACACCGGCGCGTGGAGCGCCTGTCCATGGAAGTTCAGGCTTGCGCATTCGGCCAGGCATCGGCGGCGTTGGTCGAGCAGCATTGCCGCGGCCGGACGCACGGACAGGTTGCCGCCGCGATGGTCGATCTCAGCCGGTGGCTTGCGAACGAGCATGATCATCACGGGTCCTGGCCCGGCGTTGCGGTGCTTGCGCCGGCCCGTTCACGGCAGGCTCGGCACGGCGCCATCCTGCTTCCTTTCCGCGCGTTGCTGGCGGCGTTGGACGCGGCCTAGAGGGTGAGCGGCTCTCACTCCATCGCGGATGGAGGGCTGCTTCGCGAAGCAGCGCTGATGCTGGGCGTCGCGCTGGTTTTCGTGACAGCGTTCCGGCGGCTCGGGCTCGGCGCGACCTTGGGTTACATCGTCGCCGGCGTATTGATCGGGCCGTCCGTCCTCGGCCTGTTCCGCGACCCCGAAGCGATCTTGCAGGTCTCGGAGATCGGCATCGCCCTGCTTTTGTTCATTGTTGGACTGGAGCTTCAGCCAAGCAGGCTCTGGCGACTTCGCAACGACATCTTCGGATTGGGCCTGGCACAGGTGCTGGTGTGCGGCTTCGCGCTGGCGGCGCTGCTCTATTTCAGCCTCGATTTTACGATCGAGGCATCGCTGGCGATCGGCCTGCCGCTGGCGTTATCGTCGACGGCGCAGGTCCTGCCGATGCTGCGCTCGGAGAATGAGCTGAACACGCCGCAGGGCGAGCGGGCCTTCTCAATCCTGCTTTTCCAGGATCTCGCGATTGTCCCACTGATCACACTTCTCGCCGCGATGTCGCGCGTGGCGCCGGATCCCAGCGCGCCGACCGGCTGGAAGCTCGCTCTCTACACGGTGCTCGCAGTGATCGGCCTCGTCGCGTTCGGTCGCATCGTCCTCAATCCGCTGTTCCGGCTGATCGGTCGTCTGGGCGAGCGTGAGCTGTTCGTCGTCGCGGGCCTGTTCACGGTGATCGGTGCGGCGGCGCTGATGCGGCAATTCAGCCTGTCGACTGCGCTCGGCGCCTTCGTCGCCGGCGTCGTCCTCGCTGAGTCGCCTTACCGGCACGAGCTGGAAAGCGATGTGGAGCCGTTCCGCTCGATCCTTCTCGGCCTGTTCTTCCTGTCGGTCGGCATGCTGCTTGATCTGCGCCTGATCTCCCAGCGGCCACTGATGGTCATCGGGCTTGCCGCCGCGGTGATCCTGATCAAGACGATATTGCTGACTGGACTCAGCCGCGCCTTTAGATGCAGCTGGACTCGGAGCTTCCGTCTCGGCCTTTTGCTGAGCCAGGCGGGCGAGTTCGGATTCGTCCTGTTCGCGCAGGCGACGTCGGCTCTGCTCATCACGTCGACGGCGGCATCCTTGTTCACCGCCGTCGTGACCATATCGATGGCTGCGACGCCATTCCTGATGCGGATTACCGACTGGCTGGAACGCCGGGAGGTCAGCGCGGAAGGCTTGGACGGGCCCGAGCTGTCGCCGGAGACCAGCGCCATCGTCGTCGGTTACGGTCGCTTCGGCCAGACGGTCGCACAGATGATGATGGCCAAGGGTATCGGTGTCACTTTGATTGATAAGAAGCCGGGGCAGATTGAGCTTGCCGGCGAGTTCGGGACGAAGGTGTACTACGGCGATGGGCTGCGCATCGACCTGCTGCGCACGGCGGGGGCCGAAACCGCCAAGGTTATCGCATTCTGCAACGACAACGAGGGCGGCGAGCTGAACCGCGATGCGGTGAAGGCGGTTCTCAAGACCTTTCCGCAGGCGTCGGTCATGGTTCGCGCATTCGATAGGCGGCACCTGATCGAGCTCGACGGGCTCGACCTTAGCTTTGCCGAGCGCGAACTGTTCGAGAGCGCCGTCGCGATGGGCAGGGCGGCCTTGAAAGCCAGCGGCGTCGACCGCGGCGAGATCGAGCGCGTCGACCGCGAATATCGCATGCGCGACTGCGAGAGGCTGGAGCGTCAGAGCGAATCCGGTGACCTGAAGGCCGGGTGGGAAACGTCGTTTTCGCCGGATCGGCCGCTGCCGGGAGAGGAAGCCCCGGTTGCTTCCTGATCAGCTGCGCTGCGATAGGTGCTTCTCGAGCGCCTCGATGATCGCCTCGACGACTTCCTTGTGGGCGCCTTCGCCGCTTTTCACGTGGATGTGCGCTTTCTCGTAGGAAGGCCGGCGTTCCTTCGAGAGCTTCTCCAGGGTGCACTTGGGGTCCCCGTTACGGAGCTGTGCACGCGTGTCGCGCCGTGAAGTGCGTTCCGCGAGCACGTCCACCGGCGCATCGAGCCACACGGTGATCGCCCGCTCGTTGAGGAGCTGGCGCGTGCTCGGGTCCACGTAAGCGCCGCCACCTGTTGCGATGATGCGGACATCGCCTTCCACCAGACGCGCCACCAACCGCCGTTCGCCGTCGCGGAAGTCTTTCTCGCCGAATCGCTCGAACATCTCCGCAGGCGAGTAACCAGCAGCGTCCTCGATCGCGGAATCGCTGTCGACGAAGGAAAGGCCGAGCCGCTTCGCCAGCCGACGGCCCACCGTCGACTTCCCCACCCCCATGAGCCCTACCAGCACCACGGGTCGATCAAGGCGCTTCCCGAGTTCCATCGCTTGAAAAGGCTATACAGCGGCTTCACGCCTCGGCAAAAGCCGCGTCTATGCCTCGCATCCTACCGATCATCATCGTCGTGATAGCCATCATTGGCGGGCTCATTGTCCTGTCGACCCGGGTCAAGGAACAGCCAACCCACACAATCGAGGTCGCTGTCCCTGCGGGCAATGCGCATTAAGCCTCTACTGATTGCAACGGCGGCTGTGGCCGTCGCACTGCCCGCGATTGCACAGCAGGTTGTGCAGCAGCCCGTTCCGGCGCCCGTCACGGCGCCCACGAACAATGTCGCCAGCTCGCCGGAACCGGGTGCCGCCACTGAAGGTGGGACCAGCGTCGTATCGCCCGGCGATGAAAGCGCGGTCGAGGAAATCTCGAACCTCAACCTGCCGCCACCGCCGCCACCGACCGAATATCCCGGTTGGGCGCGTCGCGATCCGTGGGTCGTCGGTGAACTGAACCCGGCGCAGCGCGGCCTTGGCGATAATCCGTGGGGTACGTCGAGCGGTGCGTTCCTGTCGGTGCTGATGCGCCGCATGGATGTGCCACTGGCCTCGCGCTGGGCGCATATCGCGCTGCGCGATGCCTTGCTGGCCAAGGCGCGTGCACCGGTCGAGGTGAATCCAGTCGACTGGGTCGCAGAACGCTCATGGCTGCTGCTTCGCATGGGCGAAGCGGATGCGGCGAAGATGCTCATCAGCGCTGTCGACACCGACCGCTTTACGCCGAAGATGGTGCAGGTGGCGGTGCAAGGCGCGCTCGCGACCGCGGACCCGCCGGCGCTCTGTCCGCTTCAGGATCCAATCGGAAAATATGACCCGATGATCCGTCCGTTGGTCCAGGCGATGTGCTCCTCGCTTGCCGGGGAGCCGGAGACGGCCAGCGCGCAAATCGACGATGCTCGCCGCCGCGGCCGCGTTGGTGGCATCGACCTGGCTCTGGCGCAAAAGGTCGTCGGCGCGGCCGGTGGCGGACAGGCCGCGACGATCGAATGGGACCCGGTTGATAGCCTCACCTCCTGGCGGTTCGGGCTAGCGACCGCGACGGGCATGGCGCCGCCGGACCGGCTGATGAACGCGGCCTCGCCCCAGTTGCGGGCATTCCAGGCACGGGCACCCTTGCTCACTCCGCAGCAGCGTCTGGATTCGGCGATGGTGGCGACCGGCCTCGGCGTCTTCTCGTCGCAGTCCATCATGGACCTTTATTCCGCGATCTACGACGCGACCGACCCGGGCGATCTTGCCGGCACCGATGCATGGCAACTGCGCCAGGCTTTCGTCGGCAAGGACGCCGACGCGCGCCTGGCGGGCATCCGCAAGATGCTCGATGCCAGCAAGAACCCCCTGAAGAAAGAAGCCCTCCGTGCGGCAGTCGCGCGCGCGGCGACCATGGTTCAGCCCGATGCCAAACTGGCGAAGGACGCGCCGGAGCTTATCTCGGCGATGCTAGCGGGCGGTTACGACCAGGCGGCGGCGCGATGGGCATCGGCAGCAGCGCGGATGGATGATGAAGCATCCGACCGTTGCTGGGCGATGCTGGCGCTCGGGGCGCCGAATGTCACGGATGTGGGCACGAGCCGCCTCAACGCGTTCATCAAGCGGGATAAGAGCAAGGACCGGGTGCGGAGCGCGCTCCTGGTCGCGGGCCTCCTGGGGCTTGGACGCATCACCGACGATACGGCGAACTCGCTGAACCGACGCTACGACCTCGGGCTCACGCATCAGACGAGCTGGACGCGGATGATGGACGGGGCGGCTCAGCGCGGGCAGGCCGGGACGGTCCTCGTCCTGACCGGCACAGGATTCCAGACGCCGAGCTTCATGCAGCTGCCCGGCTCCCACATGTTCCACGCTATCAGCAGCCTGAAACGGACCGGCCAGGATTTCACGGCCCGGATGATCGCCGCCGAGGCGCTGTCCCGGACGTGAGCCCCGAAGACGAGGCGCTCGTCGACCGGTTCCTCGACATGATGGCGGCAGAGGCGGGCGCGTCACGGCACACGCTCGCTGCCTACCGCAACGACCTTGAGCGCGCGGCCGAGGGGGTTCGCACCGCGTTAAACCAAGCCAGCGCCGATGATCTTTCGACGCTTGGCGAACAATGGGCCGAGCTTGCACCTTCTACCGTTGCGCGGCGCGCGGCTGCGCTGAGGCGTTTTTACGGCTTTCTGGTCGATGATGGTTTGCGGAAGGACGATCCGTCGGCCTCGCTTCCGCGGCCGCGGCTGGAGCGGCCGTTGCCGCGCATCCTCGATGAGTCGGAGATCAGCCACATATTCGAGGCGGCCGAGGACCGCTCGGCCAGCGGCGAAGCCACGTCAGTGCGTAACCTCGCCCTGCTCGAATTGCTCTACGGCTCCGGTCTGCGCGCCAGCGAGCTCGTCAGCCTGCCGCGAGGCGCCGTGCGCCCCGGCCAGCCATTTCTCATCCTCCGCGGCAAGGGATCGAAGGAGCGGCTCGTACCGATCTCCTCGCGCGCCGAGAAGGCGGTCCAGGCATGGCTCGAGCACGTTCCTAGCGACGTCCGCTGGCTCTTTCCGAGCGGAAAAGCGCATATCAGCCGTGTCCGGCTATTCCAGATCGTCCGCGCGATGGCTGCCGACGGTGGCATCTCCCCCGACCGTGTCAGCCCGCACGTCCTGCGCCATGCCTTCGCGACGCATCTTCTTTCGGGCGGGGCCGATCTCCGCGTCCTGCAGTCTTTGCTTGGCCATGCCGACATCGCGACGACCCAAATCTACACGCATGTCGACAGCGCCCGGCTGGTCGAGCTGGTGAATAGCCGCCATCCGCTCGCGACCCGCAGTCGTTGACGCTCTGGCCTCCCGCGCTTACCCGCCGCACCCAATGTTGACGTACCTCGATTTTGAAAAGCCCATCGCCGAGCTCGAAACCCGCGTGTCTGAGCTTAGGGAGACCGCAAACAGCGGTTCCATCGACATCGATGCCGAAATCGGCCGCCTCGAAAGCAAGGCGAACAAGCTGCTTCGCGACACTTATGCGAAGCTGACGCCTTGGCAGAAGGTGCAGGTCGCGCGCCATCCCGAGCGTCCGCACTTCAAGGACTTCGTCGCCGGATTGGCCGAGGATTTCGTGCCGCTGGCCGGAGACCGCGCCTTTGGCGACGACCAAGCGATCATCGGCGGCCTGGCGCGCATCGCCGGCCGCCGGGTAATGCTGATGGGGCACGAGAAGGGCGACGATACGGCGTCGCGCCTCAAGCATAATTTTGGCATGGCCAAGCCCGAAGGCTATCGCAAAGCCATCCGCCTGATGCGGCTTGCCGACCAGTTCGGCATTCCAGTCGTGAGCCTCGTCGATAGCGCCGGCGCGTTCCCCGGCGTCGAAGCCGAGGAGCGCGGCCAGGCTGAAGCTATTGCCCGTTCGACCGAGGAATGCCTCGCGCTTGGCGTGCCGATGATCGCGGTGATCGTCGGTGAGGGAGGCTCCGGCGGCGCGATTGCCATTGCGGCGGCCAACCGGGTGCTGATGTACGAGCACGCGTTTTACTCGGTCATCTCGCCTGAAGGTTGCGCGTCGATCCTTTGGCGCACCCGCGACAAGGCCCCGGAAGCGGCCGAGGCGATGAAGCTCACCGCGCAGGACCAGCTCGCGCTCGGCGTCGTCGACCGCATCGTTGATGAGCCGCTTGGCGGGGCGCACCGCGATCCTGACGCGGCGATCGGCGCGCTCAAGGGCGCGATCATCGAAGAACTCGACGGGTGCTCGCAACTGGGCTCCAGCGAGCTTCGCAGCCAGCGCCGCGCCAAGTTCCTCGCCATCGGCTGAGCCTCGCGGTTGCCTGCCGGAACCTGCCTTAGTCATTCCCCGTTCAAATTCGGCGCGCTTGATTAAGGGCGCCAGTCGGAGGGTCATGATGCGTAGAGCGCTTCTGTTACTTGCAACTGCGGCGATCGCCATCGCGCCCGCGGCGGCGCAGCAGCTGCGCTATCTCAATCCGCAAGATGTTGCCGAAGCGCAGCGCGAGCACGCCGCGATCGTTCAGGAACTGGGCGGCGCCGAGACCGGACCGCGAGCGGCTTATGTCGATGGTGTAGGCCGGCGCGTCGGCGCGTTCTCAGGGGTCGCCAACCCGGGACAGGCACTGCATTTCACGACGCTGAATTCGCCGGTCGAGAACGCTTTCTCGGTCCCTGGCGGCTATGTTTACATCACGCGTCAGCTGATGGCGCTGATGGATGATGAGTCCGAGCTTGCTTTCGCAATCGGCCACGAGGTCGGGCACATTGCCGCCAATCATGCCCACGTGCGCGAGCAATATGAACAGCGCAGCTCGGGCGGCATTCTCGGCTCCATCCTTGGCGCGGTCTTCGGCAACACCATCCTTGGTCAGGTCATCCAGCAGCGCGCGAAGCTCGACACGCTGAGTTTCTCTCGCGAGCAGGAATATCAGGCCGACCAACTCGGTACCCGCTATATGATCGCGGCGGGTTACGACCCTGTTGGCGGTCCCGAACTTCTTGCGGCCCTGTCGCGCCAGTCGGCTTTGGAAGCGCGCATGCAGGGTAGGACCAATCGCCAGACGCCCGAATGGGCCAGCACGCACCCGCTGAGCGAAAACCGGATGCAGCGGGCCCTTGTCGACGCGCGCGCCACGGGCAAGCTCGGCACTGGCTTGCGCAATCGCGACACTTTCCTGGCGCAGGTCGAGGGCGTGACGGTCGACGACGATCCGGCGCAGGGCATCATCGACGGGCCGACCTTTACGCATCCGGACCTGCGCATCTTCTTTACCGTGCCAACGGGCTATCTGATGTCGAACGGTACGCGCGCAGTGACCATCTCGGGCTCGGCCGGGAAGGCGCAATTCGGTGGCGGCGGCGGGTTCCGTGGCAGTCTCGACGATTATATCCTGCGCGTATTTCAGGAATTGACGCGGGGTCAGCAGCAGCTCTCCATTCCACCGCCGCAGCACACGTCCATAAACGGCGTAGCAGCGGCTTACACAACGGCGCGCGTGAACACCTCGTCCGGGCTCGTCGACGCCAGTGTCATCGCTTACCAATGGGATCCGCAGCGTATCTATCACTTCGTGATGATTACGCCTGGCGGCTACGGGATCGGCCCGTTCGCGCCGATGGTGAACTCACTGCGCCGCATCACGCCCCAGGAGGCGGCCGCGATCCGGCCTCGGGTGATTCACGTGGTGACGTTGGAACGCGGCGACACGGTACAGTCGCTCGCGAGACAAATGGCCTATCGCGATTTCAAGCTGGAACGCTTCCTAACGCTCAACGGGCTCGACGCGAACAGCGCCCTGGCGCCGGGCCGCAAGGTGAAGCTCGTCGTGTTCGGACAGCGGCGGACCTGAAGCCCGCAGAGCCTTATTTCATCGAAGTTTCGACATTCGACTGGATCTTGCCCCACATGCCGGCGCTACCGCCGCCAAGCGCAGCCAGCCCGGTCATCATCGCGATGATGATAAGCGAGCAAATCAGCCCATATTCAATCGCCGTGGCCCCTCGCGTATCCGCGCCGAGCCTGCGCAACATTCTCCGGATAGCGATCACGCCACCCTCCTCTGGTCCACGTCCACGGTGACTGTTTACCCAAACCAGAGTTAACAACTCTCGCCCGGATATCGTTAACGCCGCTTCATCCTTCTCGAGGGTTGCTCGCGGACGTGGGAGTCCAGGCGGCAAAGTGAAGGATTTCAAAGGTCTCGGCCGTTTTTCCTCCCTCGCCGGCGTCTGAAAAATTCTTGGCCGCCGCCTCGGCAGCGCGGAGCGTAAGTGCGGTTCGCGAGCGGGCCGAGAGCAGGTTTGTGGCGCCCATGCGCCGCAGGTCGGCGACGAGTTTGGTGAATGAGCCGTAGGAGACTTGCACACGGTCGACGTCGACCACCGGGGTCGCGAAGCCAACCTGCTGCAGCAGCGGCGCGAGCGCCGACGCTTCGATCCGGGGATGGACATGGGGTGTTGCGACGCCTGCGATTTCATCGGCTGCGCGCATCGCAGCGCGGAGGCGGGGCAGGGTTTCCCCGCCGGACATGGCGCCGATCAGGAACGCATTCTCGGTCATCGACTGCCTGATCGCAAAGAACATGCGCGGTAAGTCGTTGACGGTATCGAGCGTCCCCAAAGCGACAACGAGGTCGTAAATTCCAGTTTGGGGGAGCCACTCGTCCTCATTCACTACTGTACCGCTAGCCACCTCCGCAAACGTGGGCCCGGGATCGATCACGTCGACCTGCCCCACGCGCTCCCGTAACCGGTCTCGCCAGGCGGGATCCGGGCACCCGATCAGCAAAGCTCGCTCGAAACGTTGCTGCACCAGTGCGATCCGATCCAGACAGTCCGCGAATGCCCGCTCGAGCAAAAACAGCTCCGGCCCGAGCCGGGCGGCACGGTCGCGGCGGCTGGCACGCAGTCCCATTTCGAAAAGGTCTGACACTGGGCGCTTGTGCGATGGCCCGGCTGCCGCGACAACCGGCGAATGATCGCATCCGTGTTGAAAGCGTGCACACGACAGGCTCTCGATTTCGCCCTTCCGCCCCGCTGCGCTGGTTGCGGTACGATCGTCGGAGACACTCACAGCTTCTGCGTCGATTGCTGGAACGGCATCGAATTTCTCGGGGAGGGCGGGTGCGGCACCTGCGGGCTCCCGCTTCAGGCAACGGAAGCAACGACCTGCGGCGTTTGCTTGGCGAATCCGCCGCGGATCGAGCGAACTCGCGCCGCGGTCGCTTACGGGGATCTGAGCCGGAGCCTTGCCATTCGCCTCAAATATGGCCGCAAGGTCGCGATTGCGTGGACCATGGCCCGCTACATGGCGCCGCTGATCGAACCTGCCACGGCGCCGATCCTCGTCCCGGTCCCGCTCCACCGTTCGCGCTTGTGGCAGCGTGGGTTCAATCAGTCCGCGCTAGTTGCGAAGTAGTTGTCGCGGAAGCTCAATTTCATGAGCGAGCGGCTCGTCCTGCGAAGGCTCCGGTGCATGCCGCCGTTGAAAGGAATGAGTGCTCTGAAGCGACGCAAGACGGTCGCCGGCGCTTTCAAGGTCGCTGACAAATCCTTGGTCGAAGGGCGCACGATCATCCTGGTCGACGACGTGCTAACCACCGGCAGCACGGCTGAAGAATGCGCCCGAACGCTAAAACAGGCGGGCGCTGCCCGCGTTGAATTGATCACCTGGGCGCGGGTGGTGCGTCCGTCGCAGTTGATGCGTTGAGCACAACGCATAAATATGGCGGCAAAGGAGCCCACGTGCCTGTTGTCGAGATCTATACGAAGAACTTCTGCCCTTATTGCTGGCGCGCCAAGGCGCTGCTTGAGCAGAAGGGCGTCGAATACAAGGAAATCGCGGTCGATTGGGGCGGCGAGGACAAGCAGGCGATGGTCCAGCGCGCGAACGGCCGCACGACCGTCCCGCAGATTTTCATCGGCGAACGCCATATCGGCGGTTGCGACGACCTCGTCGCGCTCGACCGCGACGGCAAGCTCGATACGTTGTTGGCAGCCTGACCCATGTCCCGGATCGCGCTCTTCCAGTCCACCACAGGCGTCGATCCGGAAGCGAGCGCGCGCGCTCTAACTGACGCCATCGGCAAGGCGGCAGCGGGCGGCGCGGAAATCTTGTTCACGCCGGAAATGTCGGGCCTACTCGACCGCGACAGCGAGCGCGCTGCCAAGAACCTGCGTCCGGAAGATGAGGACCCGGTGCTCGCCGCCGTCCGAGATGCCGCCAGGCAGCATCACATATGGGTCGACCTCGGCTCGCTCGCCGTGCTTGCAGGCGACGACAAGGTCGCGAACCGCGCGTTCGTCATCGACCGCGAGGGACAGGTGCGGGCGCGATACGACAAAATGCACTTGTTCGACGTCGATCTGCCGACCGGCGAGAGCTGGCGCGAGTCCAACACATATTCGCCGGGTCAAGGTGCCGTGCTGGTCAACGGCACACCCGTCGGCAAGCTTGGTCTGACGATCTGCTACGACCTGCGCTTTCCCATGCTCTTTGCTCGGATCGCCGAAGCGGACGCCGACGTCATCTCGGTCCCGGCGGCGTTCACCGTCCCGACCGGCAAGGCGCATTGGCACGTGCTGCTACGGGCCCGGGCGATTGAGGCGGGGCTGTTTGTCGTCGCCGCCGCGCAGGTCGGGCGACACGAAGACGGCCGCCAGACCTTCGGGCACTCACTCGTCGTCGACCCGTGGGGCGAGGTGCTGCTCGACATGGGCGAGGAGCCGGGCGTGGCATTCGCGGACATCGACCTTAAGCGCATCTCCGACGTGCGCTCGCGCATTCCGGCGCTTACGCATCGCCGGCCCATCCCGGAGGCAGTGACGCAATGATCCTGTTCGATCTTCATTGCCTCGACGGAGGCGAAAGGTTCGAAGCCTGGTTCCGTTCGGGCGCTGACTATGACGAGCAAAAGGCCGGCGGCCTGGTCCAATGTCCCTACTGCCAGTCGAGCAATGTCGCGAAGGCCCCGATGGCGCCGCGCGTCCCGCGCAAGGGCTCAAGCGATCATCCGATGATGCGTCTCGCCGCCGCGCAGGCCGAAGCGCTCAAGGGGTCGCGATATGTCGGGGACAAGTTCGTCGAGACTGCCCGCGCCATTCACAGCGGTGAGATCGACAAGGAGCACGTCCACGGCAGCGCAACGCTGGCGCAGGCAAAGACGCTGATCGACGAAGGCGTGCCGGTATCACCGCTTCCGCTCCCTGTAGTGCCGCCAAGCCAGGTCAATTGATTGGGGGCGGCACTGCCCCTATTCCTCCCCGGACGGCCCCGTAGCTCAGCAGGATAGAGCGCCGGATTCCTAATCCGTAGGTCACAGGTTCGAATCCTGTCGGGGTCACCAAACTATTGGGGACTTAAGATGGCCACGGATAATCGCATGGGCGAAAGGCGAAGCGGGGGACCCGGACACCGGCTGTTCGTCGCGCATCCCCGCTCGCTCGGCATGTCGTGGGCGCAACATGGAGCGGGCGCGGTCAAGATCGGCGCGGAACTGATCGGCGCGGGCTGCGCAGCGATGGTCCATGCCGCGGTGCCCGGCCTCTTCACCGACACGGCCGGCAAGACGGTGGCGCGGATCTACGATCATATTCAGTCACGCAAGGCGGGCGCTGCCAACCCGGATAGCTGGCCTGATTATGAAATCTGACCGGCACGTTCCGGTCGCGATCATCGGCGGCGGGTTTTCAGGAACGATCATCGCGGCGCAGCTGGCGCGGCGGGGTGTCGGCTCGGCGCTGATCGACGGCAGCGGCCGCGCGGGGAAGGGTGTCGCTTATTCGACGACCGAGCCGACGCACCTTCTCAACGTTCGCGCCGAAGGCATGAGTGCCTGGGCCGGAGAGCCGGACAATTTCGCGAAGCGATTCGAACAAGAAGGCGGCGAACGCAGCGATTTCGCGCAACGACGGCTGTTCGGCCGCTACCTCGGCGAAATTCTCGACGAGGCGAAGAGTTCGGGTAACGTTCAGCAATTCGATGCGGTGGCCGTCGGCGCCGTTCGCGACGGCGACGGTTGGCGGGTGTCATTCGACACGGGCGATAGCATCGGGGCCGACGGGGTCGTTCTCGCAATTGGCAACCAGGAGCCGGACGCGCTCCGTGCCTTCTCCGGCGTTACCCAAGGCTTCGTCGGCAACCCCTGGGGCGGCGACGCCATTTCCGCCGTCCGCGATCTCGCCGAAACGGGCGGCAACGCACTGATCGTCGGAACGAGTCTGACGATGGTCGACCTGGCGCTGTCACTGGATGCCGCTAGCTTTCGGGGCCGGGTCGTCGCGCTGTCGCGCCGCGGGCTTATCCCCCGCGCCCACGCCGACTTCGACCCCGCGCCCGTCGAGGGCGCTGAGGTGCCGGCGGGGAGTGTGCGGCACCTGTGGAAATGGCTTCGCCGCCGCAGTGCCGAGAATGGCTGGCGTGCCGCTGTCGATAGCCTACGCCCGCACAGCCACGCGCTGTGGCAGAGCTTCAATGAGGATGAGCAACGCCGTTTCCTCCGCCATTCCAGGCCGTGGTGGGATGTCCATCGCCATCGTATCGCGCCGGAGGTGGCCGCCACAGTGGCCCAGATGGTTGCCGACGGCCGCCTCGAGATTGTCGCCGGACGTATCGTCTCGGCGCGTGACAGCGGGGAAGGAATGGAAGTCGAATTTCGTCGTCGGGGCCGCACGAATTCCGAGACCGAGCAGTTCCGCTACGCCCTTAACTGCACCGGCCCCCTCCACTCCATCGAGCACACCAAAGATCCGCTGCTCCGTAGCCTGCTCGACGCCGGCGCCGTGCGCCCTGACCAACTGGGCATCGGGCTCGAGGTCGATGACCAATCGCACGCGCTTGGCGGCGACCGGCTGTGGGCCTTGGGGCCCCTGACCAAAGGACGTTATTGGGAGATCATCGCGGTGCCTGATATTCGCGAGCAGGCGGCGACGGTTGCCGACGATATCGCGCGGAGGTTGAAGACATGAGCAAGCATGGCGATTCGGCCGACGGCGACCTGGTCGAGTCTGCTCCAGCCTGCGAGGTTCCGGCCGACGTCGCCGACGCCGTGCGGACGCTCATTCGCTGGGCAGGAGACGATCCTAACCGCGAAGGTCTGCTAGACACCCCCAAACGCGTGGCACGCGCGTGGAAGGAATATGCGCGCGGTTATCAGGAAGACCCGGCCCTCCACCTCAGCCGCACCTTTGAGGAGGTCGGCGGATACGACGAGATCGTGCTTCTAAAGGACATCCCGTTCCAGTCGCATTGCGAACATCACATGGCGCCGATCATCGGCAAGGCGGCGATCGCATATCTCCCAGGCAACCGCGTCGTCGGTATCAGCAAGCTTGCCCGCGTTCTCCACGGCTTCTCGCGCCGTTTGCAGGTGCAGGAACGGCTGACGGCCCAAGTCGCCGATGCGATTTGGGAGCATCTCCAGCCAAAGGGCGTCGCCGTCGTCATCGAAGCAAGCCACGCCTGCATGACCGCGCGCGGTGTGCAGACCCCGGGCGTCATGATGACTACCAGCCGAATGATGGGCACGTTCCGCGAGGACGAGCGCAGCCGCCGCGAAGTGCTCGCGCTGATGGGCTACTAGGCCGGATAGCAAGCGGGGCAGCTCTGCTGGCCGTGAGAGCTGCCCCGACGCCCCACCCCGTTACCGGGGTGATGCTGTTGTAACGTTTAGGCCTGCGCGCTGGCTTTGAAGCCGTGCTTCAGCTGGCTGATCTGGTCATGGCCGGCCTTGATCGACTGATAGTTGCGCTCGACCAACTCGTGGCTCTCGCCCTTGAGCTCGTCGCTCTGCAGCGCGGCCTGCCATTTTTCCTTGAGATAGTCCTCGCCGCGCTCGACCTCGTTGATGATCGCTTTCTCGTCGCGTCCGGTGACTGCCGCCTTGAGATCCTCGAAGCGCTGATGCGCCTTGCCGAGGAAAGAGCCGCCATCTTCTGGGTCGCCGCCGAGGCGGCGGACTTCGGAGCGGAGGTCTTCGACCACGCGCTGACGCTCGTCGGCGCGGCTGCGGAAGACCTCGCGAAGGCGCTCGTCATGAATGTTCTTCGCTGAATCCTCGTAGCCCGTCACGCTGTCGATCGTGGTGGCGATGAGGGTGTTGAGCGTACTGATCGTTCCCGAATGGTTGTCGTCGGCCAAGGCCTGTACTCCATATGTTTGAGTGACTTCTGCGGGGGTGAACGCATGAGCGGGCGGGGCGATGCGCCTGGTCACTGCATTTTTAATGGCTGTTGACCGGAAATTGCTGTCAACTCGCCGCTCAACAGCGGCCGGGGGGCTGAGTCGCATGGCGCTGACAAGACGTGGCTTGCTCGAACGCATCGGCGCGGTCGGAGGCGTGGGCGCTGCCTACCTCGCGATGGAGGCGATGGGCCTGGCGATTCCGACGCCGGCCGGCGCGGAGAACTTTTCGCTGCCGCCGTCAAGCGGGAATGGCCGATCGGTCGTCATTCTTGGCGCCGGCATCGCGGGGCTTGTCTCCGCCTATGAACTTAGCCGCGCGGGCTATCGCGTCACCGTTCTCGAAGCACGCGACCGCGCGGGCGGGCGGGCGTGGACGGTGCGCAACGGCACGCGCATCGAGCAGATCGGCCGGCCGGATCAGGTCGCCAGCTTTTCGCCTGGCCTCTATTTCAACGCAGGCCCCGCGCGGCTTCCGTCCACGCACCGCGCGATCCTCGGCTACGCGCGAAAGTTTGGCGTCCGGCTCGAGCCCTTCATTAACGTGAACCGCAATGCCGGCTGGGACTTCAACGGGAAGGTCCAGCCCGAGCGGCGCATGGTGAACGACATGCGCGGCCATGTCGGCGAGTTGCTGGCCAAGGCGATCGACCACCACGCGCTCGACCAGGAAATGCCGAAGGGCGAGCTGGAAATGATGCGCCAGTTCCTTGGCGCCTGGGCAGACCTCGATGAAAAGGGAAAATACTCGCCGTCGGGCCCGTCCGGATTTTCGATCATGGGCGGCGGCTACAATCAGGCCCCGGTGCCGCTCCCGCCGCTCGGGTTCAAGGATCTCGCGCCGTCGCGAGCGATCGGACTTCCCTATCTGTTCGAGAATATCTGGGACATGCAGGCGACGATGCTCCAGCCGGTCGGCGGCATGGATCGCATTGCTCACGCTTTCTATGAGCAAGTAAAGCCGCTGGTTCACCTCAATTCGCCGGTCACGGCGATCCGCCGGGTCGGCGATCGCGTCCGGATCGAGCATGGACCAGGCAAACAGATCACCGACGCCGACTTTGCCGTGGTGACACTGGGCTCCAACCTGCTCGAAAAGATCCCGAACGACTTCTCGCCCGCCAAGAAGGCGGCGCTGAAAGGCATTCCCTATCTGCCGAGCGTCAAGGTCGCATTCGAGGCTCCGCGCTTCTGGGAGACGGACGACAACATCTTCGGCGGCCTCGCCTGGACCGACCGCGCCAATGAGAACGTCATCTATCCTTCGCACGAGATTGGCGCGCCGAAGGGCGTGCTTGTCGCCGCCTATGTCGCTGGCTGGACCAACCAGGACAATCCGCAAAAGTTCGCGGGCTACAGCCATCAGCAGCGGTTCCAAATCTGCCGGGACAGCATCGAAGCGCTTCACCCGGGGCATTCGAGGCTGCTGTCGAAGCCTGCGACCGTGGCGTGGGGCCTGACGCCTTACTCTGAAGGCGTTGGCGCTCTCTGGCCCGACGGACCTCGCGCAGGCCCAGGCGGCGGGTCGCGCGGCGCTCAATACGTCGAGCTTCTCAAGCCCGAGGGCCCGATCGTCTTCGCCGGCGAGCATCTGAGCTATCAAGGGCTATGGCAGGAGGGGGCGACGCTCTCCGCGCACGAAGCCTTGAAGTTGGTTGCTGCGATGGCAAAGTCCCGGACTGCCTAAGTCCACTGTTGATCGAAGATCGCGGACTGGCCGACGACAATCGCGTGACGCTGGCGCGTGGCGGTTGCCAGCAATAGAAGGTCACTCACTCATCAGGGGAATGCCCACATGAAGCTCCTCAATTCCGCCGCGCTTGCGCTCGCGCTGGTCGCAGCACCTCTCGTCGCCAAGGCCGCCGCCAAGCCATTGGCCAATGTCGCCGCGTCCGTTGCGGCGCCGGGTCGCTCGGCCGACAACGTCAAGCTCGACGAAAGCCGCAAGCCTGCCGAAGTGCTGCGCTTCCTCGGCCTGCGCCCGGGAATGCATGTGCTCGATCCGTTCGGTCTCAACAAATATTGGGCCGAGATTACCGCCCCGGCGGTCGGCGCGAAGGGGCACGTGACGGTGTGGGAGCCGACGCAGTTCCTGAAGGACGATGGCAAGAAGTCATTCGACGAATTTGCCGCCAAGCAGAAAAATATCAGCCTGATCTCTAGTCCGTTCGAGGCGCCAAACCTGCCGAAGAACAGCTACGACTTCGCGCTCATCAACCTCGATTATCACGACGTCTACTGGACGAGCGAAAAGTACGGCATCCCGCGCATGGACCCGGACGCGTGGCTGAAGACGCTCTATGCCGCGATGAAGTCCGGTGCGACCGTCGGCGTCATCGACCACGTGGCCAATGCCAGCAACGACGTGCGCGCGACCGTCGACAAGTTCCACCGCATTGACCCGGCGATCGTGAAGGCGGATTTCAAGCGCGCCGGCTTCGTCCTCGAAGGATCGAGCGACCTGCTGCGCAACCCGGCTGACGATCACAATCTTTTGGTCTTCGATCCCAAGATCCGCGGTAAGACCGACCGCTTCCTGTTCAAGTTCAAGAAGCCGCGTTGACCGCTTCGGAAGGGGCGCACAAACCGGCGAAGAGCGGCAGCCTGCGCGCCTATTACGCGCTGGCCGCTCTCGTCGCCGGTGTCCTGCTCGGTGCCGGCGCGAACAGCCTGAGCGAGAGCGCTCGGCAGCCGTTGCTCGATACGGCGAGCTTCGTCGGCACCCTGTGGCTCAATGGGCTGAAGATGACGGTCATTCCGCTCGTCGTCGCGCTGCTCGTTGTCGGCATCGCAAAGAGCCGCGAAGCCGCGGCAGGCGGGCGGATTGCCGGTAGGTCGGTATTGTCGATCGTCATCATCTGCACTGCGTCGGCCGTCTTTGGTGCGCTTGCGACCCTCCTGCTCACGAACATGTTCCCGCTTGGACGCGAGACGGCGCAGGCGCTGCAGACCGCGCTCGCGGGCGTCGAGCAGAAAAGCTCGGGACCACTTCCGGGCGTGTTGGACTTCTTCAAGGGAGTCGTGCCCGACAATGTGTTCGCCGCCGCGACAAATGGCGACATCCTCCCGCTGGTGGTTTTCGCCGTGCTGTTTGCGCTGGCGCTCGGGCGGATTTCGGACGAGCGCCGTCGGGCCGTCGTCGGCCTGTTCGAGGCGATTGGCGATGCACTACTCGTTGTCATTGGCTGGGTGCTGTGGATCGCGCCGCTCGGCGTCTTCGCGCTGGCGTTGACGGTGGGCTCGGCCGCGGGGGGAGCGGCATTCACCGGCCTCGGCCACTACGTCGTGTTGATTTCCATGGTCGGCATCCTCGTCACACTGGCCGCTTATCCACTGGCAGCGATCGCCGGCGGGATGGGGATTGGGCGTTTCGCGCGAGGTGCCATCGCGCCGCAAGCGGTGGCGATCTCGACACGGTCGTCGCTCGCTTCACTTCCCGCGATGCTGACGGCGGCGCGCGCACTCGGCATTCGCGAGCAGGTAGCTGATGTCACCTTGCCGATTGCCGTCGCATTGTTCCGGGCAACGGGCCCAGCGATGAATGTCGGCGTTGCCTTCTATGTCGCCCATTGGCTTGGACTCGAGCCCAGCATCACGCAAATGATCGCCGCCACGGCGGTTGGCGCAGTGATGAGCTATGGCGCCGTCAGCCTGCCGGGCGAGATTACCTTCATCAGCTCGATCGCGCCGATTGCCATGGCGCTTGGTGTGCCGGTGGCGCCGCTGGCGTTACTTGTAGCGGTGGAGATGATCCCCGACATTTTCCGCACGGTTGGCAATGTCACCATGGACGTCGCCGTCACCGCCCTCGTTGATCGCTCGACGAAAAGGTCGTCCAAAAGCTGAACGTCAGCTGACCGCCGTTCGTCGATTCAGCGTCTGACGAACGGCTTTTGTCGTCGCGCCGACAATCTCGGCGGGGCTCGTCGAGCAGCGCAGGACTTGGCTGGCGCAATGGCGCATCTCGATCCTGCGACGCGGGGCTTCCCCTCCATGGTTCCCCAGACCCACCCCGCGTCGCAATAAAGGGAGACTCGAGATGTTGAAGACTCTCACCGCCATGGCTGCGCTGGTCGTCGCTTCCGCGCTGGTCCTTCCGACGGTCAGTCAGGCCCAGGACAGCAATTCGATGCGCGTGTCCTATGCCGATTTGAACCTCGGATCGTCGATCGGCCAGCATCGGCTCCAAAGCCGCATTTCCGGCGCCGCCAAGATCGTTTGCGTGATCGAGGATTCGCGCGAGATGGCACTTGCCGCCGCGACGAAGGATTGCCGGAGCGATGCGGTTGCCCGTGCGCAGCCGGCCTATGAAGAGGCGGTCGCATCCGCCAAGCGCGGGTCGGTCACGGTACTCGACGCCGCAGCGCTCGTCATCACAGCGCAGTGAGCGCGCTTATCGACCGCCGCGGTGCTCCATGCGAGGCCCGCGGCGGTTTTGTTTTGCCTACTGCGGGTGGGGCACCTCGACGCGGATTGCCGGCGCGTCAGTGCCGAGAATTTCGATTGTGAAGAGCGTCAGGCCGGTCTCGTCGGAAACCGATAGCCCGATATGTCCAGCCTCCCAGAAGCTCGGGGCCTGATCCGTCAGCAAGCGTGCGACGTAGCGAGCGGCCGTATTCTTGGCGTCCGCGACCGACGCCAGCTCGACGCCTTCGGCAGGCGACTGATCCCCGTGGACGTTGAAGTGGAAGGTCGGCACTTGAGTCGGTTATCCGACACAGCCACTAGCGAGCACAACGACCGCCGCCAACCGAGGCGCGTCAAATTGTAATGCGGATTATCTGCCGGCGATGGCCCTGACACGGTCCGAATAGAGGCGGCCGACCGGCTGCTCGGTGCCATCGGCGAGGCGGGCGATCCAACGTCCGGACTGGTTGCGGCTGAAGCCGGTGATGAAATCTTTGCGAACGATGGCCGAGCGGTGAAGCCGGACGAACAACTCCGGGTTCAGACCCTCTTCGAGTGCCGCCATCGAGTGATGGATGAGCCAGCTCCGGCGGCCGACGTGCAGGCGCATGTAATCGCGCTCGGCCGACACGCGGTCGACGTCGCGCGACGCGATGCGGACCAGGCCGGACAGGTCGGACGCCCAGAACTCCTCAAGCCATTGCGAGGCCTTTCCGGGTGCCGGCTCGGCGCTGCGCTGCTGGAGGTAGGCACGCGCACGATCGAGCGCTCGCTGGAGCCGAAACGGGTCCACGGGCTTCATGAGATAATCGACCGCCTCGACCTCGAAGGCGGCGACGGCGAACTGGTCGAACGCTGTCACGAACACGACCGCGGGGGAGGGCGATTGCATCGCGAGCGCACGCGCGACGCCGATACCGTCGAGCCCGGGCATGGCTATGTCGAGCAGTAACAGATCCGGGTGAAGCGCCTCGGCGAGGTTGATCGCGCTGTCGCCATCGCTTGCCGTGCCGACAAGTTGCGCGCCCTCCGAGCGAGCGAGCAGCAACTGCAGCCGCTCGGCCGCGAGCGGCTCGTCGTCGGCAATGAGGACGCGGAGGTTAGTCTCGGGCATTCATTTCCACCGGCATGGTGAGCGAAACCTTGAACCCGCCGCCGCTCATCGGTCCGAAGCGGCAGCTGGCGTGGCCACCGAACCGCGCTTCTAGGCGCTGGCAGACGTTAGCGAGGCCGACACCGGTGCCTTCGTGCGTGGCGGCAGGAATATCGTCCTTGCCGCCGTTCTTCAGCCGGTTGCTGACCTCGACCACCATGCGGTGATTGTCGAGGTGGCGCGCATCGATGCGGATGAGAACGGCCTTGCGGCTCTTCGATACGCCGTATTTGATCGCATTCTCGACGATCGGCTGAAGCAGCAGAGCAGGCATGCGCGCATGCTGAAGCTCGGGTGGGACGTCGATCTCGACCGTCAGGCGATCTGGAAAACGGGCTTTCTCGATGTCGAGGTAGAGACGCTGGAGGTCGATCTCTTCTGCGAGGCTGACGTCGGCGCTTGGGTCGAGGGAGAGGCTGGTGCGAAAAAAGGTAGAAAGGGCGAGAAGCATGGTTTCCGCCCGGTCCGTTCGCCCGGTCATGACGAGCGACGACAGCGAATTTAGCGTGTTGAACAGGAAGTGCGGGTTCACCTGATATCGGAGCGCGCGCACCTGCGCGGCTTGGGCGGCACTTTCGGCATCTGCCAACCTACGCTGGACGCCCATCGCTTCGGCATGGGCCTGGGTCGCGATGTAAAAGGCGCTCCACGCCATGAACATGAACAACCAGACGATGGCGCTGTCGGCGATCCAGCGGATCCGCTTGCGGAAGCCCATTTCGCTCATGCGCGGCATTGTGAGGACGAGCGGTTCCTGCGCGTTGCGCTCGATCGTGATTTTGTTGTTCTTCTCAATGACCACGAAGCCTTCGCGCGCTTGGTAGCGAAACTCTTCCTTCGACGAGATCTTGCCTTCGAAAAGGCTCAATCCACCTGCCATGGCCATCGCCGCGACCACCGACGCGATGGCGGCGATAACCGTCTTGCGGCGGATGTTCTGCGCCTGACCGATGCCGGCGATCGCGAGGTAGATGAAAAATGTGATGGCGATGCCGAGGCCGATGTTGATCAGCTTGTCCGAAATCGCGTTCAGCGCGTTCGGCGCCAACAATGCGCGAAGTACCACCGTCAGGGCGTAGAAAAGCCAGAATCCGAGGATCGATTTGACGGCGAGGGGCCAGTCGCTGAAGCGCGTCCGCACCGCCGGTGGTGGCATCATGAACATCGTCACGGTCATGCCCTACAAGCTTGCCGCCGCAAACCGCCGCTTGCCCATTGGCAGAAGCGCCGGAGCGGCCCGTCGAAAGCCGACGAGACGCGGAACGCTTTCCTGCGTCCCCTCGTTACATGACCGCAATCTTAGGCGACGGAGAGAGACTTGTGAACGACAGCAAAGAAATCCCGCCGGCGCCGGTGATCTCGGCCCCTCCGGAGCGCGAGCTGGAAAAGAAGCTGAAACGCGACCCCCAGAATCAGGACGCCAAGGCCGACGTGGGCAGCGACGAGTCCATGGATGCATCCGACCCTCCTGCGGCGGCCCAGCCTGGTCAGAACGACGACCCGGTGCCGTCGTCCGGATTTCCCGAGTAAATTTCACTAGCGTCACGAAAACGTCGCGGCGTTGCAATAAATCAACAATCCACAGTTTTGCGGCTCGCGGTCAATTTCTAGCCTAGACGCACTGACTCCCCTCTGATTCAATGTGAATGGGGGGTGGGACTGTGGTTAAGCAATATGTAACTGAAACCGCAGCATGATCCCGCCTGGAACTGAGGAGTCGGGTTCATGATTACGCGGACCAGCCAGCCGGCAAGCGGGGCGATGCTGATCTCCGAGATGAAGGAGTTCGCAAGCTTCCCCAAAGCGACGCAGCGATACGTTCGCCGATCGCTTGATGTGGCTTACGGACGCCGAGACCCGATTGAGTGCTGGGCACGTGACGAAGGCGAAGCCGCCTCGATCCGTGCGCAGGCTCGCCTTTACAAGCAGCTCGATCATCTGCGCCTTCAGGTGCCGGACGACAGCGGCCTCGACATGATCGAGCCGTTCATTGGCATGCTGATCACCGTCGCCGCGTTCGATCTCGGCCAGGACCGCCTGCACAATTTCGCTTCGTATCGCTTCCTGTACGAGCGGCTGATCGGCGCGGCTGCGCGCCCGTGGCTGCCGGCCGCTTTCTGCTCGGCCGCGGCGCTTCCGCACCTCCACCCAGATCGCCGCCGGATTCTGCTGCAGTCGATCAGTGAGAGCGCTGCGACGGCCCCGGGCTGGTCGAGCCGGGAGCCGGTCTTCTGGCCCGAGTGGGTCGAGAAGGTCGACCTCAAGGCCGCCGCTTAAGCGAGGCGCTCAGGCGCCTTCACCGACGGAAATATGTTCGCCAGCTGCCGCAGGCTGTCCTCGGCATTCTGGTGATGCACGAACGTCACGCCGGTCGCTTCATAGGTTGCGCGATGGTTTTCGCGGTCGTCGACCAGCACGTCGCCGGGATGCATGTGCTTATGCTTGTCGCGCGCCATACAAGTGATGATCGGCACGCCTGGAAAGTGCTCGGCCGCCCATTCGATCTTCTGCGGCGCTGCCCATCTGCCGATCGGCAGGCCGGTCAGGATCGTCGGCTTCAGGTGCTTAACACCGTCGAACAGGATCTGCGCGTCGGGCATCTCCCCCAGCGCGCCATAGAAGTTCTTAGCACTCGCCAGCCGTTTCCAGAAGCTGCCCCCGCCATGCTTTGCCTCATAGGCGCGCAGCGACATGCCGAGCAGACGCCTCGCACCCTCGTCGAAGTCGGCGAGGACACCATCCAGGTCCAGGAACAGGCGCGGCTCGGGCATCAGAAACGCGCCGGTTCGAGCTCGACCGGAATGGGGGCCTCGAGAGGCTCCCAACCCTTGTCGCGAAGGACGTCGTTGCTCTCGCGCGCCGTGCAACCGGGGCCGAGCGACCAGGTGATGTGATAAGTCGACCCGCCCGGCCGGTCCGTCGTGCCGTCGAGCTCAACCGCCAAACATTCCAGGCTGTTGCCATCGTCCGCGCGACCGACAATTTGCGCGTTCTGACTGCGGGGCAGCGGCGTATTCGACGTCGCGCCGACCCGCAGCGTGACGTGATCGGCGATGACGTTCTCGTACTTTGACGGGAAGTGCTGAAGCAGCGCCTCTCGCTCATCCGGCAGTAGCTTCCAGCCCGTCACAGTGCAGCGTTTCGACATGCCTGATCGACGCGGCCGCGGGCGATCAGTTCCGCCGCGCGAGGCGCTCGACCAGATCGTTCGCGAAGTCGATCAACGTGTCGTCGCGCGCGCCCATGACCAAGATGCGATCGCTCGTCTTTGCTTCCTCGACGAGCGCGTCGCCGATTCTTGCGCGTTCGGCGATGTGCTTGGCGGCGCGCCCGCGCGACGAGACCTGCTCCACGAGCCAGTCGGAGCCGCGCGCCTTCTCAACGGTGCCGCCTTGGTACACCGGGTCGGGCAGGTAGAGCTGGTCGCCCTCGGCCATCCCTTTCGCGAGGCTGGTCGCCAGTTCTTCGCCCATCTTGGTCAGCGGACCATAGCCGTGCGGCTGAAACATGATCAGCAGCCGCCCGGGCTGCGCGCGGAGCGTGGCGAGCGTTGCGTCGATCTTGTCCGGGTTGTGCGCGAAGTCGTCGATGACGGTTACGCCGCCAGCTTCGCCGACAGTCTCCAGCCGCCGCTTCAAGCCTTCAAAGCGGCCGATGGCGTTCACCGCATCCTCGATCCGCACGCCGAGCGCGCGGCTGGCGGCGATTGCGGCAAGCGCGTTCGACGCGTTGTGGCGGCCGGGGACCGACAGCCGCACGTCAAACTTCTCGCCCTCGGCATGAAGCACGAATGTCAATCCGTTCGGCAGCAGCTGCAGGTCGCGACCGCGGAAGTCGGCGCGCGGCGCATCGAAGCCGTAGCTGACAGTCTTCTCCGGCACCGCTTCCGCAAGCGCGCGTGTTTCCGGGTCGTCGAGGTTGAGCACCGCCTTGCGCGCCGAAAGCAGGAAGCCGGCGAACAGGCGCCGAAGCTCCTCCATCTCCTTGTGGTCGAGGCTGACGTTGGTCAGCACCGCAATCTCCGGCCGGTAGAGCGCTATCGACCCGTCGCTCTCGTCGACCTCGCTGACGAACAGTTCAGGATCGCCAACTAGGGCGCTCGCGAAGGGCGCGTCGGGCGTGACGAAATTCTTCATCACCGCGCCGTTCATCACCGTCGGCTGGCGGTGCCCCGCATGGAGGATCCAGCCGATCATGCCCGTCACCGTCGACTTGCCGCTGGTGCCGCCAACGGCGACGCTGTGGTATGCGTCGTTGAGCAGCTGCGCGAGGAACTCCGGCCGAGTGAGGTGCTCAAGGCCGAGCTCCTTCGCCCGGACGACATCGGGCACCGTCGGCTCGACGGCCGCGGAGGTGACCAGCGTCATGCCTTCCTGAAGTCCCGTTCCGTCCTGAGGAAACAGCTGGATGCCGAGCGAGCGGAGATAGTCGAACTTGTGTGGCGTGCGGCCAGCATCGAGCGAGCGGTCGGACCCGGCAACGCGCGTGCCGCCGGCCCGGACGATGCTGGCGAGCGGAAGCATGCCGCTGCCGCCGATACCGCTGAAAAAGACGGGTGAATCGATCATTCCCGGGCCCTAAATGGCTGGTTCGAACTTGGCCAGCGCGACGCGCAAGCCGCTTAAAGTCATTGAAGTCACGGAGTGACACAGCATTTTGCGCGACTTTAGGGCGTTGAGCGGCTGGAAATCTCGGATTTCAAAACGGGGCGGCGCCATGCGCCCGAGCCAAGCACCCGAATTCCTATTAGGAAAGAGGATGTCCTGGGACACTGCAAACGCGTGGTTTCGACCCGTTGGGGGACATTAGCGACTCATTAGGTCTCACGCGCGAAAATGGGCTCAGATGGCTAGATCCTTGTCGCTAACCAGCTTCGTCATGGAGCATCGCCTGCCCTGGGCCGAGGGGAGCTCGCCGGCGCCCGCGAATGCTGGGCGGTTCGACCAGGCCGCCATAATCGATAGCGGACATCGGAGCGCTTGCAGCAGCATCCTTAGCGTCTCGTCGCTCGGTGCGATCCTGAGCGGTGGGACCGCCTTCCAAAAAGGTGAGCAACTGGCGATCGAGCTTGTAACGGGGCAGCGTCCCGCGGCGACGGTAGACTGGGTTCGCGGCGACGAGGCCGGTGTGCGGTTCAAGCAGCCGATCGACGTGCTCGCGCTCATCAACCGGACGCTCATCAATCAACCAGCCGAACGGCGCACGATGCCGCGAGTCGAGATGCGCTGCGGCGTTCGCCTGAAGTGGGGCCTCACCGTCTGCGACGCGGTTCTGCGCAACATCTCGGCACGTGGAATGCAGCTGGAGGCCGAAGGCTTGCCGGCAAAAGGTACCTACGTATCCATTCAGATCGACGGCCTCATCATACCCGCCGGCGAGGTCATGTGGCGGAAGGACAATCTGGCCGGCATTCAGCTGATGGGCGAGTTGGGTTGGTCATCGCTGATGCCTTGGATTCGGAAGACATGCGGCGGCGGCGGCGGCGACGACGCAGCCTAGTTGAGGGCGTCCGCCCGTTCCTGTCCCTTCCGGCTTAGCATCCGCGTTCGACCCAAAGCTGCCGTTAGCCGGCAAGCTTCGACCCATTGAGGTAATAAGGCCGACTTTAGCCTGACATCTTGTCGGTTTTAGTTGCAGCGGATCGGACTTCGTATCCGCGAGCAGCCGTCCGGCAGAGAGACCAGCGTGCTCTCCCGAGACGCTTCTTCGTCCAACTCCGCCGCAAACCTCAGCAGCAGCTCGCTCCAGGTGGGGTCTTTGCTGTGAGCAGTGACATTACGGCATTCACGGGCACGTCCCTTCTGAAACGTTCAGAATCATCGGACATTCGCTCCCAAACTTTTGGTCCGAGTGCCCGTTTCAATTATTTCGTCACCGTCATGCTCCTTTGCGATGACATCGTGCCAGCGCCCTGGGCGCTCATCGGCCCGGAATCCCCATCGCGGCTCGGCCAGGGGAAGCCAAACCGAGCCGCGGACCGCCACTCTGCATCTCACGAGCCAGAGGACGGGCCTCAATCGGAAGCTTACTTCCTTCGAGGTAATACGCTGCAGCCAAAATTGGCTGGCTAAATTACTAGACTCAGTGAGCGGGGAGAACGAGTTGGTGAGATGAACTGCGCACGGGTCGTAGCTAGCATTGCTAGTAGCCCCCGACGACCGTCAATCCTTCATATGCTGCGCAGGCAATCGTTAAGCTCAACCTGTTCGCCGCATTGCGAGCTGAGCAAAGCTGCCGCATCCATCACCCTTAGTCCCAAAATGGGAGAGTTGTCGCAATACAAAGGCTGGAGGTTGGGTTGTGCGATTTAAGCGTCGCGGTAAACAAATAGGTAATGCCCGAACAACAAGGCGATTACTAATGCGACGGACGATGATTGCCCTCGCGACAGCAGCAGCTGTCGCTCTTTCTCCAACAGCAGCCAATGCGACGAATGTCGTGCTGACTCCGAACACGACTTTCGGGTTTCCTCCTGGCGAGTTCGCCTATTTTTTCACGAGCGGCGGTATTTCGGGGCCGATCGATGCTACATTTGGACATCAGGGCATTCCGGGCGTCTCGAGCGTGGCAGGAACTGCTTTCACCGACATGTTTAACTTCATCATCAACGACAACGGCGTTGGAAGTGGTTCCGTCACGACGTCAGTTTCGTTGCAGGGTAAGAACGGCGCGACCGATACCGATCTTTTGTCGGTATTCATTAACGGCATCCTTGCAACGCATACCGTCGACAACGGCCTGACTGATCAGTGGTCCGTCACCGACGTGCCCATCTATTTTGGTGTCGTGAATAACATCACAATCAACGGAATCTCGCGCGGCCAGGGCCATTATGCGGGAACGGCTGAGTTCACGCCGGTGGCTGCGGTCCCGGAGCCCGCGACCTGGGCAATGATGCTTCTGGGCTTCGGTGTCGTTGGGTTCAGCATGCGTCGCAAGCGCAAGACGGTGCTGATCAGGCAATTCGCGTAAGCTATTCGGCCATTTGGATAAGGGCGGTCCGGCAACGGGCCGCCTTTTTCTGTGGCACTCGGCGGGGAGAATTCGCCGCGTTAAACCGAACTGTTGCCCGTGTCCCAGCTGTAAGTCTGCATGAACTGCCTTCCGGTACACAAGCACGAGAAGGTCACATCTAAAGAGACCGCCTGCTCACTGTGCACTGGCGGGAGTTTGATAAACAACTCAAGTCCACCGCCATTGCAATAGATCATCGCAAGTGGCGGTTTTCAACCCATTCCTGCCATTAGCGGAGTGTCTGCTTTCGACCCAAAGCGGACATGAGCGGCATGATTGTCTATACCTCGATCAGAGAGTGAGGGCATGGGCCAGGAAATCCGAGGTCGCGAGTTTTCCGGACAGGATTTCGCACGGTTTCGAAGTCGGCTGGCGCTAGAGACGCAATCGCTGCGCAATGCCTTCGCCGCCGGGCAATGCTCGGACGCCGGTCCCTTCATCGGCCTCGAGCTCGAACTTTGGTTGATCGACCACAACTTCTTCCCAGCCCCGCACAACCAGTCATTTCTCGAACGCCTTGCTGACCCATGCGTGGTTGCCGAGCTGTCGCAGTTCAATATCGAGATCAATGCACCCGTTGAACGGATCGAAGGCCGTTGCTTCCATCGCATGCATGAGCACCTGTCAGAGACCATGCGGCGCTGCGCTGCCAACGCGCACGACGACGTCGACACCGTCATCGCCATTGGGACTTTGCCGACCCTTCGGCAGCAAGACCTTTCCCTCGAGGCGATGACCCCGTCTCACCGTTACCAAGCGCTCAATCATGAAGCGATGCGGCTTAGAGGAGGCATACCGCTTAACATCGATATCGATTGCGCGCTGCCTGGCGGCCACCCCTTTCTCGCCTGTTTCAAGCATGTGATGCTCGAGGCGGCCGCTACATCCTTCCAGCTGCATCTGCAGGTGCCACCGGACGTTCTATCGCGCACGTACAATGCGTCGCTGGTGTTGACGGCCCCGCTCGTGGCGATCGCGGCGAATTCGCCCTTCCTGTTCGGCCAGCCGCTTTGGAAAGAAACGCGGATTGCGATCTTCGAACAGTCGCTCCAGCAGTCTCATGGCCCGGACCGCGTGACTTTGGGAACCGATTACGCCGGAGAAGATATCACTGAACTGTTTGAGGAGAATCTGAGGGAGTATCCAATCCTGCTGCCGGTCGAGCCGCGCGACCCGGTGCGGTGCTACTCCTGCCTGCGCCTCCAGAACGGCACCATCTGGCGCTGGGTACGACCGATCGTCGGTTTCGATCCAGATGGTAAACCGCACATCAGGATCGAACAGCGTGTTCTGCCTGCCGGGCCGACCGTGCGCGACATGATGGCCAATGCCGCGCTATACTTCGGCGCTGTCCGCATGCTCGCGCGCGATCTCGATAATCCGGAAATGATCCTGCCTTTTGCTCTAGTGCGGGAGAATTTCTACGAGGCGGCTCGCCTCGGTCTTGATGCAGAAATCCATTGGCTGAGCGGACAGCGCAAGCGCGCCATTCGCGATGTCCTGAGCGACCTTGTTTCACTCGCGGCGGAAGGACTTGCAGCGCAGGGAATGGATGACGACCTTATCGATCATTATCTGAGTATCATCTCGCTTCGGCTGGCCGCCGGTCGAAACGGCGCCGAATGGCAGCTTGCGCATTTCAATCGGCATGGCGACCTGCACAAGCTAACGGCCGCCTATCTGGAGAACCAGAGAACGGGCCGACCTGTCCACGAATGGCCACTCTGACGAACGTGCCAACGACGCGTCTTACCATCCGCGATTCGCTACCGGATGGCCTTCTCAGCTGCAGAGCGCGTGATCTTCATCTGATATTGGACGGCCCAACGCTTATCGAGCTGCCGGGGAAGACCGAGCCGCCCCTGTTCGTTTCCACCCTTCTTCATGGCAATGAGGATTCTGGCTTAGGCGGAGTGCAGCGCGTGCTGCGCAGCTATTCGGATGCGCTGTTGCCGCGGTCGTTGATGTTGCTGATCGGCAATGTTCAGGCGGCGCGCCAGGGAATGCGACGTTTGGACGGGCAACCCGACTATAACCGCATCTGGCCCGGTGCACCGAGCGATGGTCAAACTTTCGAGCGGCAGATCATGGCGGAAGTGCATGCGCGGGCAGTGAACCGGCGCGCCTTCGCGGCCATTGACCTGCACAACAATACCGGTCGCAATCCGCATTATGCAGTCGTCTGCGACCTCGATCCACACACTCTCGGACTTGCCGTCTTGTTCGCGCGCCGTGCCGTCCGCTTCCGCGGCATCCCGGGAACCTCCACGGCCTCATTCGCCGGCGTCATTCCCGCCGCCACCGCCGAGTGCGGGCTCCCGCACCAAGAGGCCAACGAAAAAGCTGCAGCGAAATTCCTAGATGCCGTGCTCAATCTTGATGAATTGCCGGAAGGTCCGGGCGACCGCTCGGCGTTCGACCTGTACCACTCACTTGGCGTTGTGCGTTTGAGAAAGGAAGTGAGCTTCCTATTCGGCGCAGACAAAGCCGACATTTGCTTCGATCCCGGGATCGACGCGCATAATTTCGAAGACTTGCTGCCAGGAACCATCTTGGGCGCGACGGTTCATCCCATGCCGCTCAGAATGATCGACGAAGCCGGGCGCGACGTCGCGGAGGAATATTTCGAAGTCAGCGGAGGTAGACTGAGGCTGCGCAAGAAAGTCGTGCCGGCGATGCTCACCACAGACCCGCGCATCGTCAGGCAGGATTGCCTTTGTTACCTGATGGAACGTCTCTGATTTCATCGCGAATGTCGCTGTCCCACCCATTCCTGCCGCTAGGCGCAGATGGCAGCTCTCGACCCAAACCCGACATTAGACCCACTAGGCGGTTACAAGCCTGCCGAACTCCGCTTTCCTCGGAGGTATCGACTTCCTGGTCGCCACTCGGCCGGGCGCCAAACGTTCACTTTGGGTTGGCACATGGGCGAGCTTTAAGATGGTTCGATAGGTGTTTGTTCATTTCGAAGGCAGCGTTGGTCCGAAGCAGGGATGCGGTTGTCTGGGTAGAGCCAGGGTCGATCGCTGCGCCGTTTGGGCTTGGCAATTGCGGATTCGCATCGGTCGGCGGGCATGGCGCTGACGCGGCAACGTCCTGCTTGGCTGCCTGGCCGGCGGGTGCAGTAGCTTCAATAGGCGGTGCCTGCTGCGTAACTACGGCCGTGCTGGTTTGTGCGGAGGGGACAACATGTGTCGTTGCTGTTTTTGCAGTCTGCGCCTGAGCAGTTGATGCCGGCGCTAACAGGGCTCCGATAATAATAATGAGTTTCATAACTTCCGCCTCGCAGTCTGAAGTGAGGTACGGGCCACCGAACGACTCAGATGGGCGACCAGCGCGCTATACGCTTCGCGCTTTACCGCAGTAAGTGCCCGAACCCTGTGGCGAGCGTCAGGGCGAAACACGAGACAGTATGTGCCCGCCTTCCACCCAAACCGGCCGTCCTCGACCCATTGCAGATGTTTGGCGTAAGCGGCGCCTTCAACGCCATAATTTGGAAGGCTGAAGCGAAACATCGCCCGCAATTTGCGGCGGTCACTTGATATATCGCAGATTCACATCACCGCGGGAAGAACTCGCGGCAAAAAGTGGAGATCTGCACATGATGATGTCAACCATTGTGGCGGTTGCCCTTGGAGTTGCTCCAGTGGACGAGAACGGAACAGTGCGTATGATTAGTTCAGACTATTCGCGCGAACTTGGCCGGTACTCGCAATTTGTCGATCGTCGGGGCACCACGTTTGTAAGAGGTCGTGATACCAGTGGCCGTGCCTACGACATCACGATCGACAGGAACGGGTACGTTGAAGCCTCCGTCGGCGAGCTAACAATCACCTTCCGGGCCGAAGAACGAGTTTGAGGCCGCCGCGGGCAACGGAAGCTAAGAGAACTCAACGTGCCAAAATTTGGCACTCATCCGTCGGCTTCGCTTTCAATGACCAAAAGATCGAAGGCCATCTCACCAACTTCGTTGGATCTGTCCCATGCTCGAAGATGTTGCGTTCAGTCTCGTTACAGGCGTTCTCATAGTAATCATCGCCTGGGTTTTCAGCTGGCGCGCGGCCGCCACGAGGACTGCGAGGGCGTGGGTACGCGTCCGCGCGCGGTGAATTGGCCGACGACGGCGCAGCTTTGGCCGTTAACAGATCGTCCGTTTGTGGCAGCTTCCGACCCATTCCTGCCATTAGCCGGTAGGTCCGCTTTCGACCCATTGCTGCCGCTATCCCGGCAAGCTTCCGACCCCTGTAGGTAATTAGGCCGCCTTTAACCTGACATCTTGTCGGTGTTAGTTGCAGCGGATCGGACTTCGTATCCGCGAGCAGCCGTCCGGCGGAGAGACCAGCGTGTTCTCGCTCACCCAAGGGAGCCGTCAAATGGTCCAGGTGCCGGACAAGCCACTCGTGCCCGACAACTCATTGATCACCGCCAGCCCCGAAGACGGACGAGCTTTAGCGATCATGCTTTCCCGACACTCGATCCACGCTATGCAGCGCGAGCTTGAGGTGCTTACCAATGGGCGTGCTCAATATTCTCATGATCCGTACGGACTTATCGCCGCGAGCCACGTCATCGCCGTCGAGTTCGCAACCATAGCCGCCGCGAATAACTATTGGCGGGTTGAGCCAGTCGCCTAACCTCTGCTTCGGCCAAGGCGCAACCGCTCTCCAGCATTGCAGACATTATGTCGGCGTGCTCCGCTGCAGCCGGAGGAACAAATGTGCTGGATTGATAGTGGCGGCTTTCGACCCATTCCAGACATTAGCCTGGTTGTCGCATCGCTTGCATACCTAGCAGGTTCCAACTGCGTTGGAGCGTAGCAGTTCGTCACGCGACGGATAGCATATATTCCCGAGCCGCTTCGATCGCGGATACGCCTACCTCGGTGAGTTTCGCGCCGTCCCGCACGACTCGGTCTCCGAGTTCAAAGTTCCTACGGTGCGTGGCTAAATCGGCTCGCGCGCTAGATGTCTGCTCCTCATCTAGCACCCCAGAACCAAGCAGACGGCTAAGCGTTTGATGCATTCTGGCGACGACGTAGGTCGCGTGAAAAACTCCATCCATAGGTCGGGAATCTGCCCGCAAAGGCGAACTAAAGAGCTCGTCATCGGCATTTTCGACTAGGGGGCCGGAAGCCGAGAAGCCGAATAGCAAATTGTGTCCGCTCTCGTGAGCAAGCGCCTGCGCTGAGTCGAGAACACTCTTCTGCCCGCGTGCGTTCAACAGGATCGCGCCCCACATCATGTAGGAAGAGGCCCCGTCGAACGTGAGTGCCTTTGGATCTTCTGGGCCAGCCGCGACTACAATTTCGCGGAGCAATGCGCGGACTTCTGCAGCCATCTCCGGGAACCCAACTTCGAGCAGGCTCATCGCCTCGCTTAACTGCTCGCGATAGGCTTGCATCAGCTCCGCACCGGGCGCCACGGCATAATCCATGCCGGACATAAGCAGGCGTCGGTATCGATCCTGCTGAAGAGCAGACAATTCATCAATCGAGATAATGGCGACGCTGTCTGCTGGGGCTCGCTGCGACAGCTCTTTGGCAAGAGTGTGCGCTAGTTCAAGGTCATTGCGTTCAAGAGCGAAGACTAGGTCGTAATAGGCGCCAAAAACGTGGGGCGACTGGGGCGTGGACAGAATATGCTCGACCACTGCGCGCGCCGCAGGTGCCGTCATCTTTAAGTCGACGCCCACTTCCTGGAATACGTACTCCAGGGTCTCGCCTAGTCGCTCGCGCATCCCTCGATCAAGGGCGCAGCCGCGCTCCGCAGCCGGTTCGAAGGTCGCAGCTAGGCTGCGGACTTCCGCAGCCACCTGTTGGTTACGCTTTGAGGCCAACCTTGGCGCCAATCTTGGTGCCGATCTTGGTACCAACCTTTGACCCAACCTTCGTGCCGGTCTTCACGCCAACCTTGGGGGCCGCGACCCCGTCGCGCACAGCGTCGCGCGTCTCGGTGATCTGCTCGAAGCCAAGCATCCGATTCCAGTCCAGCTTCCGTGCCACTTCGCTCATCAGGCTACTCCAAAGATAGGTTGGAAGGCGGTTGCTATTATATTAGCGTTTACCGGGCAAGATATCGTTGGGGGCTGTCTTGATCCTGATCATCACAACACCGGAGCATCGTTACACACACCTGAACCTTTACAGGGACACGGCCCTGGACATCGAGGTCGCTAGCTATGACGATGTCCTCAAGCGCAGGACTCCGCGTCGCGCCACGCACGTCTTCACAGACTTAGATCGCCTACCCAGTTGGCGGGTGCACGAAGCCGCCCTGATGTACAGGAAGGTGAGGGACGCAGGGTTTCGAGCACTCAACGATCCCGCCTGCTTCCTCGGCCGTTTTGGGCTGCTTCGGGGCCTTAATCGGGCGGGTATCAACGACTTTGACGCGTACCGCGTTGATGGGATTGAAGCTCCTCGTATATGGCCAGTGTTCCTTCGGTTGGAAGGGGACCATCACGCTCCTGTCTCGGGACTGCTTGAAGACCAAGCTTCGCTGAACCGCGCTTTGCAAAAAGCGATCGAACGTGGCGCTCCCCGATCTGCGTTGCTAATCATTGAGTATGCCGCTGAGCCTGTACGGTCCGGCTTGTACCGTAAACTGTCCGTATTCCGCGTTGGGGACAGGATGCTTGGATACACGTGTGTTCATGACGACAACTGGCTCGTGAAATACGGCACTTCGGGTATTGCGACCGCGGACCTCTACGACGAAGAATACCGCTTAATTGCGGAGAACCCTTTCGGAGCGGCTGCGAAGAAAGCGTTTGATCTGGCCGGGATCGAGTACGGTCGGGTCGACTTCGGTCTGGTTGGGGGCAAGCCACAGTTCTACGAGATCAATAGCAACCCGTACGTTAGTCTCGAACCAAAGGCGCCGAACAATGAACGGCGTAGCGCGAGCCTCAAGCTCTTTCGCACAAACTACATCGAAGCCGTTAAGGGGATCGACTTCGCTCCAAGAGGGAGTTGGCGCGTGAAGTCTTCGGTGGCAGCACGTAGAGCCGAACTGTTCCCCGGACGCGCAAGTCGAGTGCTGACACGAGTATTCCGAGCAAGACCTGGAACCCCGTCAGCGGAACGGGTCACAACTTAGCGCTATTTGGCTAATGTCCGTTTTCCACCCATTTCTGCCATTAACACTATGCCACGCTCCATCCAGGACAGCCCTGACGTCGTTGAGGCTCGGCGGCGGCTGGGTTAGGCTTAGCCATGTCCAACAGCTCCCTCGCGATCCTGCTGTCGTTGGGCCTCGCGCTTTTCCATCTCCAGCAGGTGGACATGCTATCTGGGTCGATCGGAGAATATTGGGACCGACGAGATTCCCGTGCGCGAGCTTCGAAAATCTTGTTTGGCCTGAGCTTGCTCTCATGCGGTCTGATGCTGTTCAGCCCGATTTTCGGAATATGGAGTGCCGTTTCTCTGATGGCGGTATCACTCGGATTCTCGATGAAAGAATGGATTAAGTAGCGTCCACTTTCCACCCAAACCTGCCGCTGCCGAGCAGCTTTCGATTAGAACTTCGACCATTGCGGAGATTGGCGTCGCCAACCTAAGCAGTGCCGATGCGGATTGCTGTTGTTGCCCCGAGTTGCACGCTCAAGCGCGAAGCCGCGGACGCGGTTCAGGCCATGGCGGCGGCGCGCGGGGATTGCGATCTTGCCATTCACCCGCAGTGCTTCCTGTCGGACGGCCATTTCGCCGGGCCGGACGACGCTCGTCTGGCGGCGCTGCGCGAGGTGATGGCGGATCCCGCGCTCGACGCGGTATGGTTCGCGCGGGGCGGTTACGGGTCGAACCGGATCGCCCAAGCCGCAGTTGTTGACCTGCCCGACGCGGCGCGCGGCAAGATGTACATGGGCTATAGCGATGCGGGGTTCCTCCTCGGCGCGTTTCACAAGGCAGGCCTGGACGTCGCGTGGGGGCCGATGCCGCAGGACGTCGTGCGCGACGGCGGCGAAGCTGCGGTGACGCGCGCGCTCGACTGGATGGCGCGGCGCGAGCCGGCTTCGCTCGAGCCGGACCTTCGCCAGCCGGCGATGGCGTTCAACTTGACCGTGCTGTCGAACCTGCTCGGAACACCGCTGGAGCCCGACCTCGCCGGTGTCGACCTGCTTATCGAGGAAGTCAGCGAGCATCTCTATGCAACCGACCGGACGATGTTCCACCTGACCTCGTCCCCGAACGTGCGGAAGGTGGCGCGGCTGCGCCTTGGGCGGGTTGGCGATATCCTTCCCAACGACCCCGATTTCGGACGCGATGAGCTCTCGATCATCGAAGATTGGTGCACCCGATCCGGCATCGCTTACGGCGGCCGCGCGGACATCGGGCACGACGCTCAGAACCGGGTCGTTCCGTTCGGGCGTTAAATTACCGGATTTTCCCTCTGCAACAGCATTGCAAAGCGCCCCGCTTTGCGCTCTATCGACACTAGGAACAACAGGAGGGCCTCGATGGCACAAGGCGCACGTAAAGCAGGGGGCGGCCTCGCTCGCCCAGTAACACCTTCGGCGGACCTCGCCGCGATCACCGGCAGCGATCCGCTCCCGCGCAGCCAGGTCGTTTCGAAGATCTGGGATCACATCCGCAAGAACAACCTGCAAAACCCTCAGAACAAGAGGGAAATCGTTGCGGACGACAAGCTGAAGAAGGTCTTTGGGGGTAAGGACCGTGTCAGCATGTTCGAAATGAACAAGCATCTGTCGAACCACTTGAAGTAGGTTTCAGGAGAGGTCCAGAAGATTGGGGATCCGCTTCGGCGGGTCCCCTTTTTGCATGGAGGAAGTGCGACTCGGTCCGCTTCAGCCGCGCCAGAGGCCGTCGAGACGCTCCTCGGTGACCGGAAAACCGAGGTGAGAGGGGATGGTGATGAATCTTTCGCCACCGCGCTCCTCCACCCAGGGCGAAACCGGTTCGATCGGATAACCGCGCGCATCGGCGTGAATTTCATCGAACGAGCCATGCTGGGCGAGGCGCTCCAGGGTGCGGCGCGTCGGGAAGATCAGGCGCGCTTCGCCGCGGCGATCGCGGTCGAGAACCTCCGTTGCGGTCAGCCATGAAGCGCCGGCGCATTCGCCTTCGATGACCGAAGGCTGCCATTCGCCGTCTGGCGCCCTTGCGACGAAGAAGAGCGTGTCGAACCGCCGGACCGCGTGAAACTTCGGCACCCAACGCGCGAAGGGCGTCAGCGTATCGGCGTCGATCGTCAGCCCATGCTCGACAAGCTGTGCGGCGAGCGGGCGATCGGCGAGCAGGGCGCGCTGCAGTGAGTGGGCCGCATCGACATCCGGCGTCGGCTGCAAGCCTACCGGCACAGCCGTTTCCTCCAGCGTTTCCCGGATCGCGGCGACGGCATGCGGGTCGATCCCGAGCTTTTCCGCCAGCGCGCGGTCGGCAGCGTCGATGCGGCCGCCAGGGAAGACGAGCGCGCCGGCTGCGAACGCCATTCCCTCCGCGCGTTCGACCATCAGCAGTTCAGGCGGACCGGCAGGCCGGTCGCGAACCATGATCAGGGTCGCCGCAGGGATCGCCTCGTCAGCCATGGCCCAGCATCTAGGCCTCGCGCGGGTAAAGAAAAAGCCGCCGAGAGAATGTCCCGGCGGCCTTGTCTTTCGCGCTTAGGGCGCAATTACATCCCGCTGACGTTCTGTTCCTGATCGTCGCTCGGGTTGGAAGTGTTGTCGGCCGCCGGCGCGGTCGCGTTGAGCTCCGCCGCCTGATTGCTCAGGGCTGCCGCTTCGCTGTTCGCAGCGTCATTCGCCGCGTCCGAGGCTGCCTGATTGAGGTCTTCGGCCGCGGGCTGGTTCAGCTCCGCATTATTCACCTGGTCCTGGTTGTTGGAGCTGCAGGCCGACAGGCCGAGCGCGGCGACACCCGCAACCACAAAAGCAAGTTTTTTCATATGTTTGAGTCCCCTGAACGTCTGAATGGCTGGAAATGTCTTATCAGGTCTCCGTACGGATTTTCCAGAGGCAAATGTGGCCACGTTTTCCGGCGGTCCGGAGGGGAATCCTTGAGATTGGGGCGCGGATCGCCTATCTAAGTCGGTGCCGGGCAACCGGCTATGTCGGTAGAATGTTAGGCGGAATAGGCACTTCGGACCCGGGGGGCAGTACCCCGGCGCCTCCACCACCAGCAGCGCTGAGGCGCGGTTGCTGATGGGGGCGAAATAGGATCGACGAGTGTAATAAAGGCCTGATTGCCGATCGGTTTGAGCCACCGCGACGGTTCATTCACACAAGTGCCAACGATAACGAGGCGCTCGCGATTGCTGCGTAACTGACGTTCTAACGAACTGACGTTACTAGGCTTAAGCGCGGTTGGACCCCACCGGGCAACAGAAGGGGATTCCAGCGGTACGGGGAGCACCGGGCAACAGAAGCTCCCCACTTTCCTCAAATTCAACTGCTTGCAGCAGACTGAGCTCGCTCGTCGAAGGAACGGTTGCGAAACGGCCGTTACCGCGCCACGGTCGGCCGCATCATATCGGGGGATCAGCAATGCGCCGTTTCATGCTCGCCGCACTTCTCACTGCCAGCGCGGCAAGCGCGCTCGCCGCCCAGACGCCCAAAGAGAAGCTGATGACGCCACCGGCGAACGCGACGCATTTTGTCGTGATCTCCGAGGCCGGCAAGCACGGTGACGAATGGGCATGGACGATGCCCGACGGCAGCATGGCCTTCCGTGAATCTATCCTCCTGCGCGGCCTCGTGTTCGAGCAGGACGAAGTGGTGAAGGTCGATGCGGCGGGCAGGCCGACGAGCATCACCATCCGCGGCGTCACCCCGAGCGGGGATTCCGGCGAGACCTTCGCCATCGATAAGGCAATCGCGAAGTGGAAGTCGCCGGTCGACGAGGGCGAAGCGCCGGCTGGGAACGCGGTCTACAACACGTTCGGGGGCACGTTCCTGTCGTCGAGCGCGACCGTCGCGCCATTCTACAAGGCAGGCGGCAAGGGCGTCGACCTCCTTCCATCCGGTCACGGTACGCTTGAGCCCTCGAAAACGACATTGTCCGTAACCGGCCCGGCCGGGCCGAAGACGATCCGGCTCTATTTCCTGAAGGGGATCGGCCAGTCGCCGCAGCCGGCCTGGCTCGAGAACAACGGCAAGCTGTTCGGTTTTTGGGGCGGCCTCGGGCTAGTTCCGGCGGGTTACGAAGGCAACCTCAAGGCGATCATCGCGGCACAGGAAGCAGCGATTGCCGATCTCGCGCCCGCAATTGCCAAGCGGCTGCTGACCGCGGAATCGCGCAAGCCGATCCTGTTCCGCAACGTGAAAATCTACGACGCCGACAACCAGAAATTCGTCGAGGGCCAGAACGTCGTCGTGGCCAACAGCAAGATCCAGATGGTTGGGACGATGATGCCCAAGATGACGGGCGACACGCGCGTCATCGACGGCACCGGCAAGACGCTCGTCCCCGGCCTGTGGGACAGCCACATGCACATGTCGGACGATTTCAACGCGCTCAGCGAGGTCGCCATCGGCGTAACATCGATCCGCAACCCGGGCGGTAGCATCGAGCTCGCGCAGTCGCAGGCCAGTCGCCGCATCGCCGGCACGTTGGTCGACCCGGAGGCGTTCACCTCGGTCATTGTCGACCGCAAGGGTCCTCTCGCCGCGCAGGGCAGCATCACCGTCGACAGCCTCGACGAAACGCTCGCCGCGGTGCGTAAGATCAAGGCGGCGGGCATGACCGCCGTGAAGTTCTACACGTCGATGAATCCGGCGTGGATCCCGCCTGCGGCCAAGCTTGCGCACGAGTTGGGCCTCCACGTTCACGGCCACATCCCGGCGGGTATGCGGACGCTCGACGCGGTGAATGCGGGCTATGACGAGATCACACACATCTACTTCGCGACAATGCAGGCGATGCCCGACGATGTCGTCGCCAAGTCGAATACGACGCTGCGGATGACCGGGCCGGGCCGCTACTTCAAGGACGTGAAGTTCGACGCGGAGCCGACGCGGACGGTGATCAAGACGCTGTCGGAAAAGAAGATCGCGGTCGATCCGACTTTGGTCGTCGTTGAAGGCGTGCTGATGGCCAACGCGGGCACCGTTTCGCCGGCCTACACGGCCTATGTCGGAACGCTGCCGCCGGCGACCGAGCGCGGCTTCAAGGCGGGCCCGATACCGTTGCCGGAAGGCACGACCCGCGCCGATACTGCGGCGAGCTTCAAGCACATGACCGAATATGTCGCGGCGATGCGCCATGCGGGCGTTCCCATCGTCGCCGGCACGGACGGTTCAGGGCTGGAGCTGGTGCGCGAGCTCGAGCTTTACGTGCAGGGCGGCATGACGCCGGCCGAAGCGCTGGCAACAGCGACGATCGCTGCGGCACACAACGTCCATGTCGACAACCGCACCGGCTCAATCGTTGCCGGCAAGGAAGCCGACCTTCTCCTAGTCGATGGCGACCCGGAGAAGAACATCGGCGACCTACGCCACGTCGATAAGGTCGTCCTCGACGGCGCATTGCTGGACGGCGACGCGCTTCGCAAGGAAGCGGGGTTCAGCGGCAAGCCGAAGTGAATTGTCGCTAATGTCCGCTTTGGGTGGAAAGCGGACACTCGCCTCGGTACGGAATAAGATTCCGGCTAGCTTGCTAGATCGCATTCTGAAGACGGGCTTCCGCCTTAGCACCGTAGTCAGTATCTTTCTTCCATCGATCTAGAACGAGCGGCGAACTTGCTCGAATAAGAGCGCGGCCGGCCGGGTTGCCTTGCGCAAGCAGGCATGCTCCCCGAGTATTTCCGACCCAAGCCATTCGCCAGGGATCGGTCGGGTATTGCTTTTTCATGAGAGGAGCAGCCTTGGCGAGATCCGACAAAGCTGTCTTGAAATCATGCCGTCGACATCGGAGATCCGCGAGGTCAACCATAATCGGCGCTATCAGGCGATTGTTATGGACCTCTGCAGCGCGAAGAGCTCGCCCGAAGAGGTCTTCAGCTTCTCTCGTCGCGCCAAGACCATCCTTTGCTAGCGCTAAGTTCGAAAAAACGAACGCAAGGTCGTCATGCGTGTCGTTACGCTGACTGAGATACAACTGCTCGCTGCGAGTAAGGAGTGCAGCAGCCTGGGCATACTTGCGTTGCTCGAGCGAAACCCGACCAAGGTTGTTCAACAAGTTCCCAAGGTCCGGATGGTTGGGCCCTAGGATTTGTTCATCGATCGCTAGCGCGGATCGCCAGAAACGCTCAGCCGCAGCAGTATCCCGCTGAAGATAGGCAGCAGTTCCTACGTCATTCAGATCTTGAGAGACAATCGGATGAAGTCGTCCGTTAACCGCCAACCGAATGGCCAGTGCTTTCTCATAGCTTGTGCGGCTCGCCGCCAAATCACGTGCATATTGTGATGTCAGTCCGATCGCCTCGAAGTCGCGGGCGACGTTTTCAGAGTTAAATCCCTCTCGCTCCCCGTCCCACTTGAGCGCGGTCTTGCTGGCCGCCAGTGCCTCATCATATCGGTCGAGCGCTGCCAGCGCCTCCGCCTTACCGATCAGCAGTCGGGAGTAGAGCGACGGGTCCTGTAACTCTGCCGGCTTTTCGATCTTCCTCAGGGCAATGTTAAAGTTGCTGACAGCTGCATCGTAGTTGGCCTGCAAAGCTTGCGAAGCTGCGAACACGCCAATTTGCCTCGCTCGCGTTTCGTCTCTCGTTACGGGGAGCGAGAGCGCAGCTCGGATGAGCGAGTCCGCGCGTCGATAGGAGCCAAGCCCTGTGTAGACCTCGCTCAATGTACTGATGAGCTCGGCTTTGACATCAGGCTCATTAGCGAGCTGACCTTGAATTTCCCGGGCGCCTCGATCCAACACCTCCAGAGCGGTAATCGATCGGCCCTTTGCTTCCGATGGATCGGACACCTGGAACAGACCTTTCACAAAGTCTGTCGTGCGCTGCGCGGCTAACGTCTGTTGCCGGGCGACGTCTCGCTGCCGAACAGCATCAGCGCGCGAAACGAAGGCAAATATTGTGAGGCCCGCCATCACGATGAAGCCAGCGCTTGCTGCCGTGGCAAGCATCAACAATTGCCGCTGTCGCCGCGCATGTTCGCGTTGGCGAAGATCGTCGTAACGAACGTCGATGATTCCAGCCACGAGCTTCAGGAAAGCAGCGCGCTTGCCGTCCCCCGTCTTCCGAGCATCAGCGGCTAAGGGTTCATCGCCCAACTCCAGCAATGCGGGCGGTAGGATGTCGACTTCGGGTGGTGGTTCGCCCCTGGGATCGGCTTCGGGGACGATCAAACACTGGATCCGGTCTCGACGACCTAATGCCGCAAACTGGCGGACCTCTTCATTGACCCACTTGGATTTGGCCCCGTTGCTGGAACAGATGACGATCAGGGTATGTGATTGTCTGAGCGCCTCCTGGACGGAACTTGCAAGATTGGTTGAAGCGGCGAGTTCCTCTCGATCCTGGAACACTGGCGGCAGGCGTCGGTCTAGTACTCCGACGGGGCTAGAGCGGCCAATCAATGCCTTTGGCAGGCGGTACCGCTCCAGCTCTCGATGAATCCACTGTGCCCATCGCCGGTCTTTATGATTGTAACTGATGAAGGTCGAATAGCGCACGGCTTCCGCCTTCGAGTGTTCAGTTTACCAAAAGCCTGCGTCCTCGGCGGAATGCGAACCCTATAAGCCCGAAGCCGAGAAGCATGGACGACCACGTGCTTGGCTCTGGGACAGCGGCTGAGTTCCGAAAAACGAAATCCCAAGTCCCTTGGTGAAAACCAGGCACTTGTTGGCCTAACGAATAGCCAACAAGCTGGGAGGGTGCGTTTGCCGGATTGAATGTGTCGGCGGAGAAGCTGAGCCCGGCGAGATTGAAGCCGATGTTACCGCACAGTGCGCCGCACTCCAGGATCAGTTCGAAGTCACCCGCACTACCTGTCGACGATAGGTCGACAAAATGAAACAGGGACGAATCTGTCATTGGTCCGTAGCAAGCCATGGCAATGCCGCTAGTGTCGCAACCTGGAGCACCAAAAGGCGGCGGTGCCATGCTTGCCGGTGAGACGTTCCCGAATTGAAAATAGGAGGCTTGGCTGACCGGGTGCATTGGCGTTGATGTTTGAGTTTCGTTACTGAGCCTAAGCCCAGGCACATCTTGTCCCAAAGTGCCCCCATTGACCGTCGCGAAGAGGTTATCGGTCGCGCTAAAGTTTAGTCCGACGACGGCAAAGTTCAGTCCGTTAATTTGCGTGCCGAAGCTGGTTGGCAGCTGGACTGTCACGTTTGAACGGGGTCCGCTGCCGTAATTGACTGAAAAGGGGAGCGGAACTGTATCCCCTTGGCCAGCATCCGCCCAGATTTCGCTCGTGAAGTTGTCGATAACGATACCGCGGCCAGCTTCAGCTGGCCCTGCAGCAACTCCGAGCCCAATCAGAATCAAAAGTACGGTACAGAAAAGTTCCGCTCGCGCAGCTAAACGCTGCTGCCAAGAAACTCGGCGCATGTGAGCCCCCCAATAGTGAGGTAGCGTAGCTTTCGTCATGCATGCCCCCTCAACTCGCCCCAGAGTCCAATCGCAACCATCGTGGTTAACGAAAATTAAGCAAGTTAAATCCCGCACATGGTTGTTTTTACGGTCAATGAGGCAGGATGAGACGATGGCCAATGGCGGGAATGGGTCGAAAGCTGCCACTTCGCTAACGCCAAGAACGAGCTGCGACCCGGCGAAGGTGTTACCTATCGCCGGGCTGTAGCCTGCAACGTCCGTTTGGGAGTTCTTAGGCCCTCTGAGTTTTCAGTGCTTTCCGGCGGCGACCAGTGCGTACTGCTACGCCAATCGCGCCGAAGCCAAACAGCATCATGGCCCAGGTACCCGGCTCGGGCACGGCGCCGCCGCCGCCCGTGATGACACAGTCATCGCCTGTACAGACGATCGAGCCGTTTTTGATGAAGACGGACTCGACATTATCGCCGTTCACTTCAGCTACCTGGTAGGCACTAGATAGGCCACCCGTCCCTGGCGTTGGGAAATAATTGTGCGTGGCATCGCCATTCTCGGCGACCAGCCCGGCTGCGAGCCCCGCAGCTGTTTCTACGAAACCGTTAGACGGCGGGTTTCCACCCGCGTTTGCAGCAGCCTCCGGGACGTATGCGTAGCCATTTGGATCGTTCGCCGCCGCGAACCCCAGAATCCCGCCCCCCGCATTGAAGAAGGCGGATATGGCTGAAGTGTGCGTGGCGATATTAGCGACGTCGCTGGCGAAGAGATCGCAGCCGCCGCAATTGACATTTGAAGCCACTGCGAATGCTGAATAGACTGTAGGATCGAAGAGGGAATCCGTGACGTTGCTCGCGATCGTAGGGTCTATCGCCGTGTATGGAATGCCTAGGCTGGTAAGTAAGCCCGCGAGTTCGTTAGTTCCCTTGTCGAACACCAACAGCGGAAGCGATGACCCGTTTCTTACAAAGTTCACGTCCGCCGTCATGGCGGCGACGGCCGATACGGAGCCGAAATACCCATGAAGGTCGGTATCATGGCCGGTGAGGAAAATGTTGCCGCCGGCGCCCGCCGCGGTCGGCACCACAGCCACTGCGAAGGCTGCGGTCGCAAGAAATCTGCTGATTTTGCTCATGTAGATTCTCCCCAGTTACGCTAGAGGTCCACCGTCCTGGCGCATTGGGAATCATACCTTCACGAGCCGCACTGCGACTCGTTAATCCGCTGTTAACTCCATCGTGCGGGGATGTCGAGTCGTGGACGTTTCGCCAGATGGGCTTTCATTCACTAGAGTCGGCTTCGGTTCGGAAACTGCCGCGTCCGGAATGGGTCGAAAGCCGCCGCGGCCGGAATGGGTCGAAAGCAGACATTCGCCGAGTAGCCTAGCGCCGCTTCAGCTCGTCCCTGATTTCGGTCAGCAGCTCGACCTCGGTCGGGCCTGCGGCCGCGTCGGGGGCTTTGCGCATCGCCTTGTTCGCCGCCTTGATCATCAGGAAGATGATGAAGGCGAGGATGACGAAGCTGACGATCTGCGTGACGAACGCACCCCAGCCGAGCACGGGCGCGCCCGCTTTCTTGAGCGCGGCATAGTCGGTCATCGACCCGTGGTAATCGGCCGGGACCGCACCGAGCAGCAGGAAGTAACTGGAGAAATCTAGGCCGCCGAAGATCTTGCCGATGATCGGCATGATGATGTCGTCAGTCAGGCTGGTGACGATCTTGGCGAAAGCCGCGCCGATGATCACGGCGACCGCCAGGTCGAGTACATTCCCCTTGGCGATGAATTCGCGGAATTCCTTGAGCATGGTGAACACTCCTCACTGCGTCGGCCCGCCGACCTTAACGCAGTTAGCAGCCGCAGGAAAAGCAAACAGCCAGCCAATTGTGTGTTGCTGGCTTAAGACAGCATTGAAACCAAACAGCCGCTCATCTACTTAAGCGCACATTGCGACGCACCTAGGGGACCTCACATGAGCTTGCTTCGTCGTTTCGGATTGATTGCGCCGCTTGCCGCGCTGAGCCTTGCCGGCTGCGGCCTTAACAGCGTTCCGACCGCTGAGGAGAACGTCAACGCCAAGTGGGCGAACCTTCAGGCCGACTACCAGCGCCGCGCGGATCTCATTCCGAACCTGGTTAACACAGTGAAGGGCTATGCGAAACAGGAGAGCACTGTGCTCATCGCCGTGACTCAGGCTCGTGCCGATGCCGGACGTATCCAGCTTACCCCTGCTGACCTCGACGACCCCGCCAAGGTGAAGGCGTTCAATGATGCCCAGGGCCGCGTGACGGTTTCGCTGCAGCGCCTTCAGGAGGCCTATCCCGACCTGAAGTCGAATGCGAACTTCCTCGCGCTTCAGGACCAGCTTGAAGGCACGGAAAACCGGATCAACGCCTCGCGCCGCGACTATAATGAGTCGGTGCAGGCCTATAATACCCGCATCCGCACCTTCCCGGACGCGATTGGCGCTAAGATCTTCTACGGCGCCAAGCCGAAGGTGCCGTTCGAAGCCTCCGCTGCCGCGCAGGAAGCGCCCAGCGTGAACTTCAACGCCGGCTAAAGTGAAACAGATCATCGCGGCGCTGCTGCTGGCGTTCTTTGCGCTGGCAGCGCCCGTTGCAGCGCAGACATTCCCGCAGAACAACGGCTCGCCCGTCGTTGATCAAGCGGGAATCCTGCGGCCCGAGCAGGTTCTGGATCTCCAGTCCAAGGCGCAGGCGCTTTACGCGCAGTCGGGGCGAGCTTTCGCCGTCGCGACGGTCAAGAGCCTCGAAGGCCGCGACCCCGACGAATATGCCTATCAGCTCGGCCGGTACTGGAAGCTGGGCAGCGCGAAAGGCGACGACGGTGTCCTGCTTCTGGTAGCTCCTAACGAACGCAAAGTAGCGATCGCGAGCGGCTATGGAGCGGGCGAGTATATGACCGACGCAATGTCCGGCATCATCATCCGCGAAAACATTCTTCCTTACTTCAAGCAGAACCCGCCCGATTATGGCGGTGGAATCGAAGCGGGCGCGGATGCGATCATCAAGCAGATGTCGCTCCCGCCTGACGAAGCGAAGAAAAATGTCACGGTCGCGAAGCAGTCGCAGGAGCAGCGGCGGCAATCGAGCGGCGGGGCCTTGCCGGGCTTCTTTTGGTTCATGATCATCGCCTTCGTGCTCTTGTCGATGATCAGACGGCGCTCGGGCGGTAGAAGCTACCGGCGGCGCGGCGGCGGGGGGATTAACCCTTGGGTCGTGCTGTGGGGCCTCAACGAGCTGAACCGGGGTTCGCGCGGCGGCTGGGGCGGCAGCTCATGGGATGGCGGCGGCTCGTCCTGGGGCGGTGGAGGCGGCGGAGGCGGCGGAGGCGGCTTCGGCGGCTTTGGTGGCGGCTCTTTTGGCGGCGGCGGAGCATCGGGCTCGTGGTGATCAAGCTATCCGAGGCCGACCACGACAAGGTCAGCGCAGCGATCGCCGCGGCGGAATCGAAGTCGAACGGTGAGATCGTGGCCGTCGCGACCCCGATCAGCGACGCCTATCATGACGTTGCGCTCCACTGGGCGCTTATCCCGCTGTTCGCAGTGCTCGCCTGGGCGGCGTGGCGGCCGACGGCGCTTGAATGGTGGTACAATTTCCTGTTCGGCGGATGGCAGCCTGAGCCGACTTTGGGCCAATTGCTGACGCTGCTGATGGTCTTTGCGGCGCTGAAGTTCACGGTCGCGCTGCTGATCCTCAAGTGGATGCCGCTGCGCATCGCGCTGACGCCTGCGCCGACCAAACACCGGCGCGTGCGACGCCGCGCCGTGACCGTTTTCAAAGCCGCCGCGCAGCGCCGCACCGAGGGCCGCACGGGGATCCTCATCTACCTATCGATGGCGGAGCGGCGCGCGGAAATCGTTGCTGACGAAGCGATCCTCAAGGTGACCGACGATCAAACTTGGGGCGAGGCGATGACCGCCCTGATCAGCGAAGTCCGCGAGGGCCGGTCGGGTGACGGCATCGTCGCCGCAATTCAGCGGGTCGGCGAGGTGCTTGCCGAGCATTTCCCGCGGTCGGCGACCGATACCAACGAGATTCCGGACAAGCTCATCGTCTTATGAACTTGAACGACCTGCCGTCGCCCGAGCTGATGTGCGAGGGCAAGTTCGTGCGCCTGCTGAGGCGGGGCAAATGGGAATATGCGAGCCGCACGCGCAACATCAACGCGGTGGTCGTGATCGCCGAATATGAGGGCAAGATCATCCTCGTCGACCAGCCGCGCGTCGGTCCCGACTGCCGCTGCGTCGAGCTGCCTGCCGGTTTGGTCGGGGACGAGGATCCTGATGCGACACCCGAGACGACCGCGATCAAGGAACTAGAAGAGGAAACCGGCTTCACGGCGGAGCGCGTCGAGCTGCTCGGCGACTTCTATGCCTCGCCGGGCATGCTCGCGGAAAGCTTCACGCTCGTTCGCGCTTACGGTGTCCGCAAGATCGGCGAGGGCGGGGGAGACGAGAATGAGGACATCAAGGTCCATCTCGTGGCCCGGCCCGACATCCCCAATTTCCTGAAAGAGAAGCGCGCCGAGGGTTTCGGCGTGGACGTAAAGCTTCTCATCTTCCTGGGTTTCTAGAACACAGCATGACGAATGGCTGAACCCTCGCGGCGGCGGGGCGTTCTTGGTCCATGGCCCGCTTGCTTCACCTGTCCGACCTGCATTTCGGTGCGCACGACCAGCGCCTGGTCGAGGCGGTCGAGCAGAGCGCCGAGACGCTCAAGCCCGACCTGATCGTCGTCAGCGGCGATTTCACGCAGCGCGCGCGCACGGAGCAGTTCAAGGAAGCTTGCGAGTTCCTGGAACGGCTGCGCGACGGCGGGCACGAGGTGCTCGGCGTTCCAGGCAACCATGATGTGCCGCTCTACGACGTGCTTCGCCGCTTCCTGTCGCCGCTGACGCGCTACCGCCGCTTCATCGACGAGACATTATGTCCATTCATCGAGCTCGAGGGCGTGACCGTGCTCGGTATCAACACTGCGCGCTCGCTGACCTTCAAGGACGGCCGCATCAGCCGCGAACAGATCGCGTTCATCCGCGAGACGTTCGCGCGGAGCGACCCCGACACGATGCGCGTGCTCGTCACGCATCATCCATTGTTCGCGCTTCCGGTCGGCGAGGAGATGACGCCGGCGATTGGGCTTCAGGAGCTTGCGCTCGACGCGATCGAGGAAGTCGGCGTCGACATGCTGCTCGCCGGTCATAATCATCATGCGTCGTCGCACGACGCGAGCGACCTGGTGACCCGATCGGGCGGGACGCTGGTCGTCCAGGCCGGTACTGCCACTTCGACCCGGGTTCGCGAGCAAAGCCAGAGCTTCAACGCGATCGAGGTCGTTGCAGGAAATGTGACGGTGACCGTCAATGCCTGGGATGGCGAGCGCTTCACGGCTGCGGATGCGCAGCCGTATCGCTACCAGGAAGGACGCTGGCGTATCACTGACACCGCCCAGGCGGCGCACTGAGCTTGTCGGCGGCACGCGCGCTAGCCTAGACGCGCGTCATGGCGCTTCCCAACAATTTTGACCTCGACCAATTCGTCACGCTTGTGCTCGAGGAGGATCTCGGCACGGGCGGTGATGTCACATCGAACGCCACCATTGACGCGAATGCGCGCTTCACCGCCGACATGAACTGTCGGCAGCCGATCATGGTAGCCGGGCTCGAGATTGCGGTCGCGTTCTTCAAGCGTCTCGATCCGGCGGTGAAGGTCGAGCAACTGCTACACGACGGGGAAACGGCCGGAGTCCGGACGACCCTTCTGCGCCTTGAAGGAAACGCGCGCGCCATGCTGGCGGCGGAGCGCTCGGCACTGAACACGTTCCAGCACCTTTCCGGTATTGCGACGCTGACGCGGCAATATGTTGATGCCATTTCCGGCACGGGCGCGATCCTGCTCGACACGCGCAAGACGATTCCGGGCCTGCGGCCGCTGGAGAAATATGCGGCGCGGATGGGCGGCGCGCAAAACCATCGCATGCGGCTCGATGACGGCGTACTCATTAAGGACAATCACGTCGCAGTCTGCGGAGGTGTGGCCGAGGCCGTGCGCCGGGCGAAGGCCGCGAACACCGGGCTTCAAGTGCAGGTCGAGGTCGACCGCGCCGAGCAGATCGAGCCCGCGCTCGCTGCTGGCGCCGACCGGCTGCTTCTCGACAACATGCCGCTTCACGTCCTGCGGGAAGCGGTGGCCCTTGTCGCCGGGCGAGTGCCGCTCGAGGCTTCCGGCGGCGTGACGCTCGAGACCATCCGCGAAATTGCCGAAACTGGCGTCAATTTCATCTCGGTGGGACGCATCACGCAATCTGCACCGGCTGTCGATATCGGGCTCGATTACCTCACGATTTGAGGAGCTTAGCGGCATTCAGCGAGTTGACAGCACAGATAGAGCAAAAAGCTCGCGAGTCGGCTGTCAGCCCCCTGTGGCCGACGCGTAAAGATCGAGGAGTGTTTCGATGAGAAAATTGATCGGACTTGCGGCCGCAGCGGCTGCGCTGGTCGTGGCGCCGTCGGCTGCGAACGCCCGTGGTTATTACGGCGGCTATTACCCGAGCTACGGCTACAGCTCGTACGGCTACAGCAGCTACCCGAGCTATGGTTACTCGTATCCGTCGTACGGTTATTCCTATCCGTCCTACGGCTATTCGTACCCGTCGTACGGTTACAACGGCTATTACGGCCGCTCGTACGGCTACAATGGCTACGGCTATAACAACAGCGGCATCGGTGCCGCGGTTGTCGGTGGCGTGATCGGCCTTGCGATCGGCAGCGCCCTCGCAAGCAGCAACCATCATCACCACCACCGCTACTATCGCTATCGCTAATCCGAACATTTCGGATGCAACGGCAGGCCGGGAAGCAATTCCCGGCCTGTTTCGTTTCCACATAGCGGCGTCGCTGGGCCGTTCCGGCGCAGCACCAAAATTTGCGAGCATTTGGCGATTTGCGCCTATATAGCGGCCGAAACTGGGAGACAAAGTTTGTTCAAGGGCCTGCAGCCCATCCTCTATGGCGGACGTGAAGTCTGGCCGCTGATCGAAGGCGGAAAAGGCGTCAGCGCGACAAACCACGCAAGCTCCGGCGCGTGGGCGGCCGCGGGCGGCATCGGTACCGTCAGTGCCGTCAACGCCGACAGCTACGACGCCGAAGGCCGCATCGTGCCGCAGGTCTACGAAGCGCTTACGCGCCGCGACCGCCATGAAGAGCTGATCAAATATGCCGTCGATGGTGCCGTCGCGCAGGTTCAGCGTGCTTATGAAATGGCGTCGGGCAAGGGCGCCATCAACATCAACGTCCTCTGGGAGATGGGTGGTGCGCAGCGCGTGCTGCACGGCGTTCTCGAACGGACGAAGGGCCTTGTCACGGGCGTCACCTGTGGCGCCGGCATGCCCTACAAGTTGAGTGAAATCGCGGCGTCTTACGGCGTCAGTTACCTGCCCATCATCAGTTCCGCACGCGCCTTCAGCGCCTTGTGGAAGCGCGCCTATCACAAGGCCGCCGAATGGCTTGCGGCAGTCGTCTATGAAGACCCCTGGCTCGCCGGCGGGCATAACGGCCTGTCGAATGCCGAGGACCCGCGCAAGCCGCAGGATCCATATCCGCGCGTCGCTGCACTTCGCGCGACCATGCGTGAAAGCGGGATCGCCGACAGTGTCCCGATTGTCATGGCCGGCGGCGTTTGGCGCCTCGACGAATGGGAGAATTGGATCGACAATCCCGAGCTCGGGCAGATCGTATTCCAGTTCGGAACGCGGCCGCTACTGACTCAGGAAAGCCCGATCCCGCCCGAGTGGAAAGCGCGTCTGCTGAACCTCGAAGAAGGCGATGTGCTCCTGCACCGCTTCTCGCCGACGGGCTTCTACTCGTCCGCGGTGCGCAATCCGTTCCTGCGCAACCTCGAAGCTCGCAGCGAGCGCCAGATCGCCTACACCAAGGATTCAATCGGCGATCACCATTTCCAGCTCGACGTCGGCATCGGCACGAAGAAGAATTACTGGGTCACCAAGGGCGATCTCCAGCATGCGCGCGAGTGGTACGGGCGCGGCTTCACGAGTGCGATGAAGACGCCCGACGACACGCTCGTCTTCGTCACCCCCGAAGAGGAAAAGCAGATCCGCAAGGATCAGGCGGATTGCATGGGCTGCCTCAGCCAGTGCGCGTTTTCATCCTGGGCTGACAATGAGAAGAACTCGACCGGTCGCCTGGCCGACCCGCGCAGCTTCTGCATCCAGAAGACGCTGCAGGATATCGCGCATGGCGGGCCTGTCGAACAGAACCTCATGTTCGCGGGTCACGCGGCATTCCGCTTCAAGAGCGATCCCTTCTATTCGAACGGCTTCATCCCCACGGTGAAGCAGCTTGTCGATCGCATCCTGACGGGGGCCTGACTTGCTCAAGGGGGTGCTGTTCGCGTTCCTGACCATTGGTTTGGCGACGTCGGCTGCTGCGCAGGACAAGAAGCCGCCTTATTGGGCTTCGATTGCTTCCGGCCAGGCGATGACGCGCACCGGCCCCGGCAAGAATTATCCGGGGGTGTGGCTTTACCAGCGCCGCGACCTTCCGGTCCGCGTGGTCAAGAAATATGAGAATTGGCGGCTGATCCAGGATCCGGACGGCGCACAAGGCTGGATGCTCGTCACGCTTCTCAGCGACCGCCGAAGCGCGATCGTGAAGCCTGGCGAACCCCGCCCGGTACGCGCCGACCCGAACGAAGGCTCAAAGATCCGCTACACGGCGGAGCAGGGGGCGGTCGGCCGCATCAACAAGTGCAGCGGTGGCTGGTGTCACGCCCAGTTCGGCAAGCGCGAGGGATATATCCGAACGTCCGACGTCTGGGGCGTCGGCGAAGGGGAAGTAGTCGACTAACCAACGGGGGAGCAGCAATGAAGGCACTGACCGCAATCGCAACCGGAGTCCTGATGATGACTACCCCTGCCGACGCCGCCCCGGCCCGACCGACTGTCGAGCATTACGGCACCCCGACGCTCAATGGGCAGCGGCTGCCCTTCTCGCGCGCCGTGCGTGTTGGCGACATCGTCTATCTGTCGGGGGCGATCGGACGCGGCGCCGACGGCAAGCCTCCCGAAGGCATCGAAGCGCAGGCAAAAGCGACGATGGACGATATCGGCGAGACACTGAAGCTCGCCGGTCTTGGCTACAAAGACCTGTTCCATTGCACCGTGTTCCTCAGCGACATGAAGAACTGGGCGGACTTCAACAAAGTCTATCTGACCTATTTCCCGGAAGGCCCGCTCCCGGCGCGCAGTGCGGTCGGCGTCAACGGCCTCGCGCTGGGCGCCTTGATGGAGATCGAATGCCAGGCCTACGCCGGGCGGAAATAGGCGAGAACTGTCCGGCGCAATTGCGCCGGTCTGCGCCTACATCGTCAGCGGCGTGTACGCGACGCGCTTGACGGTTAGCTTCTCGCCCTTGTCGCTCGTGGTCTCGCCGGACTCGCCGACCGCGACCTTTGGATCGGTCCAGCAGACTTCGCCCTGCTTATCCATCGCGCTGGTGAAGCAGGCCTTGCCGTCTTTCATGACGGCCGTGCCATGGTCGATATGCTCTTTGCCCGAGACGGCGATGTACGCGCCCTTCGCGTCCACCGATTCCTGAATCGGCTTATGAGTCTTGTTGTCGGTGAATTCCCACGAAGTCTCGTTGATTGACGCGAGGGCGGCAGGAGCGGCCGGCGCTGCGGTGTTCGCGGCCTCGGCTCCATTGTCGACGGAAGGCGGCGCAGTAGCGGTTTTCGAACAAGCGCAAAGTGCAATCGCGGCTGTCAGGCAAATCAAGACGCGCATGGCTTTTCTCCCCGTTGAGAGAGCGCCCCTTACCAGCAGTTCGTTACGATGACGAATCGTTCGCTAAGCGAGCTCGACCGCCACAGCCGTCGCTTCGCCGCCGCCAATGCACAGGCTCGCGACACCGCGCTTGCCGCCTGTCTGCTTCAGGGCATTGATCAGCGTGACCAGGATGCGGGTTCCGCTGGCGCCGATCGGATGACCGAGCGCGGTGGCGCCGCCGTGGACGTTGATCTTGGAATGGTCGATGCCGAGGTCCTTCATCGCGAACATCACGACGCAGGCGAACGCCTCGTTCACTTCCCACAGGTCGACGTCTGCGGCCTTCCAGCCGGCCTTTTCCAGCACCTTGTTGATCGCACCGATGGGGGCGACCGTGAACTGCGCCGGCTCCTGCGCGTGAGCGGCGGTGGCGAGGATGCGCGCCACCGGCTGCAGGCCTTTGTCGCGGGCGTTGGATTCGCTGGTCAGCACTACGGCGGCGGCGCCGTCCGAGATCGACGACGAAGTGGCCGCGGTGATCGTGCCTTCCTTGGCGAAGGCAGGCTTCAACTGCGGGATCTTGTCGGGGCGGCCGCGGCTTGGCGCTTCATCGGTATCGACCTGGATCTCACCGGCGCGGCTCTTGATAGTGACCGGCACGATCTCGTCCTTGAACCCGCCCTTGTCGATGGCTTCCTTGGCGCGACGCAGGCTCTCGATGGCGTAATCGTCCATCTGTTGGCGCGTCAGCTGATATTCGTCGGCAGTGCACTGGGCGAAGCTGCCCATCGCGCGGCCTTCTTCATAGGCATCCTCGAGCCCGTCGAGGAACATATGATCGTAGGCCGTGTCATGGCCGATGCGCGCGCCCGAACGATGCTTCTTGAGCAGGTACGGCGCATTGGTCATCGATTCCATGCCGCCTGCGACGATCACGTCGGCATTGCCGGTGCGGATCGCCTCGTCGCCCATGATCACCGTCTGCATGCCCGAGCCGCAGACCTTGTTGACGGTCGTGGCCTGAACCGACTTCGGAAGGCCGGCCTTGATCGCCGCCTGGCGTGCCGGCGCTTGGCCGAGGCCCGCCGGGAGGACGCAGCCCATGTAGATGCGGTCGATGTCGTCACCGCTGACGCCCGCGCGCTCGACCGCCGCCTTCACCGCCGTCGCGCCGAGATCGGTCGCCGACGCATCGGCAAGCGCGCCCTGCATCGAGCCCATGGGCGTGCGGGCGATTGAAAGGATGACGGTCGGGTCGGACGCGGTCGTGGCCATGTCTATCTGCTCCAGAGTCGGATTGTTGCAGCGCACATAAGGCTCCGCGCGCGGTTGTTCAAACGCGGCTCGCTCTGCTAGCGGCGGCACGAACAGGAGAGAGAGCATGTCCGGAGCCGGACTCGATTTCGACCTCGGCGAAATGGCCGATACCATCCGCGATACGACCAAGCGGTTCGCGGACGATAAGATCGCGCCGATCGCCGCCAAGATCGACGAAACCGATGAATTCCCGCGTCACCTCTGGCCGCAAATGGGTGAGCTCGGCCTCCACGGCATCACCGTCGAGGAAGAAGACGGCGGGCTCGGTCTCGGCTACCTCGAGCATGTCGTCGCGCAGGAAGAGGTTGCTCGCGCGTCGGCGTCCGTGGGTCTCAGCTACGGCGCGCATTCCAACCTGTGCGTCAACCAGATCCGCCGCTGGGCGAATCCGGAGCAGAAGCAGAAGTATTTGCCGAAGCTGATCAGCGGCGAACATGTCGGCGCGCTGGCGATGAGCGAGGCGGGCGCGGGCAGCGACGTCGTCAGCATGAAGCTGAAGGCCGACAAGAGCGGCAACGGCTACCGGCTCAACGGCACCAAGTTCTGGATCACCAACGGCTCGGTGGCCGACACGCTCGTCGTCTACGCGAAAACCGGCGAAGGCAGTCGCGGCATCACCGCCTTCATGATCGAAAAGGACATGGAAGGCTTCTCGATCGGCCAGAAGGTCGACAAGCTCGGCATCCGCGGATCGCCGACGGCGGAGCTGGTGTTCAACGATTGCTTCGTCCCGCCGGAGAATATCCTCGGCGAAGAGAACAAGGGCGTTGAAGTGCTGATGAGCGGCCTCGATTATGAGCGCACCGTGCTCGCGGGCATGCAGATCGGCATCATGCAGGCCTGCCTCGACGTCGTCCTGCCTTACGTTCGCGACCGCACGCAGTTCGGAAAGCCGATCGGCAGCTTTCAGCTGATGCAGGCGAAGATTGCCGACATGTACGTCGCGCTGAACAGCGCCCGCGCCTATGTCTACCAGGTCGCCAAGGCATGCGACGCCGGTCGGACGACGCGCTACGACGCGGCAGGTGCGATCCTCCTCGCAAGCGAGAATGCGGTGAAGGTCGCCAATGAAGCCGTGCAGGCGCTGGGCGGCGCTGGATACACCAAGGACTGGCCGGTCGAGCGTTACTATCGCGACGCAAAGCTGCTCGACATCGGCGCCGGCACCAACGAAATTCGCCGCATGCTGATCGGCCGGGAGCTCATCGGGGTATGAGCGGACCGCGGATCGACACCAAGCTCGACGTCGACAGCGAAGAATTTCGCGCCCGTTCCGCGCACAATTGGGCGCTCGCCAAAAAGCTGCGCGCGGACGTTGCGCAAGCGGCGCTCGGCGGAACCGAGAAGAGCCGCGATCGCCACGTTTCGCGCGGCAAGCTGCTCCCGCGCGACCGCGTCGAGCGCCTGCTCGATCCGGGCTCGCCATTCCTCGAGATCGGCCAACTCGCCGCCTGCGACATGTACGACAGCGAAGTGCCGGGCGCGGGCATTATCGCTGGCGTCGGGCGCGTGTCGGGCCGCCAGGTGATGATTGTCTGCAACGACGCGACGGTCAAAGGCGGCACCTACTACCCGATGACGGTGAAGAAGCACCTCCGTGCGCAGGAGATCGCCGAGCAGAACAATCTGCCGTGCATTTACCTGGTCGACAGCGGCGGCGCGAACCTGCCGCACCAGGCCGAGGTCTTCCCCGACCGCGACCACTTCGGCCGCATCTTCTTCAATCAGGCGCAAATGTCGTCGAAAGGCATTGCGCAGATCGCCTGCGTCATGGGCAGCTGCACTGCGGGCGGCGCCTATGTGCCCGCCATGAGCGACGAGAGCGTCATCGTCCGCAACCAGGGCACGATTTTCCTCGGCGGCCCGCCGCTGGTGAAGGCCGCGACCGGTGAGGAGATTAGCGCCGAGGACCTTGGCGGCGGCGACCTCCACGCGAAGAAGAGCGGCGTCGTCGACCATCTTGCGGAAAATGACGAGCATGCGCTGACGATCGTCCGCGACATCGTCTCGACGCTGCAGCCGAGCGCTGGGGCAGGGCTTGAGCTGCGCGAGCCCCGTCCGCCGTTGTTCGACGCCGAAGAACTGTACGGCGTCATCCCCGACGATGTGCGCGCCCCCTACGACGTGCACGAGATCCTCGCTCGCATCGTCGACGCGTCCGAATTCCACGAGTTCAAGCCGCTCTATGGATCGACCCTGGTCTGCGGCTTTGCGCACATCTGGGGCATGCCGGTCGCGATCCTGGCCAACAACGGCGTCTTGTTCAGCGAGAGCGCGGTCAAAGGCGCACACTTCATCGAGCTTGCCTGCCAGCGCCGCACGCCGCTCCTGTTCCTGCAGAACATCTCGGGCTTCATGGTCGGCGGGAAATATGAGGCGGAGGGCATCGCCAAACATGGCGCGAAGCTGGTCACTGCCGTCGCTACCGCGAGCGTGCCCAAGGTTACCGTGCTGATCGGCGGCAGCTTCGGCGCCGGCAATTACGGCATGTCTGGCCGCGCTTATTCGCCCCGCTTCCTGTTCACCTGGCCCAACAGCCGCATCAGCGTGATGGGCGGCGAGCAGGCCGCGAGCGTTCTTGCCACCGTCCACCGCGACGCCGACAAATGGTCGCCAGAGCAGGCCGAAGCCTTCAAGCAACCGATCCGCGAGGATTACGAGGCACAGGGCAATCCCTGGCACGCTACCGCGCGGCTGTGGGACGACGGTATCATCGACCCCGCCCAGACCCGCGACGTCCTTGGACTCGCTTTCGCAGCAACGCTGAACGCACCGATCCCCGACCGGCCGCGGTTCGGCGTGTTCAGGATGTAACGATTGATGCTTTCCATTTTGCTCGCGGTCGCCGCCCAAACATCATCCGGCAGACTTCCGCCCGCCGTCGCGTTGCCGCCGCCTGTGGGCGAAGAGCAAACGGTCCTTGCGTCCGTCAACGCGGTTTTGTCTTCCTTTAGTGCGGGGGATTCCGCGACAATGCTTCGCTGGGTCTATCCCGACGGTCGAGTCACTGCGACCGGGACCCGAGCCAGCAGCAAGGGCTTGCGACAAGAAAGCTGGGCACAATTCGCGGCCCGGGTGACTCCGGGCGCTGGCTTCGAGGAAACAATCAGTGATCCCGCGATCGAGATCGATGGCGATGCCGCGATGGTGTGGGCCCCGTTTGTCGTTCGCGTCGGTGGTAAGGTCAGCAACTGCGGGGTCGATCATTTCGATCTCGTGCGCGAAAATGGCACTTGGAAGGTGATGAACTTGACCTTCTCCTCGCGCATTGACGGTTGCCCTGCGCAGTGATCGCTTCCCTCCTCATCGCCAATCGCGGGGAGATCGCCTGCCGGGTAATACGCACGGCGCGGCGACTGGGGATCCGCACGATCGCGGTCTATTCCGACGCGGACGCAAAGGCGCTGCACGTCCGAATGGCGGATGAGGCCGTGCACATCGGACCTTCGCCTGCGCGCGATAGCTATCTGGTCGGCGACAAGATCATCGAGGCGGCGAAGTCTACGGCCGCGGAGGCAATCCATCCCGGTTACGGCTTTCTCTCCGAGAATGCGGACTTCGCGCAGGCTGTGATCGATGCCGGTCTGATCTGGGTCGGACCGAAGCCGGACAGCATCCGTGCCATGGGTCTCAAGGATGCGGCCAAGACGCTGATGGCCAATGCGGGCGTTCCGGTCACGCCAGGCTATCACGGTGAAGACCAGTCGCCCGCTGTGCTCAAGATGGAGGCGCAGGCAATCGGCTATCCGGTACTGATCAAGGCGGTCGCGGGAGGCGGCGGCAAGGGAATGCGCCGTGTCGACGAGGCAGGTCAGTTCGACGACGCGCTAGATAGCTGCAAACGCGAGGCGGCGTCGAGCTTCGGCGACGACCGCGTGCTGATCGAGAAATACGTCCTCTCGCCGCGCCACATCGAGGTGCAGGTGTTCGGCGACAGCCACGGCAACGTCGTGCACCTCTTCGAACGTGACTGCTCGCTGCAGCGCCGCCACCAAAAGGTGATCGAGGAAGCGCCCGCGCCCGGCATGGATGCCGAAACGCGCGCCGCGGTGTGCGGCGCAGCGGTGCGCGCCGCGCAAGCGGTGAACTACGAAGGCGCCGGCACGATCGAGTTTATCGCCGACGCTTCTGAGGGCCTTCGCGCCGACCGCATCTGGTTCATGGAAATGAACACGCGCCTGCAGGTCGAGCATCCGGTAACCGAGGAAATTACCGGGCAGGACCTGGTCGAATGGCAGCTGCGCGCTGCGTCAGGCGAGAAGCTACCGAGGACGCAGGACGAATTGTCGATCAACGGTCATGCGATCGAGGCGCGGCTCTATGCTGAGGATCCGGCGAAGGGGTTTTTGCCGAGCGTCGGAAAGCTCGACCATTTCGATCTCGGTACGGAAGGCCGTATCGAGACCGGTGTCGAAGAGGGCGACAGTATCTCGTCCTTCTACGACCCGATGATCGCGAAGCTGATCGGAGACGGTGGCGACCGCGAGGAGGCGATTGGCGAGCTCGCGTCGATCCTCGCGGACGTCGAGGTCTGGCCGGTGCGGACGAATGCCGGGTTCCTGCTCAACTGCCTGCTCGACGACGACTTCGGCGACGCGCGGATCGATACCGGATTTATCGAGCGAAAGCTCGACGACCTGGTACCGCAGAGCGAACCGGATGAAGCGACGTGGCGCGGTGCGGCCGCCGTGGCGCTCGCCGCCGACGAGGATGAAGAACTCTTTTCATCGTTGGCCGGGTTCCGGCTGAATGCCGCGCCGCGCGTCAGCGTTGCTCTTGGCCGCGCCGGTCAGTTCCGCACGGTCTCGACCAATGCCGGTGAGATTGCCGAGGTTTCCGGTTTCCGCGACGACGAGCGCGTCGTCATCTTCGGCGAAGGCAATGCGGACGAATTCGCACTGGCCAGCCGCGGCGCCGGTACAACCCACGGGCTCCACGACGGGGAGATTGAGGCGCCGATGCCGGGGAAGGTGACCGCGGTAGAGGTTTCGCAAGGCGAAATAGTTGCCAAGGGGCAACGCTTGCTCACCCTTGAAGCCATGAAGATGGAGCATGCGCTGACGGCGCCGTTCGACGGTACCGTGGCCGAGCTCCCCGCCACTGTCGGCGCACAGGTGAAGGAAGGCCAGTTGCTCGTCCGCATCGACGACGAGCCGGCGAACGGGTGATGCGCCGCTAGGCGGCCTTAAGCCCTCCTTAGCCGTTCTCATGTATCTCGCCGCCGCTCGGTTGTGCGGGGGTGTCATGCGTAAATTGTTGATCGGGCCGGCGCTGACCGGCGTGGGCTGGCTTGCGGGCAGCCATTACGGCGCCAAGGCCGAGCAAATCGTGCACAAAAGTCCGGATACGACCTATGCGGGGATCGCCCAGGCGTTCGATAACATGTCGCCCAGCGGAACGACGCATTTCGAAGGCGGCACACCAATGCCCTACGAGATCAAGGTCGACCGCACCCCCGGTGAGCGTCTGGTGGTGCGGGTCATGTTCAACGGCCGCGAGGGTGGGGAGACGGACATCGCCTTCACGCCGCAGAACAATGGGCAGGACACGCTGGTGACGGCGAAGGCTCATGGCGATCGTGAGGTCCTCCGGGCGGCGCTTGCGGGTTCTACCAACGCTCGGCTGGCCTACGCGCCGGACTGGATGCTGAACCTGCTCGCGGTGCGTCCGCTGCTTCAGCAGCTGGCGCGCCAGGTCGAGAGCGGTCAGGCGGTGTCGATGCCGGGATACCAGTCGCAGACCGACTGGGAGTCTTCGCTTCCGCCGGACCAGCAGAAGCAGGTGCAGGAGTGGCGCCAGTACGAGGCGTCGCGGCCGATGGTCGATCCGAACGCCGACGCCCAGCGGTACATGAACGGCACGTAGGCCGTGTAACCTGAGTTATAACAACAAGATCGATCGGGGTGTAACGAGATCGCAGCACCGCCAGTGGCATCAGCGCAGCGGTGACTGGAGACGTCAGAGAGCTCCCGCTGTTTGCTAGGGGTCTTTCCTGTGTCGACCATCCTCACAACCTACCGCGTCTACTGCTACGACGGCGTCAACCAAGTCGTTTCGGTGGACTGGCTTGAGGCCGCGAGCGACGAAGCCGCGGTCGAGAAGGCGCGGGCCGCTGGCTTTGGATCAAAATGCGAAGTGTGGGACGGACGGCGGCTCGTCGCCAAGCTCGAGGACGAGCGCCGAACCGCCTGAATTCATACGGTATTTAGTCCTGCACCAAGCCGCGGCGGAACGTTGGCGGGCGAGGGCGGGTTGTGGGGCCATGGCATTCACCCAACTCGATCCCTCAATTCCCCTCTACATCGCCGACCGCGGCCCCGGCTTCGCGATCGCGGTGATCGACTATGGCCAGGAATTCGATTTGCTGTGGGTCGTCGGCATGGACGAAGGCGGCGAGATCTGGTGCGTGCCCAACCCGCAGGTGCGGTTGCAGGCCAATTGGTCGATGGGCCGCCGCAAGAAAGCCGACAACCCCAGCCCCAAGATCGCCGCCGTCGGCAGCTGAGCCCGAAGCTTGGGCGGCGCGACCCTGAGGCCGCGCCGCCCTCACATTCCTAGCGGTTGTAGCCGTAGTTGTTGCCGATACGGACATTGGTGACCTGGCCGCGATAGTCGACGTTGCAACGGAAGCTGACGTCGGCGCGGGCATAGTCGCGGTTCTGGTAGCCGTACTGGCCACCATACTGGCCGTGATGGGCGCCCGAGCTCAACACGCCGGTCACGCGCAGCCCGTTCTGGCGACGCTGGACGTTGGTGATCGAGGAGACGCGCATCGCCGCATAGCGGTTGTTGTAGCCCTGTTGCCCGTACTGCTGGGTGTAGCGGGGATCGACGGCGCCGTACTGGGCCGAGGCCTGGTTCATCGCCGCACTGGCGCAGCGTGACACGGCTTGGCGGTCGGTCACGTTGTAGCGGTTGCCGAGCAGTTGATCGATGATCTGCGTGACCGGGCTCTGGGCATAGCCCTGCTGACCGTAACCTGGCTGGCCATAAGCGTAGCCCTGCTGCTGGCCGTAAGCGTAGCCCTGCTGGGGATAGGCCTGCTGCGGGTAGGTCTGCTGCTGCGGATAGACCTGCGGCTGGTAGCCGTAGGCGCTCTGCGCTGCGAGCGGGGCGGACAATGAGCCGACCGCCGCAGCCGCGGCGAGCAATCTGGTGAAGCTTGTCATGGGAATTCCTTCAATTCTCGCCGGGAAACGCCGGGAGATCTGAAGCAACAACGCGTCTTAGCCGAATAAGACGCATGAACCTAAAACAACAAGGCCCGGGATGGCACGACAAAGCCCGGCCGCAGCGGGGGGTGCTGCGGCCGGGCCCCGTCAAACCGCTGTGAAGCGGGTTACTTGGTCTGCTTCAGCTTCTGACGCTGAACGATATTGGCCAGCGCGTTGTTGGCGGTCTTGGCATCGCAAGCCGCATCGCCGGTCTTGCGCAGCGCGACCAGCGCGTTGACGGTCGTGCCGCAAACGTTGGCGGCGACGCTGATCGGCGCCTGGACCGTGATCGGAACGCCCAGATTGTTGAGCGCCGCGATCTGGCTGTCGTTCAGGAAGTTCTTGAGGATGTCGACGTTCTGGACGTTTACGGCCACGAGGCCGTTGCCGCTGCCGGTATTGACCTGGGCAATGGCGGGGGTCGCGGCGGCCGCAATGGCGGCGGCGGCAAATAGCATCTTACGCATACATCTTCTCCTCATCGGTTCATGAAAATCGGGACGCGCCCCAAAACTGGAGCACGTCCTCCCTTTCCCGCCTCGTCCCGGACGGGTCGGCGCTTCAACCGAGATAAGTCCTTGTTTCTCCACAGCTTGCGGCAGGAGGAGGCGGCGGCGGGGCAGGGCGGGCACCGGCGTCGCGCGTCCTTGAATTTTCCCAAAGTTCACAGTGACGGGCTCAAAACGGGGGTCCTTCCACTTCCTCCACTTTGTGACCTTTGGGACGGCTCACCCTTGGCTTTGCCCGCCTTGAGCACGCGAACGGTGTGCGGTGTGATGAAGCAAGCGCTCATCCGAAAGCATGAAGCACAGCTTCGGCAGAGTAGGAAAGTTTTAGCCGTCTTGCGCTATCGGCGGCGCCATGCCGCCTGAACTTGTTGCTTTGATCGATAAGCCTGAGCCTTTTTCACCCTACTTCGCCGCAACCAACCCCAATTCATCCTCGTCGGCCGCAGCAGCTCGCTTCGCGCGCGCCGGCTTTTTCGGTTTCGTCTCCACCACTACCGGCTTCACCGACGCCTTTTCCAGCAGCGGCTTCAGGTACATGCCGGTGGCCGACAGCGGTTCCTGAACGATGCGTTCGGGCGGGCCTTCGGCGATGATCTTGCCGCCGTTGACACCGCCGCCCGGCCCCAGGTCGATGACCCAGTCGGCGGTCTTGATGACGTCGAGGTTGTGTTCGATCACGACCACCGTGTTGCCTTGGTCGGCGAGCCGGTGGAGGACTTCGAGGAGCTTGCGCACATCCTCGAAGTGGAGGCCGGTGGTGGGCTCGTCGAGGATGTAGAGCGTCTTGCCGGTGGCGCGGCGCGATAGCTCCTTCGACAACTTGACGCGCTGCGCCTCACCGCCGCTGAGCGTCGTCGCCGGCTGCCCGACCTTGACGTAACCGAGGCCGACTTCCTTCAGCATCTCCATCTTGTCGCGGATGCCGGGGACCGCCTTGAAGAAATCGGCCGCGTCCTCGACCGTCATGTCGAGCACGTCGGCAATCGACTTGCCCTTGAACTTCACCTCCAGCGTTTCGCGGTTGTAGCGGGCGCCGTGGCAGACGTCACAGGTGACGTAGACGTCGGGCAGGAAGTGCATTTCGATCTTGATGAGGCCGTCACCCTGGCACGCCTCGCACCGGCCGCCCTTCACATTGAAGGAGAAGCGGCCGGGCTTGTAGCCGCGCGCCTGGCTTTCCGGCAGGCCGGCGAACCAGTCGCGGATCTGGGTGAAGGCGCCGGTGTAGGTTGCGGGATTGGAGCGCGGGGTGCGGCCGATCGGCGACTGGTCGATGTCAATGACCTTGTCGAGCTGTTCCAGCCCCTTGATGCCGGTGCAGGGGCCGCAGGGGATGCGCGCGCCATTCAGGCTGCGCGCGGCGCCGGCATAGAGCGTGTCGATGGTGAGCGAGGACTTGCCACTGCCGCTAACCCCGGTGACGCAGGTGAAAGTGCCGAGCGGGAATTTCACCGTGACATTGTCGAGGTTGTTGGCGGTGGCGCCGGCGACGGTGACGAATTTGCCCGAGCCCTTTCGCCGGGTGGCGAGGAGCGGGATTTCGCGTCGGCCGCTCAGGTAGTCGGCCGTGATGCTGGTGGTGCAGGCGAGCAGCTCTTCGAGCGTGCCCTGGCATACGACCTCGCCGCCGTGGACGCCGGCGCCGGGGCCCATGTCGATGACATGGTCGGCGTGGCGGATCGCGTCCTCGTCATGTTCGACGACGAGCACGGTGTTGCCGAGGGATTTGAGGCGTTTCAGCGTTTCGAGGAGGCGGTCGTTGTCCTTCTGATGAAGGCCGATCGAGGGTTCGTCGAGGACGTAAAGGACGCCGGAGAGGCCGCTGCCGATCTGCGACGCGAGGCGGATGCGCTGGCTCTCGCCGCCGCTTAGCGTGCCGCTGGTGCGGTCGAGGTGGAGATAGTCGAGGCCGACGTTGTGGAGGAAGCCGAGGCGCTCGTTGATTTCCTTGAGAATGGCCTTGGCGATTTCCTGCTGCGTCGGATTGAGCTTCGGCGCGAGGTTGGCGAACCAGTCGTAGGCGTCGGCGACGCTGCGGCGGGTCGAGAGGCTGATGTCCTCGCCGGCGATCTTCACCGCCAGCGCTTCGGGGCGGAGGCGGGCGCCGTGGCAGACTTCGCACGGGCGGCTGCCCTGGTAACGGCTGAGCTCCTCACGCATCCACGCGGACTCGGTGGTCTGCATGCGGCGGTTGAGGTTGCCGATGACGCCTTCGAACGGCTTCTTCACCTCATAGCTGCGCTTGCCGTCGATGAAGCGCAGGGTGACGGGCTTGCCGTTGGTGCCGTGGAGGATGACGCGCTGCGCTTCCTCGGGGAGGTCGGCCCAGGAGGTGTCGAGGTCGAAATCATAGGCGCGAGCGAGGCTGGCTAGCACCTGCATGTAATAAGGGCTGGGCGGGTTGGACTTGGCCCAGGGGACAACGGCGCCCTTCTTGATCGACAGCGCGTGATTGGGAACGACGAGGTCTGCGTCGAACACCAGCTTTTCGCCGAGGCCGTCGCAGGCCGGGCAGGCGCCCTGCGGCGCGTTGAACGAGAACAGGCGCGGCTCAATCTCGGCGATGGTGAAGCCGCTGACGGGGCAGGCGAACTTCTCGGAAAAGATGATGCGGCCTTCGGGCGCGTGGGTGGCGAGGACGTTGCGCTCCGCGGCTTTTTCCAGCGCGGCGGCGACGCCGGTGCGCTTGCTGCCGGGCGGGTCCTGGACCGGGTCGGCGGGGTCGAGGAAGGCGAGGCCCTCGGCGAGCTTGAGCGCGGTTTCGAAGCTGTCGGCGAGGCGCGGCTCGATGCCTTCGCGGATGACAACGCGATCCACCACGACTTCGATGTCGTGCTTGTACTTCTTGTCGAGCGTGGGGGCTTCTTCGATCGCGGAGAAGGCGCCGTCGATGCGGACGCGGGTGAAGCCCGCCTTCTGCCACTCGGCAAGCTCCTTGCGGTACTCGCCCTTGCGGCCGCGAACGACGGGCGCGAGCAGGTAGTGGCGGCTGCCTTCGGGCAGGGTCATGGTGCGGTCGACCATCTGGCTGACGGTCTGCGCGGCAATGGGAAGGCCGGTCGCGGGCGAATAAGGAATGCCGACGCGCGCCCACAGAAGGCGCATGTAGTCGTAGATTTCGGTGACGGTGGCGACCGTCGAGCGCGGGTTGCGCGAGGTCGTCTTCTGCTCGATCGAGATGGCGGGCGACAGACCGTCGATATGCTCGACGTCCGGCTTTTGCATCATCTCGAGAAACTGGCGGGCGTAGGCGCTGAGGCTCTCGACGTAGCGGCGTTGCCCCTCCGCATAGATGGTGTCGAAGGCGAGGCTGGATTTGCCCGAGCCGGACAAACCGGTAATGACTGTCAGGCTCTCGCGCGGGATATCCACGTCGACGGCCTTCAGATTGTGTTCGCGTGCGCCACGGACGCTGATGTGGGTCAGCATACGGTAGACCTAAGCTGACGAATATGAGTCATCATCGGATCGGCTTCGTTCCGTTTATGTTCTGATTAAGGGAGCCACTGCTGAAGGTCAACGCGGCTCTTTGGATATGGGTGCGATGCGGGATAATGCCAGTGTGGCGATGGCGGCAAACGTCAGTTCGGCCAGTAGACATATTCCTGGCCGGGTTTCCACGGCGCGTCGGCGGGAACGTCGATGCGGATCGGCTCTTCGAGGAGGGCGGGCCAGAGGGGCTTGGCCATTTCGCGGTCGTGGCGCGCGATGCTCGCCCGGAGGCGCGCGACGATGGCGGGTTCTCGCGCGGCAAGGTTCACGCGTTCGGTGGGATCGGCGGCGAGGTTGAACAGCCACGTACGCGGCGGATTGCGGGAGACCTGAAGCTTCCAGTCACCGTCGCGGACCGCTTCGTAGCTGCCCGAGCGCCAGAACAAGGTCCTGCCTAGGGGCGGTTGCGCGTGCGTCGTGACGAACGGCAGCAGGTTGATGCCGTCGATCTGCCGTCCCGCGGGGAGAGGCACCATAGCGGCGGCGGCGAGCGTGGGCAGGACGTCGATATGCTCGGTCGGTATCGCCAGGCGCTGGCCGGGCGCGATCCGGCCCGGCCAATCGATGAAGAACGGCACGCGGATTCCCCCTTCGAAGAAGGTGCCCTTCCATCCGCGATACGGCTTGTTGATGCCGGAAAGGCCCGCGTACCAGGCCCCGCCATTGTCGTTGGTGAAAATGACAATCGTGTTGCGGTCGAGGCCCTGCGCCTTCAACGCCGACATGACCTTGCCGACCCCCCGGTCGAGCGCGCGGACCATCGCTCCGTAGACGCGGGAACGGCGATCCTTGATGGACCCGAGCGCTTCATAATCGGCCTTGGTCGCCTGGAACGGCGTGTGGGGCGCGTTGTAGGCGAGATAGATGAAGAAAGGCCGGTTGCGGTTGGCGGCGATCGCCGCGACCGCCTGATCGCTGAGATAGTCGGTCATATATTCGCCGGCGTGGAAGGGCGCGCCGCCGTTGAACTGGACGCCGTCGGACAGCGCCAGCCATAAGAGGCGATCGAGCGGGTCGCCCGGAAGCCGGGCGTCGACCGACGCTTTGTCCGGTGCGTATTTGGACGCTCCGGCCATGAAGCCCAGGCTTTCGTCGAAGCCCTGGTTTTCGGGGCGCATTCCAGGCGCGTCTCCCAGGTGCCATTTGCCGAGGTGGACGGTGTGATAGCCGCGGGCCCTCAGCACCTCGGCGATGGTCACTTCGCTCAAGGGCATGCCCATATTTTCCATCGACGGCGCGCGTGCCTGCAGATCGGCATGGTAGATGGTGGGATATGGCCGGTCTTGCGGTGAGTAGCGCGGGACGTATCTCGCAAGCTGGTCCGGGACGGCGGTGAATTCGAAACCGAACCGCTGCGGATAGCGCCCGGTCAACAGTGCCGCGCGGGAGGGGGAGCAGGTCGCGTTCGCGCAATAAGCGACGGTGAAGTCGGCCCCTGCACGCGCGATGGCGTCGATATTGGGTGTCGGGACCAGCCCACCCGCGACGCCCGTGGCCGGGCCTTCAGCAGTGATGTCGTTGATGCCGAGGTCGTCGGCCAGGATCAGCACGATGTTGGGAGGCCGCTCGCCAGCCGGCGGCCTTTCCGGACCGGCCGCCCAATGCACCTGGCGGCTTGCGGCGACCGGATGCGTGAAGCGGTAGGCCAAAACCATGATGGGAACGGGCCACAGCAGCCACGCGACCCAAGCGGGAAGCAGGATCGCCAGCAGAATTGCGAATAGGATCTTCAGCGGCTTCACCGTCCAGTTCCTGTTTCGGTGAGTCTGGTTGCTAGTTAGAACCGTTGTTCAGCACGGCGCCATCAGTTCAACGCCTGAGAGCACAGACTATGCCAGCTTGGGTCGAAGACTGAGACTGGCCTGCTAGCGGCACGAATGGGTCGAAAGCTGCCACTAGCTCGCAAACGTTCGCAAATGGGTCGGAAGCTGGCTCTGGCGCCGTTCGTGGCGAGTTGCGGCAGTTCCCGCTATATCAGCGGGACACCGCCGGAGGACATCCGATGATCTATCCTGCGTTTGCCTTGGCCGCCGCGTTTGCCATGGATCCCGATGGCCCTCCGGCTTTTCCGCCTGTCAGCGGCGATACGGTGACTCGCGATACGACACTGTCGATCGCGGCGGTGACGCACCATTACGAAGAAAAATCGAAAGCGCTGCAGGCCGAGATGCTCGCCCTGAAGCAATCAGATGGCGGGCAGCTGACTCCGGAACACCAGGCGTATCTACAGCAGAAGCTCATCCGGCTTCTCGATGCGTATCATGGCGCTCTGCAGAAAACCGACCCAATGGCCGTCAACGCGGACGGTACGCTCAGCCGATAGCATCGAAGGCGCGGTTCCTGCTGCCCGAATCGTTTGAGCCGGAGTTCGGGACTGGCTTACGACCCGGTTGCGCGCTTCACAGCGTCGGCCATCTGTGGCCGAGCGCCGCTCCAAGCCTCGTCGCGGCAAGGCTTCTCCATTGTGCCCTTGTAGGAAGGGAGCGGCGTGGGGATGCTGCAAATGCTGTCAACGGCGATGCCGACCCGTTTTTCCATTTCCTTCTGGCCATTCGCCGATTTGAGGTCGAGGTCGCCGATGTAGACGGTGCGGACCATCAGGTCGGGCGATGGTCGCATCTTGTGCGTCACGACGATCGATGGCTCCTGCATCTCGCCGGCGGGAATCTGAGCGGCGACCGTTCCCGCAAACGAAACGAGGATAGCAAGCGTTGCGAACCGAGATTTCGAGATCATCAGACTTCTCCCTACCGAGAAGGCTGAATCAGACCCATAACCGCCGCCAGCAACATCCGTTAATACCCTTATGCGGCAATGGGCTGGCCTGGCGCGGCCAAGGTCAGCTCAACTCGTAGCGGGCGACTTCCTCGTAATGAGCGCCGTGCTTTGACAGCCGGCTTTCGAAGAGGGTGAAGCCGTCGACCTCGAACGGGTCGGAGGCGAGAGCGCGGTTTCGGTCGAGATAGACGGCGACCTCGCGGCTGCAGCGTCCCTTCCAGCGCGCGAGGGTGATGTGCGGATGGAAGGCGCGGCGTTCGGGTTCGAGGCCGATCTGCTGGCAGACGCGCTCGACCTTGGCGGCCAGCGCGGCGAGCGGCTCTTTGGGTTCTACGCCTGCCCATAGGGCGCCGCTGGAGCGTTGCTCGAAACGGCCTACGGCTTTGATGCGGAGCTCAAAGCGATCGGCGTGCACCTGGGTGAGCGCGCCGGCCAGATCATCGGCAACCGGGCGATCGACCTCGCCCACGAAACGCAAGGTGATGTGCAATTGCTCTTCGTCCTGCCAGCGGAAATCGGGGCTATCATCCATCGCGTCGATCAGCAGATCGCGGATCGGTTCGGGCGGTCGGATCGCGACGAACAGCCGGTGCATAGCCAGCCCATAACGCATGCGATATGCAAACGGGGAACGCGTTCTTCGAGGGGCAAAGATGAGCGGGAAGACCAAGCTTGGCGAGAAGGAATATGAAGATCTTCTGAAGCCGATGGCCAAGGAGCTTAGCGCCATGGCGCGCTGGGTGTCCGAGACGGGGCAGCGGATGGTTGTCATTTTCGAAGGGCGCGACACCGCCGGCAAGGGCGGGTCGATCGACATGTTCGCAAGGATCCTCAATCCGCGCCAGTGCCGGATTGCGGCACTTCCGAGCCCGAACGAGCGCGAGCGCACGCAATGGTATTTCCAGCGCTACGTCGAGCATTTCCCGGCCGAAGGCGAGATCGTGCTGTTCGATCGCAGCTGGTACAATCGCGCGGGCGTCGAGCCGGTCATGGGTTTCTGCACGCCCGAGGAGACCGACGCTTTCCTCCGTTCGGTTCCGGAGTTCGAGCGGCAGTTCGTGGACGACGGAATCCTCTTCTTCAAATATTGGCTGACCTGCGACCAGGAGGTGCAGGAAGACCGTTTCCAGAACCGATTGAAGAACCCGACGAAGCGCTGGAAGCTGTCGCCGATCGATATCCAGGCACGCAAGCATTACGACGACTACACCGATGCACGCGAGAAGATGCTGGCGGCGACGCACACGGACTATGCGCCGTGGACTTTGGTGGACTTCAACGACCAGCCAGTCGGGCGACTGACGCTTCTTCGCGACCTTCTCGACCGGGTGCCGGACACCGAGCTACCGCTGGACGACATCGAATGGCCGCCGTTGCCGCATGAGCCTTCGAAGGAGCGTTTCACGGTGCTCGAGCCGATCCCGAACTACCCGATCGAGCAAGACGAAAAGCACCACAAGCATCACGGCGACAAGCACCTTGAGTTCAAGGACGACTGAGCCGGTTTGCAGGCGCGGAAATCATCGCCTAGGCTGACGCTACTGCGCCGGTTCTTAGGGGGGTCTGGAATGCGCGCGACGAAGCTCCTTGCGAAGCTCACCGTCTATTTTGCCGTCATTGGCATCGCCGTGTTCGCGGCGATCAAAATCTGGCCGGCGGTGCTGAACTGGCTGCCGATCGGCGGCGTCGAACAGCTCATATCGAACCCGACCAAGAACCCGCTGCAGGCGAGCGAGGCAGTGCGCGCGGCGCACGTCAACAATTTGGGGCAGAGCCTGTTCTGGCTGGCGGTGGCCTTGGTGTCGTCGCTGCTGCTCTCGCTGCCGGTCAGCTGGGTCTACATGGGGATCCGCAACGACGACGAATATGACCAGTCGCTGATCAACACGATCATCGTGCTGCCGATGGTCGTCACCGGCATCGTTATTATCGTCCAGAACTCGCTGGCCCTGGCGTTTTCGCTGGCCGGCATCGCGGGTGCGGTGCGGTTCAGGAATTCGCTGAAGAGTTCGGGCGACGCGCTGTTCATCCTGCTCGCGGTGGCGATTGGGCTATCGGCGGGCATCGGCGCGGTCGAGCTGGCGGCGCTCGTCACGATCGCCTTCACCTACACCTTCGTCGGGCTGTGGATGACCGAATATGGCGAGCGCGCGGGGATGAAGCGCTTCCTCAGCGACTATAATCCCGACAACCACCCCGAGGCCGTCGCGGTGGCGACCGTGGTCGTCGAGACGGGCGATACCAAGCCCGCTAGCTGACGCACTTCTTGAGCACGCGAGCGGCGGTGCTTTCGTCGTTCGCGATGTCGGCGAAAAAGCCGTTGAGGAACTTCGTCGCCCGCTGCTGCGTGTTCGGTTCTAGGCCCGGTGTCTGGCCAAGCACGCCGAGGATCTGCGGCTGCAGGCTGCGAAATTGCCGGGCAGCGGCGACTGCGTCCGGATTGTGGATGCAATAGCCGCGGTAGAGCCGCTGATGGATGTCGGTGATGTCCAACTCGGGCGGCGGGCCGGCATAGGGCGCGCTGACAAACCCCGAGAAGTCGAAGTCATAGGGGATGGGCACGGTCTGGCCGGGCGCCAGCGGGCCGATCAGGCGCCCATTGTGGCAACATTCTTCGCCCGGCGGACCGGCGCGCATCGACCAGTCGTAGTTGGCGATCATATATTCGAACAGCGCGAAGCGTGCCGCGTCCGGCCCGCTTAGGTCGGCAAGCGGAATGCGTTCGGGGGCGTGGCTCGACTTCGTGCCGTTGCGCTTGGCGACGTCGCTCAGGTCCTCGATGAAGAAGCCGATGCGCGAGGTGAACGGTTTGGCGTCGGCGCCAACATAATCGATGTTGGCGAGGCGGACGCGAAAGCTCTTCGGCGACACCAGGTTGAACATCCGGTAGGCGGAATATTCGAGCAGAACGAGCTGCTGAAACGACGCCGAGCTCTTGCAGTGAGTGACGAGCTTGAGGCGCTTTTGCCCACTAAAGGGCGAGCTTTGCGGCGGCGCCGTCGTGAAGTCGACGCGGAGCGGCGGGAAGTCGCACACTTCGGAAGTGCGGCGGGTGATCCCGCGAAGCTGAAGGCTGACGGGAAGCGCGGCGCCTGTCGGATCGGTCAGCGTGCCGGTGACGGGTGCGTCGCTCGATCGGTTGCGGATCAGCGGCTGGAGCGGCGCCTGGATCTTGAGGTGGATCGGCTCGGACGCTTCGAACAGCGGCTTCTCGGCGGCAGCAGGGGCCGCGATAGCCGTGCAGGCGAGTAAGGTAAGGATGCGATGCTTCATGGCGCCGGCCTCCCAACGGTATGCGGAGTAAGCTGATCGCCGACGATCTCCAGCCAGGTCAGCGGGCCGCCGTAGTAACGGGAGATGCCGGTATCGATGCGAACTAGGCGGCCGCCATTGAGGATGGCGATGCCGGTGAGGATCGGTGTGTGGCCGATGACGATGCGCTTGGCGCCGGTGGCGGCGAGAACGGCCGTCAGTTCCTGATCGATGGTCGGGCGCGGCGTGGCGTTGGTCGCTGGCGGGCGCTCGGCCTCCGCGTCGGGATCACGGCCCGTGAGGCCTCGGTACCAGAGCGGGCCTAGCGGACCGGTGAGAATGGAGGCCGGCGTGTCGTCGGCAGCGGCCATGGCGGCTGCGACGCGACGGTTGATCTCGTCGATTCCCGTGGCGGCATATTCGGCGCTGAGGCCACCGTGGACGAAGACCGTGTCGCTGATCTTCACGACTGCCGGGTTGCGGGCCGCCCATTTGCCGAGCTCGCCCGAAGGCGCCCAGGCAAGCTTGTGCTCTACCCAGCCGAGCGGGGTCTCCGCGAGCCACTGCGCTCGGATGGCCTCGGGCGTGAGCTTGGGGTCCTTGGCGTGCGCCGCAGCTTCGATGGCCGCCTTGTTGAGTTCGTAGACGCGGTCGCGGCGGGCGGCAGACTGGTCGTCGACGAACGCGGCATATTCGCCTGGCGTCGTGTAGCGAAAGTCGCCGAGCAGCTGCATTGCCTCATGGTTGCCGAGGACGACGACGACCTTTCCGCCCTTGCGCGGCGCCTCTTTCTGCAGCTGCTGAAGGTTGCGGATGATCTTGAGCGAGTCCGGCCCGCGGTCCGTGATGTCGCCATCCTGCACAAGAACGGTCGCACCGCCCGCCCAATGACCGTGCCCATCGACCAGCCCGGCGGCGCGGGCAATGGCCGTCCACGCCTGAAAGTCCCCGTGAAGATCGCCGACAGCGACGATGCGCTGCGGGTGCTGGGCGAGGGAGGGAGTGCCGACGATGACGAGCAAGGTGGCAAGCGCCGCTAGTGCGACACGAACAGCCCGCCTCAGACGGACCACGGGAGCCCCCTCCACCATGCGCACACTGTCGCACCCGCGGCGCGGCCGAGCAATGCTGTTAATTTGGCGTCGGAAGGCTAGGCGCCAACATTAACGCAACACTTTCCCCGCCCAATGCGGATTCGCCGCATGAGGGTGAAACGCCCGCTCATCAGGCAGCCACGGTCTTTCGACTCGCTGGCTTTGCTCTTGCTTCTGCCTTCGGCTTCGGCGGCGGTAGGGGTTCGAAGCTGCGGGCGACGGCGCTGCCAAGCTCGCCGGCGAGGCCTATGCCGTAGAAGCCGAGGCTGACGAGCATCGCGGCGGGGCGCTGCCAGACGGGGAGGCCGACTTCGTCGCCGTTGCGCCAGATGCGCCACCAGCTCTTGCCGACCTTTCCGCCGAAGAACTTGAACGCGAAGGCGAAGCGGCCGAGGCGCGACTTGGTCGCGGTCTGGAATGCCTGGTAGTCGCGGTCGAGGCCCATCGTCCACGCGCGCCAGACGAGGAAGCTGTAGCCGGGGTGGGGGGCGTGGACGGTCATGGCGTCGGCGGTGCGGGTATATTGGTAGCCGCGCGCGCTGAGGTCGCGAAGCCAGAAGCCGCACTGCTTCTTGAACGCCGGCAGATCGGGGAATGGGTTCTCGCGGAAGAAATCGGTCCGGACCGCGCAATTGTTGGCGTGAATCTTCTCGCGCTTCACGGTCTTCTCGCGCTCCGAGCGGAGGTCGAAGATCCAGCTCAGGGCGAAGGTCTTGGACAGGAAGTCGTCGGCGCCGAGCACGGTGAAACCACCGACCGCCATCATTTCCGGATCGGAGAAGGGCTTGATGAGATTTTCGAGCCAGCCCGGCTGCGGCGCGGCGTCGCTGTCGAGCATGATCGAAAGCTCGGTCTTGGCGCGTGAGATGCCGAAATTCTTGAGCTTGTAATAGGTCAGCCCGTCGGTCGGCAGGATCTCAAGGTCGGCGAGGTCCTTGAGACGGGGGGCGACTGCCTCAAGCGTGCGCTCGATGATGCCCGGCTCGACGGCGTTCGTGTCATAGAGGTAAGTGATGCGCGGCTTCGCGGCCATCCTGGGCGCAACGGACGCGATTTCACGTTCAAGCGCGGACATCGCGGCGGCGGTCCATTTGTCTTCGACGTCGATGGCATTCTCCCACTCGATCACGATGGTGACGGCGGGGAGCTTCTTGGCGGCGGATCGGGCAGGGGCTTTCGACATGACGCGGCCAATATAAGGCGGCGGGGCGGGCAGGCTAGTACGGGGTTTTGCTGATCGCGCGCGGCGCCGGAAATTCGCACGACAGTCTTCGTGTTCATCCAGCTGGTCATCGCAACGCTGATGGTGCTCGTCACGGTGATCATTCACCTGGTGGGCCTGGCTGTCCTCGTCCGCATATTGCGTTCGCATTCGCGATTGTTCCAAAGCCCGCGCATCCTGCCGATTTCGCTGCTGATCGGGGCGGCGATGGGGATTGTCGCGATCCATACGGTCGAAATCTGGGTCTATGCCCTTCTCTACGACGGCATCGGCGCGTTTCGGACGTTCGAGGAAGCGCTCTATTTCTCGACGGTCACCTATTCGACCATCGGTTACGGCGACGTCGTCATGCGGCGGGAATGGAGGATCCTGGGTTCGATCGAGGGGGCAAACGGGATCCTGATGCTGGGCTGGTCGACAGCCTTTCTGGTATCCTTGCTCAGCCAGCTGCGCCTGCTTGGCCACGACTGGCTAAGCCGCGGTAAGGATTAGGCGAAAAACGGCTTGTCCGGTTTCGCTTGAAGTCGTTCCGGGCATCTACGATATTGCCGTCTTAGCGAACGGGCCCTTTGCCCGCGCAAGAGGAGTGAAAATGGCCATTTGGCAAGACCCGCGCAGCACTACCGGCCAGAATGCCGGTGTGAGCGCCGCAACGGTTGGCGTACCCGCCACCCGGGATGCGGGCCTTCGGTCGTACATGCTTAAAGTTTACAACTACATGGCGTCGGGCGTTCTGCTGACCGGCATCGTCGCCCTGTTGTTCGCCAACAGCAGCCTCATCAACCTGATCGCCGACCCGGCCACCGGCAAGGCGACAGCCCTGTTCTGGGTCGCACTGTTCGCGCCGCTTGGAATCGTGATGTGGCTGAGCTTCGGCATCAACCGGATCTCGGCCGGCACGGCGCAGATGCTGTTCTGGCTTTATGCCGGTTTGGTCGGCGTGCAGTTCTCCAGCCTGTTCCTGGTCTATACCGGTGCATCGATCGCGCAGACCTTCTTCGCGGTCGCGGCGGCGTTCATGGGGCTGAGCCTGTTCGGCTACACCACCAAGCGCGATCTTTCAGGCATGGGCACGTTCCTGATCATGGGCGTGGTCGGCCTGTTCATCGCGCTGCTGATCAACCTGTTCCTCCGCTCACCGGCGATGGACATGGCGATCAGCGCGATCGGCGTGCTGCTGTTCGCGGGCCTCACCGCCTACGACACGCAGAAGATCAAGAGCATCTACTTCCAGGTCGCAGGGCATGGCGAGATGATGGCCAAGAGCGCCGTGATGGGCGCGCTTCAGCTCTATCTCGACTTCATCAACATGTTCCTGTTCCTGCTGCGCTTCATGGGCGACCGCCGCTAAGCGTCAGCAAGACTGGTTACACGAAGGGCCGGAGGAGCAATCCTCCGGCCCTTTTCACATGCGCCGTCAGCTAGGGCGAATTGCGCGGAAGGCCGGCACGGACATAGGCGATTATCGCCCAGATGTCCTTTTTCGACAGCCTGTCCTTGAAAGCAGGCATATCGGATTCGAACTGCCGACCGCCCTCGGCGACGGTCCAATACATATAGGGTTCCGAACGATCCCGCGGCGTTCTCGCAAGCCATTCGAGGTCCGCCGGCGCCGGGACCAGCGCAAACGCTTCCGGTCCCGAGCCCTGACCGGTCCAGCCGTGACAAGCGGTGCAATGCGAGTCGAACAGCATCCGTCCGCGCCGCAGCTTCGCCTGGTTGTCGGGAAGGGTGTCGCGCGCTTGCGCATACTGTGTCGGCACGCCGTGCATGATCACCTGCTGCTTGCGCGCGATGTTCGCGGCCCAGCGGGGCGGCCCCTCGTCGGATTGCGCGGCCGCCGCGGCGAATGACAGACAGGCTGCGATCGGCGCGAGCACCAGGAGCTTTTTCCCGGTCAGCACGGGGGCCGGCTCGCAAGTGGACGTTCGTGGGTCATGCCGCACCTTCACAAGGTGGTCGAACTGATGCGTCGGGCATACCAGAGAGGGCGGCGCATTGACCATAGTCATTGCGCGCGCAGAACGGCCGGTCACGACCCGCGGGGGCTTAATTGCCGTGGCACCTCGGCGGGTGGGCAGGCGGGCGCCAAAGGATGGACTCATTATCGAGTGTCCGGCAACCTCGACCGTCTTTCCCGTCTTCGCAGATGGGTCCACGCGTAACTGGTTGATCGTCACGATCGTGAACGGAATAGCCGGTAAAAACCGGCGCGCAGGCTGTAAATATCGATGCGCTTATTGAGACAGTCAAATAAGTATGTCTCTAATGTCGCAAATAAACATTGGAGCAGCCCATTAATAAAGAAATGACTTCATTCCAAATCGCTTATAGACTTATATTATTCTAGTCATATTTTTTATTTTGCTAAGCCATTGTCAACCAGGCGTTTAGGTCCTATCTGACTTACTGCTACCAGTCGCTATCGACGGTCCTTGGCGCTAAGTCGCTCCTCAGCCCATCTTTCAAGCCTCCTAGCGGCCGCGCCATTCCGGTACGTGCCAACCAAGGAACCCACCATGAAATATTTTGGAACCGTCAAGTCGTTCGACACCGACAAGGGCCATGGCGAAATCAAGCCGGAGACCGGCGGCAACGATATCCGCTTCGAAACCAGCGCGATCCTGTGGGACAAATCGATCGCCCCGACGGTCGGCCAGCGCCTGAGCTACGATGTCGGCCATGCCAGCGACCGTCAGCCTTGCGCAGTGAACCTTCAGACCATCTAAATCGACCGGCGGAAGCCGTGCTTCCACCTGTCCTGTAAAGCGTTGGGGGCTGATCCCGGGCGGTTGAGTGATCTCGAATCCTCGCTGTCCGGGTGAACCCGCATGCAAGCCAGTCGAAGGACGCCGAGCCATGAAAGAAGCCTTTCGAAGCCGGCGCCGCGCGGGAGCGCTTCCGCTCATCCTTGCCGCGGTCGCAATCAGCTCCGCCCTGGCCTTTGCCTTTCGTAATCACGCAGCCTGATGCTCAGTGCTGCCTTGCCTTGACGGCAGCGAGGCGAGCGCGCTCGGCCGCGCGGGCTTCGCGCAGGCGCTTCGCCTCCAAATAGAGCTGATATTCGTCCGGGCCGCCGGTCTTGAACGCCTTCTTCCAGTCTTCGCCCTTGGCGGCCCGGACTGCAGCCGTCCCCAAGACCAGTGCGACGTTGGCCAAATCCAGGTTCTCCAGACCAGTGCCGCAGCCTCTGGGCGAAGAAGCGCAGCTCGCCTGGGCGGCGGGGACTGCAACGGTCGCGGAGCGGCTGTTGTCATGCGCCTGTCTGCCAGCCTGCGACACGTCAGGGTCGGGCCGCAATGCCGGACGCTGCTGGGCGCACACAACAACCTCCCGAGCATCTTCGGACAAGCAATCCTGCAGCCGGACTTTTACTGTTCCCTTTCCCTGTTCCGGGGCTGGCGGGCCATACAAAGTGCGTGTTCCCGCGCCATTCGCCGATCCGTTGGCAGCTTCAGTGGCTCCGCCAGATTGAACACCGGCCGCCGCACCAACAACTAACAGGATCGCAGACCCGATCGTCATTGCCGCAGTATCTCACCCCAACTCGCGCTTGAAAGCGGCCAGCGTGCGCGTCCAGGCCAGGTCGGCTGCTTCCTTGTTATAGCGCTCGGCAGAGGTGTCGTTGTTGAAGGCGTGATTTACGCCATCGTAGAGGAAAAAGCGGACGCGCTTGCCGGCGGCACGCAGGGCGTTGACCCAGGGGAACGACGTCGAGTTGACGCGTTCGTCGAGGCCGGCGTCGTGGATGACCATTGCGGACTGGACCTTTGGCGCTTCCGACGCATCGGGCGCGGGGCCGTAATAAGGGACGGCGACATTGAGTTCGCTGCCCGCCGCGACCGCGAGGCGATTTACGAAGCCGCCGCCCCAGCAGAAGCCGACAGCGCCGATTTTGCCGCCGCGGCTCGACTTCTTGAGCTCGGCGACGATCGCAACGGCGTCGTTGACCGACTTGCCGAGGTCGAGCTTGCCGATGGCGTCGCGGGCGGTCTCCTCGTTCGAGGGCGTGCCGCCGGACAGGGAAAGCATGTCGGGGGCGACGGCGCGGTAGCCGGCCAGCGCGACGCGGCGAGCGACGTCGCGGATGTGGTCGTTGAGGCCGCGGTTTTCGTGGATAACGAGCACGGTCGCCTTCAGCGATCGCGTGTGCGGCTCGGCGACATAGGCTTTGTAGCCGCCGGGCAGGTCCTGCGTGCGCGTGGTCAGGTGCGGGTCATCGGGTGAGGTGATCGCGGCTGCGGCAGGGGAGGCAGCGATGCCGGATATCAGGAGTTCGGCCGCGGCGACGCTGCCAGCGATCTTGACCATCTCGGCCATGAAAGTGCGGCGCTCCATGCCGTCGTGGGTGAAGCAGTCGTAGAGGTTTATGGCCTGCTGGCGGGTCCGATCGTCCACGCGTTTCTCCGTCATGGCGAGCGCGCTGGATTGCCACGCGTCAGCGCCGCTCGCAATGACGGCCGTTGGGCTAGGCTGGCTGGGCTTGCGCGGCTTGCGCTTCGGCGATGAGCTTGCCGTCGATCTCCTTCGCGCGTTTGAATGCGGGACGATCGGTCATACGCTTTGCGTAATCGACGAACGTCGGGCGCTTTTCGAGCAGGTTGAAATTGAGCATGAAATTGACGTTTGCACCGACAAACAAGTCGGCTGCGGTGAAGTGGTCGGCAGCAAGATATTCGCGGCTGCTCAGCGCCCGCTCAAGCGTATTGATGGCAAGGTCGTAATTGCCGTAGCCGAACATCCGCTGCTTATCGGCCGTGGGTTCCCAGCCGGCCGCCTTGTTGCTGAATGCCGCTTCGATCGGGCCCGAGGTGAAGAAAATCCAGCGATAAAAGTCCGCGCGATCCTGGGGCGGCGGTGCGAGGTTTGCTTCCGGGAATGCATCGGCGAGGTAGCAGCAGATGGCGGCGACTTCGGTGACGACCTTGCCCTTGTGCACGATCGCCGGGACCTTCCCCATCGGGTTGATGGAAAGATACGGCTCCTGCTTCATGGTGGTCGCATAATCGAGGATTTCGGTGTCGTAGGGCTGGCCGACCTCCTCCAGGATCCAGCGGACCGTCTGCCCGCGCGACATGGGATTGGTGAAGAAGACAAGATCGGCCATCCAACGACTCCCTTTCTAGAACAAAGAGGGAACTACTCTTTTTCACCTGGTCGAACAACCGCGCCGGCCCGGCCGATTTTGACCGGGCAGGCGCGATGTTCGTTAGCCGCGTTCGCCCTTCTTCGGCGCAGTCGCAGCATTGGCCGGAACGGCGGTCGGCTCAGCGTCCGGCGAGCGATCAGCCGCCGACTTATCGCGGATGGCGCGGAACTCGGCGTCGGGCGCCCAGTTCGGCCACAGGCGCGAATTGGCGAGATCGCGGCCGAGGTTGTGGAGCAGCTGGACGTCCTGGGCCATGCCGGTGAAATCCCAGGCGGGCGACCATTCGTCGCTCGGCTGGTGGTAGTGCTTGGTCACATATTCCTTGCCGAGCGCCTCGCCGCGGGCGGTGCCGCCCTTCACGAGATCGTTGCCGTCGCCGAAGCTGATCGCCGGGACGCCGACCTTGGCGAAGGAGAAGTGGTCGGAGCGGAAGAAGTGGCCGGCTTCCGGGTGCGGATCGGGGCTGTAGTAGCGGTTTTGCTTCTTGCCCTCCGCGATCAGCATGTCGAGCAGGTCGAGCTTGGCGCTGCCCGAGATGGTGAAGTTCTTCGCCGGTCCCCAGATCGAGCCGCCATCCGTGTTGAGGACGCCAACCGTCTTGCTTGCCGGGAAAAGCGGGTTCTGCGCGTAATATTCGGACCCGAGCAGGCCCTTTTCCTCCGCCGTGACGGCGAGGAAAACCACCGAGCGGTCGGTGCGCGGTTCGCGGACGAAAGCGCGCGCCTGCTCGATCAGCTGGGCGATGCCGGTCGCGTTGTCGAGACCGCCATTATAGATGGTGTCGCCGCGCTCGTCGGGCTTGCCGATGCCAAGGTGATCCCAGTGCGCGCTATAGATGACCGTCTCGTCCGGATACTTTTTGCCCGGGAGATAGCCGACGACGTTGTGCGAGTTGATGGTCGAGACATCGGCTTGCGCGTTCGCGGTCAGCGTCGCCTTTAGCGGGATCGGCTGGAACGCTTTGGTCTTCGCCTGCGCCTTGGCCTGATCGAAATTGAGGTCAGAGGCAGCGAAGATCTGTTGCGCGAGCGGGCGCTGAATCCAGCTTTCGAAGGCAGTGTGCGAGGCTGCCGGGTTCTGGCGGACGATGTCGAATTGGGTGTTCGTGTTGGAGTTCTTGACCGTGTTCCAGCCGTAGGAAGCGGGATCGGTTTCGTGGACGATCAACACGCCGGCGGCGCCGAGCTTCGCAGCCTGTTCGTACTTGTACGTCCAGCGACCGTAATAGGTCATCGCCTTGCCGCCGAAGTCGCCTTCACCGCCCTCGAAGTCGGGGTCGTTGATGAGGACGACGAGCAGCTTGCCGCGCACGTCCTGGCCCTTGAAGTCGTTCCAGCCGCGTTCCGGCGCCGAGACGCCGTAGCCGACGAACAGCAAGGGCGTGTTGGCGAGGTTGATCGTCTTCTGGCCGTTAAGCGGCGCCTTCAGCGCAATCTGGTCGCCCTGCGTCAGCTGGATGGACTGGCCGTTGCCGAGGTTCAGCGTGAACTGCGGGTTGCCGGTGATGTCCGACTTCAGCAGCGGGACGACCTGCGTCCACTGGCGCTTGCCGTTGACCGTGTCGCCGGCGGGCTGGAGCCCCGCCTGACGATATTGGTCGACGATGTAGTTGATCGTCTTGGTCTCTGCGCGCGTGGCCGGCCCACGGCCTTCGAATGCGTCGGACGAAATCGTCTTGTCGATTTCCGACAGGCGCTGGGCGCTGACGCCGGCGGGCGCAGCGAAGGATTGAGTGGCCGCAAGCGCAATTGCGCTCGCCGCAAGCAGGCGGAATGTCTTCATGTTCTCTCCCCGAGCTAAGCGCGGCACCCGCGCCAGGACGGCGCGGAGCCGAAAACAATGACTTGCCCGTTAGTTAGTGAGCGCCCGCGGGGGAAGCCCCTTCGTTCGCGGCGACGGGCGGCGCGGCCTTGTTGGTCCGGTATTTGTCGAACCAGGCGATGATCGCCGACGCCTTGGCCGCCGACTGGCTCGGGCGGGCGGCGATGCCGCCGTGGCTGGCGTCGGGTACCTTCACCAGCGCCGTCGGCACCCGCTTGAGCTTCAGCGCGGCGTAGAATTGCTCGGCTTCGCTCACGGGCGTGCGATAATCTTCGCTGCCGACGACGACGAGGGTCGGCGTCTTTACGTTGGCGATCAGGCTGAGTGGGGAGCGGGCCCAGTAGGACTGGTAATTCTCCCACGGCTCACTGCCCATCCAGTAGCGGCCGAAGAAGGGCGTGCCGTCGCTGGTCAGCGCCATGCTGGCCCAGTTGATTACCGGCTTCTGCGCCGCGGCTGCCTTGAAGCGGTCGGTCTTGCCAACGATCCAGGCGGTGAGGATGCCGCCGCCCGATCCGCCAGTGACGAACAGATTGTTCGGGTCGGCGACGCCGCTTGCGACCGCCGCGTCCACCGCGGCCATTAGGTCGGCGAAGTCGCTGTCCGGATAGGTCTTGTCGATGCCGTCGGCGAAGGCTTGCCCGTAACCGGTCGACCCGCGGGGGTTGGTGTAGAGCACCGCGTATCCCGATGCCGCGTAGAGCTGGTAATCGGTTGAGAAGTGCGGGCCATAGGACGCGTAGGGACCGCCGTGGATTTCCAGGATCATCGGCACGCGCTGGCCCGGCTGATAGGTCGGCGGAAGCAGCAGCCAGCTCGGCACATTGCCGCCGTCGGGCGCTTTTACGGATAGCGGCTGCAACGTCGCGAGACGCTTCGCGCCGAGCGTGAGGTCATTGAGGTGCGTGAGCTGACGCGTGCCGCCGCCGCTCGAAATGGCGACGTCGGCCGGGCGATCGACCGGGCTGACGGTGAAGGCAATGGTGCCATTCTTGGCGACGCTGAAGCCGCCGCCGGCGTAGGGCCGGTCATAGGCCGAGGTCGCCGCGTCGTGGGTGATCGGGCGGACGCTGCCGTCCATGCCGATGCGCGAGACGGTGTAGGAGCCATCCTCTTCATAGCCGGCAATCAACCCGCCTCCGCCCGGTGCCCACTCGAGCTGGCCGATGTCGCGGTCGAGGCCGGTGGCGATCTCGCGCGGCGTGCCGCCGCCCACCGGCATCACGTAGATGTGGGTTTGCAGGAAGGCCTTGGGATTGTCGTCAAAGCCTATGAAAGCGATCGAGCGGCCGTCGGGCGAGATTTCCGGCCCCACGTCCGGCCCCTTGCGGTTGGTCAACGTGGTGATGCTGCCCGAGCCGACGTCGAGGCGGTAGATTTCGCTCTCGCGGCCCGCGAGCTGCCAGTCGGGATCGCGAAGCGTGCTGAACAGGATCGCACGACCGTCCGGCGTCCATTCGGGTGCGCCGTCATGATAGGCGCCGAAGGTCAGCTGGCGCGGCGCGCCGCCGTCGGCATCGACCATGAAGATCTTGTCGAAACCGGGCTTGATGTAGCCCTGTCCATCGGCGCGATAGGTGACCTTATCGATCACTTCGAGCGGCTTGGCCCAGTTGGCACCCTCCGGCTTGGGCGGCGCGGAGCCGAGTTTGGTGCCCTCGTCAGGCACGTTCATGACATAAGCGATGCGGCGGTCGTCGGGCGACCAGGCGAGCGCCTGTGGGCTGTCGGGAAGGCCGGTGACGCGGACGGTCTGGCCGCTGTCCATCCAGCGCACGAAGAGCTGCGGCGCGCCGCCCTCCGTGGTCGAGGAGTAAGCGAGGCGGCGACCGTCGTGGGACCAGCGCGGATTGAAGCTATCACCCGTGCCGGCAGCGACCGGGCGCTGCTCGCCGGTCGCCGTGTTGATCAGCCAGATCGACGAGCGCGCCTTGTCGGTCATGATGTCGGCGGTGCGGCGGACGTAAGCCACGAGGCGGCCGTCGGGACTGATCTGCGGATCGGAGGCGGCGGAAAGGTCGAACAGGTCACGGCCGGTGAAGATCGGGTTCGGCGCTTCGGCAGGCGCGGCGAATGCAGGCGATGCGAGGCAGGTAGCGGCGAACAAGGCGCCGAGCGTGCGAATGGCTTTCACGAGAGATGCTCCCCTCCGGGTGGATTCGCGCACGATTCAACGGCTGGGCGCTAAGCGCAAGCGGTTCATCGACAGGCTGGCAGCGGATGTCTGCTTTCTGCCGATCAAATAGAAAGGGCGGAGCCTTTCGACCCCGCCCGTTCTTCCACCCCGCTGGGAGTGTCAGTCTTTAGTGGCCTCGTTCCGGCGCCGGCGGTGGTGGCGGCGGCGGAGGAGGAGGTGCCGGGCACGTATCCGTCGCCAAGATCACCGAGCCATCCGGGCAAGTCTGCGTCGCCGGAGGAGGCGGCGGCGGTGGCGGCGGCGGCGGCGGTGGTGGCGGCGGCGGTGGCGGAGCCCCGAAGGAGTAGCTCAGACCCGCCGAGAAGCCGTTGCCGCTGAGGTTCTTCCGGTACGAACCCTCGTAACCGGCAAAGATTGCCAGGTTCGGGTTCGCCTGGAAGTTCACGCCGACATCGAGATCGACCTGGCTCTTGTTGTCGTTGCCTCCACGAACCTGGAAGGCGGTGTCGGCTTCGCCGTTGAACAGCGCGTTGATGTGACCGTTCTGGTTGTGAACATTGTAGCGGTAAACCAGCCGGCCGTATGGCGAGATCTGAGCGTTCGGATTCGATTTCAGATCCAGGCCAAGCATCAGGTCGGTGCGCTTGGCGTCGATGTCGTCAACCGTCAGATTGAGCGCGCCGGCGCCGGTTTCGGTGAACGAATTCACCTGGCCGTTCACATAGTCCAGACCGATGAAGGGCCGGAGCTTCATGCCCGCGAGATCGAAGTCGTAGCCGCCGGTGGCGACGAACTTCCAACCGTGGGAGCTGGTGTTGCCGTTTGCTTCGCGAGTGATCGATGCGACGTCGATGAAGCGATGCGCGTTGACCTTGCCGTGAAGGTAATCGACCTGGAGGTCGGCGCTCCACGGGCCGCCCTGCCAGCCGCCGTACACGCCGAACTGCCAACCCTTGTTGTCGCCGCTGCTGAACCCGGCATTGTGGTCGACAGTGGACTTGGACCAGCCGCCCGCCGCACCGATGAAGAAGTCGGTCCAGCGATAGGTAACACCCGCGGTCAGGCCCCAGGTGTCGATATCAGATCCTCTTTCGAACCCGTTGTCCTTGCCGTTGCCCCACATCTTGTAGCCACGGCCCCAGATGTCGAAGCCGGGCAGGACGTTCGGCGTTTCATGCATCTGCAGGTGGATCTGCCGCGAGAAAAGCTCGCCCTGATGCAGGAGAGCGAGGGCGTAGCCACCGTAAGGCGCAGGACTCGTTTCGTCGAAGAAGAGGCGCGCCTGGTCGGCGGTCATTGCGTCGACACCCGACACTACCACGGCAGCGTCGCCGGTCGCGCCATTCACCAGGCCCTGGAAGCCGGTGGCGACCGCGATCTGGTTCGGCGTAGCGCCGGGCTGAATGCCCACCGCATAGGCCGTCCGAGCCACGGTCAGCCGGTAGACGTCTTCCGTTCCGGCCAGGCTGACAACGCCGGTCGGCGCGAGCGTGATGAACGGCGAGAGGACGTTGCCGGTCACGCTTGTGAAGTTGCCTGTAATTCCGCCCAGTGCATCAACGACGTCGTAGGTGCTGCCTGCGACATACGGCCCAAGCGGCGAGCTCAAGCCATTGGTCAGCGTGACAACCAGTGCGCCGTCGAGCGCTGCAGTCCCGGGCGTGCCGGTGACCAGCACCTGATCATAACCGGTACCAGGCACGGCTAGCGGGGTGATATCGACCCTCAGCGTTCCGGTGGAAGTCTGGGTGAACGAGCCATCGACATTGAAGATGGCCCTGCTGTTATTCCCAGGGCTGAAGCTGCCGCTGTTCGTTAGCGCTCCGACGACAGTGCCGGCACCCGAAAGTGCGCCTGCGTTGTCTACATTGCCGGTCACCAGGCCATTGATGATCGTCGTCGATCCGGCGTCGCTCGTGACGTCACCGGTGAGCGAACCCGCCGTCAGAACGTTGAGCGTCGCACCGCCCGCAACCGTATTCGTTGGGCTGGTCGTGTCTCCGCCGATCGTCACGGTTCCGGCGTCGACTGCCATCCCCGTCGTGAACACGTTCGTCCCGGTCAGGTTGAAGGTGCCGGTTCCGACCTTGTCGAGCGAATCGATCGTGATGTCGCCCGAGAAGGTTGTCGTCCCATTGTTGCCGCCAGTCGTCAGCATGAAGGCGCCGTTGACCGTGCCGTCGCCGGCCAGGCTACCGATCGTTTCGTCGGCAAGAAGCTGCAGCGAACCCGGTGCGTTGACCGTTACGGCGGAAAGATCGCCAATGCCGGTCGGACCAACAGCGAGGATGCCGTCGAGGATGAACGTCGGACCGGTGTAGGTGTTGAGGCCGGTCAGCGTCGTCGTGCCGATACCCGTCTTCGTCACATCGCCAGTGCCGCTGATGTCGCCGCCGTATGTGCCGCCGATCGAATCGTCGAACACGAGGTGGGCATTGTCGACAATGTCGCTGCCGTTGTTGATGGCCGCATCCTGCAGCACCAGCGTTCCGGCCGAGATTGTCGTCAAGCCGGAGTACGTGTTGGCGCCGCTGAGGATCAGGCTTGCCGTTCCGGTCTTGGTCAGCCCGCCCGCACCGGAAATGATCCCGGTCAGCGTGAGATCGGCGCCGGTATCGAACGTTCCGCCGCCCGCACCAAGCGCAATCAAGTTCGAAAGCGTTGCTGCGCCGGTCGTCTGGAGCGTTCCGGCATCCATCGAGATGCCGCCCGTGAACATGTTGTTCGAGGCGCCGATCGAAACCGTGCCGCCGCCATTGATGTCGAGGACAGTGCCGGCGTTCGAATAGCCGGTGTTGTCGCCGCTCAGGGTAAGCGTGCCGGAACCAGATTTGGTGACCGTGCCCGTGCCGGCAAGGTCGCTGATGGCGTCCGCGCCCGTGCCGAGATCGATGTCGCCAGTGACGACTCCGCCGGCGTTGGCAAGCGTGTCGTTGCCGCTGCCGGTCGTGATGTTGCCGGTAATGTTACCGCTATTGTCGATCGTATTATTGCCGTCGCCGAGTGCGACGTCGCCGGTGATGATGCCGCTATTGTCGACCAGGTCATCGCCGCTTCCGGCGGACAGGTTGCCGGTGAGGATGCCGGAATTGAAAAGCGAATTGTCGCCATCTCCAAGAGCGACGTCGCCGGTGATGATGCCGCTGTTGTCGACCGAGTCATCGCCGCTGCCGGTCGCCAGATTGCCGGTGAGGATGCCCGAGTTGTCGACGGTGTTGGTGCCGTCGCCAAGGGAGACGTCGCCAACGATCGTCCCGCTATTGAGAACGAAATCATTGCCGCTTCCAGCCGTGAAGTTGCCGTTTAGGGCGCCGGAGTTGTCGAGCACATTATCGCCATCGCCGAGATCGATGTCGCCGTTGATCGTGCCGGTGTTGTTCGCGGTATCGTCACCGCCCAAGGCGGTCACATTGCCGTTCAGCGTGCCGTCGTTGTTGAGCGTGTTGTTGCCGTCGCCGAAGTCGACGTTGCCGGTATAGGTTGTTCCCGTTCCGATGGTGAAGGTGTCACCCCCGCCGGCGAAGGAGATCGTTCCGCCGATCGTGCCGCCATTGATGATGGTGATGATGTCGGCGCTGCTTGATCCGAAGATCGAGCCGCCGATCGTGCCGCCGTCGTTAAGAAGGGTGAGTGGTCCGCCCGACGTAATGTCGCCGGTGATCACGGTGCCAGCACCGAGATTGTTCACGACCAAGGCCCCGGTCGAAGTCAAGTCGCCGACGAGCGTCGCCGATCCGCCGAGATTGTTGAATGTGTTGACCTGCGTGCCAGTGGTCGCGCCGAATAGCACGTCGCCGATGATCAGCCCGCTGTTTGCCGCGCTGTTGTTGACGGTGCTTCCGCCGCCGAGCGAAATGGCCACATCGCCGGAGGTGATGATTGCCTCGTTGTTCACGACGCTACCAGTGCCGGCCGAAAGCAGGGGGCTCGGCGTGACCGCGCCCGTCCCGATGACCGTCAACGGCTCAACCTGTATCGTGACGCCGTTCAGGCCCGTCTGATATCCGTCTGCGTCGTTCGTGTTGCAGACGACGGTCGTTCCCGGTGCGTCAGGAAGGCAGTCCGCGTAGGCCGCCGTCGGCATTAGCAGGAACCCGGATCCACCGAGGACCGTGCCGAGCATGAGACATTGCTTAGCGGTGAAGCGCTTCATCATTTGGTATCCCCTGGTTCGAAGGGGACGAGACTAATTCTCACGGTCTGGACGGACATCGGGGTTCACCCTGAGATTTGTGTGTCCCCAGAGCAACAGTCGGCGTTTCCGCACACCCGAGCGGACTAGGTAAAGCAATCGGGAATCATTAACGGCGGTTGTAATTTATGACGATTCGTCACGGAGCCTGGAAAGTCGTCCGGGGGCATTCGTTTCAACCTCGACGCCGTGCCTTCTAAACCGAGCTTTCAGCCTGAACCCTGTGGAAATCGGGAATTAAATTATTCTTCACTGGCAGTCGTTTCGGCTGACGCTACGGTCGAATCATGAAACACGAGACGGCGTTCGAGCCGTGGCTGGCGACCACCGGTCTGATCGAGGAAGAATGGGACAGGCTCCCGTGGCTGATGGACGGGCCGCGGCGGGTTCGGCGGCGGTTTGGCGGTAAGCTCCTTGCGCTCGCGGTTCTGTTGACGGCGACCGATGCGGTGGCGTCATACGCCGCCGGTGCGCGCAGCGTACACGACGGATGGTTCGTCGCGCCTGACTTGCCGACCGACACAACACAGGTGCGCGGTCCCACAGACGCAATGGCGCTCGTGCAAGGGATCTCGCCGCCGCCCGGCATTGGCCGGGTTCGTCGGCGGCCGAACGCGCCTTATTGAGTGCAAAGAAAGGGCCGGAAGTTTCCTCCCGGCCCTTTGCTGCAATTCAGGCGAACTACTCTGCCGCCGGCGCTTCGCCGCTGGCCTTTTTCTTCGCCGCAGGCTTGTCGGCCTTCGGCTTCTTGGCCTTGGTCGGCTTGGGCGCTGCGGGCACGATCTCGAACGATGGGGCATTGTCCTTGATGCGGACCTTGACCTCGCCGCCGTTGACCAGCTTGCCGAACAATAGTTCCTCCGCGAGCGGCTGCTTGATCTTCTCCTGCACGAGGCGGCCCATCGGACGCGCGCCGTAGAGCTTGTCGTAGCCGCGATCGGTGAGCCACTGCCGCGCCTCGTCGTCGAGCTCGATATGCACCGCGCGATCGGCGAGCTGAAGCTCGAGCTGCAGGATGAACTTGTCGACGACCCGTGCGACGACTGCCGGCGGCAGGTAGGCGAACGGCACGATCGCATCGAGGCGATTGCGGAATTCCGGCGTAAACATCCTCTTGACCGCATCCTCCTGCGCATCCTCACGGGTGGCAGCGCCAAAGCCGATGCTTTCACGCGCCATGTCAGACGCGCCGGCATTGGTGGTCATGATCAGGATGGTGTTGCGAAAATCGACCGTCTTGCCGTGGTGATCGGTGAGCTTCCCGTTGTCCATCACCTGCAAAAGGATGTTGAACAGGTCCGGGTGCGCTTTCTCGATCTCGTCGAGCAGGAGCACGCTGTGCGGATGCTGGTCGACCGCGTCGGTCAGCAGGCCGCCCTGGTCGTAGCCGACATAGCCCGGAGGCGCGCCGATCAGCCGGCTGACCGAGTGGCGCTCCATATATTCGGACATGTCGAAGCGCTGCAGCGGGATGCCCATGACCGAGGCGAGCTGGCGCGCTACTTCCGTCTTGCCGACGCCGGTGGGGCCGGAGAAGAGGTAGTTGCCGATTGGCTTGTCGGGATCGCGAAGGCCTGCGCGCGACAACTTGATCGCGGAGGCCAGCTTCTCGATCGCCATGTCCTGGCCGAAAACGACCCGTTTCAGATCGGCTTCGAGGTGCTCGAGCACCTGCTTGTCGTCGGCCGAGACCGACTTGGGCGGGATGCGCGCCATGGTTGCGACCACGGCTTCGATTTCCTTGGGCGTGATGATCTTCTTGCGGCGGCTTGGCGGCACCAGCATCTGCATGGCGCCAACTTCGTCGATCACGTCGATCGCCTTGTCCGGCAACTTGCGATCGTGGATGTACCGCGCCGACAGCTCGACCGCCGACTTGATCGCGTCGGGCGTGTAGCGGACATTGTGGTGGCCTTCGAACGACGAGCGCAGGCCGGCGATGATCTTGATCGTGTCTTCGATCGTCGGCTCATTTACGTCGATCTTCTGGAAACGGCGGAGCAGCGCCCGATCTTTCTCGAAGTGATTGCGGAACTCCTTGTAGGTCGTCGACCCGATGCAACGGATCGCGCCCGAGGAGAGCGCCGGCTTGAGCAGGTTCGACGCGTCCATCGCGCCGCCCGAGGTGGCGCCGGCGCCGATTACCGTGTGGATTTCGTCGATGAAGAGGATCGCATGCGGGAGCTTCTCGAGCTCCGACACGACCGACTTAAGGCGCTCTTCGAAGTCGCCGCGATATCGCGTGCCCGCCAGCAGCGCGCCCATGTCCAGCGAGTAGATGGTCGCGGGCTTCAGGACCTCGGGAACGTCACCCTCGATGATCTTGCGGGCGAGGCCCTCGGCGATGGCGGTTTTGCCGACGCCCGGCTCACCGACATAGAGTGGGTTGTTCTTCGAACGGCGGCAGAGGATCTGCACCGTGCGCTCCACCTCCGGCATGCGGCCAATGAGCGGATCGACCTTGCCGGTCCGCGCCTTCTCGTTGAGGTCGATGGTGAACTGCTTGAGGGCGGACTCCTTCTTGGCGCCCTCCTTCTCGTTCTTTTCCTCGGTGCCTTCGGGCGCGCGGGTTTCCGGCGCACCTTCGCCCTTGCCCACGCCGTGACTGATGTAGGTCACGGCATCGAGGCGGCTCATGTCCTGCTGCTGCAGGAAATAGACGGCATAGCTCTCGCGCTCCGAGAAGAGGGCGACGAGCACATTGGCGCCCGTGACTTCGTCGCGGCCGGACGACTGGACGTGCAGGATCGCCCGCTGGACGACGCGCTGGAAGCCGCTGGTCGGCGTCGGATCGGTGGCGCTGTCGGCGACGAGCGCCTGCAGCTCATTGTCGAGATATTGCTTCACGGATGCGCGCAGCTCGTCCCGGGCGACGCCGCAGGCGGTCATCACTTTGGAAGCATGCTCGTCATCGATGAGCGCAATCAGAAGGTGTTCAAGAGTCGCATACTCGTGACGGCGCTTGCTGGCCTCCCCCAGTGCATTGTGGAGGGTCTGTTCGAGTTCGCGAGCGAAACTAGGCATTTAGCTAATTACTCCGTGCCCACGGAGGGAGCCCGTGGGCTTTCAAATGAATGTCATACGCGAGGACGCGGCAATCAAGTGCCGAGGCCCGTGTTTTCAACAGATTATCGCGCCAGAATATTGTCGGGTCGTGAACGGCCTGGCCGATCACGGCTTTTTAAAGAGCTCTTCGGCCGCGGAGCGGTGAGTCTCCGCCCGGGCCATATGGGCCTCGACACGCGAGATTTCAGCCTTCAGGGCTTCGATACGCGCGAGGAGCTCGTCGACTGACAAGGGGTCGAGGTCCTGCTTGCCAAGCTCGACCAGCGGGTCGCCTGGCTTGCTCGGGAACAGATCCTCAAGGTCCATGACGGAAACGTTGACCCGTGAGGCCCTCAAGTCAATAAGCCCGGCGCGTGTCGAGCATCCCATCATCCATGCTTGCTTTGGTGGCACCCCAGCCTGACGGCGCCGAGGAACTGGCGCTGATCGAGCGGCCGGTTCCGCGTCCGGGGCCGGGCGAGGTCCTGATCAGGGTCGCGGCCGCAGGAGTAAATCGTCCCGACATCCTCCAGCGCCGGGGTCTCTATCCGCCGCCGCCGGGCGCGCCCGACATCCTCGGGCTGGAAGTTTCCGGCGAAGTCATAGAGGTGGGCGAGGGTGCCGAGGCGCTCATGGGGCTGCACGTCTGTGCCCTCGTGGTGGGTGGGGGCTACGCGCAATATTGCGTGGCGCCCGCTGGTACATGCCTGGTCGTGCCCGACGCCATCTCGCTCATAGAGGCGGCAGCGATGCCGGAGACCCTGTTCACCGTCTGGGTGAACCTGTTCGAGCGCGGCTTCGCCGCCGACGGAGACTGGGTGTTGGTCCACGGCGGCACCAGTGGGATCGGGACGATGGCGCTGCTGCTGGGCCAGCTGTTCAACCTCCATGTGATCGTGACTTGCGGGTCCGACGACAAATGCGCGCAGGCAGCGCAGCTCGGGGCGGTCGCGGCCATCAACTATCGCGAGCAGGACTTCGTCGATGAGGTTCTGAAGCTGACCGAAGGGCGCGGCGTGCAGGTCGTGCTCGACATGGTCGGTGGCGACTATGTCCCGCGCAATCTGCGAGCGCTGTCGGTCGACGGCCGCCATGTCTCGATTGCGTTCCAGCGAGGGGCCAGTGCGGAGATCTTGATCTCCGACGTGATGCGGCGGCGCCTGACGCTGACCGGTTCGACGCTTCGGCCGCGCGCGGTCGAGTTCAAGACGATGGTCGCGAGCGAGATCGCGCACACTGTGTGGCCCTACGTTGAGGGCGGCCGGCTGCGGCCCGTTATCGACAGCACCTTTCCGCTTAGCCATGCGGCCGAAGCGCACGCGCGGATGGAAGCGGGTGAGCATTTTGGAAAGATCGTGCTGGAGGTTGCTCCGTGACTGAGCGCCTGGTGCTTCATGAATATGCAGCTTCGGGCAATTGCTACAAAGTACGGCTGACAGCGGCGCTGCTGGGACTGGAGCTCGAGCGGCGCGAATATGACATCATGAAGGGCGAGACGCGCACGCCCGAGTTCCTCGCGAAAGTGAACGCGAACGGACGCATCCCAGTGCTTCAGGTCGGCGACCGCTCGATCCCGGAGAGCAATGCCGCCTGTCATTTTCTAGCGGACGAAAGCGCGCTTATTCCCCAAGACGCCTTCGCCCATGCCGACATGCTGCGCTGGATGTTCTGGGAGCAATACAACCACGAGCCAAACATCGCGACGCTCCGCTTCTGGATGGGCTGGGTCGGGGTCGACAAACTGAGCGAGGCTCAGCGGCTGCAGTTGCCGTTCAAACGTCAGGCAGGCGAGGATGCGCTCAAGCTGATGGACGAACATCTGGCGGAGCGGGACTGGTTCGTCGGCGATGCCGTCAGCCTCGCCGACGTCTGCCTGTTCGCCTACACGCACGTTGCGGGCGACGCCGCGTTCGATCTGCCCACTTATCCTCATCTGAGCGCCTGGCTGGAGCGGCTGCAAGCCTTGCCGCGCTTCATCCCGCTCGGCGCTTAAGCAACAGGTGCAACGCCCTTGCCCCAAGGGCAGTGCCGGTTTACATCGCTCGCCAAGCTGGCCGCTCCGAAAGGGGCGGCCCTATTTGTTTCGTTTTCAGATGTTTTCCGGAGGAACCCGACGTGGTCCAGCCCCTGATGCCTCATGCGACCGCCGCCTGGCTGGTCGACAATAGCTCGCTGACTTTTGAGCAGATCGCCGAATTCTGCGGGCTCCACATCCTCGAGGTGCAGGCGATCGCCGACGACACGGCGGCGACCAAGCTGACGGGCCGCGACCCGATCCGCGCGGGCGAACTGACGCACGACGAGATCGAGCGCGGCCAGGCCGACCCGGATTACAAGCTCAAGATGATCAAGGCGCCGGAAGAAGTCCGCCGCACCAAGGGGCCGCGCTACACGCCGGTGTCAAAGCGCCAGGACAAGCCCGACGGCATCGCCTGGATCATCAAGAATCACCCGGACGTCACCGACGGCCAGATCAGCAAGCTGATCGGCACGACGCGCACGACCATCGCTGCGATCCGCGACCGTAGCCACTGGAACATGGCGAACATCACGCCGAAGGATCCGGTGACGCTGGGCCTGACCACACAGCGCGAGCTGGACGCGGCGGTTGCCAAGGCGGCCAAGGCGGCGGGCGCCCCGGCGCATGTCGACACTCGCTTCGAAGGCGACCGCGACGCGCTGATCGAACAGCTTCGCCGTGAGCGCGAGCAGCATGCCCGCGACGCCGAAGCCGCCCTAGCTGGTGCCGGCGAGGACGCGCTCGGGGACGAAATCTTCCCGGGCATCCGTGACCCGTTCAAGAACACGCCGGTCGCCGAATAAGCCGCTGTTGATTCACGGGCCCGCCAGGGGGACATTGGGTCATGGCCACCACCGCTGAAGACGTCAGCCAGTTGAGCTTCGAAGCCGCGCTTGCCCGGCTGGAAGAGATCGTGCGCACGCTAGAAAAGGGCGAGGCACCGCTCGATAAGTCGATCGAGCTCTATCAGGAAGGCGACCGCCTGAAGCGGCATTGCGAGGCTCGCCTCAAGGACGCGCAGGCGCGCATCGAACAGATCGCCTTCGGCAGCGACGGCAAGCCTGCCGGCCTCAAGCCGTTCGATGCCGGTTGAAACCATCGACTGCGCTGCCGAGGAGCTGAAGGCGGAATCCGCCCAGGTTCGCGTCGACGTCGACAAATTCTTCGCCAATCTGCTCGCACCGACCGGTGACAGCCGTCAGCGGTTGTTCGACGCCATGCGCCATGCCGCGATCGGGGGCGGAAAACGCCTGCGCCCGCTGCTGACGATTGCGGCGTCGCGGCTATTTGCCATCGACCCGGCGCGAGCGCTGCGGGTCGGCTGCGCGATCGAGGCGATCCACGTTTATTCGCTGATCCACGACGACCTTCCCTGCATGGACGATGCGGAGCTGCGGCGCGGCAAGCTGACCGTGCACAAGGCGTTCGGCGAGGCGGAAGCGGTGCTAGCCGGCGACAGCCTGCACGCGCTGGCGTTCGAGATCCTCGCCGACCCCGACACCAGCGACGATCCGTTCGTGCGGTGCGAACTCTTGTTGGAGCTGGCGCGCGCTGCGGGGCCGAGCGGCATGGCCGGCGGGCAGATGATGGACCTGATCGCCGAGGGTCAGACACTGGACCTGCCGGCGATTACTCGGCTGCAGCAGCTAAAGACCGGGGCGCTGATCGAATATTCGGTCGAGGCCGCCTGCATCATGGCCAAGCTACCGGCGGAATCGCGTACGCCCTATCGCGGCTACGCGCGTAACATCGGCCTTGCGTTTCAGATCGCCGACGACCTCATCGACCATAGCGGCGATGAAGCAGCGGCGGGCAAGCCGCTCGGCCGCGATGCCGATGCGGGCAAAGCGACCTTTGTCTCGCTTCTGGGCGAAGACCGCGCCCGCCAGCAGGCGGCTTTGCTCGTCGAGCAAGCGATCGAGCATCTTTCGGGCCACGGCGAGGAAGCCGACTTGCTCCGTTCTATCGCGCGCTTCGCAATTGAAAGGGATCACTGAGGATGAAAATCGCGGTCTATCCCGGAACGTTCGACCCGATCACGCTCGGGCATCTCGACATCATCCGGCGCGGTGCGCACCTGGTCGACAAGCTGGTCATCGGCGTCACCACCAACCCGTCCAAGGAGCCGATGTTCTCGGTCGCGGAGCGGCTGGCGATGGTGAAGCGCGAGGTCACCGGCTTTCCCGGCAACATCGAGGTGGTCGAGTTCGACAATTTGCTGATGAATTTCGCCGAGCAACAGCGCGCGACGGCGATCCTGCGCGGACTGCGCGCTGTCGCCGACTTCGAATATGAATTCCAGATGGCGGGGATGAATCAGCAGCTGAACGACGATATCGAGACCGTCTTCCTGATGGCCGACGTCTCGCTGCAGCCGATCGCGTCCAAGCTGGTCAAGGAGATTGCTCGCTTCGGGGGCGCCATCGACAAGTTCGTTACGCCAGCCGTCGCCGAGGATGTGCGCCGGCTCTTGAGCGGCGGTTCACGGTAAAGTCAGCGAACGGGGCGCATCGGCCCGTCGCACTTGGGGAGGATTATGTTCAAAGCTTTGTTCGCGCTGCCGTTCGCAGCACTCGCGTTGATCGCCGCTGCGCCGAAGCAGGCGCCTGTGGCTCCGCCTGAGCCCAGCCTCGTCGCACCTGCGGACGTTGTCGCGAACCCGGCGAACAAGCTGTCGCTCGAGCTGTCGAACGGCGGCACCGTCGTCATCCAGATGCGGCCCGACCTTGCGCCGAACCATGTGCAGCGGGTGCAGACCCTCGTGCGGCAGGGCTTCTACAACGGCCTTACGTTCCACCGCGTCGTGCCGGGCTTCATGGCGCAGGGCGGCGATCCGAAGGGCACCGGCGAAGGCGGTTCGAGCCTACCTGATTTGAAGGCGGAGTTCACGTCCGTGCCGTTCATGCGCGGCACTGTCGCTGCGGCCCGGACGCAGGAGCCTGACACCGCGAACAGCCAGTTCTTCATCATGTTCGCGCCCAACCCGGGTATCGATGGCCAGTATACGATCTGGGGCCGAGTGATCTCCGGCATGGACGCGGTCGACGCGATCGCGGTTGGCGAGCCGCCAGCGAACCCGACGAAGATCATTCGCGCAACGCTCGGCGATATGGCTGCAGCGCCCGCAAAGTGACGCTAAGGCGCGTGCATGCGCGTCGACCTCTTTGATTTCGAGCTACCCCAAGAACGCATTGCGCTGAGGCCGGCGCGGCCGCGCGATTCGGCGCGTCTTCTGCTGGTGCGCGGCGAGGAGATAGCGGATCGGCAGGTGCTCGACCTGCCGCAGCTGCTCGAACCCGGCGACGTGCTGGTGTTCAACGATACGAAAGTCATCCCCGCGCAGCTCGAGGGAAAGCGCGGCGACGCGAACATCGGCGCGACGCTGCACAAACGCGAAGGACCGCGCGAGTGGCAGGCGTTTCTCCGCAATGCCAAGCGAGCTCGGGAAGGGGACGTCATCGACTTCGGCTCCGACGTGCGTGCGTCGGTGATCGAGAAGGCACTCGACGGATCGGCGTTGCTGCATTTCCATGGCGAGGAATCGGTAGAAATGCTCCTCGAACGTGCAGGTCGCATGCCGCTACCGCCCTACATCGCATCGAAGCGGCCGGCCGACACCGAGGACCAGGCGGATTACCAGACCATGTTTGCCCGGGAGGAGGGCGCGGTGGCTGCGCCGACAGCGGCGCTTCACTTCACGCCGCGCCTGCTCGAAGCGCTGTCGGAGCGCGGCATCGGCATGGAAACGCTGACGCTCCATGTCGGCGCGGGCACGTTCCTGCCGGTGAAGGCCGAGGACACATCGGGCCATCAGATGCACGCCGAATGGGGACGCATCGACAAGGCCACCGCGGCGCGCCTGAACCAGGTCCGCGCTGCCGGCCGCCGGCTAGTAGCAGTCGGCACCACGAGCCTGCGTCTGCTCGAAAGCGCGGCGGACGGCGCGGGCACGATTCACGCTTTCGAAGGCGACACCGCCATCTTCATCACGCCCGGCTATCGCTTCAAGGCGATCGACGGCCTCGTCACCAACTTCCACCTGCCGAAGTCGACCCTGTTCATGCTGGTCAGCGCCCTGATGGGGCTAGAGACGATGAAGGCGGCCTACGGGCACGCGATCGACGAAGGTTACCGCTTCTACAGCTACGGTGACGCGAGCCTGCTGCTACCGCGCTAGTCGCTGTTTCAATGGGAGACGCGTCGAGCGCCGGGGCTGCCGCGTCATTTACACGACGCATGCATGCGCTAAGCTCCTAAGGCTATGTCAGTTTCCGCGCTTAAGGCCGTTGAGCCTGCCGTAACCAACGTCCCCTGCAATTTGTGCGGAGCGGACGATGCCGAAGTCCTGTTCAAGGCTGGCGTCGCGCAGCACAACCAGATCGTCGCCTGCCGCAAATGCGGGCTGATGTACTCCAACCCGCGCATCCGGCCCGCCGACCAGGAATTGGTCAAGGACTACGACCCTTCGGTCACCGGCGATCCCGAGGCCTATGATCCGGGCCGCTTCGACAAGGAGCGGGTGCAGGTTCGCGATTATGCGGACACGCGCGAATATCTGAAGAAGCTCTATCCCCAGCGCGGCAAGCTGATCGAGCTTGGCTGCGGCGTCGGCTTCCTGCTCAAGGCGTTCGCCGAGGATGGCTGGGACGTGACGGGCATCGAGCCCGACCGCGGCTTTTGCGAATATATCGAGAGGAAGCAGGGCCTGAAGGCGCTGCCGACGATCCTTGAGACGTCGGGCATTCCCGACAATTCGGTCGACGTCGTCGTTCTCCTGCACGTCATCGAGCATGTGCCGGATCCGCTTGCGACGCTGGAGACCATCTTCCGAGTCCTGAAGCCGGGCGGGCATTTGGTGCTCGAAACGCCGCGCTACGACAGTTTGATGTTCAAGCTATTGGGCAAGCGCGAGCGGAGCCTCAGCTGCGACGGGCACATTTATTTCTTCACGACGGATTCGCTTCGCAAGCTGACGGAGAAGGCCGGCTTCAAGACAAAGCAGTGGCGCTACGTCGGGCGGTCGCTGAGCCTTGACCGGTTGGCCTGGAACGTCGGCGTGATCAGCAAGAGCAGGGCCGTGCAGAAGCTGCTGAAGGGCGCATCGGACGCGCTCCACTTCAACAAGCTGCACTTCAAGCTGAACATGCGCGACATGCAGCGCATCGTGGTTCAAAAGCCGACCTAGCTTTCTCTCGCGCGCCGCTGCGGCTAGGCCGCGCGCGATGACGCGATTTTTGTTTGAAGTTTCTGCCACGGACGGTCCCGCGCGCACTGGCGCGATCGCCATGCAGCGCGGCGAGATCCGGACGCCGGCGTTCATGCCGGTCGGAACGGCGGCGACGGTGAAGGCGATGCGGCCGGAGGAGGTGCGCGCGAGCGGCGCCGACATCATCCTCGGCAATACCTATCATCTGATGCTGCGGCCGGGCGCGGAGCGGATTGCGAAGCTGGGCGGGCTTCACCGGTTCATGGATTGGGAGCGGCCCATCCTGACCGACAGTGGCGGCTATCAGGTGATGAGCCTGTCCGAGCTGACCAAGGTTACCGAGGAGGGCGTGTCGTTTGCCAGCCACCTCGACGGATCGCGGCACATGCTGTCGCCGGAGCGGTCGATAGAGGTGCAGCGGCTGCTTGGGTCGGACATCGTCATGCAGTTCGACCAATTGGTGCCGACGACCTCGACACGCGAGCAGCAGGACGTGGCGATGGAGCGCTCCATCCGCTGGGCGAAGCGCTCTCGCGAGGAGTTCGACCGCGGTGGCGAACATGCCGAGCGAGCTGCGGTGTTCGGCATCCAGCAGGGCGCGCTCGACGAGAAATTGCGGCGGCGCTCGGCGGAGGCGCTGATCGACATCGGGTTCGACGGCTATGCGGTCGGCGGGCTCGCGGTGGGCGAGGGGCAGGAGGCGATGCTCGGCACGCTCGACTTCGCCGTCGGCATGCTCCCGGTCGGCCAGCCGCGCTACCTGATGGGAGTCGGCAAGCCGGACGACATCGCCGAGGCGGTGCGGCGCGGCGTCGATATGTTCGACTGTGTGCTGCCGACGCGTTCAGGACGCACTGGCCAGGCGTTCACTGCCGACGGGCCGATCAACATGCGCAATGCGCGCTTCGCGGAGGATACGAACCCGATCGAGACGGGCTGCCCGTGCCCGGCCTGTAGCCAGTTCGAGCGCGCCTATGTTCACCATCTCGTAAAGTCGGGCGAAATCCTCGGCGCGATGCTGATGACGCAGCACAATCTGTGGTTCTACCAGCGCCTCATGCAGGGGCTGCGCGACGCAATCGCAGGTGCGCGGCTGGAGGCATTCGCGGGCGAATTCCTCCAGCGCTATCGTGCAAAAGCCTAAATCGCGTCGTCCTTCACGGCTTCGGTCTCGTCGACCGGCAGCAGCTTGTCCTGTGTGCGCAGTTCGAAGTCGCTGGCGTCGTGGCGTTCGTGGAGCTGTTCGTTGAGGTCGCCGCTCAGCTTGTTGACGATGCGGCCGCGCTTCACGGCGGGGCGCGCGTCGATCTGCTTTGCCCAGCGCACCAGATGCTCGTACTCGTGCGTGGCGAGGAATTCGTCGGCGCCCGGGTAGGAGCGGCCAATCGCGATTCCGCCGTACCAGGGCCAGATCGCGATGTCGGCGATCGTGTAATCGGAGCCGGCGACATATTCGCTCTCGGCGAGGCGGCGGTTGAGGACATCAAGCTGGCGCTTGGCCTCCATGGCGTAGCGGTTGATCGCATATTCGATCTTCACCGGCGCGTAGGAGAAGAAGTGGCCGAAGCCGCCGCCGAGGAATGGTGCACTGCCCATCTGCCAGAACAGCCAGGAGAGCGTCTCGGCGCGTTCGGGACCGGCGACGGGCAGGAACTCGCCAAATTTCTCCGCAAAGTAGACGAGGATGGCGCCGGATTCGAAGACGCGAACCGGCTCGCGACCGCCGCGGTCGACGAGGGCCGGGATTTTTGAGTTGGGATTGATGTCGACGAAGCCGCTGCCGAACTGGTCGCCATCGCCGATGCGGATCGGCCACGCGTCATATTCGGCATCCGGATGGCCGCTCTCGAGCAGCTCTTCGAGCATGATCGAGACCTTTTGGCCGTTCGGAGTCGCGAGCGAATAGAGCTGCAGCGGATGCTTCCCGACCGGCAGTTCCTGGTCGTGCGTCGGTCCGGCGACGGGGCGGTTGATGCTGGCGAACTGGCCGCCGCTCGGCTGGTCCCAGGTCCAGACCTTGGGGGGAGAATAGTCGGTGCTGTCAGTCATCGAGGTCCCTTTTCTTGCAGCCCGTCACGCGAGCTAAGAACCTTAGGACGAGCTTTCCAGTGTCAGCGATTATACCGCGCTGACCGACAGGAATGAGGGCAGGGGACCGTTCCAGTCGCCCTCCATATCCTCGACCACCGGTGAGCGCTCCGGCGGAGGCGCCGCTTGCTCGATCGGCTCGACCTTTGGCGCATGCTCGACGGCCTTGGGCTTTTTCGCGCGCGAAGGAGTTTTTGGTTTGGCGTTCGCTTCGGCTTTGGGAGCAGGTGCGGGCTGGGCTTCCGGCTCTTTCGCCGGCGTACCCGCGCGGGGAATCTTGTGGCCGATCAGCTTCTCGATGCGCTGGACTGCTTCGGCGTCCTCGCGCGTCGCCAGCGTGATCGCGATCCCGGTCATTCCGGCGCGACCGGTCCGGCCGATGCGGTGGACATAATCGTCGGGCTGCCACGGAACGTCGAAGTTGACGACATGGCTCACGCCTTTGACGTCGAGGCCGCGCGCGGCGACGTCAGAAGCCACGAGGATGTTGATGTCACCCTCTTTGAAGCGATCGAATTCGGCGATGCGGTCAGACTGATCCATGTCGCCCTGGATCTGGCCGACGGAGAAGCCGGAGCGCTTGAGGCTCGTTGCAAGTTCGCGGACCGTCGTTTTCCGGTTCGAGAAGATGATCGCGTTCCTGAATTCCTCGTGACGGAGGATGTCGCGGAGAGCGTCCTTCTTCTTGTCGCCGCGGACTTCGACCAGGCGCTGCTCGATGTTGACGTTGGCGGTCGCCGGGCGAGCGACCTCGACGCGCTTGGGGTCGTTGAGGAATTTCTGCGCCAGCTTCTGGATCGGAGGCGGCATCGTCGCCGAGAACAGCAGGGTCTGCCGCGACTTCGGCAGCTTAGAGCAGATTTCCTCGATGTCCGGGATGAAGCCCATGTCGAGCATGCGGTCGGCTTCGTCGATGACGAGCAACTCGCAACCGGTGAGCAGGATCTTGCCGCGCTGGAAGAGGTCCATCAGGCGGCCCGGCGTCGCGATGAGCACATCGACGCCCTTTTCGAGCGCCTTCACCTGGTCGCCCATCTGCACGCCGCCGATCAGTAGCGCCATCGAAAGCGGGTGATATTTGCCATACTTGTCGAAATTCTCCGAAACCTGCTGCGCGAGCTCGCGCGTCGGCTCGAGAATCAGCGAGCGGGGCATGCGGGCGCGGCTGCGGCCCTGGTGCAGAATATCTAGCATCGGCAGCACGAAGCTGGCCGTCTTGCCTGTGCCGGTCTGCGCGATCCCGATCAGGTCCTTGCCCATCAGCACCGGCGGAATAGCCGCGCGCTGGATCGGCGTAGGCTCGCCATAGCCGCTGTCGGCTACCGAGCGGAGCAACTCATCTGAAAGGCCGAGATCGGCAAAAGTCATTTAAAATCCGGAAGAAAGGGGTGAGCCAGAGGCTACTCGATAGGCCGCTGCAGCTACAGCGCAGGGCTTTGCGGACACTGCCCGACTTGTCAAGGAAATGGGGTGTCGGCCTGCGAAAACCAAGAGCTAACGAGCGATATGTGGAACCAGCACCTTGAAGCGTTCAATGGTGCAGCTGCCACCGATCCGCGAGTGGATGGCATCTCGGCCTGCACAGACCTTCTCGCCTTTGGGCTGGAGATAGAAGCCGTTGTAGAAGTCGAGTGCCGGGCAATCCTCGTCGAACTGGGCGCGGATGCGGCTGCGGTCGAAAAGCAGGAAGTCGACCTGTTCGGGTCCTGAAAGAAGGGCCCCTCGGATGGCGCCCGCCGGGACGCACTTTGGCCCCTTCTTCTCTTGCCAGCGGATCTGCGGCATCAGCCCGCGGGGCTCGATCGGAATGCGCAGGATCACGCCTTCCTGCACGACCAGGCGCGTCACCGCCTGCACCGCCGCAGGCTGCACCGTAGCGAGCCCGAGCATCAATGGAATCAGGCTGAAGATTGACGCGCCAAACACTTATGAAAATGACCCTCGCGGAGGCGATGGCTTCGCAGGAGGGCGTTGAATGGTCAATGAACTGGCGAGCTACCCTCTCTCGCGCGCGACTTGCCTTCGCTCGCCAAGGCCAATAGAGCGCCACCCAACTGCTGCTGGCGGCTACGCGTGCGTGCCGTCAACGCTGTCCCCAGGAGATGATCAGGATGGCTTCCGCCGCCCCCATTCAGAATTTGCCCCTTTTCTACCAAGGCATCGAGCCGCTGAACGTGACCCAGCATGGCAACATGAAGGTCCGTTCGGTCGTCAGCATGGGCCAAATCGGCAAGACACATGCGATTCCATTGACGGTCGACGAGTTCACGCTGGTGCAGCGCCACTATCCGATCGTCTTTTCGATTGGCGAAAACCCGATCCCGATGGCGCTTATGGGCCTCAACGAGGGCGTCAACGTTTTCCTTACCGACGACGGCCGCGCGATTGACTCGTCGATGTACATTCCGGCCTACATCCGCCGCTATCCGTTCCTGCTGGCGCGGCTGCGTCCAGACAGCGACGAGCTGTCGCTGTGCTTCGACCCGTCGGCAAACGCCGTGGGCGACTTCGAAGGCGAGGCGCTGTTCGACGGCGAGAAGCCGAGCGAAGCGACACTCGCGATCCTGCAGTTCTGCGAGCAGTTCGAGGCGGCCGGCCAGCGCACCTCCGCGTTCATGGAAGACCTGTTGAAGAGCAACCTTTTGATGGACGGCGAAGTCGCCATCCAGCCAGAGGGCTTCGAGCAGCCCTTCGTTTATCGCGGCTTCCGCATGGTCGACGAAGAAAAGCTCCGCGAACTTCGCGGCGACGAGCTGCGCAAGATGAACCAGAACGGCATGCTGCCGCTGGTTTATGCGCATCTTTTCTCGCTGTCGCAGATGCGCGATGTGTTCGCGCGGCAGATGCAGCAGGGCAAGGCGCCCGAGCAGGTGCCGCAGCCGGCACCCGCCACCGTCTGAGCTATTCGGCGGCCGTAGCGAACTGACGGCCGCTGAGCGCTTCACCAAGGCCGATCGCCAGGGCCTCTATTAGCAACGCCGCTTCATCGAATCCCGGGCCCGGCGAGCGCAGCGCGTGATCCAGATAGCAGCGACGGTCGAGCTCGATTTGCAGCGCATGCACGCCGTGCGCTGGCCGCGCATGCCGCTCGATGACGTAGCCTCCCGCAAAAGGATCGTTGAGCCCTGCCGCGAAGCCGCAGCGGTTGGCGATCGCCAGCGCTTCCCGGCTTAGCGAGCCGTCCGCGGTCCGCCCGCGGCAATCACCAAATACGACGGGTGGAATGCCCGACGGCGGCGGCGGCATCGAATGGCAGTCGAGCAGCAGCACGCAGCCGAAGCGATCGAGCAACAGGTTGATCTGCCCGTCAATCGCGTCGTGATAGGGGCGGTGCGCCTGGTCGATGCGGTCGGCGAGATTGCCCTGCGTGATCGCCCGTCGCCAGAGATAACCGTGCTGTTGCGTGCGCGCCGGGACAATTCCGAGACCGCCGCGCGCCCGGGCACTGATGCGCTCGCGCCGGGCTCCATCGACCACTGACGGGTCAACTTCATCTTCCGCACGGTTGCAATCGATCGCTGCGCGCGGCGTTTGCGCGATGACGGCGCCGCAGCCTTGCTGCACGGCCCGCCACACCAGCCGGTCGACCCAGGGATCTTCCAGCGCCACCAGCGAATGCTTCCCGGCAGCCGCCATCGCGACCAGCCAATCGGGATAGTCGCGGCCGGAATGCGGCACCGACAAGAGTACCGGTAATTCGCCGCGTGGCGGGTGCACGATTGGCAGTGAGAGCAGAGTCACGGTTAAGTTTCGTCCCAAGTTAGGACTGTAGTTGGGGCCAAGCAACGCGCGAGATCGTTATTCGCTTCTGGCAAAACACAATTGAACAGAGCATAGAAGCGCCATGGCGAGAATCCTTCTGGCCGAAGACGACACGTCGATGCGCGAGTATCTGCAGCGTGCACTGCAGCGCGTTGGTTACGATGTCCAGTCTGTCGGGTGTGGTACTGAGGCTATGCCTCTGCTGGAAAGCGACAGGTTCGACCTGCTGCTCACCGACATCGTCATGCCGGAAATGGACGGTATCGAGTTGGCGCAGAAGGCGAGCGCGATCGACCCGTCGATCCGCATCATGTTCATCACCGGCTTCGCGGCCGTCGCGCTACAGGGCGGACGCACCGCGCCGGAAGCCAAATTGCTATCCAAGCCGTTCCATCTGAAGGACCTCGTGATGGAGGTCGACCGCATCTTCCAGACCGAGGATCAGCACGGGCGGCTGTAACAGGGCAAACGCCTGTTGCGCCTAACGATTCACATCCCTAAATGCGTGCCTCCGACGGCCTTCGGGTCGGCGTCGGGTGGGCGTGTAGCTCAGTGGTAGAGCACTGTGTTGACATCGCAGGGGTCGCAAGTTCAATCCTTGCCACGCCCACCATTTTTCCCTCGGATGCAGTGATTTAGCGGCTTCGCTTTGCGGCGACAGGCTTCGGCGCGAGTGGTTTCCGTTGTTCGAGGAGCCACATCCACAGGGCCGGATCGTTGTAGGCCGGGACCCATGACCAATGGTCGGTGTTCGGGTAAATGGTGAGCCTCGGATGGGCGCCGCATTTCTTCAAAGCGTCGACCATTTCAAAATCGCCTCGGGTGTCGACGGAATCGTCGCGGTCACCGTGGAAGGCCCAGACGGGAATGTCCTTCGCCTTGCATGCTTTCTTCGGATCGCCGAACGCCGCGACGGGCGCGAGCGCGGCGAAATGCTCGGGATGCTGGGTGCCCCAATCCCAAGTCGCGATGCCGCCGAGGCTGAGGCCGGTCAGGTAGACGCGGGAGGGATCGACGCGCCAGGTCTTCAGCGCGTGATCGAGCAACGCTTCCAGCGGTGGCACTGGCCAGAATTCGTCGTCAGCCGAAGTCTGCTCGGTCAGCTGCGGCGAGATGACGATGAAGGGGAAGCTGGGGTCCTTCTCTACCAGCATCGGGGGGCCGTGCTTCTTTACGAGATTTATGTCCGTGCCGCGCTCGCCCGAACCGTGCAGGAAGATAATGAGCGGCCAGCGTTCGCTTGTACTCTCATTGTAGCCCTTGGGCAGGAACAGCAGGTAGGGCACGCCGCCAGCCGCGACGGGCGACTGCACCGTCTGACCCTCGACCGGTGGCGGCAAAGGCGGCGCCTTTTTCGCGTCGGCAATTGACGACAGGCTTACGGCGGCAACAAAGGCGGCAACCCAGAATCGCATACGGCGGCTCCTCGAGGAACCGCCGCAGCGTTGCACAGCAATAAAAGAAAGACGATGCCTTAGAGGCAGGCCTCAAGGTAAGGCTGGTCGAAGCCGAACTGCTTGGCCTTTTCCAGCGTGTACGGGCGCAGCCCCATCGAGCGATATTCGCCGATGATCTTCCCGTCGGCGGTCTCGTCGAGATATTCGAACTTGAACAGCTCCTGGGTGACGATGACGTCGCCTTCCATGCCGATCACTTCAGTGATGTTGGTGGTGCGGCGCGAACCGTCGCGCAGGCGCTTCACCTGGACAATGAGGTCGACCGAGTCCGCGATCTGGCGCGAGATCGCTTCCTTCGGCACCTTGATGTCCGACATCATCACCATGTTTTCCATACGCGCGAGGCATTCGCGCGGAGAGTTGGAGTGGAGCGTCGCCATCGAGCCGTCGTGACCGGTGTTCATCGCAGCGAGCAAGTCGAAGCACTCCGGTCCGCGAATTTCGCCTAGGATGATGCGGTCAGGACGCATACGCAGGGCGTTGATGACGAGGTCGCGAATGGTGATCGCGCCCTGGCCTTCGAGGTTCGGCGGACGGGTTTCGAGCGGAAGCCAGTGCGGCTGCTGCAGACGAAGCTCGGCCGCGTCTTCGATTGTGATCACGCGTTCGCCCGGGTCGATCATTTTCGAGAGTGCGTTGAGCATCGTCGTCTTACCCGAACCGGTACCGCCGGAGATGACGACGTTCATGCGCGATGCGCCGGCAATCTTGAGGATCGTCGCCATCTTCTCCGACATCGAACCGAAGCCCTTCATCATGTCGAGCGTGATCGGTTTCTCGGAGAACTTACGTATCGAGATGGCGGTGCCGCGCAGCGACAGCGGCGGGATGATGACGTTGACGCGACTGCCGTCCTGGAGACGGGCGTCGCAAAGCGGGCTTGTTTGGTCGATGCGGCGGCCAACCTTGTTCACAATGCGCTGGGCGATCTGGAACAGATGCTCTTCGTCGCGGAACTGGATCGACGCGATCTCGAGCTTACCCTTGCGCTCCACGTAGGTCTGGTCGGGGCCGTTGACCATGATGTCGCTAATCGCCGGATCCGCGAGCAGCTCTTCGAGTGGGCCGAGCCCGAGAAGCTCGTCGACGAGCACCTTTTCCAGCGCGAACTGCTCGCGGCGGTTGAGGTTGATCTTGAGCTCGTTCAGGACTTCGGAAATGATCGGCCGGAATTCCTCGGCAAGCTCGTCCTTGCTGAGCGTCGCCGCGGCTTCGGGATCGACGCGCTCGAGAAGGCGCGGCAGCACCTGCTCCTTGATGCGGTGGACCGAGGCCTCAAAACCTTCCGACTTGCTGCTGGCTGCTTCGCCGCTAGCATTTTGGCGTGCCGTCAGGCGATCCAGCGCGCCCTGCGGCGCGCCGTTCTCGGCCATCGGCGTATCCAGAGTCGGCGTAAGTTCGTCGATCGGCGGGAATTGATCTCCGCCGAGGTCCGGGGCCGAGGCGGCCGAACCGCTTCCCTTCATTGGCTTGGCAACACCGAAGCTCGGTCGAGCTCCACCCATGCCAGCACGTTTACCGAATGCGCTCATTCCACCCCTGCCGTTGCGGTTTCCGCGTGAAGGATGGTTCTGGTGAATAAGAGCGAAACTTTTAGAAAATGCTAACTGCGTTAATCCCAGCGCGGCGGAAAATGGTTAGCGAAAGCTTAAGCCTCCGCGCTCTCCGCAAGGACCGTCAGGCCGCGGTCGCTGACCTCCGCAAAACCGCCCGTAACGGCAATGCGCTCCGGCTGTCCATTCTGGGTGCGGTAGACGGAAACGTCGCCGTTCTTTAGCGTCGTCATGTAGGGTGCGTGCCCGGCCATGATGCCGGACTCGCCCTCGGTTCCCGGCACGACGACCATGTAGACGTCGTCGGACATGACGAGCCGGTCAGGGGTGACGAGCTCGAAATGCAAATCGGCCATTATTTCTTACCTTCGATTTCTCTGTCGAACGCCTGCGTTGCGTCGTCGAACTTGTCCCGGCAGCCGGTGTTGCAGAAACCGACGACCTTGCCCTTGAAGAGCGTCAGACTGTCCTTGCTGACCGGATGGCCAGACCAGGGGCAGTGCGTGTTGACGCAATCTTCGAGGCGGAGCTCGTCGGCCAAGGCTTAGGCTTCCTGAGCCAGCTTCTCGGCTTTGGCGACCGCCTCGTCGATGCCGCCGACCATATAGAAGGCGTTTTCCGGAAGGTGATCGTATTCGCCGTTCACCACCGCCTTGAACGAGCGGACGGTCTCCTCGACCTGGACGAACTTGCCCGGGATGCCGGTGAAGACTTCGGCGACGTGGAACGGCTGCGACAGGAAGCGCTGGATCTTGCGGGCGCGGCTGACGGTGAGCTTATCCTCTTCCGACAACTCGTCCATGCCGAGAATGGCGATGATGTCCTGCAGGCTCTTGTAGCGCTGCAGCGTCTCCTGGACGGCGCGGGCGGTCTCATAATGCTCCTGGCCGACGACGGCCGGGGTGAGCACGCGGCTGACCGAGTCTAGCGGGTCGACGGCGGGGTAGATGCCGAGCTCCGAAATCGCGCGGCTCAGCGTCGTCGTTGCGTCCAAGTGGGCGAACGAGGTTGCCGGGGCCGGGTCGGTCAAGTCGTCGGCCGGCACGTAGATGGCCTGCACCGAGGTGATCGAACCCTTGTTGGTTGAGGTGATGCGCTCCTGCAGCGCACCCATGTCGGTCGACAGGGTCGGCTGGTAGCCCACGGCCGAAGGAATACGGCCGAGCAGCGCCGACACTTCCGAACCCGCCTGCGTGAAGCGGAAGATGTTGTCGACGAAGAAGAGCACGTCCTGGCCCTCTTGGTCGCGAAAATATTCGGCCTGGGTGAGGCCCGACAGGGCGACGCGGGCGCGCGCTCCCGGCGGCTCGTTCATCTGGCCGAACACGAGCGCGACCTTGGAGCCTTCCGGCGTCGGATTGCCGTCGGCGTCCTTGGCAATGACGCCCGCCTCGAGGAACTCGTGATAGAGGTCGTTACCCTCGCGCGTGCGCTCGCCGACGCCGGCGAACACCGACACGCCGCCGTGGCCCTTGGCGATGTTGTTGATCAGCTCCTGGATGAGGACGGTCTTGCCGACGCCCGCGCCGCCGAACAGGCCGATCTTGCCGCCTTTTGCGTAAGGGGCGAGCAGGTCGATGACCTTGATGCCGGTGACCAGGATGGCGGCTTCGGTCGACTGGTCGACGAAGGGCGGTGCCTCGGCGTGGATCGAGGCGGTCATGTCGCTCCCGATCGGGCCGCGCTCGTCGATCGGTTCACCGATGACGTTCATGATGCGGCCTAGCGTCATCGGTCCAACCGGCACGCGGATCTGCGAGCCGGTGGCATTGACGGTCTGGCCGCGGGTGAGGCCGTCGGTCGAGTCCATCGCGATGGTGCGGACGACGTTCTCGCCAAGGTGCTGGGCGACTTCGAGGACGAGGCGGTTGCCGCCGTTGTCGGTCTCCAGCGCGGAAAGGATCGGCGGCAGGTTGCCTTCGAACGCTACGTCGACGACGGCGCCGATGACCTGGCTGACGCGGCCGGTCAGGTTGCTGATTGCAGCAGGCGTCTGCGCGCCGCCGGTGGCGGCAGCGGCCTTGCGGGTGCGGGGCTTGGTCTCGGCGGCGGTGGCCATTTCTGTCTTCCTTGCCTTCAGTTTCGTTAGAGCGCTTCTGCGCCCGAGATAATTTCGATGAGTTCGGTCGTAATCACGGCCTGGCGCTGACGGTTATATTGGATCGACAGGCGGTTGATCATGTCACCGGCGTTGCGGGTCGCATTGTCCATGGCGGTCATCTGCGAGCCGTAGAAACCGGCCTGGTTCTCGAGCAGCGCGCGATAGACCTGCACCGCGATGTTGCGCGGAATGAGGTCGGCGAGGATCTCTTCCTCGTCCGGCTCATACTCGACGGCGGTGGGCGCAGCGGCCTTGGCCGTTGTCGGCTCTTCGCTTGCTGCGCGAGGAACCACGGGGATGATCTGATCGATCGTCGGTTCCTGCACCAGCGTCGAGCGAAAGTTCGCGTAGGCGAGGTGGACGACGTCGATACCGTCGGTCACGTAGCGATCGATGATGTCCTTTGCGACGGCCTGCGCCTCCGCATAGGACGGGTTCTTCATCTCGCTGGTGTCGAACTGCGCGATGATCTGTTTGGGGTACAGGCGCTGCAGCACCGGACGGCCCTTGCGGCCGACGATGTAGAATAGCACCGTCTTGCCCTGAGCGGTGAGGTCATCGGCCTTCCGGCGCACGGCGCGAACGATATTGCTACTGAACGCCCCGGCGAGACCGCGGTCGCTAGTCGCGACGATGATCAGGTGCGTGTCGTCCTTGCCGGTGCCCGACAGCAGCTTGGGGCTTTGCGGCCCTGGCGCGACGCGAGACGCAAGCGAAGCGACCACCTCCGTCATGCGTGACGAATAGGGTCGGGCCGCAGTCGCGTTCTGTTGGGCACGGCGCAGCTTCGACGCCGCGACCATGTTCAGCGCCTTGGTGATCTTCTGCGTCGACTTCACCGAGCCGATGCGAAGCTTGAGAGCCTTGAGGCTAGCCATCTTGCTGTGCCGCTACCCCTTAAGCGAACTGCTTGCCGAACGTGGCGAGCGCGTCCTTGAGGGCGGCCGCCGTATCGTCGTCGAGCGCCTTGGTGTCGCGGATCTTGGCCAGAATCTCCGGCTTGTCTGAGCGCAGGTAGCTCAGCATTGCATTTTCGTAGCGGACGATGTCCTTCACCTCGACGGTGTCGAGGAAACCCTGGGTACCGGCGAAGATCGATGCGACCTGGTCTTCGACCGGCATCGGCGCATACTGCGGCTGCTTCAGCAACTCGGTCAGGCGAGCACCGCGAGCGAGCAGCTTCTGCGTCGACGCGTCGAGGTCGGAACCAAACTGCGCGAAGGCCGCCATTTCGCGGTACTGCGCAAGCTCCAGCTTGATCGAGCCGGCGACCTTCTTCATCGCCTTGGTCTGCGCGGCCGAGCCGACGCGGCTGACCGACAGGCCGACGTTAATCGCCGGGCGGATGCCCTGGTAGAAGAGGTCGGTCTCGAGAAAGATCTGGCCGTCGGTGATCGAGATCACGTTGGTCGGAATGTATGCCGACACGTCGCCTGCCTGCGTCTCGATGACGGGCAGAGCGGTAAGCGAACCACCGCCCAGGCTGTCGTTCATCTTCGCGGCGCGCTCGAGAAGGCGGCTGTGGAGATAGAAGACGTCGCCCGGATAAGCTTCGCGGCCCGGCGGACGGCGGAGCAAAAGCGACATCTGGCGATACGCGACGGCCTGCTTGGAAAGATCGTCATAGACGATGACTGCGTGCATGCCGTTGTCGCGGAAATACTCACCCATCGCGCAGCCAGTGTAGGGAGCGAGGAACTGAAGCGGCGCAGGCTCCGAAGCGGTCGCGGCGATGACGATTGAATATTCCATCGCGCCATTCTCTTCGAGCGCGCGCACGATCTGCGCGACGGTCGAACGCTTCTGACCGACGGCGACGTAAATACAGTAAAGCTTCTGGCTCTCGTCGTTGCCGGCGTTGGCGGCCTTCTGGTTGATGAAGGTGTCGAGCGCGACGGCGGTCTTGCCGGTCTGGCGATCGCCGATGATCAGCTCGCGCTGACCGCGGCCGACTGGGACGAGCGCGTCGAGCGCCTTGAGACCGGTCTGCACCGGCTCGTGAACCGACTTGCGCGGGATGATGCCCGGCGCCTTCACCTCAACGCGGCGGCGCTCGGTGTACTCGATCGGGCCCTTGCCATCGATCGGGTTGCCGAGTGCATCAACGACGCGGCCGAGCAGGCCCTTGCCGATTGGAACGTCGACAATGGTGCCCGTCCGCTTGACGCTCGAACCTTCGGAGATCTCGGAGTCCGAGCCGAAGATGACGACGCCGACGTTATCGGCTTCGAGATTGAGGGCCATGCCCTTGGTGCCATTGTCGAACTCGACCATCTCACCGGCCTGGACGTTGTCGAGGCCGTAGATGCGCGCGATGCCGTCGCCTACCGACAGCACGGTGCCAACTTCCGAGACCTCGGCTTCGGCGTCGAAATTCGCGATCTGGTCGCGGATGACGCGGGAGATTTCAGCAGCGCGGATATCCATGGGTCAGTCTTAGCCTTTCATCGCCTGAGCGAGTCGATTGAGTTTGGTGCGGATCGAAGCGTCGATGCGCTGGCTTTCCAGCTTCACGACAATTCCGCCAAGGATGGTGGGGTCGACCGTTGCATCGACGTTGACGTCGCGCCCGGCGCGGGTGCGGAGCTGCGTCTTGAGCTGCGCCAACTGGTCGTCGTTAAGCGGACGCGCCGTCACTACTTCGGCAATCGTCTCACCGCGGTGTTCCGCAGCGAGCCGGCGGAACGCACGGATCACCGGCTGGAGCTGACTCTTGCGGCCGTTGCGGGCAAGGACGCCGACGAAGTTGCTGGTAATCGGATCGAGGTTGAGCTGCAGCGCAATGGCGCCGAACGCCTTTCCGGCCTCGTCGCGGGAAACGAGTGGGCTTTCGACCAGCTCGGAAAAATCCTTCGAATCGACCAGCGCCTGGTTGAGCGCGTCGAGGCTCTTGCCCACGGATTCAATCTGCTTCTGATCACGGGCAAGGTCGAACAAAGCGGATGCGTAGCGTCCCGCTAAGCTGGCCCGAATGCCGCCGGATGTCTCCACGCGCGAATAGCTCCAGAACTGGAATTGCCCCGACGTTAAAAAACGGGGCGTGGAAACGGGTTACCCCCGCACGCCCCCATCGGTTGCCGGGCCCCTAGCAAGCGCTTCGCGGCGATGCAAGGGACGGCGATCTACTCAGTTTGAAGCTAGTTGGCAGCCTGCTGTGAAAGGCGGCGAATCGTCGCCTTCGAGCGCGCGACGACCATGCCGAACTTGCGAACGGTGAGCATGCTAAGGCCCGATCGTCCGTCGGCGCTCGGCACCAGCCACTGTTCGGCTGACATCCCGCCCTTCAAGCTGAAGCGGAAGCGGTAACGGTCGCCGACCTGATCGATCGTGACGGGCCCCGTGGCTTCCGACATGGACCCGGCGAACTTACCCGGCGCGACTTGATGAATGAGCCAGACGCGTTCGTGAGGCTGTTCGCCCTCGTCACGCACCTGCTGGACCAAACGCAGCGCACCATCAGCGCCGATAGTGCCATGGCCGATGCTGAGGACGCGGCGCGTTCCGTGCATGACGGCCTTGAGCGTACCGGAGAGTTCGGTGCGGCCTTCGAAGAAGCGAAGGGGTTGCTTAAGAGTGGCGGCCGGAGCGCCGCTCGATGCAAGGAAAATACAAGCACATGCGACGGCTAAGGGAGCACGCAACAGGCGGACGGCCAGCGTGTGCCGGCCAGCGCTAATCGAATGACTCATCAGGCCCGTTTCAGTCGTGTCATAGGAAATCCCCTCTTTGATTTCCGATGTTTGAACGCAAGCCAGCGGAAGCCTGTTCCCGAGCGACACCTTACAGTGGTGGCCGAAAGGAGCAACTTCCATGTCTTTTGTCGTCCGTGGCATCGATCCTGCCCCGTACAAAGCAATGTTCGGCTTACCTGAGGAGGCGCTTGCGCAGCGCGGCATCGTACGGATGACCGTCGACAGTCCGACTTTCCCATGCCGGGTTAGCTTGACCGACCGAGCGATTGGCGAGACGGTGCTCTTGCTCAACCATATCAGCCATGACGTCGCGAACCCGTATCGCGCCTCGCACGCCATTTTCGTTGCGGAAGCCAACGAAGAGGCAGCCGAATATGTCGACAGTGTGCCGCCGGTATTCGAGGAGCGCGTGCTGTCGCTTCGCGGCTTCGACAAGGAAGGGATGATGGCCGCGGCGATCCTCACTCAACCGGGGGAAGCTGAGGCGGGCATCCGCCAGCTTTTTGCCGATCCGAACATCGAGACCATCCACGCACATAACGCGACGCGCGGGTGCTTCTCGGCCAAGATCGAAAGGAATTGAGATGGCCACGCTTGCACAGCGTCACGAGGAGCGTAGAGCTGAACCGATGAGCAACGTCGCGCGCCTAGACGCGGACACCGCATGGGCAGCCTTCATGCGCCGCGACCGCAGCTGGGACGGGCGCATTATCGCCGCGGTGAAGACCACCGGCATTTACTGCAAACCGAGTTGCCCGGCGAAGCGCCCTAAGCGCGAAAACGTCGAGTTCTTCGTCACCGCTGAGGAGGCGAGAGCGGCGGGCTACCGATCCTGTATGCGCTGCAAGCCCGACGAGGTCGGTCGAGACCACGAGGCGGTGGCCGAAGCGGTGAAGCTGATCGAGCAGGCGGAAGAGCCACCGCAGCTTGCCGCGCTCGCGGAGGCGGTCGGCTACGCGCCCCACCATTTCCAGCGCATCTTCAAGCGGGACCTTGGCGTGTCGCCGGCCGAATATTCGCGCGGCAGGCGTAACCAGCGCGCCCAGCAAGCGCTGAAGCAGAATGGGCGGGTGACCGATGCGGTCTACGACGCGGGCTATTCAGGGCCGAGCGGCTTTTACAGCGATGCGAAGGAGAGGCTGGGCATGACCCCGTCGGCTTGGCGCAATGGCGGCCGCGGCGAAACGATCCGCTGGACGCATTTCGACAGCCCGCTCGGCCAGATGCTGATCGCCGCGACAAGCAAGGGCATTTGCCGGCTGACGTTCGACGACAGCCCGGACTCGCTTCGCCGGCTCTTCCCGAATGCGGAGATCGTCGAGGATGCGGGCGGGCTTCGCGACCTCGTCGAGGGCGCGCTTGCCGCGATCAAGCAGCCGCTCGCTGCGCGCGAGCTGCCGATCGACGTAGCTGGCACGGCGTTCCAGGAGGCGGTGTGGCGCGAGCTCCGCAAGATCCCAGCGGGCGAAACCCGCAGCTACGCACAGATCGCGGCGGCGATCGGTCAGCCCAAGGCGGTTCGCGCGGTAGGCACTGCCAATGGCGACAACCATGTGGCCGTGCTTATCCCGTGCCATCGCGTGATCCGCAGCGACGGGACGCTTGGCGGCTATGCCGGCGGGCTCGACCGCAAGCGGCAGTTGCTCGGTGCGGAGGGCCATCGCCAGGCGTCGCCGGAGCTACCGTTGCTCGATTAGACCCTTGCCTCCCTCGCCTCGCTCAGCGCAACAGCGATGTGAAGCGGGGGGGGGGGGGCGGACGGCATGTCTTACACGAACCGGGATGGCGGGCGGCGGCGCCTCATAGACCATCCGTTCGTTTCAATGGTTGTCGCGATCCTACTGTTTGCTGCTGCGTCCGCGCTGGCGATCATCGCGGCGAGCAGCCTGCCTCTCCTGCAGGACGGCCTCAAGCAGGCCGTTCAGGTAGTGATTACAGTCGGGTTCGGGCTGGCGGCGTACAAGCTCGGCATCCGGCATTTGGGGGAAGAGCCGCGCGACGACCTTCAGCTGAACAAGGCGCTCTCGCAAGCGGCGATCGGATTGATTGCTGGACTTGCGCTCTTTAGCGCCGTCGTTGGCGTGGCGGCGTTGCTAGGCTCTTACCGTATCGTCTCATGCTGCAGCACGACCAACCTGCTGCCTGAATTGTTCGTCGCCGCGATCATGCCCGGCTTCATGGAAGAGCTTTTCTTCCGTGGAATTCTGTTCCGCTGGCTCGAGGAAATGGGTGGAAGCTGGATCGCGCTGTTTGTCACCTCGGCGCTCTTCGGCCTAGCGCATGCGTGGAACCCTAATTCAAATGTCCTCGCGTCGATCTTCATTGCGGTCGAGGCCGGTGTGCTGCTCGGGGGCGCCTACATGCTTACGCGTAGCTTGTGGATGCCGATCGGGCTCCACGCGGCGTGGAACTTCACGCAGGGGTACCTCTTTGGGGTGCCGGTTTCCGGGGTCGCCGAGAAAGGGCTGGTCGGTGCCAAGCTGTCTGGCCCAGAACTGCTGACGGGCGGGCCCTTCGGGCTCGAAGCCTCAGCCATCGCTTTAGTACTGGCCACCGGTGCTGGCGTCGTGATGGTGATCAAGGCCTTCCGCTGCGGACGAAGCGTGCCGCCCCCTTGGAGAGCGCCCATCACCTGACGACAAGTTTTTGATCGTAAGCGTTTATTGCTTTTTCTTCGAATCGCGCTCCTCGATCAGCTCCAGCGCCTTTGTTGAATCACCTGCATTGATCGCTGCAACCACTTGATCGGCAAGAGTTCGCGTGCGTTCGGAATGCGGTTCGAATGCCATTGGCGCTAGCGCTTGTTTCGCTTCTTTCAGTCGATGGTCCGTTAGCAATTGGCGAACGGCGAGCCATCGCAAGCCACTGTCCTGAGGCGCAAGCACGAGCGCGTATAGCAAACCGTTCACGGCGCTCGGCGTTGGGGTCGCGCGCGACTCCTTGAATGTCCGGTAATAGAGCATCAGCGGCTCGGCATTTTCGGTGTCCAGGCGATTGGCCTTTGCGAACAGCGCCCGCACCTTGGACCAGTCGACCGTTGCCGGCGCGGTCTTGGCACGAGCCATCTCGGCGCGCCCTTTATAGATGAGCGCATGCACGTTGTTGGGGTCGGCTGCGAGCGCTCTGTCTGCTGCATGTTCGGAAGCGTCGAAATAATCGGCATCATATTCCGCTTCCGCCAACACCGATTGCGCGAACGCGTCTGATGGATACGCCGCGGCGAGCTTGCGCGCCCTGCCGGCGACAATGCGCGCAGTTTGTTCCGAAACGCCGTAGTCCGATCTCATCCGTATTGGCATGAGCGCTGCTTCTGCCGGCGCAAGCGACCGCACGCTGATCGTGCCGATCTTCGCAGGATCGGGCCGGATAACGACGCCTTTGATCTCCTTGGCGTCGGCATATTTATCGAGTTCGTTTTCAAGCTTTCGGAGGTCGCCAAACGCGGCCCTGGCTGCGTCCAGCGCATTCTGCCCTTGCTGGATACCGGCAATGTAGCGGTCGAGCTGGCCGCGCCGACTCGGCTCGAAGGTCAGATAATGCGTGAGCAACCAGCCACGTGAGTACATGATCTCCATCTGCCAGGCGGTCAGGCCTTGTGGCGTGCCGCCCAGCATCTCCGAGAAATAGAGGTCGTGCTGATTGGCATGGACGCTGTAAGCGCGATGGTTCAGCGCGGAGCCCAGGATTACGCTGCCGTCATCGTTGATCTTCGCCGTTCCAAAGAATTCGGCGAAGCCTTCGACGAACCAAGTCGGCAGCGCCGCAGCCCAATTCTGCAGCATCAAATGATGCGCATATTCGTGGAAGAAGACGATGTCGGAATTGAAGTCTCGTTCGTCCTTGCCCTTGATCTTCGAGACAAATGCATAGGTGCCGGAAGCGCGTCCGATATACTGGCCCAAGATCCCATATCCACCGGTCAAGTCGACCAGCTGATCAACGTTTTTCAGGAAGTAGATGCGCAGGCGGCCCGAATCGGTAAGCGCTGGGTCGCCCATGCCCCGAGCCATCCGGACCGCCTGGTCGAAGCGTTCCAACTTCTTTGCATATTCGCCAAGTTCTGCAGGGTCGGTGTCGCCGACGATAATGAAATGCTTGGACTTGGCTTCCTGCCACGCCGCGTGCGCAGGCGTGGTACCCGCCAGCAAGCCGGCGGCAAGGCAGAACTCTAGTACGCGACGCATCCGATCCCCTCTTTCGGCGCCCGGACACTAACAGCGGCGCGCGCTGTCGCAAGCCCTTGGTTTGATGCAGCAATCTACAGAAAGATCTACAGAAAGCTGTAGGGATCGACGTCGACGCCGACGCGGACCTTGGCGCTCCATTCGACGCCGGCGAGCCACTCGCGGATGACGTCTTGGACGTCGAGGCTGCGGCGAGCATGGACGAGGATGCGTTGGCGGTGGCGGCCGCGCAGCATGGCGAGGGGGGCGGGCGCGGGGCCGAACACGGCCATTCCTTCGACCTCCGGCGCAGCCATGCCGATGCGGCGGGCGACGGCTTCGGCCTCCGATGAATCCTCGGCGGAGATGACGATAGCGGCGAGGCGGCCGAACGGCGGCATGGCGGCCTCACGGCGGCTCTCGGTCTCAGCCGCGTAAAAGCCGGGGGCGTCGCCGGATACCAGCGCTGCGATGACTGGCGCGTCGGGGTCGTGGGTCTGGACGAGCACACGCCCCGGCTTGTCGCCGCGACCGGCGCGGCCGGCGACTTGCTGAATCTGCTGGAAGCTGCGCTCGGCCGCTCGGAGGTCACCCCCAGCCAGGCCGAGGTCTGCATCGACGACGCCGACGAGCGTTAGGTTGGGGAAGTGATAGCCCTTGGTGACGAGCTGGGTGCCGATGACGACGTCGATTGCGCCCGCCTCCATCGCGCCGACGAATTCGGCGGCACGGAGCGGCGACCAGATCGTGTCAGATGTGACAATGGCGGTGCGCGCGTTGGGGAAAAGCTCGGCGACCTCATCGGCGATGCGCTCGACGCCTGGGCCGCAAGCCACGAGGCTGTCCTCCTCGCCGCATTCCGGGCAGGCCTTCGGAGGCGGCATCACATGTCCGCAGTGGTGGCACGCCAAACGATGCATCAACCGGTGCTCGACCATCCACGCGGTGCAATTAGGGCACTGAAAGCGGTGGCCGCAGTGGCGGCACAAGGTCAGCGGGGCGAAACCACGGCGGTTTAGGAACAGGAGCGACTGTTCCTCGCGTGCAAGGTTTGCCTCAATCTCGTTGACTAGCTCCGGCGCGAGCCAGCGGCCGCGCGGCGGTGGGTCTTGCGTCAGGTCGATCGAGCGGATGGCGGGCATCGACGCGCCGGCGAAGCGCTCGGGCAGGCTGACCTCGCGATAGCGGCCGATCTCGGCCATGTGCCGGCTCTCGATCGCCGGCGTCGCGGACGAGAGGATCACCGGAATGTCCTCGAACTTGGCGCGCATCACCGCCGCGTCGCGGGCGTGGTACTGGACGCCTTCCTCCTGCTTGAAGGAGGGCTCGTGCGCCTCGTCGACGATAATCAGGCCCAGTATCGGATAGGGCAGGAACAGGGCCGAGCGTGCGCCGACCGTCACGGCAGCCTCGCCGCTTGCGATGCCGCGCCAGGCGCGACGCCGCTGCGAGGAGCGGAGGTCGGAATGCCAAGCCACGGGCTGGCAGCCGAAGCGCGCTTCGAACCGCTTCAAGAAAGGCTCAGTGAGCGCGATTTCGGGAAGGAGGACGAGCGCTTGGCGCCCCTGGCGCAGGCACTCGGCGATCGCTTCGAAATAGACTTCGGTCTTTCCCGATCCCGTTACACCGTCGAGAAGCACGGGATCGAAGCCCTTGCCGACGGCAGATGCGAGGCTGGAAGCCGCTTCGCGCTGATCGTCGTTGAGGTCCGGCGGTGCGTGTTCGGGGTCAGGGCAGGCGAGCGGACGGTCGGCATCCACCGCCACAGCTTCAATCGCACCGGCATTGACGAGTCCGCGCATCACGGCGTCGCTGACCTCCGCGTGGTCGGCAAGCTCCCGGACCGTGCCTTGCCGGCCCTCGATTGCCTGAAGCGCCTTTTCGCGCTGAGGCGTCATCCGGTCCGGCGTCATTCCCGTTGGCCGGTACTCGATAAACTGCCTCGGCCCGTCGAGCGCGGCAGAGGAAGGCAACGCCATGCGCAGAACGGAGGCTAGGGGGCTCAGGTAATAATCGGCGGTCCATTCGCAGAGGCGCCTGAGCGGAGCGGCGATAGGACGGACGTCGAGAACGCCGGCGAGCGGCCTTAGCCGGGCCTCCGGCACCTCATTGGTTTGCAGTCGCTCGGCATCCCAAGCGACGCCAAGCAATTGCCGCGGCCCGACCGGGGCGACGACCACCGAGCCGGGGACGACTGTCGTCCCCTCGGGAACCCGATAGTCGAGCGGTCCGAGCGCAGCGTTCAGCGTGACGACGCGCGCGCGTCGAAGCGTCACCGGCCGCGTTTCTTCCTGTGAGTGTCGAAGTCGAGGACCGCGTTTTCCTCATCTGGCTGGAGCAGGCCGAGCCGGCGGGCGACTTCCTGATAGGCCTCCTCAACGCCGCCTAGGTCCTGGCGGAAGCGGTCCTTGTCGAGCTTTTGGTTAGTCTTGATGTCCCACAGGCGGCAGCCGTCGGGGCTGATCTCATCAGCCAGAATGACCCGCGCATAGTCGCCGTCCCAGACCCGGCCGAACTCCAGCTTAAAGTCGATTAGGCGGATACCGATCGCGGCGAACATGCCCGACAGGAAGTCGTTCACCCGGATCGCCATGTCCGCGATGTCGTTCATCTCGTCCTGCGTCGCCCAGCCGAAGCAAGCGATGTGCTCATCGGCGATCATCGGGTCGCCCAGCGCATCGTCCTTGTAATAATATTCGATGATCGTGCGGGGCAGCTGGGTGCCCTCCTCGATGCCGAGGCGCTTGGAAAGCGAACCGGCGGCGACATTGCGGATCACGACCTCGATCGGGATGATCTCGACCTGGCGGATCAACTGCTCGCGCATGTTGAGGCGGCGGATGAAATGCGTCGGAACCCCGATCGCCGAAAGCGACGTGAAGATGTGCTCGGAGATGCGGTTGTTGATGACGCCCTTGCCGCTGATCGTCCCGCGCTTTTGCGCATTGAACGCCGTGGCGTCGTCCTTGAAATATTGAATGAGCGTGCCGGGCTCTGGACCCTCGTAGAGGATCTTGGCCTTGCCCTCATAAATCTGGCGGCGGCGAGCCACGGTTCGCATCACTCCAACGTCAATGGGAAGGAGCGGGGGCTATAAGCGAGGAGCGCGGTGCGTGCTAGCCCGCGCTCCTCATATGGATATTCAATTGCATTTTGCTTTGCGCGTCGGTGCGGTCCACGGGGACTGATATTCAATCTTCACGAGCACTTCGAATGCTTCACGAACCTTCTTGCTCAGATCGGATAGGCCGCTTGAGATCGAAGCGTTTAACTCCTGACGCACCGTTTGGTAGTGCCGGTCGAAAATCTCATCAACCATGGTAATCACTCCTTTCCTCCTATTGCCGCCGGTCAGAGGGCCAGCGGGTAAGCGTCGATGCGGTCATTGGCGGCCTTGAGCGCCGTCTCGATCAGCTCGATCCGGTGAGCCTCGTCGAGAGCGCGCCAGGAGCGGGCGGTCGATCGCATGGTTTCGGCCTGCGCCACCTGCGCCACGGGGCCGTCTTCGATGAACGCACGGGTGCTGAGGCCATAAGTCATGGCAATCGTCCTTCCTTTTTTTGGGTCGCCGGCGTCGGGGGCTGCGAGGGGAGGGGATTTACCAACGCCGGCGACTGGATCGTATGTACGATTCGCCCGGTGGTTTCGCCAATCAAACGGTTGGCGATCGTCATAAGCAGCACTTATTGGCGGTGCTTCAGTGGCGGTGCAGTGCCTGCTCGATATGTCTCAGCGCGACAGCCCACGCTCGGCTTTCGGGTACGATCAGCTCGAAGTGGCCGGAGTCGGGAACCCAGTCGATCGTCACCTTGTCACCAGCGGACTGCATTCGGCGCTGATAGTCCGAGGCGAGCTCGGTCGGGATGATCGGATCCATCAGGCCGTTCACGAGATATTGCCGGACGTGGAGCGGCGCGAGACGCGGCACCGACGTTTCCGCAAAGTGTCCGCCGGAAAGCGTCACGCTCACCGTCTTGCCGCAACCGTTTTCCACCTGCGTTTCGCGTTCAAGGTCGGGGAGGCCGCCGAGACTAACGACAGCAGCGAGCGGTATGGGGTGGTCCCGATAAAGCGGGCTGGAGCGAAGCAGTCGCGGTCGCCCGGCGAGCCAAAGCGCGAGATGTCCGCCGGCCGAATGCCCAACCGCGACGATCCGCCGGGTGTCGAGATGCAGTTCCCGGGCATGAAGGCTGAGCGCGTCCGCGGCCGCGGCGACATCCATGAAAGTGCCGGGATAGCCACCTCCCGCCCGGTCAACCCCGCGATAATCGATGTTCCAGACGGCGATCCGACGGCGGCGCAGGTCATTGGATACCCAGTCCATCAGATGGCGGTCGGCAACGTCGGTCTGCCAGCAACCACCGTGAATCATGAGCACGGTCGGGAACGGTCCACGACCCTTTGGAAGCCATACGTCGACGACCTGTAGGGGGTTATCCCCGTATCGCACCGTGGTGGTTGGCTCTGGGTGGGCGCGTTTCTTCAGCGCCGAGAATTGTATGAGGCTTGCGGGAGGAGCGGCGGCTGCCAGGGAAATTATGACGAAACTCGCGAACACTCGGTACAGACGGTTCATCACAACTCCCGTGGCTGTGCATCGTTAGAAGGTCGGGGCCAAGCTGGGTCAAGCGCCTCTCTCTTTGGTTGCGGTGGCGACGCTCGGGCGATTATTGTTGGGGGATGCGGCGGCTTCCACCACTTGCGGCGATCAGGGCCTTCGAAGCGGCGGCGCGGACGGAGAACTTCACCGCCGCTGCTGCCGAACTCGGCATGACGCAGGCTGCGGTGTCCTACCAGGTCAAGAGCCTTGAGGAGCGCCTTGGCGCACCGCTCTTCATTCGCGAGAAGGGGCGGGCGCGGCTGACGCCGCTGGGCCAGCGCCTGCTGCCTTCCTTGTCGAGCGCGTTCGACACGCTTGAGAGCGCTTTCGCCAGCCACCGCGAGGAAGACGAGTCACTCCTCACGATCACGACTACGCATACCTTCGCCAACACCTGGCTGGCTTGGCGGCTTGGTGCTTTTCAGATGGAGCACACCGATCTCGCTGTCCGCATGACGACGAGCAACGAGCTGTGCGACCTTCGGGCTGGCGATGCAGACGTCGCGATCCGGGCCGGCAATGGCGGCTGGGAGGGTTTCGAGCACCACCGGCTGTTCGAATCATCCTTCACGCCGATGTCGAGCCCGGAGTGCATCGCGGAGACTGAGCGAAAGCTCGGCCGCAGGATCGAGCCGAACGACATGCTCGACGTCAATCGGATCAACCCGAGCGACGAGTGGTGGCAGCAGTGGTTCAGCGACAATGGCGTGCCGGCTGACGATGCGGCACTGAGGCGGCCGGGGATCAGGCTGGAGAACCAGGCGAACGAAGGTCATGCCGCGATGGCAGGGCAGGGGTTCGCGCTGCTGACGCCTTTGCTGTGGAAGGGTGATGTCGCCGCTGGACGTCTTGCCGTGCCATTCCCCGACCGGGTGTCAGCGCGGGCCTGGTCCTACTGGCTCGTCTACCCGACCGAACGGCGGCTGACGCCCAAGATCAAGCGTTTCCGCGAATGGCTGCTGCCGGAGATCGAGCGGTCGGTGGCGGACGCCGCTGGCGGTTGGCCCCAACCCGCTGCCGAGGCTGCGGAATAGGCTTCCAGAAACCGGCAAGCGCTTGCTAGTCAGGTCGAATGCCTGATCCCGATATTTCGTCCGTCATCGAAACCCCGTTCGACGCCGCGCTTAGCGAGCGGTACCTCGTTTATGCCCTTTCCACGATCACCGCGCGATCGCTGCCAGACGTACGCGACGGCCTGAAGCCGGTTCACCGCCGCCTTCTGTGGGCCATGCGGCTGCTGCGGCTCGATCCGGCTGGCGCATACAAGAAGTCGGCGCGTGTCGTCGGCGACGTGATCGGCAAATATCATCCGCATGGCGACCAGTCCGTCTATGACGCAATGGTTCGCCTCGCGCAGGACTTCGCGCTCCGTTACCCGCTCGTCGACGGGCAGGGGAACTTCGGCAATATCGACGGCGATAACGCTGCCGCCTACCGCTATACCGAGGCGCGGCTGACCGCGATCGCGATGCAGCTGATGACGGGGCTCGACGAAGGGACCGTCGATTTCCGGGCGACCTACAACGGCGAAGAAGAAGAACCGGAGGTCTTCCCAGGCCTCTTCCCGAACCTTCTAGCCAACGGCGCCAGCGGCATCGCAGTCGGCATGGCGACCTCGATCCCGCCGCATAACCTCACGGAGTTGATCGAGGCGGCAACCCATCTCATCGACAATCCGAAGGCCGAAGACAGCGCGCTGATGGACTTCGTCTCAGGACCCGACTTTCCGACGGGTGGCGTGCTTGTCGACAGCCGCGAGAGCATCGCCCACGCCTATGCAACCGGTCGGGGCAGTTTCCGTCTTCGCGCCAGGATCGATGTCGAGCGCGAGAAGGGCGGGGGTTGGCACCTGTTGGTCAGCGAGATGCCCTACGGCGTCCAGAAAGCCAAGCTGATCGAACAGATCGCACAGCTGATCGCCGACAAGAAGCTGCCGATCCTCGCTGACGTGAAAGACGAGAGTGACGAGAAGGTTCGTCTGATCCTCGAACCACGCGCAAGGACCGTCGATCCGGACCTGCTGCTCGAGTCTCTCTTCCGCCTGACCGACCTCGAGATTCGCTTTCCTCTCAATCTGAACGTGCTCGACGCGAGCCGCACGCCGGGTGTCATGAGTCTCAAGCAGGCGCTGACCGCCTGGTTGTCCTTCCAGATCGAGGTGATGCTCCGCCGCAGCCAGGTGCGGATCGGCAAGATCGACGACCGTGTCGAGCTGCTCGACGGTTTCCTCATTGCTTATCTGAACCTCGACCGCGTGATCGAGATCATTCGGACCGAGGACGAGCCGAAGCCCATCATGATGGCCGAGTTCTCGCTGACCGATCGGCAGGCCGAAGCGATCCTCAACATGCGGCTGCGCAGCTTGCGGAAGCTGGAGGAGATGGAGATCGGACGCGAGCGCAATGCGCTTGCCAAGGAACGCGAAGAGCTGGTCAAGCTCGTCGAAAGCCCGGCCCGCCAGCGCACCCGCATCAAGCGCGACCTGCAGACATTGAAGGATAAGTTCGGCGACGACCGCCGCACTCGCATCGATGAGGTCGCGCCAGCGCGCGAGATCGACTGGTCGGCGATGATCGAGAAGGAGCCAATCACCGTCATTCTGTCGCAGCGTGGCTGGATACGGGCGATGAAGGGGCATGTTCCGCTCGAGGAAGTGCCGGAGCTCAAGTGGCGCGAGGGAGACGGGCCGTTCATCCATTTCCACGCGCAGACGACCGATCGCATTGCGCTCTTCGCCTCGAACGGTCGGGTCTATACGCTGGGCGGCGACAAGCTGCCCGGTGCGCGCGGTTTCGGTGAGCCGGTGCGGCTGTTCATCGATCTGGATGCCGAGGTTGATATCGTTGAACTGCTCGTCATCCGGCCCGACCTCAAGCTCCTGCTCGCGTCGTCGGATGGCAAGGGTTTCGTGACCAGCGGCGATGCGACGTTGGCCGAAACACGCAAGGGCAAGCAGCTCGTGAACCTGCGTTCTGGTGCCAAGGTTGCGGTCGTGCGGCCGGTCATGGGGGGCGCGGACTCGGTCGCGGTGATCGGCGAAAACCGCAAAATGCTGCTCTTCCCGCTGTCGGAGCTTCCTGAGCTCGTGCGAGGACAGGGCGTCACGCTGCAACGTTACCGCGATGGCGGGCTTGCTGATGCGATCACATTGCGAATGGCTGACGGGTTGAGTTGGACGTTGGGCGGCGAAAGTGGTCGCGTGCGCACCGAAACGGACCTCACGCCATGGCGCGCGGCGCGCGGCGCGGCGGGCCGGATGCCCCCGATCGGCTTTCCTCGCGCCAATAAGTTTGACCTGCGTTAAGAAATCGATGGGATCGCGTTGTTAATCAGCAGTCAGCAAGAGAGAATTAACCCCTCTCGTTCAGAGCCATGCCGATGCAGGCCGCAGCCCACCGCTTGTCCGCTGCCCCGAGGCAACGGCTGACGGACAAGTCGAACACGAACGCGCACCTTGCGCTCGTGGACGGCACTGGCTTGCTCGATGCGCTTCCGATTGCGGCCGCCATCATCGAACGCGTCGACGGCAAGGAATTGCGGGTCGCGGCGCATAATGACCGCTTCGTCGACACCGTCCACCGATCGTCCTGCACGGCGCTCGACTGGAACGACGCCGAGTGCCTGCGTTCTGGCCCCATTGCGGACCTGCTGCAGTCCTTCTTCGACGGCACTGCCGGCGCAGCGGAGCTCGACTTCAAGAACGGCGAGGGAGTTTCGTCGCACTTCTTCCGGGTGAAGCTGGCGCCACTTCCCAAGTCCGAGGATGCTCCGCGTTGCCTGCTGAGCGTCGTTGATCGCACGGTTGAGGTGCAGTCGGAGCGTGCGCTTCGCGCGGAGATGCTGCGTGACAGCCTGACCGGCTTGCCGAACCGGCTCGCGTTCAGCGAGGCGATCGAGAAAGCCGAGGAAGCGCCGTCCCGCGACATTGATCACGCCGTGCTGGTCGTCGACATGCTGCGCTTCTCGCGCATCAATGAGTCGATGGGCGGCCTTGCCGGCGACGAACTGCTTATCACTTTCGCGCGCCGGCTCATCCTTGCGCTCCGGGCGGGCGATGTTCTCGCTCGTACGGGCGGCAACGAGTTCGGCATCCTCGTGTCCCTGCGCCGCGGCGTGGAGGACGCGCTGAAGGCCGCGGACCGAATCCAGAAAGTCATGGCGGCGCCGTTCAAGATCTCGGACCTTGAAATCCGCGTCGAGTGCGCGATCGGCGTCGCGCTGATGCACGGAGGGCAGGACCCGGAAGAGCTGTTCCGCAATGCTCAATTCGCGGTGAAGCAAGCCAAGATGGTCGGCAAGCCGCAGGTCTACGAGCCCAAGCAGGCGACGGAGGCGCGGCGGCGCTTTTCGGTCGAGACCGAGCTTCGCCGGGCGCTCGATCGCGATCAACTACAGCTGTTCTACCAGCCGCTTATCAACCTGAAGACCGGTGAAGTGTCCGGGTTCGAGGCGCTGGCGCGGTGGGATCACGAGGATCGCGGCGAGATCAGCCCGACCGAATTCATTCCAGTCGCCGAGGAGAGCGGCCTGATCCTGCAGCTTGGCCGCTGGGCGATGGACAAAGCCGCGACAACGCTGGCCGGCTGGGACAAGCAGGCCGGCGAGAAGCTTCCGCTCTATGTCGGCGTCAACCTGTCGGCGATTCAGGTCGCGCGCGACAATATCGCCGAGGTCGTCGAAAGCGCACTCAAGTCGAGCGGCCTGAGCGGCAACCGGCTGACGCTGGAATTGACCGAGAGCTCGATCGTCCAGGACCCGGCTCGCGCAACACGCGTCTTCCACGCGCTGAAGGAACTCGAAACGACGGTTGCGATGGACGACTTTGGCACCGGCTATTCCAGCCTTGCCTATCTCCAGCGGCTACCGATTGACGTGCTCAAGATCGACCGCAGCTTCGTCGCCGGGATGATGGTCGATCCGGACAGCGTTGCGATCGTTCGCGCGGTGCTCAGCCTGGCCGAAGCTCTCGGGATGTCGACGACGGCGGAAGGGATCGAAACGGTCGAGCTGGCGACTACGCTGGCAACTCTCGGGTGCGCGTCAGGACAAGGCTTCTACTTTGCCAAGCCGCTCGAGGCGGATGCCGCTATCGACTGTTGGAAGTCTCGCCGCCGCTGAACCTTTGCGGGACGATCGCAAACGCGCCGGAACCCTTGCTCTCGACTCTGGTTTTTAAAGTGCAACAGGGAAAGATGGGCCGTGGGGAACTGGCTCGTCGTGGCGGCCGTCGTCCTGATGGCAGGATCGACCGGCGCGAAGGCGCAGATGAAGTCGCTGTCCGCGATCGACGTCGCAAGCGTTGCGCGCACTCGGACCCTCGACCTTCGACTCGGCCCGCAATTTGGCACCGAAACGCATGTGCCACTCGTCGCAAGCATGTTGCTTCGGCAAGACGTGACGCCGAACGCAGCCTTTGGCGTCGGGCTGGCGAACATTTATTCCAAGCGCCGCCTATCTCAGCGGCCGGACGATCCGCCGGCGAGTTCGCGCAAGCCGGCAGTCACCTTTCTCCTGAAGTTCTGACGGCCTTAGTCCAGCAAGTCGGCGTAGCGGGCAGCGCGGCGGTTTCGCGCTGCGTGATTGAAAGTCGCCTCGATGCTTCGGATGAGAAGCGGGTGACGCACGTCGGGCGGATGGACGCCGACGCGAAGGGTTTGCAGCGGCGCATGTCTGAGCGCTCCCGCCGCTAGCAATGACGAGGCCAAGCGCGCGCGCGTTCGGCTGGCCCAGGTAATAACTGGGCCCGACGCCAGCTTCCGCCGGGTCGCCGGCGACCAGACCCGGAAGTGATCCTCAGCAAGCGCAAACTGCGCCTCCTCGAGCGCCTCGAGCGCGCCTGGCCCGTAAAGCCAGGCGGGTGCGATGAAGCCCGCGACGGCACGCCCTGTGATATCTTCGATAACTTTTCGACCTTCGGCGATGCGAACTGATGCCTCCTCAAGCGAGAGGCCGAGGAATTCTCCTTCGCCCCCGGTCATGAAGCGCGACTTCAGCCTCGCGGACCGGGTTTGGTGGCGCGCCTGGTCGCGATGATAGAAGCCGTGCAGGAATATCTCCGACCCCGCGTCCGCCCAGTCCCGCAGGCGCGACGCGAATGGCGAACCGGCAACGATCGGCGCGTTGCCCCAATGGTTCGGTACGACGAGCATGGCGATACGGTAGCCGACGTGCGGCGATAGAAGATCGCGCAGGCTGTCCACCTCGCTCTCGAAGCGCGGGGAGACGTCGTGGATGGATGCCAGCAGCAAGCGTTCCCATGACCGTACCATGATCGCCATTTGCGACCGCGCCGACTTCTGCGCCAGCGCAATGAGGCTCCATTAACAAAGCTTCACTTGAGCTTCATGGGCGGCGACGCTGTTGTCCGGCGCCATGCGGATCGTCGACGTGTGTGCATTCTATACGCCGGCCGGCGGTGGCGTTCGGACCTATGTCGATGCGAAGCTGAGATCCGCCGCGCGCTTCGGACATGAAATGATCGTCGTTGCGCCTGGCGAGAGTCATCAGATCGTGAGCCGCGGCCCCGGCGCGGTGCTGGTCACCATTCCCTCGCCCAAGCTGCCCGTCGACGGGCGCTATCGCTATTTCAATGACGAAGCCGCGCTTCATCGGGTGCTCGATCAGTGGCAGCCGGATCATGTGGAGGCGTCGTCGCCCTGGTCGAGCGCGACGATGGTCGGGCGCTGGCAGGGTTCGGCAAGCCGTTCGCTCGTCATGCATTCGGACCCCCTTGCGGCCTATGCCTATCGTTGGCTCGGCGGATTTGCGTCGGTCGGAACGATCGACCGCTGCTTCAGCAGGTTCTGGCGGCACTTGCGGGGTCTCGGCCGGATGTTCGACGTGGTCGTTTGCGCCAATGCGCAGCTGTCTTCGCGGCTCCGCTCAGGTGGCGTCGAAAATAGCGAAACGCTGCCGATGGGCGTCGAGGCGGGCATCTTTTCGCCCAAGTTGCGATCCTCCGCGCTGAGAACCCTTGCGCTTCAGTCGCTCAGCCTCGAGGAAGATGCGCTCCTGCTCGTCGGCGTCGGGCGCTTCTCGGCGGAAAAACGCTGGGACATGGTCATGCGCGCGGTCGGCGAATGCGCGTTGCGCCATCAGATCGGCCTGTTGATCATTGGCGATGGTCCGAAGCGGCAGAAGTTGGAACTTTTGGCCGAGCGGCTGCCGGGTGTGGGCGTCGTCCCGCGTCTGTCGGACCGGAGCGAACTCGCTCGCCTGCTCGCCAGCACCGACGCGTTGATCCACGGTTGCGAGGCGGAGACCTTCTGCATGGTCGCGGCCGAAGCGCGGGCAAGCGGCATTCCGCTGATCGTGCCGGATCGCGGCGCCGCCGTGGACCAGCTCGTTCCGGGTGCAGGCGTTTCCTACCAGGCCGCAAGCGAGCGGGCGCTTGAACAGGCGATCGAGCGCTTCCTGGAACGCGGTCCGGAACTGCAACGAGCAGCCGCCGCCCGCGCCAGCACGGTGCGGTCAATGGACATGCATTTCGCGGAACTGTTCGAACGGTATGCACGGATCTCGTCCGCGCCGACCTATCAGCAGGCGCTGGCGGGAACGATAGAGCCGACGATTGCGGAGGTTGCGCTGGCGGCAGGCGGCTGACCTTCGTCGCAGATCATTGGTCGCCTCTGCTTATTGCGCGGCCGCGATAGCGTCGCTCACGATCTCTTGAAATTCGGCGCCGGTGGGGAATCCGGCAGCCAGCCAGCGGTCCTCGATCTGTCTCAATGTCCTGGCGACGATTGGTCCCGCGGGGACACCGCGCTCTATCAGCGCGCCGCCACCAATCGGCAGCCGAGGCACGTGCCAGGAGGAAATCTCCTTGGCCGCGGCTGCCTGGCCGCCAAGCAGCAGCCGGTCTACCGCGCATTCGATCCCGATCCGATATGATAACGCCCGTGGTGTCTGGCTAAGATCGTCGACCGCAGCGCAGGCAAGTCTCTTCCGTGCCTTGTTCGACAGCCTCAGCCGGACGCCGATTGCGTCGGCAATCGCCGGATCGCGGGGCAGCAGCGCGGCCAGCCTTCGCAAGGCATCCGGAGCGATATCTACCGCCTGCTCGGAAGCGATGAGCGCTTGCAGGTCGATTAGGCGAGCAGGCTCTATCTCGGGAAGGACTGGTTTCAGGATCGAGCGGTCGAGCATGACCTTCACGGTAGGGCTCGGGTCCGGAACGCCGAGAAGCTTCACGAGCTCGTCGGCGATACGCTCGCGTGATAGTGCCATCAGGTCATTGGCACGGTCGGTGCAGGCATCGAGCGCCGCCGAATCCATACGCCCGCTTCCGAAACGCGCGTGGAAGCGGAAAAATCGCAGGATGCGCAGATGGTCTTCGGCAATGCGCTGAAGCGGGTCGCCGATGAAGCGAATGTGGCGATGCTGCAGGTCGTCGAGCCCGCCGAAATAATCGAAGACTTCGCCGGTCTGTGGATCGGCGGAGAGAGCGTTGATCGTGAAGTCGCGGCGGGCGGCGTCCTCCTGCCAGTCGTCGGTAAAGGCGACCGTTGCGCGCCTCCCGTCCGTCGAGACGTCGCGCCGAAGCGTCGTGATCTCGACCACGCGGCCGTCGCTGACTGCGGTAATCGTGCCGTGCTCGATCCCGGTCGGCACCGCCTTGATGCGCGCTGCTTCCAGCCTCTTCACGACTTCGTCTGGTTCGATGCGGGTGGCCAGGTCGACGTCGTTGACGGGGAGGCCAAGAAGCTCGTCGCGCACGGCGCCCCCGACATAGCGCGTCAGCCCCTCCTCGGCGCCGAGGGCTTTGAGCAGGCGCCCCATCCCACGCCGCTTGCGCCATTTCGCGACGTCCAGCGTCAGCTCCACTGCAGGCGGCGAGACAGGTTGACGATCATCGCGGCCGTCGCGCCCCAGATCCTGCGTCCTTCCCACATGATTTCGTAATAGTGGCGTTCCTGCCCCTGGAACAATGCGCTGCGGTAAAGCTGGTTGGCCGGGTTGAGCAAGTGAGCGAGCGGCGCTTCGAACCAGTCGGCGACTTCATGCTCGTGCGGGGTGAGCGGCAGATCGGGCGGGACCACGCCGATCACCGGGGTGACGACGTAGCCCGTTACGGTGCGATAAGGCTCGATGGCGCCGGCCAGGTCCACAGCTTGAGGGTCGAGGAGAAGCTCTTCGTGCGCCTCGCGCAAGGCGGCCGACTGTGGATCTTCGCCAGCGTCAATTCGGCCGCCGGGGAAAGCGACCTGGCCGGCGTGGGTCCGCATGTGCTCGCGCCGGACCGTCAGGATGACACCGGGATCGGAACGGTCGGTGATCCCGACGAGAACCGCTGCTGGTACGCTGGCCGTCGCCCTCAATTCGGGAAAATCGCCTTCGAGAGGCTGTTCATTCGTGGGGGAGGCTAGTGCCGCGCGGAGGCGGTCGGCGAGGGTCATTCGCCGGCCTCGAGCGGGAAGAAGGTGCCGTTGCTCCAAACGCCGGGCGGCTGATTGCCTTCCGCTAGGGCGATCTCGGCAAGTTCGTAATAGACCGGCCGTGCGAGTTCCGCTTCCAGGCCATGGCGCACGGCGACCCGTGGCGAGAGGCCGTACTCTTCCTGGAGAATAGCCAGCGGATGATCCTTATCGAGCATTACCAAGTCGCCCGTGTCGAGCAGGAAGGCGATTCGGCGTCCTTCTCTTTCGCCCTCGCTTCGCATTTCGATCGCCCGGAACGCTGTCGAATCGACGTCGATGTCGAGTTTCTCGACCGGCGTGACGAGAACATGGCGGCCATCTTTCTCTCGCCGGAGCACGGTGGCGAAGAGCCGAGCCATCGCCGGCCGGCCAATGGGCGAACCCTCGTGATACCAGGTCCCGTCGCGTGCAATGCGCATGGCGGAATGACCGCACCGCTCCGGAGTCCACTGCTCGACCGGCGGCAACCGGCGCTCGGCGGCCAGCTTTTGGAGATGGGCGAGGCTCAGGCCTCGTAGCTCGATGGGTGGGCGGCTCTCGGGCATTGCGGCGTCCATTGGATTGCTTCGTCCTCTCGCTCAAGGCAGGAGTCGCCGTGATGGCCGCAAATCGAACCGCAATCGTGACAGGTGCCGGCAAGCGCGTCGGTGCCGATATCGCGCGCGCGCTTCTGGACAGCGGCTGGTCGGTCGTCGCGCATGTGCACCACCCGGACGACGACGTGCCGGCAGGCGCGGTCAAGGTTGTGGCCGACCTTCAGTCGCTGGATTGCGCAGAGACGATATTCGAAGCCGCTGCGGGGCTGTCGCAAGTCCGGATGCTGGTAAATAACGCCGCGCGTTTTGCCTGGGATGGGTTCGGTGAGTTCAGCGCGGAGGAGTTCGACGCGCACTCAGCGGTAAACGCTCGCGCACCGGCGCTACTTACAGAGGAGTTCGCGCGACAGCATTCGGCCGGGGACGATGGCCTCGTCGTGAACATGCTCGATTCGAAGCTCGCCGCGCCGAACCCGGATTACCTCAGCTACACTTTGTCCAAGGCCGCGCTCGCGAGCTTCACGGAGCTTGCTGCACGCGCGCTTGCGGTCAGAGGCATCCGAGTCAATGCGATTGCGCCCGGCCTGATGCTTCGGTCGAGCGGTCAGACCGAAGAGAATTTCCGCGCCATGCATTCGAACAACCCCCTGCATCGGGGCGTCGGATCTCGGGACGTGATCGACGCGATCGCATATCTGGCCGAGGCGCGATGTATTACCGGCCAAACTCTGGTGATCGACTCAGGCCAGCGATTCACGGGTCTCGAACGCGACGTGCAATTTCTGGGGGACCGATGAGCGAAATTGGACTTGAAGGACTCGTGCCGCGCCAGCTCGGCGTGCGTTCGGCGCGCATCGTCCTCGATTCGCTCGAAGTGCAGGCGGATATCGGATTTCACGATTTCGAAGTTGGAAGCCCGCAGCGGCTCGTGGTTACCATAGAGATTTGGCTGGAAGACGCCGACTTGCCACATGGGGACGACCCGGCGCGCGCATGGAATTACGACTTCCTTCGTACCGAGGTGCAGGAGATTGCGTCGGCCCGGCGCTACAATCTTCAGGAGACCCTGGCGCACGCAATCTTCGATCGTATCGCCGCCTTCCACGGCGTCGCGGCGCTGCGCCTGAGCATGGCGAAGCCGGACATCTATCCGGAAGCGAAGGGAGTCGGAATCGAAATCGCCTCGTTCGACGGTCTTTGGCCCGACATGGGACATCGTGGTTAATGGCATCAAGGTTTCAGGCCTTGCGGATGTGGAACAAATCCATTGCGCGGCCTTTGAGGCAGATATAAGGAAGCGCCCTTGCGCCGATGATATGTTGATACATCGGTCAAAATTTCGAAGGCAGGGCGCGCGTCCGAACGCTCAGTCTGACAGTGGCAGATGCCACGGCGTGTCGAGGAGAAGTGCGGCTTAATGTCTTACGCCCAACGCAAAGAAATTAGCGGCAATCGGACCATGGCGATCATCTTCGTGGTCCTGATCCAATTCGCTTTGGGTTACGCGATCGTCACCGGTCTCGCCTATAATGTGATCAAGAAGGCCGCTCAGGATCTCAAGACGTTCGACGTCGAAGAGCAGCCGCCGCCGCCCGAGCAGCCCCCGCCACCGCCGAAGGACATGCCAAAGGTCCCGCCGCCGCCGATGACTCCGCCACCGCTGGTGCGGATGAATGCGCCGGAACCACCGATCGCGGTCGTCGAATCGCCGGTGATCCCGCCGGTTGCTCCTCCGGTCATGGCCCCGCCGCGGCCGGCGCCGCCGCCGGCGCCTCGGCAGTCGCAGGCACGAAGCCTGACCGGCAGCCTTCAGGGACTGTTCTCCGGCGACGACTATCCGCCCAGCGCGCTCGACAATAACGAGCAGGGATCGGTGACCGTGTCGCTGACGATTGGCCCGAGTGGGCGTGTCACCGGCTGCACCCCCTCTGGCAGTGCGTCGTCGACGCTGAAGCAGGCTACGTGCCGGATCGTGAGTTCTCGCGCCCGGTTCAGCCCGGCGCAGGACGAAAACGGCAATCCGACGTCGAGCACCTACTCGCAGACGATTCGCTGGCAAATCGCAGAATAAAGAACAGAATTTCAGCTATTTAAGACCGTTTCGAAAAGGAAAGCACAGCAATGCAAGCAGCACCCGCAGCCGCAGCCGCAGGCGAAAACCCCTATGGTCTGGTCCCCGCTCTGCAGCAGGGCGGCATCATCGCCATTTCCGTGTTCGCCATCCTCGTCCTGATGTCGATCTTCTCCTTCTACATCCTCTTCACCAAGCTGATGCAGCAGCAGAAGATCATCAGCCAGGGCCGCAAGGTCCGCTCGAGTTTCTGGAACTCGCCGAACCTCCGCGACGCCGCGACCAAACTCGAGTCGAAGAGCGCCTATCGCGCGATTGTCGACGACGCGCTCCTGGCGCAGGACCAGCACGGAAAGCTGACCGATCCGATCGACCAGCATGACTGGATGGGCAACAGTTTGGCACGCAGCCAGGGCGCCATTAGCGCTCGTCTCGGTGAAGGCCTCGCCTTCCTCGCGACCGTCGGTTCGACGGCGCCGTTCATCGGTCTGTTCGGTACCGTGGTCGGCATCTACCGCGCGCTCATCAAGATCGGTGCGTCGGGCCAGGCATCGATCGACGCCGTCGCCGGCCCGGTCGGTGAAGCTCTCATCATGACCGCGCTCGGCCTTGTCGTCGCGGTTCCGGCCGTGCTTGCGTACAACTGGCTCGTTCGCCGCAACAAGTCGATCATGGAGGACCTCGCGGCCTTCACGAACGACCTTCACGGCTACCTGATGTCGAACGGTGCGGTGAAGCCGCGCCTCGACGGTGGCACGCCAAAGGGCGGAACGCCGACCCGCGCAGCTACCGCTCCGAGCGAGCCAGTGCGCACGCCGACTCCGGCCAAGTAATCGCAGTTCGGGGGTCCGGACCGGCATTGCTGGCCGGACCCAAAATCGAACTGAAGTAGAAGGAAGAGATCGGCCCGATGGCAGGATCAACAATTTCCGAAAGCGAAGACGAAGCCCTGTCGGACATCAACGTCGTTCCGTTGACTGACGTCATGCTGGTGCTTCTGATCGTCTTCCTAATCACCACCCAGGTGATCAAGCAGGCAATCCCGATCAAGTTGCCGAATGTTCGCTACGAACCGACGATGACCAAGCCCGAGAACGTCTCGCTGACTGTTCGCAGCGGCCCTGGGGGTACGTGCGAGGTTTATTGGGGCGTGACGAGGGTCACCCAGAAAGAGCTTCTCGATCGCTCGGTGTCGAAGCTCGAAAATCTCATCAAGGCCGTCGGCGGCGTTCAGAATGTCAACGAAGAGAATATGCCGGAAGCGCATATCCGCGGTGACGTGAACACGCAGTACAAGTGCATCGGCGCTGCGATCATCACCATGCAGCAGGCTGGTTTCCAGCGTGTCGGCTTCATTTCCGAGCCGCCGCCGCTGACCGGCTACCGGTCCGAATAGGAGTTCTTCGCCATGTCAATGCAGACCACCAGCGACAATTCTGATGGCGAGCCTATGCTGGATATGAACGTGACGCCGCTCATCGACGTCATGCTCGTTCTCCTGATCATGTTCATCATTACCATTCCGATCCAGACGCACGCCGTGAAGCTGGACCTGCCGGTCAACCAGCAGAACAATCCGCCGCCGCCGATCGACCCGGTGAAGAACAACGTCACCGTGACGGCGAAGGACCAGGTTCTGTGGAACGGCAATCCCGTCACGATGGATCAACTGCGCCAGTATCTCGACGTCACGCAGCAGATGAACCCGGTCCCCGAGCTTCACCTGCAGCCCGACGCGACGGCTCGCTATGAGATCGTGGACGAGGTGCTTGCCGTCACCAAGCGGGCGCACGTCCAGAAGATGGGCTTCGTCGGCAACGAATATTATATGAACGTCTTCTAAGCTCACGCTTGAAGAATCCCACGAGGGCGGTCCCGATGGGGCCGCCCTTTTCTTTTGGTCTATTGCCGAATGAGGACTCTCCCCAAACTTCGCATTCGAAGTTATGATGTAACATTCAAACGAGGAGGTCAGCCATGATCACGCATGCGGTTCAGCCCGATCAAAGCCCGATGATGGAGATGAACACGACACCTCTCATCGACGTGCTGCTCGTCCTCCTCGTCATGTTGATCATCACCATCCCACTCCAGACGCACTCCATGAAGCTGGACCTTCCCGGTCCCGGACCTGTGCCCAAGGTGCAACCGATTAGAAACTTGCTGGAGATCACATCCGCCGGCGCAATGCTCTGGAACAGCCAGCCGATCACGCGGGATGCCCTTCGCTACGATCTTCGGCAGTCACAGCAGATGAAGGAGATACCCGAACTACACTTCCGGCCAGCCGCCGAAGCGCGCTACGCGGTCGTCGCGGAAGCGCTCGGCATTATCGAGAGCGAGAACGTGCGCAAGGTCGGCTTCGTCGGCAACGAGGCTTACGCCCGCTGGTAGGAGACGCTCGGTACTGGCGCTCCGCCGGGCGTCATGCCATTGCTCCGCGCAATGAACGATCAGCGCCGTTTCGCCGTCATCATCCTTGCGGCCGGTCAGGGCACGCGCATGCGCTCCGACACGCACAAGGTGCTCCATCCGATCGCGAGCCGCCCGCTGCTGCTCCACCTGCTCGACAGCGTCGACGCGCTCGGCGCGGACGAGCGCGTGGTCGTGGTCGGCAAGGGCCGCGAGCAGGTCGAGGCCGCAATCGAGGGCCGCGGCGTGGCGACAGCCATCCAGGCCGAGCAGAAGGGCACAGGCCATGCCGTGCAGCAGGCGCAGACCGCGCTCGCAGGTTACGATGGGCCGGTCGTCATCCTTTACGGTGATACGCCCTTCGTGGAGACCGCGACGCTCCGTCGCATGCTCGACCGTCTCGATGGCGAGGACGGACCGGGCATCGTCGTGCTTGCCTCGTCGCCCGCCGATCCGCTCAACTATGGGCGAGTGATCCTCGGCGAGGGCGACCGCATCGCCAAGATGGTCGAATATAAGGACGCGACCGAAGAGGAGCGCGCCGTTCGTCTGTGCAATTCGGGTATGATGGCGGTTCGGTCAGGCGACTTGTTCCGTTGGCTTAGCCAGGTCAGCAACGACAATGCCGCGGGCGAATATTATCTGCCGGACATCGTCAACATTGCCGCCGCCGAAGGTCGCGAGGCGGTGGTGATCGAGGGCGATCCGTACGAGACCGCCGGCGTAAACAGCCGCGCCGAGCTTGCGCACCTTGAGCTGGAGTGGCAGCGCCGCCGCCGCGAGACGGCGCTTCACGAAGGCGCGACGCTGATCGACCCCGAAAGCGTCTGGTTCGCTTATGACACGAAGCTTGGCCGCGACGTCACGGTCGAACCTCACGTGGTGTTTGGCCCGGGCGTCGAGATCGCCGACGGCGCCGCCATCCATGCCTTCAGCCATATCGAGGGCGCGATCGTCGGCGCAAAGGCAAGCATCGGCCCCTTCGCGCGGATCCGTCCGGGGACACGGCTCGGCGAGCGAACGAAAGTAGGCAACTTTGTCGAGCTCAAGAAGGCCGACGTTGCCGAGGGAGCGAAGGTCAATCACCTCTCCTATGTCGGCGACGCGGACGTGGGCGCGCGCGCCAACATCGGCGCGGGGACGATCACCTGCAATTACGACGGCTATGGCAAGTATCGCACGACGATCGGCGTCGGTACGTTTATCGGTTCCAACACCGCGCTCGTGGCCCCTGTGAAGATCGGCGATGGCGCGATCGTGGGCGCCGGTTCCGTTATCACTCGCGATGTGGAAGCAGACAGCCTCGCCGTCGAGCGCAACGAGCAGAAGGGCATCGCCGGCTGGGCCCGCCGCTTCCGCGAACGCATGACCCGCAAGGCGGCGGAGTAGAAGTCATTTGGGGCCGGGGGGCTTCCCCGCCTTTCAAACGGCAGGCAGTCGCTGTTGCGGAAGAAGGCGCTTTCGGTTGTCTTCTAATCCGTCTAGCCGCTGGTCCTGTTTCAGCCGCTGGGGTCATTGCAGGCAGTCTATGTGTGGAATCGTTGGAATCGTCGGAAAGAGCGACGTCGCTCAGCGGCTGTTCGATGGCCTCAAGCGCCTGGAATATCGCGGTTATGATTCCGCCGGTATCTGCACGATCGACCACGGCGAGCTCGTCCGCCGCCGCGCGGAAGGCAAGCTCGACAATCTCGCAAGGGAGCTGCAGGCCGATCCGCTGCACGGGATCGTCGGTATCGCCCATACGCGCTGGGCGACTCACGGTGCGCCGACGGTCGGCAACGCGCACCCGCACATCGTTGGCAGCGTCGCGCTGGTGCACAATGGCATCATCGAGAACTTTAAGCCGCTTCGCGACGAACTGATCGCGCAGGGGCGCAAGTTCGAGAGCGAAACAGACACGGAAGTCGTCGGCCATCTCGTCGCGCGGGAGGTCGAGGGCGGAGCGTCGCCGCAGGATGCGGTGGCCGCGGTGCTTCCCCGTCTCCAGGGCGCCTTCGCGATCGCCTTCCTGTTCCGAGACGATCCTGACCTGCTGATTGCCGCACGCATGGGTGCGCCGCTGACGGTCGGTTACGGCGACGGGGAAAACTACCTGGGGTCGGACGCGATCGCAGTGGCGCCGTGGACGCAGCGGATTGCTTACCTCGACGAGGGCGATTGGGCAGTGGTCCGTCGCGAGGGCATCGAAATCTACGACCGCAACAACCAGCCGGTCGAACGCGAAATCGTCCAGTCGGGCGCTTCGTCGGCACCGGTCGAGAAAGGCAATTACCGCCACTATATGCAGAAGGAGATCTTCGAGCAGCCGATCGTGGTTGCGCAGACTCTCCAGACCTATGTCCGTCCGTTCGAGGGTGAGGTCGCGCTGCCAGTCGTTGACGCGGACCTGCAGGCCGTGAACCGCCTGACGATCGTCGCCTGCGGCACCAGCTTTTACGCGGGTCTGGTCGCCAAATATTGGGTCGAGCAATTCGCGCGCGTGCCGGTCGATATCGATGTCGCGAGTGAGTTCCGGTATCGCGAGCCGGTGCTCGAGCCGGGCGGATTGGCGCTTTTCATCAGTCAGTCGGGCGAGACCGCGGATACGCTCGCCGCGCTGCGTCACGCGCGGTCGCAGCAGCAGCGGATCGCCGTGGTGGTCAACGTTCCGACCAGCTCGATGGCGCGCGAAGCCGACCTGCTGTTTCCCACGCACGCCGGGCCGGAGATCGGGGTCGCGTCGACCAAGGCTTTCACTTGCCAGTTGGCGGTGTTGGCGGCCCTCGCTGCCAACCTTGCGCGTGCGAAGGGCCGGCTGACGCGTGAAGAGGAGCAGGAAATCGTCGGGCATCTGCAGGAAGCGCCGGCCGCGCTGAACGCGGCGCTCAACCATGATGAGGACATTGCCGCGATGGCGCACCTCATCGCGCCGGCCCGCGATGTGCTCTACCTCGGCCGCGGACCGGACTTCCCGATGGCAATGGAAGGCGCGCTGAAGCTCAAGGAGATCAGCTATATCCACGCCGAGGGCTATGCCGCCGGCGAGATGAAGCATGGGCCGATCGCGCTGATCGACGACAATGTGCCGGTGATCGTAATCGCGCCGTCAGGCCCGCTATTTGAGAAGACTGTCAGCAACATGCAGGAGGTCCGCGCGCGCGGCGGCAAGATCGTCCTCATCAGCGACGCGAAGGGTATCGAGGAGGCGGGCGAGGGCTGCATGGCGACGATCGAAATGCCTGCTGTCCATCCGCTGATCGCGCCGCTTGTCTACGCGGTGCCGGTGCAGCTGCTTGCTTATCACGTGGCGGTGCTGAAGGGCACCGACGTCGACCAACCCCGCAACCTTGCGAAGAGCGTCACGGTCGAGTGAGCTCAGTTCGCGGGCTCGTCATCGTCGGCGGCGGCGCGGCGGGGATTGGCGCTGCGACTGAGGCAAAAACGCGAGGCGTCGATGCGCTGATCGTCGAGTCCAGCAATCGGCTTGGCGGGCGAGCGCATTCGATCGACTGGAACGGTTATCGCCTCGATCTCGGCTGTTCATGGATGCACTCGGCGGAACGCAACAGCCTGCGCGTCGAGGCCGAGCGGTTGGGTTTCGAGATCGACCGCAACCCGACCGGGTGGTTCGGTCAATATCGCGATCTTGGATTTGCGCCCGATGAGCAGAAGGCGGCGGGGGAAGCTTTTGCGGCGCTGGAAGTGAGAATGGCTTCCCATCCGCCAGCGAGCGACCGGGCGTCCGACGCTCTGGAAGCAGGAAATCCGTGGAACGCTTGGCTCGACGTGCTGAGCGGCTACATCAACGGCGCGCCGCTCGATCAGGTGTCGGTCGCGGATTGGCTTGCCTACGACAATGCGTCGACGGACCAGAACTGGCGGCTGCCACAAAGCTATGGTTCGTTGCTGGCAACGCTGGGAGCTCGTTTTGAGCATTGGCTGGCGACCCCGGTAACTGCCGTAAGCAGGCTCCCAGACGCTGTTCGAGTTTCGACGAACGAAGGCGTGATCGAGGCGGAGCGGGTGATCGTCACGGTGCCGACTTCGGTGCTGGATCGCATTCGCTTCGACCCGCTGTTCGAGGGTTTGCTGGAGGCTGCCGCGAACCTGCCGCTTGGTGTGGCGGACAAGCTGCTCCTGTCGCTGGACGATCCGGAGGAGTTTCCGCACGGCGCGCATTTGCTCGGTAATCCGAGAAAGTCGGAGACGGGGAGCTATTTCATTCGGTCGCTGGGCATGCCCATCATTGAAGGCTTTTTCGGTGGCAATGGCGCGCGGGCTATAGAAGACTTGGGCGATGAGGGGGCCGCAGCGTTCGCGGCGGACGAGCTTGCTGCGTTGCTCGGAAACGGCATCCGCAAGCGTCTTAAGTTTATTGCTGTGTCGCGCTGGGCGCATGAGCCCTGGATCGGCGGCAGCTACAGCCACGCGCTACCCGGCCGGACCGCCGCCCGCCAGGTCCTTGCCGAGCCCGCGGACGATCGTCTCGCCTTCGCCGGCGAGGCTGTGAGCAATGAAGATTATTCCACGGCCCACGGTGCGTTCGACAGCGGGCGCGCGGCGGTGCGGCGACTGTTTCTCGCCTAGGCCGCGGCGCGCTTTTCTTCCAGCTGCCGCACCAGCTTGCTCAGGCGGTCGTAGACGAAATCGATGACAGTGCGGACGCGCGGCGTGTGGCGACAGCGTTCGTGGGTGAAGAGCCACAGCATCCGGCCATGTTCGGTGCGCGGCGGCAAGCAGCGGATGAGGTCAGGATCGGAATCGGCGACGATGCAGGGAAGCACTGCGATCCCGAAGCCTGAACGGACGCCCGACAGCAGGCCGCCCGAGGTCGCATGATGCATTGCCACCTGGCTCTCCAGGCCCAGCGTCTTCAGCCATGCCTGATAGTGGATCCACAGGTTCCCGCCGCCACCGCCGATGAACGGATGGTTCTTGAGCTCGGCTCGGTTGCGCGGGACGCCGTGGCGCGCGGCGTAGTCCCGGCTGCAATAGAGCGTCCAATCGTCGATGCAGAGCTGGCGCCCCACGAGGCCCGCGGGCTGGCCGTCGTTCTTCGTGCTCCGCAGCGAAATGTCCGCCTCGCCCGCGCCAAGGTCGCGTACCTGCTGGCTGGTGTCGAGTTCAAGAACGATCTCGGGATGGCGCTCGTGCAGCTCCCGCATAATCGGAGCGAGTAGGGTGATTGCGTAAACCTCTTCGGTAGTCAGCTTCACCGTCCCGCGAAGATCGCGGGATTGCGCCGACGCTGCTTCACCGAAGCCGTTGGCCGACGTTTCGACTCGCTGGGCGTGCCCGAGCAGTTCGTGGCCGGCTGGCGTCAGGCTGTATCCTGCCTGGCGTTTTTCGAAGAGCGGCAGGCCGAGCGCGCTCTCCAGTGCGGCGATGCGGCGGGCGACGGTGGTCTGGCTCGTCCGCAGGCCCCGCGCGGCGGCGAGCGTGCTCCCCTCGCGCGCAACGGCGATGAAGTAGCGAAGGTCGTTCCAGTCGAACATCGGCCTGAAGTTGAGCCCAAAGCTCTCGCGTGAGCGTTCTGCAATTCTGCAGAATGATAGCACGACATTGTTGCTGCCGCGCGAGGAAATTCGGGACTATCTGGTCGGTCGCACTTCAACTGGAGGCGACCGATGAAACAGACTCTCAAGATCATCGCCGTGTCGGCGCTTGCCACGGCAGCACTTCTCAAGGGCCTCCCCGTGCTGGCCGAACCGGCGCAGGGGCAGAACGTCACGATCGTTAGCACCGCCGATCTCGATCTTTCCACGACAGCCGGGCGCGCCGCGCTCGATCACCGCCTGGTCACCGCGGCAAAGGAGGTTTGCGGCTATGCGTCCGACGTTGACCTCGTTGGAAAAAACCAGGTCCGCGCTTGCCGGATCAGGGTGCTCGCGGAAGCACGCGCGAATGGCGAAACGCTCCTCGCGAGTAAGAACAGCAGCAACACGATCCTGATCGCCGCGAGCCGCTAAGCTCTCGCGATAAAAGACCGTCGGGCTCCCCCTGGCGGCCTTCTTCTTGCCCACCGTCCGCGCGCCATCTACGGGCGCGGCATGAAAGTCGCCGGCGGATGTCATTGCGGATCGGTCCGCTTCGAAGCCGAATTGCCCGCGGAGCCCGTTCCGGCGCTCGACTGCAATTGCTCGGTATGTCGGATGACGGGCTTTCTTCATCTGATGGTCCCGCATGACGAGTTCGAGCTGGTGTCGGGTGACGACGATCTCGTCAGCTACCGCTTCGGAAGCGGCACGGCGGAGCATCTGTTCTGCGGCCGCTGCGGCGTGAAAAGCTTCTACCAGCCTAGATCCCATCCTGACGCTTGGAGCGTCAACGCGCATTGCCTCGATCAGGCGGTTGAGCTTGCAATCGAACCGTTCGACGGCGCGAACTGGGAACAAGCGAAGGCTGAACTCGACGGGCGCAAATAGCGCGGTTACGGCGCGACCATGCATCATCCGCTGCGCCTGACCATCGACCGCTCGGCCATCCAGGCGAACTGGCGCTGGCTGCAAGAGCGCGCGGGAGTAGCGGCCGGGGCGGCGGTAAAGGCTGACGGATACGGTCTCGGCGCTGGGGAAGCGACGAAAGCACTGTTTGACGCCGGATGCCGCGATTTCTTCGTCTCGACGTGGGCCGAGGCCGAGCAGCTTGGCGGTCTGCCAAGCGATGCGAGCCTGGTCGTGCTCCACGGCGTTGGGCCGAACGATGCCGATGCGGCGCTTGGGTTGAGAGCACGGCCGTGCCTCAATACGGCTGAGCAGGTCGCTCGTTGGGAACAGATCGCGCCCGGCCGCGCATGCGACGTGATGATCGACACGGGCATGAATCGGCTTGGCCTTCGCCCCAACGAGATCGACCTGCTCGATGGCCTAGCGATCGACACGCTGCACAGCCACCTTGCCTGTGCCGACGAGGATGATCCCTTGAATGAGATGCAGCTGGAGCGCTTCCGCGTGGTGGCATCTGCCGTGCAGGCGAAGCGCTACAGTTTTGCGAACTCGGCCGGTATTTGCCTCGGCCGGGATTACAGCTTTGACCTCGTGAGGCCGGGTATCGCGCTCTGCGGCGGCGTTCCGCGCGAAGAGGCGGCGAACAATATCCGGCAGGTGGTGCGCATCGAGGCGCAGATCGTGCAGCGGCGTACAATTCCGGAGGGCGAAAGCTGCGGCTACGGCGCGACTTTCTTGGCGCAGGAGAACACGGAAGCAGCGATCCTCAACGTCGGCTACGCCGACGGCTACCTTCGCGGCTTTTCATCGCACGGCAGCGCCTTTGCCGGAGAATTCTCGCTGCCTGTCTTGGGTCGAGTGTCGATGGACCTGCTGGCCGTCGGCTGCGACGCAGTGCCGGGCCTCAAGGAAGGCGATTGGGTCGAGATCGACTACGATTTGCCGTCGGCTTCGAAACAGTCCGGGCTTTCGCAATACGAGCTGCTGACTTGCCTTGGCGAGCGGTTCGAGCGGCGCTGGATTTAGCCTTCGCTCGCTCCTCCGGGGCAAGCGTCTTCGGCTTGTAGCGGCAGAGGTCGATCACAGGGCAGCGCCAGCATTCCGGCAGCCGCGCCTTGCAGGTGTAACGGCCGTGTAGAATCAGCCAGTGATGCGCATCGCGCCGGAAAGGCTGCGGAACGATCTTCTCGAGCTTGGTCTCTACCTCATCCGGTGTCTTACCCGGCGCGAGGCCGGTGCGGTTGCAGACGCGGAAGACATGCGTGTCGACGGCGAACGTCTCCTCGCCGAAGGCGGTGTTGAGCACGACGTTCGCGGTCTTACGGCCAACACCGGACAGCGCCTGCAGTTGCTCGCGGGTCCGAGGCACCTCGCCATTGTATTGATCGATCAGCGCCTGGCTGAGTGCGATGACGTTCTTCGCCTTGGTGTTGAACAGGCCGATCGTCTTGATGGCCTCGCGCACGCGATCTTCCCCTAACTCAACCATCTGCCGCGGCGTTTTCGTGTGCGCGAACAGGGGCCGCGTGGCGAGGTTGACGCCGGCGTCCGTCGCCTGCGCCGAAAGCACGACAGCGACGAGTAAAGTATAAGGGTTGCTGTACTCTAGCTCCGTCGTTGGCGCGGGGTTCGCCTCGGCCAGGCGGCGGAAGAATTCGAAGACTTGGTCGCGGTTCATTTGAGGTCGTCCAGCCCGCGCCCGAGGCGGATCAGTGCCTCCGCGAAGATCTCCGCTGGGATGCCGAAGCCGACGCGGAAGTGGTCGGGCATTTCGAACCAGCGGCCGGGGACGACCGCCGCTTCGTAGTGCCGGCGCAGATGATTATCGAGGCGCTGCGTGTCGCCGCCATCCCAACGTGGAAAGGCCGTGATGCAATGTTCGGCCGGTGCGCATTGGAGATCGTCGCGACTGACGAGAAATTCGTTGAATAGTTGCCGGTTGCGATTGAGCAGCGCCGGCGTCTCGCCGATCACCTGGCCGAGATTGTCGAAGGCAATGCAGCCCAGCCGCTCTGCCTGATGCGCCTGATTAACGCCGAACAGGTCGTTGAGGCGCCACATCCGCTCCGCAAGCTCGGGTTCGGCAAGGATCCAGCCGCAGCGAAGGCCACTCAGGCCGTAGACCTTCGTCAGGCTGTTTGTGACGATGAACTCGGGTCCAAGGTGGACCGCACTCTGTGCCGAGGCGGCATCCAGATAGACCTCATCGATCAAGACGCGGGCGCCGAGCTGGCCGATTGCGCGGAGCTCCGGATCGCCCGCCAGCGCGCCGCTCGGGTTATGGAGGTTGGTGAGAACGATAAGGCGGGTGCGCTCCGACATGGCGCCGCGCACAATGCGTGGATCGAGGCGAAATGCGTCCGCGGGCTTGCGCTCGAACCGCTTGATGTCGGCGCCAAGGAAGGAAGCCGCGCCAAGCAGAGGCTCATACGTGGGATGCTCGATCAGCACCTCGTCGCCGGGCGAGATCAGCGTCGCCATGGCGAGGAAGTTTGCCATGGAGGTGCCGTCTGCGGAAACGACTTGCTCGATCGGCACACCGTAGCGCGCCGCAATCCATTCTCGCAGCGGTGCGTAGCGAGGGTGGCTTGCGCCGTCGAGGTCCAGGTCGGCGACCGACCAGTCAAGCGCATCCATGCGGAAGTGCGGCACTTCACTCGAAGTCAGCTGATATCGCACGGGCTGCTTGAACTTGGCCCAGTGCATGTAGTCCGACTGCATGCTCCTCATACGGACGCAACTCGGTTCTTCCGCTGCCAATAGAGGCAGGCGGGGACGCCGGCAGCAAGAATCGCGTAGCCGATCAGGCTGTTAACTGGATTGTTGATAACCGTCGCGACGACCGTGACGATGCAGGCTACAACGAACAGCCCGGTCGAGAGGGGGTGAAGCGGCGCGCTGAAGCTCGATGATCGGCCTGCGTCGCGGCAGCGGAAGATGAAGAGGGCGGCTCCGGTCAGGCCAAAGAAGATGAAGTCGACCGACACGACGTAGCTCAGGATCTGGCCGTAGGTGCCGGACAGCGCGATGGCGATCGCGGCGGCGCCTTGAAGGATAATTGCAACGGCCGGCACGCGTGTGATGTGGTTCACCTTGGCCACCTGACGGAAGAAAAGCCCGTCTTCCGCCATTGCGAAATAGACGCGGGGCGCAGTCAGCATGCCCTGGCTCAGGAAGCCGAGAGTCGAGATTGCGATCCCAAGCGCGATCAGGGTGGCGCCCCGGCTGCCCAGCGCAAGGCGCATGACGTCACTGGCGGGCGTTTTCGATGCGCCGAGACCCTGGGCGCCGAGGGCGTGAACGCAGACGAAGGCAACGAGGCAGTAAAGCAGGATCACACCCATCACGCCGAACAGCAGTCCACGCGCAAGGTCGCGCTGCGGATTGCGCATCTCGCCCGCGCAGAAGCTCGCGGTCTGCCAGCCGCCGTAGGCGAACATCACGGGCGTCAGCGCAGCGCCGATCGCGGTCAGGGATGTGCCGCTGATTGCCGGCCGTTCGGAGGCGCCAATTGCGTGCTCCGGGATAAGCCACCAGCCGACGACCACCAGCATTGCGATGGCCGCTATCTTCAGCACCATCAGCCCGCTTTGGACGTTGCTGCCCGAGCGCACGCCGAAGCAATTGATCAAAGTCAGCAGGGTCAACGCTGATACGCCAATCACGCTATCCGGCAGGCCCGAATGGGCGAGATCGTTGAAGTAGCGGGCGAAGGTGATTGCGACGGCGGCCATACCGCCCGACTGGATCACCAGCAGTAGCGCCCAGCCATAGAGAAAGGCCGGCATTGGCCCGTAGGCATCGCGAAGATAAGCGTACTGGCCGCCGACTTCCGGCCGCCGGGCCGCGAGCTCGGCGTACACGAAGGAAGCTGCCAGCGCGACAATGCCGCCGAGCACCCATACGCCGACGATCCACATGGGATCGTAAACGTGACGAGCGACCTCGGCTGGATTGACGAAGATCCCGGCACCGATGATGCCGCCCATCACCAGCATCGTCGCGTCGAACGGGCCGAGGCGGCGGGCGAGGCCCTGCGAATTCACCTCGCCGTCGCTCACAGGCTGCCGATGACGTCCCGCATCGTGTAGAGGCCGGCCGGCTTGCCGAAGAGGAAGGCTGCGGCGGCAAGGGCACCGCGCGCAAAGATCATCCGGCTGTCGGCGCGATGAGCGAGCTCGATACGTTCACCCTCGGTGGCGAGGATGACGACATGTTCTCCCGCGACGGAGCCGCCGCGTAGGGAAGCGTAACCGATAGTGCCGGGCTCGCGGGCATGAGGATGCTCACTGATGCGATCGAAGCGGCTCAAGTCCTGCAGCGTGGCCCCGCGTCCTTTGGCGGCGGATTGACCGAGCATCAGCGCCGTTCCGGACGGCGCATCGACCTTGTTGCGGTGGTGCATCTCCAGGATCTCGATGTCCCAGTCAGGCCCCAGTCGGGCGGTCGCCTGCTCGACTAGGTCCTTTAGCACGTTAACCCCTAGCGACGTGTTCGGGGCGTAGATGACGGCCACACGCTTGGCCGCGTCTTCGATCATGGCATGATGCTCGGGTTGCAGGCCCGTTGTGCCAACCAGGATTGGAACGCCCGCGGAGATCGCCCGGTCGAGACTGGAACGCAGCGCATCCGGCGCCGAAAAATCGACGAGGATGTCGGCGTGATCCTGGTCGATCGCAAAACGGCCGTCGTCAGCGACCGCGTTCGCAATAGCCTTCCCCATCCGGCCGTTCGGCGCGATGAGACTGATGCGGATCGGCAGGTCGGGGTCGCGCATGCGCTACGGTTAGCGAAGGCGTTCTTGCAGCGCCAGCGCCGCGGCGGGCGCACGAACTTTGGCGCCGTTGATCAGGAACAAATAGGCGTCGCCCTTCGCCTGCCAGGCTCGCGCTCGTTTGGCGATGTCGTCGAGCGCCGCGTCGTCGTAACCGGTGACGATGTGCTCATTCATCCGCTGCAGCCGGGCGTAGGTGAAGTCGGCGGTATCGGCGTCGATCAGCGGATACTTGGCCGAATCTTCGAAAACGACCGCGATGCTGCGCGCCCGGCAAAGGTCGAAGAACTTCTCGTCGCGGAAGCTTTCGTTGCGCGGTTCGATGGCGTGGCGAAGTTCGAGACCGTCGAGCATTTGCGGAAGCAGGTCGATAAAGCCGGCGATGTCGTCACGGTCGAACGTCCGGTGGTCCGCAAATTGCCAGAGGATCGGACCGAGCTTGTTGCCGAGGCAGGCAAAGCCCTGCGCGAAGAAGTTGCCGATCCCCTCGGCCCCTTCGCACAGGTTTCTGCGCGTCACGCAAAAGCGCGACCCCTTGATCGCGAACTGGAAGCCGTCCGGCGCTACTTTCGCCCAGTTTTCCCAGCTCTTCGGCTTTTGCCGGCCGTAGAAGGTCGCGTTGATCTCGATCGCCGACATCGCCTGCGTCGCGTATTCGAGCTCTCTCGATTGGGGCAGTTTGTCGGGGTAGAATACGCCGCGCCATGGCGCATAGGTCCAACCGCCAATACCGATACGGATGCTGCCTTCGCTCATCGCAATTTGCTCACTAGGGTGGGCGGATGGGCATCTGCAACATCGTCATTCTCACCGGGGCCGGCGTTTCTGCTGAAAGCGGGCTCGCGACCTTCCGCGGGCCGGACGGCCTTTGGGAAGGTCATCGGGTCGAGGATGTCTGCACGCCCGAGGCCTATCTGCGCGACCCGGCGCTGGTGCACCAGTTCTACGATGCCCGCCGGAGGAAGCTCGGCACGGTCCAGCCGAATCCGGCGCATGAAGCGCTTGCGAGGCTCGACATCGAATGGCCCGGCGAGCTCTTGCTGGTGACGCAGAATGTCGATGATTTGCATGAGCGCGCGGGCTCGAAGCGTCTGGTCCATATGCATGGTGAGCTAGTTAAGGGCTGGTGCCTTGCTTGTGATGAGCGGTTCGAATGGGCGGGGGTAATGGGGCAAGCGGCTCGCTGCCCAGCGTGCGCGACGGAAGGACAGGTTCGCCCCGACATCGTCTGGTTCGGCGAGATGCCTTACGAGATGGAGCGGATCGAGGAGGCGGTGCGGCAATGTGACCTGTTCGTGTCGATCGGCACTTCCGGCGCGGTCTATCCAGCCGCCGGCTTCGTTCAGACCGCGCGCGATTGTGGCGCGACCACGCTGGAGGTGAACCTGGAGCCGAGCCTCGGCAGCTATCTTTTCGACGAGAGCCGGACTGGTCCGGCGAGCGTGCTCGTTCCCCAATGGGTCGAGGAATTGCTGACCGCTTAGTCGGCCCACTCCAGGCCGATTTCGCGATAGAGGCCGCGGTCCTCGTCCCAGCGCGGATTCACTTTGACGTGCAGGAAAAGGTGCACCGGGCGGCCGAGATGCTTCGCGATCTCTTCGCGCGCACCAGCGCCGATCGCCTTCAGACGCTGTCCGCCTTTGCCGATGACGATCGCCTTCTGACTGTCTCGCGCGACGAGGATTTGCTGGCGGATCGAGGTCGACCCGTCCGGCCGGTCCTCCCACGTCTCCGTCTCGACTGCGGTCGCGTAAGGCAATTCCTGGTGGAGTTGGTTGACGATCTGCTCTCGAGTCAGCTCCGCGGCGATCATGCGATCGGTGGCGTCGGAGACTTCGTCCTCCGGATATAGCCATGGGCCGGCGGGCATGGCGTCCACAAGCGCGCATTTGACGTCAGCGACGCCGTCGCCCTGCGCGGCGCTGATCATAAATACGCTGTCCGGCTTGAGTTTCGCCGTGAGGTCCATCGACAAGGCGAGGAGCGCCGGCTTTTTCACCAAATCGATTTTGTTGAGGACGAGCAGGAGAGGGTGCTGCCGTTCGCCCAGGGACTCGACGATCCGTCTCACCGCGCTGTTCATGCCCGTCGCGGCATCAATCACTAGCAGGATGACATCGGCGTCTTGTGCGCCAGCCCAGGCTGCCGCAACCATGGCGCGGTCGAGCCGCCGGCGAGGCTCGAAAATTCCGGGTGTGTCGACCAGCAGGATCTGTGCATGACCATCGATCGCGATCCCCATCAGCCGAGCGCGCGTGGTCTGCGCCTTCGGGCTGACGATCGCGACCTTCTGACCGACGAGCGCGTTGACGAGCGTCGATTTGCCGGCGTTGGGCGCGCCGATGACGGCGACGAACCCCGCGCGAGTTTCCGGTTCACTCATTTCAACTGAGCCAAAAGGGCTTCCGCGGCCGCTGTTTCCGCTTCCTGCTTGCTCGAACCGTCAGCCGACGCTTCGCCGAGTTTGTTCACTGATACGCGGATGGTGAATTTGGGCGCATGGTGGGCGCCCGTGCGACCAACCAATTCATAAACGGGCGGCTTGCAGCCCTTGGCCGCTGCCAATTCCTGAAGTTCCGACTTGGGATGCTGAGGGGCGCGGCGCTGGCTTGTTAGATCCGGCTCCCAGAGCTTGAGGATAAAACGCTCTGCAGCCTCAATGCCGCCATCGATGAAGAGCGCGCCAATCAGTGCCTCGACCACGTCGCCGACAACGTTCTCGCTCTGGCTCGCGCCATCCTCGCGCGCCTGCTTGCCGAGGCGAATGAGCGCGGGAACACCGATTTCTCGCCCGTTAGACGCACATGTCTCGCGGTCGACAAGACCATTGTAGCGCTTGGACAGACTGCCCTCGGGCTCGTTCGGGTATCGACGATACAGCGCAGTCGCGATCACCATGCCCAGTATTCGGTCGCCGAGAAATTCGAGCCGCTCGTAGCTGTCGCGCCCGACGCTTGAGTGGGTTAAGGCCAGCTCGAAAAGACTCAGGTTCTTGGGCTCGTGCCCAAGCTGGTCGCGGACGAAAGCGGCCACGTCGCCCGTCATTCCGCGTCCCCCGAATAGCCATTGCCGATCCGATCGATCCGCAACGCGCTGAACCAGGTCCATGGCTTCCAGTAGGTGGCGCCTCCGTCAGTCGACCAGAAGGTGACCGTCGCGCGGCCGATAATGTTTTCGACTGGGACCATCCCGACTCCACCGGTGACGGGATCAAAGCGGCTGTCGGCGCTGTCGTCGCGGTTGTCGCCCATCAGGAAGACGTGGCCGGCAGGAACCTTCGTTGCCGGAAATTCGTCGGCTAACCCTTCGGTCTGGTCGAGCGTGGTGTAACTCGGTCCCCCGGGGAGCGTTTCGCGGAACGCCGGATAGATGCAGTACATACGATCGCCGACCCCAGCGGTTAGCGGCGAGGCTGGCGGGACGACCTTGCAGGGCGTGTTGGCGCTCATCGGTAGATTATACGGGCGAAGCGCGACGCGCGGCAGCGGGCGGCCGTTGAGGATCACCTGGCCGCCGCGAAGTTCGATCGTGTCACCGGGCAGCCCGATCACGCGCTTGATGAGGTCGTTACTTTCCACAGGATGGCGGAAGACGACGACGTCGCCGCGCTTCGGTAGGTGCTCGAACAGGCGGCCGTCGAACGAGGGAATTCCCCATGGGAAGCTGTAGCGCGAGTAGCCGTAAGGCCATTTCGCGACCATCAGATAGTCGCCGATGTAAAGCGTCGGCAGCATCGATCCCGATGGAATGCTGAAGGGCGCGACGACGAAGCTTCGGAGCGCCCACGCAAGCAGCGCCAGCGTCAGGATGAAGCGCGCAATGCCGAGCGTGCCATTGTCCGCTCGCTCGCTCGGAGCGGCGTCGGCCTGAATTGGGCCGCGGGGCATGGCAGGCCGGCGCATCGCTGTCGCTTGTGTCCGCCTAGCAGCGTTAAGGTCAAGCCGGGGTGGCATTTGCCGGTGCCGTCATTATGTGCCCGAGCAATGCCCGATCAGCCGCAAACCCCAACTCCGACCCTGTCCCAGCTTTTCGACGCCGAGCCGGACCGGCTGAGCAGGCTAAGTCTCGAAGCGGCCGGGCTCTATTTCGACCTGTCGAAGACGCATCTGGATCACGCGCTGATCCAGGCCGGCATCGAACGCGCCGACCGCATGGGCTTCGACACAGCGCGCGATGCTTTGTTTACGGGTGATGTCGTCAATGCGAGCGAAGGCCGTCCCGCCACGCATGTCGCGGAGCGCGGGAGCGGTGCGCCAGAAGATGTCGACCTTGCGACGGTGCGGCGGCAACGGATGCGAGCACTGGTGGATGCGATCGAGGCGGGGGCGTTCGGCGACATTACCGGCGTGCTTCATATCGGAATTGGCGGGTCGGTGCTCGGCCCGGCCTTGCTTGTCGATGCACTTGGCCGGCGATCCTCGCGGCTGACCGTCCGATTCTTGTCCAACATCGACGGCGCGGCTTTCGATGAAGCGGTCAAGCCGCTCGATCCGGCGACGACACTCGTCGTTGTGGCTTCGAAAACGTTCACGACCCAGGAAACGCTCGCCAATTTCGAAGCCGCTCGCGGCTGGCTTCGGAGCGCGGGCGTTGCCGACCCTGACGGGCAGGTAATCGCCGTGACCGCGAAGCCCGACGCGGCGCTCGAAACCGGAATTGATGAAAGCCGTATCCTGCAGTTCGGCGAGGGCGTCGGGGGCCGCTATTCGCTGTGGAGCTCGGTTGGCGTCACCGCAGCGCTCGCGCTCGGCTGGGACGCTTTTGAGGAGCTCCTCGAAGGCGCCGCCGAAATGGATCGCCACTTCCGCTTTGCCGACGCCGAGGCGAACATGCCGCTGCTCGCGGCCTTCGCGGACCGGCACTATGTCGAGGACCGCGGATGCCAGGGCCGAGGCGTCTTCGCTTATGACGAGCGCCTGCGACTCCTTCCTTCCTACCTGCAGCAGCTGGAAATGGAGTCGAACGGCAAATCGGTGACCAAGGAGGGCAAGCCGATCCACCATCCGACCGCGCCGATCACTTGGGGCGGCACTGGCACCGACGCGCAGCACGCAGTCTTTCAATTGCTTCACCAGGGCACTGTCATCACTCCGGTTGAGTTCATTGCGGTGCGCGATGCGGAAGACGACCAGGATCCGGAGCATCATCGCCTACTACTACTCAACGCGTTCGCGCAGGGTGCCGCGTTGATGCAAGGCAAAGCGAGCGAGGATCCGCAACGTGCCTATTCCGGCAATCGCCCAAGCTCGACGATCCTGCTTGAGAAGCTCGATCCTCGCTCATTGGGTGCGCTGATCGCCTTCTACGAGCATCGTACATTCGCGAATGCGGCGCTGCTCGGGATCAACCCTTTCGACCAGTTCGGAGTAGAACTGGGAAAGCAGATTGCGCGCCAACTCGCGGATGATGCTGACACGGAGAGCCTTGATCCATCCACACGCGCGTTGATCAAGCGGGCCGGCGTCTGATGCGTCTGGCTGCTCTCGGCGCCATGATTCTTGTGGCCGCTCCCGCAGCGGCAGATCCGCTTGTCTTCGACAATGGGCGCTTATTCATTACCGCCCAGGTCAACGGTCTCACGACAGAAGCGCTGCTCGACAGCGCGGCGGAAGCGTCGCTTATCGACCCGGTTTTTGCAGCGAAGGCGAAGCTGGCCGAGGGTGCAGCCCAGACGATTCGCGGTTCCGGCGGCGGGGCGAAGGCCCGAGTTGTCGAAGGTGTGATGGTCGAAGCGCTGGGTCTGACGCTCCATCCCGAAGCCGTGGTTGTGACGGACCTCTCCGAGCTCTCCCGACGGCTGATCAAGCGACCCACGCAAGTCGTGATCGGCCGCGAGTTGTTCGATGCGGCGCGACTGCGGGTGGATATCGGCCGGAGGGAAGCGATCGTCGTCAACTCCGCCGGCGAGCCGAAAGGGCAGCGGCTCTCCCTGACAAAGGTGCATGGCGTTGAAGCGATCGAAGTCGTCGCGAGCGGCGTTACCGGCCAGGCGGAGGTCGACCTCGGCAATGGCAGCGGCCTGCTTATCTCCCGTTCTTTCGCGAACAAGCTGAAGCTGAAGACGATCGGCAGGAAGCCGGGCGGCGGTATCGGCGGCGAAGTGCAGCGCGATCTCGTCCGCCTCGCCAGCCTCGATGTTGCTGGGAAGCGCTATCGCGACCTGGTTGCGGCCGTCGACGACCAGCCGACCGCCAGCGATCTCAATATCGGGACCTCGATCCTCAAGGACTTTGTGCTCACGACCGATTTCAGCCAACGCGCGGTCTGGCTCGATCCTGCTGTACAGGGGCGCTGAATGATTGCCATTGGAGAAAAGAATGGCTGACTTCGACCTGATCGTCATTGGCGCCGGTTCGGGCGGAGTCCGTGCCGCGCGGGTGGCCGCCGCATGCGGTGCTCGAGTCGCGATTGCCGAGGAGCATAAGGTTGGCGGCACGTGCGTCATTCGCGGCTGCGTGCCGAAGAAGCTTCTCGTTTACGGCGCGCATTTTGCCGAAGACCTCGACGATGCGGCGATGTTCGGCTGGGATGTGCCGCAGAAGCGCTTCGACTGGGCGGTACTGCGCGACAACGTGCTGGCAGAGGTCGGGCGGCTCGAAGACGCCTACACTGAGACGCTGACCAACCACAAAGTCACCATCTTTCACGAGCGGGCGACGATAACCGGTCAAACGTCGGTGAAGCTCGCCAGCGGGAAGGAAGTCAGCGCGGGAAAGATCCTGATCGCGACCGGCGCCTGGCCGGTGATGCCGGATATCGAGGGCATCGAGCACGCGATCACGTCCAATGAGGTCTTCCACCTCGACAAGCTGCCCCGGCGAATCGTCATCGCCGGCGGCGGCTACATCGCCAACGAATTCGCCGGCATCTTCCACCAGTTCGGAAGCCAGGTGATGCTGGTGAACCGGACCGACGTCATCTTGCGAGGATACGATCAGCAGATCGTCGATCGGCTGCTTCAGATATCGTTGAGGAAAGGCATCGACTTCCGCTTTAACGCCCTGATTGAGCGGATCGAAAAGAAGGAAGACGGGACACTTCACCTGTCCATGTCCGGCTGCGACGATATCGAGGCCGACCAGATGCTGTTCGCGCTCGGCCGCAAGCCGAACATAAACGGGCTCGGACTCGAAGAGGTTGGGGTCAAGCTCGGCGAGAAGGGCGAGATCAAGGTCGGTGAAGACAACCGGACGTCCGTCGAGAGCATCTTTGCCGTCGGCGACGTGACCGACCGAGTCCAGCTGACGCCCGTCGCGATCCGGGAGGGTCAGGCATTCGCCGACACATTCTTCGGCAACAAGCCGCATCGCGTCGATTACGATTGCATCCCGTCGGCCGTATTCAGCCATCCTCCACTCGCGGGCGTCGGCATGACGGAAGGACAGGCACGCCACCGGCTTGGCAGCGTGAAGACTTTCACCTCGGACTTTCGGCCGATGAAAAACGTCCTTGCGGGCCGCAACGAGCGCTCGCTTTACAAGCTGGTGCTGGACGGCGAGAGCGACGAGATCGTCGGCATCCACATGATCGGGCCGGATACGCCGGAACTGCTTCAAGTCGCCGCGATCGCAGTGAAGGCGAAGCTTAAGAAGGCCGACTTCGATGCTACGGTCGCGCTCCATCCATCGATGGCGGAAGAGCTGGTGCTGATGAAATGAGGTCAGAGGGGGCAATTTGCACGACGCGGTAATCATCGGGGCGGGGCATAACGGCCTGACCTGCGCCTATTATCTGGCGAAGAAGGGCATGAAGATCGCGCTCCTGGAAGCCGCCGAAGTCGTCGGCGGTGCGGCCGTGACTGACGAATTCCTGCCCGGCTTCAAGAATTCGGCAGCGAGCTACACCGTCAGCCTGCTCAATCCCAAGGTCATCCGGGACATGGAGCTTGAGCGGCATGGGCTGAAAGTCGTGCTGCGCAAGACCGACAATTTCCTGCCCGGGGATGGCACCTACCTTCTGGCCGGCCGCAACGGCCTGACGCGCAAGGAGATCGCGCGGCACGTGAAGTCCGATGCAGAAGGCTATGACCGCTACATCGCCGAGCTCGAGACGGTCGTTCATCTGCTGAAGAAATGGCTGTTGCGAGCGCCGCCGAACGTCGGGCGCAAGGTCAGTGCAATCCCGAAGCTGCTGAGCCTCGGCCGCGACATGGCCGGGCTCTCGCTCGCCGAGACGCAAATCGTGCACGACTTCGCGATGCGCAGCGAGAGCGAGATCCTCGAACGCCATTTCGAAGGCGAGCTCACCAAGGCGCTGTTCGGGTTCGACGGCGTGGTCGGCAACTTCGCCTCGCCACAAGCACCTGGCACGGCCTATGTCCTGCTTCACCATCTGTTCGGCGAGGCTGCGGGCGTTCCCGGGGCCTGGGGACATGCGATCGGCGGCATGGGCTCGATCACCCAGGCGATGGCTCGCGCGTGCCGCGAGGCGGGAGTCGACATCGTGCTCAACACGCCGGTCGAAGAGGTCGTCGTCAGCGGCGGCCGCGCGTCTGGCGTCGTAGCCGGAGGCAAGGCGTGGACGGCGCGGAGCGTCGTTGCGGGCGTCAACCCGAAGCTGCTGTTCGACCGTCTCATCCCACAGGGCGCGGTGGACGCCGATGTGTCGAGCCGGATGCACGGATGGAAGTGCGAAAGCGCGACCTTCCGCATGAACGTTGCGCTCTCGGAACTGCCCAAGTTTACCGTTCTGCCAAAGAAGGGCGACCACCTGACGGCGGGCATTATCATAGCGCCCAGCCTCGATTACATGCACAAGGCCTGGCTCGACGCCGCAGTGAACGGCTGGGCCAAGAAGCCAATTATCGAGATGCTCATTCCCTCGACGCTCGATCCCAGCCTTGCGCCCAAGGGCAAGCATGTCGCGTCCCTGTTCTGCCAGCATTTCCGCTACGACCTCGGACCGGGGCGCAGCTGGGACAAGGAGCGCGAAAAGGCCGCGGACGCGATTATCGCAACCGTTGATTCTCACGCGCCCGGTTTCGCCAAATCCGTGCTTGGGCGGCAAATTCACTCGCCGCTCGACCTGGAACGGCGTTTCGGCCTGATCGGCGGCGACATTTTCCACGGCAAAATGGGGCTCGATCAGCTGTTCAGCGCGCGGCCGATGATCGGCGCGGCGGATTATCGCATGCCGCTCAAGGGGTTGTACCTGTGCGGTTCGGGTTCCCATCCGGGCGGCGGGGTCACCGGCGCGCCGGGCCATAATGCGGCGCGCGCGATCTTGCAGGATCGGCGCTTATGGGCGCGGGGCCATTGAGCCCGCTCGAAGGTATCAAGGTCCTCGATCTTAGCCGGGTGCTCGCCGGCCCTTGGTGCACGCAGTTGCTCGCCGACCTCGGCGCTGAAGTCATCAAGGTCGAGCGGCCAGGGAGCGGTGATGATACGCGCCATTGGGGGCCGCCTTGGTACGGTGAGGGCGACGGCCGCGTCGCGGCTTACTTCCTCAGCTGCAATCGCGGGAAGAAGTCGGCCGCTATCGATTTCGGCCAGCCCGACGGTGCCGCGATCATTCGAGGGCTGGCGTCAGAGGCGGACGTGGTCGTCGAGAACTTCAAGGTCGGCGGGCTCAAGAAATTCGGACTCGACGCCGAGACGCTGCGCGCCGCCAATCCACGGCTGATCTACGCCTCGATCACGGGTTTCGGGCAGGACGGTCCTTACGCCGACCGCGCGGGCTACGATTACATCGTCCAGGGCATGGGGGGACTGATGAGCGTCACCGGCTTGCCGGATGGCGTGCCCGGTGGCGGCCCGATGCGCGTCGGCGTGGCGGTGATCGACCTTTTCACCGGCCTTTATACCGCGGTCGCGATCCTCTCTGCGCTCTACCGGCGCGAGAAGAGCGGGGAGGGAGCGCATATCGATGCGGCGCTATTCGACACGCAGCTTGCGATCCTTGCCAACCAGGCATCAAATGCGCTGATCTCGGGCAAGGACCCGCCTCGGCAGGGTAACACGCACCCCAATATCGTGCCCTACCAGCCATTCGACGCGGCCGACCAACCCATCATCATTGCAATCGGCAACGATCGCCAATTCGCAAAGCTTGCCCAGATGTGCGGCCATCCCGAATGGGCGAGGGACCCGCGCTTCGCCACAAACGGCGAGCGTGTCGCCCATCGGGCGGAGATAGTCCGGCTGGTCAGCGAGTGCATTGCGATCAGGTCAGCGCAGGATTGGCTCACTCAGCTGGAAGCGGCCGGCATTCCGGCGGGCCCGATCAACACGATCACGCAGGCACTCTCGGACGTTCAGGCGCAACATCGCGCGATGGTTCGCACGATCGCGGGTATTCCGGTCGTCCGTTCTCCAGTGCGGTTCGACGGTCTGCGCGCGGATTCAGACCTGCCGCCACCGGCGCTCGGCCGGGATACGGATGCGGTGCTTCGTGATGCGGGCCTGCAGCCGCCCGAAATCGAGCGGCTGCGGTCCGAAGGCGTAATCGGCGGCTAGTTTGTCGTCGTCTTGCTCGCGCCTTGTACGAGCAGGTCGAGCTGATGCTGACAGCCGTTCTCGATCAGCACCTGTGCTGCGCCGACCAGATCGCCGGGCGCATTCGGCACCGAGACGAAGCTGACGCTGCTCTTGTCGCCGGTGTCAGGCCATTCGATCTGATATTCCGTGCCCGATGTCACCGGCAACGAGGCCGGCCAAAGTGTGACGGCCTTGCCCGCAGCCCAGTCGATTTCCTGAGTTTTTCCATCGGCAGAGCGGATGTTAACCTTCGCCGCCGCTTCCGCGTCAGGCCGCCAGAGCTGAAGCTTGGCCGTGTTCGCCACGCAGATCTTGCCATTCTGCGTCACGTCGACGTCCCAGATGCTGGGGTTTTGAACAACTTCGGATGCGCGGAGAGCGCCAAAGCGACCTCGCTTGCCCGCGGCGGATGCGAGATTGGTCTGGCCAGCAGCAAAATTGCCAGGACCGCGAAGGGTCTGCGCAGCCGCGGGACCGAGAACGGTAACGACATCGCCGCCCTGAAGGGTGATCTTGGCAGTTTCGGGAAGCGTCTTGCCCGGCGGATAGGCCTTCGACGATGGCCCGAGGGATTTCACCACGACGACGCTCGCAAGCGCCGGCGTCGAACTTAAGGCGACTGCAACTGCTGCGCCCCACAGCGCGTGCATCACTCTCATCTTTCGGCTCCCTATGATTCCTATGCTGCAAAGTGGGCCGTTTGTCTGACAAGCGCGCGGCCGAGTCGAACCTCCGTGTCGATTTAGCGGATCATTAGGGATGGATTCGCATGCGGTCAATTAACCATAAGAAAACACTATAGTTTTCAAGCGCTTCGCGAAGTAGGAACCGCTGCTATCGGACTTCCGCTCAGCTTCGCTTCGAGTTCGTTGAGTCGGCGAGCGTTGGATTCGATCATCGACTCGAGGCGGCGCTCGTACGCGACGCGCTTGACGACGGTGCGGATGGCACGGCCGATCGGCTCCGCGACTTCCTTGAGGGCCTTCTGCTCATCCTTGCTAACGATGGAGCCGTCCGGGCGCGGCCCGACGAGAAGGAAACCCGCGGGCTCTTCCCCTTCGCCCGGAATGAGCGGGATTCGGAGCGGGAAGATCTTGTCTTTCGCCTCGCAAATGTCCTTGAGGTCGGTCTTGTCCCAGCCCGGCGTCGAAGCTTTCCATTCTTCGACCTTCTCCTTCGCGATGCCGCGCGTACGGAAAACGCCTTGGTCGATGGTCGCCGCAACATGGGTCGTGCGAACGCCTTTCATGATCTGGCCAAGCACTGCTTCGATCAGCTCAGCGAGGCTGGACGTCTCGCGAAGGTCGCGGACCGTGTCGGGGAGGTCGTCGCGCAGGATGACGAGCGCCTTTTGGAAACGGTTCTCCGACCACTTCTGGATGCGTTCCTGGATCGGGTTGATGAGGACGGTTGCAAGCGCCGCTGCGAACACCACGGGACCGGTGCCGCTACTGTTTCCGTAATAGTTGAGCACGACCTGCTTCAGGCCGTCGGCCGTCGCGGCGAACACGGCCGCGACGGCGAGCGTGATCAACGCGAAGTTGGCCGAGCGGCTGATGACGACCTCGGCGTCGTAGAGCCGGAAACGCATGAGCGCGATCAGGAGGCCGAGCTGCAGGAAGAGGAAGGCCAGCCCGAAGGTAAGCCCCGCGAAAATCTCGAGCGTCAGCTGCGACCCGAACGAGCCGACCGTGAGCTTCATCATGTCGCAGGTCAGCGCGACGGATAGGAACAGCGAATAGCCCGAGAAGCCGAACAACGCCCATTTGATTTGCTGGCGAGCGGCGCTCGGCGGCGTGCGCCTCAGCCTCACCAGCATCGTCATCACGCCCGCGATCATGAATATGACGAAGCAGGCGCGGTAGAAGTCGCCGTGCAGGAAGAAGAGCATCGGCAGAAGCGCCAGGACGGGCACGACAATGCGCGGCCTCAACTGCCCGAACGGAAACAGCAGAATTCCGGCCAACAGGCAGATGTTGCCTAAATCGTAGATATGCCGGTGCCAGCTTTCCGGGATGTCGGCGACGAAGCTGAGGAACGACGCCGAGGGCTGTTCCGAGCCGATCGTCAGCAAGACGGCCAGGGAGAGAACCGAACTGATCAAGTCCTCACGCTTGCGGCGATGAAGGAGCCAGGCAGCGAAGAGCAGAAACGGGTAGGTCAGGATGTGGAACAGGTCGACGACGCTTAGCATCGCGGGGCTCATCCCGACGGAGCGCGCCGCATGTTCGATATGCTGCTCGCCTGTCCTGACCTGATATTCGCTAACCTCTCCGCTTGGCGACTTCAACGTCAGGCTGAGGTCGATCGGCTGGTTGCCTTCGATGATCGGCGAAAAGAGCGCGTAATCGGTGTCAGTCGCATGACCTTTGCCGACCGCATATTTGGGATCGAGCGGGACCACCTGTGAGATAGGAATGCCTTCGATGGCGACGATCTTGTCGCCTGGCTCGATGCCCGCTTTCTTGGCATCGGCTCCGACCGCGAACCGCACTTTCGTGAGGTCGTCTTGCGACAGCACGAGGCCGGCACGACTGCCGAGCATGAGCGCACTATTCTCGCCCTGCGTCGTAAAGCGGTACCACGTGCCCGCAATTGGCCCGACGATCGCCAGCGCGAGGGCAGCAAACCAGAGTAGTTCAAAGATGTTGGACCACGGGCGCCTTAGATCGGGGATGCGCTCAGGGATCCGTGGCAGAGCCAGGGCAGGCCACTGCAATGTCCCCCAAAATCGCGTTGCCATGCCATCAGGCCCCCGGAAGGTGAGCTACGCGTGCATAGCACGGCCAGCAAAATCAATCAGCTATCGATGATAGCGCCATTTCCACCTTTGTCCGGCACGGGGACTTGCGGCCCAGAATCGCCATAACGCGTGGTGATGAAACGACCCTGGGTCTCCAGCGCGGCGACGTCGGCACGAGCTAGCCGTTCGCTGATGTCAGCGAGTGCGGTGCGCCCGGCAGCGAGTCCTTCGGTTAGCCGCTCGTCGACGGTCTTGTCCTCCCCGTCGCGCTCGTTCCGGAAGCTCGCGGGCACGCGCATATAGCGTTCGATGAGGCCAGGGAGGTGAATCGACATCAGGCGCCGCGCATCCTGCGCGTTCGGGTCTAGCGTCTCCACCCGCTCCAGCACCTGCTTAAGTGAAGGCAAAGCGGCGCTAATCCCATCGAGTTGCGCCTGCGCCGGGGCGGGCAGGGCGCCGCGCGTGCGATAAAGGTAGGAATCGAACCGCTGGACCATTTCCCCATTGGGCAAGTCGGTTGCGGGACCGGCAATGCAGCGCGGCTGCGACGGCGTCAGGCCAAGGACGGCGGCGACTCCGACCGCCAGGCCGACCGCGGCCAGGAACCCGAACATCCCAATCGGGATGACCAGCCCCACGACAATCGTCAGGATGCTGATCAGGAGCACTGCCACGCCGACCCGCTTGAAGCGACGACCGAAATCAGCGTTCAGCCGCTGGCGCTCTCGCCGTGCGGCTTCCTGTGCGGGTCCGCCGCGCTGATCGATCTGCTGTGTAACGCGATCGAAACGCGCGATGGCCCTTTCAACCTTGTCGGTTATTTCAGTCACTTCGCCTCAAGAGGCATGAATGGCGAGGCCGGGCCCTCGAGCTTGCCCTGGTTCACGCCCTCGGCGCGAGCAATGTAACCCTTCGACTTCTCGACTTCCTTGCCGAGTGTCTCGACCGTTTGCTTCATGTTGCCGAGCGCGTGGACCTTGAATTGATCGATCTGGTCCATCGTGTCGTAGATGTTCTGGAAAGCGCGCTGGAGCGTCTCGAGCGGGATGGTCGAGCTTGCCGCCTGCTCGTGGATCGCCGCGGTCTGCGTGCGCAACATCTCGCCGGTGGAATCGATCATGCCGGCAGTCGTCGTGTTGAGCGCGTTCACTTGCTCCAGCACGAGCTTCTGGTTCGTCATCGCCTGCGCGACGGTGACGGCCGTGCGTAGCGCCGCTACGGTCGTGGTCGAAGCACGATCGACGCCCTTCACCAGCTCGACATTGTTCTTCTTGACGAGGTCCAGCGCGAGGTAGCCCTGCACCGTGACCGCCATCTGCGTCAGCAGGTCGGTCGTGCGCTGGCGCGTGTAGAAGAGCGCGGTCTCGCGGATCGCCTTTGCCTTGGCCGGCTCGGTTGCGTCCAACTCGTTGGCCTTGTCCTCCAGGCGTTGGTCGAGGCTCTTGGAGATGTGCACCATCTGCTCGAGCCTGTGCATCGTCTTCCAAAGGTTGGCGCGCTCGGTGTCGATCGCGGCATTGTCCATAAGCAGCTCGTCCTTGCCGTTGGCCAGGCTGCTCAGGATCTTCGAGATATGGGTCTGCGAGCTGCGATATTTGTCGAAGTAACGGTCAACGCGATTGCCGAACGGGATGATGCCAAGCAGCTTCTTCGTCTTCGTTGCTTCCTTGGGGTCCAGCGCCTCGACGGTGCGGCGAAGCTCGGTGAGATCGGCGCCGATGCCGCTGTCCTTGTCGATTGCCTTCACCGGGCGGTCGAGGAAGCGGTTAGATGCGCCTGCGGCCTCGGAAATCTCTTTGCGGCCCATCGCGGTCAGCTGGTCGACCTTCTTGCCGAATTCCGGGCTGTTGGAATCGAGGGTCGACAGCTCATCGACGAACTGGGCGACGCGCTTGTCGAGCTCGGTGGTTTCCTCGGCCTTAAGGGGGACGAGCCCGGACGCTTCCGCCGGCGCGACGGGCTGCAGCACCTCAGGCGGTTCGAGCTTGAGCTTGGTCGCGGTCGTCTCTGCTGCCGGTTCGGTGGCCATCTTTTAATCCTTTCCGTGCCTCTTACGCGGCGTCGGCGCCTGAAGTGGACGGCGATCCGGCGCCATGCAAGGGCGATGGACTGTATTATAAGTGCAATACAGGACCGTGCAAGAGCAGGGCGCGAGGCTCAAGGTTCATCGGCTTTAACCAATTCTTTGAACAGTTCGCTCACCTTGACGCGGGTACAGGCTCTTGAATGCGCATGTCATGTCTGGGGTGTAATCGATGATCGCCTTCTTCGGAAAATTGTGGCGGAACAATCGTGGCAACACGCTCGCCATCGCGGCGGCGGCCATGCCGCTGTTCATCGGCGCGGCCGGCCTGGCCACGGACACGATCCAGTGGACCCTGTGGAAGCGCCAGCTTCAGCGCGCGGCGGACTCGGCAGCGATTGCCGGCGTTTATAACCGCGAGGATGCGAGCGGTGCGACGACCACCACAAAGGCTGCAGTAGATCACGACCTCGGCCTCAACTTGCACAGCTTCTATGCGTTGAAATCGAGCGCGACGGATTATCCGGACTGCAGCAACAAATGTAAGGTCGAATTCCCGACCGACACGACCTATTCCTACAATGCGGTCAAGGTCACGATCGCGATCCAGCAGCCGCTGACCTTCAGCTCCTTCTTCATGAGCACGGCTCCGACGATCACGGCCGTATCCACGGCCGCGGCGATCGCGGCCGGAGGCGATGCGTGCGTTGAGGCGCTTGAGACGAATTCCGGTAAGACCGGGATTACGAACAACGGCAATACTGACATTTACATGCCCGATTGCGTCATGTTCTCGAACTCGCCGTCGGCAAACTCTGCCAGTGCGGGTGGTAGTTCGAAAGTCAATGCGCTCGCGGTGGCAGCGGTCGGCGGCATTGCTCAATCGAAGAATTGGACGGTCGGATCCTATCGGCCCTATTCGCCGAAACTTCCGGATCCGTTCGCTAAGGTGAATCCCGATCCTGCAGACATGAACTGCACGACCGACGCCTTGGACGATGGCATGACCGCGGCGAAGTTTAAGAGCTACGCCGCAGGCACGAATTGCTTTTCGTCGCTCTCGGTCAGGTCGAACAAGTCCCTGAATCTCGATAGCGTCATCGGAGCTGGGACGAAGACGATTTACATCAATGGTGGTGGTGTCGACTTCCAGGGCGATTTCACGTGCACCAGCTGCACGATCGTTATGACCAATAAGGATCCTTCGCAGACCGCAACAATCGGTGGCATGGACGCGAATGCCAAGGCCAACATCAATGTTACGGCCCCTGACAAGAACTGCGGCTGCACCTTCAAGGGCATCGCATTCTATCAGGATCGTCGTGCGACAGATTCCGCGACGAACAAGATCAATGGTGGTTCCGGTTCAGCGATCATCGGCGCCGTGTATTTCCCGAGCCAAGAGCTCTGGTACAATGGCAACGGTACGACTGCGGCGATTTGCACCATGATCGTATCGCGCCGGGTCACGTTCATCGGAAACAGCACCGTCTCGAACAAGTTCAAGAAACTTTCGGACTGCGCTGACGTCGGTCTGCCTTCGAGCAGCACGATCCGCTACGTAAGGCTCGTCGGATGATGACGCGCCCGAGGTATCAGATTGCACGCGACGAACGCGGCGCGGCGGTTATCGAGTTGGCCTTGGTGGCGCCGGTGCTCGCGCTGATGGTCATCGGCATCATCGACATGAGCAACGCGTTCAGCCGTAAGCTCGCGCTCGAACAAGGCGCCCAGCGCGCAATCGAACGCATCATGCAGACTACGGGCAACGACACCGTCGAAAATACGCTGAAGTCCGAAGTTCAGTGCCAGGTCAATGGCACGGTAACCAACTCGACGAGTTGCAAGTCGACTCCGGTCGCGCTGAGCGATGTGACGGTGACGTACAAACTCGAGTGCACGACCGCTGCGGGCGCGATCACCGCTCAATCCAGCACTGACCCCGTTGCATTCGATGCTCTTACGTGCGGGACCGGCGGTCCGTTCACCGAAGCTCGCTACATCGAGGTCATCGTGAACGATAAGTACACGCCGATGTTTCCGGTCCACTTCTCGTTTATTAATGCCGACGGCACCTATCACCTGTCCGCGACGGCAGGCATGAGGACGCAATGAAGTTTCGCCGCTCGATCACTCGCAACGAAGAGGGCGTTGCCGCCATTGAGATGGCGTTCGCGCTGCCGGTCCTGATCGTCATGATCTGGATGTTCGTTCAACTCGCCCAGGTTTATCGAGCGATGGCCGGCATCCAGCAGGCACTTGGCGAAGGAGCGCGCTTCGCAACACTTTGCCAGACGCCGGGTCCGAGTGGCTGCGTGACACCGAGCGCAGCCGACGTGAAGCAGAAAATCCAGGACACGGTCTACGGCATCGGACCCGGGACATTCACGGTTTCGGATCCCACGACCGGGACGGCCGCGGTCGACGGAAGTAATTACTACGATCTGACCGTTCGCTACCAGCAGCCGACCACGCTCTTGCTTTTCCCCGGTCCCAACATCGACGTCAGCCGCTCCAAGCGCGTCTGGATCGCGGGCGCGGCCTCCTAATCGGGCCGCTTGCCGCGGCTTTCGAAGAAGGCAGTGATCGCCTGCTTCGCTTCAGCTGACTCCAGGCGCTCGGCGAATTGCTGACTTTCCAGTTGCATCCGCTCGACGATTTCATCGCGCGTGCGATGGCGCAAAAGCTTCTGCGTTGCCCGAAGGGCTTCCGGCGGCTTTGCCAGCACGCGTTTGACGATATCGGCGAGCGCCGACTCTAGCGCCGCGGGTTCGACCACGTGGCTGGCGACGCCGATCGACAGCGCTTCATCCGCACCAAATGGCTCTCCCAGCAGCAAGTAACGAGCTGCGCCCCGCCGACCGGCGAGCCTGGGCAGGAGCAACGAGCTCGCCGCTTCCGGCACCAGCGCCAGGTCGACGAACGGCATCGAGAAGCGCGCGCTTGTCGCCGCGATCACGAGGTCGCAGTGAAGCAGGAAGGTCGTGCCGATGCCCACGCAATTGCCGTGCACGGCGGCAACCAGCGGCACCTGGTTCTCGGCAAGGACGCGCAACAGCCGCCAAACCGGAATTTCGGTCGTGTCGCGCGGAAGCGCGGTCAGGAAGTCGGCGAGATCGTTGCCGGCAGCAAAGTCTCGCCCTTCGCCCCGAATCGTAATGACTCGAACATCGTCATCGGAGGCTGCGCCCTCGATCGCTTCGGCGAGGGTAGCGTACATGGCGACCGTGATTGCATTGCGACGTTCCGGCCGCGCGAGCGTAATCGCAAGGACGCCATCGTTCTTCTCTACGCGGACGTGCTCGCTCACCGGAGTCTCCTGCCGAATCCCTCGTGCTGGCGTATGGCTACGCCGACAGCTCGAGCCGCGATAGCCCGGTGTTCGCGCCGCTGTTTTGTCGGCGAAAAAACTTGTGCAACGTCAGACGCTTAGAAAAATCGTGCTTAACCTTTGAGCAACCCTCACGTGTAACCTTTTCCTAACAGGTGGACCCATAATGTGTGCCCATCCTGCACGGGTGGACCGCAGGTGGGGGCGCATGCGCTCCAAACGGAACCAAGGAGCTAGACCATGAGCAAGTTTCTCAAGCTGATTAAGAACGAAGAAGGCGCGACCGCCATCGAATACGGTCTGATTGCGGCCCTCATCGCTGTTGCGGCGATCGGCGCGATGACCAGCGTCGGCAACAAGCTGAACACGACGTTCAACAACGTCTCGAACAGCCTCAAGTAATTCGAGCTCTCGTTCGAAAACAAGTGGGCGGCGGTGCCGAAAGGCGCCGCCGCCTTTGCTTTGCAACAAATGTTAAGCGCCCGGAAACCTTGCTCCCAAACACTTTACACAGTTTTGGGCGCTAGTTCTGCAGTCCTGCGGATGAACTGCAGCCGGTGTCTTTAGACCGGGCGTGACAGGGAGTGTGGACCATGATCAAGTTTCTGAAGCTCATTAAGAACGAGAAGGGCGCGACCGCCATCGAGTACGGCCTGATTGCGGCCCTCATCGCCGTTGCGGCGATCGGCGCGATGACCAGCGTCGGCAACAAGCTGAACACGACGTTCAACAACGTCTCGAACAGCCTCAAGTAAGATCCTTCTCGCTTGAGTTCGGAAGCGGCGGTGCCCAAACGGCGCCGCCGCTTTTCGTTTGCGGAAATGAAATGCGCCCGGTCGAGCTTGCCGGAATAGGAAATTAACCGAGCCGCGGTTATCCTTCCCATCAATGGCTACGGTTATTCCCTTCGAAGAGCGGGCGGTCGCCCATCTGCGCGATCGCCTTGGCGCTGTCGAAGAGGCCAACCAGGACCTGCTTGCCTTCGCGCGCGGTCACTCGGGTGCGGTTTCGTCCATTCACACCGCCGTTCTCGCCGCGATTGAGGCGGAGGGCGTCGACGGGTTGCTGCACGTGGTGACGCAGGAATGGCCGCTGATCCTCGGCATCGATGCCGTGGCACTGTCCCTGATCGTCGGTGACCGCGGCTTCCGCGCCGACGGATCCGGCGTCCAGTTCGTCGATCCGCAGATCCTCCGTCGCGCCATAAGCCAAGTCGATGGCGTCGAGATGCGCACGGTCGATCGCGGCCATCCGCTGTTCGGTCCTGCGTGCGACCTCATCCGCGCCGAAGCGCTGGTTCGCATTCAATGTGAGCCGCCGCTGCCGGTTGGATTGCTGGCGCTCGGCCAGCGGCAGGCGCTTAGCCTGGACGCACGCCACGGATCGGAATTGCTCATGTTCCTAGGGCGAAGCCTTGCGGCTATGATCCGCAAGTGGCTGACGAACCCGGAGAGCTGAACCGACATCCGGCAAGTGCGCTTGCGGCGCGCTGGGCCGGCTATCTGCAGCATGACCGCCGCCGATCGGTGCACACAGTCCGCGCCTACGTCGCGACTGCACATCGGCTGATTGAATTCCTTGGCGAGCATCGCGGAGGCGAGATTGGAAGCGCCGAACTGCTCGATCTCGCACCCACCGACTTGCGCGCTTTTCTTGCGCAGCGCCGGGCAGGAGGGCTTAGCGCAGCATCGGCGGCGCGCGAGCTTTCGGGCGTACGCGCTTTCATAAAGTTCGCAGCGGAGCAGGCCGGTAGCCATGCGTTGCCGCCGCGTACGCGAGCGCCCAAGCGTCCGCGAACCTTGCCGCGACCAGCGGCGCCGGACGAAGCGATGGAACTCGCCGAGAATGCGTTGGAAGCGGCCAGCGCCCCGTGGATCGGTGCGCGCGATCTCGCGATTCTGTTGCTGCTTTACGGTGCTGGGCTGCGCGTCGCGGAAGCGCTCTCGCTGACGGCGCGTGTGCTACCGCTCGGTGCGACGCTCCGCGTCACCGGCAAGCGAAACAAGGCGCGCATCGTGCCCGTCGTACCGGCAGTGAAGGAGGCGATCGAGGCCTACGTCGCTCAATGCCCTTATCCGCTGAGCGGCGATGCGCGCTTGTTCGTCGGTGCGCGGGGAGGGCCGCTGAATCCGGACTTGGTGCGCCGTTCCGTTGCGGCTGCGCGCCGGCGCCTGGGTCTGCCCGAAACCCTAACGCCGCACGCCCTGCGCCATAGCTTTGCCACCCATCTGCTTGCGCGTGGCGCTGACTTGCGGGCCATCCAGGAATTGCTTGGCCATGCTAGCCTTTCGTCCACCCAGATTTATACGGCGGTGGACGCGGCGCGCCTGCTTGACGTTTATCGCCACGCCCACCCCCGCGCCTGAGCAGAGGCATCTCGAGGAAATTTTGAAAAGAGGTGGCCGCGGCGTTGCCGATTAGTGGGGCAACCAACTGCGTCGCGGCCCAATCGCGATAGATTTGCGCCAGTAAATCAGAGACTAAAGGTTCATTGCGGAGGATTTGAGATCGCGCATTTGCGCCAAACTTGTGTCCATTGCGGACGCGATCAATCCTCGCTCGCGACCTTATGGGTGAACAGACGCCAGATGTAGACAATGATGATGAGCCCGATGACGACGTTGGAAACGGGCCCGATTATGTCGCCGACCCGATGGAAATTCTCCTGCAGCTTGAAGCCGGCGCCGGTCAGAAGCGCGGTCCACACCGCCGTCCCGATCGTCGAGGCGATGACGAAGTTGCGGAAGCGCATGTCGAGAAGGCCGGCCGGGATCGAGATGATTGAGCGGATAGTCGGCACCAGGCGACCGAGCATGACCAATGCGATGCCATGATCGTCAAAGAAGTGATGGACACGTTCGACGTCCTTCCAGTCCATCGTCAGCCATTTGCCGTGACGACGAATGATCGGCCTCAGCCGGTCGTGCCCGAGCGCGCGGGCGGCGAGGTACCAGACGATGTTCCCGAGCATGGCGCCAGCGGTGCCTGACGCGACGGCAAGCGCGAAGCTCATCTGGCCTTTGGCGGCGGAAACGCCGGCAACCGGCATGATCACTTCCGACGGGATCGGCGGAAAGATCGTTTCCAGAAACATCAGGAAGCCGACACCCAGATAGCCTGATTGCTCGATCAGGCGCACAACCCAGTCACTCATTGATTTTAACCCGCGTTACGCTGCGAAAGGTGGCGCTCGATCGCCTGCCAGATGAGGCCGGCAGTGTCGGAGCCGTTGAACTTGTCGATCGCCACGATGCCGGTCGGCGAGGTGACGTTGATTTCGGTCAGCCATTTGCCGCCGATGACGTCGATGCCGACGAAAAGCAGGCCGCGGCGCTTGAGCTCCGGCCCGAGCGCTTCGCAGATTTCATGCTCCGTTTCGGTTAGCTCGGTCGCTTCGGCGGTTCCGCCGGCGGCGAGGTTCGATCTGATGTCGCCTTTCGCCGGTCGGCGGTTGATTGCGCCTGCGATCTCGCCGTCGACGAGCACGATCCGCTTGTCGCCCTCCGCGACGGCGGGAAGGAATGCCTGAAGCACGTGCGGCTCACGATAAGTAGCGTTGAACAGTTCCATCAACGGCGCGAGGTTCGCTCCGTCGGCCTCGATCTTGAAGACGGCTTTGCCCGCATTGCCATGAAGCGGCTTGATGACGATTTCGCCGTGCTTCGCCAGGAACTTGCGTGCGGCGCCGAGTGAACGGGTCAGCATCGTCGGCGGCATGAAGCGCGCAAAGTCGAGCACCCACACTTTCTCCGGCGCGTTTCGCACCGCGCCCGGATCGTTTACGACCAGGGTCTCATCCCGGATCCGCTCCAGCAAGTGCGTGGCCGTAATGTAGCCAAGGTCGAACGGCGGGTCCTGCCGCATCAACACCACATCGATATCCGACCCGAGATCGAGGATGGTGAATTCACCCAAGCGGAAATGATCGCCTGGCACGGGCTGCACTGTCACTTCGTGCGCTCCGGCGTAGAGCCGGCCGTCCTCGTAGGTCAGGGCATCCGCCAGATAGTGGTAGAGACGGTAGCCGCGCGCCTGCGCACCGAGCATCAGCGCGAATGTGGAATCGCCGGAGATGTTGATCGATTCCAGCGGATCCATCTGCACGGCGACACGGAGCGACATGGCGGTTGCCTAGGGGGTGCTCAGGGCTTTGTCACCCTTGCCAAACGTTGCGCAGTTGCCGCGGCCAGCGGCCTGGCACGACGAACATGGGGTCGACGCGCATGTCGTCGTTTGCACGCATGAACCGGGGCGCAAACCGTTCTGCTGCGACGGCGACTCTGCGCAAGCGGTATTCGTCGAGAGACGTGGCGGCGGCATCGTCGCTGCTACGGGCTTTTACCTCGACGAAGGCAACGGTGCGGCCACGCCGGGCGACGATGTCGACTTCGCCGCCGGGCACGCGAGCGCGGCGCGCGAGGATCCGCCAGCCGCGCAGGCGCAAGTTCCAGCAGGCGAGCGTCTCGGCACGGCAGCCGCGTTCCTCCGCTTGTTGCCGGTTCATCTCGAGCGCTCGAGCGCTCGCGCGTACGCTCGTTTACGGGGAATGTTCAGTTGCTCCGCCACCTGTGCGGCGGCGCGCGATGCAGATAGCGACTGAAGTGCGCGGTCGAGTGCGTCGTCCAGTTGCTCGTCACTGGCTTCTTCCGCCTCGCGCGGCGGTCCCACGACGATGACAATTTCGCCCTTGGGCGGCGCATCGGCATAGCGCCTCGCGAGGTCGTCGAGCGTGCCGGTGATGCATTCCTCGTGGAGCTTGGTGATTTCACGGGCGACTGCGGCGTCGCGCGAACCGAGACCGGCGGCGAGGGCGGCGAGGCAGTCGCCGAGCCGCGGGCCGCTTTCGTAAAGCACGAGTGATGCTCTAACGCTGGACACCTCGGCAATCGCGTCGGCCCGAGCCTTCGCCTTGGAAGGAAGGAAGCCGAGGAACAGGAAGCGATCGGTCGGCAAGCCGGCGAGCGTAAGCGCGGCGATCAGCGCCGAAGGCCCCGGCACGGTGTGTACGGCGTGGCCGGCAGCGCGCGCCGCTTGCACAAGCTTATAGCCCGGATCGGAAATGAGAGGCGTTCCGGCGTCGCTGACCAGCGCGATCGCCTGGTCGGCCAGCATTGAGACGAAATGAGCTCGCTCGGCCTCGCTGCTGTGATCGTCGTAGCGCTGCATCGGCACCTTGACGCCTATGTGGGCGAGCAATTTGCCCGTGACTCGCGTGTCTTCGGCGAGGATTTTTTCGGCGCGTCTCAGCGTGTCAGCGGCACGCGGGGACAGGTCGCCGAGGTTGCCGATCGGCGTCGCCACGATGTGCAGTCCAGGCAACAACTTATCATTCATCAAGCGGTCTCAATAAGTTCTTCCAATTCAACGAAAAGAGAGTCATCCTTCGGACATTCATCGTCTGCCTGGGGAGAGGTTCGATGATTTTCTTGTTGGGTGCATCGGCATTGTTTCTGGCGGCTGGACAGGCCGTGATCAACGGGCCGAGAGATTCGTTTAAAACCTGCCTGAAGGAAGCCAGCAACAAGGCTTCGAGCGAAAAGGTCGGGGCCGACGCCTACGACGCTTACGTCCGGGCCGCGTGTAGCGGCCAACTCAGCTCCTTCAAAGGCGCGGTCGTCAAGTTCGACATGGGCAACAAGATGTCCAAAAAAGCGTCCGACGAGGATGCGGACATGATGATTTCCGACTTCGTCAGCAGCGCGCTGGATAATTACAAATACCGGATGGGTTCGACCGGCGCGGCCAAGGAAGTCGCCGCCGCCCCGGCCCCAGCGCCGTCCGCTGCAGTCACGCCGCCGCCGACTCCAGCCGCCGCGCCGCAACCGCCGAAGTAGAATCTTCGTCGCGCGCGATCGCGCCAAGGATGTGATCGAGCACTAACCGCCCGGCAGCGGTCGGGACGATGCGACTGCCGTTGCGCTCCAGATGCCCGAATGCCACGAGGCGGTCGACCTTCTTCCAATCGACGATCGCTTCACGGCCGAAACGCTCGGCAATGGCAACGGCGTCGATCCCCTCGGTCAGTCGCAGGCCCATGACGAGGGCTTCGTCGGCCCCCTCGAGCGGCGAAAGCGGGGCTTCCTCTACGATGCCGTGACCATTGCGCTTGAGACCACCGAGGAAATTCTCGGGCTTCTTGTGCCGCACGGTGCGCATTCCGAGCCGCCGGCCGTGGGCGCCCGGCCCGACACCGGCATAATCGCCGTAGCGCCAGTAGGTCAGGTTGTGCAGGCTTTCCTGGCCCGGGCGGGCGTGGTTGCTGATCTCGTACGCCGGCAGGCCGGCTTCGAGCGTCATCGCATCGGTAAGTTCGTAGAGCGCAGCGGCCGCATCGGCGTCCAGCGGCTCGAACTCCCGCCGCGCGACCATGCTGGCAAAGCGCGTGCCCGCTTCGATCGTGAGTTGGTAGAGCGAGAGATGCCGCGTGCCGAGCGTGAGCGCCTGCGCCAGGGTTACCGACCAGCTATCCTCGGTATCGCCGGGCAGCCCATAGATCAGATCGAAGCTGACGCGGCCAAAGTGCTTCTGCGCGGTGCTGAGGGCTGCAAATCCCTCGCGCGCGGAATGGGCGCGGCCGAGAAACGCCAGCGATCGATTGTCGAAGCTTTGAAGGCCGAGCGAGACGCGGTTGATCCCGGCCGACGCGAGGTCGGCGAAGCGCTCCGCCTCGACGGAGTTGGGGTTCGCCTCGAGCGTGATCTCGATCTTGTCGGCAATCGACCAATGTTTGCCTGCTGCCTCAATCAGCGCGGCGACGGTCGCAGGATCCATCAGAGAAGGGGTGCCGCCACCGAAGAAGATCGAAGTCAGCTCGCGCCCGGGCAGCAGCTTCGCTTCATGCGCCAGGTCGGCGAGGATCGCGGCGCGCCACGCTTCCTGGTCGATATTCGCGCGAACGTGGCTGTTGAAGTCGCAATACGGGCATTTGCTGACGCAAAACGGCCAGTGGATATAGAGCGCCAGCGGCTCGCTTGCCTCTGCGTTTTTGCCTAAAGTCACTAATGTCACCGACAGCGGCGCCTTTCCTGTGACCTTATGGGTCCTTTGACGCATTTACGACGCAATGCACGGTACCTCGCGGCATGCGCGCAAGGGTCGCAAACAATACCCTATTTTGAAAGCGCCTCGTCGCGCAGCGCCCAGACCAGCCGCCGGAAAGCATCGGCGCGGTGGCTGATGCTGTGCTTCAGCTCTGGATCGAGCTCGCCGAAGGTCTGCTCATGGCCGACGGGGACGAACATCGGGTCGTATCCGAACCCGCGGTCGCCGCGCGGGGGCCAGACGAGCGTCCCGTCGACACGGCCGTCGAACGTCTCGGCCTGCCCGTCGTTCGGCCAGGCGATGGCGAGCGAGCAGATGAAATGGGCGGCCGGAGCGCCGTCGGGCTCGGTCGCCTCGACCTCGTCCCAGACCCTTTTCATGGCGCGCATCCAGTCGCGATTGCCCTCTTCGTCCTCGGCCCATCGGGCAGAAAAGATGCCGGGGCGGCCGTGAAGCGCATCGACGCAGAGGCCGCTGTCATCAGCGAGGGCAGGCAGGCCGGACAGGTCGGCCGCCTCGCGTGCTTTCAAGTCGGCGTTGTCGGCGAAGGTGTTCCCGATCTCTTCGGGCTCCGGCAGTCCAAGCTCTTCGGCGCCGACGCAGCTGATTCCGAGCGGCTCCATCAACGCCGCAATCTCACGCAGCTTGCCCGGATTGTGCGTTGCGATGACGAGCTTGTCACCGATCGGCCTCATCGACCGGTCGCCTTCAGCTGGGCCTGAAAAATCTCCGAGCAACCGATCCGCGCCAGCCGGAGAAGGCGCAGGAGGCCTTCCTCGTCAAAGGTTTCGCCCTCAGCCGTCAGCTGGGCCTCAACGATCGCGCCGTCCGCGGTGAGAACGAAGTTTCCGTCGCTGCCCGCGGTGGAATCCTCGTCATAATCGAGGTCGAGCACCGAATTGCCCTGGTGAATGCCGCAGCTGACGGCCGCGACCTGCGTGCGGATCGGATCGGCCGCCAATGCTTTCGAGGCCAATAGCTTGTCGACGGCGATCCGCAGCGCGACCCAACCGCCCGAGATCGACGCGGTGCGCGTTCCGCCATCAGCCTGGATGACGTCGCAATCGACGATGACTTGGCGTTCACCGAGAGCCTTCAGATCGACCACGGCGCGGAGCGAACGGCCGATCAGCCGCTGGATTTCCTGCGTGCGTCCCGACTGCTTGCCCTTGGCCGCTTCACGGTTGCCGCGCGTGTGCGTGGCGCGGGGGAGCATGCCATATTCGGCTGTTACCCAGCCCTGACCCTTGCCGCGAAGGAAAGGCGGGACCTTCTCCTCGATGCTGGCGGTGCAGAGCACGCGGGTGTCGCCGAAGCTAACGAGGCAGGCGCCTTCGGCATGGCGGGTGAAGCCGGGCTCGAAGCGCAGCTCACGCATTTGATCGGGGGTGCGTCCGGAGGGGCGCATGCAAACTCCTTGACCTGATACTGGTGTGGCCGCGTCCCTAGACCGCAAGGGCCGCCAATCCTAGATGCCAACTTATGACCCAGCCGATTGGCGAACTCACCGACCGCATGCGCGAGATCTTCGGGTTGGTGGTCGATGCTTATCTTGAGCGCGGCCAGCCGGTGGGATCGAAGGCGCTCGCCGGGTCTATAAGCCTTTCGCCGGCGTCCATTCGCGGCGTGATGCAGGAATTGGAGGAGCGGGGGCTGCTGACGCATCCGCACACCTCAGCCGGGCGAATCCCAACCGACAGCGGACTTCGCCTGTTTGTGGACGGGATCATGCAGGCGGCGGCGCCTGACCCGCGTGAGCGGCGTAAGATTGAGCGGCAGATCGCTCGAGACCAGCCGATCGAGGATGCGCTCGCGGCGGCGTCGGCGGCGCTCTCTGGACTGTCGCAAGCGGCGGGCGTGGTGCTTGCGCCGAAGAGCGAATTGCGGCTGCGGCAATTGTCGTTCGTTCCGCTCAGCGAAACGCGTGCGCTCGCCGTGCTCGTCGGTGCGGACGGCAGCGTGGAAAACCGCGTCGTGACATTGGAGGCGGGGACAAGCGCCTCGGCGCTCACCGAGGTCAGCAATTTCGTTAACGCGCGGCTCGCGGGACTGACGCTGGCGGAAGCCGGCGGGCGCCTGCGCGCTGAAATCCGGGAACGGAAGGAGGCGATCGACGCCGCTGCCGCGGAACTGGTCGCGTCAGGCCTCGCGGCATGGAGCCAGGATCATGCGCGTCGCCCAGTGCTCATCGTTCGAGGCCACGCCAACCTGATCGACGCGAATGCGGCGGAGGACCTCGACCGTGTTCGGCGGTTGCTCGATGAGCTTGAGGAGGCGCAGGAAATTTCGCGCCTGCTCGACGGTGCGCGCGATGCGCCCGGCTGCCGCATCTTCATCGGATCCGAGAACAGGATGTTCGCCTTGTCCGGTTCTTCGGTGATCGCGGCGCCCTATCGGGGGAGCCAGGGCGAGGTGGTCGGCGTTGTCGGCGTGATCGGCCCGACGCGGTTGAACTATGCCCGCGTGGTCCCCATGGTTGACTTCACTGCGAAAGCACTCACGAGATTGATGGCATGATTGAGAACGAAAAGCTGCACGACGAAGCGGAGGAAATCCGCCACGAAACCGCCGAGGGCGCGCCCGAGCTAGCCGAGCATGACCGCGTTGCTGAGCTTGAGCAGCAGCTCGAGGACGCGAAGGCGAAGATGCTTTATGCGGCCGCCGAGACGCAGAACGTCCGTCGCCGGCTGGAGCAGGAATTGCAGCAGGCGACGAGCTATGCCGCCGCCGGCTTCGCGCGCGACATGATTGCGATCAAGGATCACCTCGATCGCGCTCTGGCGGCGGTCGGCGAGGAACTTCGCGCGGACAAGCTCGCGAGCCAGTTTCTGGCGGGGATCGAGGCGACGTCGCGCGAGCTGGAGTCCGCGTTCGCGCGTCACGGTGTCAGCCGCATCGGCGCAAAGGGCGAGAAGCTCGACCCGCATCGCCACCAGGCGATGGTGGAGATCCCGCACCCGGAGGCCGAGCCCGGCACGATCATCGAGGAAATGCAGCCCGGCTACATGATGAAGGACCGGCTGCTTCGCCCCGCGCTCGTCGGCGTGGCGAAGAAGCCCGACTGACCCGCCGATCAGTGTGAAAAGACGGCACCGTGCGGTTTGCCGGCGCCAGTCCAGCCGTGCGGCCATTTGCGCCTGGCGAAGCTGAGGCCGGGCACGCCGTCTTCGTCGCGGAAGGCGGTGTCGATTGTGAGTGCGCCGGTCATCTGGTCAAGCTTCAGCAGATAGGTCCGGTCGCCTTCGCGGCCGGAGGTTATGACGATGCGGCCGGTTTTCGGATCGAAGCCCGTCCAGTGCGCCGCGTAATCCGCACTGATCACTAGGCGTGACACCTCGCGGGGATGCTCGCCGTCGCGCATGTCCAGCACGACGAAGCCATGAATGTCGGGAACGCTCTGGACAAGATAGTGTTCGGCGATGGTCGGAACGCCGCACCAACTGCCTGGGAAGGTGTAAACCAGCTTCGCCTTGGGCTCGGGCGTGTCGAGGCCGCTGATTCGCTGGAGCCCGCATGAGAGGGTCTGGATGTAGGCGGCGCCGTCAGGCCCGACCCGCACTTCCTCCGGGCTGATGTGCCCGTAAAGGTCCTCGCCCGGGTCGAGACGGATGGTCTTGAGCAGCTTCAGGTCGGACAGGCGCCAGATCTGCGCGGTGGTCGAGCGCAGCAGGCCGTCGTCGTGCATGGCGGAGTTGCTGGACACGACGCGGTCGATCCCGGGAAGGACGGCAAGGCTGTAGGGTTCGAGCGCGGCCTTGGCGAAGGCGGGGTCCGCGCTGCTGGCCGACCGAACCGCCTTGCCCGTGTCATCGATCTCCACGAGCCCGCCGGTGATTGCGCCGCTGCGGTCGGCGGCGCCCTGCATGACGTCGCCGTGATGGGGCAGGGCGCCGACGCGGTACTGAAAAGTTGCGAGCACGTTGCCGTTCGGCAGGCGCACGAAGCTGTGCGGATACGCATAGCCGGCGAGATCCTGGAACGAGGAGACGACCTTCGGCCGCAGTGGATCGCGAAGGTCGAAGACGAAGGTGCGGTCGGCGTCGAAGTCGCTGCTGAAGAGCAGGCCGCTGGCCGGCATCTGGTATTCGGTATGGTGGGGTCTGACGGTAACCTGGTCGGTTTCCACGGAGGAAACGAGTCGCCCGTAACGCGGCGACGCCGGGTCGGCATCGATGACGGCGAGGAAGTCGTGGCCGACGCTCTTCTGGTCGCCGGTGAACACAAACAGATAATGCCCGCCTGTCGGCTTCGAAGAGGCTGGAGCGGCGACGATCGATGCCGCGCACAGAATGGTTCGAACCAGCGCGCCTATCTTCATCTCCAGCCCCCTTGATCGTTTAGTGCACTTCGCGGTGGTGAACCTCGCTCTTGGTCGCGAGGCTGAACCGCGGCTCCGGCGCGATCGAACCGGTCAGGCGTCCCGCGGCATGGCGGCCAACCTCCGGCCCGTGCTTGAAGCCGTGGCCCGAGCCGCCGCCTACCAGCAGCACGTTTTTCAGCTGCGGGTGGAAGTCGATCAGGAAGTCGCCGTTCGAGCTGTTCTCATACTGGCAGACCTCTGCGCCGATGAGTTGTGCGCCGCGCAAGCATGGAAATCGGCGGTCGCGAAAAGCTACGATCTCGGCAAGCGCTGCCGCGGTGGGACGTCGATCCTGGGTGTCGGGATCGACTTTCACGCCATGCTGGTCGTGGGCGAACTTGACCCCGCGATTTTCGATATCCGGGAAGCCGTAGAAGATGTCGCCGGCGTTGAAGTCGGCCCATCCGGGCATTGAGTTCGGAAGGTAGAGCCGATCGCCTGGCGGCGTCGCGAAATAGAAGACTTCCTGACGCGTCGGGAGGACGCGCTGGCCAATGACGTCGGGGAATAGTTTGGGAAGCCACGGCCCTGCGGCGAAGACGAAACGGTCGGCTTTCAAGCGCTCGCCGTTGCTCAGGACGATTTCGTGCAGGGCGTTGCCCGTGTTGGCGGGCGGCTGCGCAGCGCCTTTCATGAATGTGCCGCCATCGCGGACGAAGCGGCCGACGAGCGTTTGCACACTTCGCCTTGCCAACAGCGCGCCGAACGCCGGCTCGAAGAAGCCGATCGTGACGCCCGAGAAGTCGATCATCGGAAAGCGCTTCTGCAGCTGCGCACCATCGAGCACCTGGAATTCCAAGCCGAGCTGGCGGTGCACGTCGATCGAGCCTTTGAAATAATCGTCCTCGACACCGGAAAAGAAGACGACGCCCGCATTGATGAAGATCGGAAGGCCGGAAATCGCGCTCAGCGCTTTCCATTGCGGGAGCGAATCGGTTGCCATCCGGGTGTAGATTGCGTCGCGGCCGTATCCCGCGCGCGTGAGCCGAGTCTCACCGCCCGACGAAGCTCGGCTGTGCGCCGGGCCCCAGGCATCGACGAGGGTCACCTTGTGGCCCGCCTGCTGCAAATGATGCGCGGTCCAGGCGCCGAACACGCCTGCGCCAATCACTGCGACATGGTCTGCCATGGCTGGCTTGTAGATGCTTGCGGCCGCGGGTGAAACGGCAGCGCCGCCCGCTCCCATGAGGAGCGAGCGGCGCGTGACGTTCAATTCCACTCCGTTCAGCCGCGCTCAGGCGCTGCCGACGGCGGCGGGGGAGGCGGCGGAGGCGGAGGCGCCGGGCACGTCGCATCGACCGCGATCACCGATCCATCCGCGCAGGTTTGCGTGGCCGGAGGCGGCGGAGGCGGCGGTGGCGGAGGCGGCAGCGCCACGGCGGGTGCGCCGCCAAAGCTCTGCCGAACCGTCAGACCGATCGTCCGTGGCTGGGCGATGTTGTAGCCGATGCGCGCCCTCAGCCCGCGCTCGCGGTCGAGCGAAAGCTTCGGGTTTGAGTCGAACAGGTTTTTGACATAGGCGTCGATTTCCAGCCCGCTCGTCCAACGGACGCCGAGCGAGGCATGGACCATGGTATAGGCGGGAAGCTTCAGCGAGCCGAAATCCTGCGTGCTGGTGCCGTACGCCTCGGTGACCGGGTCGAAGTAGATCAGGTTCACGTTGCCCGCGCCGGCTTCCTGGTCTCCCGGTTGCGTGAAGCGGCTGCCGATCGTCTGAACGCTACCGTTGACGAACCAGTGACCCGTCGCGCTGAACGGCTGCTCATAATTTGCCGTCGCAGCGAACTGGTATTTCGGAACGACCGGAAGTCGGTTGCCGTCACGAATGCCGCCGATGACCGCAGGCGGCGTACCACCGATCAGCGTCGAGTCGAACTTCGAGCTCAGCAAACTGCCGGCGAGCGACAGGTCGAGGCCGGGAAGCGGATGGGCCGAGAATTCCGCTTCAAGTCCCTTGCTGTGCGCCTTGGGAACGTTGAACACGATACGCGACGAGCAGCTGCCCGCCGTGACAGTGACCTGCAGGTTCTTGATGTCGGCGTAGAACGCCGCCGCGTTGAACGTGATTCCGTGCTTCGAATATTTGAAGCCGGCTTCATAGTTCCACAGCGTTTCGTCCTTGTAGGTCTGGAACCCGCCGAACGTACTGATATCGCTGCCGGTGCAGAGCGGAACGTTGAGCGGGTCGTTCACGCCGCCGAGACGGAAACCCTTGGCAACCTGAAGGTTCACGCTGAGGCTGCGGTCCGGTTCCCAGCTGACGATACCGCGCGGATTGAAGCCGTTCGACTTGGTCCGGTTGGTCGTGTCGCTTAGATCCGAGAAGATTCCGCCCGAGTGGAAGCGGCGCTCTTCCTTGAAGTCGTACCAGCGGCCGCCAGCCGTCGCCTTGAACTGGCCGAACTTGTAACTTGCCTCGCCGAACAGCGCCTTCTGCGTGTCCTTGTAGGGAAGGTCGGCGTGATAAGGATTGTCGACGAGACCGAACCCGTTGTCCTGCGACGCCGAGACGCCCGGCGCCGTCGCGGCGTCGATGAACGCGTCATAGCCAGGGGTTGGAAGGCGCTGGTGATAGGTGCGGTGAGCGTCGCTGTAGAAGCCGCCGAACACCCACTGGAACGGGCCTGCACCGGTCGACGAGAGCCGAAGTTCCTGCGTGAACTGGTTCAGGTGAGTCGTATCTCGAAGGTTCGAAGTCAGGTTGACGATCGCGGGGTCGAGACCCGGGAAAATTGACAGAAACGGCGAAACGCTCACTGAGCCGGTCAGCGCGGATGCATCGCGGCTGACCAGGATCTTGCGGATCATCTTGCTGCTGACCGACGTCAGTTCAACTGGGCCGAAATCGTAGCTCGCCGTCAGGTCCGTGAGCAGGGTCTTGTCGCTGAAATGCTCCCGGCGCTTCAGATACTGCTTGCGCTCGCCGAGGTCGTCACCGCCCGCGCCCGACGTGAACTCGTTGTCGTACAAGATGTAATGATCTTCGCGGTTGAAACCGCCAGCCGTTACCTTCTGATAGACGACGCGCGGCGTGATCTTGATCTGCGGCGCTGGCTGCCAAAGGATCGATACGCGTGTGCCGTAGCGATTGCCGTCGTTGACGTTCTTCTTGCTGAACGGGCCAACAGAATCGATGAAGCCGCCGAAGTGCGTGTTGTAACCGACGACGCGAAGGGCGGCCGTGTTGGCAAATGGCACATTGAACGCGGCTTTCGCGTCCCAGCCCATGCTGCCGCCCTTGATCGTGTTAACGCCGGCTTCGACGCTGCCTTCGACGACATCGAGCTTCGGCTGGTTAGTGATGTAGCGGATGGTGCCGCCGACAGAGCCCGAACCGAACAAGGTGCCCTGCGGACCGCGAAGCGTCTCGACGCGGTTGAGGTCAACGAGGTCCAGGTCCGGCGTGAACAACGAAAGCGAGATGACGCTCTCGTCGAGGTAGGTGCCCACCTGTTCCTTAACGCCCGGCTGGTCGCGAACGATTTCGCCGGCGGAAACGCCGCGGATCGACACCTGGCTCTGCCCCGGCCCCTGGTTCTGGACCGTTAGGCCGGCGACATTCCGGCTGATGTCCTCAAAGGTCTGAGCGTTGGCCCGCTGGATGTCTTTTTCTGTCTGCGCATTGATCGAGAAGGGCACGTCCTGGACGCGCGATGCGCGCTTCGTGGCCGTCACGATGATGTCATCGCCGGAACCCTGGGCAAGGCCCTGGTTGGCGGTCTGAGCCTGCGCGGCTTGCCCGGTCTGGGCAGCGTAAGCGGGAACGGAGAACGCGATTACAGATGTGCCAATGAGCAAGGCAGCGGTAGTGCGCATGAAAATCCCCCGGTTATTGCGCTTATTTTGCGCTGCAGAGGTTATGCCTCAAACCGCAGTGGCCTTGGAGGGGTGCGGCCCATGCGCCTCACTTTCGCGCCGCGCCTGTGGCAGAATTGTTACAGAGCCGTTCTGGAAAACGGCAGCATCTCGCGGGGTGGGCAGACTTGAAGGCGAGAGCCACGCGAGGCGAGAAACACGTGGGCGACGATTTCCGCCTGCTGTTCCAGGCCGTAGCTTTCGAACGGCTTTCCGGGCGTCAGGCGGTAGCCGTAGCGGCAGAAGGGATGGCGCATCAGCGGCAGGAAGAAGCGCCCGGACTTCTGCGTCTGCCAGACATGGGTCATTTCGTGGATGAAGAACCCCTGCGTGCCGAGCGGCTCTTTCGAGAAGTCGTCGGACCATACATGGCCATCAGGGTGGAAATAGATATTGCCCATCGGCGCCATCGCCGCGTTGCGCGGGTGAAAGGGCCACCACTTGCCCTTGATGAGTTCCACCTTCGAATAGTCTATGGCGCCGCCGAAAACGGACCGGGACAGTTCGATCTCTCCAGCGGTGAGAGGGCGTCTCAGCATGGCAAGCGACTAGCGCTCGATGGCTCCGAGCGCCACTTGCGGCGTTGAAACGCCAACGCTAGGGCAGCGGGCAAAGCTATAAACGGAGGAAGCCCCACATGAGCGAGACAGCCGATCGGGTGAAGAAGATCGTCGTCGAACATCTCGGCGTCGAAGCCGACAAGGTCACCGAGGACGCGAGCTTCATCGACGATCTCGGCGCCGACAGCCTCGACATCGTCGAGCTGGTCATGGCCTTTGAGGAAGAGTTCGGGGTCGAAATCCCGGACGACGCCGCGGAGAAGATCACGACCGTTAGCGACGCGATCACGTATATCGACCAGAACAAGGGCTAAATCGGGTCAGCTGACCTGCCGCCATTCACGCCGATAGGCGGCACGAACGGCTTCCCGAACCGATCGGGAAGCCGTTTGTTTTTGAAGAGGATGACGGAGTGGAGAATATGCGCCGTGTCGTAGTGACAGGCCTCGGACTGGTGACGCCGCTGGGCGGTGACGTCGAGACGAGCTGGAAGAACATCCTGGCGTCCAAGAGCGGCGCCGGTCCAATCACGCATTTCGACGCCAGCGACCAGAAATGCCGCATCGCGTGCGAAGTGAAGCCGGCCGACCATGAATATGGCTTCGACCCCTCGAAGCGCGTCGATCACAAGATCCAGCGCCAGGTCGATCCCTTCATCGTCTACGGTATCGATGCGGCCGGCCAGGCGATCGAGGATGCGGGCCTTACCGATATGGACGAGGCGACGCGGCTGCGCGCTGGCGTTTCAATCGGCTCCGGCATCGGCGGCCTTCCGGGAATCGAAAGCGAAAGCCTGGTGCTTCACGAGAAGGGGCCGGGTCGTGTCAGCCCGCACTTCGTGCACGGGCGCCTGATCAATCTCATCTCCGGCCAGGTTTCGATCAAGTACGGTCTAATGGGACCGAACCACGCCGTGGTGACGGCCTGCTCGACCGGTGCCCACTCCATCGGCGACGCGGCCCGCATGATTGCCATGGACGACGCCGACATCATGCTCGCCGGCGGCGCAGAGGCGACGATCTGCCCGATCGGCATCGCCGGCTTTGCCCAGGCGAGGGCGCTCAGCACGCAGTTTAACGAGCAGCCCGAAAAGGCTAGCCGCCCCTACGACAAGGACCGCGACGGGTTCGTCATGGGCGAGGGATCTGGCGTCGTCGTTCTCGAGGAATACGAACATGCGAAGGCGCGCGGGGCCAAGATTTACGCCGAGGTCGTTGGCTACGGCCTGTCTGGCGACGCTTATCACGTGACGGCGCCTCACCCGGAAGGATCGGGCGGCTTCCGCGCGATGGAGATGGCGCTTCGCAAGTCGGGCCTGCAGCCGTCCGACATCGACTATATCAACGCGCACGGCACCTCGACGCCGCTTGGCGACGAGCTCGAGCTTGGCGCTGTCCGGCGCCTGTTCGGCAATGCCATCGGCAATGTGTCGATGAGCTCGACAAAGTCGGCGATCGGCCACCTGCTGGGCGGCGCGGGCGCCGTCGAGAGCATCTTCTGTATCCTTGCCATGCGCGACCAGATCGTCCCGCCGACGCTTAACCTCGACAATCCGAGCGAGGGGACGGCCGGCGTCGATCTGGTGCCGCACAAGGCGAAGGAGCGTCCGGTGAAGGCGGTGCTGAACAACAGCTTTGGCTTCGGCGGCACCAACGCCTCGCTGATCATGAAGGCCGTGTGAGACGGATTGTCGTCGGCGCGGGCGCGCTCGCCGCTCTCGCGCTGCTGATCGTCTATTTCCTGTGGTGGGCGCCCGGTCCCAAGGCCGGGCCGCAAACGGTGACGATCCAGGAAGGGTCAACATTAGGCACGGTCTCGCGGCAGCTTGCGAAGCAGGGCGCGGTGCCTGGAAGCGCGCGCACCTATTATGTAATGGCGCGGATTTTCGGATCGCATGAGCCGATCCAGGCCGGTGAATTCCGCATCCCAAAGGGCATGGGCGGCGCAGCTGTGCTCGATCTGCTCCAGCATGGAAGGCCTTTGCAGCGGCTGATCACGGTGACCGAAGGGATGCCATCGATCATAGTGCAGGAGAAACTCGCGGCGAATTCTTATCTGACCGGGCCGAACATCGAGATCGCGGAAGGTTCTGTGCTTCCCGACAGTTACGGCTTCGAGCGCGGGCAGTCGCGGGCCGATCTCGTTGTCCGCATGCAGGCCGCGATGAACAAGGCGATCAGCGAGCTCTGGCCAAAGCGTACGACAGATTGTCCCGTGGCAACGCCTCAGCAGGCAGTCATCCTTGCCTCGATCGTCGAGAAGGAAACCGGCAAGGCATCTGAGCGACCGATGGTCGCCGGCGTCTACTGCAACCGGCTGCGCATCGGCATGAAGCTCGATGCCGATCCGACCTTCATTTACCCGATCACCAAGGGGAAGCCGCTTGGCCGCCGCCCGCTCCGGTCCGAAGTGCACGCGAAAAACGATTACAACACCTATGAAATGGCCGGGCTTCCGATCGGGCCGATCACGAACCCTGGCAAGGAAAGCATCGCCGCTGTGCTTCACCCAGCGAAGACCAAGGCGCTTTACTTCGTCGCGGATGGAACCGGCGGGCACGTTTTTGCCGACACGCTGGAGCAGCAAAATGCCAACGTGCAGCGTTGGTATGCCATTCGTCGGAAGAGGGGTGAGATGTGAGGAACAGGGGAATCGGCCGCGCCCGGATGTTCATGGGCGGCATTCTTCTTTTTGCGGCTGCGATCGCCTGGGCGACGGCACTGATGATGAGCCCGCATGGAACAGCGGTCGCCGACGGCACCAACCATGTCCGGACGGTCGTCGCCGTCTATCTGCGCAATAGCGCCATCGCGGTGTTGATGCTCAGCGCACTTGCCGGATGGATGCTTTTCCCGCTCCGTCGGCCACGTGCGCCACGACGCGACTGGGCGGTCGCCGGCGTGCTGGCAATCCTCGTCGCGACGAGCATTTACCAGCTCGTCTGGCTGCAGATGTCGGTGCTGAACTAGGCGAGCGCTTCGGACGCGACGTAGCCGACGCGCCTGTCTTCCCCGGCATAGCCCCAGGCCCAGCCGAGGCTGTCGTCGAGCAAATCGAAAGTTTCGCCTTTCGCCAACTTCCGAATGATTTCGGCATCGTCCGATGCAGCGGCACGAAGCGCCGACGCGTGCTCAACACGGCGCTCAAGCGGTTCGGCGTAGTGCGAAGCGATCACCGTACCGGCGAGCGCGACGTCGGCGAGGTCCTTGCGATAGGCGTTGAAGTCAGGGTCGGGGAACCGGGACGGGCCAGTCAGCGAGAATTCGTCAGCGCTGGTGCGCGTAGGCGGGTGCCTGCCCGATGACTGGCCTGTGTGCCGCGGAGCCGTTGTCGCCCTCGCGGAGGTTGCGCTTGAACCCTTCAAGAAATTCAGCCCCGTTGTTCGTTCGGACGACGAACACGTTGCGCCGGTCGTCCTGGTCTCGTTCGCGCCGCAGATAGCCGAGCGCGCCGAGCGTATTCAAGGCGCGTGTCACGACGGGTTTCGATACGCCGAGGACGCGGGCGAGGCCGCGCACGGTGTGTGGGCCGGGCGTCAGGTAGACGAGCATCAGCAGCGCCATTTGACGATTGGTGAGGTCGGGCTCGCCCGATCGGACATAGGCGATCAAGGCCTTCATCCAGCCGGTAAGCGAAACCTCGCTCATAACAGATTGTCTCCGTGGTGCCGCGTAATGGCCAGTAAACCGGTAAGGGCGCGAAATGTTGCAGCTTACATCTCAGATAATAAAGGTTTCGCGGCGAAAACGAGATTAGGTGCGGGGGTCAGGCGGCCGGATAACGGCGGGAAAGCGCGGCAAATACTGCGCGTAAGCCCAGCGCTTCTCCGCCTTTCGGACGGCCTGCTTTTGCGCTGTCCCGCCAGGCATAAGTGTCGAAATGCGCCCATTTGGTTTCCGCGGGCACGAACTTCTTGAGGAAAAGCGCGGCGGTGATGGAGCCGGCCATCGGCGTGTTCGACGAATTAGCGAAATCCGCGACATCGCTTTTTAGATATTCGTCGTACGGATCCCACAGCGGCATGCGCCAGATCGGGTCCTCGACGCTGCGGCTGGCTTGCTCGATTTCGGCAGCGAGGTCGTCTGCGCTGGCAAAGAAAGCAGGCAGTTCCGGGCCCAGCGCCACGCGCGCAGCACCGGTCAGGGTGGCGAAATCGACGATCAGTTCGGCCTTGTCCTCGACCGCCTTCGTGAGCGCATCGGCGAGGATGAGACGACCTTCCGCATCCGTGTTGTCGATTTCGACGAAGGTCCCTTTGCGCGACTTGATGATGTCGCCGGGACGGAAGGCCGCCCCGGAGACGGCATTCTCGACCGCCGGGATCAGAAGATGCAGGCGAACCGGCAAGCGTTCGGTGATGATCAGCCGCGCGAGAGCGAGCGCGTGCGCCGCGCCGCCCATGTCCTTCTTCATCAGCCGCATGCCGCTCGCGGGCTTGAGGTCGAGGCCGCCGCTATCGAAGCAAACGCCCTTTCCGATGATGGCGACGCGCGGGTCGTCGGGCTTTCCCCATTCCAGCTCGATCAGGCGCGGTGCACGCTCGGGCGTGGCGGCGGCACCAACGGCGGCGATCAGCGGATAGCCTTCGACAAGGTCTTTCCCCGACGTCACGCGGAGTTGCACCGCACTGAGCTTCGCGACTTCACGCGCGGCATCCTCAATCTCCGCCGGTCCCAGATTGCCGGCGGGCGTGTTGACCAGGTCGCGGACCATCGCCGTAGCTTCGGCGAGGCGCACGAACTGATCGATCCTGGCCGGCTCTGAAGTCAGGAGAACGCGCGAACCGGGGGTCCTCTCCTCATCGTTGGAGCGGTAGTCGTCGAAGCGGTGCTGAGCGAGCAGCCAACCTAGCATGGCAACGCCGGGATCACCTTCAACAAGCTTGTAGGTTCCCTCGGGTAGGCTTTCAGCGAGCTTCGCGAGGCACCAGGGGGACAGCGAAGCGGCATCCTTCACAACGCCTAAGACCGCGAAGTCGCCGCCGCGTGGAAGGATCGCAAAGCCGCCGGCCTTCTTGCCGTCGAAGCGATGGGCTTCAAGCAAGGCACGATCCTCGGCCGAGCGCGCCTTTGCCCAGGCATCAAAGCCGCTTTTGTCTACGAGGTGGATCAGCCGGGCTTTCTGCCCGCGGTCGGCCGCAATCAGCGAAGCGAAATCAGTCACCCTGCGGCTCTAGCCAAGCCGCGCCGCAATCGAAAGCCGTCAGGCGGGCACGCCGAACAGGTCATGCTCGTCCGCATCCTCGACCTGCACGCTGACGATGTCGCCGGGCTTTAACTCGCCGGCATCGCGCAGGTGGACTTCGCCGTCGATTTCCGGCGCGTCCGCCTTCGACCTGCCGGTTGCGCCGCCCGTTTCCTCGTCGACGGCGTCGATGAGGACGTCGATCATGCTGCCGACCTTGCGCTGAAGCTTCTCGGCGGAAATGCGCGCCGAGAGGGCCATCACCTTCTCGAAGCGCTCTTGCTTGATGTCCTCAGGCACCTGATCGTCCATCGAAGTCGCGGGCGCACCTTCGACCGGCTCGAACTTGAACGCGCCGACGCGGTCGAGCTGCGCTTCCTCAAGCCAGGCGAGGAGATAGGCGACATCCTCATCCGTCTCGCCGGGGAAGCCGACGACGAAGGACGAGCGGATGGCGAGGTCGGGGACCTGCTCGCGCCAGCTGCGGATGCGCTGCAGCACCTTCGCGTCGTTGGCCGGGCGGCGCATCGCGCGAAGCACGCTGGGGCTCGCATGCTGGAACGGAATGTCGAGGTAGGGGAGGACGAGGCCCTCCGCCATCAGCGGCATGATGTTGTCGACGTGCGGATAAGGGTAAACGTAGTGGAGCCGCACCCAGGCGCCGAGCTTGCCGAGCTCGCGCGACAAGTCGGTCATGTGGGCGCGGACTTCTTCGCCTTTCCACGGCCACGCCTTGTGGCGGATGTCGACGCCGTAAGCCGATGTGTCCTGGCTAATGACGAGCAATTCCCGCGTTCCGGCAGCGATCAGCTTCTCGGCCTCGCGCAGGATCGCGTCGGGACGGCGGCTGACCAGGTCGCCGCGCAGGTGCGGGATGATGCAGAAGGCGCAGCGGTGATTGCAGCCCTCCGAGATCTTCAAATAGCTATAGTGCCTCGGCGTAAGTTTGAGGCCGGCTTCGGGCACCAGGTCGATGAAGGGCGAGGGGATGGGCGGCGCCGCCTCGTGCACGGCCGCGACGACTTCCTCATATTGATGCGCGCCGGTGATCGCGAGCACGTTGGGGAAGCGCTCACGGATGACTTCGGCTTCCTTGCCCATGCAGCCGGTAACGACCACGCGGCCGTTCTCGGCGATGGCTTCACCAATCGCCTCCAGGCTCTCTTCCTTGGCGGAATCGAGGAAGCCGCAGGTGTTGACCAACACCACGTCCGCGCCCGCATAATCGGGGGACATGTCGTAACCTTCGGCGCGAAGTTTGGTCATGATCCGCTCGCTGTCCACGAGGTTCTTGGGACAGCCGAGTGAGACCAGCCCGACGCGCGGGGGCTTGGGGAGAGTTGTGACGTTCATCGGAAGGTGCGCGCCAATATAGGAAGCTTGCGAGAAAATCGACCCCCGGAGATGCTTGTTCATTGTGCGATGCGGCGGCTAAAGGCGCCGCATCCACCAACAGGGGAAGAGTGAATGCGCATCGCGATGATCGGCACTGGCTACGTGGGGCTCGTCTCCGGCGCCTGCTTCGCCGATTTCGGCCACGAAGTTTGCTGCATCGACAAGGATGCGGGTAAGATCGACGGGCTCAACCAAGGCAAGATGCCGATCTGGGAGCCGGGCCTTGAAGCGCTGGTCAAAGCCAATGCCGAGCGTGGCCGCCTGACCTTCACAAAGGATCTGACAGAAGGTGTAAAAGGCGCGGAGGCCGTGTTCATTGCCGTCGGCACGCCGGCTCGGCGCGGTGACGGCCATGCCGACCTGACATTCGTCTTCCAGGCGGTGCGCGAGCTTGCGAAGGTCATCAAGCCGGGGACGGTGGTCGTGACCAAGTCAACGGTGCCTGTCGGCACGGGCGACAAGATTGAAGCGATTTTGCGTGAGGAGGGCGTCACCGACGTCTCCGTCGCGTCTAATCCGGAATTCCTTCGCGAAGGGGCGGCGATCGCCGACTTCAAGCATCCTGATCGCATCGTCGTTGGTGCCGAGGACGATCGGGCACAGGAAGTTCTCAGGGAAATCTACCGGCCGCTGTTCCTCAACCGCGCGCCGATTCTGTTCACCGGCCGCCGCACGGCCGAACTCACCAAATATGCGGCGAACGCCTTCCTGGCGGTCAAGATCAGCTTCATCAACGAGGTCGCAGACTTGTGCGAGGCGGTGGACGCCGACGTCCAGGACGTCGCGCGCGGCATCGGTCTCGACAACCGCATCGGGCCGAAGTTCCTGCATGCCGGCCCTGGCTATGGCGGAAGCTGCTTCCCGAAGGACACGCTCGCGCTGCTCCAGACCGCCGACGAAGCCGGCATCGACCAGCGCATCGTGCGAACCACCGTGCAGGTGAATGACGACCGCAAGGCGGCGATGGTCGAGCGAGTCCAACGCGCCGTTGGCGGAAGCCTCAGCGGCAAGCGCATCGGCGTGCTCGGCCTCGCGTTCAAGCCGAACACCGATGACATGCGCGACGCCCCGTCGATCCCGCTCGTCAACGCGCTTGTCGAGCGTGGGGCGCAGGTGCGAGCCTTCGACCCCGTCGCGCGCGGGCAGGCCGAGAAGATCTTCACGGGTATCGAGTTCACCAAGGACGCATATTCGGCTGCTGAAGGCGCGGATGCCGTAGTCATCGTCACCGAGTGGGACGAGTTCCGTGCGCTCAACCTCGAAAAGCTCGCAGCGCCAATGGCCGGCAAGGTGTTGGTCGACTTGCGCAACGTCTACAGCCGCGACGAAGCAGCCGAAGCGGGCCTGGCCTATCATGGCGTGGGGCGCGGCCGCGCTGAATGAGCGCAGGCCCGTGCATTGTCGTCATCGGCCTGGGCTATGTCGGTCTGCCGCTAGCCATTGGGCTGCCCGCAAATTCCACGTCATCGGGCTGGATATCGACGCGGTCCGCGTCGCAGAGCTTAAGCAAGGCAACGACCTCACGCGCGAGGTTTTCTGGCTCTACCTGCTCTACGTCTATGCCGAGCGGCGCATTCGCCGCCGCTATGCCGTCGTGTCGTTCGGCGATCTGGACCGGCTGTTCGCCATCAAGCAGATCGACTGGCTGCCCCTGTTGCGGGCGCGCCTTCACGATGCGCGAGCATGCACCCCGATTGTCGCCGATTTCTCGGACGACCTTCCCGACGAGTCCTCGTCGATGGGGCGCTGGCCGGCCGCATCGTCTATCACTACCGGCATGTCGTGAAGCCGGGAATCTCGGGCCGGGCGCAGGTCAATCAGGCCACGTCACTGAGGTCGACGACGTCTACGAGAAGCTCCAGTGGGACTTCTACTACATCAAATATTTCTCGTCCTGGCTCGATATCCTGATCGTCTTCCGGACGATCAAGACGATGCTAAACGGCTTCGGCGCGCGTTAGGCGCGGTTTCCCGCATCGCCAAAAAGACTGGCAGCACGCAGACCGCAACCACAGCGATCATCGCGCCAGGTGCCAGGTTCCAGTGGGTCCGTTCGATCAGCAGTTGCGCGACATAGGGCGTCAAACCGCCGAAGATCGCAGTGGCCATCGTCGCGCCTAACGCGAGCCCGGTGACCCGTCCCTCACCGGGGAATTGCTCGGCTGTCGCGACGGCTCCGACCGCGCTGACCGCACCCGCGACGGCCGCAAGAGTACACGCGCCAAGCAGTGCCTGAGCATGCGATCCACTGACCATCAGATGAAAGAGCGTGATCGGCAGGATCGCGCTGCCGGCGCATAGCGCGAGGAGGACAGGGCGGCGCCCGACCCTGTCCGACAAGATCCCGACGAAGGGTGTGACGAGGATGACGACCACGGCCGCGGCGGTCGAAAGCCAAAGCGCCACACCCTCGGTGAGCGCGCCGGCCGACGTCAGGAACGCTGGGACGTAAGTGATCCCCACATAATAAGTGATCGATCCGAGCGCCGAGATCGAGAAGGCGCGCGCGATTCCGCCCCGATGATGGCGCAAGGCGTGCCCCAGCGGTTCATTGGGTACAGTCCCTTCGGACTGCTGCCGCTTGAACTCGGGCGATTCGTGCATCGTCGATCGTGCGATCCATACTGATCCGGCCAATGCTGCGCCGAACAGGAACGGAATGCGCCAGCCCCAACTTGCAAGATCGGGCTCATCCATCAGGCTGACTGTCAGTGCGGAAACGCCGACGGCTAGAAGTCCGCCAACCTCGCTTGCCGCCGAAGCCAGCGAGGCGATCAGGCCGCGACACTCGGGATGTGCGCCCTCCAGCAGGTACGCGACCACGCCGGTATATTCGCCGCCGACCGAAAACCCCATCACGCAGCGGAGAAGAAGAAGCAGCCATCCTGCCGCCGGCCCAATCTGGGCGCGTGTAGGGAGTAGTGCCGTGGCCAGCATCGCCGCCGTCATCAGCGCGACGGAGATGAGCAGCATGTGCCGCCGCCCAAGCCGGTCGCCGATATGCCCGAAGAAGACCGCACCCAACGGCCGCATCAGATAAGCGATGGCAAATCCGCCAAGCGTGATCAGGAGCGATTGTGCGCCGCCGCCGTAGAATACTCTGGAAAGAACCGTCGCGAAGTAGAGGTAGAGCGTAAAATCATACCACTCGACGACCGTCGAAAATGCCGCGACCGCAAGCGAACTTCGCGGGATCGGATGATGGTCCCCCGTCAGTGAGAGCTGCGATTGCATCGCAGTCAATTAGCACGACTTTCCCGTGGTCAAAGGCGTGGCGGTCACCGACAGCAAGCCTAACCGAATTTAAACCACATTCGCTTATCGCGCTTGGTGAGGAGCCTGGCGTGGGTAGCATTGGACGAATCTTGAGGTCGGGGGGCGGTGCCGCCCAGGAAGAGCCTCGTCCGGAATCCGGCCGCGCCGAAGCGCTGATCCAGGAGTTCGAGAGCAGCGAAAAGGGCTGGTTCTGGGAAACGACGCGCGACGGCACCCTTTCTTACATCAGTGATAGCGTCGCTCGGGGACTGGGCCGGGAGACGGCCGACCTCATCGATCGCTCTTTCGCCGATCTCGTTTCCTCCGAGTCGAACGATGGAAGTGCCACGTCGGAGCGGACTCTCGGCTTTTACCTGTCCTCGCACGTTGCTTTTCAGGACCTCATCGTTCGCGCCAAGACCAAGAATGAAATCTGGTGGTCCATCACGGGCCGGCCGGTCCATGACGACTTTGGCCGCTTCTTCGGCTTCCGCGGCTTCGCCTCCGACCTGACCAAGATGCGCCAGTCCGAGGTCGAACTCGACCGGCTGGCACGTCAGGATTCGCTGACAGGCCTTCCCAATCGCGAAGTGCTTCGCCGCGCGCTCGATGATGCTTTGGTCAGCGCGGTTCGGCGCAAGCATCGCTGCTCCGTCTTCCTCCTCGACCTCGACCGGTTCAAGGCTGTCAACGATACGCTCGGCCACCCCGCAGGTGACACCTTGCTGCGCCTAGTCTCGCTACGCCTTCGCGATGAAGTCGGCGACATGGGGCAAGTCGGACGTCTCGGCGGCGACGAGTTCGAAGTGGTCCTTCCCGCGACCTCCTCGAAGCCCGAGCTTTCGAAGCTCGCTCAAGGCATCATCGACAGCCTCACGCGCCCCTACACGATCAACGGCACGGTCGTGTCGATCGGCGCTTCGGTCGGCATCGTTACCTCCGATTACGACGACCGGACGTCCGACGACCTGATGCGCGATGCCGACCTTGCGCTTTACGCGGCAAAGGCCGCCGGCAAGGGCTGCTTCCGTTTCTTCGAGCCCGAGATGCACGAGGCGGCGCGTGAGCGGCAGCGGCTGGAATCCGATCTCCGCGTCGCGCTTGAGAAAGAACAACTGCGTGTCGTCTTCCAGCCGAGCGTGGATGCGTCGAGCGAGGCGGTGACGGGCTTCGAGGCGCTGGTCCGCTGGGACCACCCGGAACACGGCCCCATCAGCCCTGTGCAATTCATTCCGCTCGCCGAGGAAATCGGCCTCATTAACGAGATCGGCGAATGGGTCCTCCGGACAGCCTGTGAGGAAGCGGTGAAATGGCCGTCGTCGGTCAACGTCGCGGTCAACCTATCGCCAGTGCAGTTCAAGGCTCACGCGCTGCCGTCGATCGTCCGCGCCGTCCTGAGCGACACCGGGCTTTCCGCCAAGCGCCTCGAGCTCGAGATCACCGAAGGCGTGTTCCTCAACAACGACGAACATGTTCACGAGATGATCGGAAGCTTGAAGGCGATCGGGCTTAAGCTCGCGCTCGACGACTTCGGCACCGGCTATTCCTCGCTGAGCTATTTGCAGCGCGTCCCGTTCGACAAGATTAAGATCGACCGTAGCTTCGTCCAGGGTGCGTCCGATCCTGAAAGCCGGAATGCCTCGTTGATCCGAGCGATGGTCGGCCTTGCGTCGGACCTCAAGATGCAGACCACCGCCGAAGGCGTTGAGACGCAGGACGAGTTGACGCTGGTCCGCAACCTCGGTTGCTCGCTCGTCCAGGGATACATCTTCGGCAAGCCGATGCCGGCCGAGGACGCATTGGCGCTTGCATCCGAGGGCGCAATCATCCGGCCTGACGCGCACCTCACGCCGCGTGAACCCCGCATGCGCATCATCCGCGCCGCGCTGCTTCATCATGCCGGACAAGTGAAAGGCGCGCGCCTTCGCAACATCTCCAGTGGTGGCGCGCTGGTCGAATGCCGCGAGGAGATGCCCGTTGGCGCCGAAATCAAGCTCGACTTCGCTGCCGGCGGCCTGATTCCCGGCAAAGTCGTATGGGCCAAAGGCACGCAGTTCGGCGTGCAGTTTAGCGAGAAGTTCAATCTCAAGCTGCTTCAGCCGCCGAAGCCTGCCCCCAAATCGCCGGCGACAATGAAGCCAAATTACATGTCAGGGAACGAGGCCTAGTCGAGTCCCGCCTTCGTACAGTCGATTCTGCGCCGTATCCCAACCCGCCGCGGAATGAGACAATCCGGACTGACGCGAAACAGGAGTTTGCCGTCATGTCCTTTGGCAAGAAGACTGCCGACATCTGCCGCCGCTCCGACAACCGCGAGCAAGTTGCCTTGGCTGGCTCCGCCATGGCGCTGACGCGGTCGCGGTCGATCATCATTTCCGACTTGTCGAGCGAAGGTGCCGGTCTCGACGGGCGGGACTTACCGTTGCCAGGCCATGAGGTTCTCGTCGTCATTGGCACCCGCGACGCCTTCGCAAAGGTGGTCTGGCGGCGGGATGACAAGTGCGGCGTCCATTTCGAAGAGTCGCTTGCACCGGAACATATCGAGCAGATGAAGCAGGAAGCCGCGTGGACCAACGTCGCAGGTTGGTGGCGCTAGACCGAACTGAGAACCTTCCGCACTCCAGTGCCTATTCGGTTCCGTCGGCGCCCGTGTTCGTGACGAGCCTCAGCGCCGTCCTTGGTTTTTCCGCCTCCTTAACTTCCGACGGGTGGATCGCGTAACGCTCACCCCGGTACCACATGATCGCTCGCGACACGTGTTCGGTAATGTCGCGGATCGCGCGCAATTCTTCTTCCGTCGGGCTTCGCGGGCTCTGGTGATAGACGGCGAACGTCCCGAGCAGCGTGCCTTGCTCGTTGCGGATGGGTGTCGACCAGCAGGCCCGCAGGCCATGGTCCAGCGCCAAATGCCGATAGTCGGCCCACAGCGGATCGTTGGCGATGTCGGATACATAGACCGGATGGCCGTGGAAGGCGGCCGTTCCGCAGGAGCCGGCGACGGGGCCAATCGACAACCCGTCGATCGCCTCACGATAGGCCTGCGGCAGCTTCGGCCCGGCGCCGTGGTGGAGGATGGTGCCATCGAGCAGCAGGATCGACGTTAGCGTGTCGGATTCCGCGGTGGATTCTACGACGAGGAGATAGCGTTCGAGGACGGATTCGAGCGGCTCGCCCTTGGCGAATTCCGACGGCATCAGCTTCTCGCGGAAGCTGAGCAGCTGTTTCAGTTGCAGTGCAAATGCCATCGACGTCCCGCCTTTCGACTCAGCGGCTATCGCCGGAGACGATAAACCTGCGGGCGCTCGGCAGCAAACGGCCTCGCGCAGGCCCGGGTTCACGTCGAGGCCCGAGCCTTCGAGCGGCTTACGCCCAACGGGAATTCCAGCGTGCATGTGACGCCCGCGCCGCTCAGTTCGCGCTGCAACGTTCCCCTGAGCTGACCTTCGACGAGACGCCTGAGAAGTCGCGATCCGAAGTTCTCGATGGCTGCTGCCCGGACCTGAGGGCCATCGACCTCGCGCCAGGACAGCACGACATGACTTTCCTTCACCGACCATTCGACTTCCAGCCGGCCGTTCGGCTTCGACAGGGCGCCATATTTGAGCGCGTTCGTCGCCAGCTCGTTGATCGCCAGTCCGAGCGCGACCGCTTGCGCGCTTTCGAGCTCGATCGGATCGCCGCTCAGCTTTAGCCGGGCGGATTCGCTCGTCGCATATGGCTCGAGCTCGGCCGACACCAGCTGGCTGATCGTGATGAACTCCTGATGGGCCAATTGCTCGTCGAGAAGCTCGTGCGCTCTCGCCAGCGCGGCAATGCGAGCATTCAGCGCGCGGTGATGTTCGAGGGGTAGCGTCAGGCTCGCGAGCGCCTGCGCGGCGGTATAGGCATTTTTCACGCGGTGCCGAAGCTCGTCGCGCGCCAGCTCGGCGTCAGACAGAGCCTTGGACAAGGCCGCCACCAACCTTACATTTTCCATTGCCGTCGCGGTTGCCCGCGCCAATCGTTCGAGCGTCTCGACCTGCTGTGTGGTCGCCCGGTAAGGATCGCTCCAATAAGCTCCGATGGCGCCGATCGGGTCGTCGGACCGGACCGGGACCATCAGCAGGCCGCGAACGAACGTGTCGCGGTACAGCGCCTGCGGAATGCGGTCATCGGAGCGGATATCTTCGATGATGACGCTTTCGCGGTGGAGCATCGCCCAGCCGCTGATGCAGGACGCCAATGGGAATTTCTGGCCCTTCCACAGCGGGCCCATGCCGTCTTCTTCCACGTACCAGCATTGCTCGTCCTCCCGGAGGATGACGGCAACGCCGTCCGCACCGATCAGGCGCCGGGCCGTCGCCCGAAGTGTGGCAACGATGTCATTGATGACCCCGGCGCCGGCGAGCTTTTCGACGGCCTCGATCAGGATGGCGGAGCGTTCGTCGCGCACTCGATCGGCATGGGTCGGCGACCCGTCTACGGACGAGGATTCGGTGCCTGCTTTAAGTTTGTTTTCGTCAGACATTACGGACGCCCAACGTCACCTACGCCGACAAAGTTTCGTTTGGTTCCAGTCAGATGAAGTCAATTTGTCGCGCAATCGAAACGGGCCGCCGAAGGGTTCCGGCTACAATTTGATCGAGGCAATCTGGCCAAAGAGCCGTACGGGGATTGCGCTTTTAAATGATGGGCACGGAACGACAGTAGGGCGCCGAACATTGGCTCTCAGCAACTCAAGCGGAGGCACGGCCATGGACATCGGATCACTGCTCAACCAGGCGGGTGGCGTCAGCGCTATTGCACAGCAACTTGGCGTCGATGAATCCACGGTCGAGCGCGGCGCCGGCGCGCTTCTTCCGCACGTGGCGGATGGCGTCCAGACTCAGGGCCTTCCGAGCCCGGCCGAGCCGCAGGCGGCTGAAGAAGAGCAGGGCGGCGGGCTTGGGGGAATGCTAGGCGACCTGCTGTCCGGAAGCATCGGTGGCGGCGGTTTGATAGGCGCGGGCGCTGGCACCGGCGGAATCCTCGGCAGCCTGATTGGGGGCGGGGTTGGCAACCAGATCCTCGGCCATATCTTCGGGTCGAAGGACACCAGCCGGGACGTCGCTTCGCAAGCATCGCAGGAAAGCGGCGTCGACCCATCGACGCTCAAGAAGCTGCTACCGATCGTCGCCGGTGCCGTGGCCATGTATTACATAAGCCATCGCAATCAGGCCGGCGGCGCGGCGGCCGGCGGGGATACGACCGGTGCTGGCGGCGATGGGCTAGGCGGAATCCTCGGGTCGCTGTTGCGCACGCAATAGTCCGGCGCTTCGGCGGGGCCGGTTTTGGCTTCGTCCTCCAGTTCGCCGCGCAGGATGGCGAACCATTGCTCTCTGAGCGCCTCGTCTTCCTGGCGCTCGGCGGCGCGGTCGGGACGAAGAGGGTCAGGATGGCGAGCGGTTACGCGTCGATCGCTTCTTCATCGACCGCCGACGCGCTGCGCTGGATGAACTCGAACCGGTGCGCGGGATCTTTGCCCATCAGGCGCTCGACCAAGTCCTTGACCGGCTGGCGGTCTTCGTAGGCGGCCGGGAGGGTGACACGGAGCATGGACCGGGTCTTCGGGTCCATGGTGGTTTCCTTGAGCTGGTTCGGGTTCATCTCGCCGAGGCCCTTGAAGCGGCTTACCTCGACCTTCTTGCCCTTGAACTCGGTCGCTTCGAGCTCAGCGCGGTGGGCGTCGTCGCGGGCGTAGAGGGTCTTGGCGCCGGCAGTCAGGCGATAGAGCGGCGGCTGGGCGAGGAAGAGGTGGCCGCGGCGCACCAGCTCAGGCATTTCCTGGAAGAAGAAGGTCATCAGCAGCGTCGCGATGTGGGCGCCGTCGACGTCGGCGTCGGTCATGATGACTATGCGTTCGTAGCGGAGCGCGTCCTCGTTGAACTTGTCGCGGCTGCCGCAGCCGAGCGCGAGGTTGAGGTCGGCGATCTCGCTGTTGGCGCGGATCTTGTCGGCAGTGGCGCTGGCGACGTTGAGGATCTTGCCGCGGATAGGGAGGATCGCCTGCGTCTTGCGGTCGCGCGCCTGCTTGGCGGAGCCGCCGGCGCTGTCGCCTTCGACGATAAACAGCTCGGTGCCTTCGGGATCGTCGGACGCGCAGTCGGTGAGCTTGCCAGGGAGGCGGAGCTTGCGGGCCGAGGTCGCGGTCTTCCTCTGCACCTCGCGCTCGGCGCGGCGCTTGAGGCGCTCTTCCATGCGCTCGACGATCGAGCCGAGGAGGGCGCGGCCGCGGTCCATGTTGTCGGCGAGGAAATGGTCGAAATGGTCGCGGACGGCGGCCTCGACGAAACGCGCGGCTTCGAGGCTGGTGAGGCGGTCCTTGGTCTGGCTCTGGAAATGCGGGTTGCGGATGAAAACGCTGAGCATCAGCTCGATGCCGTTGAAGACGTCGTCGGCCTGGATGTCCTTGGCGCGCTTGTTGCCGACCAGCTCGCCGAACGCGCGGATGCCCTTGGTGAGCGCGGCACGCAGGCCAGCTTCGTGGGTGCCGCCGTCGGGGGTCGGGATGGTGTTGCAGTAATAGCTTTCGCTGCCGTCCGAATAGAGCGGCCAGGCTACGGCCCATTCGGCGGAACCCTGGGGCGCGCCGCTTGCGTCGAGGGGGAAGTCCTGGCGGCCGGTGAACGGCTGGTTGGTGACGGCGGGACGGTCGCCGAGCTGGTCGGCGAGGTTGTCGGCGAGGCCGCCGGGGAAGTGGAAGGCGGCCTGCTCCGGCACCTTTTCCGACGCGAGGCTGGGGTCGCAGCGCCAGCGGATTTCGACGCCCGCGAACAAATAGGCCTTGGATCGGGCGAGCTTGTAGAGCCGCTCCGGGCTGAAGCTGGCGTCGGCGCCGAATATCTCGGGGTCGGGTGTGAAGATGACGGTCGTGCCGCGGCGGTTCGGGGCAGCGCCAACCGTTTCTAGCGGCGAGGTGGCGAGGCCTTTTGAGAAGGTCTGGCGGTAGAGCGTCTTGTCGCGCGCGACCTCGATAATCGTCTCGGTCGAGAGGGCGTTGACGACGCTGACGCCGACGCCGTGGAGGCCGCCCGACGTGCTGTACGCCTTGCCTTCGAATTTACCGCCCGAGTGGAGCGTGGTCATGATGACCTCGAGCGCGGACTTGCCGGGGTATTTGGGGTGTGGGTCGACGGGGATGCCGCGGCCATTGTCGAAGACGGTAAGGCGGTTGCCCTTGTCGAGCGTGATCTCGATGCGGCTGGCATGGCCGGCGACTGCCTCGTCCATCGAATTGTCGATGACCTCGGCGGCGAGGTGATGGAAGGCGCGGTCGTCGGTCCCGCCGATGTACATGCCGGGACGGCGGCGGACGGGCTCCAAACCCTCAAGGACCTCGATCGCTGATGCGTCGTAATTGTCGGGCGCGGGCGAACCGGATGATGACGAAAAAAGGTCGGACATTCGCCACTGCTATAGGGCCCAGATTCTCGCCATGCCAAGCGGACAGGGCCGGGTAATGCGCTTTGCCCGGGGGTTGTGTTAGGGAAGCGACGCTTCGGGCTTCGCAGGGGAAAGAAGATGCGTGCTGGTTTAGCGTTTCTGGCTAGTGTGCTGACACTCGTCCCTGTCGCGCTGACGGCCCAGACGCCACCCCCAACGACGCCGCAAAATCCTGTCGGTGGCGCCGGGCCGCTGGGCGGCTTTCGAGGCGCATCGAACAATCCGGGCGCCGGATCGGGCGACTTCGGCGGACCCGCGGTCTCCGTTTCCGACAACCGGAACCTCAAGGACATGCCGAAGGGTGAGTATGGCCAGGACTTGGCCCGCCGCCTGACCGACGCCAAGAAGCTGGTCGATGCCGTCGGGCAAGGGCGCGCGCTGACCGATGGCGACGTTCGCCGCATCCGCAACCTGATGCGCGAGGACTTCATCGCCTGGCAAAAGAGATACGACCTGCTGCCGTCGGCCTATCGGGCGGAGCGCGACCGCTGGCTGGTCGACGAGAAGTCCCTGAGCCCCAACGACTGGGCGAAGCAGCGGCTCAACTGGCTGGAGGCGCAGCGCGACTGGATTCTCGCCCGAGGCGGCTGAACTCGGCGCGTTTAGACGCCCTTGAAAGTACGAGCTTCCGTTCCAAATCAGTGCTGCCGGGCGCCTGATGGGTCCGGCGACGGGGCGAGCGATGCTCCATACGCTGCATGTCCGCCCCGCCTGGTCGCTCAAATGGAGGACAAGACTATGCGTAGTGCTTTCGACTTTTCGCCTTATCGGCGTTCCACAGTCGGCTTCGACCGGCTCTTCGACATGCTCGAGAATAATTCGGTCGGGCAGGGTCAGGAGAATTATCCGCCCTTCGACCTGATCAAGAAGGGTGAAAACGATTATTGCATCCAGCTCGCGGTGGCGGGCTTCAAGCCAGACGAGATCGACATCACGGCGCAGCAGAACGTGCTGCTCGTTTCCGGCCGCAAGTCGGATGAGACCGAGGAAAAGGGCACCGAATTCGTCTATCGCGGCATCGCCAACCGTTCGTTCGAGCGGCGCTTCGCGCTGGCGGACCACATTCAGGTTCGCGCCGCGGACCTGAAGGACGGTCTGCTGTCGATCGATCTCGTGCGCGAGATTCCGGAGGCCATGAAGCCGCGGAAGATCAACATCGGTGGAAGCGCCGGCGAGCGCTCGGCCATCGGCGGCGGAGAGCAGCCGGCGTCCAAGCAGACGGTCGAGGCGGAAGCCGAGAACGCCTGAGCTAACTCGCCAACATGAAAGAAAAGGCCCCGGGAGCGCTTGCTTCCGGGGCCTTCCTTTGTCTGGCGAAAGCTTACCAGACGCGGGTTTCAGATACCTCCATCTCGCCGGCGGCCGTGACGATGACGTCGGCGATCTCCTCAGCCGCATGCACGGCGCCAAGTGTCGCGAGATATTGAGGGTCAAGCTGCTCCTTCAGCTTGCCGTCGGGACCTCGCATGAGGATCCAGACGCGGGCTTTGCCGTCGATCTTCTCGTGTTTCATGTCATCCTTCCTTGGTCGCCGCGACCTTGAGAAAGGTCGCCGGAATGTCCGTGTCAGAGCCGCCGTGATTGTGCCGGTTGAAAAGGTCGGCGAGCTCGCGCTCTAGCTGATCGACGCGGCCGGCCCTCGCTGCGGCCTCGAAGGCGTTCATCGTCGGCCCGTAATAGTCGCGGAAGATCGCGAGCAGTCCATTCGGTGGGCCCGGCTGGCGGAAGCGCCACGTGGCGCGCTCGAAGCGGATGTTGCCGGGTGAGACCCCCGCCGCTTCGAAACGCTCGCGCACCTGTGCTTCGTCGCCCCAGGTCATCGGGCTGACAAAGCCCTCGGGCGGCGGAGGGGTATAGGCCGAGCTGACCTTTAGGATCTGCGCAACGAGCGTCGGGTCGCCGGGGATCCAGTTGCCCATGACGATGCCGCCGCCCGGCTTTGCGACGCGGACCATTTCCCTGGCAACGTCGAACGGACGAGGCGCGAACATCGCGCCGAAGATGCTGACCACAAGATCGAAGCTCGCGTCGGCGAGGTTCGAGAGCCGTGAGGCATCACCCTCCTCGAAGCGGATATTGTGCAAGCCGGCAGCTCTGGCGCGCGCGTTACCGGCGGCGACCAGGTTCGAAGCGATGTCGACGCCGAGCACTTCGGCACCGAGTTCGGCCGCCGGCAGTGCTGTCGTGCCGTCACCGCAGCCGAGGTCCAGGATTCTCATCCCGGGCCGGACGCCAAGCTGTTGGACAAGCTCCTTGCCGCTTTCGCGCATCGATTGTGCAATTCGGGTGAAGTCGCCTTTTTCCCAGAGCGCCTTGTTGGGGTTCGCGACGGGCGTGCCGAGATCGGCCATGAGTGTTCTCCTGAAAGAGGTATCCCCGGACGCGCAGGCGGGGGAGGGGTTGAATGGGCGCCCGGGGAAGCTGATCAGCCGACCCGCAGCGATCCGTTCATTCGGATCGGGCGGTTCAGGTTGAAGTAGTTGGGCGAGGTCTTCATCACCGTCTGGTGAATCTCCTCGAACTGCTCGGGAGTGCCATTGCCGGCGATCGTCACCTCGTAATCGACGACCTCATATCCCGCAGGAACGCTGTCATCGAGGCCGAGGAAGCCGCGCAGGTCGAGCGTGCCCTTGGTGCGGATTTCGAGCTTGTCGAGCGTGATGCCCTTGAGAGCGGCGCCGGCGGCATAGCCGACCGACATGCAGGCGTTGACCGCCGCCATCAGAAGCTCCTGCGGATTGGGCGCGCTGTCGGCGCCGAGCAGCTCGCACGGCTCGTCGGCGACGATCTTGTGGCTGCGGGCAACGCGCTCACCGGCGATGGTGAAGCCGTCGACAATCGTTTCGCTGCGGGTCTGGCCCGTCCAGCGCGTGGTGACATCGAAGCTGACCTTGGCCTTGCTGGCGTCCTGCTCGATCGCTTCCACGACTTCGCCGAGCGCGTTGAGATCGAGGCCGTTGACGCGGCTCTTCACGGTATCAAGCATATTCATTCTCCTTGGTTTGAAGTCTCACGCAAAAAGGGGAGCCGCTTCGGCGATGCGCTGCGCAGCGCGCGGCGAGCGGGTTTCGAGCGTCGCTTTGAAGCGCTCGTGGACCATGCCGGAACCGATGTAGGTCCAGCGCCCGGCCTGGTGCTGCTGCGGCAGGATCGCGTGGCGGTCGACGGGCCGGCCGATCGCTTTCTCGAGCGCGTCGAGGTTGAAGGCGGCCTGCGTCGCGAGCCCGTCATCGAGGAAGGCGCCGATCTCGAAGAACTCGTCGATCGCCTTGTCGATCTGAGCTTCGGTCCGCCCTTCCGCCAGCGCGTCCACGATCAGCGTGTCTAGCTTGGCGTGCTGCGCCTCCTCCATCCAGTGGTGGAGCATCAGGTTCTTGAAGAGCGGATCGAGGTCGCCATCGTCCTTGATCGAGCCCAGGTAGTGTTGCTGGGTCATCCACTCGATCATCAGGATCACGAGGCCGACCGCGAGCGGGTCGTGCTTCAATATCTCCTGACCGATCGCTTCGGACGGGCCGATCACTTGGCAATCCACCGGAAAGCCGCGGACGAACGCCCGATGATAGCGCTTGAAGAGATGGATGTGCTTGGCTTCCTCGCTCGCGAAATTGAGGATCGCCCGAACCCGCCAGTCGTCACCAAGGAGGTGCGGGCGCGCGTGGTCGAGCAGGAAAGGGAGGATGAATTCCTCCACGATCCCGAAGATGCTGAGATACTGGTGCCCGCTGATCTGGTTGAGGATCCGCTGCTCGAACGGGCTCAGGCTCTCGATCTCCGCGGTGCGTGCTAGACTCTCGGGCAGGAATTGCCGCGAGAAGTCGAGTTCCTGGTCGGCGCGAAATACGTCATCGAGCTCCCACTGGGCGCGAAGCGATGACGAAAGCGTCGCCTGGTAATTGAAGTCGTGATACATTTCTTTTTCCCTTTTTCGATCAATGCTGGACGAAGAACGGGAGCAGAGCTGCGGCTAGCGCAGCAGAGCTCGACAACATCGTGAAGAAGACGATGGCAGCACTTTCCGTGCGCATCTCTTTCTCTCTCTGTTCCATGGCCATCTTTTTCCTTTTTCGAGGACGAATTCTTCCGCACCCGGAAGCGGTACTTCCAGGCTGCAGCGAAACCGTCGCCAATTGATGGATTGTCAGTTACCCGAGCCGCCGATTTGCCAACATGACTGCTTTGCCGGATAAATTGACCGAAACGCCGCATACGTATGCTGGCGGGGGGTCCGAATGGACGTTCTCGACGACATCCTCGGCTCGTTGCGCCTGTCCGGCGGCGTCGTGATCGACGGTGAATTCACCGGCGAATATTGCGTACGCGCGCAGTTCACGCCCGACCATTGCGCGCCCTTCTTCCCGACGCCCGAGAAGCTGATCAGCTATCATTACATCCGCTCGGGCCGCTGCGTGGTCGAGATCGACGGCATGGCCCCGGTCACGCTGGAGCCAGGAAGCATCGCCATCCTGCCGCGCAATGACGTGCACGTGCTGGCAAGCCGGACGGGTTTGCAGCCGGCGGAAGTGAGCGAGGTGAGCTGGATAACCGCCGATGGCGTGCACCGCGTGTCCAACGGCACCGGCGGCCCGAAGACCCAGGTTTGGTGCGGCTTCCTCGGCACGGCGAAGAGCAGCGCGCATCCATTGCTCGAGGCGCTGCCGCCCCTGCTGACGCTCGATGCATCGGACGGGGAGGCGCAGTGGCTCGACAGCTCGATGCGATTCCTGGCGGAGCAGTCGCCGTCGCCGGAAATCGTCGCCCGGCTGGCCGAGTTGTTCCTGTCTCAGGCGATCCGCGAATATATCGACCAATTGCCGGCGGGATCGAAAGGCTGGCTACGCGGCTTGAGCGATCCTGCGGTATCGAAGGCGCTGTCGATCATCCACACGCGCTATGCCGAGGAACTGGATGTCGAAGGGCTGGCGCGGGAGGCGGGCGTGTCGCGCACGGTGCTTGGCGAACGCTTTGCCGAGCTGATCGGCGAGCCGCCCATGCGATATTGCGCGCAGTGGCGGATGCGGGTGGCGGCGAACATGCTGCGCGACGGCAAGCAGAACACCGCCAACATTTCCTACGCCGTCGGCTTCAATAGCGAGGCGGCGTTCAACCGTGCGTTCAAGCGGGAGTTCGGAGAGCCGCCCGCGACCTGGCGGCGCCGGCTCGAAGCGGAGGAGCAGGCGCGAACGCGGGCGCTCGACAAGCGCGAGTTGCCGCCGCAGCAGGTGCGCTACTGCATGGCGTCGGACGGGACCCGGCTGGCATTCTCGGTCATCGGCGACGGGCCGCCGCTGGTGAAGACCGCGAATTGGCTCAATCACATCGAATATGACTGGGACAGTCCGCTGTGGCGGCACTGGATCCAGGAGTTCACCCAAGGGCGGTCGCTGGTCCGCTATGACGAGCGCGGGAACGGTCTATCCGACTGGGACACGCCCGACCTCAGCTTCGAGGCATTCGTCGACGACCTCGAGTGCGTGGCGGACGGGCTGGAACTGGAGCAATTCGACCTGCTGGCAATCAGCCAGGGCGCCGCGGTCGCGATCACCTACGCCATCCGGCATCCGGAGCGGGTGCGCCATCTCGTCATCCTGAACGGCTATGCGGCGGGCTGGGCGGTGCGCAGTAACCCGGCCGAGGTCGCGCGACGGGAGGCGATGCTGACGCTGACCGAGGTCGGATGGGGCGCGGACAACCCGGCTTACCGGCAGCTGTTCACGAACCATTATGTGCCGGAGGCCACGCCCAAGCAGATGGGCTGGTTCAACGAGATGCAGCGGCGCTCGGCCTCGCCCGAGAATGCCGCCCGGCTGCAGCGGGTGCTGTCGACGATCGATGTTCGCGAGCTCCTGCCGCAACTGCGCACGCCGACTTTGATCTTCCATTGCCACGAGGACCAGGCCGTCCCGTTCGCGCAGGGCGAGGAGCTGGCCGCGGGCATTCCCAACGCCCGCTTCGTGCCGCTGGAAAGCCGCAACCACATCCTAATCGACACCGAGCCAGCCTGGCCGATGTTCGCCGACATCAGTCGCGAATTCCTTGACCTCGACGTCGAGAAGCTGCCCCCGGCGCCGCAGCTGGCAGCGAGGGCGAAGCCGGCCGAGGTCGTTACGGAGACCAAAGGCACCGACGGCGCGCGCATTGCCTATGCAGTAACCGGCGAAGGCTTCCCGCTGGTCAAGGCGCAGAATTGGATGACGCATCTCGACCATGACTGGACGAGCCCGGTTTATGGCCAGTGGCTGCGCGAGTGCGGGCGTGATCACAAATTGGTCCGGTCGGACATGCGTGGGTTCGGCAAGTCGGAATGGGAGCCGTCGAAATTCGATTTCGAGATGATGGTCCGCGATCTCGGGGCCGTCGTCGATGCGGCCGAGGTCGAGCAATGTGACCTCCTAGGCGTGTCGCATGGGGCGGCGATCGCTATTGCTTACGCGGCGCGGCACCCGGAGCGGGTGCGCAAGCTGGTGCTAGTAAACAGTTTTGCGGCCGGCTGGCGGGTGCGGGCGGATCCGGAAGAGCTGGCGTGGCGCGAGTCATTGCTGGAGATGAACCGCCGCCAGCCTAGCTTCCGCCGCAGCCTGCTCGGTGAGATGTTCATCACGCTCTATTTTCCGTCGGCCGACCAGCGGCTAATCGATTGGCACAACGAGCTGTTCCAGACGCTCGGGCCGGTGCCGAACATGCAGCGCATGATCGAGGTCGCCGCCTGGATCGACGTCCGCGACGAGTTGGCACAGGTTAAGGCGCCGACTTTGGTGTTCCACGCCGACAAGGACGGGAATGCGCCGGTGTCAGTCGGCCGTCAGGTTGCCGAGGGCATCGCCGGCGCGCGATTTATCGAGGTCGATAGCGCCAACCATGTGCTGCTGGGCGACGAGCCCGCATGGCAGGTGTTCACACGCGAATTCCGGGCGTTCCTCGGGGCCGAGGAACTGGCCAAAGCTTCCTAACGAACGCGCGGACCGCCAAAGGGCAGCGGCGGCGGGGGCCTGCGGTCGCGGCGCGGTAGCTGAGCCTGGTAGGCGACTCCGCAATGCTCGACGCAATAGGGGAAGCCGGGATTGGCGTTCTGGCCGCAGAAGTGGAAGTCCGGCTCGCCCGGGTGACCGATCGGCCATTTGCAGACGCGGTCGTTGAGGTCGAGCAGGCCGGTCTTGTCGGCGACCTCGGGGCTCGGCTTTGCGGGGACGAGACGGCGCGGGGGCGCGGGCGGGATCGGTGGTTGCTGGTCGCCCGGGCCCTGGCGGATGAAGCCGCCCGGACCGATCGAGCGGAATTGCATCTCCGGCGCCGAGCGCGGCGGATTGGGGCGCGCAGCTCCAGGGATTGGCGCGGGCGCTTCTTCGGCAGCCTTGGGCGCCTCAGGCTTGGGCGCGGGCTTCGGCGCCGCAGCCACGGGCTTCTTCGCCTCCTTTTCCTCGCCGGGCTTCACCGGGGACGGGCGCTGTTCCAGCCCGAGACGGTGCGCTTTGCCGATGACCGCATTGCGGCTCACGCCGCCGAGTTCGTCGGCGATCTGGCTGGCGGTGGCACCTTTGGCCCACATATTCTTCAGGCGCTCGATGCGCTCGTCGGTCCAGGACATTAAACTCAGCTCCGCTCATATTCCGCTGGGTGCCGCCTTGCTCCGCCTCGCGGCAGCCGATAGGCGCATCACCCGTGAACCAGCCCCCCAATACCCAAGCCGCATGGACGCAGCCCACACCGGGCGATCCGGTGCTCAAGGGCGTCAATTGGGGAGGCCTTAAGACCCTCTATATCAAGGAGGTGCGCCGGTTCTTCAAGGTCCAGATGCAGACCGTGTGGGCGCCGGCCATCACGACGCTGCTTTATCTCGCCATCTTTACCGTCGCGCTGGGCCGGGGTGGGCGGACGGTGATGGGCGTTTCCTACGCCGATTTCATCGCACCGGGTCTGATCGTCATGGCCATGATGCAGAACGCCTTTGCCAATTCGAGCTTCTCGCTGCTCGTCGGCAAGATCCAGGGTAACATCGTCGATTATCTGATGCCGCCGCTGTCAACGGGCGAGTTGATTGCCGGGCTGATCGGCGCTGCCGTAACGCGCGCCTTCCTGGTCGGGTTTGCGGTGTGGCTGGTCATGCTTTTGTGGCCGGGCGTGTCAGTGGCGGTGCATCATCCCGAGCGCGTGCTGTGGTTCGGGCTGATGGGCGCGCTGATGCTGTCGTTTCTCGGGCTGCTGACGTCGATTTGGGCAGAGAAGTTCGACCATGCTGCGGCGGTGACGAACTTCGTGGTGACGCCGCTGTCGTTGCTGTCGGGGACATTTTATTCCGTCCACCAGCTGTCACCAACCTTTCAGGCGGTGAGCCACGCCAATCCGTTCTTTTATGTGATCTCAGGGTTCAGGGCGGGATTCCTGGGCCTCAGCGACTCTCCGCTATGGGTTGGCGGGATTGCCTTGCTGGTGCTGAACCTGGCGCTGTGGGCGGTGTGCTACGCGGTCCTGAAGAGCGGCTGGAAGATCAAGAATTGATCTGAGCGCGGGGCCTGTCCCGCGGCCTCGCGGCAACACTTATCAAATTTTCCAATAACATGGATTGCAACCGACGTTCGACGCGGTGGCGAGCGATTTCGTGCTGTGAGCCATTAAGGTTGGTGAACGGCCCATAACGTTCGCGTTCAGGCCTCCATCAACCGGACAAGTCCAAAACCTACGCATTGAAGTGCTCATTGAAGGAGAGCCGTAATGCGTAAATTGATTCTAGGACTTGCCGCCGCTGGTTCGGCTCTCGCCGTCGCGACGCCCGCCGCCGCGCAATACTACCAGCAGCCCTATGGCTATAATGGCTATGGCAACGGTTACGGGTACAACAACGGCTATGGCCAGGCGCGCGGCCTGCAGAGCCGCGTGTTCAACGTGCTTCGGTCGCTGAACGGTGTCCGTCCCGGTGCGCGTGAGCGGATCCGCGATCAGGCGATCAATATCGACCGCCAGCTGCGTTACGCGTCGCGCAACGGCCTGAACCCGTACGAGGCGCGGAACTTCGATTATCGGATCGGCCAGCTGGAACGTCAGCTGCAGCGCGCCGCCTATAACCGCGGCTACGGCTACGGGAATGGCTACAACGGCTACGGCTATGATCGCGACCGCGACGGCCGCGACGACCGCTGGGAAGATGATCGCGGCTACCGCCACGACCGCGACCGCGACGACGACTAAGCTTCACGCATAGGCAAAAGGGAGGCGCCTTCGGCCCGGACCGGGGGCGCCTTTCTCTTGTGCGCGCGGCTTTGAACTTTGTTACGCCGCTGGCTATAGGCGCGGCATCTCGAAACCGCTGCTTCAGGAGCCTTCATTCCATGGCCATCACGCCGCTCATGCCCGTTTATCCGCGCTCGCCGGTGCGCCCGGTCCGCGGCGAGGGGGTCTATCTCTACGGAGAGCAGGGCGAGCGATACCTGGATTTCGCGGCCGGCATTGCGGTGAACCTGCTCGGCCACGGGCACCCGCACCTGACCAAGTCAATCCAGGAACAGGCGGCGACGCTGATGCACGTGTCGAACCTGTACGGTTCCCCGCAGGGCGAGGCCTTCGCGCAGCGGCTTGTCGACACGACCTTCGCCGACACGGTATTCTTCACCAATTCAGGTGCGGAAGCGGTCGAATGCTCGATCAAGACGGCGCGGCGCTACCATTACGCCAAGGGCAATCCGCACAAGCATGACCTGATCACCTTCTCGAACGCCTTCCACGGGCGGACGATGGCGACGATCAGCGCGACAGACCAGGCGAAGCTGCGCGACGGCTTTGCGCCGCTGCTCGAAGGGTTCAAGGTCGTTGAATTCAACGATCTCGACGCGGCGCTTGCGGCGATCGACGAGAATACGGCGGGCTTCCTCGTCGAGCCGATCCAGGGCGAGGGTGGCATCCGCCCGGCCACGCACGAGTTTCTCGCCGGCCTGCGCGCCGCGTGCGAAGAAAACGACCTTATGCTAGTGTTCGACGAAGTGCAGTGCGGCGTCGCGCGGACCGGCACGCTCTATGCCTATGAGCAGTACGGAATCGAGCCGGACATCATGGCTTCCGCCAAGGGAATCGGCGGCGGCTTTCCGATGGGCGCTTGCCTGGCGACGGAGAAAGCGGCTGGCGGCATGGTCGTCGGCACCCACGGATCGACCTATGGCGGCAACCCGCTGGCGATGGCGGCGGGACAGGCGGTGTTCGACGTGATTGCGAACGACGAGTTCCTGAATGGCGTCCGGCAGAAGGGCGAGCGGCTCCGCTCGGCGCTCGAGCAGATGATCCCAAACCACGACCATCTGTTTGAAAGCGTTCGCGGAGTCGGCCTGATGCTTGGCGTCAAGATGAAGACCGACAGTCGCGCCTTTGTGACCTATTTGCGCACGAAGGGCCTGTTGACGGTCGCGGCGGGAGACAATGTGATGCGCGTCCTGCCGCCCCTGACGATCGAGGAAGAACATATCCGCGAATTCGTGGACACGCTGTCGGCGGCGGCCGCGGAATATGAGGTCCCCGCGGCAGCGGCGTAGTCGTTACGCCCGGCAAAGCGGTGTGGAGCTAAGCCCCACGGGGCGGGCCGACATCATCGATCTTGCATCAGGTCCATGAAATTGCGCGCTGCTTCGCGCTCTTGCGGGTCCTTGAAGACGGCATTGAGCTCGGGAGACGCACCCAGGGTGTGGAGCAGCGCCCATAAAGCGAAGCGTTCGCCCCGGTCCTTCGTGAGGCCGAGATCAACGAGCATGCGCTCGATGCCGGAATCGAGCGCCGCGGGCGCAACCGCCCCTAGGTCGCTCGTTCCGAAATAGCGGCGGATCTGGTCGTCGAAGTTCACCGGCTCAAGCCGTCAGGGTGGGCGGGCCGAGGTGCTGGAGGAAGTCGGGCTTGCCCAGCGATACGCCGGCGTTGCGCAGGATCGCGTAGGCGGTCGTTGCGTGGAAGAAAAAATTGGGCAGGGCAAAGCCGGTCAGATAGGCCGCGCCGTTCCACCGATAGCCCTGGCCGTTGGGGAATTTGAGCTCGACGCCGCGTTGCTCGCTGCCCCTAAGCGATGCAGCGTCGAAGCCGTTGAGATAGGCGATCGTCTTGTCGCAACGCTCCCGTAGTTCGGCGAAGCTCTGTTCCGTGTCGGGCATCGAGGGCGCCTCGGTACCGGTCAGCCGGGCCAGCGCGTTCTTTGCCGAGTCCGACGCCATCTGATACTGCGCCGGCAAGGGCCGCATATCGGGCGCGAGGCGTGCTTCAATAAGCGCGACTTCGTTCTTCTCCGCGGCGGCCTTGTCAAGCCACGAACGCATATCGGTCAGCGTGTTCACGAACACCGGAACCGAGGCAGTCCACATATTGAAGTCCATCGCTATCACCCTTGGTTCGCGAATGTCCGGGTTATCCGGCCGTCTAAGCGTCCGGCTGCGCGGCCATCTACGTCCGGGCGGCTAACGTCCGCAATGGGTGAAGGCGGACGCTCGCTCCGTTGTCTACTATCCGCTTCTCATGGCCACCAAAGCGCCATAGGTTTCGGCTTCACCGCTGTGGGGCGCGCCGTGAACGAGCAATGGTCGGCTGTCAGTGAGGAAGATCCGGCTTCTGCCCCGGTATTCATCAGCTATGCCACTGCCGACCGGACCGAGGCGCTCAAGGTCTGCAAGGCCATCGAACGCCGAGGCACGAAGTGCTGGATATCCATGCGGGACGTGCCGCCAGGTGCGAATTATCAGGAAGCGATCGTCCAGGCGCTGCGCACCGCGCGCGCCGTGGTCCTGATCTTCTCGGAAGCAGCCAACGCCAGCGACGAGATCAAGAAGGAACTATCGCTCGCCAGCCGTTACCGCGTGCCGGTTATCGCTCTCCGCCTGAAGGACATCGATCCGAGCGACGCATTCGCTTACGAATTGTCGACGCGGCAGTGGATCGATGCCTTCGATGGGTGGGACAAGTCGATCGATTTGCTGGTCAGTCGCATCGCGCAGACCTCACGAGCAGATAAGGCCACGGCCCGGTTCGCCGGACCTTCTGCGCGCGGCGTCGGCTTCCTCTCACACCGTTCGACGGTTCTTGCCGCCACTATCGTCGTGCTCGCGCTATTGATCGCTGCCGGGGCGTCGTGGTGGCTAAGGCCGTCTCCCGCGGCGGCGCACAGCATGACCATCCGGCTAGCCGGGTTCAAACCCCTGTCCGCTGACTTGCCCGCAACAATTCGCGATTCGGTGGATGCCGAAATTGCAGCGGCCTTCAATGCAGACGGTGTTGTCGGAGTCTCGACTGCATCGGCTCCGACGCCGGGCGCTGGTCCCGCCTACGCGCTGGGCGGAACGATCGAGCGAGACGGCGACACCATCCGCGTCATCACCCGGCTGACGAACGAGCGTTCCGGCGCGAATTTGTGGACCGACAATTTCAATTATGACGGGAAGGAAGCTTCACGCGTTCCGCGCCACATAGCGGTCGATGCTGGAAACGTCGTCCGCTGCGGACTGTTCGGAGCGTCCACCTACGGCAAGACGCTCCCTGACGCGGTGCTCAGGGATTACCTGCAATTTTGCCAGGGACACTGGAATCCCAATCTGAGCGAAGGACGCAAGGCCCTCATTCCTGCGCGGCGCGTCGTCGCTGCGGTCCCCGATTTCTCGTGGGGCTGGGCAGGCGTCGCCGGTGCCTATTGGAAAGTGGCGATGAATGCGGACAATAGCCGGCTCGCCGAGGAAGCACGCGCGAGCGGGCGCCAAGCCGCCGACCGCGCCGTGGCCATCGACAGCAAGAACAGCGAGGCTCTCTATATCAAGTCCATGCTGGTCGATCGGAACGATTGGACCAGCCGGGAAGACCTGTTGAGGCGCGCAGTTGCGGCCAGACGGCTCGATTGCGGGTGTGAGCATCATCAATATGGCTGGATGCTGGCGAACGTCGGTCGGATTACCGAGGCGGTCGATCAACTTCGCCAGGGCGACGATATGCTAGCCCTCTATGTCTACACGCCGCTTACCCTGGCTGACGCACTGGTCGCTGCCGGGAAGACCGAGGAAGCGAAATTGTTTTTCGATGCGGCGATCGACCTTGCCCCGGATTCGGGCTTTGCGCAAAGCTTGGCAGCCTACAAAGCGACCCAGATCGGCGACGTCGATCTCCTGGTCGACCCCAAACTGCCGCTGTCCCCGGAACTGCGCGATGCGCTGGTAAAAGGATATCGGGCCGCGCCAGCGCAAAATGCCGGAGCGAAGGCGCAAGCCGTCCAGACGCTTCTCGCACTTCCGGAAGACCAGCAGAATGATGCCGTCGCGTTGCTGCTCGGGCGTCTCGGAGCGGATCACGAAGCGTTTCGGGTTGCGGCAAGGTTGGCCGCGAAGGAGGAATATCCAGGGCCGTCACTCTTCTGGTATCGAAGCATGCGCGGAACGCTCTCCGATCCGGGGTTCCCCGCGGTTGCCAAGCAATTAGGCCTGATGAGCTATTGGGCCGCCTCTCACACCAAGCCCGACGTTTGCCGCGAAACGCGACCGCCGCCTTTTTGCGGGATGATCTGACGCCGAGTCGGTTAAAGCTGGTATCTGCGGGGTGGCGGAAGCGGACTCTGCAAGTCGTCTGAAGACGGTTCCCAACCAGCCGTACTGCCTCGGTTGTCGCTCAGGCCTGGCGATCCTATCTTTCTTGCATGTCCGAAATCGAACTTACGACCGACGCCGTGCTCGGCGTCGCCATTCCGTCGCGTAACGCGCGGGGGCGGATTGCCCGGCTTGGGCCCGTCATCGACGCGGTGCTGGGTAGTCACAGCTACCCTCCGCTGATCGAGCGCGTGCTGGCCGAGGCGCTGACGCTGACGGCATTGCTCGGCTCGCTGCTCAAGGAGCCGGACGGGCAAATGACGCTGCAGGCACAGACGCAGGGCGGGATCATCGACCTGATGGTCTGCGATTATCTGCGCGGCGAGCTGCGCGGCTATGTCCGCTACGACAAGGAGAAGCTGGCTGACGGGTCCGTGAGCCCGGGCCTCGCCGAGCTGTTCGGCGACGGCTATCTCGCGATCACCTTCGACCAGCCGGTTTCGAAGGAGCGCTATCAGGGCATCGTGCCGCTGGAGGGCAAGACGCTGGCCGACGCGGCGCAAAGCTATTTCGCACAGTCGGAGCAGATTCCGAGTCTCGTCCGGCTCGTGACCCAGAAGCGCGACGGGCGCTGGATCGCGGGCGGCCTGCTGCTCCAGCATTTGCCGGAAGGCGAGGACGGGCGCGAGCGGCTGCACACGCGGCTCGACCATCCCGACTGGCCCCACGTGGCGATCATGGGCGGGTCGGTAAAGAGTGAGGAGCTGACCGATCCCGCGCTTCCGCTGGACCATCTGCTGTGGCGGCTGTTCCACGAGGAGGAGGAAGTGCGCACGCTGGCGGCACTGCCGCTCAGCAAAGGGTGCCGTTGCGACCCGGCCTATGTGCAATCGGTGATCGCGCGCTTCCCGGCCGAAGAGCGCAAGGACATGGTCGGCGACGACGGCTTCATCCGGGTGGACTGCGCTTTTTGCTCGTCGAGCTTCGCGCTTGACCCGAAAGACATCGCCTGATCAATTTTCACTTCATGCGGCTAAATTGTGCATGATAGGAAACGTCCGATGGCGATCGCTAAGCTTCTAGGCGTGGCCGGGGCCGCAATTGCAGGGACGCTGGCGCTGACCGCGGCGCAGCGGCCGTCGGCGTTATTCCAGGCTGCGCCTGGACTTTGGGAAGTCAGCGGGGTCCCCGGAGCCAGGGGGCCGCTGAAACAATGTCTGACCGACATCGCGCCGCTCGCGCGGTTCGAGCACCGCAACCGAAGCTGTTCGGCCAGGGTGATCAGCGACAACGCTTCATCGACGGTCGTCGAATATAGCTGCGGCGCGGCCGGCTTCGGGCGGAGCCGGATCGAGTCGATTACGCCGCGTTCGCTCCGGATCGAGACGCAGGGCATCGCCCAAAGTCTTCCGTTCAACTACGTGATTCAGGCGCGGCGCGTGGGCGATTGTTCCGCGACAGCCTCGCGCCATTAAGGCCTCGTTTAACCACGAGGGGTTATTGAGGACGAGTGCCGGATTGGCACGCTTTCCTCCCAATCGGGCAGCGATGCCCGAAACCTGGGCCGCCACTCGCAAGATGGCGGCCCTTCTTTTGTGCGTTTGCACGGCTTAAGGGCGCGCGCGTGCTGTACTTGATCATCAAAGCCGGGCTGTCCGGAATCATCGTCGCCGCGGTCTCCGAGATCGCGCGGCGCTATCCCGGCTGGGGTGGACTCGTCGCGTCGCTGCCGCTGACGTCGCTGCTGGCAATGCTGTGGCTGTGGCGGGACACGAACGACCCTGAGCGAGTCGCCGAGCTATCGATGGGCGCCTTCTGGTTTGTCCTGCCTTCGCTGCCGCTGTTCCTGGTATTGCCGATGCTGATTCGGTCGGGGGTCGGGTTCTGGGTGAGCCTCGCGATCGTGGTCATGGGCACGCTGGCACTCTACGCCCTGTGGTTCTGGGCGGCGCCACGGCTGGGAATCAAGCTGTGAAGACGGCGGTCGTGCTTCTTTCCGGCGGGCTCGATTCGATGGTCTGCGCGGGGCTTGCGCGCGAGGCGGGCTTTTCGGTTACCGCGCTGACGATCGATTACGGCCAGCGGCATCGTGTTGAGCTGGACGCTGCGCGGACGATCGCGGCACGCCTGGCGGACCGGCACATCGTCCTGCCCATGGACCTCCGGGCATTCGGCGGCTCGGCGCTGACGAGCGATGTCGACGTGCCCAAAGAGGGCGTGGGCGAGGGCATTCCGGTTACCTACGTGCCGGCGCGCAACACGATTTTCCTCAGCCTTGCGCTCGGTCTCGCGGAGGCGAGCGGGGCCCGTGACATCTATATCGGGGTCAATGCGCTAGATTATTCGGGCTATCCCGATTGTCGGCCCGAGTTTGTCGCCGAGTTCGAACGGCTGGCGAATGTCGCGACGAAGGCGGGTGTCGAGGGTGGGCGCTTCACGATCCACTCGCCGCTGCAGGAGATGACCAAGGCGGACATTGCGCGGGAAGCGGAGCGTCTTGGGCTCGACGCGGCGCTTAGCCACAGCTGCTACGATCCGTTGCCGGACGGGCGCGCCTGCGGCCGTTGCGACGCGTGCCGCCTCCGCGCCAAAGGCTTTGCCGACGCGGGGATCAAGGACCCGACGGCTTACGCATGACCTACGCCGTCAAGGAATGCTTCCTGACCCTTCAGGGCGAGGGCGTGCAGTCGGGCAGCCGAGCGGTGTTTCTGCGCTTTGCGGGGTGCAATCTGTGGTCGGGGCGCGAGCAGGACCGGGTCACGGCCGATTGTCGGTTCTGCGACACGGATTTCGTGGGGACGGACGGCGAGGGCGGGGGCAAGTTCGCCAGCGCGGACGACTTGGCCGGGCAGATCGAGCGCCTGTGGGGCGAGGGCGCGGCGGAGCGGCTAGTGGTCATCACCGGCGGCGAGCCGATGCTTCAGCTGGATGGTGCCCTGATCGATGCCTTGCATACGCGCGGCTTTCGGGTGGCGGTCGAGACGAATGGGACCCTTCCGGCGGCGGAAGGAATCGACTGGATTTGCGTAAGTCCGAAGGCGGGGACGAAGGTCGTGCAACGACGCGGCAACGAGCTGAAGCTGGTGTGGCCGCAAGAGGGGATCGATCCGGCCGAGCTCGAGGGCTGGGACTTCGACAATTTCCTGGTCCAGCCGATGGATTGCGCGACGCGCGAGGAGGCCGTCCAGGCGGCGATCAGGCTGGCGATGGAGCGGCCGACGTGGCGATTATCGCTCCAGTCTCACAAGCTGGTCGGGATTCAATAGCCTATTCGGTCGCGTTCGACGCAGCCGCGGTGTTGCCGGCCGGTGCTTCAGTCTTTGTTTTCGACGGCTTCGGACGCGGCTTGCTGACGGCTGAAGGTTTGGTGACGTTGCCCTCCGACAGGTTGTCAGTCTCATTGTCCGCTTCAACAGTGTAATTGACGTCGGCGGCCATGTTCGCGGCATCGCCAGTAACGGCATCGATCGCCGTAATATCGTTGGAAACGATGCTATCGGCCGTCAAATTCTCGTCGACGGTCATGTTGTTGTCGCTTTGAGCATTTTTTTTGCAGGCGCCTAGCGCGAGCGTTGCAACGGCGGCGACGATGATCAAGCGGCGCATGAGAGACTCCGGGACCTTAGCCAAAAAAAAGAGGCTGCCGGCATAACCGGCAGCCTCTTGAAACGCCAACGCCTCCTTGCGGAGGCGTTTCGCGAATTACATCGCGTTGTTGGCAGCAGCGTTAGCCGAAACAGCAGCGCTGTTGGCGGCGTCAGCAGCAGTGTTCGCGGCGTCGGCAGCGTTCATCGCCATGTTCGCGTCGGTCGCGTTCATGTCGGTGGTCGCATTCATGTCCGTCGCGTTCATGTCAGTCGTCGTGAGATTCTCATCGACGTTCATCGTGTTATTGGCGTTGTCCTTGCTGCTGCAAGCCGCAACCGCCAGGGCCGCACCAGCGACCAGGATAAGAGCACGCATTCAAGACTCCCTAATTATTGCGATCTGCATCGGAAGAGCCCGCTTCGCAAATCGCGCGGACAATAGTCTGAAGCGCGCGCCTGCATCAAGAGACTTTACAGGGGTCGTGCAACCCGTTGAGAAATGAAGGGAAACGACGCTTCAGGGCCGCATCAACACCTGACATGCCAATTTGTTTCCCCTGCTCCGCGAGGCTGGTCACGCCGAATTCCGCGATGCCACAAGGAATGATACCGCCAAAATGTGACAGATCCGGATCGACATTGAGCGAGAATCCGTGAAGCGTGACCCAGCGCTTCACCCGCACGCCAAGCGCGCCGATCTTCGCTTCGCTTGGGCCTTCGCCGACCCAGATGCCGATGCGGCCCGGTGCGGGGTGCGCGGAAACGCCGAGCTCGGCGAGGGTATCGATGATCCAGCCTTCGAGGCGGTGAACGAAACGGCGAATGTCCTTGCCGCGCTTTTCGAGGTCGAGAAGGACATAGCCGACGCGCTGACCGGGACCGTGATAGGTGTAGCGGCCGCCTCGGCCGGCTTCGTAGACGGGGAAATCGAGCGGATTGAACAGTTCGGCCGCGTCGGCGCTCGTGCCGGCGGTGAACAGCGGAGGATGCTCCAGCAGCCAGATGCACTCGCTCGCCGTGCCCGCGCGTATCGTCTCGGCGCGGGCATTCATGAAGGCGAGCGCCTCCTCATAGGGGACGGGTTGCTCGCTCACGCGCCACTCGATGTCGTCCGGCGGGTCCATACTAGCAGCAGATGGCTCCGCGCGACTTGCCGGGCAAGGGACGATTGCGCGGCTGCGCGCGGGCCCGCATAACGGCGAGACCTCTAGAAAGGGTGAGAATGACCGCACTGTCGATTTCGAAGGCCTGGGACGACAGCAAGGAGATTCTTGCGCGCGACGGGCGGCTGTTCGTGAGCGTCGCGCTCTGTCTGGTTGCGCTGCCGACCGTGATCACCGGGCTGATCAGCCCACGAGGGATGGCAGACCCTGAAGGGCCAATGTGGGTTTCGGTCGTCGGACTCATTGCCTCGCTCGTCGCGCTCGCGGGCCAATTGGCGCTGATCCGGCTCGCGCTTGCGCCATCGGTCACTGTCGCCGAGGCCATCGGGCATGGCGCGCGGCGCACGCTGATCTATCTGGTCGCGGCAATTTTGGTCGTCATCGCTCTATTCCTCATCGCCATTCCCTTTGTCTTCGTGCTGGCGGCGATCGGTGTCCCAGTGACCAAGACGAGCGCAACCACCATCGAGAGCTCACCGGGGCTTGGCGTGGCGGCGATCCTTTATTTCGCGGTCTTTTGCTACATCGGCGTGAGAATGGTCATGAGTGCCCCGGTTGCGACCGCGGAGCCGGTTGGACCGATTGCGACGCTCAGGCGCAGCTGGGATTTGACCGCGGGCCATTGGTGGAAGCTGTTCGGCTTCCTCGCGCTCTTTTTCATCGGCGCCATGTTTCTGCTTTATGCCGTCGGCCTGGCCATCGGCGCGGTCGTCAGTCTTTCGCTGGGGCCCGTCCAGCCGCTATCGACAAGCGCCCTGGTGATGGCGCTCGTCCATTCCCTGCTCAACGCGGCGCTGACGACAGTTCTCGCCGTGATGCTGGCGCGGATCTACGTTCAGCTTGCCGGGCGCGCGGAAGTCGAAGCGAGCGTCCCCAGCACCGGGATCTGAGGGGCGCAATCCATCGGCAGGAAGCCGAGCAGGCGCGGATCGGGGAATTGCTCGACCGCCCGCTTGAACGGCGTAAAGCCGGCTCGGCGATAGGCGGCGAGGGCGGCCGGGTGATCGAGCGAGCAGGTGTGGACGTGGATGCGCTTCACGCCGTCACGCCAGGCGCGGCTCACGGCCTCGCCAAGCAGCCAACGGCTATGGCCCTTGCCGGATAGCTCGGGAATCAGGCCGATGAAGGCTAGTTCGCACTGGCCGGCCTCGCGGAAGTCGAGTTCAATCATGCCGGCGTCGCGGCGTTCGGAGTCTCTGACGACGTAAAGCTCCACTTGGGGGTGCTGGATGATGGCGGCGAGTTGAGCATCATCCATGATCAGGCGGGAGAACCAGAGCCAAGGCGATCCGACGAGGCGGAAAAGTTCGCGATATCGAGCGGGATCCGGCGCATAGATGCGATCGAGGGACAGGCTGGATGACGGCACCGCTGAATCCGGACGCTCGTACATCTCCAGGAAGGTGACGACTGCCGCCAGCTCTACGTCGGCGACGGGCGAATAGCTCACTTCCACCTCGCGAGCGGGGGCAGACTCATGAGGATGGCGTCGATGTTTCCGCCGGTCTTGAGGCCGAACAGGGTTCCGCGGTCGTAGAGCAGGTTGAACTCGACATAGCGGCCGCGGAACTCGAGCAGGCGTTCCATGTCTGTTTCGGTGAATTCCGTATCCATCCGCTTCCGGACGATCTGCGGGAAGATGTCGAGGAACGCCTCGCCGACGTCCCTAGTGAACGCGAAATGCGCGTCGAAATGGCCTTCCAGATGGTCGTAGAAGATGCCGCCGACGCCGCGCGAGACGTTGCGGTGCGGAATCCAGAAATATTCCTCCGCCCACTTAGACAAGCGCGGATAGAAGGTCGGGTCGTGCGCAGCGCAGGCGGCGCGAAGGCGAGCGTGGAAGGCCTCGGTATCCTCCTCGATCGGGATTGCGGGGTTGAGGTCGGCGCCACCACCGAACCAGCGCTTGGTCGTCGTAAGGAAGCGCGTGTTCATGTGCACCGCGGGCACGTGCGGATTGGCCATGTGCGCGACGAGGCTGATGCCGGTGGCGAAAAAGCTTGGGTCGTCCTCGGCGCCCGGAATGCTCTTGGCGAATTCGGGCGAGAAAGCGCCGCCGACGGTCGAGACGTTGACCCCGACCTTTTCGAATACCTTGCCGGTCATCTGCCCGCGCACACCACCACCCCCGGGGGCGCCACCATGGTCGATTCGCTCCCAGGGCGTGAAAACGAAGGCCGCGTCCGACCCATCCTCACGCTCAATCGCTTCGAACGCGGCGCAGATGCGGTCGCGCAGTGACTCGAACCAGTCGCGGGCGGCTTGCTGTTGGTCGTCGAGGGGCTGCATCAGACCGTCTTTGCCAGCCGCGCGCCCGTGCGCAAGCCGGGATGTGGCAAAGAGTTAATCAGCGCATCACCTTCAGTTCAGGCGATCATCGCCAAGGGGAGCGTGACAGGGACCGACGGCCTGCGCATTTCGGCCGGATCAAAGGACCGACAAACATGAAGAGATTGTTCGCAACCGTTGCGCTCGGTGCCGCGCTATCGACAACGCCCGTTTCGGCCTCGCTCGCGCAGGCCTCGCCATCAGTCAGCCATGCTCTAAAGCCCGACCTTACGCGCCAGCAGGCGCTGCAGCGTGCCGACAGCCTCTTCGATATGTTCGACCTCAATCACGACGGCGTGATGACCATGACGGAAGCGCAGCAGGTCGGGCAGCGGTTGATGCTTCAGAGAGCGTCGACGGGCCGGGACGCCGCGCCGGGGATCGGCGGGCACACGCTCAAATATCTCGAACACGCTTTCGCCGGTATGGAGAAAGTGAGCCGCTCACAGTTCGAACAGGCGTTGCTTAGCCATTTCGATGCGATGGATTTGAATCACGATGGCGTCCTGACGGCGGCGGAGCGCGAGCATCGCAACCAGGGCGAAGCGGTGTCGGCGAAGGGGTCTCAGTAAACGCGCCGCTGCGCGTTCACGAGCATCCTGAGCAACATGGCGACCGGTCGTGGCACGCCCACCTTGCCTTCAAGCCACAGGCTGACGGCCGAGCGTGAGACGCCGATCGCCTGCGCGAGGTCGTTCTGCGTGCGGTAACCGAGCGTCCGCATCGCCGTGCGGAGCTCGTCGGGCGACATGGACGCAAGCATTTCACGGGATTCGCTCATCTAGATCGCGTCGGCTCCGCGGTCGCCGGTGCGGATCCGGATCGCCTGATGCACGTCCAGAACGAAGATCTTGCCGTCGCCAATGCGCCCGGTGCGGGCCGCGTTCTCGATGGCCTCGATCACGTTTTCGACCAGGCCGTCCTCAACCACGACCTCGACCTTCACCTTGGGAAGGAAGTCGATGACATATTCGGCGCCGCGATAAAGCTCGGTATGGCCTTTCTGCCGCCCGAAGCCCTTGACCTCGACCACGGTGAGGCCGGAGACGCCGACCTCGTGCAGCGCGTCCTTGACGTCGTCCAGCTTGAACGGCTTGATGATCGCTTCGATCTTCTTCACGCCTGTGCCCTTTTTGAAACGGCTCACCCGCTAATGCCCAATCGCCGCCGCATTTGAAAGGCAGGGCCGCGCCCGAAATGAAAGCCATCATCCTTTCCGCAGGGCAGGGGTCACGCCTCGGCCACATGGTCGACGACCGGCCCAAGTGCCTGATCGACTTCAACGGGCGCAGCTTGCTCGACCGCCAGCTCGAAACGCTGGAGGCGAATGGAGTCCACGAGGCTGTGGTCGTCACGGGTTTCCATGATGAGCTGGTCAACGAGGCGATCACCCGGCGGAGCGGCGGGCCGGCCGTGCGGACGATCTTCAATCCGTTCTTCAAGGTCGCCGACAATACCGGCTCCCTGTTCATGGCTCGCGAGGAGCTGACGGGCGATTGCCTGGTGTGGAATGGCGACACGCTGGTTTCCCGCGCCTTGATGCGGCGAGTGGTGGAAAACGATCGGGCGGGCATCTGCGTCACGGTCGACCGCAAGCCGTCCTACGACGACGACGACATGAAGGTCATCCGCGACGAAAGCGGCCGCCTGCGGGCCATCGGCAAGCGCATCAGCGATGGCGTCAACGCGGAATCGATCGGTTTGCTCGCCTTTCGCAACGGAGGTGCCGAGTGCTTCCGCGGCGCGATCGAGCGCGCGATGCGGACCAGCGAGGGCACGACCATCTGGTACCTGCGGGTCATCCACCATCTCGCCCAGAACAGCGAGGTGTGGACGCTGGACATCAATGGCGAGGAATGGGGCGAGGTCGACTTCCCGCCCGACGTCGAGGCGGCGCGCGAGCTTACAGCGAAGTGGGATGCGGCGGAGAAAGCCGCCGCTGCTTAGCTAGCGTCCGTTTTGGGGAAAGCTGACACGGCGTGTACCAGTCGAAGAAGATGCCGATACGCCCTTTTCGTTCTTCAGATGCGGACGATCTCGCACGAATATTCTTCGCCGCAATCCATGAGATTGCTAAGCACTACTATTCCGAAGAGCAGGTGAACGCCTGGGCGCCTGTTATGCCGACCGCTGAGCGCTTCGTTCAGCGTGGAGCTGATGGACGGCTGCTACTCGTCGCTGTCAATGATTCAGGCGGGCCGCTTGCTTATGGCGACTTGGAGGCGGACGGCCGCATGGATCACCTGTTTTGTCGGCCCGATGCAGCCGGAACCGGCGTCACATCCGTTCTATACGATCATATCGAAGCGGCGGGTGCCGACCGTGGCCTCACGCGCCTGTTCGTGGAAGCCAGCGAGCCGGCCCGCCGCTTCTTCCTGAAGAAGGGTTTCGAGGTCGTCGAGCGACGCGATTCCGAACTTTCAGGCATTCCGATTCCCAACTTCGCAATGGAGAAGCAAATCGACCGCTGAGGGCAACGACGAACTGTCGGCGCAATGGCAGGAATGGGTCGAAAGCGGACACTAGCGCGAGAAGCCTAAACCTCCGGCGGCAGGAACCTGCTGGTGATTTCGCGCGCGAGCCTCGCGGGGCGCTGGGTGACCGCGTCGAGGCAGCACCAGCAGCTTTTCACTTCGCTGAGCACGTCCTGCCCACGGCGGACGACGGTCGTGAAATAGGCGCGAGCGCCTTCGACCTTATCGGCGATGACCTCGGCGACGACATTGTCCTGGAGGAAGGTCGGGCGCCGGTAGGAAATCTCATGCTTGAGCGCGACCCACAGGTGGCGCGCAACTGCGTCGGGCGGGGCGACGGTGCGCCAATAGTCGATGACCGCCTCCTGCACCCATTTCAGGTACACGCTATTGTTCACATGACCCATGTGGTCGATGTCGGCCGGTTCGATCGCAACTTGATGGCGGAACATCGCCGGTTATCCCCACGGAAAAATTGGCTTGCAGGCTCTCACTTGCTGACAGTCATGTCAATAACGTCCAAGTCCCGATTCGGTTCAGACGCCCGCCGCAAATTTTCAGTAGGGCGGCTTGTCCCGGCCGGCGAGGCTCTTCGTAAAGATCTCGCAGCCGCTGTCGGTGATGCCGATCGAATGTTCGAATTGCGCGGAAAGCGAGCGGTCGCGGGTGACAGCCGTCCAGCCGTCGTCGAGCACCTTCACGTCGGCGCGGCCGATGTTGATCATCGGCTCGACGGTGAAGATCATGCCCGGCTTGAGTTCGGGGCCGGAGCCGGGCCGGCCGGCATGGATGACCTCAGGGCTGTCGTGGAACAGCCGCCCGACGCCGTGCCCGCAGAAGTCGCGGACGACGCTATAGCGCTGGCCTTCGGCATGACGCTGGATCGCGTTGGCGATATCGCCGAGGTGGTTGCCCGGCTTGGCCTGCTCGAGCCCGAGCATCAGGCATTCGTAGGTGATGTCGACCAGCTTGCGCGCCTTGATGCCGACATCGCCGACCAGGAACATGCGGCTGGTGTCGCCATGCCAGCCGTCGACGATCGGCGTGACGTCGATGTTGACGATGTCGCCGTCCTTCAGCGCCTTGTCGCTCGGGATGCCGTGGCAGACGACGTGATTGATCGAGATGCAGCAGCTCTTGGTGTAACCGCGATAGCCGAGGGTCGCCGGGGTCCCGCCGCCGTCCAGCGTCATGCGATGGACGATCTCGTCGATTTCCTGTGTGGACGCGCCGGGGACGACGTGCGGCGCAAGCGCATCGAGGATCTCTGCCGCGAGCCGCCCGGCCTTGCGCATGCCTTCGAACGCGTCGGGCCCGTGAAGTTTGATCACGCCGTTGCGTGACTCGGCGCGGTCTTCCGCAGAGACGGTGATGTACTCGGTCATGGCCCTTAGGTAGTGAAAAGGCGGCGGATTTGCACCCCGTTCAACGCAGGAATTGCATCGCGTCGACGATGCGGACGTCCTGCATCATGTCGAGATAGGCATCGAGATAGCCCTTGTGGGTCGACCCGACGATGACGAGCACGCGGGCTTCGGGCTTGGTGGCGAAGGCGGCGCGGATGTTGGCGGCCATGCGTAGGTTCCGGTTCTCCCACCACGACAGGTACTGCCGTCCGTAGAGCTTGTCAGACGGCCATTTCGCATTGCGGCCCATGTCGGCGGCGATGCTTTCGCGCTGCGTCTTCGGCTCATTGAGGAAGCGGTAGAGATCGAGAAGTGCCGCGGAATCCGGAATATGCGCCTCCCGTCGCTTGTATTCCTGCTGGACGGGCGGAACGGGCTTGGCGCGCCACGCGGCCTGGATCGCCTTGGCGTAGTCGTCGCCGGAGTCGGGTCCGTCGGCGAGATGGTCGTCGGTCTGCCGCACGCGCTCGAGCCCAAGGCGAGCGGCGAGGGTGGCGCCGATCGCGATATTCTCGTTGGGCGGTTTGCCCTTGCGTTCGAGGAGCTCGACCATGGTCTGGGTGAGCCCGTCGCCGGCTTTCCGCTCTGCCTCGGGGAGGCGCAGCCACTGGACTGCGGCGGCGGACCGCTCGTTGGCGGCGATAAAGAGCATGGCGAGGCGCCGGCGTTGCGCGGCGGTTGGCTGCGCCGGCCATGAAGCGAGCGTCTTCTCCACCTCCGTGGTCGCGGCGGGGACGGAAAGGCCGGTCGCCTTTTCGATATCGTCCGTCGGCCAGCAATAATCGTCCCAAGAGGTGCCGTGCTGCGCCTTGAAGCGCTGCATAGTGTCGCATTCCTCGCCCGAAGGCGCCTCGATGGTGATGACGTCGGGCTTGAAGCGCGCGAGGCGGGCAAGCAGCGGCTCGAGCAGCTTTGGGTCGAGTTTTTCCGGCAGCTGGGAGAGGTGGGGCGTGCCGAGCACCAGCACCTGCGCAGGCTTGCCGACAATCTCATTCTTGTGCTGGCGCGGGTCGAAGGCCGGCGGTCCAGCGGCGAAGGTCTGGGCTGCGGCAAGCGCGATCAGTGAAGCGGGCATGATACCTCCGCCGTGGTGTATTACATAGCTAACTCACTTGAGCAAGACGCTGGGCGCGCTAGAGCGTAGGGCATGGCATCGCCACGCACCTGGACCGCCGCGCTGATGGTGATCGGCGACGAGCTTCTCTCCGGCCGGACGCAGGACAAGAATGTCGCGCAGGTCGCGGTCTGGCTGAACGATCAGGGCATCCGGCTCGCCGAGGTGCGGATCGTCCCGGACGACTCAGCGCGCATTGGCGATACCGTGAACGAGCTTCGCGCCGCGCACGACTACGTACTGACTACGGGCGGTATCGGACCCACCCACGATGACATCACGGTGGATGCGATCGCGGCGGCTTTTGGAGTCCCGGTCGTCGTCGATGACCAAGCGAGGGCGATCCTGACGGAATATTATCGCGACCGGCCGGGCGGTTTGACCGAAGCGCGGCTGCGGATGGCCCGCGTGCCGCAGGGCTCGGAGCTGATTCCCAACCCCACGTCGGGCGCACCGGGCGTCAGGATCGAGAATGTCTACATCATGGCCGGGGTGCCACACATTGCGGCAAGCATGCTGCAGGCGCTGACCGGAAAGCTGGAAGGCGGGCGGCCGGTCGTATCCGTAACTGTCGGCGCGAGAGTGCCTGAGAGCGACGTCGCCGATCTGCTCCGCGAGACGGAAGCGGCGCATCCGGGCGTGGCCATCGGCAGCTATCCGTTTTTTAAGGACGGCCTCTATGGCGCCAACTTCGTCATCCGGTCCGAGGATGAGGCGCTAGCGAAGGTGACTAGCGACGATCTGTCGCAGCGGCTTCGTAATGTCGGCTTCGAGCCGGTCGAGGGCGGGATTTAACGCCTCTTCTCTTTAGTGTTCGTCAATGGAGCGGGTAGCGGGAATCGAACCCGCGCGTTCAGCTTGGGAAGCTGACAGGCTACCATTACATCATACCCGCCCAGTGCAGACGCCGAGTTAGGTCGCGCCTGCTGCCCCGTCAACGCGAGATGAAACTTCGGTCGCCGGGAACGAAAACGCACAAAAAAGGTTGCTCAAAATAAGTAGGCTTACTATATTCGTTTCTAATGGAAACCTTTCCCTTCGAAATCGGCGAGACCGCTCACGCGCTCCGCAAGGCATTCGACCGCAAGGCGGTCGGGCTCGGCGTCACGCGCGCCCAGTGGAAAGTGCTGTTTCGCCTTGAGCGGCAACCCGGACTTCGCCAGATCGAGCTTGCCGACCTGCTCGATATCGAGCCGATCACGCTGACGCGCATTCTCGACCGGCTCGAGGAAGCGGGCCTGGTCGAGCGTTCGTCCGATCCCGCTGACCGGCGGGCGTGGCGGCTTCACGTCACCGCGCAGGCGCAGCCACTCATCGAGAAGCTGAAGGCCGTTGGTGCCGACCTCGCCGCCGACGCCTTCTCAGGGATTGACCCCAAGGACATTGAAACTGCTCGGCAAGTGCTCGCGCGAATACGCGAGAATGCCGGCCGTTGCGGAATGATCGACAGGGCATCGAACCAATGAACAAAATGGCTACCGAACCGATGACCGGCACCGAGGCCGCTCAAGCGCCCGAAGTCAAAAAGGCGCCCAAGCGTTCGCTTCGGACGATCCTGATGCTGATCGTGCCGGCAATCCTGATCGTCTTGGGCGGCTATTACTGGCTGACCAGCGGCGACAGCGTGTCGACCGACGATGCGCAGGTGAAGCAGGACATCGTTTCCGTCAGCCCGCAGGTGAACGGCCAGGTCGTCGAAGTCTTCGTTCGCAATGGCGCGAAGGTGAAGCGCGGCCAGCTCCTCTTCCGCATCGACCCGCAGCCCTATCGCGTGGCGCTTGAGCAGGCCGAGGCGACGCTCGCCAGTGCGCGGCTTCAGACGCAGGTGCTCCGCACGACCGCGGCCGGAACCGGTGGTGACATCACGGGTGCGCAGGCCAATCTTGCGATCAAGCGCAATGCCCTGAGCCGCCAGCAGGCGCTGCTGAAGCAGGGCTTCACGACGCGTGCCGATTATGAGGATGCGCTCAACGACGTGCGTTCTGCTGAGACGCAGCTTGCCGACGCCCGCGCCCGTGCCGCCAATGCCAGCGCGGCTGTCGCGCCGGGCGGCGACCAGCCGCAGATCGCGCAGGCGCAGGCCGCCGTCGACAAGGCGAAGCTCGAACTGTCGCGCACGGACGTTCACGCGCCGATGGATGGCATCGTCGAAAATGCCGACAACCTCCAGGTCGGGCAGATGGCCGTGACAGGCGTCGGGATGGTCTCGCTCGTCCGCAGCACGACCGCCTGGGTCGAGGCGAACTTCAAGGAGAAGGACCTCTCCCGCATGGCTCCTGGCCAAAAAGCGACGATCCAGGTCGACGCCTATGGGGGCGAGAAGTTCAAGGCGCACGTCCAGAGCATCGGCGCCGGTACTGGCAGCGAATTCTCGCTACTTCCGGCGCAGAATGCGAATGGCAACTGGGTCAAGGTGACGCAGCGCGTGCCGGTGCGGATTGCCTTCGATGGTACGCCGTCACGGCCGATGATCGCCGGCCTGTCGGTGACCGCGACCGTCCAGCTCGAAGACAAGTCGAAGAAGTAAGCCGCCGATGGCGGACAACACACCGGCCCATATCGCAACGCACCCGCTGCCGACTGGCGAGCGGGTCATCGTCACCATCGGCGTGATGATGGCCGTGCTTCTGCAGGTGCTGGATACGACGATCGCCAACGTCGCGCTACCGCATATGCAGGCGAGCCTCAGTGCGTCGCAGGACACGATCAACTGGGTGCTGACGAGCTATATCGTCGCCTCCGCGATCGCGCTGCCGATCAGCGGCTGGTTGGCGGACAAGGTAGGGCGGAAGCGGCTACTGCTGGTTTCGGTCGTGGGCTTCACGGTGGCGTCAGTTCTGTGCGCGACCGCGACGTCGCTGACCGAGATGGTGGCGTTTCGCGCGCTTCAGGGCATCAGCGGCGCTTTCATTGTCCCGCTCGCGCAGGCGACCCTGTTCGATATCAACCCGCGTGAGAAGCACGGCCAAGCCATGGCCTTGTTCGGCGGCGGCGTCATGATCGGCCCCATTCTTGGGCCGGTGCTCGGCGGGTGGCTGACCGATAATTACAACTGGCGCTGGGTGTTCCTGGTGAACTTGCCCGTCGGCATCATCTGCGCGTTGCTAATGCTGCGCTTCATGCCGAAGACGGAGACTCACCAGCGCAAGTTCGACATGTTCGGCTTCGCGCTTCTGGCGATCGCGCTCGGCGCGCTGCAGCTGTTCCTGGATCGCGGCGAGCAACAGGATTGGCTGTCGAGCTGGGAGATCCGGCTGGAGTTGGGCTTCGCGATTGGTGCCGCCTGGATGTTCGTCGTCCACATGGCGACGGCGGACCAGCCGCTGTTCGAACGCAAGATGTTCGCGGACCGCAATTTCGCGACCGGACTGGTGTTCATGGCGGTGACGGGCGTGCTGCTGCTCGCGGGTCTCGCGCTGCTGCCGCCGCTCTTGCAGAACCTCTACGGCTATTCGGTGCTGCAGTCGGGCTTCCTGACCGCGCCGCGCGGCGTCGGCACGCTGATATCCATGCTCCTTGCCGGGCGATTGACCGGAAAGATCGACTCACGCCTGCTGGTGGGCATCGGCGTCGTCCTGATGGGCGTGTCGCTTTACATGATGACCGGCTTCGCCATCGAACAACCTTCGCGTCCGGTGATCATGAGCGGTGTCGTTCAGGGCCTGGGCCTCGGCCTCATTTTCGTGCCGCTGCAGAGCCTGGCGTTCGAGACCTTGCTGCCTCGCATGCGAACGACGGCTGCCGCCTTGCTGAACCTGTCGCGAAACATCGGGGGCTCGATCGGCATTTCGGTCGTCAGCACGCAGCTGGTTCGCATGACGCAGGTCAGTCACGCGGACCTTGCAGCTAATATCACGCAGCAGACTATACCAACGGCGGACCCGACGATCCTGCAGACGGCGATCCCAGTCGCTGGCCCGGCGGCGCTCGCCTACATCAACATGATGATCAACAAGCAGGCGCTGTTCATCGCCTATCTCGACGACTTCAAGCTGATGATGATCGTGACCCTCTCGGTGCTGCCGCTCCTGCTGTTCATGAAGCGCGGCAATCAGGGCGGCGGCGGAGCGCAGCACGTCGCCATGGATTAAGTTCAACCAAGGAGAAGAAGCATGTTCCAGGTCAGCAAGAGGCGGCTCGGCCGCAATGGTCCCGAAGTTTCGGCGATCGGGCTCGGCTGCATGGGCATGAGCGAATTCTACGTCGGCGGTACGGAGGCGGAGTCGATCGCGACGATCCACCACGCGCTCGATCGCGGCGTGAACTTCCTCGACACCGCCGACATGTACGGCTGGGGCAAGAACGAGGAACTGGTCGGGCGCGCAATCGCCGACCATCGCGACGAGGTCTTTCTCGCCACCAAGTTCGGCAATGTGCGCGGGCCCAATGGCGAGTTCCTCGGGGTGCGCGGCGATCCGGAATATGTCCGCTCGGCCTGCGAAGCGAGCCTCAAGCGGCTGAACGTCGACGTGATCGATCTCTACTACCAGCACCGCGTCGACCCGAACGTGCACATCGAGGACACGGTGGGCGAGATGTCGCGGCTGAAGGAAGAGGGAAAGATCCGCTTCCTTGGTCTGTCCGAGGCATCGCCACGCACGATCCGCGCGGCTTATGCGACATCGCCGATCACGGCTGTGCAGACTGAACTGTCCCTGTGGAGCCGCGATGCCGAGGAGGATGTGCTTCCGACGGTGCGCGACCTTGGCATTGGTTATGTCGCTTATTCGCCGCTCGGGCGCGGTTTCCTGACCGGACAGTTCAAGTCGCCGGACGACTTCCCGGAGGACGATTACCGTCGCAATCACCCGCGTTTCCAGGGCGAGAATTTCGAGAAGAATATTGCGCTGGTCCGTGAGGTCGAAGCGTTGGCGCGAGAGAAAGACTGCACGACTGCGCAGCTCGCGCTCGCATGGGTGCTTGCCAAGGGCGACGATATCGTGCCGATCCCAGGGACCAAGCATCGCAAGTATCTCGACGACAATATCGGCGCGCTTGAGGTGAAGCTGAGCGACGAAGACCTGCGCCGGCTGGACGAAATCCTGCCGCCGGGCGCGGCAGCGGGCGAGCGTTACGCGGCGCAGAGCATGGCGACGATCGACCGCTAGGGGCGGTCGTCGATCAGGCTCATGCAGGTGACGCCGGCTTCAGCCTTCTGAAGCTCGGACACGTCGACCTCGACGGCATTGAAGCCACGGGCGCGCAGGCGCTCGGCGGTGCGCGGGTTGCCCGCGGGCAAGATCAGTCGGTCATTCGCCAATACGCAGTTCGCCGCGGCGGGCTCTGTGTCGTCGGTCGCGAAGGGCTCGACGCCCTCGAACTGGGCGGGGTCGATGGACCTTTCGCTGTAGAGAAGCACCGGCGTGCCGGAGGCGTCGCATCCGGCGAAGGTGGCGCCGGTCTTCAGGTGCAGGCAGTCGCGCAGTCTGGCTTCGACAACCTCATAACCTAGGGGGGCAGCTGTCTCGCGGAGGGCGGTGATTCCTTCTTCATCGGTGCGGGTGGAGAGGCCAACGTAGAGCTTGCGGCCGATGCGCAGCACGTCGCCGCCGTCGACGAAGCCTGACTTGATGCGGTGAACCTGGAAGTGACCGGCGAGGCCCTGAGCAGTGGAGTCCACCTCGTCCGCCCGCGAAGGCGCGCCGGGGCGAGTGATAATGGCGTGCTCGCCGAGAATTAGCGCTGTGTCCTCGACAAAGACGGCGTCCGGGTCGTTCGCCAGCTCCGGCAAGCGAAGGATTTCAAAATTGGCCTCCTTGAGCGCCTGTTCATAAGCGGCGTGCTGTTGCGCGGCCTTCGCGACATCGATCGGCACCCGCTGTTGGTGCGTCAGCTGGCAATCGGCGAGGCGCGGGCTGACGGCGCGAGTGAAGGCGCGGGGCAAATCAGGCTCCGTGCCTGCTGTTGTCCGCCGCCCGCGCCCGGATCAGGCGCATTGGCTGCTGCGCGTCATTGTTCAAACTCATTGTTCCCTAACGATCTTGCCGCCCTTGATGACGAGCCGGATGTTCTTTGCGGCAGAGACGTCCTTCGTTGGATCGCCCTCAACCGCGACGAGGTCTGCCAGCAGGCCCGGCTTTATCTGGCCGCGGTCGCCGAGATGCAGGATCCGTGCGTTGCCTGACGTTGACGCGATCATGACCTGCGCGGCGGGCATGCCGGCGCGTTGCATGGCGATCATTTCAAGCCAGTTCTGGCCGTGGGTGAATACGCCGACGTCGCCGCCCATGCAGATTGGGACGCCCGCCTTGATGGCGAGCTGAAACGCGCGGCGGTTTTCCTGCACGCTCTCGGGCGCAGGCTCCTCGCCGTTCCAGTGCTGGAAGTAGCGGGCGTAGGCCTCCGAAGCGGCGATGGTTGGACAGAGCGCGATGTGCTTCGCGGCCATCGCCTTGAAGACCGCTTCAGTGCCGCCGTAGCCGTGCTCGATCGTGTCGGCACCGGCGCGGACGGCGCGCATCATTCCTTCGGCGGTGGTGGCGTGGACGGCGACAAACCGGCCGGCATCATGTGCAGCGGCGACCCCGGCGTCCAGTTCCGCCTGCGACAGCGTCGGACGGCTCGGTTCGCCTTTGCCCCAATGATAGTCCGCGTAGAATTTCACGATGTCGGCGCCGCCGGCGATCTGGTCGCGGACGGCGCGGATGGTTTCGTCGACCCCGGCGACTTCTTGTGCACCCTGCGGAACAGCGACTCCGGGTTCGAAGCCCTTGGGGCCATAGGCGCCGCGCGCGACGACCGCCTTGCTCGAGACGAGGAGGCGAGGGCCGGGGACGATGCCCTGGTCGATCGCCAGTCTCAGGCCGACATCCGCGAAGCCGGCGCCTTCGGTGCCGAGGTCTCGCTCGGTGGTGAAACCGGCGTCGAGCGTGCGTTCGGCCTGGACGACGGCACGGGCGGTGCGGAGCGCGAGCGGCTCGTGCAGCACTTGATCGTCCCACAGCGTCTCGTTGTAGGGATGGAGGAACAGGTGTGAGTGGCCCTCGATCATGCCGGGCATCAGCGTCGCGCCGGGCAACTCGATGGTCCGCGCGCCGGCGGGAGCGGTTATGTTGGGACCGACCGCCGAGATGCGATCGCCTTCGATCAGCACAGACCAGGCCTCGTGCGGCGCCGCGTTGACGCCGTCGAACACGCGGGCAGGGTGGATCAAAAGCGTGTCGGCGGTTGCGGCCGTCGAGAGAAGAAGCGCGGCGAATCCGGCAGCGATCGCGCGAATGTTCCCAATGTTCACACTGACGCGCCCCATTTCCGCCCCTTCGCCCTGATCAAACGCCGATGCCCGCGAATGCCTGTGGAACACAGGTTCTCCAAGTAGGAAAGGGCGATCAGTTGCGCGCGAGTACCGAATCCGCGCTCTATCCTAAACCGAACGGTTGACTATCAGGCGGCGCGCGGATAATTAAACCATATGGTTGAAGAACGACTCGATATGACGTTCCGGGCGCTGGCGGATCCGACGCGGCGGGGGATGCTGGCTAGCCTGGCGCTTGGCGACAAATCGATCGGGGAGTTGGGCGAGCCCTTCGCGATGAGCTTTGCGGGCGCTTCAAAACATGTGCGCGTGCTGGAGGAGGCGGGGCTGCTGTCACGGCGCAAGGTGGGGCGGACGCACCTCATCAGCCTGAACGCGGAGCCGCTGGCCGAGGCCGAGCGCTGGCTCAAGCAATGGGAGAAATTCTGGACGATTCGGCTCGACCGCCTTCAGGCACTGGTCGAGGGCGAGAAAGGGAAGGGCAAGTGAGCGCGCCCGCCGTCGTCACGGTGACGCGCGAGATTGCGGCGACGCCGGGGCGGGTGTTCGACGCCTGGCTCGATCCTTCGCAGGCGGCCGACTTCCTTTTTGCGACGCCGAACGGCGAGATCGTTCGCTGCGGCATCGATGCGCGGGTTAGCGGGCGTTTCCTGATCGTCGATCGTCGTGCTGACGGCGACGCCGAGCACCATGGCCAGTTCCTCGAAATCGAGCGGGCGAAGCGGCTCGTCTTCCTGTTCCGCGGGCCCGGAACCGAAGAGGGCGAATGGTCTAGGGTGACCGTTGAATTCGCGCCGAGCAATCGCGGCTGCACCGTCACCCTGACGCACGAAATCCCGCCTGAATGGGCAAGCTTCGCCGAGCCTGTGCGGCACGGCTGGACGATGATTCTCGATACACTTTCCCGCACCATGGAGGCGACGAATGACTGAGCAAGTAATGACCAAGCCGGTGGAGCGCATCGCGCCCGACGCCATTCGCCTGCAGCGGGTGCTGGACGCACCGGTGGATACGGTGTGGCGCTACCTGACGGTGGCCGAGCTCCGGCAGCAGTGGTTCATGGGCGGGACCGACGCGCAGGCGGACAGCGAGTTCGAGCTGCTCAACGATCACGACAATTTGTCGGACGACACGGTGCCGTACCCGGAGAGCTATGCGCCCTACAAAGGCAAGACGTGGAACGAGAAGGTCATCCGTTTCGAGCCTCCGCGGCTGCTCGAGACGACTTTCCAAGGCGGCAAGAACGGCACGGTGGTGTTCGAGCTTTTCCCGGAAGGCGATCGCACGCGGATCGTGCTGACGCACAGCGGGATCGAGAGCGGAACGGGCGCGCAGGATTTCGGCAGCGGCTGGAACTCGCACCTCACCGTGCTGCAGGAGCGGCTGGCAGGGCGCGGTGTGCCCAATTTCTGGGAGCTTCATGCACGATCGCGCGACGCCGTTGCGAAGGCGCTGGAGGCCTAAGAAAAAGGGCGGCTGGGAAATCCCCAGCCGCCCTTTCTTTTTGTCGTTCGAAGTCGCTTAGCGCTTCGAGAATTGGAAAGACCTACGCGCCTTGGCGCGGCCGTACTTCTTGCGCTCGACGGCGCGGCTGTCGCGGGTCAGGAAGCCGGCCTGCTTGACGACCGTGCGGAGTGCCGGTTCGTAGCGGGTCAGCGCCTGCGCGATGCCGTGCTTCACCGCACCGGCCTGGCCGGAGAGGCCGCCGCCGACAACGGTCGCGACGACGTCATACTGGTCCTTGCGGTCAGCGACGTCGAACGGCTGGTTGATGACCAAGCGCAGCGTCGGGCGAGCGAAATAGACTTCCTGCTCGCGGCCGTTGACGAGGATCTTGCCCGAGCCCGGCTTCAGCCAGACGCGCGCAATGGCGTCCTTGCGGCGGCCGGTCGCGTAAGCGCGGCCCTGCTTGTCGAGCTGCTGCTCACGAAGCGGCGCGCTTTCGATCGGCGGCTGCGGTGCGGCAGGAGCCTCGGCAGCAGCAGCGGCCGGAGCTTCCGGTGCAGCGGCTTCCGGAGCGGGGGTTACGCCAAGCTGGTCGGCGATCGATTCACGAGTGTCGGACATTAGGCGCCCACCTTGTTCTTACGGTTCATCGACGCGACGTCGAGGACTTGGGGATCCTGGCCGCCGTGCGGATGCTCGGTGCCGTTGTAGAGATGCAGCGCGCGCATCTGGTCGCGGCCGAGCGGGCCGCGCGGGATCATGCGCTCAACCGCCTTTTCAAGCACGCGCTCCGGGAAGCGGCTGTCCAGCACCTTGCCTGCGGTCACTTCCTTGAGGCCGCCCGGGTAGCCGGTGTGCTTGTAGTATATCTTCTGCTCCAGCTTGCGGCCGGTGAAGCGGACCTTGTCGGCGTTGATGACGACGACATGGTCGCCGCAGTCGACGTGCGGCGTGAAGCTCGGCTTGTGCTTGCCGCGCAGGATATTGGCGATGATCGTTGCGACGCGGCCGACAACCAGGCCGTCGGCATCGATCAGGTGCCACTTCTTCTCGACCTCGGCCGGCTTTGCCGACTTGGTCGTCTTCATCAGCGCCTTCATGGCTGACGATCCTTTCAATTGAAATGCGAAAGGCGACGCACGAAGCGCCGCCGTGAGGGCGCTATTTGCGGCAGGGACGCCGAAAGTCAAGCAAATCCGCCACTTTACCGACGGGTAAAATAATACCCCATAGTATTAAGCCGGAGCCGTAACGACTGGAACGCTAGTAGGTATCCTTCCGTTTCAACAACAAACCAAAACAGGAGAATGCCATGTATATCGGTCTTGGCGGACTGCTCGTCCTTATCCTCATTCTGTGGCTGCTCGGCGTAATCTAGCTCAACCTGAGGCGAGGGGGCATGCGCAAGGTGTCGCCCCCTCGGCATCTCACCCGGTATTCCGCGTGGGTCATCCGCGAACCCGCGCCGCTCGTCTCATCGCTTTCATGGCTCCAACCCCCGCTGAACGTGGGGATAAGAGTTCGTTCACGCGTTGCCCGGTATATCGGAGCGTCTTAGTTAAAGCGTGAGTGCTGCTTCGCTCAGCCATTTCTGTACAAAGCCTGGAGTGACTTCGGCCGTGCCGAGACGCGTAAAAGACTTCATCGACATCAGCGAATATACGTCGCTGCCGGATCTCATCCGCTATCTGGAAACGATACGGGACAATCTTCCTCCTGAGCACGAGGCGGAGCTGAAGATCCGCGGCGACGACGTGTTCGGGCGTCGACTGACGATCACCTATTTTCGCGAGCAGACGGCCGAGGAACTGGAGATCGAGTCACGCTACAACGGCGCGACGAAGGCCGGCGATGCTGACATCGAGGAGTTGCGGCACAAGCTGGATGATGTGCCCTTCGAAGCGCGGAAGCGCTCGTCCACGCGCGGTTAATTCAGGTTTCGCTGGGGCTCGTTAGGCCGGAAGATTTTCCGCTCGGATGAACGCGCTCGACGAGCCGGCTTTTATCCCAAAGTTCGAAGCTCGATTGATCGACAAGCGCCATCGCCCGGCGCCGCGCATCGTCGTCGCTTTCCGCCTCGATCCACTCAGCAGTCGAAATCTTGCCGGCCCCATCGAGCCGGTACAACCGGAAGTTCGGCAAACGTGAAATCCCCTCGGTGAGGACGATTTATCACGATCAAGCCTCGATTTGATTCACCTGGGTTATATGTGGGCTCAGCTTTCCTCTTGAATCTACAAGATTTTCCGGATTGATACGCACGTGTAACCCAGGTTAACCGCGATTTGCGGGCAGCGAGGCAAAAAGCGCCAATCCATGATTAGCGTTCATCTGAAAAAGTTGCGTAAGCGAGCCGAGATTGATCCCGAGGAAGAGCGCGCGATCCGCGACGCCGTGGCCGAAACGCGGCGCCTGCCATCCGACACCGTTGCCATCCGCGCCGGCGAAGAACTGCATGTCAGCATGCTGTTGCTCGACGGCTGGATGGCGCGCAGCAAGGACCTGCAGACGGGTGAGAGGCAGATCACGGAACTGCATGTCGCCGGCGATTTCGCCGACCTTCACTCCTTCACCCTGAAGGAACTCGACCACGACGTGATGACGCTGAGCGAATGCACCGTTGCGATCGTTCCGCACGAACGGCTTCGAGTTTTGACCGAGCGTTACCCGAACGTCGCGCGGACCTACTGGTTCTCGACGAACATCGATGCCGCAATTCACCGAGAGATGGCCCTGTCGCTGGGCCAGCGCTCGGCGCTGTCTCGCATGGCGCACCTGTTCTGCGAACTTTACCTGAGGCTCGACGTGGTCGGGCGAGCGAGCAAGGACGGATATGATTTCCCGCTGACGCAGCGTGAGCTTTCGGAGTGCCTCGGCCTGACGGTCGTTCACGCCAACCGGACCCTGCAGGAGTTGCGTCGGCGCAAACTGGTCGAGTTCGAGAAGGGCAGATTGACGATCCTAGACCGCCGCGGACTCGAAGGCGTGGCGGAGTTCGATCCGACCTATCTTTACCTTCGCAAGCGCGCGATCTAGCCGACGCTTTCCTCGACCCAATCGCCATAGGCTGCGAGGATCTTGTCGATCGGCCAAGTTGCGATGCACGGCACGTCGTAGCTGTGAAGGTCGGCGATGCGCGCGATTAGCCGGTCGGTCATCGCATAGGCTGTCTTGAAAATGGCGGCGACTTCGTCAGCGGACTTGGCTGCACCCTGCCAGCGGTAGATCGAGCGAACGGGACCGAGAATGTTGACGCAGGCTGCGAGCCGTTCTTCGACGATGGTCCGGCCGACGCTTTCCGCTTCGTCGGCATTGGCGAAGATCACGTAGACCGAGACAACGCTCAACTCGCGTGCTCGCCAAGCTTGTGGGCGCCCCAGACCGTTGCGGCGACGAGAAGCGCGCCCGTTGCCTGGTGGAGGACGGCGAGCCAGATCGCGATGCCCGACAGCACGGTGAGGATGCCGAGCAGGATCTGCGTGCCGAACGCGGAGTGGATGGCGATCGACGCAGCGCGCGCGCCCTCAACTACTCGGACCTTGCGGGCAAACAGGACGAGAAATGCCACCACAACCCAGGCCCACCAGCGATGCATGAAATGCAACAGGAACGGATCGTGCGTCAGCGCAAAGCCGGCGCCGTGCGACCAGTCGATGCCATCGGGCACGAGGCGGCCGTCCATGGCGGGCCACGTGTTGGATACATAGCCGGCGCGGAAACCCGCGACCCAAGCGCCGAGCATGAGCTGAACGAACAAGGTTACGAGCGCGATCGCTCCCCAGCCTGTCAGGCGCGCCGGCCTTGCGTCGCGATTGGCGGCAAGCTGGCGCAGGTCGAGCGCCGTCCAGATCAGCGCCGCGAACAGGAAGAGCGCAAACAGCAAGTGCGCGGAAAGGCGATAGGGACTGACCTCGGTCCGGCCTTCGAGGCCCGACATCACCATAAACCAGCCGACGGCACCCTGCAGTCCGCCAAGCACGAACAAGGCAAGGAGCCTCCAGCCGAAGCCCTTCGGGATGGCGCGCTTCCAAGCGAACCAGATGACCGGCACGAAGAAAACGACCCCGATGATCCGGCCCAGTAAACGGTGCACCCACTCCCAGAAGAAGATGAACTTGAAGCCGGACAGGGTCATGCCGGCGGGGCCTGCGACCTCCAAATACTGTGGCGTTTGCTTGTAAAGGTCGAACGCGCGCTCCCAGTCCGCTTGAGTCAGAGGTGGAATTGTGCCGCTGATCGGCTTCCATTCCGTGATCGAAAGGCCGCTTTCGGTGAGGCGCGTGATGCCGCCGACGACGACCATCGCGAACACGAGCACGGCGACGAAAAACAGCAGATTGGAGATCGCCAGCGGGCGTTCGGGCGAGGTCGCGGTGATGTCTGGGTCGAGGGTCATGAGGCAGGCGGCTATTCGCCTGCGCCGCGCCGAGGAGCAAGAGGTTCCATGCAGTGATGTTATGTTGTAACTTCCGATCTCACGAATTATATGGATCCGGCAGTGCTGCAGACCACGTTCGCGACTTCCCGGCTTGACCGGATCGCCATGGGCCTTTCGGGCCTGTGCCTGGTGCATTGCGTCGCCACGGCGGTGCTCATTGGCTTCCTTGCGTCTGCCGGGGGGTTCTTCGGACAGCCGATCATCCACGAAGTGGGATTGTCGCTGGCCATGATGATCGGAGCGTTCGCGCTGGGCCGCGGCATCCTCGAGCATGGCTTCGTCATGCCGAGCGCCATCGGTGCTTTGGGCCTCGGCGTCATGGCAGGTGCGCTCAGCCTTCCGCATGACGGGCGTGAGCCGATTTACACGGTCGTCGGCGTGATGATCCTCGCTCTCGGCCACCGCCTCAACGTCCTCGCGTCGGAATAGCCGTGGCGCTTGCCCACTTCCGATGGCGTCACTAGGCTTCGATTGTTCATGCCGCGACACGATCACCAACTCCACGAAGGCGACGCTCTCAAGGAAGCCGCGCGAGTTCGGCTGACCAAGGAAGGCGAGCAGTGGACGGGGATGCGCGAAGCGGTGTTCGAGTCGCTCGCAAGCTTCGAGAAGCCCGCCAGCGCCTATGACATCGCCGAAGCTGTCTCGAAGACCCAGGGGCGGCGCGTTGCCGCCAACAGCGTCTATCGGATCCTCGACCTTTTCGTGAATTCGAACCTCGCCCGGCGGGTCGAGAGCGCCAATGCTTATGTCGCCAACGCCCATCCCGACTGCCTCCACGACTGCATCTTCCTGATCTGCGACGTGTGCGGGCAGACGGTGCATATCGACGACGACAGCCTGTCCGGCGGGGTTCGGCAGGCGGCCGAGAGCGCAGGCTTTTCCGCGCCGCGCCCGGTGATCGAAGTGCGCGGCAAGTGCGGCGACTGCGACGACCGCTAGACTTCTCGCAGACCTCTCCATCGTGAAGACCTGAACCGTACCGATGGGGGGCTTGGAAATCGCAGCTGCGATCCTGGGCGTGATCAACGTCGTCCTGGTCGTGCGCCGGTCGACCTGGAACTATCCCTTCGGCATCGCGATGGTCGCGCTCTACTTATTCGTTTTCTGGAGCGCGAAGCTCTACTCCGACGCATTGCTGCAGCTCTTTTTCTTCGTCATCCAGATCTATGGCTGGTGGGCCTGGTTCCATGCAGCACATCTCGACCACGGCGTTGCGGTTGGCTGGATGGACTGGCGGCAACGGCTGCCGTGGATTGTGGGGACGACGATCGCCATCGTGATTTGGGGCACGGGAATGGCGCGCCTGACGGATGCTGCGGCGCCTTATGTCGATGCGACGACGGCAGGCCTCAGCGTCGCAGCGCAGATTCTCCAGTCGATCAGGCGGGTCGAAAGCTGGGTGCTGTGGATCGCCGTCGACGTGATCGCGATCGGGCTGTTCGCCTGGCGTGGGCTTTTCGTAACCACTGCGCTTTACGGGGTCTTCCTGATTCTGGCCGTCATCGGCTTGTTGGAATGGCGGCGGAAGGCGGCTGAATGAAGCGCGGGTTCATCCTTGGTAAGTTCATGCCGCCGCACGCGGGCCACGTCACGCTGGTGCAGTCGGCGCGCGCGCTGGTCGATGAGCTGACGGTTCTCGTCTGCTCGCTTCCCGACAATCCGATACCGGGAGAATCCAGGCTGGCGTGGATGCGCGAACTGCATCCGGACTGCCGCGTCGTCGCGCATACCGAGCCGGCACCGCAGCAGCCGGAAGACGATCCAGCCTTCTGGGACATCTGGACGCGGATCGTCGCGAAGCAGCATCCCGAGAAGATCGATTATCTGTTCGCCGGCGAAGCTTATGGCGCGGAGCTGGCAACGCATGTCGGCGGCATGTTCGTGCCGTTGGGAGGGCGGATCCTCCGTACCGACCGAAACGGTATCGGCGGTTTGTCAGGCGAGGCCATTCGTGCGGCACCGTGGAGCTATTGGGATTACTTGCCGCACCCAGTGCGCAATCATTATGCGCTGACCGTCTGTCTCCACGGCATCGAGAGCGTCGGCAAATCGACCTTGGCGGAGTTGCTGGCCGACCATTACCGCACGACCTTTGTGCCGGAATATGGCCGCTCGCACTGCGAGACGCACGGCACCGACTGCCGCGAGGAAGATCTGATGCTGATCGGGGAGGCGCAGCAGGCGATGATCACCGCGGCGCGGCCATGGGCCAACCGGTTGCTGATCGCCGATACCGATGCGCTGATGACCGCAGCTTGGTCGCAGATGATGATCGGCTACATGCCGGACCAGCTGATCTGCCATCGGAAGGCTGATCTTTACCTCATGCTCGGCAATGACGCGCCGTTCGTCGACGACGGCACGCGCGTCTACAAGACGCCGGAAAAGCGCGAGAAATTCCAGCGCATCGCCCGCAATGCGCTGGAGCTGTCGCGGACGAATTTCGTGGACGTCTCCGGCAGTTGGGACGAGCGGTTCAAGACGGCTGTGGTAGCCATCGACGTCTTGATCGAACAAAGGGCGCGGGGCCGGGCCGCCTAAAGTCCAGTGCCTTCGCGGTTCACATGGCGTTCGCTTCCGCCTAAGGCAGTCTGATGTCCGATCGGCCGCACACGCCTTTGCTGGATACGGTCCAGTATCCCGCCGACCTTCGAAAGCTGAGCAAAGACCAGCTTCCGCAACTTGCCGACGAGCTTCGGCAGGAGATGATTTCGGCTGTCTCCGTGACGGGCGGGCACCTCGGTGCCGGGCTCGGCGTCGTCGAGCTGACGGTCGCCGCTCATTACGTCTTCGATACGCCCAACGACAAATTGATCTGGGACGTCGGCCACCAGGCCTACCCGCACAAGATCATGACCGGTCGGCGCGACCGCATCCGTACGCTTCGCCAGGGCGGTGGCCTCAGCGGCTTCACCAGGCGGAGCGAGAGTGAGTACGATCCGTTCGGCGCGGCGCACAGCTCGACCTCGATTTCGGCAGCGCTTGGCTTTGCGATCGCGAACAAGCTTGGCGAGACGCCGGGGCGGGCGATCGCGGTGATCGGGGACGGGGCGCTAAGCGCCGGCATGGCCTATGAGGCGATGAACAATGCGGCGGCCGCCGGCAACCGCCTGATCGTCATCCTCAACGACAACGACATGTCGATCGCGCCGCCGGTCGGAAGCCTGCGCAACTCGCTCGCGCGGCTGGTTAGCTCGGGCAAATATCTCGCGCCGCGCAAGCTGGCGCAGAAGCTCGCACGGGCAATGCCTGAACCGCTCCACGTCGCGGCGCGCAAGATGGAAGAATATGCACGCGGCATGTTCACGGGCGGCACGCTCTTCGACGAGCTCGGCTTTTATTACGTCGGGCCGGTCGATGGACATGACGTCCGCGCTCTGGTTGAGGTGCTCGAGAATGTGCGCGACGCGGACATCGGCCCGATGCTCGTCCACGTCGTCACGCAAAAGGGCAAGGGCTATGCGCCGGCCGAGAACAGCGCCGACAAATATCACGGTGTCGTGAAATTCGACGTCGTCTCCGGCAAGCAGGACAAAGGCCCGGGCGGTGGACCACCTGCCTATCAGAACGTTTTCGGCGAGACGCTTGCCAAGCTGGCCGACACCGACCCGAAGATCGTCGCGATCACGGCAGCGATGCCGTCGGGCACCGGCGTCGACAAGTTCGCGGCTAAACATCCCCATCGCGCATTCGACGTCGGGATTGCCGAGCAACATGCCGTGACCTTTGCGGCCGGCCTCGCCGCGCAGGGCATGCGGCCGTTCGTCGCCATCTATTCGACCTTTCTTCAGCGCGCCTACGACCAAGTCGTCCATGACGTAGCCATCCAGAACCTGCCCGTGCGATTTGCAATGGATCGCGCGGGACTGGTCGGCGCGGACGGAGCGACGCACGCGGGCTCGTTCGACCTCGCGTACCTGTGCACGCTGCCAAATTTCGTGGTGATGGCGCCGTCCGACGAGGCCGAGCTGGCGCACATGGTGAAGACCATGGAAGTGCACGACAGCGGGCCGATCGCGGTGCGCTATCCTCGTGGTGAAGGGCGCGGTGTCCCGCTTCCGGATCAGCCCCAGGCGCTGGAGATCGGCAAGGGACGCATCGTCCGCGAGGGCAAGAAGGTCGCGATTCTATCGCTCGGCACGCGCCTCGCCGAAGCGGAGAAGGCCGCCGACCAGCTCGATGCCAAGGGCCTGTCCACGACCGTCGCCGACCTTCGCTTCGCCAAGCCACTGGACCATGAATTGATCCGCAAGCTGATGACCACGCATGAGGTCGTGGTGACAGTTGAGGAGGCCGCGGTCGGCGGCGTGGGTGCGCACGTCCTCACGCTTGCCAGCGACGAAGGGCTGACCGATGCCGGCCTGAAGGTCCGCACCATGCGCTTGCCCGACACATTCCAGGAACACGACAAGCCCGAAAAGCAGTATGACGAGGCACGCATAAACGCGCCGCACATCGTTGAAACGGTGCTCAAGGCCCTGCGCGTGAACAGCGCCGGCGTCGAGGAGGTCCGGGCGTAGCCAAGATCAGGGCAGACCAATTGATGGTTTCCCGCGGCCTCGCGGAGAGCCGCACGCGGGCGCAGGCTCTGATCATGGCAGGCGCCGTCTTCTCGGGCGAGAAGAAGCTCGCGAAGTCCGGGGAGATGCTTGCCGATGACGCGCCGCTGGAGGTGCGTGGCAAGGATTATCCCTGGGTGTCGCGGGGCGGGATCAAGCTCGACCATGGGCTCACGCATTTCGGGTTCGATGTGGCGGGCACGGTGGCGTTGGATATCGGAAGCTCGACGGGAGGGTTCACGGACGTGCTGCTCTCGCGCGGGGCAGCCAAAGTGTTCGCGGTCGACGTCGGGACGAACCAGCTGGCGTGGAAGCTTCGGCAGGACCCGCGTGTCGTGGTTCACGAGCGCACGAACGCCCGATCACTTAACGCCAGTATCATCACGCAGGCGGTTGATATCGTTGTTTGCGACGCGAGCTTTATCTCGCTCTTTAAGGTGCTCCAGGCGCCGCTGAAGCTCGCGAAACCGGGCGCGAAGCTGATCGCTCTGATCAAACCGCAGTTCGAGGCTGGACGCGAGGAAGTCGGAAAAGGCGGGGTCGTTCGCGACCCGGCCGTGCACGAACGCGTTTGCGATGAGGCCAAAGACTGGGTTGAATTGCAGGGCTGGACGGTGCTGGGCATCACGCCAAGCCCGATCACCGGGCCCGAAGGCAATGTCGAGTTCCTGCTGGGAGCCAAGATGAATGACTGACGCAGTTGAAGTGCGCAGCTGGGGCAAGATTGCGCTTGTCACCTGTCCGCTAATCGTCCTCCTCGGGTCGGCGAGCGGATGGCTTTCGAACTCGGGGTTCGGGAATCCGTGGTTCGATGGGCTGCAGAAGCCCTTCTTCATGCCGCCGGGCTGGGCGTTCGGAGTGGTCTGGCCGATCCTGTACGTGCTGATGGGGCTTTCTCTCGCCATGATCCTGGCGTTGCCGCTGTCTCGGGAAAGGCGCTCCGCGCTGTTCCTGTTCTTCGTTCAGCTGGCACTGAATTTCGCCTGGTCGCCGCTGTTTTTCAAGGCGCACGACATCGCGCTGGCCAAGTGGGTCATTTTCATCATGGCGGCGTTGGCGGCACTTACTGCCGGACGGTTCATGCGGCTGCGCAAGCCGGCCGGGCTGTTGCTGATCCCCTATCTCATGTGGCTGGTTTTTGCCGCCACGCTGAATTCCTCGATCGATGTGCTCAACCCTGGGGCGGGAACGTCGCTCTTCGGATAATTGGGGATATCTCAGCGAGTTGGGGATAGGTTTGGGGCGCGGGGTGGCGAAAATCGCTGCAACTCCCTATTTCCGCGACGAAAGGGAGGAGCCCGACGATGCAGTCCGAGAACAAAATGTTCGACGACTTGGTGAAGATGGTGAACGGCTTTGCAGGCACGATGGCCGGCATGGGCCGCGAAGCCGAATCCGGAGCGCGCGAGAAGTTCCGCGAATGGGTCGGTGGCCAGGATTTCGTCGGCCGCGACGAGTTCGAGGCCGTGAAGGCCATGGCCGCTGCCGCCCGCGATGAGAATGAAGCGCTGAAGGCGCGGATCGCAGCGCTCGAAGCCAAGGTCAGTGGCGTTGCGACAGGTGCCACAGGCGCCAAGCGTGGCGGCGTCAAGAAGGCAGCGGCGGGGGCGTGAACCTGAGCGAGGAAGAAATCCAGGACGAGCGCGACGACGGCGCGCCGATCGAGGTTCTCGAGCAATATTTCGAGGCCCGCGGCTGGGCTTGCGAGCGCACCGGCGACGGCGAGATCGTCGCCTCGGCGACGGGTAGCTGGGCGCAATATGAGTTGCGCGGTGTCTGGCGACCCGAGGACCAAGTCCTGCAATTCCTCGCTTTTCCCGACATCAAAGTGTCCGTTGAGAAGCGCGGCGCGATCTATGAGGCGCTGAGCCTGATCAACGAACAGCTTTGGCTCGGCCATTTCGAGATGTGGTCGGGTTCAGGCCTCGTATTGTTCCGCCATTCGACGATCCTGGACACGCGGTCGGACGAAGGGCTGTCGCTGGAGCAGGCAGAAGCTATCGCAGAAGCTGCGGTCGAGGAGTGCGAGCGCTTCTATCCCGTTTTCCAATTCGTGCTGTGGGGCGGCAAATCGCCAGGCGAAGCCATCTCCGCAGCACTCATCGACACGCACGGGGAAGCATGACTGACGCTCCAAGGCTGCCGGTGCCGACTTGGTTTGTCGGTTGCGGGAATATGGGTGGCGCAATCGTCGAGGGCTGGCGAGGCGCCGGCTACGACCTTTCGAACACCGTCGTTATTCGCCCGAGCGGCATGCCTGTCACAGGTGTCCGCACGGTTTCGAGCATCGTCGAGGCCGGAGCGCCGCCACGCCTGGTCGTGCTCGCGTTCAAGCCGCAGAAGCTCGACGAGATCGCGCCGGAACTGCGCAAATATCTGAGCGCAAAGACGACGGTGATCTCCATCCTTGCGGGCGTTGAGGCGTCGAGTCTGCGCGAGCGTTTTCCGGGCGTCGGAGCAATCGTCCGGGCGATGCCGAACTTGCCAGTCGCTATTCGGCGCGGCGTCGTCGCGCTCTACAGCCAGGATGCGGACGAGCCGACGCGGATCGAGATTTCGCAGCTGTTTGCGCCGCTCGGCTACGCGCCGTGGATTCCGGACGAAAGCAAGTTCGCTGCCGTCGGTTCGGTTGCGGGCGCTGGTCCTGCTTATGTTGCGCGCTTCATTGGCGCGCTTGCGAAGGCGGGCGAGACGCGCGGCCTGAGTAGCGAGTTTTCATCGACGATTGCGCTCGAGACGGTCTTAGGCACGGCTTGGCTAGCGGCGGCGAAGACCGAGGGTATGGACTCCATCGCCAAGCGCGTCGCCAGCCCGAACGGCACGACCGAGGCGGGCCTCAAGATCCTTGATCACGACGACGTGCTCAACCAGCTGCTGGTACTGACGATCGACGCTGCTGCGCGCCGTGGAGCAGAGCTGGCCGAAGAGGCAAAATCCCCCTCGCTTGCTGAAACGCCGCGCCTGTCCTAGGCGCGCCGCATGGCTGCTCCAGAGCAAGGTAATTTCGACGACCGCGACGGTCTGATTTGGCTAGATGGGAAAATGGTCGATTGGCGCGACGCCAAGGTCCATGTCCTCACCCACGCCCTCCATTACGCCAGCAGCGTGTTCGAGGGTCAGCGGGCTTACAACAAGCGCATCTTCAAGCTTAACGAGCACAGCGAGCGGCTGCGCAACAGCGCCAGCTTGCTCGGCTTCGAGCTCCCGTGGAGCGTCGAGGAGATCAACGCCGCCTGCATCGAGGTCCTGGAGGCGAGTGGCTTCACCGACGCTTACATGCGCCCGGTTGCCTGGCGCGGATCGGAATCGATGGGCGTCGCGCCGGGAAAGACGCGGCCGCACCTCGCCATCGCGGCGTGGGAGTGGGGCAAATATTACGACCCTCGCCTTTCCGAGAATGGCATCAGGCTTGACATCGCGCCGTGGCGGCGGCCGGCTCCCTATACGGCGCCGACGGCCTCGAAGGCGTCCGGCCTCTACATGATCTGCACGCTGTCGAAACAGCATGCGGAAGCACGCGGTTTCAATGACGCGCTGATGTTCGACTGGCGTGGACGCGTGGCCGAAGCGACCGGCGCCAATGCCTTCTTCGTCCGCGATAATGTCCTTCATACCCCGACGCCCGACTGCTTCCTCGATGGGATTACCCGACGGACGGTCATCGATCTGGCCCAGCGCCGCGGCATCGAGGTCCAGGAACGTCCGATCTGGCCGGAGGAACTAGAGAGTTTCGAGCAGATGTTCCTGACCGGCACCGCAGTGGAGATTACGCCCGTACAGTCGGCGGGTCCGTGGAACTTCGAGGTCGGCGACATCACGCGGCAGTTGTCGAAGGATTACGACGACCTGGTGAACGGGCGCATTCCAAACGATTGACTGTGAGGTCGGGTGCGTAAGGTGAGGGGCTCGCACAGCATGGCGTTCAGTCATCGGAGTGATCCTCGGCATGGTCGTCGGCGGCACCCGCTTCCTGCTTTACGCGATCGTGGCGAGCGCAGACTGGGTATATGCGATCATCTTTTTCAGCGCGCTGGAGGGCCTGGTCTATCCGTCGCTCAATGCCTTGCTTCGCGGATGACGGACGCGCCGAACCAGGGCGCGCTGCAAGGCGGGATGGCATCGGTCGCGAGCGTCGCGGCGATCATCGGGCCGCTGGCGATGACGCAGGTGCTGGCAGTTAGTGCGGAGAACGGAACCACCGGCGCGGCATTTCTGACCGCCGCGTTGCTCGTCGGCCTGGCGCTAGTGGTCCTTTACTTCGGAATCCTGCGGCGTTCGACCGTGTGGACGGCCACTGACGAAGCCTAGTTGAAGATCGAAAGGTCGAGCTTCTCGGTCGGGCCGAACCAGATCACGTGCCGCGTATGGTCGGCGAGATCGTCGCCTGTTTCCGCATGCGCAAAGATTGTCAGGTCGCCACGGTTGAGTGCGAGAAACTGTGCGACGTCGCCGAACAAATCCCGCGGCACGGTCAGCTGAACGCTGCCACGAGGATGCGGCCCGACAGGGCGAAGATGAAAGTGCCCGACGGCGATTGGAAAGCTCGCCTGCGCTGCGGCGGCGAGCTGCTTAGCCACGTCGACCTGATCGGGATCGTAATAGATGTGCGCGTGGAAATCGCGGATCGACGGTTCGCTCATGGGCGCGCCCTTACCAGATTCGGGCGCGCTTTGCTGGCTCGATATAGAGCGCGTCGCCCGGCTCGACGCCAAATGCGTCGTACCAGGCGTCGATGTTAGGCACGACCCCGTTGACCCGATACTTGCGGAAGCTGTGCGGGTCGCTGGTGGTCAGGCGCTTGATCTCCTGCGGTGTCGCTTTCCCAGCCCAGGCCTGCGCCCAGCCGAAGAAGACGCGCTGATCGCCGGTCAGCCCGCCGAGGACGGGCGCCGGCTTGCCCTTGAGCGAAGCGTGATAGGCATCGAGCGCCATCGTCAGGCCGCCAAGGTCGGCGATATTCTCCCCCATCGTCAGGCCGGGGTTGATGTGGACGCCGGGCACGGGTTCGAACTTCGCATATTGGGCGCCAAGGATGGCCGCGCGACGCTTGAACTCGTCCGCGTCCTTCGGCGTCCACCAGTCGCGGAGTGCGCCAGCCGCGTCGATCGACCGGCCTTGGTCGTCGAAGCCGTGCGTCAACTCGTGGCCGATGACGCCGCCGACAGCGCCATAGTTGATGGCCGGATCCGCATTGGGGTCGAACATCGGCGCTTGCAGGATGCCGGCCGGGAAGACGATGTCGCGCAGGCTACCGTTGTAGGCGTCGTTGGTTTGCGGGGTCATCAACCAGTCGGTCTTGTCGACCGGCCCGCCGCTGCGGTTTACGTAGAAAGCCCAATCGGCGGCTGCTGCCCGGCGCACGTTGCCCACGAGGTCGTCGCGGCGGATGACGACGTTCGAATAGTCGCGCCATTTGTCGGGATAGCCGACCTTGATCGTGTAAGTGTCGAGTTTCTGCAGCGCTTCCGTTTTGGTCTCGGGGCTCATCCAGTCCAGTGCCTCGAGGCGATTGCGGAAGGCGGCCTTGAGGTTGGTGACAAGGCCTTCGATCGCGGCCTTGGTCGAGGCGGGGAAATAGCGTTCCGAGTAGAGCTGCCCGGTAGCCCAGTTCAGCGTGCCGAAGCAGCTGGCCGGGTCCGCGCCGCAGTCTCCGCCGGCCACGGCGAGCTTGCCGCGCTTCCGACGCGGCGGCTGCCCGGTCTGGCCCAGGAGCGATTTTTCGCGGAAGTCGGAATGCGCCTGATCGAAAGCGGTGGACAAATAGGGCGCGGCGGCATCCGCAGTGCGGAACGCCATCCAGGCCTTGACGGTGTCCAGCGGCGCGGCGGCGATTGCAGCTGTAATCTTCGGAAACGCCGTATTCGTCGTGGCGATGAAGCGGTCGCTGCCGCCAACCGTCGCGCCATTCAGGAAGTTCGTCCACGGGAATTGCGGCGCCAGCGCCTGAAGCTGCGCCTTGGTCACCGGATTGTACTGAACCGTGATGTCGCGCTGCTGCACCTTGGTCCAGCTCGCGTCCGCGATCGCGGTTTCCAGGGCGACGATATTGCGCGAAGCGACGGCCGGGTCCGGCCATTGGAGCTCGGTCAGTAGCCGCTCGGCATAAGCGCGATAGGCTTCGCGTTGAGCAGCAAAGTCCGGCTTAAGATAGTAATCGCGGTCAGGGAGGCCGAGCCCGCCCTGTCCCAGATAGATGGCGTAAATTTCCGGTTTCTTCAGATCGATGTCGACGCCCATGCCGAAGGGCGACGGGTAGAAGCCGGCAACGCTCTGGCCCATCAAGGTGGCGAGGGCAGGGAGGTCGCGCGCGCCACGGATCGCGTTTAGCTCCGGTGCGATGGCTGTTGCACCGATACGCTCGATCGTCGGCTGGTCCATGAAAGAGGCATAGAAAGGGCCGACCTTGCCGCGCACGTTGGCCGGTTGTTCAGCGACCCCCTTCGAAGCTTCTTCGAGAAGCGTCTTCAACTGCTGGTCGGTGCGGTCCGTCATGTCGAACCGGCGCGAGGCGATCGGGCGATCGGCGGGGATCTGGATCCGGTTGAGGTAGCTGCCATTGGCGAATTGGAAGAAATCATTGCCCGGGCGAGTCGTGCGATCGGGTGCCGTCAGATCGAGTCCGAATGGCGGATAGACCGGCGTCGCGGCCGGCGTTTGCGCGATGGATGCGCTCGCGGTGAGGGCAGTCGTAATGGCAAGCAGCGCGGCAGTCTTCATCGTCCATCCCCCGCCGGCAGTGAAGCGCCGGTCGCGCTGCACGCTAAACGGCGGCGGGCCTGGGACAAATAGCCAATCGACAAGTGGGCGAACGACTTCCCTTGTGGCAATCTGCGGCTATATGCGCGGCTTCCCCGCAATTTGCGGCAAGCCTGCTGGGGCGTCGCCAAGTGGTAAGGCACCGGTTTTTGGTACCGGCATTCGCAGGTTCGAATCCTGCCGCCCCAGCCAGCTACAAGAAAACCTTGTTCGACAAGACTTGGCCTGTTTCACTGATCTTCCGTGGGCTGCTTTGTGGGGCGACTATCGGAGCCTTTCATCGGATCGTTAACGTCCGCATTCCACCCATTGCGCCGTTGTTGGCGCGTCGCGGCTCGCCTTGCGCCTGCTTAAGACGCGAGCTCCAGCAGCTGCTCGCGACTGGGAGCAGGCATGGCGGGCGGAGGATCTTTTGCTAGTTGCGCAACAGCTTCCTGCAGACGGGCTCGCACGCCTGGACGGTTCATGATTTCCTGGGCGGTTGCAAGCGTGGCGAGATATTCTAGGCCCAGGCGAAAGAGATCTCCGCTGGCGAGCATGCCCTTCCGGAGCAAGGCTATGTCACGTGTGAGCGGATCGGACGGGGTAGTCGGCCGATGCCCAGTGCGAGCAGCCTCCATTGCGGCGAACCGTAGACCATCCGACGCAACTTGCGCATCGTACCAAGGGCGAAGGTCCCGTTCCGTGATCTCGTCGAACTCCCTGGCCAAGTTCCAGGGATCGTCCGGAAAGCATCGCAGGACGTCCCGCAAGCGCTGCGCGTGGAGCATCCCGACGGTCATGCCACGGCCCGCCGAAGGATTGGTGCAAGCCCATGCGTCCGCGATCGCAACGAAACCGGTCACGACTGGCCCGTCTTCAGTCGCAAGACGCCGATAACGGTCCACCACGCCACCCATTACCGACACATCCGAGATGGGCTTTCCGTCGACCCAATGGGCAGGCAGCGGATGCGCTCGGACGACCCGCATGTAAGCACTTTCGCGGCGAAGGAGACGTGTAAGGGGTCGTTCGAGGAAACGAATAGCGTGGTGGACCAGGTTTGTCGTTCTCCAGGCAGACATAAGATGCCCAGCGAGCCGAGCTCGGACAAGACAGGAGCACTCCGTTCGGGGTCCGGTCCCTCAAGAAGCGCGTAACGTAGGTGAAGTGGCCAGCAACCGCAGATTCCCGCGGAATGCGGGCACCGATATCCGTTAGCCAGCTTGGTCCGCGACTGCCTCGACCGAAACAGTCGATTACGAGGTCTGCTTCGATCTCATCCCCGTCAGACGTGCGTACTCCATTCACATGGGGAATGCCGACCTGGGCCGAGGTTCCGGTAGTCAGGCCAGTCACACTCACTCCCTGCCTCCAACGGATGCTTGTTTCTTGCAGCACGCATTGCAGGAAGACCCATTCGGCCGTCGGGCGGCGGATCGCATGACTCCACAACTTGTCGTCAATCGACTGGGGCGCAGAATGACGAAGCCAAGTCGGCAGGGGATAAACCATGTCGAAGCGGGCGGCGCCGGCGTCGACCATCGCGTTCTGCACTTCGGGAAGCTCATTCTCGAGCATCAGCCGCATGCCTGGCATGAAGTTGTGCGGCTGTCTGAACTGGGCAACGCCCTTGCGGCTCCATGAGTCCCAGCAATCATCTATCGAGCCAGGAACGAGGTCTTCGTCCTTCTCAACGACTGTTACGTCGTGGCCATCCCGCGCTAAAAGAAGTGCGGCACCAAGCCCGCAGATGCCACCACCAACCATGACGACTTTGCTCACGAACGCACTTTGCTATCCGCCGCGGGATCCGTCCAGATCCACGAAAAACAGCGCAGCTTTCCATGCGAACTTGCGCGGCAGCCTTCGACCCAAGCAGCTCTACAATGGCGTTGGTCTAATCGCGGGCGCGGAAGAACAGAGGCGTCAAGGCAATCGGGGCGATCATCGCGATGACGAGAGGGCTGATGTCGCCCGGACGGAGAAAAAGCCAGGCGCTGCCTAATGCGAAGCCCGCCATGGCAGGGCCGACCGCAAGCACTAGAGCACCGAGCGCTCTACCTGGAGATTTATCCTCAAGTGGCGAGCGAGATGCCATCAAGGCGTCAAAGACGACTTCTCCTGCCGGTCAAATAGGTGTTGTCCGCAGCCTAAGGCGGTGATGAACCCTGACCCACTCCGGCCGCCCAAATTTTGACCCATTGGCGCAGTCAGGCAGCTTGGCCAACGTCGGAAACACTCCAGACGCCCGTGATAGATCGCCTGCTGATGGCCCAGCACGCATAAAGCGGATTGACTCGCGATAAGACATGACTAGTCAGTTACATCGATTTAACACGTTGTAACAAAGACGAGCTTATGCGAGCAGAACCGAACCCCTTGACGGCGACACGGAACCTCGACGTCCTGACCAACGATTTATGTGATGCGCTGCTCACCGCGAAGAGCCGTGACGAGATACGGCGGTTGCTGGTCGACCTGTGCACGCCCGCCGAAATCCGAACCATGGCGGAGCGCTGGCATGTCGCGCGGGTGCTCGATGGGAGCGACCTATCATATCGGGAGATCCACGAGCGCACCGGTGTCAGCACCACCACGATTGTTCGCGTCTCGCGATTCCTGCGTCAGGAGCCTCACCACGGTTACCGCCACGCCATCGATCGCCTTGGAGGCCGCGTTGCTGACTGACCGCACGCGCCTTCACATCGCGCTACAAAAATCGGGCCGGCTGTCTGACGCCAGCCGCGAGTTGCTCCGCGATGCAGGTTTCAGAATCCAGTCCGGCAAGAACAGCCTGACTGCGAGAGTCGAAAACTATCCGGCCGAGCTAATGTTCGTCCGCGACGACGACATACCCACGTTCGTCAGCGACGGGGCGTGCGAATTCGGAATCGTGGGGCAGAATGTGCTCGAGGAATTCGCGCTCGGGCAAGCCGACCTCGGATATGACTTACTCGCCGAGCTCGGGTTCGGCCGCTGCAGCCTGAAGATCGCCGCGCCCGAAGCGACGCCGTATGACGGCCCACAATCGCTTGAGGGTCAGCGGATTGCGACATCCTATCCCCGCATCCTTGCTCGCTTCCTTGAGCGGAACGGTATTGATGCCACCATCGTCACGATGAATGGGGCGGTCGAGCTGGCCCCGCGACTGCAGATCGCAAGCTTCCTCTGCGATCTCGTGTCGACCGGAGCGACGCTGGAGGCGAACGGGCTGCGCGCCTTGGACACGGTCCTTGAAAGCCAGGCCGTTCTGATCCGCACGCGTCGGCCGATGGATGATGTGAGGGCCGATATAGCAGCGGGCCTGATGAGCCGGATCGACGGCGTGCTCGCAACCAAGGAATCGAAGTACATCATGCTCAACGCCTCGAGCGAGTCCTTGAAGCGGATCACCGACCTGCTTCCGGGGGCCGAAGCGCCAACCATCGTTCCGCTGCATGGCCGCCCCGGGCATTTCGCGGTCCATGCTGTATGTCAGGAATCTGTTTTCTGGGAGACGTTGCAGAAGCTTAAGCTCGCCGGCGCCTCGGCGATCCTCGTTGTCCCCATCGAAAAGATGATGCTGTGAAGCAGATCGATTGGAGCCAGCTCGACGAGCGCGGCCGTGAGGCGGCGCTCGCTCGCCCCGAGCAACGCGCCAACATGGAGCTCCAGGATGGCGTCCGCGCAATCGTCGATGCTGTCCGTGACGGCGATTGGCGCGGGCTGTGCGACATCGCGCGCAGGCTCGACGGCGAAGAGCCGAGGATAATTCCCGTGGCGCCAGTTGCTGCGGATGCGCGGAGCGAGCTTCCTCGTGATCAGGTCGAGGCGCTCGAGCTGGCAGCGGACCATATCCGTCGTTTCCACCTGGCCTGCATGCCATCCGAGGTGACCGTCGAGACGGGGCCTGGCGTTACGGTTCGTAAGCTGTGGCGGCCGATCGACCGGGTTGGTCTCTACGTTCCCGGCGGGAGGACGCCGCTGTTCTCGACAATGCTGATGCTGGCGATCCCCGCGAGGGTCGCGGGCGTGCGCGAGATCGTCGCCGTGACCCCGCCCCGGCCGAAAGGCGGTCTCGATCCGCTGATCGCACTGGCAGCCGAACTGTCCGGCGTTGAAGCGGTGTGGACGGTTGGCGGAGCGCAGGCGATTGCGGCGCTGGCTTTCGGCGCTGGGCCAATTGCCAAGGTCGACAAGATCTGCGGCCCCGGGAACGCCTGGGTGGCGGAAGCGAAGCGAATGGTTTCGGGCCTGCCGGCAGGTTCGGCGATCGACATGCAGGCGGGACCGAGTGAGCTAATGGTCATCGCCGATGACACCGCCGACGTGGCGACCGTCGCAGCGGACCTTCTTGGCCAGGCGGAGCATGACGCGGCGGCGCAGGTCATCCTCGTCAGTCCTTCGCGCCGCGTCCTGAAGGCAGTCGAACCGGCGATTGAGAAGCAGCTTGCGGACCTACCGCGGGGTGCAGTGGCACAAGCGTCGCTCGGGTCGGGCCGGTCTATCCTGGTCAGGGATCTCGAGCAGGCCGTCGACATCGCCAATGCCTATGCGCCCGAGCATTTGGCGCTCTCTGTCGCTTCGGCCGAGGCGTTGGTGCCGCTCGTTCGCAATGCCGGAGCCGTGTTTGCCGGACCGCTCGCCGCCGAAACTTTCGGCGACTATCTCGCCGGATCGAGCCACGTTCTGCCTACCGACGGTGCCGCGCGCGCGTGGAGTGGCGTTTCCACTTACACGTTCCTGAAGGCGATGAGCGTCCAGACAGTCACTGTCGAAGCTGCAAGGCGAATTGCGGGCCCAGCCGCGCTACTGGCGCGCATGGAAGGGCTCGAGGCACACGCGCGGGCCGCCGACGCGCGGCTGGAGAAGGTGTCGTGACGTCGCTCGCCGCGCGCCTTGCGCGCCCAGAAATTCTCGATCTGAAGCCGTTCGATATCGCCGCCGAGGCTAATGCCGCGTTCGGCGCCGACGCGATCAAACTCGATGCCAATGAGAATCCTTATCCGCCGCTCTCGAGCGGCCCGCTTGCGGCCGCGATCAACCGTTATCCCGAGCCACAGCCTCACCGGCTGCGAGCGTCGATGGCCGCGCTGTACGGCGTCGAGCCCGATGCGCTGGTAGTTACGCGCGGCGCCGACGACGCCATCGACATGCTGGTGCGAGCCTTCTGCAGGCCAGGCATCGACGCGATTGCAATCACAGCACCGACGTTCACCGCCTACGAGCATTTCGCTCGCCTGCAGGGCGCTCGCGTCATCGAGGTGCCGCTCGCCAAAAACTTCGATTTCAGCGCGGACGGATTCGTTGCCGCACTAACGCACCAAGCGGATGTGAAGCTAGCCTTCATCTGCTCGCCCAACAACCCGACCGGCAACGAGGTCGATCCCGCGCTCGTCCTGCAGGTTGCGGCCGCGTTGCCGCAAACCATTATCGTCCTCGACGAGGCCTATCTCGATTTCTCCGATACGCCGAGCCTCGCCGTCGAGGCGGCAAAGCGAGCTAACCTGGTCGTGCTCAAGACGCTGTCGAAAGCCTTCGGCCTCGCTGGCGCGCGGATCGGATGCGCGATCGCCAATCCCGAACTTGTCGCGATCGCAGCACGCGCGCTTCCGCCCTATCCGTTGCCGAGCCCGTCGGTCGAAGCGGCCATGGCCACCTTGGCCCCCGCGCGCCAAGCCATCCACCAGGACCGGATCGCGAGAATCAAGGCGGAGCGCGACCGGCTTGCAGGCCTCCTCGTCGCGTCGCCGATCGTGAAATCAGTGCGCAATGGAGGCGGCAATTTCCTATTCCTGCAGGTCGAGGATGCGGAAGCGCTCGCGTCGAAGCTGCGCGCGCTCGGCATCCGGGTGCGCTTCCGACCAAATGCCGCGCCCGGCGCGGTGCGCCTGACCATCGGCACCGAAGCCGAGAATGACGTCGCCCTTTCCGCGTTCGGCGTTCGCAACCAGTCCCGACCGGTCCGGCGCGCCGAGCTCGCACGCGACACCAAGGAGACAAAGATCGCTGTCGCGGTGAATCTGGACCGCTCTTTGCCGCGGCGCGTGATGACCGGCATCCCGTTTTACGACCACATGCTGGACCAGGTTGCGGCGCACGGCGATTTCAGTCTGGTGTTGAGCTGTGACGGCGACCTCGAGATCGACGCGCACCACAGTATCGAAGATTGTGCGATCGCGCTGGGCAGCGCGCTGTCCCAGGCGCTCGGCGAGCGACGCGGGATCGGCCGGTTCGGCTTTGCGTTGCCAATGGACGAAGCCGAGGCGCAAGTCCTGATCGACCTCTCGGGACGGCCATTCAGCCGCTTCGACGGCAAGTTCGAGGCGAGCCACATCGGTGCCTATCCGACCGAAATGACCGAGCACGTCTTTCGCTCGTTCTCGGATAGCATGCGCTCGGCGATCCACGTCCGCGTCGAAGGCGGGAACGACCATCACAAGACCGAGGCCTGCTTCAAGGCCTTCGGGCGCGCGTTGCGCCAGGCAATCCGGCCTGAAGCCGACAGCGATATGCTGCCAAGCACCAAGGGCATTCTGTGAAGCTAGCCATCGTCGACCTCGCCTATGGCAATATCGGCTCGATCCAATTCGCTCTGCAGCGGCTCGGCGTGGTCCCGATGGTAACCGCCGAGCCCGACAAGATCGCTTTGGCCGATCGGGTCATCCTGCCTGGCGTCGGTGCGGCGGGCTTCGCGATGGAGCGGGTCGACTGCCTCGGATTGCGCGAAACCCTGACATCGCTTCGACAGCCGGCGCTCGGCATCTGCCTAGGCATGCAGCTTCTGTTCGAACACAGCGAGGAGGATAACACGACCTGTTTTGGGTTGATCCAAGGCAGGGTGCGAGCGCTTGAGGCCGCACCAGACCGACCTGTGCCGCACATGGGGTGGAGCAAGATCGATGTGCGTTCGCCCGAGCTCGGCTTGAGGACTGGCGACTATGTCTATTTCGCGCACAGCTACGCCTGTGACGTTGGCCCGGCGACGTTAGCCAGCATTAGCTATGGCCGCGATATTCCAGCGGTTGTGCGCCAGGCCAACTGGCTCGGCGCCCAGTTCCATCCCGAGCGCTCCGGCGAAGCGGGCAGTCGATTCCTCGAAAGCTTCCTCACATGATCGTGTACCCCGCCATGGATCTGATGGGCGGACACGCCGTGCGTTTGCGTCAGGGGCGGTTCGACGACGTCACCACCTATCCGGCGCAACCGGCCCATGCGCTACGCGGTTTCGCCGACGCGGGCGCAGAGTGGGCGCACATCGTCGACCTTGACGGAGCGCGGGCCGGCAGGCCGGAGCAGCACGAGCTGATCATCTCACTCGCCCGGACCACACGACTTAAACTTCAGGCGGGCGGGGGTTTCCGCACGCGCGAGGACATCGCGCGGATGCTCGACGCGGGGGTCGAGCGGGTCGTGATCGGTAGCCTGGCCGTGAAGGAGCCTGAGATGGTCACCCGTTGGCTGGACGAGTTCGGTCCCGAACGGCTGACTTTGTCGGTCGATGTGAGAATGTCTGCCGGGACGCCGATGGTTGCTGTGTCGGGCTGGGCCGAAGACAGCGGAATGGCGCTTTGGGATGTGATTGCCCTCCACCATAAGGCGAAGCACCTGCTGCTGACCGACATCGGCCGCGATGGGACGCTCAGCGGTCCCAATTTCCAATTGCTTGATGAAGCCGTCGAACTCTTGCCCCGCCTCCGCCTTCAGGCGTCCGGCGGTGTCTCCTCGCTGGCCGACGTCAATCGACTTCGCACCGACGGAGTCATCATCGGTAAGGCGCTGTGGGAAGGCCGCTTTACGCTCGAGGAGGCGTTGTCGCTTGCCAGCGCATAGGATCATCCCCTGCCTGGACGTGAAGGACGGGCGCGTCGTCAAGGGAGTGCAGTTCCGCGACCATCGTGACGCCGGCGACATTGTCGAGCAGGTGATGCGTTATCGTGAGGAGGGCGCCGACGAGCTGGTTTTTTACGACATCGGCGCGAGCGCCGAGGGCCGCACAGTCGACCTGGCTTGGGTGACACGGATTGCGGAGGTCATTGACATACCGTTCTCAGTCGCCGGCGGGCTGCGGACTGGCGTCGAAGCTCGCGCCTGCCTCGATTGCGGCGCGGACAAGGTTTCGATCAACTCACCTGCGCTTGAGCGGCCGGAGCTGATCGCCGAGCTTGCGCGCGGGTTCGGCAGCCAGTGCGTGGTGCTAGGCGTCGACAGCTTCGAACACGATGGCGACTACTTCGTCCATCAATATACCGGCAGCCCGTCGAAGAGCCGCGACACCGGCCTGCGGACGCTCGACTGGGTACGTGAAGCGGCCGATCGGGGCGCAGGGGAAATCGTGCTCAACTGCATGAAGCGCGACGGCGTGCGGACAGGCTACGACATCGCGCATACGCGAGCGGTCGTTGAAGCCGTCAGCGTTCCGGTAATCGCTTCGGGAGGCGCTGGCGCGCGGGAGCATTTTCGCGATGCTTTCATCGAAGCGGGCGTCAGTGGGGCGCTTGCCGCGACGGTTTTCCATGACCGCCTGATCGCCATTCCGGATCTCAAGGAGTATCTCGTCACATGCGGGATCGAAATGCGCCGCTGACCCCTGCCGACATAGCGTCGCTCGATTGGGACAAGATGAACGGCCTGCTTCCGGCCGTCGTGCAGGACCGCGCATCTGGGCGCGTCCTGATGCTGGGCTACATGAATGAAGAAGCGCTCCGCGCCACGCTCGATAGCGGCTTGGTGACCTTCTTCAGCCGGTCGAAGCAGCGCCTTTGGCAAAAAGGCGAAAAGAGCGGCAATCGGCTGCATCTCCACGCCGTCCACGGCGACTGCGACAATGACTCGCTGATTGTTTTTGCCGACCCGGATGGCCCCACCTGCCACACCGGAACGATAAGTTGCTTCGGTGACGTATCGCCTGAAGTCGCGGGCTGGCTCGCGCACCTGTCCGCGATCGTCCGGCAGCGGGCCTCTTCGGATGATCCCGGGAGTTATACGCGTGAACTCCTCGCTCAGGGTTCGGCCCGGATCGCGCAGAAGGTCGGTGAAGAAGGTGTCGAAGTGGCGCTGGCCGCAGTCACGCGGGATGCCGATGGCTGCGCCGAAGAGGTCGCCGACCTGCTCTACCATCTCGCGGTGCTGATGGAGATGAAGGGCTTCGGCTGGCTCGATGTGATCGACCGCCTGAAAGCTCGTCACTCGACGGCGAGCAACTCCACCGCGGCGTCGTAGAGTTCGCGGCTGGCCGCAGCCACGATCGCTCCGCTCGCGAGGTCGGTGCCTCCGGACCAGTTGCCGACCTGGCCGCCTGCCGCGCGCACGAGTGGCCCCAGTGGATTGTAGTCGTGCGGCTTGAGGCCGCTTTCGACGACGAGGTCGATCGTCCCTGCCGCAAGCCGCGCATAGGCATAGGCGTCATGTCCGTACCGTGTGACCCTTGCAGCGCGGCGCAGTCGCTCGAAACCGCATGATTCATGCCCATCATCACCGAACAGAAATGGGTCAGTTGTCGAAAGCCGGGCTTCCGACAGCGCGCAACATTGACTGGTGCGGATCGCGACTTGGCCACCGCTGCGTACCATCCACGCTTCGTTGCCGCTGCCTACATAGATCTCATCCAGGACGGGGGCATCGACCAGGCCCAGGACCGGATCGCCATCCTCGAGAAGTGCGATCAGCGTAGTCCAGTTGGGAAGCCCGCAAATAAAGGAACGTGTTCCATCGATCGGATCCAGGCTCCAAATGTGCCGGGCCGTACCGAGCTTATCGGGATATTCCTCGCCAATTATGCCGTGATCATGAAAGCGCTCGCCGATGAACGCACGCATTGCTTGCTCGGCGGCCCGATCGGCTTCGGTGACCGGATCGAACAAGGCGTGACCCGACTTGTTCTCGACGTCCATGTCTCGGTTGAATCGCGATAGAGTCTCGCGTCTTGCGCATGATGCGATGTCGCGAGCAAATGTCGCAAAATCGACTAGGTCCGTCTTCATGATGATCAGCTAATGCGCCTTCATGAACTCACGCGCATCAAGCATGAGGTTGATATTGTCGAGGACGGGAGTCGCACCGAACGACTTCCGGATGCCCTTCAACTCCAGGCTCGCCACACAACTCTCCCTCGCTAGCCTTCTATCTTAGGATCGGTAAGTCGCAATGGGAGCGGTCAGATAAGCGAATCGTCCCTAACTGCTCCAGCCGCCGCCAAGAGCGCGGAACAGGTCGACCTGCGAACTTGCGATCCGCGCGTCCGCTTCGGCAAGGGAAGCCTGCGATTCGGCGGCAGTACGCTCGGCGTCGAGCAACTCCAGCGAGCTGATGTCGCCTTCGCGTTGGCGGGCGCGAGTGATGCGGGCGGCTGCCTGCGCCTGGTCGCTGGCGGCACGCAGCGCGTCACGGCGATTGAGCGCTTGCTGGTAGGCGGACAGCGCCGCCTCGGTTTCCTCAAGCGCCTCGAGGATCGTGCCATCGAACGTGGCAAGGGCGGCTTGCGTGTCCGCTTGGGCGCCGGCGACCCTGGCGCGGGCAGCGTTGCGGTTCACCGTCCAGTTGATCAGCGGACCGATCAGCCACGTCAGCGGATTGGCGCTGAAGATATTGCCAAGGCCGGCGCCGCTGGATCCCACCGACCCGCCGAGCGTGATCTTTGGATAGAGGTCCGCGGTTGCGACACCAATCCGCGCAGTGGCAGCGGCGAGCCGTTGCTCAGCCGCGCGCACGTCGGGGCGGCGCGCGAGCAGGGTTGCGCCGTCGCCGACCGGGATGACGCGCTCAAGGCGTAGAAAGGTAGTGCGATCTGCTACCTTTTGCGGAAGCTCACGCGGTGCTCGGCCGGTCAAGGTAGCGAGGCGGAAAAGCGCAGCCCGGCGCTGAGACTCCAACAGCGGGATTTCGGCCCGGCGCTGGTCGCGCAGCGCGGCGATCCGCGCGGTATCGAGGCCGTTCGCCATGCCGATCTGATGACGTCGCTCCGTCAGCGTCAGCGACTGGTCTAGCAGCGCGACGATCTTCTCGGCGACGCTGACGCGCTCGGCTGAAGACACGGCGTCTGCATAGGCGCGAACAGTGTCGGCAACGATTGCTACGCGAACGGCATCGGCATCCGCGACGGCTGCGCCGACGTCGCCTCGGGCGGCCTCGATCCGGCGGCTGATGCGTCCGAAGAGATCGACTTCGTAAGCGACATCGAGCCCGACATCGACTTGGAAGTGCGTTCGCTTCTGACCAGCAGTGGGGCCAGGCAGACGGCCGTACTGCGCACCGCCGCTAAGGCCGACTTGTGGCTCGCGCGCACCGCGTTCTTCGCGCAAGAAAGCGCGAGCGCGCTGTAAATGCGCGACGGCGACACGAATGTCGGTGTTCGCGGCCAACGCGTCCTTCACGAGTCCGTCGAGGACGGGATCGTTATAGAGTCGCCACCAATCACCCGCCGGTTGCGCGTCGGAAACGATGGTCGATCCTTGCGCCATGACGAACGGTGCCGCCTCTGCGGCCGAGATCGGTTTGGCCTGGTAGTTCGGTCCAGCGGCGCAGGCGGCGAGGGCTAGCGCTGAGCTGGCGGTTGCGAGCTTTCGAAGCATGACGATCTTCCTCATTCCGCGGGCACGAGCGCCGGCTGATGACCAGCACCGCGGCGGCGGTTAGCGATGCGGTCGCCGATGCCGCGGCAGACGACGTAGAAAGTGGGCGTGAAAATGAGGCCGAAGCCGGTCACCCCGACCATTCCGAAGAACACCGCCGTGCCGAGCGCCTGACGAAGCTCCGCCCCCGCGCCGGTGGCGAGCAACAGCGGCACGCTGCCGAGGATGAAGGCGAAGCTGGTCATTAGGATCGGCCGCAGGCGGTCGTGGGCGGCACGAACCGCGGCAGCGATCGTCGACATGCCGGCCGCCTCGTCCTGACGCGCGAACTCGACGATCAGGATCGCATTCTTCGCAGCCAATGCGATCAGCACGACGAGGCCGATCTGCGTTAAAACATTGTTGTCCATGCCGCGGAAGTGCACGCCTGCCATTGCCGCGAGCAAACACATCGGGACGATCAGGATGATCGACAGCGGCAGGATCAGGCTTTCGAACTGTGCTGCTAGCACGAGGAAGACGAACAGCACGGCCATGCCGAACACCAGGCCCGACGTGCTGCCAGCCGCCTTCTGCTGGTAGGCGATGCCGGTCCACTCGGTGGCGAAGCCGGGCGGCAGCGCTTCCGCGGCGATCTTCTCCATGCTCCTTAGAGACTGGCCCGATGAGTAGCCTGGCGCCGTGTCCCCATCGATCTCAACGGCCGGAAAGCCGTTGTAACGCGACACGCGATACGGCCCGGTGCGGTCCTGGAAGGTCGTCACCGATCCGATCGGCACCATGGCACCGGAGTTCGATCGGGTGCGGAGATTGGCGATGTCCGCCTCGCTCGCGCGGTAGGACGAGTCGGCCTGCGCGGTGACGCGATAGGTGCGTCCGAGCAGGTTGAAGTCGTTGATGAAAGCCGAGCCCAGATAGACTTGGAGCGCCTCGAACACCCGCTCCGGCGGCACACCGAGCATGTCGGCCTTGCGACGGTCGATGTCAGCGAAGACGCGCGGCGTCGAGATGTCGAACAGGGTGTAGACTTGCTTCAGGCCCGGCGTCTGGTTGGCCTTGCCGATCACGCCCCAGGAGAGGCCCGACAGCTCCTGGAAGCTGTGACCGGTGCGGTCCTCGACAATCATGCGATATCCGCCGGCGGAGCCGATCCCCTGGATCAGCGGCGGCGGCACGATGATCAGGCGCGCCTCATTGATGTCGGCGGTGCGCTTCTGCGCCTCGGCCATGATGCTCTGCAGCGTGACGCCAAGCTTCTTGCGCTCTTCGAACGATTGCAGCGGGACATAGGCTGCGGCGGCGTTAGGGGCCTGCGTCTGCGACGCGCCATCGAAACCGGCGAGCATCACCGACCCTTTGACGCCCGGGATCGGCAGGATGCGCGAGGCGACCTTGCGCATCACTGCATCGGTGCGCTCGAGCGAAGAGCCCGGCGGCAGCTGGATGACGGTCAGGAAATAACCCTGGTCCTGCGCCGGAATGAAGCCGGTCGGCGTGATGTAGAACAGGCCAATCGTTGCCGCGATGAGTGCCGCGTAGGCGAGCATCATCCGTTTCGGCATCAGCACCAGCCGATGCGTCAGGCGCGAATAGGCTTGGCTGAAGCGGTCGAAGCCCTGGTTGAAGCGGTCGCCCGCTGCGACGAGGAAGGCCGAAACGCGGTTTCTGGGCTTCGGCTCTTCGTGCGGTTTGAGGAGGATCGCAGCGAGTGCTGGCGACAGCGTCAGCGAGACTAGCAGCGAGATGAGGGTCGCCGCCGAGATCGTGACCGCGAACTGGTGATAGAACGCGCCCGCCAGGCCGTTGAGGAACAACGTCGGCAGGAAGACGGCGCAGAGGACGAGCACGATGGCGACAAGTGCGGCTGCAACCTCGTCCATCGACCTTCGCGCTGCCTCCAGGCCCGACAGACCGCGCGCGAGGTTACGCTCGACATTCTCGACCACGACGATGGCGTCGTCGACGACAATGCCGATCGCAAGCACCAGCCCGAACAGCGACAGGTTGTTCAGCGAGTAGCCGACGCCGAGCAGGATCGCGAAGGTACCAATCAGAGAGACCGGGATGGCGATGACCGGGATGACCGCCGCACGCCAGCGCTGCAGGAATACGATGACGACGAGGACAACGAGCGCGATGGCTTCGAGCAGCGTCTCGCGGACGGCGGAGATCGACTGCGAGATGAACTCGGTCGGATTGTAGATGATCCGATACTCGAGCCCTGGCGGGAAGCTCTTCGACATGGTCGCCATCTCGGCCTTCACCGCAGCGGCAGCTGCGAGCGCGTTCGAACCTGGGCGCTGGAACACGCCGAGGATCACGGTCGGCTCGCCCGACAAGTAGGTGTTGGCGGCATAGTCGGCTGCGCCGAGTTCGACGCGCGCGACATCCGACACGCGCACCTGGCGGCCGTCGGCATCCGTGCGGATGATGACGTTGGCGAATTGTTGGGGATCCGTCAGGCGGCCCTGGGTCTCAACGTTGAGCTGGAAAGCATTGCCGGTCGCGTAAGGCGGCTGGCCGAGCGTGCCGGCAGCGACTTGGACATTCTGGGCGCGCAGAGCATTGACGATCTCCCCGGCGGTGAGGTCGAGCGCTGCGGCCTTGTTGGGGTCGATCCAGATGCGCATCGCATAATCGCGGGCGCCGAACAGCCGCGCGTCACCGACGCCGTCGAGCCGCGCGATGCGGTCGCGAACCTGGGTCAGCGCGTAGTTGGAGATGTACCCACGATCGAGCGAATGATCGGGCGAGATGAGGTTGACGACCATCAGGAAGTCTGGCGACGTCTTGCGCGTTACCACGCCGAGCCGCTGAACCTCTTGGGGAAGCCGCGGCTGGGCAATCGCAACGCGGTTCTGCACCAGCACCTGCGCGGCGTTGAGGTCGGTGCCTTGCTTAAAGGTCACCGTGATCGTCAAGTTGCCATCGCCGGTCGACTGCGACGACATGTAGATCATGTTGTCGACGCCGTTGATTTCCTGCTCCAGCGGCGCGGCGACCGTCGACGCGACTGTCTCCGCGTCAGCGCCAGGATAGGTGGCGTTCACCGTAACCGTGGGCGGCACGATGTCGGGATACTGCGACACTGGCAGTGCGAAATAGGCGATCGCGCCCATCACGGTGATCAGGATCGCAATGACGGCGGCAAAGATCGGCCGAGTGATGAAAAAGCGTGACAACCGCATGTGCAGTCTCCCCTGCCCAATCCGGGCCGGTTCATGAAAGGGGTGCGAGGCTCAGCGGCCGGCGAACGTCGCTTCGCCGCTGAGCGGTACGGGAACAGTGTCGGGGGACGCGGCGGTCGCTTGGGGTACGATCTTGCCAGGTCGCGTCTGAACCTTGACGCCGGGCATCACGAGCTGGGTGCCGCTGATGACCACGCGGTCGCTCGGTGAGAGTCCGGAGCGGACGACGCGGAGGCCGTCGATGAATGGCCCAAGCACGACAGGCCGCGGGGTAACGCTTCCGTCCTTGCCGGCCACGAGCACGATCTTGCGCGCCTGGTCCGTTTGGATCGCGGAGTCGGGCACAAGCAGTGCCGGCACAGCCTGACCGGTCGATAGGCGCATGTTGCCGAACAGGCCGGGCGTCAGGAACCGGCTCGGGTTATCGATGACCGCGCGCAGACGGATGGTGCCGGAGCGCGTGTCGAGCCCGTTGTCGGTGAAATCGAGACGGCCATGCCAGCGATAATCGGTCTCGTCCTGCAGGCGGATTTCGACTCCGGTTGGCTTTGCGCCGGTGTCGCGCGCTCGGCGAGCCTTCAGGAACAAGGCTTCGGAGGCGTCGAAGTTGAAGTAGATCGGATCGTCGGCGTTGATGGTTGTTAGCAACGTGCCTTCAGCACCGCTGCCGCCGCCCTGAACGAGGTTGCCCGCGTCGATGCGTCGATCCGAAACACGGCCGCTGAGTGGCGCACGAACCTGCGTGAAACTCAGATCGAGCGCGCGAGACTGAACGCGGGCATTCGCGGCTGCGAGTGCTGCCTCCGCTGCCTGGACGCGGGCACGGACACGGTCGACATCGCTCTTCGACACCGCATCGACTTCGAGCAGGCGGGTGGCCCGGCCATAGTCGGCCTGCGCGAGTGCGAGGTCGCTGCGCGCGCTGGCAACGGAGGCGCGCGCCTCGTTGAGCGCTGCCACGAACGGCCGCGGATCAATGGAGAATAGTAGCTGGCCCTGCCGAACGAACGCGCCGTCGGCAAAGTGCACGCCGACGATCGCGCCGGAAACGCGCGGTCGGACTTCGACGCTCTTGCTGGCTTCGAATCGCCCAGAATAGTCGTCCCACTCCGCAATTTGTCGCACGAGCGGCACGGCGACCGTCACCGTCGGCGGCGGCGGTGCAGCTGCGACGGGCGCGCTGCGCAGTTCCAGAAGGAGGACGCCTGCAATCAGTGCTACGACCAGCGCGATCAGCGATAGCTTCTGATTACGCGACAGCGCGTTGAACTTGCTGGCCATCGAGCGCCGTCGCTCGACGCTGCCGTCGGATTGAACCTTCGACTCCATGTTCATCGTACGGTCTTCCGACTGCGCGCGGCGCGGGCCTGCCCGACGCTGTTCTGGACCAACTCGTACTGGTCCATGGTGTAGCCGGCGGCGAGGAAGCCGATCAGCTCGGACTTCGCGACGTTCCAGCCATGGTGCCAGGCGAGGATCGCGACGCGGCGCAACGTCTCCAACCTTTCATTGGCGAGGCGGTTGGGACGCTTCAGGCCGAACAGGCTGCCAAGCGCGGAGATGAAGCGGCTCGGCTCGCGAATGCTGGAGATGCCGTCGCGCTCGGCCATGGCGACGACGGACCATTCGAGTGCGGTCAGCCGCGGCGGGGTCGCCTTACCGACGATCGCGGGCGTGTTGTTGTTTGCGGGCTGCCAATCGGTGGCGGGGATGGGGAGGCTGGCCATATTCTTCTCTCCTGTTCGACGAGCGCAGACCAGCGTTCCGCGAAGCAGCGCTTTCGCGGCGGGGAGATGGTCCTGAGCCCGGGGTGCAGCGATCCGCTCGCCGCGGCACAGCTGCCGCGGACGGGTCCGCTAAATTCCGAAGCTGATGTTACTTGGGCTTCGCCTTACGGCGAATGGGGATGCCCGGTTGTGCGATAGTTACGCATCGCGCTTTCCTCGACGGGTTGTTCCGTTCTTCTGTACTGTCTGGTATAGAAAGCCGTCAGGCCCGGGTCAAGAGTTTTCTACCGCCCGGTATGAAAGTTTTTTCGGGGGTTACTTTCCCGGCCACATGAGGAGGCTGGTCTCCACCAAGGCCTCGAGCTGCGCCTTGGTCGCGCCACTGCCGGCCTGGACGGACATGCCCTGCAGGATCGCGCCGAGATAGGCGCATAGCCCCTCAACGTCAGTGCTGGCCGGGAGGTCGCCTTCATCCTTTGCCCGTTGCATACGCTCACACAAAGCGCGCTGCGAGGATTGGCGACGTTCCATCAAGTCGGCGCGGATGGAGTCGGCCTCAGGCCCACAGGCGACGGAGCTGATGACGCGCATGCATCCGCGCGGCTCGCAGTCGCTCGTCTGCATCTGCAGCGCGCCGCGCAAGAGCCTCTCAGCGACTTCGCGCGACGTTGGCGCCTTCAGCGCTTCGCCGACGTAAGCGAGTTTCTCCCGCTCGTATAAGTCGAGTGCCTTGCGGAACAGGGCTTCCTTGTTCCCGAAAGCGGCGTAGAGGGACGGCCGCGTGATCCCCATCGCATCGGTGAGGTCGGTCAGCGATGCGCCATCATAGCCCTTCGTCCAGAACACCCGCAGCGCCGCCGCGAGCGCCTCATCGAGGTCGAACTCTCTCGGGCGACCCTTGCAGGCGCGCTGAACAATACATTCCATAACGATCGGTACATAAGTGCCGTGTGACACTATGTCCAGTCAGGCATCTGAGCGAGCCGCCAATTCAATCGCGCGCGTCGAGGTTCCTGCCGAGGGCGACGAAGGCGTAAACAAGGGGCGGCACGAGGATGGCCGACAGGACGACCTTCGCCAGCATCTGGCCGAGGACAAGCTCCTTGATCGGAAAGACGCCGTAGAAGGCGACGCTGATGAAAATGAGGGTGTCGACGACTTGGCTAAGCACGCTTGAGATACCTGCGCGCAGCCACAGCAGGCTCGATCCCTCGCTGGCCTTGAGGCGGCTGAAGATGGTGACGTTGAGAAGCGTTGAAATGCCGTAGGCGAGGATGCCGCCGAGCCAGATGCGCGGCGTGCCGCCCATGATCGTCTCGAACGCACCGAGACGGGCCGGATCCATGTTGGGCGAAGCTGGCACCGCGAGCACGATGATGCTGAGCAAGAGCGAAACCAAAAGGGGCACGAAGCCGAAGACCACCAGGCGGTTCGCTGTCGCGCGGCCGTAGAGCTCGGCGACCGAGCTCGAGGTGACGACCAGCAGCAGGAAAGCAAAGATGCCGGCTTCGACCGCCAGCGGGCCGAGCGCCACCTGCTTGTTGCCGAGCACGCCGGCGATGCAGACCATGCCGCCATAGAAAACCGAAAGGGCGAGGAGGCCGCGGCTGATGGCGGTACGGGCTGCGCTTGTCATGCGCGAGAGACCTACCGCCTTTCTTTTGACGCGCAACTGGCGTTGACCGTTCGCGCAACCGGCGGCTAGCGGCTGCGCCGTGACTTCTTCCCAAATTGATATCGTGGCGATCGGCGACGCCATAGTCGACGTGATCGCGACCGCCGACGATAGCTTCTTGGAGCAGCATCGACTGCCCAAGGGGTCGATGCGGTTGTTGTCTACTGCAGAGGCAGACGAGCTCTACGGGGCCATGGGTCCGGCGCGGGAGATCAGCGGCGGCTCGGCGGCGAACAGCATGGCTGGCGCGGCGGCGCTTGGGTTGAACGCCGCCTTCGTTGGGCAGGTCGCCGATGACCAGCTCGGCGACATTTTCGCGCATGACATGCGCTCGCTCGGCGTCCGATTTGAGACGCCGCGCCTGGAACAGGGGCCGCCGACCGGACGCTGTCTGATTCTCGTCACGCCGGATGCACAGCGGACGATGAATACCTGTCCGGGCGCTAGTCACGAACTGACGACGCGCGCTCTTGATGCCGATCTCATTCGATCCGCGTCGGTAACCTTCCTCGAAGGCTATTTGTGGGGACCTGAACGGCCTCGAGCCGCCATGCTCGAGGCTGCCCGCATAGCTCACAAGGCGGGCAGGACTGTCGCCTTCACGCTTTCGGAGAGCCTGTGCATCGGCGACCGGCGCGAAGGCGTGGTCGGCATGATCGAAGCGGGTCTGGTCGATGTCCTATTCGGCAATGAGCATGAGGTGGCCCACCTGACCGGTAGCGCGAACCTCGCCGAGTCCATTGATGTGCTTTCTCCGAAAGTCGGCACTCTGGTGGTGACGCGGGGAGCAGAAGGCGCGGTTGGGATTCAAAACGGGACGCACGCCGAGGTGTCGGCGCGGCAGGCCGAACGCGTGATCGACACTACCGGCGCAGGCGATTTGTTCGCTGCGGGCTTCCTGGCCGGGCGCTGCCGTGGGCGGGATCTCGCCGGCGCGCTCGAGACCGGCTCGATCGCCGCGGCGGAGATCATCTCGCATTTCGGCGCACGGCCGGAAGCGGACCTGAAGGAGCTTGCTGGACTATGAAGAATGTGCGGCGGCTCGCAGTCTATTGCGGTTCCGCGCCGGGTTCGCGGCCCGTGTTCGCCGACGCGACGCGTGAAACGGCAAAGGCCATGGTCAGCCGCGGTGTCGACCTCGTTTATGGCGGCGGCCGTCTGGGTCTGATGGGCCTGATCGCAGACAGCGTGCTTGATTGCGGCGGCCAGGTGTTTGGGGTCATCCCGGAAGCGCTCGTCAACCTCGAGGTCGCGCATACCGGCGTCACAGAGCTCCACACCGTGGCCAACATGCATGAGCGCAAGGCGAAAATGACCGACCTCGCCGATGCCTTCCTGGCACTGCCCGGCGGTATCGGCACCCTCGATGAATTGTTCGAGGCGTGGAGCTGGAACGCGCTTGGCTATCACGCCAAGCCCTTCTGCCTCCTCAACGTCGAAGGCTTTTGGGACGGCCTCATCGAGTTCATGGACCATGCGACGGAGAGCGGTTTTCTGTCACAGCGGCGCCGCGCCCAATTGCTCGTTGCATCGACGCCGGGTGAAGCGATTGAATTGCTGGACGAAGCGGCTGCAGCCGCTACGCAGGGCATGGTCTGGTAAAGGCCCGGGGAGGGGCTAAAAGTGAATCAGAAGCTGCTCGGCGTTGCCGGGATTATCGTCATTTTGGGTATCGCCTGGCTGTTGTCGTCCAATCGCAAGGCAATCCGCCTCCGCGTCGTCGGCGCGGCCTTTGCGCTGCAGGCGGCGATTGCCGTCCTGGTGCTGTGGACAAGCTGGGGCCGGGCGGCGATCCAGACGCTGTCGCAGGGCGTCGGCAACTTGCTGGGCTATGCCAATAAGGGGACCGAGTTCCTGTTCGGCCCGAGCGAGGCGAATCCGCTCGCGCACACATTCGCCATCGCTGCGTTGCCCGTCATTATCTTCTTCGCGAGCCTTGTGGCCATTCTTTACTATCTCGGCATCATGCAGCGGATTGTGCGCTGGGTCGGCGGCGCGATTGGCTGGGTCACTGGCATCAGCCGGGTGGAGTCGCTGAGCGCGGCGGCGAACATCTTCGTCGGCCAGTCTGAATCGCCGCTTGTCGTCAGGCCGTATCTGGCAGCGCTTCCGCCATCGCGTCTTTTCACCGTCATGTGCGTCGGCATGGCTGGTGTCGCGGGCACGATCCTTGCCGCTTATGCCAGCTTGCTCGGCCAGCAATATCTACCGTTCCTGCTTGCGGCTGCCTTCATGTCGGCGCCGGGCGGCATCCTGATGGCGAAGATGATCATGCCCGATGATCCGGTCGACACCGACGCGGTCGAGGATTCGAAGGTCGATGTCGCCGAGACGTTCGAAGAAGGCGTGAAGCCGGCCAACATCATCATGGCCGCGGCGCAGGGTGCGCAGACGGGCGTGAAACTGGCGGTCGCGGTCGGCGCGATGGTGCTCGCGTTCGTGGCGCTGGTCGCGCTTGCCAATGGATTGCTCGGCGGGCTGGGCAACATGGTCGGCATCCCGGGCCTCAGTTTCCAGCGCCTAGTCGGATACGTCTTCGCTCCGGTCATGTATCTGATCGGGGTGCCGTGGAATGAGGCCGGGGCCGCGGGCGGACTCTTCGGCACGAAGCTCGTGCTGAACGAATTCGTCGCCTTCATCGACCTAGGCAAAATGGGGGCGACTGTGCTTTCCGACCGCAGTCGGGCGATCATCACTTTCGCCTTGTGCGGCTTCGCCAACTTCAGCTCGATCGCGATTCAGATGGCAGTGACGGGCGGCCTTGCGCCGAACCAGCGACCGGTAATTGCACGCCTCGGTATCCGCGCGCTGCTCGCCGGAAGCCTCGCCAATTTGATGAGCGCCGCGCTGGCAGGACTTCTAATTTAGTCTTAAAGCCCAAGGCCATGGCTACCATTACCGACGACCAAATTGCGTCCGTTTCACTGAAGGACGCGGACCGCAACCCCGACGGCTTTGCCCAGCGGCTGGGCCGAAGCTTCGAGGACTACGGCTTCGCGATCATCGCCGATCACGGCATCCCGGACGAGCTGATCAATCGCGCCGAGGAAAAGGCGAAAGTTTTCTTCGCGCTGCCCGAAGAGGTGAAACGAAAGTACATGATCGAAGGGGGTGGCGGGGCGCGCGGCTACACGCCGTTCGGTATCGAGACCGCCAAGGGAGCGAAGGCGCACGATCTCAAGGAGTTCTGGCACGTCGGCCGCAACCTGCCCGAGGGTCACAAGTTCCGCGCGCACATGCCGGACAACGTCTGGCCCGCCGAGGTAGAGAGCTTCAAGGACACCTTCGCCGAGCTATACGCGACGTTCGACCGAACCGGCTTGAAGGTCCTGCGGGCGATCGCGCGTTACCTGAAGATCGACGAGGATTATTTCGCCGACACCGTTCGGGACGGCAATTCGGTTCTTCGAGCGCTGCATTATCCGCCGCAGCCCGAGCCGACGGGCCAGCACATTCGCGCCGGCGCGCACGAGGACATCAACACGATCACCCTGTTGCTCGGCGCCGAGGAAGCGGGGCTGGAGCTCCTTACGAAGGACGGGCGCTGGATCCCGGTTTCACCTAAGCCTGGCGAGCTGGTGATCAACATCGGTGACATGCTTCAACGGCTGACCAACGGACGCCTCCGCTCAACGTCGCACCGGGTGGTTAACCCCGCGCCGGACCGCGCGAGCCACGCCCGCTATTCGATGCCCTTCTTCCTGCATTTCCGGTCTGACTTCTTGATCGAGGCGTTGCCCGGCACGGTGCCCGCCGGCGAACAGCCGAAATGGCCGCCGATCACGGCGAACGAGTATCTTCAGGAGCGCCTCCGGGAGATCAAGCTGGTCTAGGTTTGTGGCGTGGCGTACTTGGCTCGGCTGAGGAGCAATGCATGGATATCACCCAACTCATTGCCGACGATCATGCTGAGCAACGCCGACTCTTCGCCTTGATCGAAGAACTCCGGCCGACTGAAAGCAGCGCACTACAGGCGACGTGGGTCAGGTTGCGCGTGCTCCTCGACACGCATGCGTTGGCGGAAGAGCGTTTCTTCTATCCGGAGCTGCTCAGGGTCGGCCAAGGGGCCGATTACGAAACGTCGGTCGATGAGACGCGGGATGCAATCAAGGACCATAATGAAATTCGCGACACCGCTGCTGCCGTGGATTTCCAGGCGGTGGGGTCACCCGAATGGTTTGAGGCAGTGGCGGCCTGCAATCGGGCAAACAGCGACCATATGGCCGAGGAAGAAAGGCAGGGTCTCACCGATTTCCGACGGCATGCCGACCGGGAGCTACGCCATCGGACCGGTGTGCAGTTCCTGCAATTCGAATGCGAGCACCTGACCGGCAAGGGCGTCACGCCGATCGATCGTCACGTCGAGAGTTACATTATCGAGAATAGTTAAACGGGCTGTCCCAGGTTCGCCGGTCCGAAGCCGAAGGGGATGAGCTCGCCAATCCTGTGGCGCTCGACCGTTGACCCATCGCCGCTCGAGCAAAGTATCTCAACATCGCGTTCGCTAAGTTGGGCAGCCTCGAGGATCGCCTGACGGCAACCGCCGCATGGCGTGCAGACCATGCTTTCCTTGCCGCCGCTCACGGCGATCCGCGCCACCTTGTCTAGACCGAACTGGTGCTGGGCGGCCGTTAGCGCGCTCTGCTCCGCGCAGATGCCGAGACGGTAGCAGGCGTTCTCCATGTTCGCGCCGGTGACCACCTCGCCGTCGACGGACTCGATCGCGCACCCGACATGGAAGTTCGAATAAGGCGCATAGGCCTTGCGCGCGGCGCCGCGGGCGAGCGCGATCAATTGTTCATCCGTCATGCTCTTGTCCTTAAGCGGCTGCACGGGGCATGCGCTAGTCACCCGAATCTCAAGAGTGTTTGTCCATGAAAGTACGGTTCCTGTTGCTTGCCGCCGGCGCGGCCGCGCTCCTCCCGTCGCCAGCCTTCGCCTGGGGCAAGACCGGGCATCGCGTCGTTGCAGCCATCGCCGATACGCAGCTGAGCGGACTTGCCCGCGCACACATTAAGGAAATCCTCGGCGGGGCGGAAAGCCTCGACGAGGCCGCGAACTGGCCGGACGAGATGCGGTCGGATCCCGCGCCTTTCTGGCAGAAGACGTCGACGCCGTGGCATTATGTGACGCTGAACGGGATCATGTACGACCATGCGCCGCCCGAGGGTGATGCGCTTCAGGCACTGTCCCATTTCCGCGATGTGCTCCGCGATCCGAAGGCCAGCCTGGCCGACAAGCAGCTGGCGCTTCGCTTCATCGTCCATCTCGTAGGCGACCTTCATCAGCCGCTTCACGTCGGCAAATGCTGCGACAAAGGCGGGAACGACGTTATGGTGAAGTGGTTCGGCAAGCCGACCAACCTCCACGCCGTTTGGGATTCGCAACTCGTCGATGACGAGCAACTGTCGTTCACCGAGTTGGCGGCCAAACTGGAGCGGCACACGAGCGATCAGGAGGTGATCGACTGGTGGGATATCGATCCGCGCGACTGGATCAGCGAGAGCGCGGAGATCCGCGATACGCTCTATCCGCCGCCTGCGAAGAAGCCGGCCAAGGGTAAGAGGAGCAAGGGACCGCAGCTTCCGGAGCTGTCCTATTCTTACGTCTATAAATTCTCGTCGGTCATGGAGCGGCGGCTCAAGCAGGCCGGCATTCGCCTCGCGGCCTATCTTAACGACGTTTACGCCGGGCCGCAGCCGACTATCCGCTAGCGCAGCGGCGGCTCGTCGAAGCTTCGGAGCTTGCGGCTGTGGAGGTCTTCACCTTCGCGCTGGAGCAGGTTCAGCGCCTCGATGCCGATGCGGAGGTGCTGGCTGATCGCCTTCTCGTAGAATGCGTTGGCTTGACCTGGGAGTTTGAGCTCACCGTGGAGAGGCTTGTCGGAAACGCATAGCAACGTGCCGTAGGGGACGCGGAAGCGGTAGCCCTGCGCGGCGACGGTCGCCGATTCCATGTCGATAGCGACCGCTCGGCTCTGATTGAATCGTAGGGAAGAGGCAGCGTAGCGCAGCTCCCAATTGCGGTCGTCGGTGGTGACGACGGTGCCGGTGCGAAGGCGTTGCTTAACACTGTCCTCGTCCTCGCCGGTGATCGCGGTGGTCGCTTCGAACAAGGCGCGCTGCACCTCCGCGATGGCCGGAAGCGGCACTTCCGGCGGCAGCACGTCATCGAGGACGTGGTCGTCGCGCAAATAGGCGTGGGCGAGGACATAGTCGCCGATGGTCTGGCTCGGGCGCAGGCCGCCGCAGTGGCCGATCATCAGCCATACGTGTGGACGGAGCACCGCTACATGATCGCAAATGGTCTTCGCGTTTGAGGGGCCCACGCCAATGTTGACGAGGGTGATGCCGGTGCCGCCCTCGGCCATCAGATGGTATGCCGGCATCTGGTGCCGCCGCCACTGGCCTGCCGCGATTTGAGCCTCGGCATCGGCCAGCTCGCCGCGTTCGTAGAGCGCGCCCGGAACCGAGAGAGCAGTAAACCGTGATTCCTTCCGCCGCAGTGCATCGACGGCGACCGCCACGAATTCATCGACATAGCGGACATAGTTGGTGAACAGGACGAAGTGTTGGAAATGCTCGGACGGGGTGCCGGTGTAATGCCGCAGCCGCGCGAGGCTGAAGTCGGTGCGTGGTCCGTCGAACAGCGCAAGCGGACGGGCAGGATGACCGGTCGCGTTCCACACCCCGTCGGCGATCTCGTCGCCGATGTGGACGAGCTCGTTCGAAGGGAAGAAGCGGGACAGCTCGGCCGTCCCGATATTGCCGACCTCGATCCCGCTGTTTTCGATCACATAGGCGTAGGGAATCTCGCTCGCCGAGCGACCGACCGAAATGTCGACGTCATAGTCCCGCGCGAGATGCTCGAGCTGCTCGACGAGATAGTCGCGAAACAGTTCCGGCCGCGCAATACTTGTCGCATAGGTGCCCGGCTGGTTCAGGCGAGCGAAGGCCCGGGCCACGTTCTTGCGGGACAGGCTGCCGACGTGATCCACCCGCAGTTCTGGGTAAGCGAACAGTCCCTCGCGGCGGGCTTGCGACGTAGGCGCGGTGCCGTCGTTCACGTAAGCGGCGAGAGCCTGCCTCAGGTTGCCGACGGACTCGTCGTAGATTGCGGCCAGCTGGTCGACGATTTGCCGCGCGTTGATTCCCCTTGTCATGGCCTCGGGTAGTAGGCCCGTGCCATGCTATGCAAGTGGCGAGCGCCGCTGCTCGTGCCCAAGGAGAGAGCCGATGCATTATCTTGTCGCCGGCATTCTGAAGCCATGCTCGAACGATCAGGTCATCGCGCTTCGCGACGAATGGCAAGAGCATCTAACTCAACCGAACCGGACCATTTCACTGTTCGGGCTTCTCCGCGACAAGGAAGGAAAGCGCCAGGGCTACATCGCTTTCATCGAGGCGAAGAGCTTCGAGGAAGCCGAGGAATTCATGCGGCAAAGTCCGTTTTACGAGAACGATCTCTACGAACGAGTCGAGATCGCGGAATTTCAGTCGCAAGTCGGCGACTTCGCTTAAGGGCGCTCGATATCAATCCGCTTCGGAGCGAAGCTTAAGCCCCGCCACAGCACGCTGCCGGTAACGCGACCGTATGTCGGTACTGGCCCATTCACGGTCCCAAAAGCCGCGTGAGCTCCGCCGTCGGGTGATGCTTCGCGCACGTCTGCGAGCTGGGATCGGCTGGAGCGACGCCTGCATCCTCAACGTCTCCTCGCGCGGGCTGATGATCAATTCGACCACAGCCGCCGGCCAGCAGATGGGTAGCATGATTGAGGTCAGGCACGGCGAGTACGTCATCGTAGCCGAGGTCGTGTGGCGGAGTGGCACACGCGCTGGCCTGAGGAGCGAAGAGCGCGTGCCGGTTGAGGAGATCATGGCGCTCAGTTCCGCGCCATCGCTTCAGCTTAATGCAAGTCAGTGGCCTGCCATCGAGCGCCGCATGGAGCCTCGCTCCTATGAAGACAGCCGCCTTCGTTCCCGAGCTATGGAGTTTGCGGGAATTACGATCGTCGCGATTTCGCTCGCGATGGGGGTTCTTGCGATGGTGGAGCAGGCCTTCGCAGCACCGCTCGCGACGGTTGAGAGGGCCCTTGACGGCTAGGCGTGGTCGGCTTCGGCGCTTTCGAGGTAGCGCGCCAGCTCCTCGCTCCCGCCGATTCGTTCTCCGTTCACGAAGACCTGCGGCGTTGTCTCCACGCCATGCTCGGACTTGAAAAAGTCGACTTGCTCGCGGCTTTCGAGGATCTTGTCCTCGAACGGCAGCCCGGCGTCGTCCAGCATGCGCTTTGCAAGCAGGCCAAACGGGCACGTGTGGGTCGGTAATACCATCCGATAGAGTTCGATCCGCTGATCTTTCGCCATGTGCCTCTCGTAAGTGACTGTTTGAAAGACGGAATGCGGACCCCACGCAAAAGTTGCTTCACTCGGCCCGTCTGAGGGCTATTGCCGTTGAAACGAGAGCGAAGCGACGTGAACCCACTCTACGAACAGATGAAGACCAGCGTGTTCGAGCGCATGTCGCTGTTGGCGGCAAAGCATGGCGCGGTGAACCTGGGGCAGGGGTTTCCGGACTTTGGCTGGCCCGACGAGGTCCTGGAAGCGGCCACTCGGGCGCTAATCGAAGCTTCCAACCAATATCCGCCGTCGCGCGGTCTGCCCGCTCTCCGCGAAGCGATTGCGGGGCATTACGAGCGGCAGCAAGGGCTCGATCTCAAACCAGATCATGTCTGCGTGACCAGCGGCGCAACCGAAGCGCTTGGCGCGGCAATCCTTGCGACGGTCGAGCCGGGCGACGAGGTAGTCATCTTCACGCCAGCATATGACAGCTACGCGCCGATGATCCGCCGGGGCGGCGCCGTCCCGCGTGAAGTCGCGCTGCAGCCGCCCGGCTGGCGCATCGAGCGTGACGCGCTCAAGGCCGCGATTACGCCGCGCACCCGCGCGATCATGGTCAATAATCCGCACAACCCGACGGGGCGGCTGTTCGACCTGCAGGAGTTGCAGACTATCGCCGACGTGGCGCGCGAGCATGACCTGATCGTCATCAGCGACGAGGTATGGGAGCATGTGTTGCTCGGCGGCGCTCAGTTCACGCCGCTTTTCGCGTTTCCGGGCATGGCTGAGCGGACCATCAAGATCGGTTCGGCGGGCAAGATTTTCTCGCTCACGGGTTGGAAAGTCGGCTGGACCATTTCGGCTCCAGCGCTTGCTGGCGTGCTCGCTCGCGCGCACCAGTTCCTAACATTCGCGACTGCCCCGAACCTCCAAACTGCTGTCGCCTTCGGTCTAAGCGAAGGCGACGATTGGCTCTCTCCGATGCGTGATCGTTTCACGCGGGCGCGGAACCGGATGGCGGGAGCGCTGAGTGACGCCGGCTATGTCGTCCTGCCCTCCGCCGCGACCTATTTCCTTTGTGTTGATCTCAAGGCATCCGGGATTGATCTCGACGATGAGGCCTTTGCCACGGCCGCTGTGGAACGGGCGGGCGTGGCAGTCGTGCCGCTATCTGCATTCGCGGAGCAGGAATCTTCGAGGCATCTTGTCCGGCTGTGTTTCGGCAAGCGAGATGAGACGATCGACGCCGGCGTTGCGGCGATGGCCCGGGCGAAGGAGATGCTTGCATGACGCCTGCCGACGAAACGCGGGAAATTCTCGATCTCGCCGGTATCGAGTGCGCCGGAAAGCTGGTGAGCTATTCGCCGATCGACGGCAAGGTGATTGGTCGCGTAACGCGCGGCGACCCTGAGCAGGCCTGCGCGCGTGCCGCTGCCGCCTTTGAAATCTGGCGCAACGTGCCTGCGCCACGCCGCGGCGAGCTCGTGCGCCTGCTCGGCGAGAGGCTGCGCGAGGCAAAACCGGTCCTCGCCAAGCTCATCACGCTCGAATCCGGCAAGATCATCCAAGAGAGCCTCGGCGAGGTTCAGGAGATGATCGACGTCTGCGACTTCGCCGTCGGGCTGTCGCGACAGCTTTACGGACTCACGATCGCCAGCGAGCGGCCCGACCATCGAATGATGGAACAGTGGCATCCGCTCGGGCCCGTCCTCGTCATCAGCGCCTTCAATTTCCCCGTGGCCGTCTGGGCCTGGAACGCGGCAATAGCGCTGGTTTGCGGTAATCCGGTGATCTGGAAGCCGAGCGAGAAGGCGCCGCTATGCGGCGAGGCTGTCATGACAATCGTGCGCCGCGCGATGGACCGGTTCGGCAGTGCGCCAGAGGGGCTTGTGCAGCTCGTTCAGGGTGAACGCGATGTCGGCGAATTGCTTGTCGACGATCCGCGCATTGCGCTGGTCTCGGCCACCGGATCGACTGCCATGGGCCGTGATGTCGGGCCACGCGTTGCCAAACGCTTCGGCCGCGTTCTGCTCGAGCTAGGCGGCAACAATGCAATGATCGTCTGCCCCAGCGCCGACCTCGAACTTGCGGCGCGTGCCATCCTGTTCTCGGCCGCGGGAACGGCGGGGCAGAGGTGCACGACACTTCGCCGCTTGATCGTCCACGAGAGCATCGCGGACCAGCTTGTCGCGCGCCTCCGCCGACTATTCGCGCAGGTGAAGGTCGGCGATCCGCGCAAGTCGGAAACGCTGATCGGTCCGCTCATCGATGAGGCGTCGTTTAAAGCGATGAAAAAGGTCCTCGGCGGCAACATCGAGCAGGTCGAAGCGGTCGAGGGCGGTTTCTACGTTCGGCCCGCGATCGTCGAAGTCGGCGCCCAGGAAGGGACGGTCCTCAAGGAGACCTTCGCTCCGATCCTCTACGTACTCCGCTATCAGGAACTCGACGAGGCGATCGCTCTCAACAACTCGGTGCCACAGGGCCTATCTTCATCGATCTTCACGCTCGACCTCCGCGAAGCCGAGCTGTTCATGTCGGCGCGGGGATCCGACTGCGGCATCGCCAACGTCAATATCGGGCCGTCCGGCGCGGAGATCGGAGGGGCATTTGGCGGCGAGAAAGAAACTGGCGGCGGGCGCGAGAGCGGATCGGACGCGTGGCGCACCTACGTGCGGCGACAGACTAACACGGTGAACTACGGAACCGACTTACCCCTCGCGCAGGGTATCAAGTTCGACCTCGCGCCATAGGGCGAGCTCGTCGTTGCCTACGAGCGAAGGCCAGCGCTTGCGGAAGTCCCGCTTCCACTCGCCAAGCATGTGCGGCGGTAGTGGCGGTGAGATCAGGTAGCCTTGCGCCACGTCGCATCCGAGCTCGTGCACAAGCCGAAGTTGCTCGACCGTTTCGACGCCCTCGGCAGTGGCTGAAAGGCCGAGGCCGTGAGCAAGGTCGACGACCGCCTGGATGATAAGCCGGCAATCGCGCGAGCGCCCGAGATCGGCGACGAACGCTTGGTCGATCTTGAGCTCGGTGAACGGAAGATGCCGGAGCTGAAGAATCGACGAATAACCGGTTCCGAAATCGTCGATGGCAAGTCCGATGCCCTTGATACGAAACCGCGTCAGCGTGTCCATCAGCTTGATCAGCGGCTGGGTCGCCCCCTCGGTCAGTTCGAGCACCAGCCGGTCAGTAGGAACATCGAGCGCGCGGCACATCCGCTCGACGAGGTCAGGGAAATCAAGATGTTGCAGGCTCAGCGCCGAAATGTTGAAGGCGAGGCAGGTATCGATGCCTTCCTCGCGCCAATCGATCCACTGCTTGAGGATCGTGCGCAGGCCCCACTGCGTAAGGTCGTCGATCAGGCCGTGTTGCTCGGCCAGCGGGACGAAGCGCGACGGCTCGACCGGCCCAAACTCCGGATCGTCCCAACGAACTAATGCCTCGACGCGAGTGAGATGTCCGTCCCGCAGGGAAACCTTCGGCTGATAGACCATGTTCAGCCGTTGCCCTTCGAGTGCCTTCTCGAAGCCTGCGAGCAGCTTACCGTCGCCCTTTCGCCTCATGTGACCAGCGTTGTCCGCAATTGATTGAGGACCTTTTCCAAGTTCTCTAGGCGAACGGGCTTCTCGACGGGACCGGCCATCTTGAGTCCGAGCGCTTCGCCGAGCCGGAAGGCAGATTCGAGCACGCGCCGGTCGAACCCGCTCACGATCAACACCGGCGAGTGGTAACCTTCCTCCGCAAGGAAGCGCAGAAGCTCCACGCCGTCCATCCCGGGCATGCCGAGGTCCAGGGCAACCATGTCGGGCTTGGTCGCCCGGAAGGTATCCCGGAATTGGGTGTCGTTGGAGGTAACGACTGGCTCGAAGCCGCATTCGCGAGCGGCGTCGGCGAGGAAGTCGGCTAGCGCCGGCTCATCATCGATCAGCAGCAAGCTTGGCTGCGCCAAATCGATCTCCTCTCTCCCTCTCTAGCGAGGCGTGTAAGCTACAGAACGCGCGGTCAAGCAGAAGAAACGCCTTTTTAACCGTGCTGTCCATAAAGTCCCAATTTGGCGCGAATACGCCCTAGGAGTTTAACCTATGTTCTCTGCGCTGATCCGTCGGAAGCCTGCGTTCGAGCAGGATGGCGGCCGCGAGATCTCTTTCGAGTCGACGACCGTTTCGCTGTCGACTGCGGTTCCACGGCCGGTCGAGCGCCGCCGCGACGAGCGTTTCGCGGCGCAGCTCCGCGTTGCGAAGCTGACGGGCAAGTCGGGCGATCAGCAACTGGTGAAGGTCAAGAATCTGTCGGCGGGCGGCCTCATGGCACTGGTCCCGAACGGCGCGCAGATCGGCGACTATTTCGATGTCGAGCTTTCGTCGGAAAAGATCCCGGCAACGGTGGTCTGGACACGCGACGACCTCATCGGCCTGAAGTTCGAGCAAAGTCTCGATCTTGGCGAACTCCTTGCCGGCCGCAAACCGCGTCACGGCTTCCGTCCCCGACCGCCGCGCCTCGAAATCGCCTGCAAGGCGTCGGTGCGTGTCGGCAAGCTCTATTACAGCGTCGACGTGCATGACATTTCGCTTGAGGGCATGAAGGTCGAACCGATCGAGGAATATTGCGTTGGCAAGAAAGTCATCGTGGTCGTCGAGAGCCTTCGTCCTATCAAGGGTGAGGTGCGTTGGTATTCCGACCGCCGCGCCGGCATCGTGTTCGACGCGCCGTTGGAGTTCCAGGAACTGACCGAGTGGGTCGGCAAGCGCCTAGAGCTCGCAAGCCTGAAAGCCTCTTACAACAAGGGCTGACGCTGCCTATTTCCGCTTCACACCGAAAAGGAGCGGAAACTATGGCCGAACAAGTCGCAATCCTCGCTGGCGGATGCTTCTGGTGCACGGAAGCCGTCTTTCTCGACGTCGTCGGCGTGACCAAGGTCGAAAGCGGCTATACCGGCGGCTCGGTCGCCAACCCGACCTACAAGCAGGTTTGCGGCGGCGACACCGGCCATGCCGAAGCGATTCGCATCACCTTCGATCCGGATCAGCTCAGCTATGACGATCTGCTCGACATCTTCTTTGCCACCCACGACCCGACGCAGCTCAACCGCCAGGGCAATGACGTCGGGACGCAGTACCGGTCGGCCATCTTCCCGCTCGACGGTGATCAGGAGCGGAAGGCGCGCGAGGCGATCGAGCGCGCTAACGCCGAAAATGGCGGTCGTACCGTCACGACGATCGAGCCACTCGGCGAATGGTATCCGGCCGAGGACTATCACCAGGATTATTGGGCCGGCGAAGGCCAGCGCAATCCATATTGCATGGCGGTAATCCCGCCGAAGCTTCAGAAATTGCGCAAGAGCTTCCGGGCTCGGGCGAAGAGCGCGGCCGCGACAGCCTAGGCGGCTGCGCGCCGCAAGCGGTCGTTGATTGCGGCTCCGAGTCCTTCGTCAGGCACTGGGGCAATCGCGATACGGGGCTTAGGCGACGCGTCTCCCTTGTGCAGCAGATCGAACAGGCGCGCCGCGGCCTCGACAAGGTCGGCCGACGCGCTGAGCGTGTCGTCGCCCGCGATATTGCCGAACCCAATCATGAATTCGTCCGGCTCGGCTTGAGCCGCATTCAGACGAAGGGGTTTAGACGGCGCGTAATGGCTCGCCATTTGCCCGGGCGCCTCGATCCGATCTGACGACGCTGGGTCGGCATCAATCTGGACTGGCCCCGGGCGAAGCAATCGAAGTGGCCCACCTGTTGCCGCAATGATGGTGGATTCGATTCCCCGCTGTGTGGCGCCGTCGTTGATGATGAGCGAGATTTTACCGCCCAAGCTCTTGAGGACATGCTCGGCGCGGGTGGGACTGATCCCGCCGCTCGCGTTCGCCGATGGCGCTGCCAGGGGCCGCTCGACCGCTCGGAGGAGGGCCCGCATTGCTGGATGGGCCGGTACGCGAATGCCGATGCTCGGAAGACCCGCGGTGACGATGGACGCAATGCCTGCGCCTTCACGAAGGGGGACAACCAACGTGAGTGGGCCCGGCCAATGTGCCGAGGCGAGGGCGGATGCATCTGCCGAAAACTCGCCGAGCTGCTGAGCGGCTCCGAGATCGGATACATGAACGATCAGCGGGTTGAAGCTTGGCCTTCCCTTGGCCTCGTAGATGCGCGCAACGGCCTCGGCATTAGTCGCATCTGCCGCCAGCCCGTAAACAGTCTCGGTCGGCACAGCGACGGGTTCACCCGCGCGGATCAGTAGGGCCGCTTCGGCTATGTTCTCGTCGTTGAAAGGTAGAACCCGCGTCTGCACGCGCTGCGGGCTAGAGGATTAACGCCCGTGCGGGAAGTTCAGGCGCGTTCGCGCTCGAGCAGCTCCGACGCGTCGATTCCCAGCCGATTCATGCGCGCGCGGATCTCGGGCCATTCTTCCTTGAGGAAGCGACTGCGCTCGGAATCGCGAAGCCGGGCGCGGGCGCCCGCGGCGACGAACATGCCAACACCGCGCTTTACCACGATGAGGCCTTCGTCCTGGAAACCCTGATAGGCCTTGGCGACCGTGAGCGGATTCGCCTGTTCCTCGGCGGCAAGCGCGCGAACCGACGGCAGCGGGTCTCCGTCGCTGAATTTTCCCGCCATGATCGCATCAGCGATCGTCTCGCGGAGGCGGACGTAGACCGGCTTGTCGTGCTGGGTTCTGAGCGTCATGCTGTCATAATACAGCGTGTCGCAGGAAATTCAATCTCTATCTTAGGGTCGAGGCAGTTCCCACGCCCTCGTCACCGCGGAAAGCGAAGGCCGCACGCGCTCTTCGAGCTCGCGGCTCGGGTGGCCGATGAAAATGAAGCCGGCGATCCGCTCGTTCGGCTCGCAAAAAGCCTGCCGTACCCGCTCGGAGTAGGTCCGCCACCCGGTGACCCAGCCCGCGACGTAGCCCAGCGCGTGTGCCGCAAGGAGCATGTTCAATGCCGCCGAGCCGCAAGACAATTCCTGCTCCCAAACCGGAATCTTATGGTTCGGTACCGGAGCTGATACGAGGACGACCAACTGCCCGGCGTAGTGAGCGAATTGGTCCTCCTTTTCGTGGTGAGCGATGGTGGCGCGCGGATCACTCTCGACAAGAGCCTGGCGCAGGAGCGCACCGAACGCATCGCGCTGGTCTTCGCCGACGGTGATGAAGCGCCACGGGGAGAGCATGCCGTGGTCCGGCGTTCGCACCGCAATCGTAAGGATGCGCTCCATCTCGCTGGCGCTGGGACCGGGACCGACAAGCTCACGCGGTTTGGCGGAGCGACGACTTTCGAGCAGCGAAAGAGCGGATGAGGTGTCGTTGAGCATCGAACCGAGCAGATAGGGGCGACGGCACCTCTCAACAATGCGCTTCAGAATCCGCTTCACAGGGCGGATTTGCCCGCTAGGGTCGCCGCTTCGCGCGAGGGCTCGCGCTAGGGGAGATAACCGGATGGTCGATACGCCAGCCGTCGAAGAACCGTTTTCGCCAGCTTCGGGGCGCACAAATCCTGCCGACAAGAACACCTGGTTTGGCCATCCGCGACAATTGTCGCGGTTGTTCACGACCGAGGCCATGGAGCGCTTCGGCTATTACGGCATGAGGGCGCTACTAACGCTCTACCTGACCAAGCACTTCCTGTTCTCGGATACGACGACAACCGGCCTGTACGGCGGGTTCACCGCGCTCGTGTATCTGACACCGTTGATCGGCGGCTTCATCGCCGACCGTTACCTTGGCTCGAAGCGCTCGGTGAAGTTCGGCGCGATCATGATGGCGGTCGGCTACTTCGTCCTTTGTTTCGGCGGAGACACGGCCAAGCCTCACGCGGTCATCGATGGCCAGCGCTACGAAGTTCAGGTCGAGAATTTCATCGACCGGCCAACGTCCACGGGCGAGGAAGTCCGTTACGTCACGACAGGCAGCGAGCGACTGAAGATCAAGGGCAACGATGACGGCAGCGTCGATCTGCTACGGGCCGACAATAGCGTCGCCCGCAATCTTCCGAAGGGCTCGTTCGAGCCCGGAGCGGATCGCAACAGCCTGTTTGTGTTCCTGATGCTGATTGGCCTGTCGCTAGTGACCGTCGGCAACGGTTTCTTCAAGCCGAACATCTCGACCATCGTCGGTTCGCTTTATGCGCAGGGCGACCGCCGTCGCGACGCCGGCTTCACCATCTTTTATATGGGCATCAACCTAGGCTCGTTCTTTTCACAGCTGCTGTGCCCCTTCCTCGCGGACAATGTCGGCTGGTGGGCAGGCTTCGGCCTTGCGGCCGGCGGTATGCTGCTTGCTGCAGCCTTGTTCCAGTTCGATGGCGGGCGGCTAGACGGTTACGGCGAGCGGCCTGAAGGTGCAGATCCGTCGCGTGACTTGCTGATCTACGGTTGCGCAATCCTAGCCGTGCCGGCGGTCTATTTCCTCTTCACCAACCTCATGAACGCGACAGCCGCGGAGCCCGGAAGCGGGATCGTGGGCTACGTCATGAGCCTGCCGCTGATGGGCCAGGTCCTGTTCCTGACCTTCCTCATCTCGATTCCCGGCATTCTTGCATGGTCGTTCTTCAAGGGGAGCCGCCAGGAATTCCAGATGATGCTGGCAGCCATGGTGCTCATCGTCTTCAACGTCGTCTTCTGGACGCTGTTCGAGCAAGCGGGCTCGTCCCTGACGTTGTTTGCCGATCGCAATACGGACCTCCATATCACCAGCAACTGGTCGATCTCGGCGGGTCAGACGCAGTCCTTCAATGCGATCTTCATTGTGCTGCTGGCGCCATTGTTCTCGATCCTTTGGAATGGGCTTGCGCGGCGCGGTCTCGAACCGCCGATCCCCATCAAGTTCGGCCTCGCGCTCGTGGGCGTCGGTCTTGGCTTCCTGTTCCTGGTGTGGGGCTCCCAGTTTGCCGGCAGCGACTTCAAGGTCGGCATCTGGTGGCTGGCTGGACTCTATTTCATCCACTCTGTTGCCGAGCTGATGATCTCGCCGGTGGGTCTCTCGATGATTACTAAGCTGTCGATCGCTCGCGTCGTCGGCTTGATGATGGGGGTCTGGTTCCTGTCTATCTCCGTCGCGCAATATGTTGCCGGCGCCGTGGCGCAGGTCGCTTCGGTCGAGACGGTCGGCGGGCAGGTCACCAACCTGCAGGTCAGCCTTAACACCTATCTCCACGTGTTCACGATCATTGGTGAATGGGCTGTCGGGTTCGGCGTTGTGCTCCTGCTTCTCAGCTGGCCGCTCAAGTACCTCATGCACGGTGTGAAGTGATCCGAGCGCTCGTCGCGGTTGCGACGTGCACGTTCGCGCTGGCAGGGTGTGCAGACTTCGGGGGTAAGCCGAAAGGACCGCCTCCGGTCCGCTTCAATGAGGACCCGTACCCTTCGACCTACGCTCGCTACCCGGGCGTGCCGACGGTCATCCGCCATGCGACCGTGTTCGACGGCGAGGGCAGGCGCATAGACGATGGCACAGTCTTGTTTGCCGACGGGGCGGTCCAGGCCGTCGGCGGACCCGAACTGGCTAGCCCAGTCGGCGCGGTGGAGATCGACGGCACCGGCAAGTGGGTGACGCCGGGTGTCATCGATATTCACAGCCACCTTGGCGACTATCCGTCACCGGGCGTGGAAGCTAATTCCGATGGCAACGAAGCGACCTCGCCAGTGCGGCCCGAAGTGTGGGCCGAACATAGCGTCTGGCCGCAAGATCCCGGTTTCAGCCGTGCGCTGATGAACGGCGGCGTGACGACACTTCAGATCCTTCCGGGCTCGGCGAACCTGTTTGGCGGTCGCTCGGTCGTCGTGAAGAACGTGCCCGCGAGGACTGCTCAGGGCATGAAGTTTCCCGGCGCGCCCTACGGCCTGAAGATGGCCTGCGGCGAGAACCCGAAGCGCGTCTATGGCTCGAAGGGCACCATGCCGCAGACGCGCATGGGCAATATCGCCGTCGCTCGCGAGACCTGGATCAAGGCGCAGGCGTACAAGCAGAAGTGGGACAAATATTACGCTGACGGCGGCGACATGCCGGAACGCGACCTTGCTATGGACACGCTGATGGGCGTGCTCGACGGCAAAATCCTCGTTCAGAACCACTGCTACCGCGCCGACGAAATGGCCAACATGATCGATATGAGCCACGAATTCGGCTACAAGATCAGCGCCTTCCACCACGCCGTCGAAGCCTACAAGATCGCGGACATCCTCGCGCGCGAAGGTATCTGCTCGGCGATGTGGGCGGACTGGTACGGCTTCAAGATGGAAGCCTATGACGCGATCAAGGAGAATATCCCGCTGGTCCACAATGCCGGCGCATGCGCGATCGTACACTCGGACGATCCAAACGGCATCCAGCGCCTGAACCAGGAAGCCGCCAAGGCACTGGCCGACGGGCGCCGCGCCGGCATCAACATCAGCGATGAGGTCGCCTGGGAATGGCTCAGCCGGAATCCCGCAAAGGCGATGGGCATCCTCGACAAGACCGGAACGCTCACCCCGGGCAAGATGGCCGATGTGGTGCTGTGGAACGGCAATCCGTTCAGCGACTACACCCGGCCCGAGCGCGTGTGGATCGATGGCGCACTGATGTACGACGCCAACGATCCAAAGCGGCGGCCGGTCAGCGACTTCGAACTCGGCCAGCCCGGCGAAGGAGACACGAAATGATGCGCCGCATCGCCGTGCTCCTGCTCGCAGCTGCCTCACCATTGAGCGCGCAAAGCTTCGCGATCGTCAACGGTACGGTCGCCAAGGGTGACGGATCGCAGCCCATTCAAGGCGGAACGGTAGTCGTCCGCGATGGTCGCGTCGTCGCGGCGGGCGCGAGCGTGAATGTGCCCGCTGGAGTTCAGGTCATCGATGCCGCGGGAAAGTGGGTTACCCCCGGCATTGTCGGAGGCTTCACGCGGCTTGGGCTGGCGGACGTCGACCTGTCCGCCGACGGGTCGAACGACGCTTCGTCCGATGGGCCGTTCAGCGCCGCGCTCGATGTCGTCCCGGCCATCAATCCGCTGGCGACGCCGGTCGCCGTGAACCGCGCCGATGGCGTCACCCGCGCGCTCGTCGTCCCAAACGTCGGAAAGAACATCTTCGCTGGACAGGGGGCGGTCATCGACACCGGCGCCGACATGGACCCGATCACACGGCCGCGTCTGTTCCAGTTCGTCGAGCTTGGGGAGACCGGCAAGGACAAGGCCGGCGGATCGCGCGCGTCGGCCCATGTGCTGTTCCGCAACGCTCTTCGCGAGGCGGCCGAGCTTCGCCGTTATGCCGCGCCCGCGGTCTCGAGCCGCGCCGGACAGGCCGTCGAACCCGTCGTTCGCAACCCAAACGAGTCACGGGTTTACGGACCTGACGCTCGACGCAGTGAGGACGTTCTGCTCACGCGTTTCGACGCGGCTGCGCTCGTTCCAGTGCTGCAGGGGCGGCAGTATCTGCTCGTCCACGCTGAGCGCGCGAGCGATGTTCTCGGAGTCATCGACCTCAAGCGCGAATTCCCTTCGCTGAAGATCGTTCTCGTCGGCGCAACCGAGGGATGGACGGTGGCCGACCGCATAGCACGATCGGGAATCCCGGTGATCGCTTCGCCAGTGAATGACCTTCCGGCGAGCTTCGAGCAGATTGCGGCGACGCAATCGAACGTCGGGCGCTTGCGGGCCGCGGGCGTCAACGTGTCGATCGGAACGATCGACGACAGCGACACGCGCAACATCTTCTGGGAACGGCAATATGCTGGTAATCTCGTCGCGTTGCAGCGCGTACCTGGCGCGACGGGTGTAAGCTGGGGAGACGCGCTGGCGATGATAACGTCCAAGCCCGCCGAAGCGATCGGGATGGGGGCCGAAATCGGCAGCCTCGCGCCCGGACGCCGCGCGGACGTGGTGATCTGGTCGGGCGATCCGCTCGAAGGGTCGAGCGCTGCCGAAGCCGTCTTCATCGATGGCGTCCGCCAGCCCCTCGACACACACCAGACGCGGCTCATGCAGCGCTACCGATATCTGCCGCGACGCGATCTGCCGGAGGCATATCGGCATTGACGGTACAGATGGGCCTCTTCTTTTCGGCGATTCTGTTTCTGGCGACGCATTTCCTGCTTTCCCACCCACTCCGCGAGCCGCTCGTCCGGCGCGTCGGAGAGAAAGCTTTCCAAGGTTTCTATTCGATCGTCGCGCTGATCACGTTCGGCGGAATGATCTATTTCTACCGCGTGATCGGCCGCGAGCCGCCACTGTGGGATGCCGGTGAGGCGGGCTGGATCGTTGGCGCGATCGCGATGTGGCTCGCCTCGATCCTGTTCGTCGGCTCCTTCATCGGCAATCCCGCTCTGCCCGGTGCGAGAGGACCGCGTGGCGGGCCGAAGGGCGTATTTGCCATCACCCGCCACCCCATGATGTGGGGCTTCGCGATCTGGGCTGCGGTGCATCTGACGGTCATTGCCATGCCGAAAGCGCTATTCTTGGATGGGCCGATCATCCTACTCGCGATCCTCGGGTCCTATGGACAGGACCGGAAGAAGGCGAAGCTGATGGGCGAGGCGTGGCATGAATGGACCGCGCAAACCGCCTTTATCCCGTTCACCCGCGGCGTTGCTTATCCGGGAACCGTGGCGCTGGTCGGCGGGACGTTGCTGTACTTGGTAGCGACATGGCTGCACCCGATCCCGGTCGGCTTCTGGCGCTGGATTGCGTAAACGCGCTAAAGCGCTGCCAATGACACGTAAATTCTTCGGCACCGACGGCATTCGCGGGACAACCAATCGCGACCCGATGACGGCGCAAATGGCGCTTAGCGTCGGTATGGCGGCCGGCGCGCACTTCCTGCGTGGCGACCATCGTCACCGCGTCGTGATCGGCAAGGACACGCGGCTTTCGGGCTACATGATGGAATCGGCGATGGTCGCCGGCTTCACCAGCGTGGGCATGGACGTCGTCCTGCTCGGCCCGATGCCGACCCCCGCGGTGGCCATGCTGACCCGGTCGATGCGCGCGGACCTCGGCGTGATGATCTCCGCCTCGCACAATCCGTTCGCGGATAACGGCATCAAGCTGTTCGGGCCGGATGGCTACAAGCTCAGTGATGCCGACGAGCATGCGATCGAGAAACGGCTGGAAACTGCGCCTAAGCTCGCCAAGCCGGAGCTAATCGGCCGGGCGCGGCGGATCGACGACGCGCGGGGCCGTTACATCCATTTTGCCAAGTCGACTTTCCCCGAGCACCTGCGACTCGACGGGCTGAAGGTCGTCATCGATTGCGCGAACGGGGCTGCCTATCACGTCGCGCCGGACACGCTGTGGGAACTTGGCGCGGAGGTCATACCTCTCGGCGTCACGCCCAACGGCCTCAATATCAACGACGCCTGCGGGTCGACTCATCCCGCGGCGCTGCAGGAAGCCGTTGTCGCCAGCGGCGCCGACGTCGGGCTTGCGCTCGACGGCGATGCCGACCGGCTGATCGTGGTCGATGAGCAGGGCAGGATCGTTGACGGCGACCAGCTGATGGCGCTCATTGTTTTGGAGCTGAAGCGCCGCGACCAGCTCAAGGGCGACGCGCTCGTCGCAACCGTCATGTCCAACCTCGGCCTCGAACGTAAATTGTCCGATGCGGGCGTGAAGCTGCTCAGGACGCAGGTCGGCGACCGGTACGTGCTCGAGCAAATGCGCAAGAGCGGCTGCAATGTTGGCGGCGAGCAGTCGGGACACATTATTTTGGCCGACCACTCGACGACCGGCGATGGCTTGGTCGCCGGACTGCAGGTCCTTGCCGCACTGGTCGAAGCGAAAGCCCCCGCGAGCGAATTGCTGCGGCAGTTCGAGCCGCTTCCGCAGCTGTTGAAGAACGTCCGTTTTAACGGCGGCGCCGAGCCTCTCGAAGCCGACAGCGTCCGGGAGCGGATCGCCGCGGCCGAAGCCGAATTGGAGGGCCGCGGGCGATTGGTCATCCGCAAGTCGGGCACTGAGCCGCTGATCCGAGTGATGGCCGAAGGTGACGATCCGGAACTGGTGGAGCGCTTGGTCGACGATATCTGCGAGGCGGTGCAGTCGGCGGCGTGAACCCTTTGTTCGTATTTGTCCGCCAAACGACTCAATTGTGCACATGGACAACTTCGCCCCCCAGAGCGGGTCGAAGGCGAAGAGGATGACCTCTATCGCCCGCATCCTCATTATCGCCGGCTCGGACTCAGGTGGTGGAGCGGGCATTCAGGCGGACGTGAAGACCGTCACCATGCTCGGCGGTCACGCAATGACCGCGATCACGGCGATTACGGCGCAGAACACGACCGGCGTTATCGCCATACATCCGGTGCCTGCCGAAATGGTTCTTGCGCAGATCGACGCGGTGGTGAGCGATATCGGTGTCGACGCCATAAAGATCGGCATGATCGGTAGCGCCTTTGCCGCGGCGCAGATCGCGGCTCGGCTGGAGGCGATGAAGGCAGACCAGCCGGACCTGCCGATCGTCTTCGATCCGGTGATGGTCGCTACCAGCGGATCTGAGTTGGCTGATGACGCCACGGTCGCGGCGTTCGGTCGCCTGATGGACGTGGCGACAATCACGACGCCCAACCTGCCGGAGTTGAAGCGCCTGACGAGCGAGGACGACCCGGTCGCTGCAGCCCTGCACATCGTCGGCGAACATGGCTGCGCGGTGCTGATCAAGGGCGGGCATGAGGAAGGCGATGCGCTTGCCGACGCCCTCATCGAAGAAGACAATATGACGAGCTGGCAGGGCCAGCGCATCGACACCACCAGCACGCACGGCACCGGCTGCACGCTGGCGAGCGCGATCGCCTTGTTCCTTGCGGAGGGATCGAATTTGCCGACCGCGGTGGCGAGGGCCCGCGAGTTCGTCCGTGTTGCGCTGCACGATGCGCCTGATCTCGGACAGGGCGTTGGACCGATGGGCCATGGACGCGTGCGTCTTGATGTCGGGGCAGGTCCGCGGCTTAACCAGGTAACGATTACCGGCACCCATTACCGGCGCTCGGTCGAATTCTATAAGCTGCTCGGCCTCAAGCAGATCGTCGACAATCCGCCCGAGTATGCGCGGTTCGAGACGGCCGGCGGCGCGACCTTCTCGGTCCAGATCGATCCCGAGGAAAAAATCGTCGCGACCACCGCGATCTATCTTGAATGCGACGACCTCGATGAACGCGTGGAGCAACTGGCGCGCGAGGGCGTGATCTTCGAGCACGGGCCTCGCAATCAGCCGTGGATGTGGCGCGAAGCGCGCCTTCGCGACCCCGACGGGAACATCATCTTTCTCTACAAGGCAGGCGAAGCGCGGCGCTTTCCGCCTTGGCGCATCGAAGAATCCACAGAAAAAGACTGAACGCACTGGCGACTCAGCGCTGCGCTCCATAGGCTTGGGGCGTGTCGCGCCGCTGCTCCTTCAAGCTGGAACTCGAATTCCCTCAACCGCTTGCGGGGGTCGACGAGGCAGGCTGTGCGCCGCTGGCTGGGCCGGTCGTGGCCGGAGCGTGCATCCTCGACCGCGACAAATTCCCGCATGGGATCGACGACAGCAAGAACCTGCCACTCGAAAAGCGCGAAGCCATCTATGCGCGGCTGGTGAAGTGCGCGGCGTGGGGCGTTGGCATCGTGTCGGTCGAAGAGATCGACCAGCTCAACATTTACTGGGCGCGAATGCTGGCGATGACGCGGGCGGTCGAGGCGCTTGGGGTCGAGCCTGCCTGGGTGCTGGTCGATGGCAATGCCTGTCCGAAGTGGCAGCGGCCTTCCAAGGCGATCGTTGACGGCGACGCGAAGTGCAGGTCGATCGGCGCCGCCTCGATCATCGCCAAGGTTACGCGCGACCGCATCATGGCCGACTATGCGCGCGAGTATCCGGGCTACGGCTGGGAGACCAATCGCGGGTACGGAACGCCGCACCATTGGCGCGCCCTGCGCGAGCTTGGGCCGACCCCGCTGCATCGCCGGAGCTTCCCGAAAGTCCGCGCCTTCATCGACGGCGAAAGCCAATCTGAGCTCGTTTTCGAGCGAATTGGGGAAGGCGAGTCTTTCGAGTCACACCCACCAGAGATTGAGTCTGCACCGGTGGGTGTGACTCAACATATTGTGGAAACGCCACGCTCCGTCGCCTGACGGCGTCTGTCCCGAAGCTGCACCGTTAACCCTTGATCGCTTGACCGCGAGTCCGGCCTGACTCACTTTCGCGACGATTGAGGGGGCAGAACGTCAGATGAATCTCATCGCCCGCATTGCGGAGCCGCAAAAAGTCGTGCGCCGGGCGCCTGCGCTGAAGCAGGAGCTGCCGCTCGACGCCATCCTGCAAGGCGACTGCATCACCGAAATGGCGCGACTGCCGGACAAATGCGTCGACATGATCTTCGCCGACCCGCCGTATAATTTGCAGCTCGGCGGTGACCTGTTCCGGCCGGAAGGCGGGCGGGTCGATGCGGTCGACGACGAATGGGACAAGTTCGACAGCCTCGCCGCCTATGACGGGTTCACGCGCGATTGGCTGGAGCAGGCACGGCGCATCCTCAAGGATGACGGCACGATCTGGGTGATCGGCAGTTACCACAACATCTATCGCGTCGGCGCGCTGCTGCAGGATGCCGAGTTCTGGATCCTCAACGATATCGTCTGGCGCAAGTCGAACCCGATGCCGAACTTCCGCGGCACGCGCTTCACCAACGCGCACGAGACTCTGCTGTGGTGCTCGAAGAGCGAGAAGGCACGCTACACCTTCAACTACCGTGCGATGAAGGCGCTGAACGACGACCTCCAGATGCGCTCCGACTGGCTGATGCCGATCTGCAGCGGCGGCGAACGTGTGAAGGGCGACGACGGATCGAAAGCGCATCCGACGCAGAAGCCGGAAGCCTTGCTTTACCGCATCTTGCTGGCGTGCACGAAGCCGGGGAACTTGGTGCTCGACCCGTTCTTCGGGACGGGAACGACGGGCGCCGTGGCCCGGCGGCTTGGCCGCCGCTGGATCGGGATCGAACGCGAAGACGCCTATGTGAAGGTCGCGCGCGACCGCATCGCGTCGACGCTGCCGCTCGATGAGAGCGCAATGAAGACGGTGCCCGACAAGCGCGAACAGCCGCGCGTCGCCTTCGGCACGCTCGTCGAGAGCGGACTCGTTCCGGCCGGCACCAGTCTCACGGACGCAAAGCGGAGGTGGACGGCAACCGTACTCGCCGATGGTTCGCTCACTTCCGACAGCCACGCCGGGTCGATCCACAAGGTCGGTGCGGCCCTGCAGGGCGCACCCTCGTGCAACGGCTGGACGTTCTGGCATGTCGCGGTCGAGGGCGGTCTGAAACCGCTCGATCAGCTCCGGCAGCAGCATTTGGGTGCAAACGGCTGACCGGTGCTTGTCACCGGCCGTACTGCCGTGGTGATGTGCGCACGATGAGGATCTTGCGTCTTCTGCTCTGCCTCGCGCTCCTTCCGGCGTCCGGTTTGGCGCAAATGCCGTTTCAAGGATTGGGGATCTAGTTCTTTAATGCGCAATTTTCTTCGCCCGACGGCATTCGTCGACTCGCCTTTCGGCCATGACGGGAAGGTCGCGCGTCTCGCTGGCGGTCTGAATTGGTTTGCAGCAGTCGAGCTGATCAGCGTCGAAGCGGGCAAGCGGGTTTCGACCGAGCTGCTCCCCGTCGAAGGCATCGAAAATCGCTTCGACGACGACATGGCGGCGCGATGGAAGGCACTCACCGCGGCCAGGCCGCCGCTGCAGTTGGGCGAGCGCACGATCCGTCTTGACCAGCCGCAGGTGATGGGGATCGTCAACGCCACGCCCGACAGTTTCTCCGACGGCGGGCAATTCGCTGACGCGACCGCGGCAGCGGAAGCCGGCGCGAACATGGCGGGGCAGGGTGCGGCAATCATCGATGTCGGCGGGGAGTCGACGCGCCCCGGGGCCAAGGCGGTTTGGGAAGGGGACGAGATCGAACGCATCGCGCCCATCATCCGCCAGCTTTCGCTCGGCGGCGCGGCGGTTTCCGCCGACACGCGCAAGTCCGACGTCATGACGGCAGCGATCGAAGCCGGCGCACGCATGATCAACGACGTGTCGGCGTTGACCTATGACGGCCGTTCCGTCGGGGTGTTGGCAGCGTCGCAAGTGCCGGTCGTCCTCATGCACCACCAGGGCGCGCCGGAGACGATGCAGGATGATCCCCGCTACGCGGACGTGCTCGTCGAAGTCTATTTGTGGCTGGAGGAGCGGATCAATGCGGCGGTTGATGCCGGCATTTCACCTGACCGCATCCTCATCGATCCGGGCTTTGGCTTCGGGAAGAATATCGCTCACAACCTCGAACTGATGAACGGCCTGGCCATGCTTCATTCGCTCGGCGTACCGATCGTCGTCGGCGCCAGCCGTAAGCGCACCATCGGCGCGCTTTCGGGCGAAGCACCGGTCGACAAGCGACTTGGCGGAAGCATCGCGTTCGCGCTCAAGGCGGTGGAGCAGGGCGCGCAGATAATCCGCGTCCACGATGTCTTCGATACGGTGCAGGCGCTGCGGGTGTGGCGCGGCCTTCGCGACCAGGCCCTGACGCCGCGGCTTTAGGCGGCGGTGTCGATCCCGAGATCGCCCAGCTTGCGGTAGAGCGTCGAGCGGCCGATGCCGAGACGGCGCGCGACTTCTGTCATGCTGCCGCGATAGTGACCGATGGCGAGGCGGATGATGTCGGCTTCGATCTCCTCGAGCGGACGCAAGTGACCTTCGCTGGTGTAGAGCGTGACGCCCGGCGACGCGGCGAGGGCCTCCTCGCTGCGCGCTTCGCTCAGTGTCGGGGAGAAGTCGGTGCGGCGTGCCGTGTAGCGCGACTGAATCGCAATGTGCGGGAAATGCTCCGCCGTCAGCGACTGGCCGTCGCACTGCAGCGCAGCTCGGAACAGCACGCCGGCAAGCTGGCGAACGTTGCCTGGCCAGCCGTAGCGCATGAGTACGGCCAGCGCGTCATTGCCGATGGAAAGCGGCCTCAGCCCCGTTTGGTCCGACAAGCGGTTTAGGAAATGGCGTGCAAGAGACGGAATATCGCCGCTGCGGTCGCGAAGTGGCGGCAGCGTCACTGTCGTCGCGCCGATCCGCTCCGCGAGGCCGGCATGGAAATCCTCCGGCAGCGGATTGCTGCTGGTCGCGATGATGCGAACGTCAACCGACTGGCTACCGTTGAGCCCGACCGGGCGGACCTCGCCGGTCGCAAGCATGCGGTCGAGGCGTTCCTGCGTCTCTGGCGGAAGCGCGCCGATTTCGTCGAGGAGAAGCGTGCCGGTATCAGCCTGGACCAGCTTACCGGTCTTTGGCGTGAATGCGCCCGGGAAGGCGCCTTTTTCATGACCGAACAGCTCGCTGTCGATGATGTTCGCAGCGATCGCCTTGCAATCGAGTGTAAGCAGCGGGCCCTTGGCGCGGAGGCTGGCGGCGTGGATCGCACGGGCGATGGTTTCCTTGCCCGTTCCTGGTTCGCCGATAATGAGGATGGGCAGGCGGTTTCGCGCCCCCTTGGCTGCAACCGCGAGGGCGGCGCGAAACTCGGGCGCCGCGCCGACGAGTTGCTCGAGCGCCAGCACGGGCGCGAGCTTTTCCGAAACGGGGGCGAGCTCGCCAACCGCTTTGCGCCGATCGGCATTGGCGGCAAGCGCCTCAATCAGTCGCTCGGGCGCGACCGGTCGCACAAGAAAGTCGGACGCACCGGCGCGCATTGCGTCGACCGCAATCGACACGCTTTCGCCATGCGACAGGACAATAACCGGCAGCTTCTCGCGCTTTGCACGGAGCGCGGAAATCATTTGCGGCCCGCGATCGGTGTCCCAGCTTCCGATCAGCGCTGCACGAACGTCGCGGCCGTGTGGGCCGCCCAGGAGCGCTGCGGCGCTTTCCTCGTCCGGTGCGCCGACCACGCTCCAGCCGGCACGGCTGGCAATCGCCGAAATGAGCCTGCGCTCATCGGCGTCGGTGTCGAACAGCAGCAGAGAACGAATTGGGACTTCGCGCATCACTTACCCTTCACGCGCGCAGCCTAACGGCAGAAGGGTAAAGGCAGCCTTAAGAGCTTGATGTATGAGGTTCAGGGGTTGGGCGGAACGAAAGGCGTTGTTATGGACGCCCCCAACAAGCAACGAAGAAGGGGATAATTATGGCGCATGACGAGGAGCCGCTTCTGGCGAACCCTCCCTCACAGGAAGCCGCGACGCACGTCGCCGACTATGAGCGGTTCACCGCGATGATGAAGTGGGGCGCGATAATTTGCCTGATCCTCGCCTTCATCGCCGTGATCGTAATCAAGTCTTACTGGTAAGCTGTTGAAGATCGCGGTGCTGAAGGAGGCGGCCGGGGAAACCCGCTGCGCCGCCATTCCGGAGACGGTGAAGAAATTCATCGCGCTCGGCGCCGAGGTCGCGATCGAACGCGGGGCCGGCGCCAACGCGTCGGTGACCGACGCCGATTTCGAAGCCGCGGGTGCCAAGCTCGGCACGCGCGACGACGTACTCAAGGATGCCGGGATCATTCTGGCGGTTTCTGGGCCGGACCCACAGTCGCTGAACGGTGCCGCGAAGGGTGCATTGCTCGTCGCCGCGCTGGACCCCACGCGTCGCGGCGATGCCGTTAAGGCCTATGCCGCGGCTGGCCTTGAAGCACTGGCAATGGAGTGGATGCCGCGCATCACGCGTGCGCAATCGATGGACGTGCTGTCGTCGCAATCGAACCTAGCTGGATACAAGGCAGTGATCGACGCTGCCGGCACTTACGGCCGTGCCTTCCCGATGATGATGACGGCCGCGGGCACGATCAGTCCCGCAAAGGTGTTCGTAATGGGCGTCGGCGTCGCGGGCTTGCAGGCGATTGCGACGGCCCGTCGCCTTGGTGCGCAGGTGAGCGCGACCGACGTGCGCTCGGCGACCAAGGAGCAGATCCAGTCGCTCGGCGCCAAGCCGATCTTCGTTGAAAATGTCGCCGGAATCGAAGGTGAGGGCGCCGGTGGCTATGCGACGGAAATGTCGCCCGAATACCAAGAGGCGCAGGCGGAGTTGATTTCCGGCCACATCGCCAAGCAGGACATGGTTATCACGACGGCGCTGATCCCGGGCAAGCCGGCGCCACGCCTGATCAGCGATGCGCAGATCGTGTCGATGCGGCCGGGTAGCGTGATCGTCGATATGGCAGCAGACGCCGGCGGCAATGTCGAAGGCACGATCGCGGGCGAGAAGGTCGTGAAGCACGGGGTGACGATCATTGGTGCGACCAATTTGGCGAAGAGCCTGCCGGCCGATGCTTCGGCGCTGTTCGCGCGCAACCTGTACAATTTCCTCAGCGTCTTCTGGGACAAGGATCAGGGGCGACCGGTGCTTCCAGACGATGATGAGATCGTCAAAGGTATCCGTCTCACGCAAGGCGGCAAGGTCGTGCATGAGCGCCTGACCGCGGCCTGAGCGTGCCGCACACTAGCGACATTATCGTCATTGGTGGTGGCATCGCGGGGCTGTCCGCCGCGGCCGAATTGTCGCGCGACGCCAGTGTAATGGTGCTGGAGGCCGAAGAGCAGATCGGCTTCCACTCGTCGGGCCGAAGCGCGACGATGGTCCATTACGCGCTCGGCGACAGGCTGGTGCGGGCACTGACGTTGGCGAGCCGGGCCTTCTTCGAGAGCCCGCCCGACGGGTTCAGCGAGATCCCCCTTGGGCGGCGGATGCCGGTGCTGGTTCACGCGCGAGAGGACGAGCGGGAGGCGCTCGATGCACTCGAGTGCGACATTATCGCGTTCGCCGACCTTGAGCGTCTGGACGCGCGGGGTGTTCACGAACTTTGCCCATTACTGCGGGATGACGCGGTGCATGGGATTGCAGATCGCGATGGCATTCGGCTGGACCCACACGCACTTCTGCAGGGGTATCTGCGCATGCTGCGGCATGCGGGAGACGAACTCGTAACGGCTGCACGAGTAGCGAGCGTCGAACGCCGGTGTGGCGTCTGGACGGTAACCGTCGAGGGCGGCGCGAGCTACTCTGCGCCGATCCTTGTCAACGCCGCCGGAGCCTGGGCTGATAAAGTCGCCAGCATGGCAGGAGCGGCTCCGATCGGGCTTCAGCCGTTGCGGCGCACGATCATCACCTTCGATGCTCCGCCCGGCACGAACCTCGAAGACCTGCCGTTTGCCAAGACCGTTGGCGACCAGCTCTATTTTGCGTCTGAAAGCGGCCGGCTGTTCGCTTCACCGATGGATGAGGTTCCGACAGAAGCATGCGACGCTCAGGCTGAAGAACTGGAGGTCGCGCTCGCGGCATATCGGGTCGAAGAGCGGACGACGATCAAGGTTGATCGGATCCATAGCCGCTGGGCCGGCCTGCGTACGTTCACGCCCGACCGCAATCCTGCCGTAGGTTTCGCGCCCGACTCCGATGGGTTCTTCTGGCTTGCCGGGCAGGGCGGGTTTGGTTTGCAGACGTCACCGGCGATGGCACGAATCGCTGCTTCGCTAATTCTCCATACCGTCTGGCCGATGAAGGACTTGGTGGCGAGAGACCTGAGTCCCGGCCGTTTCCTCGGGCAGGCGGCATAGATCTACCCAGCGCTCCGCGACGAGCTCGAACAAACGATCGGTAGTGACTTCGACTGAAGTGTTGAGCGAGCCGCCGGCCGGATAGACGGTTTCAAACGCCTGAAGAGACGTATCGAGATAGACCGGCAATGGCGTCTTGAGTCCGAATGGGCAGACACCGCCGACCGGATGACCGGTGAGCTCCAGCGTCTCGTCTGGGCCAAGCATGCGCGGCCGCGCGCCAAGCTCGTCCTTGCATTTGCGGTTGTCGAGACGGGCGTTGCCTCGTGTGACGAGCAGGAACAGCTGCTCGCCGGCGCGCACTGCAAGCGTCTTTGCGATACGGCCCGGTTCAACGCCGAGCGCTTTAGCCGCCGTGTCGACGGTCGCGGTGCTTTCCTCGACTTCTATCAGGCGTAGGTCGGGCGCGTTCGCTGCAAGCCATGCTCGGACGGACTCGAGACTCATTCGCCCACCAGGTGGAGCACGATGTGGCGCTGGGGCGTCGCATCCCGATGCTCGAACAGAAAGATGCCTTGCCAAGTGCCAAGGGCAACGCGGCCGGCTTGGACCGGGATAGACAGATGCGTCTGCGTCAGCGCCGTGCGGATGTGCGCGGGCATGTCGTCGGGGCCTTCATCGTCGTGCTCGTACGCATCGCCTTCCGGCGCCAGCTGGGCGAAATAGCTCTCCAGGTCTCGACGGACCGCTGGCGCGGCGTTTTCCTGAATGACCAGCGACGCGGAAGTGTGGCGGCAGAATAGTGTCAGAAGACCTTCCTCGATTCCGGTTGAGCGAAGCCATTTCTCCACGTCGGGTGTAAATTCGTGAAGACCCGGGCGACTCGCGCGAATCGAAAGATGGTGGCTCGCCTGTCGTAGCATCGGCCGGGGCTTAGCCAGCGACGGCTTCCTTCGCCAGCGGGCGTAGCTTACCTCAAAACGAAAACGCCCGCCGTGATGGCGGGCGTTCGTAATTCATTGTGATCGCGGTTTAAATGCCGCGCGGATCAAGGCTTAGCCGTGCGATCCGCCGCTGCACCAGCCACCACCGAGGAGCCAGTCCCAGATGCCGCGACGCGGGTCGATCTTCTTCATCTCTAAACCCCTTGTTGCCTAACTGCGATTCGGCAGTTGAAGGCACATTAACCTTAATCGTTATGGTTAGCAAACAGTTAACCTTTATTAACTCCAAGATGTCTCAAGAGGAGAGTGACGCTGGAAAAACAAAAGCGCCCGCCGGAAGGGCGAGCGCTTTGCTTTGCTTCACATTGTGAAGTGAGCCATCCGTCAGCCGCTCGAGCCGCCGCTGGCCCAACCACCACCGAGAAGCCAGTCCCAGATGCCGCGGCGCGGATCGATCTTCTTCATTGTGAAACCCCTTTGCTCGAAGTGATTCGACGGGGCCATCATGCTTAAAAAAAATGGTTAGTAAATGGGTAACCATGTTGCGGGCGCGCGAGATCATCACGCAAGCAACACGGTTCGGCGAAGAAAGGGTTTCTAGGCGGCGCCGCGCTTGCGGCCGGACGCCAGTCGTTTGGTGAGACTTTCGAGGCTCATCGGCCGCCCGATGGCAAAGCCCTGGGCGATGTCGCAGTCCATCTCGACGAGGAGATCGAGGATCTCGCGGTGTTCCACGCCTTCGGCAACGACCTTGCGGCCCAGCGAGTGCGCGAGACCGATAGTCGACTGGACCATGAGGCGGTCGCTGCGGTTGTCGACCACGCCTTTGACGAAACTCTGGTCAATCTTGATTTCGTTTGCCGGGATCTTCTTCAGATAGTCGAGGGTCGAGAGTCCGGTGCCATAATCGTCGATGGCAATGTTGATGCCCAGGTCACGCAACCGCATGATCATGTCGAGACCTTCGCCCCCGGTCAGAGCGGCCGTTTCGGTCAGTTCCAGCGTCAACCGCTCGGGCGCAAGCCGATGACGAGCCAGAAGCGCAGAAAGCCTGAGCGTGAAGCCCTTGTCGGTAAGCAACCGTGCGGAAAGATTAACGGCAATCTCAAAATCGATTCCACGCTGGTTGAGTTGCGCAGCCGCCGCCACCGCCTGGTCAAGCACGAAGTCGGTGAGCTTGCCGATTCGATTGTTCTGTTCCGCCGCGCCGACAAACTCGGACGCTGCGATGGGCCCCTTGTCGGGATGCGTCCAGCGGGCGAGTGCCTCGGCGCCGATGATCCGCCGCGTCGAAAGTTCCAGCTTTGGCTGGTAGGCAACCCATACTTCCCCACGGTCAATTGCCTCGTCGAGCTGGCTCAGCATCGACAGCTTCCACGACGCATTCTGAAGTGTTTCGGGATCGTGATACTTCCACTTTAGACCGTCGTGGGCGGCGTCGTCCGCGGCGACGAGGGCGCTGGCGAGACGGTTGGCGACGGAGCGGCCACTGCCGACTTCGACTCCGAACGCAATCGACAGATCGATGGGCATCTCGGCGACGCGCGCTGGGTTGCGGAAGAGGGCGTATAGCGCTTCGAGATGGTTGCCGACCGGCTGGCGCGGCTCCTCAAACCACGCGAAGATGCCCGCGTCGCCCTGATAGAGCGTGCGGTTCGGAGCGCCGACGGTCAGGCGCGATACGATTTGCTCGATGAGGTTAACTTCGCTCTGCGGCGGCAGCGTGGCCACGATTTCCTCGTAATTGAGGATCCGGGCGGCGATCAATGCCTGCTCACGGCCTTCGCGATAGGCGCGCATAGCGTTGAGATTGGGCAGGTTCGAAAGCGGATTGACCAGACCCTGCAAGTGATAGCGGCGCCAGCCGATTACGCCCATGATCGTCAGCATCACGAAGACCGCAGGCGTTACGTCCAGGCTTATAAGATACATTTCCGGTATCGCTGGACCGACGACGAGGGCGCCTGTCGTCAGGGCAAGCACGGCCCCTTGATAGCGGCCGTTCCGCATCGATAGAGCCACGCCGCTGATCGCCAGCGCTGCCAGGAATAGGGGCATCCAGCCGAGATTGACGGGACGACCCTGGCGCAGGGTTTCGGCACCGATGATGTGCACATACACACCGCCAAGGCGGCCCGTGCCAGGAACGAAAAACTGGTCACCCAACTCCTCGGTGGAGGTGCCGATGACGATGTCCTTGCCGGCGATCAGCTTTGGATCGAATTGGTTTTCCAGGATTCGCGCCGACGAAATACTCGGGATCGTTTTGGGATCGAGCGAGTAATCGGGCGCATAGGATGCGTCGACCGGACCGTCGCGGTGAGCGATGAGCGCTGAGAAGCTCGGCAATGTCCGGCCATCCGCCTGAGCCGCATAGGGGATGCTCTTCACCGCCTGGCGGAAGTTGTACATCCAGCTGATCGAAGCCAAACCGTGGGCAGCGTTGCTGAGGATCGGCAGCGGCGTGCCTTGCTGGGCCGTGCCGTCGTTCGGGCCGGATCGCGTGCGTGCAGCCAGGATCACCCGGCCGGACCGCCGCAGCGCGTCGGCGAATGCGCGGTCGTCAGCCTGCGTCGTCGAGCCGAAAAAATTGATGTCGAAAAAGATGCGATTGGCGCCCGCCTTGGTGAGCTGGTCTGTCAGCTGGGCGTGGTAGCGCCGGGGCCAGGGCCACCGGCCAACCTTCCGCAGGGACTCATCGTCGATGCGAACCAGCACCACCTGTCCGCTGGCCTTGTGCCAATGCAAGGTGTTCCGCACGGTGCGGATTGTATCTTCGGCAATATCGCCAAAACCGATCACACCGAAGATGAGGCCGGCAAACGCCGTCCAGAGCAGCAGCTTCCACTGCTTGCTTTCCAGACCCCATTTACCGTTCTTCGTCACGTGACCCGAGCTTCCTTTAAAAGGCCGCCCGTGTGTGCGCGCGAAAAGGTTATAAATTTGATAACTGCGTCATGATTAACGGTCGAGTTGCACTCCGCACTCGACAGCCCTTGGCCGACCCGCCACTAATGCCGCCCTGACTTGCCGGAGGCGTCATGGACTTCATTTCCATCCTGTCGATTTTCGTGCTCGCCTGCTTCGTTGGTTATTATGTCGTGTGGTCCGTCACGCCGGCCCTTCACACGCCATTGATGAGCGTCACGAACGCGATCTCATCCGTCATCGTCGTCGGGGCGCTGATCGCTGCTGCCGCGGCAGGCAGCGCTTCGTCCAAATGGCTGGGCCTGATCGCGGTCGCGCTGGCCAGCGTGAACATCTTCGGCGGGTTCGCCGTCACGCAGCGAATGCTTTCGATGTACAAGAAGCGGGAGCGGAAGGATGGCTGAGGCCACAGTGCACGCACAACCCGCCTGGGTTCTGCTGGCGTACCTGATCGCCGGCATTTGCTTCATTCTGGCGCTTCGCGGACTATCAAGCCCGGATACCAGTCGCCGCGGCAACACGACCGGCATGATCGGCATGGCGATTGCTGTCCTGACCACCATCTATGTCGCGTTCTTCTACGTCGCTCCGATGCCGACGGGATCGCTCTATGGGCAGCCGACAGGGGATGACTTTGGCGTTGGAGCGCGCGCTCTGGTCGAAATCCTCGTCGCGATCGCAATTGGCGGCGGGATCGGCCTGGTTACGGCGCGGAAAATTCAGATGACCGCGATGCCGCAGCTCGTGGCGGCATTCCACAGTCTCGTCGGTATGGCGGCGGTGCTTGTCGGCGCAGCAGCTTATCTGAACCCTGAGGCGTTCGGGATTGCGGTGCGGATCACGCCGATCGCTAGTCCCTCAATCATCAGCATTCTGCCGGTCAGCCGGATCGAGATGGGACTCGGTGTCGCCATCGGCGCGATCACGTTCTCTGGCTCGGTGATCGCGTTCCTGAAGCTCAACGGCAACATGTCGGGCAAGCCGATTCTTCTGCCGGCACGCCACATCATCAATCTCGGCACCTTGCTCGGCATCCTCGGGCTGATCGCTTACTTCGTGCAGGACCAGTCGCCGTGGGTCTTCTTCACGATCATGGGGCTCAGCTTCGCGATCGGCTTCCTGCTGATCATTCCCATCGGCGGCGCGGACATGCCGGTCGTGATCTCGATGCTGAACAGCTACTCGGGCTGGGCCGCGGCAGCGATGGGCTTCACGCTTCACAACAGCGCGATGATCATAACCGGCGCGCTCGTCGGCAGCTCGGGCGCAATCCTCAGCTACATCATGTGCCGCGCGATGAATCGCAGCTTCATTTCGGTGATCGCGGGCGGATTCGGCGCCGTGGCGAGCAGCGGCGACGCTGCCGCAATCGACCGACCTTACAAGCGAGGCTCAGCCGAAGACGCGGCCTTCCTGATGAAGCAGGCAGAGCAGGTCATCATCGTCCCCGGTTACGGCATGGCGGTGGCGCAGGCGCAGCACGCCGTCCGCGAGATGGCTGACCTGCTCAAGAAAGAGGGCGTGAAGGTCAAATATGCGATCCACCCGGTCGCCGGCCGAATGCCGGGCCATATGAACGTGCTGCTCGCGGAGGCGAATGTGCCCTACGACGAGGTCTTCGAGCTCGAGGATATCAACTCGGAGTTCGCGCAGACCGACGTCGCTTACGTCATCGGCGCCAACGACGTGACCAACCCCGCGGCCAAGACCGACAAGAGTTCGCCGATCTACGGCATGCCGGTGCTGGACGTGGAAAAGGCGCGCACCTGCCTGTTCGTGAAGCGGTCGATGGGCGGCGTCGGCTATGCCGGCATCGACAACGAGCTTTTCTATCGCGACAACACGATGATGTTGCTTGGCGACGCCAAGAAAATGACCGAGGAAATCGTCAAAGCGCTTGGCTAATGACGCCAACAACTCATCGCAAAGTCGTTTAATTTCCGCTGACTATAGCGTTAACCGCTTGCCGCACCCGTTACGATAACGGATGAATATGCCTACGGGGACAAGAGCGGGAAGGGCAGGGGAATTGCGCAAGCTTGGCATCATCGGCGGCACCAGCTGGCATTCGACCGCGCTTTACTATGACCATATCAACCGCGGCGTAGCGCAGCGCCTGGGTGGCCTGCACAGTGCGCGCCTGGGCATCGAAAGCCTTGACCTCGCGCCGATCGCGGAGATGGAGCTGTCCGGCAATTGGGACGGTGTCGCCAAAGAGACACTGGACGCGGCGAAGCGGCTCGAGGCCGGCGGCGCCGAGGCGCTGATCATCACCTCCAACACCGGCCACAAGGTTTTCGACGCCGTCGCGGCCAATGTCGACGTGCCGATGCTCCACATCGGTGACGCTGTCGCCGACGTGCTCGTCGCTGACCGGATGACCCGGGTTGCGCTGCTCGGGACGCGCTTCACCATGACCGAGGGTCACGTTCGCGATCGGCTCGAACGGCGCAGTATTCAGCTGGCGCCGATCGGCGACGGCTGGATGAGGGAAGTCGATCGGATCATCTTCGATGAACTCGCCGCCGGCCGCGTGGTCCGTGACAGCCAGCGCAAGCTCAAGACGCTGATGACCGAGCTCGCGAAGCAGAAAGTGCAGGCGGTGATCCTCGGCTGCACCGAACTCGTGCTTGCGGTCGAGGTGCGGGCCAACGTCCTCCCGGTTTACGATTCGACGGTGATCCACGCGCGCGCCGCGCTCGAGTGGATGTTGGCCGAGGAAAAGAAGCAGGCGCAGCGCGCCGCCGCCTGATTTCCAATGCTGGATAGAGGCGTCTTCGCCTCCTAGATACGGGGTATGAACCGAACCCCGGCCGACCGTCCGGATCACCCACACGCAGCCGAGCGCTTCAATGAAGAGCAGGCGACCTATGCCGTGCGCGGATCGGAGCTTCCCGACCTCGACCAGGGGGTCGCGGCGATCCGTGAGGTGGTGAAGACGCTTCCGGTACGGCCGGGCGTCTATCGCATGCAGGATGCGCGCGGCGACGTGCTCTACGTCGGCAAGGCGAGAGCACTGAAGAATCGGGTTACCAATTACACGCAGGTCGGCAAGCTGCCGAAGCGGCTGCAGCGGATGGTGGCGCAGACGCGCTCGATGACGGTGGTGACCACGCAGACGGAGGCGGAGGCGCTGCTCCTCGAAGCCCAGCTCATCAAGCGCTTCCGGCCGCCGTACAATGTGCTCCTCCGCGACGACAAAAGCTTTCCGTTCATCCTGCTGCGCGAGGACCATTCATTTCCACGCGTGCAGAAGCATCGTGGGGCGCGGCGCATTAAAGGTCAGTATTACGGACCCTTCGCGAGTGCCGGTTCGGTCACGCGAACGCTTAACGCGCTGCAGAAGCTGTTCCTGCTACGCAGCTGTTCCGACAGTTTTTTCGAGAACCGGTCGCGGCCGTGCCTGCTTTACCAGATCAAGCGCTGTTCGGCGCCGTGCGTCGGCCGGATCAGCGATGAAGATTATGGCGAGTTGGTCGGCGAGGCGAAGGAGTTCCTTGCCGGTAAATCGACCGGCGTGCAGTCGCGGCTGAGCAAGCAGATGGCGATTGCGGCCGAGAAGCAGGATTACGAGCTCGCCGCCGTCTATCGCGACCGCCTGCGCGCGCTGACCTACATCCAGGGTAGCCAGACGGTGCACGCCGAGGGACTAGGCGATGCGGACGTGTTCGCCTTGGCCTGCAAGGGCGGCACAATTTCGATCCAGGCTTTCTTCATTCGCGGCGGACAGAATTGGGGCCACCGCGCCTTCTTCCCAGCGCATGTGAACGAAGTGCCGGAAGCCGAGGTCATGTCGAGCTTCCTCGTCCAGTTCTACGAAGACATGCCGCCGCCAAGGCGCATCCTCATCGATCGCGATTTGCCTGACCGTGAATTGCTAGAGGAAGCGCTGTCGGCTCGCGCCGAGCGAAAGGTCGTCATCGAACGGCCGCAGCGCGGCGCGCGCCGCAAACTCCTCGAACAGGCGCAACGCAATGCCGAGGAAGCGCTCGACCGGCGCCTTGCCGAGACGACGACCCAGGGCAAGATCCTGCGCGAGCTGGCAGATACGTTCGACCTAGCCGACGTGCCGAAGCGCATCGAGGTCTATGACAACAGCCACATCATGGGCACCAATGCGACGGGCGCGATGATCGTCGCCGGCCCCGAGGGCTTCCGCAAGAACAGCTATCGCAAGTTCAACATCAAGTCGGCGCAGACCAACGATGACTTCGGCATGATGAAGGAGGTGCTGGAGCGACGCTTTGCCCGGCTCGAGAAGGACGATCCAGATCGGCAGACGGGCGAATGGCCCGACCTGATCCTGATCGATGGCGGCAAGGGACAGCTGTCGGCAGTATGCGAAGTCATGGAGAATTCCGGCGTGAACGACGTGCCGGTTGTCGGTGTCGCCAAAGGGCCGCATCACGGCCGCGAGGGACGCGAGGTGTTCCACCTGCCCGGCGGGCGCGAGATTACGCTTCCTACTAACTCTGCCTTGCTTTTCTATCTGCAGCGTCTGCGCGACGAGGCGCACCGCTTTGCCATTGGCACGCACCGCGCCAAGCGGGCGAAGAGCCTGACGACATCGACGCTCGACGAGGTTCCGGGTATCGGACCCAACCGCAAACGAGCGTTGCTCATGCATTTCGGCACTGCGCGCGCCGTGAAGGGAGCCGCTCTCGAGGACCTCGAGAAGGCGCCCGGGATCAGCAAGGCGATGGCGCGCCAGCTCTACGATTATTTCCACCCGCGCGGATGAGGTTCGAGGCCCAGGCAATCGTCTGCGCCCTGAGGAACCATGGCGAGCACGGCGCCATCGTCTGGTTGATAACGGCGGAACATGGTCTGCAGGCGGCTTATGTGCGCGGTGCGCGCGGGCGGCGTATGCGGCCGGTGCTGATCGCCGGCAATTCCGTGCACGCGGGTTTCGCGGCGCGCAACGATACCCAGTTGCCCCAAGCGACCATTGAACTGATCCACAGCCGCGCGCCGTTGCTCTCGGAGCCGCTGCCCGCCGCCGCCATTGAGTGGGCGACGGCGCTGACCGCGACCGCGCTGCCCGAAGGTCAGCCCTATCCGCGGCTGTTCTGGGCATTGGAGGGCTTGCTTGACGCCATCGAAGCGGCGCCCTCGGCAGGCGGGTGGGGCGCCGCGCTCGTCCGCTATGAATTACTGTTGCTGGCCGAACTGGGCTTCGGCCTCGATCTCGATAACTGCGCGGTTACGGGTTCCAATGACGATCTCGTCGCAGTGAGTCCGAAGTCGGGCAGGGCGGTCAGCGCTGCCGAGGCCGAACCCTATGCCTGCAAACTCCTGCCCTTGCCGCGTTTTGTGAGGGAAGGCGGCCCCGCGTCATGGGAAGAAATCGCTCAAGGTCTCGACCTTACTGGCCACTTTCTATTGCGCGACCTGCTCACCGACCGCGCTCAACCGGTCGCAGATGCGCGCGGCCGGCTCGTCGACCGGTTGCGCCGCGCGGGTGGTCTCGCCTAGGCTCGAACCGTGACGACCGACGCCATGGCCATGCTGTTTCCGAATGTCGAAGTGACGCGCGGCATCGCCGTACGCGTTGCCGTCAGCTTCCTTGCCGAGCAGTCCGACCCGAGCGCGAACCGCTGGTTCTGGTCCTACCACGTTCGTATCGAGAACGGCTCGGACAAGGCCGTGCAACTCCTCTCGCGCAGCTGGACAATCGTTGATGGACGCGGGACCGTTCACGAAGTCGTTGGAGAGGGGGTCGTCGGCGAAATGCCTTTGATCGCACCAAATGCCAGCTTCGATTATGTCTCCGGCTGCCCATTGGACACGCCGTCCGGGTCGATGAGCGGAAGCTATCGAATGGTCGATGAGGATGGCTCGGCCTTCGATGTGACCATTCCCCGCTTTCAGCTCTTGAGCGCATGACGGCCGGGCTCGGCAGATGTTTCCTGGAACGGACCCGCCCGGCGCGGCTTTGACTCGCTGAGGTTTCAAAAGTGGGTATTCTCAGTTTCATGCGCGGCGCCGACGCCATCCGTAGCGCTCCACGCGACCATCGCGCTTATGCGATTGGCGACATCCACGGTCGACTCGACCTGCTTGAGCGTTTGTTGCGGGGGGTCGAGCATGATCTGCAGGAGCGTCCAGTTCGCAAGGCGCTCATCGTGTTCCTTGGCGATCTCGTCGATCGCGGTCCGCATTCGGCGCAGGTGATTGAACGATTGCGCAATTATCGGCCGGGGCGCGCGCGGACGGTCTTTCTCCTCGGCAACCACGAGGAAGTGCTGCTGCGCATCCTGGACGGCGATGCTACGCCGGTCCCCAGCTGGCTGCGGTTCGGCGGTGCGCAGTGTCTAGACAGCTATGGCGTCGATCCGCGCTCGTTGGCGGAGGTCCCCGCCGAGCAAGCGGTGCAGATGGTTCAGCGTGCGATCCCGGACAGCCACAAGGAGTTTCTGGCGAGCTTCGTCGATACGTGCCGGTTCGGCGACTATCTGTTCGTCCATGCCGGGATCCGGCCCGGCATTCCAATCGACCAGCAGCAGCAGTCCGACCTGCGTTGGATCCGCGACCCCTTCCTGCTCGACGACACCGACCACGGAATGGTCGTGGTTCACGGGCACACAATTGTCGATGACGTCGAGGAGCGTTCGAACCGCATCGGCATCGACACCGGCGCCTACCGAACCGGCGTGCTCACCGCGCTTGTGCTTGAAGGCCAGGACCGCTGGTATATCGACACTCGGGACGGTGCCGACGCCGCCCGCTGAGGTTTGATTTCGTCCACTATGGGCGATAGTGCTCTGCAATCTGGATCAAATTCGGCTATCGGGGATAGCGCGCAATGTCGGACTCAGCGAGCTGCTGACGACCCAGGACCCCATCCGCGGTCACGTGCTCGAAACCCAGCATCCTAACCTGTCGCTGCTACCGAGCGGGCTGCTGCCGCCCAATCCGGCCGACCTCCTGTCGACTCAGCGCATGCACAAAATCCTCGTGGAAGCGGAGCAGGCGTTACACCTTGTCATCATCGATGGCCCGCCAACCCTCGTCCTCGTCCTCGTCCTCGCCGATTCGCCGTTGCTTGCCGCGCTGTCGGTAACGGCCTTTTCGTTGTCGAGGCCGGTTCGACGCGCGCGCGCAGGCGTAGAAGCGCTCAACCGACTGGAAGCGACGGGGACCATATCCTCGGCGCGGCGCTTACCAAGGCCTCGCGGGAGGCCGGTTATGGCTACAGCCGCTACGGCTACGGCTACGGGCATCCGAAGGTAGACAAGAAGCGGACCGAGATTCTAATGATTCCCCAGGGGACAGAGCACTGACGCCAAGTTCGCTTCTTCAAGCTTGATCATGATTCGCCGCCTGCTGACGCTGGCCGTCGCGCTGATTCTTGCCGTGCTGGTCGTCAGGAACGCTGCCGTGGACGCATTGGCGGATCGCAACCCCGACGCCGCCGCCCGGATCTGGCCGGGTCACCCGACGGCGCAACTTTCGCTCGCATTAACCGAGATCGGCCGCGCTGCGCGCGAACGGAAAGCCGTTCCGCCCGCTGTTTTCGACCTGGTCGACGAGGCTGCAACCAAAGCACCGCTAGCCCCCGAGCCGTTCCTGGTTCGAGGCGTGCAATCGCAGCTCGTCGGCAATGTTCGCCTGGCGATCGCCGATTTCGAGGCTGCGGAGTTCCGCGATCCACGCTCGCTCGCGGCGCGTTACTTCCTCGCTGATGCCTATTTCCGGACCAACGATGCCCGGCACGGCCTGCAAGAGGTCCTCGCCCTCAGCCGTCTTGCACCGCATGGCATCGACACGGTTGCCCCTTATGTTGCGACGTACGCGAAAGATCCGGCGACGTGGCCGCAGCTTCGCGAGATGTTCCGTGCCGACGCGAATATCGAGGATGCGTCGCTGACGAAGCTCGCATCCAACGTCGCCAATGCTGATACAGTGCTCGCGCTCGCCGACTGGGATCATGTTGCGGCCGGCAGCACTTGGGTCCCGATTCTGGTGAATAGCCTGGTGACGGCAGGGCAGTACGATCGTGCCCGTGCGCTCTGGGCACGGCAATGGAAGGTCCCGCTGACGGCCTCCACGACCATATTCGACGCGGATTTCACTGAATCGAAGGCTGCGACGCCGTTCAACTGGGAATTGGTGTCATCGACCGTCGGGCTCGCCGAGCGTCAGCCGGGCGGCAGGATGCATGTCATCTTCTACGGGCAGGAAGACGGCATGCTTGCGCGACAGCTGCTCGTTCTTCGTCCCGGCAATTACCGGTTGACCATTAGAGTTTCGGGCGACCCGGCGCGGACAAAATCGCTGCACTGGTCCGTCCGTTGCGACAAGAAGGACGCGCCGCTTGGCGCGATCGGGCTTGATGCCATTTCCGCCCGCGGCCTGACCTTCACCGTCCCCGCTGACTGCCCCGCCCAATGGGTAGAGCTCGGCGGAACGTCTGGCGACATTTCGCACCAAGTCGATGCGACGATCGAGGGCGTGAAACTGGAAGCGGTCAATGGGTAGCCGCGCTCGCGAGGCGGTCGCGCCGCTGTATCTTCTTGCCTGCCTGATCGCGGGCGGAAGCGCGCAGGGTGCCTGGGCCAACATGGTGCTTCAGCTAGTCGGTATCGCCATACTCGCCTGGGCGGCGGTCGCGCATGTCGACCAGCCGCTGATCCCGGCCGCGCGACAATTGCTGATCCTCACCGCGATCACAGTCGCGGTCATTTTGGTTCAACTCGTTCCGCTACCACCCTCGATCTGGATGAACATGGGTGGACGAGCACCCATCGCGGCCGGCTTTCGCACGCTCGGGCTAGCACCACCCGCCATGCCGGTATCACTGACACCCTATGGATCGGTGAGCTCGCTGCTCGCCTTGATACCGCCTCTGGCGATGTTCGCTGCCATCGTGCGCCTGAAGGCTTATCGGACGCGCTGGCTGACCGCGGCGCTTCTGCTCGGAACGGTCGGCGGAATCTTGCTCGGCGTGCTACAGCTTTCGGCGACAGATGCTGCGGCGTCGCCGTGGTACCTCTATGCCCAGAGCAGCTTCGGCGTCGCGACGGGTTTCTTTGCGAACGGCAATCACATGGCGATCCTGCTCGTCGTCAGCTTGCCCTTTCTGGCAGCGCTGCTCGGATCGGCACGGGGTGGCGACCGCCAGCTCAATTCCGCGCTTGTCACCATCGCGACAGCCCTCGCCATCGTCATCGTCGTTGGGATTGCGATCAATCGTTCGCTTGCCGGCATTGGCCTGGCGTTCCCGGTGCTCGCGGCAAGCGCGCTGCTCGTCCTGCCGAAGCGCAGCTCGATGCGGCGCCTGGCGCTGGTCTTGGCTGGCCTGCTCGTGATCGGCGCCGTCGGTGTTCTTGCGACAAGCTCCACGAACGGTCCCGAGTGGGGTTCCGACGTCAGCGGGTCGGTCCACAGCCGGCGGGAAATGCTCGACACCAGCGTCGAGATGACGCGCGACTTCATGCCGTGGGGATCGGGTCTCGGTTCGTATCGCCAGGTCTATCAGCTTTACGAGCAGCGGACCTACGTCACCGACACTTACGTCATTCATGCCCATGACGACTATCTCGAGATTGCTGTTGAACTCGGTGTTGCTGGGATACTTCTTATGTGTCTGTTCCTCGCTTGGTGGGGGAGGGTGGTGTTTCGTGCCTGGCGCTATAGGGATGCCGGCGCGTACGGACGCGCCGCATCGATCGCATCGGCGGCCATCCTGATTCACTCTTCCGTCGATTTTCCTTTGCGCACCGCGGCCATCGCGGTGACCTTCGCAATGTGTCTTGCGCTGCTCATCGAGCGTCGCGCAAGCAAAGCCGATAACCGCGAGGACTTACGGCCTACGCGCCACGTTATAGTCAAGTAATCTTGCGACCTCATTTGCCCCGCTATTCGCGCTTGGCTCTTGAGCTCGGCAACTAGGTAACAGTCCTCATATTATCCACGACGAGTAATCCATAAATTAACGGCTTCTGATCGGGAGTCGTGTCATGAGATCCCTAGCAATCATCCTGTCCGCACTTTCGCTGATTGGCGCATCAGGCGCTGCCTACGCGCAACACGGCGGCGGCCATGGAGGCGGCGGTTCAGGCGGCCATGGAGGCGGCGGATATCACGGCGGCGGCGGCGGAGGTGGCGGCGGTCATCACGGCGGCGGTGGGGGCGGTCACGGAGGTGGCGGCTATCACGGCGGTTGGGGCCACGGCGGCGGTCATCACGGTGGCGGCCACGGCTATTGGGGCGGTGGCTATTGGGGCGGATACATCGGCTACCCCTATTACGGCGGCAGCTATTATTCTGCTTATGACGGCTATTATGCTCCTTACGGCGGCTACTATCCCTATTACGGGGCCTACCCCTATCCGAGTGTCGGTTATGCTTATGGATATAGTTATCCCGGCTACCCACCGCCGTACGGATATGGCTACGGCTACAACGGCTATTATGGCTATCCCTGCAATACCGCTGCCGGCGTGGTCGGCGGCGGAGCGGCAGGAGCGGCCGTGGGCGCAGCGGTCGGCAGCGCCAGTCACGGCGCGGGCGCAGGCGCCGCGATCGGTGGCGTTATTGGCGCCGTTGTCGGTGGAGTAGCGACAAGCACGAACTGCTGACAGTTGAGCTTCGCCCGGCCTAGATGCTGGGGTGGGTAGTGGTGAGCCCAGCTGGACTACCTGAATTGAGTGTTTTCAGAGGGTTGCATTGTCTAACCCCCTCGATCGAGCCCGAATTCGACCCTTAGAGGCGAAATTGATTGTCTAACCTTTGGCACGTTGCTTGCCCACTTGCAGGTTGATCGCTTCTCACGCTTGGCCTCAATCGCATTCGGGGCCGCGAACCTCTGGATAGCACCACGCCGGGAGAGAGCTAATGGCAGCTTTCGACCCATTGCGGACACTAGCCGTTTCCGGACGCCCGCTGCGATGGGTGGGCATGTCGCCTTAAGCGGCGGTCCTCTTTTTCCGCAGATGATAAGCGAGCAGGTCCGCGAACCGATGATCGCGTAACCCCACACGCATGAACCGTTGCAGGATGTCCAAGTCGGGATTGCCGTTTCCTTCGACGATGATCGGTCCATCGTCCAGGATTGCCACGTCCCAGCCGATCGCGATGCGGTCGTTGAACTCCCGATGGGCCCCTATCGCCAAGGACTTGGCTTCACTCCACAGGGGAACTGCACGGCCCTCGATTGCTGAGCCCGTGTCGGGGTGGGTGGAGAACCAGCCGAGGCGTGCATCTGACCCGATATTGCTCGACCTCGACAGGTGACCCGATTCCAAGTCGACTAGCGCCCCTATTCCGCCGGCGTGAAGATTGTCGACCGTCACGTTATGGCCGAACGAGGTTCGTAACATAGCGGCCATCACCTCGGGCTCATGCTCCGCATTCAGGCAGGTCAGGACGCGAATGGTCGGCAGCGCTCCTGCCGTCAGGCTCAGCAGGTCACGATGAGCGCGCATCCGGAGTTGAACGATCAGCGGCTCTTGCCGAGATCTCGCGATCAGTCGTTCCAGCAGTTGACGACCTGTGAGTTGTTCGCCGCAGGTATTGGCATAAGTCCGAGGCGCGATCCGATCCCATCGCTCGGCTCCGCGGCCGCCGCGGCCCGTGCACGGCTTTACGAAGAGGTCCTTATCGGGAAGCGGCGTGCCGGGGTGCTCACCTTTAAGGTGAATGAGGGTTCGGACGCAGCGGATGCCGTGCTGCGTGCAGTAATCGGCGAAGCGCGCCTTGTCGTTCAAGGGCGAGCCCTTTCGGGGCTTGAGGAGCGGGAAATAGCAGGGCTTGGTCTCGAACCGCTGAATGAAGGTCAATGCGCGCCGGTCGCCGGCGTCGTGCAGCGAGAAGATGTAATACCACGGCGGGAGCACCCCGGCCGAAAAATAGAATCTCAGCTGTTCGAGGAACTGCTTCGTCAACGGCTTGCCGTACCGGCGCCGGACCACCGCTCCGTTCTTCGCCGAAAACCAAAGCGCCGCGAGCAAGACAGCGATGGGCCAGACGAGCATGGCGGTCACGAGTTCGGACCACTCTCCCATTCCACTGGGATGCCAGTAGCGCCAAGCAAAAGCGGCCTGCAGCGGATCACTGCTGTCGTCCCCCGCAGGCCCGAACCATAGGAGTGCGATCGGCAGACCGGCAACCCGATAAACGATTCGTTCCGCGGTGGGGCGCCAAAAAGAGGCCATCGACAAGCGGTGCCGTTCAGCGCCACCGACTCCATTAGGAGCGCGCAAGCTATTCTTTCCGACATTACAATCTGCTCGCCGGCTCATGACAAATGTCTCCCGCTTGGGGAGATGATTGCCATTCAGCGTAAGCGCTCCGACAATGGCACATTCGGCTCGGAGCGGGTGCAGGATGTGCGGGATTTTTGCTGCTCTCGGTCCCAAGCTGGCAGGTTCCAGTCTCGAAAACGTTTTTGCAGTGCTTCACCATCGCGGTCCCGACGGCCGCGGTTCGTTTTCTGAGGAGGCTGCCGGGCTGACGTTTGCCCACACCAGGCTGGCGGTGATCGACCTCGCGACGGGCGAACAGCCCATGCACAGCGAAGACGGCAATCTCGTTCTTATCTGCAATGGCGAGATCTACGACTTCGAGAGGATCAGAAGGTCGCTCGAGGCCAAGGGCCATGCCTTCAGAACCAAGAGCGACTCGGAGGTCATTCTCAATCTATACCGGGAATACGGCCTCGGTTGTTTTGACGAGCTGCGAGGCGAGTTCGCTTTCCTCCTTTACGACAAAGCGAGGCGCCTTCTCATTGCCGCGCGCGACCGATTTGGAATTAAACCTCTCTATTTTTCTCGGCTAACCGGCGGCGGTTTCGTCTTCGCCTCAGAGATGAAGGCCATCTTTGCGAGCGGCCTGGTCGCCCCGAGGCTTAATGTCGCCGCCTTCGATCCACTGGTCGAGCTGGACCCGGTCAATATGCAGTTTCCCTTTGAGGAAATTGAGCATGTGCCCCCCGCATCTTTTCTAACCATCGACGTCGACACACATGATATCGAAATTTCACGGTACTGGTCAGACGAAATTCCTGCGCATTGTGCGGACGCCGTTCCCCAGCCGTTCGGTGACGCTCCGGAAGAATGCGCCCGATTGGTTTTGCACGAATTAGAAGAAGCCGTGCGGCTACGCCTGCGAGCGGATGTGCCGGTGGGCTTGTATCTAAGCGGAGGCGTGGATTCCGCGTTCATTGGAGCGCTAATGCAACGCAATTTGAATTTGCCGCTGCATTCATTTTCCATCTCGTTTGAGGGAAGCGACCGAAACGAGCAGCGCTTCGCGCGTCGAGCGGCGGACGTCATTGGAACGGCTCATCACGAACTCGCCGTCAGCAAGCAAATGCTATGGGATAATGTGGCCAAGTCGCTCTGGTTCTCGGAGCTTCCGTTCGTGTCTCTGGCTCCTGTCGGCAAGTTCCTCTTGTCCGAATTGGCGCGGAAGCATGTCACCGTCGTGATCACCGGCGAAGGAGCGGATGAAATATTCCTCGGTTATCGCACCTATTTCGAGGACGCGATCCGCGAGACGCGCAATGCGCTTCCCCGCGGCCGAAGCGCATCGGCGCAGGCTAGGCGACTGAAACTTGGCGGATTGTCGGGCGCACTCCTGAAAAGGCTGTCGCTGTTCATCTTTCACCGGAGCCAGCGGCACCGGCTTGCTTCTGCTCGAATGAGCACAACGGTCCGTTCCGACCAGGCCAAACCGGTGATTTGCGCAGTGCAGCAGGGCCGCCTTGCGTCGATGCCGTTCGACATCCTCTGTTTCCTCGGAGACCGCGAGGAGATGGCGCATTCTCTCGAAGCGCGGCTGCCCTTTCTCGATCACAAGCTTTACGAAGTGGCGAAAGAGATTCCCGTCGATTTCAAAATGCGCGACGGGCGTGAAAAGGCAGTGCTCCGCGATGCGGCCGACGGCATTTTGCCCGACGATCTCCGTCTGCGCAGGAAAAGTGGGTTCATGCTGACGAGCGATCCGGTCGACCTCTTCGGGGAGGACCAGGAGGCGTCGGCTGATCTAACGAGACATCTCTCGAGAGATGCTTTCGAGGGAGCGCAGATTTTCTCGTACGGTGCCTATCGCTTGGCGAGCCTACTCGCGCGCCTTCCGATGTCCAGGCGGTTCCGTTCGCTCAAGCGGCTGCGGCGCAACTCGAACAAAGTGCTGATGTACATGATGCAAGCGAACATGCTGCATGATCTGTTCGTCTGCCATCCGCCGTGGATAGCGGCGGACAAACAAGAAACGGAAAAATGGCGAATGGTGCAATGCCCGCTTTCCACCCATTCCTGCCACTAGCGGCCAGTGGCAACTTGTTGGTGCGGTAGTTGCTCGTCAGACCTGCGCAGGCTGGTTTCGACGAAGTCGATGACCGAGCTTTATTAGAGCGAACGCCACGACCCCAGTGATGGCCGCTCCCTTGAGGTTACCGCTGACATTGATGCCGTTCATCACGCCCAGCACGCTGAGAACGAAAATGAAGGCGGCGCAGTAGCCGTGGAAAGCCACGAACAGTCCCAGGACGCGCCCGCTGCTTGATGTGCCCCGGTTCCAGCCGCGCTTTCCGGCTTGCGTCATCGCGGAAGAGAGGGTGGTCGGCGGGGGTGGGGAGTTGTCCATGCCGACGTCCTAGATTCGACAGTCAAAGGAAAAGTAAATGGCCCTGGCCAGCAGCTTTCCACCCTTTCGGCCGGTACCGACCCATTGCGGCCGTTGGCGAGCGGGCGCAGGTTAGGAGCATGCCCGCTGCGCTAATCATCGTCGTGGTCCTAGTGGCCGGGCTGGTGCTTTATTCAACGTGGAACGACAGACGGCTCCTTCATCGCTCGGACGAGCGTGCTCGAAAGGACGACCTAAACTCGCCTAACTAAGAGACCGCTTTCGACCCATTCCTGTCGTTGGGAAATGTGGGCTTCCGACCGGGGGGAGACATTCGCGAGGGCAGCGAGGAGCCTGTTAAGCAGGCCGATCTCTGTGCAATAATCGCCAGAAGCCGACTATTAGCAGCGCGCTTACAGCGGCAAGGATCAACCAGACAGCGATACAAAGAACGAATGCACCGTGGCGTTCAATCTGAACTGTACACGCACCGTATTTGCACAATGGAACGAGGATGGCTCGATTACGGAAGCCATCGAAGATTGCGATTGGCGCATAGACCAAGATTAGACCAAAAAGCCCTATGCCGATCCTCAGCCTCCAGGGCGCGAGGGGGTTTCGCGGCGGACTGAAATCGCCCGTCCATCGCCGACTGTCGATCGTTGCAGGTCCATAGCCGAGAGCAGCCGGTGACGGCGGGCTCGTTGCGTTTGATCGGTCTGGCTCCGCACGGAGCCGGTAAACGGTCCGAACCCGCCCCGACCGCAGTAGATAGAGCGTAGCCGCGGCCGCGATTGCCGTGGAACGGACGAGCGCTCCGGGCATGATGACAGGTCCGGACAGCAACCACGTCCCCGTCACCAGCGCAGGGCCGGACACCCACAGAACGAGGATTGTGAACCAGACGGCGGCGGCTGAGCGCCGAACAAGCGCCAGCGCGGCAATGATCCTGCTGGCCTCTCGCGCGGCGACAAACCACCAGAAGTGCCACGTCACGTAATAGCTGCCCGCTTCGGGATACATCGCCGCCCAGCGCACGGCAAAGAAGCCGTTCAACGCGACAGAATAGACGGGCCCGACCAAGCCAAGCCACACGATGAACAGGAGGAGCGAGCCTTTCAGAGCTGGGCTCCCCTCGCTCGCATCTCGCGGCGCTTCAGAAGTTTGCGCGTCGGTCATCGGGCCGCACTAAACGTCGATGACGAAAGACCGGTTAAGCGATTTGGGTGAAAACCATCGCGCTCAACGGCCCGAATTGGCCGTTAGGGGATCGTCCGCTTGTGGCAGCTTTCGACCCAAAGCTGCCACTAGCGTAGCCGCATCGCCAAGCTCTGCTGCACGCCACTTCAGGAGGCGGGTTCCGGCTGCAAGTGATCGCGGGGCGTCGCGGGCCTCCGCCCTGACAGTGAAGCAAACTGCCTGGGCTCTGTTTGGCGGCCCGGCCTCCACGGCAAGGCAAGTTTCGGCATGTGACTTTGGCGGTGTGCTGCGATCGCTTGCAAGCGCAACCGAATCGCATTTTCCTCCGGTGGTGAGAAAAAATGGCTGTACAAGGTTCCGCGCGTCGGACGGTCCGCGCGCGAGCGGTCAGCGACGTGTTCGCGGATGCGATCTACGTTGAGCCACATTAGCTGTGCGGGAGCATTTACACTCTCGTTCAACCTGGCACCGCCAACGGGCGTAAATCCAAGCATCGCTTCGTAAAAGCGCCGGTGCCCCGGATTTACTTCGATAAAGAGGTCCGTGCAGTCGAACCGCGCAGAACCAAATATCAAAACGACATGGAAAAGAGCGGCAAGACGGGGCCGAGCTGAAGTTGACGTATCGAAAGCGAACTTTGTGAGCTCACAAAGCTTAGCGCCAGGTGCTTTGCGGAACGGCTCGAGTGAATCGTGAAAGGTTCGGTCGGCAGCTAATTCACGCTCGGAGTCGACGTTCAGCGTCAACGTTCCGACGAGCGACTTGCCCGCGCAAGCGGTGAACGTCACGGAGCTCGACGGATCGGGCAGCTCGTGATCTCGACCATATCCCCGGCCTTCATACAAACGGTTCAGCAAATTTCTGGCGTGGCGTCGCTCGCGTTCTGATTGGGCGAGTGAGATACGCAGGGCATGCCGCTCCGCGGAGGCAGCGCCTCCAGAGGGAATCGAGTGAAGCTGCAGCTCATTCCGGCGCCTGAGCGCGTTTATATGGCTCTTGAGCAAGCGCTCGAGTGAGCTGCCCCCGTTCAATCTATCTGATCCCCGCTACGCACACAAAATGATCGGCGCAGATTCGCCGCTCCCAAGTCAACCTATCCGAACACACTGATAAACGAACGATGTGGATTCACAATTCCGGTGAGCCGTGCTTAGGCCGGGGCGGCGCGCGCATCTTGATTGGAACTCGCTCGCGACCCCGGGTTCGGACGGCCCCTGACGTCTAGCTGACAGGTCATGCATTCGGCTCAGCAGCAGGCGCCGCGGTCATAAAGGAGCCAACGCTCGACATAGAAAGGGCGGCCCGTTGCCGGACCGCCCCTATGTGAATGGTTTATCAGCTTACGCGAGCTGGCGGATCATAGTGGCCGCGCGCTTACGGCGCATCGTAAACCCGACAGCGCCGAAGCCGAAGAGCATCATTGCCCAGGTCGCCGGCTCTGGGACTGCGGCCACGGGCGTGAACTCGGCAGTTCCCGCATAGTGGCCCTGGCCACGCGAGATGCCATTGATCGTGATGTTGTTCGGTACCCCAAAGTGAATGGGTACATCGGTGACCGACCACTGGTCAGTGAGACCGTCATTGACCGTATGGGTGGCGAGAACGCCATTCACAAAGACCGAGAGGAGGTCGGTGTCTGTGGGGCCGTTTACGCCTTTGAACGAAACCTGCGTCGTGACCGATCCACTGCCAACGCCCGTGTCGTTGATGATAAAGTTGAACATGTCAGTGAACAGCGTTCCTGCTGCGCTCGTCACGCCCGGGATGCCCTGGTGACCGAACGTCGCATCGATCGGACCGGAAATGCCGCCGCTCGTGAAGAAATATGCGAACTCGCCGGGAGGCGAGCCGAAAGTTGTATTGGGCGTAAGCACCACGTTGGTTGCATTTGCAGCCGTTGGGGCGAGTGCGACAGCTGCGGCTGTCGCGAGGGCAGTGATAATCCGTCGCATCGCTTAAATACCTTCTCTGGAATTAGCGCTTTGTTAACCGAGTCGGTCAAATGCGACAACCTGTTGAAAACACCTTATTTCTAACAGCCGTGTTAAAATGGGACGAGTGTCTTCCCGGCCACATGCTCCCGGGTGGCAGCTTTCCACCCAAACCTGCCGCGGCGGCTTTCTACCCATTGCCGACAATCGGTTGCTTTGGCACCATGACTGCGTGAGCGTCAGGGTAGCGTTCTTCTCGATTGCAACGCTGGTGGTGCAGAGGCCGGCTAACGCTGCCGAGTGCCCGGCAAGTCTCGTCCTTCGCACTCACGGTATGACTTCCTTGGAGACGAAGGCCGTTCAGCATTATGCAGACTGCCTGAGTATCCCCTGGCTGCCCACAAGCGAGCAGCTGGCAACGAAAATAGCGAGCTGCAACATTGGCCGAGCCCAACGCTTACGTACCTCATTCAGGCGGTCTGTATCTTGGGTGGATCACGTCGCCTCGCAGTTACCCGGTTGCGAGACGCGGTTGGAGATAAGATCCAAATAGCACCGCGTGTCAGCTTTCCACTCACTCCGGCCGCGGCAGGCTTCGACCCATTGCCGCCACTCGTCTCGCCCCGATGATGCTTTCGATCCTGTTGAGGGCGCCGCTAGCTACCGCCGCTTACGCAATTTACAGGCATCGGCGGCGACGGCATTGAGTGTCTGTTCCAGAAACTGGTTCTCGACACCCGTCCGCAGCTCAGGGCGTGGTGCGCTTGAGCGGCGAAATGATCGTACAGATCAGTCCAAGTCCGTCATAGTTTATGTCAACCGTCCCGCCGAGATCACTGGCAATGGCGCGTTGAATAAGCCGAGTTCCAAAACCGATTCTCGTTGGCTGTACAACCGGTGGACCGGCACGCTCGCGCCAGATGAGCTTAAGCGTATCCGCTTCCGTGCTCCATCCGACGTCGATCGTGCCGTCATTGTTGGACAAGGCGCCGTACTTCGCGGCGTTGGTTGCAAGCTCGTGCAGCGCAAGAGTGAGTGTGATTGTCGCGGCCGGTGTTAGCAGGAGGTCCGGCCCGCCGAGCGAGATCCGCGAATTGGCTGTCTGAAAGGGTCGCAGCGCAGCTTCGACGGCATCGGCCATGGGCGTCGCTTCCCAAGTCTGCTTCATCAACAGATTATGAGCGGCAGCAAGCGCGCCGAGCCGCCCCTCGAAGGAGCGCAAGGTCTCCGGTGGCACGGCACCCGACTTGAATGTCTGGTGAGCTAGCCCCTGGACAACCGTTAGCGTGTTCTTCACGCGATGGTTGAGCTCTTGAAGCAGTAGGCGCTGTTGCTCGCCAGCACGCTTTTCATCCGTGATGTCGCGGACGATCCGGACGCCGTACGAGACCTCCCCATCTTCCGAGCGCACTATCGATGCGGCTAGCTCGACCCAGATGATGGCACCGTCTTTGCGAACGTATCGCTTCTCGACCGTATACGCGTCTCTACCATCCCAGTGCTCCGCAAAAACCTGCTGCTCGCTCGCAAGATCGGCCGGATGAGTGAGGTCAAAAAAGGTCCTCGTGCGGAGCTCCTCAAGAGAATAGCCCGTCATGACTGAGAACTGATCGTTTGCGCGGACAAATCGACCGCTGCGATCAACCTCAGCAATTCCCACCAGAGCATGATTGTATGTCGCGGAAAGGCGAGCTTCGCTTTCTCTAAGCGCATCCTCGGCGGCTTTGCGCTCGGAAATGTCACGAAGGAAGCCAAGAAAGACTTGCTCGCCGGCGTCGGTAGTCGGGGCTATCGACAGCTCTACTGGGAACTCGTCGCCCGAGGCGCGAAGCCCAGTGATTTCCACCCGCCGACCGAGCAGCGGGCCTTTTCCACTTGTCAAATAGGCTGATAACCCGCGGTGATGTGCTTCGCGGTAACGATGTGGGATGATGAGCTCACTCAGTTGCTTCCCGACCGCCTCGGAGGCAGGCCATCCAAATATCTGCTCCGCTACCTCATTCCATCCCCCGATGGTGCCGTCCTCGCGCATGATTACGACAGCATCGAGCGCCGTCTGCAAAACGGGAGTCAGGCTGGTTACGAATGTATCGGCTGGAACCTCCACGCCCAGGGCATAGGAGGCCGCCAAGATGCCGTCCACCACTGCCTCTACAGCCTCGCGAAGCCGCTAATGTCTACTTTGCAACCCGCTGGCGTCAGTGCGTAGTGAACCACCACACCGCCAGACCTGCCAAAACCATTAAGACGATCCATGCCGCGCGGCTCATCGTATGATCTCCTTGGGCAATCAGCCTTTTTAGGCCTGCGCTTAAGCCCGGATGGTGGCGAAGCGCACAGGGCCGGCAGGAACCCTTGTTTTGAGCCGATTAGCGGATGGACTCGCTCTAAGTCTTGTAGCACTTTCAGGGAGTTACGACTCGACCGCGCGAACGCAGGAGCAGCGGCCGGTCGCCAAGGGGTCCGCGCATGCGCGAAGCAGCAGTTGTCATTCCCGCGGCCAAACTGGAGCGCGCGGCGCGCCTGGAAACCGACGAACAGTGCGTTATCACTCGGCAGTGCGGCACTACGGTCACCGGCGTTCTCTTGAATCTTTCAGAGAAAGGGTTCTGTCTGGAGGCTGCAACTGCGCTCGAGAGTGACGAGCGCATCCAAGTGCGAGTGCTCGGGGCAATATTTGAGGGCGCCGTGAAATGGACAAGAGGGCGCCGGGCAGGCGGCATCATGGAGCTAGCGGTTATTTAGCACGTGGCCCGATACTTCTTCAACTTCGTAGATAATAATGGTGCGGCGGCCGACCTGGTCGGGCGAGATCTTCCCGACGATGAGGTAGCGAAATCTGAAGCCAGAAAGCTAGCTGCCGACCTTGGCACGGATCATGCCATTCGCGGGTCCATCCCGGCTGAGGCATGGATCGAGGTTATCGACCAAGCACAACGGCCAGTCGCACGGTTGCCCGTCGCCAGAGCGATCAAGGAGCCGAACCGCATAACTTAACTCGGCGAAGAATTTTTCGAGATATTGAACCTAGATATCCTGACTGGGTCCGCTTCCACTCTTCTTGTCGCCAGGGAGTGGGTGGCAGCGTTCGAACCATTTCAGCCATTGTCCGGAAAGAAGCGAGCCGCTGGGGGGCGAACTATGCCCCCGGCTTCCATCGCCCTTAGACCTCAGCCTTATAAGGCGGCCCCCGAGAGGGCATGAGTCGTACGCGCAACTTTTTTGAAGACGACCGCTCGTTTACGCCCAGGCGCCTTATGCGATCTTCGTATTTTTTGGCCATAAGCAAGTGAGCGTGTCGCGCTCGCGGGTGCTCCGCGCTAAGTGCCGCAGCTCGCTCTTGCGACGCTCGCCGCTGAAAATAGGTGAGATCGCTTGCCACGGACATTCTGCCCAATGTCCAGCCTTTTCGGCTGACAGAGAGCTGTTTCATATCCGCAATAATGCGCATCTCCGACTGAGCCGGTCTTGGAGCGGCATCTCGCAGCCCCAGCACTCAGTCAAACGCCCGTCTTACTGTCGACGTCGCTTCGCGAGCCCGTTGGGCGCCGTTGTGAGCGGCGTCCTTTGCTCGTTGCAACGCGGCAAGGTCGACGATGCCCCGGTCGTCGTCGGCAAAGGCTTCCATTGCATGCCCAATGTTGCCGCCAGCGTTTCGAAGTGACTGACGATTTCGTGCAGTATCTTGTGATGATCTGACGCGGACATAATGATGCTCCTTCATAGCGGGAGCTCTCATTTGTCTTCCGTTCGCGTCGTGCTGATCCTGAGGACGGCGATGGCAACCTTATAGACCGTCAATGCTGACGGCGAAATAAGGGGAAGTGCCCAGGCCGGTTTACTGTCCCCTCAACCTGCCGGACCCAAATCAGACATTGCCGTCGCTTATTTCCTGACTGTAGATCGTCGCGGGGAGGGCGGCGATGATCCGGCGTATTCGCGAGCATGTCGCAGGCCACAACTGGTTCGCTGTAACGATTGATCTCGCGATCGTCGTTGTCGGCGTGTTCCTTGGAACGCAGGTCAATAATTGGAACCAGGCGCGGATCGACCGGGAGCGGGCGGCTTCATATCGCCAGCGTTTGGTGGATGAGCTGACGTTCAATAGCCGCCAGTTCCGCCAACAGATTGCCTATTACGAAACAGCGAAACGACACGGTCTCGCAGCCCTTAGTTCGTTGGAGGCCGTGCATGAGGGGACGGGCGAAGCGTTTGTCATCGACGCGTACCAAGCAACGCAAATCGACCTCAGCCCGCCTAAGCGATTTATCTTCAGCGAAATGGTGTCGGCGGGGCTGGTCGGCCTGCTTGGCCGTGAGTCGCTGCAGGAGATGGCCAGCGACTATTATTTGTCACTTGCAGCAAATGAGCCGCAGATGCTGGAGTCGCCACCCTATCGCGACATTCTACGACGGGTGATGCCATATGCCGTTCAAGCTCGCATTCGCGAGCGCTGCGGAGATCGCATCGTCTACCACGGCAAACAGCCCATCGGCGTCACGCTGCCAGAATACTGCACTCTCGGGTTGGCGGTGGGGCAGATTGGCGAGGCCGTTGATAAGGTGCAGAAGGTGCCCGGGATCGCCGCCGATTTGACGCGCTATCTGTCTGCGCTCGATCAAAAGCTCGCGCTGCTCCGGGGAACTGCGCGACAGACAGACGAGCTAGCGGCGGCGCTACGTAAGCGAGACTGACGGCCAATGCTCAGGCGTCGGTACGCCCAATGAAGGCCGCTTCCGACCCAAACCTGTCGCGGCGGCTCTCGACCCATTGCGGATAGCGCGGCGGTGCTATCCGGCTGCAAGCCAAGCATCTTGCGAGACTGAGATGAAGGCGGCCAAGGCGCCAGAAACCTGAAAGGGCAAGGCCCGCCGGGGGGTGGGGGGGGTAGACGGGCCTTGCTGTAGGCTTGCGCACCCTGAAAGGAGGCGCCGCCGTCCAACGGCCTTACCTGATGTCTGTTCCCTGCCGGGCCGCTGCCTCCAACATGTTGATTTCGAGATCTAAGGCGCGAATTTGGCTGAGCAGCGCTGCAAGTTTCTCCGCCCTCAGAGGATCATCTTCATCTGTTAGGCTGACCCGGATGCGCGCGTCGTGGCGCTCATCGAGTAGCTTCGCGAGGCGCGGGGTCTCTTGTCGGGGATGTCGGTGCACCAACCCAATATGGTTGGCCGGCGCGTGCTCCCGCAATGCTCTATGTTAGCAGGCTTCTGGAAGTCTTCGGGATCCTCGGACGGCCAAGCAGATCTTCGATTGAGCCCGCCACCTGCTTTGAGACGTTTAGCCTGGCGTGACCAAAGCATCCAACGACAACGAGCGGCCGACTCGTATCGAGCTGGAGACGGCCAATCGCAACCTCCGAGCGAGCCTAAAACGATCTGAGGACCTCGTTTCAGACTGCCGCGATAAGCTGGTTGGCGCCTATGGACTAACCTTGCCCGAAGACGCATCGCGTTGAATTGTCTGCTTAGTCCCTAGCGGTAGGAAAGCGGTGACGCTCGGCAAATTGCTTTTGCAAGCACGTCCAGTTTTCACAGGATTCCTATAACAGTACCCCAGCGCCCTTCTTCCTTCAGATGGCGAACACCGAGTTGGGTGAGTGGTTCGTCGAAGGAGATCCCGCAGGTTCCGCCATCGCTCCAGACGACCTTTGCGGAAATCTGAGCAGCTCCGATTTTCACCACCAATGGCTTACCCACTGTTGGCGCTTCTCCGGCCCGAAGCTTCGCTCCGGTGGAGCATACCTCTTCAAGTACAACGGAATACGAAAGCTCGTCTGTTGCTGCCGAGGCAACGAGCACTGCCGGTTGGCGAGGAGTCGTCCGTCGACCACCAGCCAAATCGCGTCTTTTTCCGAAACCAGGCATCAACCAACTCCGACGATGCCCCCCGGCATCCGGTCGGTTTACAGGTGGCGAGTAAAGCTCAGATGGAGAGAAGCGGTTAACTAGCTGCCGGATTTCTAACATAAATCAGTAGGATAGCGGTGACCGGTGCAAGCTTCCTTCAGCCGTGGTTGAAAGCTGCCGCGTCAGATTTGGGTCGAAAACAGGCCCTGCGCGGCTAATCGACGCTTCGCTCATCCATTTGCGCGGCCTCCCAGGCAGCGCTTGTCATTCCCTCGACTGCGAGTCCGAGCAGAACGCCAGCCGCGACGTCTGTTGGATAATGTGCGCATCTCGGGATCTGCATTGCAGCGATAAAGGCCGCACCGCCAATGGCGGCCGCTCCATATTCCGGGAACTCCCGAGAAAACGCCCGAGCTGCTGCCATCGCGCCTGCGCTGTGCCCGGAGGGAAAACTAGTCTTCTCCTTGGCGGTGTGATCGCCCTTCTTAGGCTTTTTGGCGTCCGTGTTCTCCACGCTTCGGGGACGGGTGCGATCAACGTTAGTCTTCACCAAATTCTTGGCTAGGGTCGCAGCCTCGTGAGCGATCAGCATTCGCGCTCCGGCCCGAACAAGGCGGTCATTGCCGGCAAACGTTCCAGCGACCACCAGACCACCTGCAATGAGTCTCAGCTCGGGCTGGTCACCAAGCTTGCTGAGCAGGTCCAGCACCCGCATCGGCGGAGCATCCAAGTGTGGTTCAAAGAGACCTCTGGCGCGGTCATCAAGGCTGATTAGCCGTTCTTCTGCCGTTTGAATCGGTTTGCTCTGCATAAAGGGCTGTAACCCGCAGCGCCAATGTTAGTGCCTGCGCCGTGACGTTCTGGCGCGGAGTGTTGTTCTGCAACGGGTGAAAGCTGCCGCGCGGCGGGTTTGGGTCGGAAGCCGCCATTAGAGATCTCAGCGCTGCTCTTGAAACCTTTGCTGCGCCACTCGTTTGGTCGTTGGCATCACGAAGCACCGGCGCGGATCGACGATATGTGCAACGAGTATCAAAGGTACGTCCCGCTCGGGATCATCTCAGAGCAATTCTCACAGATCAGGATTCCCCTCCGCTTTCCGGAGGGCCTTCCAAACCTTGCACCGACGAGCATACGCATCGGCGAGGTGGGCACGATCGTGCGGCCAAGCAGTAGTGAGCCGGGGGCGGTCGAGCTCGTACAGCGGCCATGGAGCTGGCGTGGCCCCACGGGCAAGCCGGTCTTCAACTTTCGGTCGGAAGGGCGCGAGTTCAAGCGTGGACGCTGCCTGATCGTTGCCGACGGTTTCTTTGAATTCACTGATGATCCAGATGCGCAAGCCAAGCGGGCGAAGAAGAAGAAGTGGTTATTCACGAAGAACGATGAGCCCTGGTTCTGCATCGCCGGCCTTTGGCGGACGGATGACAAATCCGGGGAGGCGTACACCATGCTGACGACCAGCCCGGGCCCTGACGTCGCGCCCTATCACGACCGCCAAGTCGCCGTTCTGCACCGCGAGCAATGGCCGGTTTGGTTGGACGAGGCGAAGAGTGTCAAAGGCCTCATCGGCCCTCTTCCGGCCGGAACGCTAAGCACAGCAGCTGTTTAGGCGTGCGTCGCTAGTTACGGCGAAAGCCTGCCGCTCGGCTACCGGCAGGTTGGCTCGAGAGCTGCGCGGGGCAAGTTTGGTCCAATGCAGACACATGTTTGGCTGAGGAACGCCGAAGTGTTGGCATCGTTAACGAGGACTGTGGGCGGGCTCATCGTTGTGGAGTATCCGATGAATTACCTCCGGCCGCTGATCACCAAATGGAACGATGCACTAAGGGGCAGGAGCTTCCCGAGGCGAGTGACGGCGCCCAACGGAAGCTCACGTTGGCAGGCTGCCAGTGGTCGAAGTTTCGATACTTTCGAAGAGGCCTGCAGCGCCTAATGTTGGTCGGGGAGACCGGTGACCTCCTAAGCCGGTCAAGCGACCGATGTGTTCGATGAAGATCGGGACCGCGGGCTGGACAATCGGCAGTGCCGCCACTGGCGAGTTCCCGACTGAGGGAAGCGGGTTAGAGCGGTACTCGCGAATATTGCCGGTCACCGAGATCAACAGCTCATTCCATCGTCCTCATCGGAAATCGACATGGAATCGCTGGTACGAGAGCGTGCCTACGACGTTCCGCTTCTCCGTGAAGATCCCAAAGGAGATTTCGCATCAACGAAAATTGGTGGATTGCCATGAGCCGCTCGCCGCATTCTTAGACCAGGCGCATTGCCTGAGAGAGAAGCTCGCGATCATCTTGCTGCAGCTTCCTCCCAAGTTTCAGTTCGAAGCAGATCTCGTTGAAAGGTTCTTCAACCAACTGGCAGTCCGAACCTCCGCTGCCGTGGTCTGCGAACCCCGCAACGCCACCTGGTTTACCGAGGAGGCCGACGATCTGCTGAAGCGTATGAAAGTCGTTCGGGTGGCAGCTGACCCGGTCACCGTGCCGGCCGCAGCCACTCCAGGCGGATGGCGAGGGTTTTCCTACTGGCGGTTGCACGGATCACCGGTGATCTATCGTTCGAGCTACGCAGATCGCATTCGTTCCTATGCCGATCGACTTGACCGGGAAATGACACGAGGGCGGGAGTGCTGGTGCATCTTCGATAACACGGCCTCGTCAGCCGCCATCTCCGACGCACTGCTTCTACGAAGAGCTGTCGACGTCGATCAGTCGAGATTGGCGTGACGCGAAGGATGCTCGTGTCGCTGAGCGAACGGGCCATGTCGGCTCCCTGTCGGCCACCGTCGCGATTAGGCCATTTTCGAGAGTGCAAATGCTGCCAAGAAGCCGCTCACTGCAATGATCCCAGCGTAGTCGTGCGTGCCCTCGAACGCTTCAGGCACCATCGTATCAACGACCATGGTTAGAATTGCACCTGCCGCAGTAGCTTGCACTGCAGCGACCAAACCCGGATTAGCGCCATCGAAAGCCACATAACCGAACCATGCGGCAATGCCGGCGATTAGCGCGATGCCTGCCCACAGCATGAACACGAACGGCAGCTTCCGACCTTCTGCCTTCATCCCTGCTGAGCTCGAGAGTCCAATTGTCTTCGGTCCATGCCGCGCCATCAATGGCCGGAATGAGTCGTGAGCGGACACTCGCCGACGGCAGGGTTGGGCGATGAAACGTCATTAAGCTTCGTCCAAAACGGACCATATCAAACCTCAAGTTAAGGCGAGAGAAGTAAGGGTCAGCTAAATCAGCTCAGAGGCCCGACCGCAGTGCCGCTTTCAACGCCATGTCAGACTGCAGATACTCGTGGTGAGCGTCGGTCGAGCATCTATTTGCCTGCCGTTCTGTATTGCGATGGCGATGCGTCGGACGTCAAAATCTGCAACGTCTCATCGGTCGGTGCACTGCTGACCGGCGAGATGCTGCCTCAAGCGGGTTCGCTGGTTCAGCTAATCCGTGGCAGGCTAATTGCGCATGGCCTCCTAGCCTGGAGGGACGCTGGCTGGTGCGGAGTGCAGTTTTCCGGAATGGTCGATGTGGCCCGCTGGCGGGCATCAAATGCCGAGCAGCACCGCGTCGACGAGGTGGTGAGATTGGTGAAAGCGGGCGTAGTCCCGCTACCGACTTCGTCGCGACCGACTGCCAAACGGAACCGTCAGACGCCAAAGCCCGGCCCGCAGTTGGCGGGAGACTTGCGGCGCGTCTCCGAAATCATTGAAAATCTTGGCGGTGAGCTCGCAGGGGATAGCTCCGTAATAGAACGGCATGGAGCGCTTCTTCAGCATATCGATATTGCGGTACAACTGCTTGACGAAATCGGCATGATCGTCGCTGGTCACATGGATCCCGGTGAAGCCGCTGGCAAGCTTGCAGCGTTGCGAAGGAGTGCAGATCAAGCGCTTCAACGGAACGCTTAGCCGTCAAGCGGGCAGCGACCGGCAGCCAAGCGCTGCGGCTGAACGGTGAATCGACCACCTCGCTAATGGCAGGAATGGGTCGAAATCTGCCGCGGCAAGTTTGGGTGGAAAGCACACCTAAGGCGCGGATCGGCGTGGCCGCTGATTGGGAGATATCGACTTAATAATCAGCGGACCCTTGCCCTCCAAAGGAAACGGCTTCGGCGCACTAGCCACCGCAGCGTCAATGAGCGCGCCGACTTCCGCAGTTTGGAGGAGTGAGATGGACTTCAGCTTGATGTGCCGGACCTTCGAACCCGAGCCTTCGAGCAGTCCGTTTGGATCGGTAACGCGTGCACCCCGAAGAAAGAAGAGGGTGACGTATCTTGGGTAAACAGCAATTGACAGGATGGCATCGCTCACCTTGTCACTGGCACCAAAGCCAACAACCAGCGCGTTATAGTTGTCGTAGACGATCCGAGTTGCCGTCGGAAAGCGGTCAGCCAGCGTTTTCAAAGCGTATCGCGCATCAGCGGCGACTGGGGCGTCATACTTGCATAGGAACTGGCCCAGCTTAGCTGCCGCATCATCCATACGGTGCACTTACCACGCAGCAGCCTGCATCGCACGGCTCACAGCGTTCGAGTTAGACCGATGCCCGCAATGGGTCGAAACCTGCCGCGGCAAGTTTGGGTGGAAAGCCGACACTCCCGCTCACACGATGAAGAGGTAAATCCCGGCGGCTAACGCTGCAAGCGCACCTGCACAGCCCCACCAAGGCATACTGGTCGCGAAGCGGTCACCGTAAGGGTCGTTTACCGCAAAGAACTCTTCTTCTTCGACTGCTTCCTGCCAAAGCGCCTCAAAATCTTCGACCCTCATATCTGGCTTGGTTCGAGGCTCGAACGTCGCCAAATCGAGTAGCCCATGAGAGGCGAAACTCTCGCCGCCGGGCCAACGGTGAACAAGCCGTTCAAGGTGGTCATATCCAAGCTCTCGGCTCGCCATCCCCTTTTCGTCGAGTTCAGCGACGAGACGAGATACTCTCCACGTCTTCTGAAGCCCGGTTATGTCCGCTTCCGCCAGTTCGATGATCCGAGTGCCGCCCATCACGAACGTTGCTGCCATCGACCCTGTATGTCCGCAATGGGTCGAGAGCTGCCATTCGGGTGTGCTGCGTTCCCGCAACAATGTCGGTGAAATTCATTACGGGGCGAAAACGGCACTCCTCGTGAGGGCGCTGCTGCACTACCTTTTAAGCATGAGCGTTCGATGCCTCTTTCGCCTCCACCGTCCGATGCTCACGTCGATCGTCCGGCGTGAGAATGGCTTCGCTGCGCTCTGCAATGACTGTGGTCTGCCGATCGAACGACCCGATGGGGGCCGCTGGAGCGCATCCGAGGCGTTGCTATCCCGGCGCGATCAAGCCGCGTAAACGGCCGCTCCTAGCTCAACTGGATAGAGCGTCGGGCTTCGAACCCGAAGGTTGGGGGTTCGAGTCCCTCGGAGCGGGCCAACGACACTTAGCCAATGTCCGTAACCCAATAGGGTTTTGCCACATGCGGACCGTCCGCTTGCGGCCATCTGCAGTCATTCGGAACCGCTGACGGTCGCTGTTACTGCTTCGCCTGCGTAAACTTCTCCGTATCGTGCTTGGCTTTGGCTTGTTGCCATCTCGCGATATCGCCCGGCTCGTTGCAGAATGGCGTGAGCTCGCTTGGTCGGGTCGTCGATCCCGTGGAAATGAGGCTCATTTGGCGGATGTGATATCCGCCAACGCCTGCACGAAGTAGCACGTCGTAAGTGCCCAGCGTAGTGCCGTTGCTTGTGATTGCACGCCACTGCCCGTGAATGTTCTGGGTATCGTTAGACTGGACCAAGTCGACCCGATCGAGCTTCGCTATCCGGGCAGCCCAGGGATCGCGCGCTGTTCGCGTATCAGCCTGCGTTCCATCGATGAACAACACTCGATGGTCACGCGTCCCTGTGAACATCTTGTCGAGGCTGGAGGTCGTTTTGGCCAAGCCGAGATACTTGTCCATCGCCTGGTCGGCGTAAGGGATCTGCCCAGCGAAGTATTTCGCGTTGTGCTTGGCGGTGCCGTCGTAGCACCACTTCCCGACCCCTTGTCCCATGATGTCACCCACGACGCCGCCGATCCAAGCCTCTGCAGTCGCGGGTCCGGCCGCTAGCGCAAACGCGGAACCGACAATCAACAATTTCTTACGCACGATAGGTCCCCCTGGCCGACGGAAGATAGCGCGCGTTCCATCTCAGGCAATTGATGAGTGCTGGAGTCTGCTTTCGACCCATTCCTGCCATTAGGGTTTGTGACACGCGTATGCCTTATCGAGACTGAATGATGAGCTGTCGGTGTCTTAGTTGGAAGGTCTTCAGGCGAGCGGGACCGGTCGTGATTTCCCTTTCGATAGCTGCCCTATCATCCTGCTCGGCAACCAAGCCCGGCGCTGAACAAATAATGATCCACAGGGGTCACAAGCCTGCCTACACCAAGGAGACGAAACCCGTTACGGTAGCCGTGGCCAATTACATCCCGGTCGACCCGAACTCCGATTTCTTCAGGGTCGTCCCTGGAACACGCCTCTCCTTCCGAATTCCCGCACATTTCCTGGTCTCCAAGTGGAACCTCATGGGCGGGGACCAGGAATCGATCGTCATGGAGGCCAATTCAAAGACCCTCCGGCCTTGGCAGGAATGCCTTGCGGGAACACTCGAAAGGCCGGTTCCTCGGTGCCCAGGCGAGCGGCCTCTGCTCATTCGAATTTGGTCGGACATCCGGCCCGCGGTTCCGATGACAATACGGCCAGATCTGAAGGCCTTTCCTGCGGAGGACCGGACGAGCTTCGATGGGCGTCAAGTACGGCCGGTCGGCGAATCGGACGGATATCAGATCGTCGGCTATGACGATGTCTGGACTCGAAGGCCTGAAAGCCGAGTATCTTATTTCGGGAAGACGAACTTATATTCGTCGAGCCTCTTCCTGTACCCGCAGAACTATCAAAAAGAAGAAGTGAAGTTCGTCGACTGCGTAAAGATCGATACCTTTTGCAAGGCGTACCTTCCATTCCGTGGCAAGTGGGTCGAGTTCCAAGTCTACAAAGATCAGATGAGCGAGATCCGCGAGATCGCATCGGGAATCGTTCAAACGTTATCGAAATTGCTCGCCCGCTAGGCTGGATCGCCTAATGGCAGCTTTCCACCCAAACCTGCCGCTGTCCAGAGCTTCCCTTTGGTCATGCCGAAGGGGCTCGCCGGACTAACCGACGAGCCCCAAGTGATCAGCTCGATCTGAAACTGCAGCTCGTCGATTACATTTGATTGGTCGGCGTCGTCCCGCCCATCGTCTGAGGCCCGCCAGTGACCGATCCGCCGGAAGCAATTTGCTGCTGCACTGCCTGAGAGAGCTGCGGCGAAGATGTTGTGGCGGTGCATGATGCATGGCCGTTCGCTGCCGACGCTGCCAGGACGTCGACGGACACCCCGCAAACGCTGGCTGCGACTGCGATCGGCACTTGGGCGGTTACCGGTATATTGTTGCGGTTCACTTGCAGTGAGATGGAGAGATCGTTCAGGACATTCTGAAGATTGACGCTGACAAGCGCGGGAATGCTTGAGCCGCCCGTGCCGGTCGTATTCCCGGTTCCAGGACTCGATGCGGGAGCGGGAGTCCCGGCGCTCACTTCACCTGCGCTGCTCGGCGCCGCGGATTGCGTCGTCTTACATGCCGAAACGGCGAGACCGGCAAGGGCAATGGACGTCCAAACGAGTGAACGTGTCGACATTCGTACCTCCTGAAAACTTAGGACTGAGGAGTGGTGATTTGGGGCTGCGGCTGCGTCGTCGCCGGCTGAGTGCCTGCAGGCTGCGACGTTGTTGGCGTTGGTGCGCCTGTGGTGGTTTGAGCGCCTCCGCCGACCGAACCGTTGGCGGCCAGTTGCTCCTGGATGTACTGCTTGAGCTCAGGCGAGATCGAATTGGCGGTGCAGCCCTTGCTCGAGCCACCGGCTGCGCCGATCGACAGAACATTGATCGACACGCCGCAGACGTTGGCTGCGACGTTGATCGGGATCTGCGCGTTGATCGGGATATTGGCTTTGTCGATCTTAAGGTCGAGCGCTAGGTTGTTCAGCACGTTTGAAAGATTGACGTTCACCAGCGACGGAACACGAGACACACCCGAGGCGACGGCCGAGCCAGCGCTCTTGATGCCATCGGTTGCCGATGAAGCGGTCTTGCACGCTGATAATGGAAGTAGCGCGAGAAGCGCGGCAGACGCAGACAAAATACGCATACATTTTCCCTCTGTTGCACGCGGCCAACGCTGCTGAGGGCTCATGGTTTCCGTGAAAGTCGGCCGCAGACCGACCAGGCCTTGGTGCGAAACATCAGGCGCCGCCGGGCTTGTGATTTGAAGGCTGCGTTGACGCCCAGCCTAACTGAAGTCGTTCTTGTGAATGCGGCTCAGGACTTCGGCGGCGACACGCTCTTTCAGCTCGGCCATCGTACCAATGCGGTGACCACACCGATTGCAATGGATGGTGGCGTGATCCGCCACGCCGTGGTCGAGATTAAAGTTGTTATCGCCGCAACTGGCGCAGTTCAGTTCGATCTTCATGCGCCCGACCCCCATCCAGGTGGGAGTCGCGGAAGTACGCCTTAACCACTTGGATCAGTTTAAAAACTTCGCTTGATGCGGTTAGTTCCGGGAGGCCCAGCTTGAACAGCGGTTGCGGCCTTAGCTCAGTCAACTTTCTCTTAACCCATTGACGGTAAACGATGCCGGATTTGCGCGTACGAGGTGAGTATGAGCCTTCGAGAAGAAATCTTCGGTGGACCGGATGCGCGGAAAGCACGCCTCCTGGCTAAGAAGATCCGGTCCGGCCCTACCGTCCTAGCTCTCACTGACATGGTCATCCCCCGGCAGGAAACCCGTCGTACGGATATGCGCAGCGAGGATCGGCCCTATGCTTCCGGCGCGTTTGCCCGGATGATATTCCGGGAGCGGTCTCATGAAGTTGAGCTGGTCAATCTCTCGCGCGGCGGCGCCATGGTCGCAACCGCAGTGCAGCCTGACATTTTCGAGCATATCGAGCTGCACCTCGGCACCGATCACGCCGTTGAATGCGTAGTGCGTTGGGCCAAAGACGGCCGTTTGGGCCTAGAGTTCGCTCACGAGACTCAACTCCGCTGTTCGGAAGAGAAGAAAGTGGCGGTCCTGCAAGAGGTGCTCAATGAACGCTTCTCGGCAGACGAGCTGAAAATGGCGAAGGTGCAGCCCCTCCCGGCCGAGCATCGCCGGGGAGAAAGGCATCCCCTAATTTGGTCTGGTACACTTCGATACCGGTCGCACGCCTGGGCGGTAAGATTGCGCAACGTTTCCGAGACGGGGGTCATGATCGAATGCGCCGGCGCCGTTCGTAACGGTTCGGACGTGGTCCTAGACCTCGGCGATGCTGGCTGCTTTGACGCGTGTGTCAGCTGGGTACATGGGGACCACGCCGGGCTTCACTTCCGCGATCCTTTTGACCTCAATTGGTTGTCGAAGTCTAAGCCCCGGGTGGCAACACCTGATTGGTTGCGACCGGCGTACCTTGAAGCCGATCATGCTCTTGACCCGGCGTCCGAGGGCGTTTGGAACCCGATGTCCTTGGGTGAACTCCAAACCCAGCTCGAGGGATTTCTCAAGCGCTGACCGCGCCCGTTTCCCACCCAAACCTGCCGCGGCAAGCTGGCTGGGACGGAACGCAGACATTCAATACTGGTCGCTTTGTGTCGAAGCTGCCAGTGGGGCATGTCACGAATTCTCTATACCTATTGAGGCAGGCGTCAGCAGGCATCTACGAGACCGGCGCAACCCGACGCCAACCATACCGAAGCCAACCAGCATCAGCGCCCAGGTCGACGCTTCTGGTACAGCGGCGATTCGAACAACCTGACCTCCGCCAGCCGACGCGCTGAAATTGGTTGCATAGAATGCGCCGTCGGAACCAATCGTCAGGCCCGTAGGGTTGGTGAGATCGGTGAACAGAGTCTCGCTGGAACCATCGCCGTTGATGCGAAGAAGCGCGCCGGGACCGCCCGGCGCGAACAGGCCGTTCGTGTCATACTCGAGGCCATAGAGAGCTCCATCCACTCCAAAAGCTAAATCCGTGAGCATCGTAAAACCGCTAAAAACGTCCGCGATCGAGCCATCAGGCAAGATGTGAAAGATGCGCGCCGTGCCCGGGATGAACGGTGCTCCGGTCAACTCGGAAAGCCAATAGGACCCGTCGGCTGCGACTGCGATCCCGGTCGGAACCCTCTCGGGCGCGCCTGCGGCGGCCGGGGGAAAGGCATCTACTAGGCCGACGGCGGCGTCAGGACTTACGCGGAGCAGGTCATTCCCACCGGCGTCTGTAACCAACATTCCGCTGGCGCTGGAAGCGATATGGAACGGGTTGCTATCGAGCGGCCCACCAGCTGGATTATGGCCGGCCTCATAGGCGGATATATCGGCGACGGACGTGATTCCACCGGGAGTAAAGGTGTAAAGTTGCCCCAGCTGCCAGGCGCCCGTCCCTGCCAGATCACTTGTGCGAACGGTTGGGTTTAAGCCCAGACCGATAACCACGTAGCCGGCGCCATCGGCACTGAAGGCTATGTCGTTGGGCCCACTGACATCCGCGACAGAACCAATGGACGGTAAGCCTGTGAGAATCCGCGTCTGAACGCCGCTACTTAGCTGCGTGATCGAGCCCGTCGTGGAGTAAGAGTACGCAACTCCCCGGCCATTCACGGTAGTAGGTGAGCCGGGCACGTAGTAGCCGGACTCTGCGATGTAGAGGCTACCATCAGGCCCGAAAGCAAGTCCGCGCGGATTGTACAGTCCCGATGCGACGACTTCGCCCACGTAGGTGACAGCAGACGCGGGCGACCCGATGGAGAGCGCAACAGCACCAACCAAGGTTAGGCAGGTCTTCCCTGCGTTCATGAGCCGAATCTCCTTTGCAAATTCAAGTCAGTCGGATGCCACGGCGCGGGCTGCGGTTAGCCGCGAGTTACTTACTGAAGACGGCGGTAATTGCGATCGCGGTGACTAAGCGCTTCCCGAGTGAACGCGCCGCGACGATTGCTTGGATCTCACGATCAGCACGGGCCAACGTATCTCTCTCGCACGCAAAAAGTTCGATCTGAATCGCATCGGGAATCGCTGCCCTGCAAACTCTATCGGCCGCGCTGAGTAGCTTGGCGTGCAGGCGGCGCTGATCATCTGGTTTGCTGAGATCGTAACCTACCAGCTGGACGCGCAAGGCCGGTTGCTCGTCATAAACGATCACCGGCTCGCCGGCGCTGAGACCCAGTGCTACCGAGATTATCGAAAGACCGATCATCGCTACCTCCACTCTTAGAAGCTGTGGGGAGCTTGCCTATTTCGTGAGCCCTCTGGGATGATCGCCACCTGATCATTTGCCGATAATTTGCCGATTTTGGATGCGGCTCGGCGATGATGAATCGGAGCTCTGGCTGCTAACCTTTAGCGACCTGCCTAAATTGTAGGTTCTTGTTCGGGCATTTGAACCGAATCTTGCGCAACGTCCTGCCGTTATGAGATGAATGCGCCACACCCTAAGCCGACGGGTTAGATCCGGGGGGTATGTCCGGCGTTGGATGTGTCACGCAAACAATCGCGCCAAGCGATTTCCATTGCTGATCTGGCGAGCGCGGACGCCTTTCGAATAGGCAATGTTTTTGTCTCGCCGCCGCGGCGGCAGATGACGGGTCCGCTCGGCACGACGGAGGTCCAGCCGCGCGTGATGCAAGTGCTGGTCGCTCTTGCCGACGAGGCGGGACGCGTCGTCACTCGGGAGACTTTGTTCGAGCGCTGTTGGGGCGACGTCTACGTCGGCGACGATAGCTTGAACCGCGTGGTTTTGGCTTTGCGAAAGGTAATTGGCCAACTTGGCGGCGAGGGCTTCGAGATCGAGACGATCCGCAAGGCAGGCTATCGCCTCAGCGGCAGCTTAGCGAAAGTTCCCGACGACATTGGCAAGGCGGCAATCGGCCTCGATCGCCGAAACCTTGCGAAGGCGGCGATTGCCTTCGTTGTCCTGGGAGGGCTGGGAGCGTGGGCGGCTTCCAACTCATCGCGGGACCGCCGGTTCGAGGCGTTGCTGCGTCAGGGGCATGCTGCTCTCGCCGGTGACGACAACCAGTTCAGGCCGGATGTCGCGCTGCGGGCTTTCCAGGAAGCGACAGACATTCATCCCGACAATCCGCGTGCGCTGGGCTGGTTGGCGCTGACGAAGAGCTACTTCGCACAGACTGCACCGGAGGAGCATTCTGCGACGAGCGTCGCAAATGCTGCGCAGATCGCACAGCAGGCGCTCGCGATCGATCCAAAAGAGCCGAACGCGCTGATGGCAATGTTCGAGCTGGAGGGGGCGACGCTCGACTGGTGGGGACGCGATCGCCTTCTCCGCAAAGTGATAACGATTGATTCAAGGAACGAGCTCGCGACTGGCGAGCTCGCCGCCTTGCTTCTTGCCGCTGGCATGACGCGGGAATCATCACTCTGGGGGGAACGAAACATCTCTTTGTTGCCGCTTTCGCAGAACGCATTGGCCGGCCGCGCGACACGGCTCTGGATGTCCGGCTTGGTGGCAGACGCGGACAACGTCATCAATCAGCTGCGCACGTCTTTTCCGACGAGTCGCTGGATCTGGTCGGTTCGGTTCAGACTCTATGCTTTCACGGGCCGCGCCCGAGCGGCGGAAACGATGTTGGGCGCCGATCCTGGAATGCTTCGTAAGGGCCCCGAGACGGACATGTGGCGCACCGGCCTACACGCACTGGAAGACCCATCCGTCACCAACATCGCCCGCGCCCGCGAGGCATGCTTCGCCGCTGCCCAAGTATCGGGCGAGCTCGCGGGCTACGCGATGGTGATACTGAGCGCGCTCCGGGAGGTGGACTCGGCGTTTGAGGTCGCCACCGGCCATTTGCTTTCCCGAAGCGCGATCGTGCAGGCCCGGAAGCCGGCATATGAACGCGAACCGACCGATGCCATGCATCGGATCAACACCTCGTGGCTGTTCGCACCGCCGTGTAAGGAAATGCGGGCGGACCCCAGATTCATCCCGCTTTGCCATGGCATCGGCCTTGTCGAATATTGGCAAAGGCGGGGCGTGAAACCTGATTATGTTCGTATGGATGCAGCCAAGCCACCGCGCTTATAGAAAGAGGTTGGCAACCGCTAATGACGATGGCTCGAGCGGCGCGCTCAGGTTGATAAGAATGTCCGGGGTCCAGTCATTATCGGTGTAGCCGACGAGAGTCATATGGCCGCCATCTTCTAGGACGTAGAGGTTTCCCGCGCCGTGCCATAAATACGCGCAGGGATCGACGTGGCCCTTGTATGTGAAAGCTTGGTGGCGGGGTCCAAGCAGCCGCGCAGATCGAAAAGTCCAGTACCGCGCAATCCGATCCGATCTCGAAGCCAGACGCACTCCGCGCCAATTTATAGCGGCAGGAATGGGTCGAACGCTGCCGCGGCCGGTTCGGGTGGAACGCGGACGCTGCGATTCAATCGAAGTCGAGACTTCTGAGCTTCGCGATAAGGTCACCGTCGAGGTTCAGAATGGCCTCCGCAACATGAGCATGACCTTTGGCCACGGCTAGCGCAGCCAGCGCGGATAAGGCTGTAGCCTCGTCCCAGGGGTCGTCGCGATGAAGTGAGACGCATTCGGTCAGGCCGGAGATGGCGCGTTGATATGGTTCTTCGAGTTCCTCTGGGATCGCCGGGCCTTTCCCATTTAGCCGCGCAACCTCGATGGAGGCCGGCAGCTGGAAGAAGCTAAAGTCAATCACCCCCTCGGTCTTGCAGGCGATCTCAACGATGTGCGGTACTGCGGCGTAGGACGCCGTAAAAACATCCCCCTGGTGGCAAAGGCTGGACCAAAGGCTGAACCACGGTTCGCTCTCATAATCGGTATGAGGAGCCGTTGAACCGGCCAGTTCGGTCAGTAGCCGAGGCGTATCGCTCGCAAGTCCATACGCGTGAGACAGGCGTGACCATTCGGGATCGTGGAGCGAGAGCATACTCAAGCTTAGCCGTTGGCCTAATATCCGCAACGGGTCGAAAGCTGACCCTTTCTGCGTTACCTCCCCAAGAATGAGCGGTCCGTTTTTCGCTGTGGCTTTGTCGACCCTGGCCACTGCAAGCTCCGGCGTGACCGCCGATGGAATGAAATCCATTGCCTACGGCTGTGGCGACGTCGTCGTGGTAGGCGCGGTTCGGAACGTCGAAGGCGTCTGGGAACATGTCGAGATCGAGGGCGACTTTCTGGGTCACGGTTGGGCGACGGCCTACGTGAGGATCAAGCATGTTCTCAGGGGAAACGGGGCTCGTGCATCAGTTTATGCAAGATATTCCGACCACACTTACCGGGCTTTCGCTCGCGGCCAGCAATATCTGCTTGTCCTCCAGCCACGCAACGACCGGACCTACACAATCCGTTCCATCCAACGCTGGAGCAGCGAGACGCGCTCGAAATTGGCGCGCACCTGCACCTGAACGGCCGCTTTGGGTCGAAAGCTGCCACAAGCGGACGATCCGCTACCGGCCAAAGGCGGAAACGGCTTTCGTCGGTAATCGTAACACTCCACGGCAGGACGCCTTGTAGACCTGGACTACGCGGTCGCCTTTTCGGAGCACTGGAGCTGCAGATGGCCTTGGCCGCATGTGGATATCGGGGACAGTCCGAAAGGCCATGTTCCTGAAATGTTCTTACGGGCGTATCTCGCGCCAATGCCGCGCCGATTCACGATCGAAGGACAGCAGCTCGCTATCGTTATTGCAGGCTGGCTGCGTGTACTTCCCAAATGGGCGTGGGGTGAAGAACCGGGCCATGCCAAGCTAAAGAAGGAGGGTCGGCGGCGCTCGGACCTCGATGCGCCAGATCCCAAACGCATGGCAGCAGACCTAATCGCCGAGAAGTTACGCGAGCTGGGCTGGGAAGTGTCCTACGAGGAACGTGACAATTTCTTTTGCGATCGAACCGGGCCTCCGCCGTCTCGGCCCGGTAACAGCGAAGGGTGACCTGTGCAGCTAGCGGCAGGTTTGGTCGAATGCTGCCAGCAATGCCAAGCATTTAGGTGATTGCCCGGTGATTGCTTTTGCCTTCCCGTCCAATTGCAATCTTAAGCTAAGTAGTGGTGAGCCCAGCTGGATTCGAACCAGCGACCTACTGATTAAAAGTCAGTTGCTCTACCGACTGAGCTATGGGCCCCACTGCGGCGGCGGTTACCGCCTAGGCGCGCGGCGGGCAAGGCGCTCTGCGAGATGTCTGGCAGTTAGACTGCCTTTGATCCGCCAGCCGGGCGCGATCGCCGCGAGCGGCTGAAGGACGAAGCTGCGCCTGACGAGTTGCGCATGAGGCACGTTCAGCTGGCGGGAACGAAAGCGGCCGCCACTCCACAGCACGAGATCGAGGTCGAGAACGCGAGGTCCCCACCGCATGCCGCCTCGCCGGCCGAAGTCGCGCTCCATCCCCTTGAGCTTGCGGAGCACGTCCAGCGGGCTGTCATCGCTTTCGACCAGCGCCACCGCATTGGCGAAATCGCGTCCGGCTGGGCCATGCGCGGCGTTGAGGATGATCGGTGAGGCGTCGAACAGGCCGAATTCCTCGTCTAGACGCGCGATCGCGGCTTCGACGACGCCTTGCGGGCGTCCGAACCGGCCGTGGGCGCGGTTCGACCCGATTGCGATCGCATAGAGGTGCGTTGCGCCTGCCACTCCGGCTCGCCTAGGTCAGGACGATGAGGATCGCTACCCCAGCCGAGCTTTCGCCCGTGCCCGAGGCAGAGGCACCGCGGGATTGCCCCTTGTGCCCGCGGCTTGTCGCGTTTCGCGAGGAATGCCGGATCGAGTTTCCGCAATGGTGGAACGCGCCGGTGCCCGCGTTCGGCGACCGCGACGCCTGGCTTGCGATCGTCGGACTGGCGCCCGGCAAGCACGGGGCCAATCGCACGGGTAGACCCTTCACCGGGGATTTCGCCGGCGAGCTGCTTTATGCGACGCTGCTGAAATTCGGGCTCGCTAACGGCACCTACGGCGCCGATCCGGGCGACGGCTTGCAGCTCGACGGGGCGGTCATCCTCAACGCCGTCAAATGCCTGCCGCCCGCGAACAAGCCGGAACCGCGCGAGATCGCGACGTGCCGGAGCTATTTCGAAGTCGCGCTCGGCGCCTTGCCCAGTGTCCGCGTGGTCATCGCGCTGGGCCAGATCGCGCATGTCGCCGCAGCGCGCGCGATGGGCCTGAAGCCGGCCGCCACCAAGTTCGGCCATGGGGCGGAGGCGACTGCGGCGGACGGCCGTATCCTGCTCTCAAGCTATCACTGCTCGCGGTACAATCAGAATACGGGCCGGCTTGATGCGAAGAAGTTCGAGAGCGTATTCGAACGCGCGCTCGCCCTCAGATGTCCTGGGTGAGCCGCCCGTAAAGCTCGGGCCGGCGATCACGGAAAAAGCCGAAGGCGGCGCGGTGCTTCTTGGCCTGCGCAAGGTCTAGTGTCGCCACCAAAACGCCGGTCTCGTTCGCGCCGAACTCCGCCTGGATGTCGCCGCGCTCATCGCAGATGAAGCTGTGGCCGTAGAAACGCTGGCCGTGTTCGATGCCGATACGGTTGGCGGCGACGACGGGGACTACATTTGAGACCGCATGGCCGATCATGGCGCGCCGCCACAAGCGTGACGTGTCGAGGTCGGGATCGTGCGGCTCAGTGCCGATGGCAGTCGGGTAGAAGAGGATGTCCGCCCCCATCAGCATCATCGCCCGCGCGGTTTCCGGATACCATTGGTCCCAGCATACGCCCACGCCGAGCGTCGATCGATGCGGACCATTCCAGACCTTGAAGCCCGTATTGCCGGGGCGAAAGTAGAACTTCTCTTCGTAGCCCGGCCCGTCGGGGATGTGACTCTTGCGATAGACGCCGGCGATCTTCCCATCTGGTCCGATCATCGCGAGGCTGTTGTAATGATGCGGGCCGTCGAGCTCGAAGAAGCTCGTCGGGATCCAGATCTTCAGCTCCTCCGCCAGCTTCTGCATGGCGAGGACGGACGGATGCTCGGAAGTCGGGCGCGCGGTCGCGAACAGGCTCTCGTCCTCGACACGGCAGAAATAGGGGCCATCGAACAGTTCGGGCGGGAGCACGACCTCGGCGCCCTTGCCGGCTGCCTCACGCACGAGCTCGCCCACTGCGCGGATGTTCGCGTCGGTGTCGCCTGAGAAGGCGAGCTGAAGCGCGGCAACGGTGAGCTTGGTCATGCGGGAACCTGTTGGGAGATGCAGTGGAAGCTTCCGCCCCCGGTCAGGATGTGGTCGGCGCGAAGGCCGATTGCAACGCGGCCCGGGAACAGCGCCTGGACGACATCGACGGCGTTGCGGTCGTTCGGCGCGCCATATTGCGGCACGACGACCGCGGCATTGCCGATGTAGAAGTTCATGTAGCTCGCGGGGACGATGTCCCCGTCTTCGCCGAAGACGCCGCCGGGCGAGGGCAGGGTGACGACGTCGAGCTTGGTCGAACGGAGCCGCCGAGCCGCGTCGCGATAGACCGCGTCGTTCGGGTCGTCCTTGGCCGAGGTCGGAATGGCGATGCGCCCGGGCGCCACGAAGCGCGCCAGATTGTCGACATGCCCGTCGGTATGGTCGTTCATCAACCCGTCGCCCAGCCAGATCACGCGCTCGAACCCTAGGTCGCGTAACAGCCGCTCTTCGACCTCCTCACGCGACAGACTGTTCCGGTTCGGGTTGAGGAGACACTGCTCGGTCGTAACGACGGTGCCCGATCCGTCGCCGTCGATGGCGCCGCCTTCGAGAACCCAATCAGCCTTGGCGAACGGCATCGAAGCGCGCCCCGCGAGCCGCTCTCCGACATCGCCGTCACCGTCGAGATCGTATTTGCCGCCCCAGCCGTTGAAGCCGAAGCCTTGTGCGCGGCGCTGCTTGCCGGAACCGACGATTACTGGCCCGGTGTCGCGCAGCCAGATGTCGCCAAACGGTTCAACGATGACTTCGGCGAACGGTGCCAGTCTCGCCGCTGCCTCGGCAGCGCCTTCGTGCGCGGCGACCAGCCGCACCGTCTCGCCCTTGCCGTTGGCGTGAACGGCTTTCGCGAACGCCGCCACTTCGCGTTCAGCTTCCTTCAGGTCGCCGAGCCACAGTTCGGGATCGCTCGGGAAACCGATCCACACCGCTTCGTGCGGCGCCCATTCCGGAAGCGGAAGCAACGTCATGACGCCGCCCGCTAACAGGCGCATCGAAAAGCGCCAAGCCATGGGCTTGCATGGCGCTGTGCAACATGCACTATGTGCTTGCCGGGTAAGGGGGAATTTAAATGAAGATGCGTAATGTGCTGCTCGCTTCGGCGATCGGTTTGTATATGGCTGCTCCGACTTGGGCGACCGATCTTGCAACGGATGCAAAGTCGTTTGGGGCGCGGGATGCAGTCATCGGTCCCGATCTTTCCGCCGATGGATCTCAAGTAATTTACGTCACGCCCGGGCCAGGCCGGAAGTCCATCGCCGTCATCGGGAATCTCGACGCAGGAAAATTCAGCACAATCGCAAGCTCGGACGGAAATCCGGAGCAGCTGCGCTGGTGCAATTTCGTTTCGGCGACTCGCTCGGTCTGCCAGATCGGCGGCGGCGTCAAAAATAACCTCTTTGAGGTCTTGAGCTTCAGCCGGCTCGTGTCGCTGAACAATGACGGAAGTGATCCCAAGCTACTGGGACAGACCGACAGCGTCTATGACGCGTGGCTGCGGCAGGTCGACGCGCAAGTCGTCGACTGGCTGGACGGCACCGACAACAAGGTGCTGGTCGAACGTGAGTACGTCCCTGAGGAAGGCAAGATGGGGACTCACTTCGTACGCACGAAGAAGGGTGTCGGCGTCGACCGGATCGATGTGCGCACGCTCCGAAGCGACGCAGTGGAGTCGCCGCGCGACGGCGTCTCGAATTACATGAGCGACGGCCGCGGGCACGTCCGGCTGATGTCGAGTCCCGACATTTCGAGCGGCGGGATGCTTTCGGGCAAGACCCGTTATTCGTATCGCACAGCGGACTCGCGCGACTGGAAAACGCTCGGGATGTTCGAGGACGATCAGTTCCAGCCGCTGGCCGTCGATACGGATTCAAACCAGCTCTACGTACTCAAGAAGAAGAGCGGCCGGTTCGCGCTTTACGGCATCCGCATGGACGGAAGCATGGTGGAAACTCTAGTCGCCGAGAATCCGCGGGTCGACATCGACGACGTGGTCCGCTTCGGCGATGGCCAACGTGTCATCGGATACACCTACGTCGAGGACAAGCGGACGACTGTCTACTTCGATCCGGAGTTCAAGGCGCTCGCCGACTCGCTATCGCGCGTTCTTCCGCAATTGCCGCTCGTCGGCTTTGTCGATGCCAGTCATGATGGCAGGAAGCTGCTCATTCACGCGGGCAGCGATAGCGACCCCGGCCGCTATTACGTTTTCGATCGCGACAAGAAGACGTTGACGCCCGCCATGGTCGATCGGCCGGAGTTGGAAGGCCGCGCGCTTGCCTCAGTCAAGCCGGTCACCATCACGGCGCCCGACGGAACGCCTATCCCCGCCTATCTGACGCTGCCACCCGGGAAGGCTGCAAAGGGTTTGCCGGCCGTCATTCTCCCGCACGGCGGCCCCAGCTCTCGTGACGAATGGGGTTTCGACTGGCTGTCCCAATTCCTGGCCGCTCGAGGCTACGCGGTGTTGCAGCCCGAATATCGCGGTTCGGCCGGGTTCGGCGACGCGTGGCTAAATGAGAATGGTTTTAGGAATTGGCGCACGTCGATTGGCGACATCACGGCGTCGACGAAGTGGCTCGCAGCGCAAGGGATCGCGGATCCGGATCGCACCGCCATTCTCGGTTGGTCATATGGCGGCTATGCAGCTCTCCAGTCCGCGGCGACGCAACCCGGTCTTTACAAGGCCGTGGTGGCCGTGGCCCCGGTGACTGACCTCGCCATGCTCAAGGACGATTTCCGCGACTTTACGATCAGCCGGATCGTCGACAAGGAAATCGGGACAGGGCCGCACGTCGCTGACGGATCCCCGTTACGACATGCCGCCGAGATCCGAGTGCCGGTTCTTCTCGTTCACGGCGACATGGATACGAACGTCAAGATCACGCATTCGCAAAAGATGGACGCGGCGCTGAAGGCGGCAGGCCATCAGAGCGAATTGGTGACTTTCGCCGGCCTCGATCACCAGCTCAGGGATTCGGATGCCCGGGCTCAGAGCTAACCAAGATCGGCGAACTGCTGGACACTACGATCGGCCACTAAACGAAAAAGGGCGGCCGTAACGGACCGCCCTTCTTTCTTTCGTGCGAGGTTCGCTTAGCGCGAGTAGAACTCGATCACGAGGTTCGGTTCCATGCGGACGGGATAAGGCACCTCGTCGAGCTTGGGCACGCGGGTGAAGCTGACCTTAGTGTTGCCGTCGGGCGCCACGTAGTCGGGCACGTCACGCTCGGCGAGGCCCTGCGCTTCGATGACCAGCGCCATTTCCTGCGCCTTCGGACCGAGCTCGATCACATCGCCGACGTTCACGCGGCGGCTGGCGATGTTGCACTTCACGCCGTTGACGCGGATGTGGCCATGGCTGACGATTTGACGGGCAGCCCAGATGGTCGGGGCGAACTTGGCGCGGAAGACGACCATATCGAGGCGGCGCTCAAGCAGGCCGATCAGGTTCTGCGAAGCGTCGCCCTTCATGCGGGTGGCTTCGACATAGTTCTTCTTGAACTGCTTTTCGGTGATGTCGCCGTAATAGCCCTTTAGCTTCTGCTTGGCGCGCAGCTGGATGCCGTAGTCGCTGATCTTGCTCTTGCGGCGCTGGCCGTGCTGGCCGGGGCCATACTCGCGGCGGTTTACGGGGCTTTTGGGACGTCCGAAGACGTTTTCGCCCATGCGGCGGTCGAGCTTGTATTTGGCGCTGGTGCGCTTCGTCACTGTCGTTCTCCAATTCGCGTGTCTGCAAAGCGCCCGGGACCGCACCGCTGGACCAAAGCATCCAACGCGATCACCGCTTCACCGGGCATGCGGGATCAATTGCGAGCGGCGCACCTAGGGGGATGAGCCCCGAAGGTCAAGTTTCGCAGCCTATTGCGGCGCGCCGCGACCGATCGCGCTGCCTTCGACAACAAGGCTGTTATTGTTCTCGTCGCCATCCGCGGTCTCTTGCCGGGCCTGGCCGCTGCGATCGAGCTGCGCGCTGACCGGTAGCAACTGTGCGCTCGCTGCGATGCTCGTCGCGCTGGCGAGGGCGAAAACCGGGGATGTGTTGGACGCCGTCTTCACCGAGAAGCCGCGCAGGGACACCCAGCGCGTTTTGCCGGGCTGGAGCCGCGCGGTTCGAGCCTGGACCGGTTCGCTGCGCATCCGGCTATCGCTTGCACGCGCGGAGACCAGGACCGAGCCCTGGGACGGCGATTTCCCGATGTTACGAACCTGCACATATAGCGTGTCGCCGTCGATCCGCAGCGCGCCAATCTCGATGTCCGGAAACATGCGATCGTCCGATCCCTTGTGGGGCGGCGCGAGTGCACTGTTTTCGCCGGGCATCGCGCCCTGCGACGGATCAACGGTGGTGACAATCGGACCCTGGTCCTGGACAACGAATGCGGCGGCGAACGCCAGGAAGCTCAACATCGGCTGGACTCCTTCTGGAACGGCGATGATGCTCCGCCAGGCGGTCGAGAGCAATCAGGAACGCTGGCGCGGCGGATTGACCAGGGCACGGATGATCCCGCGCACCGCTTTGACCTCCCGTGACGACCAGCCGGTCTTGGTGAAGATGGTGCGGATCGTGTTGCGCGTCGCCTGCTGGCGAGACGGCGGGTGGAAATAGCCCTTGGCCACCAGCTCTTCGTCCAGTTGCCGGATGAGTCCGTCGACCTCGCCGTGGGGAGCTGTCGTCTCAAGGTCCTTGGCTGGCGGTTGTACCAGTGCGCTGCGCTTCGACCATTCGTAGGCGAGGAGGATGACCGCCTGCGCGAGGTTAAGCGAGCCGAACTCCGGGTTGATCGGCACCGTGACGATCGAATGGGCGAGGGCGACATCTTCCGTCTCGAGACCCGACCGTTCGGGTCCGAACAGGATTGCGGTCTGGCCGGGCGAACCGGAAATCTGGTCGGCCATCTCCTGCGGGCCGATCACCGGCATGATGAGATCGCGGCGGCGGACCGTCGAGGCGAAGACCGTCGAGCAATCGGCGATTGCCGCCTCGACCGTATCGAAGACCTGCGCCTTTTTCAGCACCACGTCAGCGCCGCTTGCGGAAGGACCGGCGTCCGGGTTCGGCCAGCCATCGCGCGGCGCGACGAGCCGCATCTCGGTCAGGCCGAAGTTGAGCATCGCCCGCGCCGCCTTGCCGATATTCTGGCCGAGCTGTGGGCGGACGAGGACGATGACGGGCCTGGCGGGCTCCGTCACAGCAGCTTGTCGTGGTCGGGAGGCGTGGCTTCCTTTTCGACGCGCTCGGCGATTTCCGCAAAGTCGCCGGGATCGCTGAAGTCCTTGTAGATGCTCGCGAAGCGAATGTAGGCAACGTGGTCGAGCGACTTGAGCCCGGCCATCACGGCCTCGCCGATCCGCGACGACTTCACTTCGTCGCCGAGCGTTTCCATTTGGCGCTGGATGCCGCTGACGAGCCGGTCGATCTTGGCCGCGTCGATCTCGCGTTTGCGGCAGGCGTGGCCGATGGCGCGGGCGAGCTTGTCGCGTTCGAACGGCTCGCGCTTGCTGTCCTTCTTGACGACGGTTAGGTCGCGCAGCTGCACACGCTCGAAAGTCGTGAAGCGCGCGCCGCAAGCCTCGCACTGCCGCCGGCGGCGGATGGCGGCGCCATCCTCGCTCGGGCGACTGTCCTTAACCTGGCTGTCTTCGTGAGCGCAGAACGGGCAGCGCATGCGTTAAGCGAACCTCATCCCTGATAGATGGGGAAGCGCGCGCAAAGTTCACGCACCCGCTCATTCACCTGCCGCTCGGTCGAGCCGTTGTTTTCGAGACCATTCTTGCCGAGGCCATCGAGCACGTCGGCAACCATGTCGGCGATGTCGTGGAATTCGCGTTCGCCGAAGCCGCGGGTTGTGCCGGCCGGCGACCCGACGCGGATGCCGCTGGTCTTGACCGGCGGCAGCGGGTCGAATGGCACGCCGTTCTTGTTGCAGGTAATGCCGGCACGCTCGAGGCTTTCGTCGGCGTCCTTGCCGGTCAGGCCGAGCGGGCGAAGGTCGACAAGCGCGAGGTGCGTGTCGGTGCCGCCGGCGACAAGGTCAGCGCCGCGTTCCTTCAGGCGGTTGGCGAGGGTCTGCGCATTGGCGATTACCGCCTTCGCATAGGTCTTGAACTCGGGCTGCAACGCTTCCCCGAACGCGACCGCCTTGGCGGCGATGACATGCATCAGGGGGCCGCCCTGGAGGCCGGGGAAGACCGCTGAATTGATCTTCTTCGCGATCTCCTCATTGTCGGTCAGCACCATGCCGCCGCGCGGACCGCGCAGGGTCTTGTGGGTGGTCGTCGTGACGACATCGGCAAAGCCGAACGGCGTCGGATGCTCGCCCGCCGCGACCAGGCCCGCAAAGTGCGCCATGTCGACGAACAGGAGCGCACCGACCTCGTCGCAAATCTCGCGAAAGCGCTTGAAGTCGAAGTGCCGTGGATAGGCTGACCCGCCCGCGATGATCATCTTCGGGCGATGCTCCTTGGCGAGCCGCTCGACCTCGTCGAAATCGACGAGGTGGTCGTCCTGGCGAACGCCGTACTGAACCGCGTTGAACCATTTGCCCGACTGCGCCGGCGGTGCCCCGTGCGTGAGGTGCCCGCCAGCGGCAAGGCTGAGTCCCATGATCGTATCGCCGGGCTTCAACAGCGCCATCATCACGGCGCCGTTCGCCTGGGCACCCGAGTGCGGCTGAACGTTGGCGAAGCCGCAGTTGAACAATTTCTTCGCCCGCTCGATCGCCAGCGTCTCGACCGTGTCCGACGGCGCGCAACCCTGGTAATAGCGGCGGCCCGGATAGCCTTCCGCATATTTGTTGGTGAGGACGGAGCCCTGCGCTTCGAGCACCGCTTTGCTGACGATATTCTCCGACGCGATCAGCTCGATCTGCGTCTGCTCGCGATGAAGTTCGGCGCGTATTCCGTTCTGGACGGCTGAGTCCTTCTCGCTGAGACCGCTGGTGAAGAAACCTTGCGGCACGCGGTAATTTTCGTCGCGGTCGAGCTCGGGTGCGGTGGCCATCAGTCGCTATCCTGCAAGATTTGAGAGAGTTGATCGATGCGGCGCTGGTGGCGTCCGCCAGCGAAATCGGTGTCGATAAATGCGGCGACGCAGGCCTTGGCCATGTCGCTGCCTATAAGCCGCGCCCCGAGCGCGATGGCATTGGCGTCATTGTGCTCGCGAGCGAGCTGGGCCGACAGCGGGTCGTCTACGCGGGCGCAGCGGCAGCGCGGCTCGCGGTTCACGGCGATGGAAATGCCAATGCCCGAACCACACACGGCAATGCCGCGCTCGGCCTCACCCGAGGCGATCGCGGTCGCGAGCTTGCGCCCATATTCCGGATAATCGACGCTTTCTGGCCCGGTCGTGCCGAGGTCGATCGCATCATGACCCTGTTCGCGCAGCCAGTGCACGAGCTCGTCCTTGAGCTGGTATCCGGCATGGTCGGCGGCGAGGGCGATGCGCATGGGCGATACCTAGCGATGAAGTCGGCGCAGCGCCACCGCGCGGCGACTTAAAGTCACTAAAGCCACGGAGAGCGGCGCTTTGGCAGTGACCTTTGGAGAAGGCATCTCGAACTTGAGCCGAAACTACTTGCCCAAGGGCCTGTAGGACAGACCTGCTCAGGCCGGCTTCGGCGCGCCGCCTTCGAGCTGCGCGAGACGGCTCGCCATTTCCTCGAGCCGCTGCTGCATCATATTCTCACGCGAATAATGGCTGCGGGCGACGCGGAGGGCCTCGGCGAGCGGCGGGATGATTTCCCTTACGGCTTCGAGCTCAAGCTGGTTGTAGCGGTTCCCGTCCGAGCGCCGGCCAAGGAGAAGCGTGCCGACCGAGCTTTCCTCGTCGGCAAGGACCAGCTTTTCGACGAGGCGCGGGTCCTTCTCCGATGAGACCCCGCGCGCTGCGATCAATTCCTGACTCAGCGGCATATCGAGGACGATCGCCGACGCAGCGGGATGGATCGCCTGGTCGATGATAGCGAGAGCGCGGGTCGCGACCTCAGCGGGCGGCTCGGTCATGCCCCAGCTCTTCAGGCGCTGGGCAGACTCATGGATGCGCTCGACCGGGCTGCCCCAGCGACGCTTGGTCCAGCCAAGGACGACGGACTGGGTGGGCGCAAAGACGCCCGCGGCGATGATAGCGCTGAGGGTGGTGGCACCAGCCTGGCTCTCGCGACCGATGATTTGCTCGACGATCAACTTCACGAGGTCGGCGCTCGCCGCCCACACGACGCCGACGATCAACGTCACGACGGCATAGGCTGCGGACCGGCTGATCACCGTATCGGCTTCCCAAAGCCGGAAGCGCGTCAGCGCGACGAGCAGGCCGAGCGGGATGCACGCCATGCCGAGGCTGAACATCAGCACCACGATCATGTTGACGATCATGCTTTGCTCGACCGCGCTTTCCGGCTGGAAAAGGAGGAGCGTGAAAGCGAGGCCGACCAGCACGAGGCCCGATGCAAAGCCGAACCCGGCCCACTTGATCTGCTGGCGCTCGATTCCGGGCTGAAGACGGCGAAAGCGCCGGACCTGCCCGATTAGCATTGCGAGGAGCGCACCGATGCCGAGCAGCGCCTGCGCACTCGCCGGAACAAGCGGATGCTCGACCAGAATGGACAGCAGGACGCCGACCGGAATGATCCAGCGGAAGAGCTTCGGGACGAAGATGCCATCGGGAAAGACGGCGAGCGCAATAAGAAGCAGATAGAACCAGATTGCCGAGATGATGTCGTAGGCAATGGGCCAGCCGAACGCCATCCACAGGGCAAGCGGCGGGTCGATGGTCGAAGCCATTCCCGCGAAGGCGAAGGCGAACAGCATCGCCACCGGATCGTCTGGACGGCGCCGCGCCAGCAGCAGCGAACAAAGCAAAAGCGCTCCGCACGCGAGCAGGCCGGAGGCAAGGCGGGCGGCGGCGCGAAGGTCGCGTGCTCGCCTGGCGTCGGGCGTTGGACCAACTATGTCACGCTTTTGCTGGATGCTGACTAACTTGCCGTCAGGAGCTCTCAGTGTGAGCGCTACGCTATCCCCTTGAGCCGCCTGCAGACGGCGAGCGAGATCGGCGCTGTGAATGCGGGGATCGACAGAGGACCCGTTGATCGCGGCAATCTGGAACCTGGTGCCCGCCGGTATCGATTTCGGCACATTTTTCACCAGCTCGACGGTGAGCCGCCCATCGACCTCGATATCATAATCGAGGCCCAGCGCCTTAAATTGGGGACGCGCTTCGTAGGTGTCGCGGAAGGCCATGACCGTGCCGGCCACCACGATCCCCAGCGATGCCAGGAAAACGATCAACCATAGGGGGCGGAGATAACGGACGAAGAGCGCGGGAATCTGGCGCAACCGCAAGGGCGGACGAAACAGCGTCCTCGCCGAAACTGCCTCCACCCTTAGCGCCCCCGCACCACGAATCGTTACCCCCGCTGTCAAAGTAGCAGCAGCGTCAGGCGATTTCAGCAGTCGGTGAAGAGGAAATTAAGCGGCGAGGCGGATTTCTTCGCGGCTCCAGATCTCGACGAGGGCGGCGGTCAGCTCATCCATCATGTCGGTGCTGTGATGCGGGCCCGGCGTGAAGCGGAGCCGCTCGGTGCCGCGCGGGACCGTCGGGAAATTGATCGGCTGCACGTAGAGCCCGTATTCGGCGAGAAGAATGTCGCTGACGCGCTTGGCCTTCATCGGGCAGCCGACGAGCAGCGGCACGATGTGCGTGACGCTCGGCATCAGCGGCAGGCCGGCAGCGCTGAACTTCGCCTTCAGCGTCGCTGCCGCTTCCTGCTGGTCGCGACGCTCGTCCTGCGAGTGCTTCAGATGGCGGACACTAGCCAGCGCGCCGGCGACCAGCACCGGCGACAGCGACGTGGTGAAGATAAAACCGGGCGCATAGCTGCGGATGCAATCGATGATCGTTCGGTCGGTCGCGATATAGCCGCCCATCACGCCAAACGCCTTACCGAGCGTGCCCTCGATGATGGTCAGACGTCCGGCGACATCGTCGCGTTCCGAGATGCCGCCGCCATGCGCGCCGTACATGCCGACCGCATGCACCTCGTCGAGGTAGGTGAGGGCGTTGTACTTGTCGGCGAGATCGCAAATCGCGGCGATCGGGGCGATGTCGCCGTCCATCGAATAGACGCTTTCGAACGCGATAAGCTTCGGCGTCTCGGAATCCTCGGCAGCCAGCAGTTCCTCGAGATGCTCCAAATCGTTGTGACGGAACACGCGCTTGTCGCAGCCCGAATTCTTGATGCCGGCGATCATCGAGGCGTGGTTGAGTTCGTCCGAGAAGATCACGCAGCCGGGAAGCAGCTTGCCGAGCGTCGACAGCGCCGCCTCGTTCGAGACGTAGCCCGAGGTAAATAGCAACGCGCCATCCTTGCCGTGAAGGCCGGCAAGCTCGGCTTCGAGCTCGGTGTGATAGTGGGTGTTGCCGCTGATGTTGCGAGTGCCACCGGACCCGGCCCCGACCTCGTGAAGCGCGGTCTCCATCGCCTCGACGACGGCCGGATGCTGGCCCATGCAAAGATAGTCGTTGGAGCACCAGACGGTGATCGGCTTGGGGCCGTTGCCGCCGAAGCAATGCGCATTCGGGAACTGGCCTTTGGTGCGCAGTATGTCGATGAAAACGCGATAGCGGCCTTCGTCGTGAAGCCGCTCGATCGCCGACTTGAAGATGCGGTTGTAATCCAAGGCCCGAACTCTCGCTTTGGAGCCCTTTAACCAAGCGACTTTCGCAACGCCATTGCGAACGACTCGCAACTAGAGGGGGTTACAGACTTTTCATCTCCCCGATTCCGTAACGGTTGAGCGCTTTGAGCGAGGGACCACGGGTCGGGCCGGTGAACAGCATGAGGCCGGGAGATGGGGCAATCGGCCAAACCTGGTCGCGGGTGAGATAGGCAATGCGCCGCGCGATGCCCGGCCCGCCATCGACATAGCTGATGTGTGCAAAGGCTTCCCGAAGCTCGTCGGCGAGAAGCGGGAAGTGCGTACAGGCGAGTACGACCGTGTCGAGCCGGTCGCCGTTCGGGGCATCGAACATAGGCTTTGCGGCCGCCTTGACCGCCTCCACGCTGACGTCCTCGCCGGCCAGCTTCGTTTCCGCGAGCTCCACCAGCTCGGGCGAGCCATGACGGATGATGGTGCAGTCGGCTGCGAATTTGGCGGCCAGGTCATCGACATACGGCTGGCGCACCGTGGCTTCGGTGCCGAGCACGCCGATCACGCGGCTCTGCGACATTTCCGCCGCCGGCTTGATCGCGGGCACGGTCCCGACGACGGGCAGGTCGAGCGCTGAGCGCACATGTTCCAGCGCGATGGTCGAGGCCGTGTTGCACGCAATCACGGCAAGGCGCGGGTGGTAGCGCTCCACGAGGCGGCCAAGCAGCGCAGGCACGCGGCTCGCGATCTCCGCCTCGGTGCGCTTCCCGTAAGGGAAACCGGCGCTGTCTGCCGCATAGACGATGGGCGCGTTGGGGAGCAGCTCGAGCGTCGGCCCAAGCACCGACAGCCCGCCGACGCCGGAATCGAAGAAGAGGATGGGCGCGCTCGGATCCACGCCGGCTCTGTGGCGTGGAGAATTGCCGCTAGCAAGTTGCGCCGGCGAACGCGTTTGCTACTCACGCCACCCGATGACTCGTGAGCTTCTCCTCGCCATTGCCCTTGGCTATCTGCTCGGGTCGATCCCATTTGGGTTGGTCCTGACACGCCTCGCCGGCAAGGGCGACGTGCGCGACATCGGTTCGGGGAATATTGGCGCGACCAATGTGCTGAGGACCGGCAGCAAGCCGCTCGCAGCTCTGACGCTGATCCTCGACTGCCTGAAGGCGACCGCGGCGGTGCTGCTCGCCCAGCGGATTTTTGGGGAGGCCTTCGGCGCGACCGCGGGTGCAGGCGCCTTCATCGGCCACCTCTACCCGGTGTGGCTCAAGTTCCGCGGCGGCAAGGGCGTTGCGACCTTGCTTGGCGTGCTCATCCCGCTGCTGCCGATCGCAGCGATTGCCTATGCCCTCGTCTGGATTGTCCTGTTGCTGACGATCCGAATCTCGTCCGTTTCGGGGATGGGGGCAGCGCTCAGCGCGCCGCTCTCCGCCTACCTGCTACACTCGTCGCTCTTCCCAATGCTGCTCGGTTTCGCGGTGCTCATCCTATGGAAGCATCGCGAGAACATCCTTCGATTGAAGGACGGGACCGAGCCCCGCGTTGGGAGAGCTGAGACTTGAATGACGATTTAGTCGATCGCCTCAGGCTGCTCCGTTCGCCCGGGGCATCGGGCCTGTTACTTTTCGCCAGCTTTTTCGCCGGTTCGGCACTGCCGCCGCCGCGCTCGAGGCCGTCCCGGACCTCGCGCGGCGTGGCGGCGGCAAGGCGCCGCGGCTTTGTGAGCTCAGCGAGGTTGAGCGGGAGATCGTCCGGGTCGAAAAGCTCGGTTTGACACTCGGGGAAGGTCTGTATCCGCGCCTGTTGGCAGAGCTGGAGGACGCGCCCCCGCTGCTGGTGGTGAAGGGAGATTTGAACGTTCTGGACCGGATGGGCGTCGCCATCGTTGGCGCACGCAATTACTCGGCAGCCGCCTGCCGTTTTGCGCGCGGCTTGGCGCACGACCTTGGGCAGAACGAGCTAGCGGTCGTCTCGGGACTGGTGCGCGGCGTCGACAGCGCGGAGCATGACGGGTCGCTCGAGAGTGGAACCTCGGCGTCGTCGCGGGCGGCGTGGACGTTTTCTACCCGCCGGAGAACGTAGCGCGGCAGCGGGCGATGTTCGAGCGCGGACTGGTGATCGCGGAAATGCCGCCGGGCACCGATCCTCGCGCGCGGCACTTCCCATACCGGAATCGCATCATCGCAGGCATCAGCGCGGGAACCGTCGTCGTCGAAGCCGCGCCGCGCTCCGGCTCACTGATTACCGCGCGCCTGGCGGCAGAAGCTGGTCGTGAAGTGATGGCCGTCCCCGGGTCGCCGCTCGATCCTCGCGCCCAAGGCTGCAATCAGCTCATCCGCGATGGTGCGACCCTGATCCAGAACGCCCGCGACGTGGTCGAGGAGCTGCGGCCAATGGAGGCCCGCGTCCGTTCCGCAACGTCGCCCTACCGTGCCGAGCCCAAGCATCTCAACGGCGACGACGGCGCGCTCGACGTCATCGAGGATTTGCTCGGTCCATCAACGGTGCCGGTGGATGAAATCATCAGGCTTTCAGGCGCGAGCTCGGGCGCGTTGCAGATGGCGTTGCTCGAGTTGGATTTGGCAGGCCGACTTGGCCGGCATGCCAGCGGCAAGGTCAGCCTCCGCTCAGAAGCCTGATTTCGGCTGTCATGTTGTGCCGCGCCTGTTCACCGAATTCGTGCTGGAAACGCTCGTCCGGAAAGAGCGGATTGGCATCCAGCAAGCGCTCCAGCACCGCCGTCCGGCCAGTCTGCCAGAGCGGCTCGGGCACGTGCGCATATTCCTTACGCACATCCTCCGCATATTCGCGATATCGGCCCGGATCGCTGCCGAGGATCGAAAGGTCGATCGAGATGAGCAGCGCGGCGAGCGGGTCGCCGGGTGGCGCGCGGTGAGTCTCCGTCAGCCGGATCAGTCGCGCAACCTCGGCCGCATCGGCGTAAGCAACACCGCACGCGGCCAGCTCCCGCTGCGCCAGCTCGGCGCTTTGCTCCTCATTGCCGGGAAGGCCGGGATCGTAGATCGCGTCGTGCCAGAGGATTGCCCAGCGCAGCAGCCGGCGCTCGCTTTCTTCAAGGGGATGACTATCTTCCAGCTGGCGAAGGCAATCGTCCAGATGCCGCTCGTCGTGATAGTGCCGACCTGGCTGTGCGTAGGCAGCGCGGGCTCTCAATTCGGCTTCGACAATAGATTCATCGTAACTCGGCTCTGTCATAGGGCCACCATCTCTTGACGCCGCGGAAAGCGGGTCCCCACCATCGCGCGTACGTACGTATAGGAATGAAACACACTTGAAACTGGTCGTCGTAGAATCGCCTGCAAAGGCGAAAACCATCGAGAAATATCTGGGAAGCGGGCATCGGGTGCTGGCTTCGTTCGGCCACGTGCGCGATTTGCCGCCCAAGGATGGGTCGGTCGATCCGGACGAGGGCTTCAGCATGCAATGGCAGGTCTCGCCTGACCGCTCGAAACAGTTGAAGGCCATCGCCGACGAGGCGAAGATGGCGGACACCCTGATCCTCGCCACCGACCCCGATCGTGAGGGCGAGGCGATCAGCTGGCACGTGCAGGAAGTGCTTCGCCAGAAGAAGGCACTGCCGAAGAACGTTCAGCGCGTCACGTTCAACGCGATCACCAACTCGGCCGTCACCGAGGCGATGAAGAAGCCGCGTGAGCTCGATGAGAATCTCATCGACGCCTATCGGGCGCGGCGCGCACTCGACTATCTGGTCGGCTTCACTCTCTCGCCAATCCTGTGGCGCAAACTGCCGGGGGCGAAGTCCGCCGGTCGCGTGCAGTCGGTCGCATTGCGTCTCATCGTGGACCGCGAACGCGAAATCGAGATTTTCAAGCCGCAGGAATATTGGTCGGTCAGCGCGACGTTCGAAAAGGACGGACAGAGCTTCGTCGGCCGGCTTGTCCAGTTCGAAGGCAAGAAGATCGAGCGGCTGACGATCGGCAACAAGGGCGATGCCGATGCGGCCAAGGCCGCGGTCGAAGCGGGCCGCTTCACCGTCGCGTCGGTCGAGACCAAGCCCTTCGCCAAAAATCCGCCGCCGCCGTTCACGACCTCGACGCTGCAGCAGGAGGCGGCGCGCAAGCTCGGCTTCTCGGCCAGCCACACGATGCGCGTGGCGCAGAGCCTCTATGAAGACGGGTTGATCACCTACATGCGGACCGACGGCGTCGACATGGCGCCCGAAGCGGTCAGCGCCGCGCGCCGAGCGATCCAGAACCGCTACGACGCCGGCTACGTCCCAGACAAGCCGCGCCAGTATCAGAGCAAGATCAAGAACGCGCAGGAAGCGCACGAGGCGATCCGGCCGACCAACTTCGACAAGGCGTGCGCCGCTTCGGGCGATCACGCGCGGCTATATGAGCTTGTCTACAACCGTGCGCTGGCTAGCCAGATGGCCTCGGCCCGGCTTGAGCGGACGACGGTCGAACTGACCGACGGAACGGGCAAAGCGGTGCTTCGGGCGACGGGGCAAGTCGTGCTCTTCCCCGGCTATCTCGCGCTCTACGAGGAAGGCCGCGACGAGAAGGCTGATGACGAAGAAGGCGCCCGCATGCCGAACCTGCGCGAGGGCGACGTGCCTGCAAAGACGAGCGTCGATGCGACCCAGTCATTTACTCAGCCGCCGCCCCGCTATTCGGAAGCGAGCCTGGTCAAGCGGCTCGAGGAGCTCGGGATCGGGCGGCCTTCGACCTATGCGGCGACGCTTCAGACGTTGAAGGACCGCGAATATGTCCGCGTCGACAAGAACCGCTTCATCCCCGAGGAGAGCGGCCGGCTGGTGACGGCGTTCCTCGAGCGCTTCTTCGAACGCTACGTCAGCTACGATTACACCGCCGAGCTCGAGGAAGAGCTGGACGATGTGTCCGGCGGGCGGCTCAACTGGCAGAAATTGCTCGATGCGTTCTGGCGCGACTTCAAGCCGAAAGCCGGCGAGGTCATGGACCAGAAGCCAAGCGAGATCACGCAAGCGCTCGACGAGTTCCTTGCGCCGTGGCTATATCCGCCGCGCGAGGACGGGTCGGATCCGCGCGTCTGCCCGCAGTGCGGCAATGGACGGCTGTCGCTTCGCGGCGGCAAGTTCGGCGCGTTCGTCGCCTGCTCCAACTATCCGGAATGCCGCTATACGCAGAAGTTCGGGCAAGGCGGCGCCGAGGGCGCGGCAGGCGATGGGCCGCAGGAGCTCGGCGAAGGTATCTTGCTGAAAACTGGGCGGTTCGGCCCATACGTCGAGCGCGGCGACAAGCGTGCGTCGATCCCGAAGGATATTTCGGCTTCCGATGTCGACCTGGAGGTTGCCGAGCGGTTGCTGTCGCTTCCGCGCGAGATCGGCCCGCACCCTGAAACCGGCAAGCCGATCACGGCATCGATCGGGCGCTATGGCCCTTATCTCGCGCACGACGGGAAGTATGCAAAGCTCGGCTCGACCGCGGAAGTGTTCGAAACCGGCATGAATGCGGCCGTGTCCAAATTGGCCGATGCAGCTTCCGGCGCCGGTCGCGGTCGCGGGGCAGCACGCGAGCCCATTGCGGTTCTCGGCCAGCACCCGAACGGCAAGGACGTCAAGGTGATGGAGGGCCGCTACGGTCCTTATGTCAGTGACGGGACGACCCATGCGACGTTGTCGAAAGGCGCCGACCCGAAAGCAGTGACACTGGACGAAGCCGTCCGCTTGATCAATGAGCGCGCGGCGAAAGGGCCCGCCAAGAAAAAGGGCGGCCGCAAGCCCGCGAGGAAGAAGTCCAAGTGATCGATATCCAACTGCAATGGTTACCGCACGGGAAAGGTTTACCAGCCCCAACCTACGCGACTGAAGGCGCAGCGGGCATGGATGTCGTCGCTGCGGAGGATGTGACGCTGGCGCCGGGCCAGCGGCATGCGGTCGCAACCGGCTTCGCGATCGCCATCCCCGAGGGCTACGAGGTCCAGGTTCGCCCACGGTCCGGGCTTGCGCTCAAACACGGCATCACCTGCCTCAACACGCCCGGCACGATCGACCACGATTATCGCGGCGAGGTGAAGGTAATTCTTGCCAATCTAGGCGCGGAGCCTTTCGAGGTTCGGCGGGGCGAGCGCGTCGCGCAGCTGGTGCCCGCGCCCGTTCAAAAGGCGGCGTTCCGCGAAGTCGCTGAGCTGAGCGAGACGAGCCGCGGGGCAGGGGGCTTCGGCTCCACGGGCCGGTGAGCCTCTCCGACGCGGAGCTCGGCCGTTACGCCCGGCACATCGTCCTGCCGCAGGTCGGCGGCGTGGGACAGCGCAAGTTCTGGCAGTCACGGATCGTCGTGGTTGGGGCCGGCGGGATCGGCAGCGCCGTCATTCCCGCTTTCGCCGGCGCAGGCATTGGGCAGATCACGATCATCGACGATGACGTGGTGGAGCTCGGCAACCTTCATCGGCAGCCGCTCTTTCGCGAGCGCGACGTCGGCTATTCGAAGGCCGACCTCGCGCTGCAATTCGTGCAGCGGCTGAACCATCACGTGAAGGCGACGCCGGTGCTGAAGCGCATCGACGCCGAAAATGCCGCGGAGCTTTTGGCGGATCACGATCTCGTCATCGACGGCAGCGACAATTTCGCCACCCGGTTGGCCGTCAGCGACGCTTGCGTGAAACTTGGAATCAGGTTGATTTCGGCTGCGGCTGTGCAGTTCCAGGGTCAAGTCGGGCTGTTCCGGTCCAAGCCCTGTTATCGTTGCTTTGTCGGCAATGCTTTCGATGCCGAGGATTGCGACAATTGCGCGGAGCTTGGTGTGCTAGGGGCGCTGACCGGCACCGTGGGCAGTTTCGCCGCGCTTCTCGCGCTCAACTCGATTGCGGGCGTTGGCGAGGATCAGGCCGGTCACGTGCACGTCTTCGACGGCGAAAAGCTTAGCTGGCGCCCGATCCGCATTCCGGCGGACCGCAATTGCCGGGCCTGCGGGTCAGCCTAGGACCTGTTCCACGCGCGCGATCAAGTGGCGCGCCACTTCTTCTTTGCTCGTCTCCGGCCAGTCCTCGACACCGTCTGCGGTGACCAGATGAACGCGATTGCGGTGGCCGCCCATCACGTCGCCGGACACGTCGTTGGCGACGATCCAGTCGGCGCGCTTGGAAGTCTGCTTAGCGATGGCATGCTCGACAACCCGTTCAGTCTCTGCCGCGAAGCCGATGAGAAGGCCGGGACGCTGCTCGTTCAAGCCGAGTTCGGCAAGGATGTCGCGGGTCGCGACAAATTTCAGTTTCGGCGGGCCGTCGCCCTTCTTGAGCTTGGTGCCCGAAGGCTCGACGCGCCAATCTGCGACGGCGGCCACGAGGATGGCCACGTCGGCGGGGAGTGACGCCATGACGGCATCGGCCATCTGCTCGGCAGTTTCCACGTGGACCCGGCTCACGCCGGGCGGCGTCTTCAGCGCGACCGGACCGGAAACCAGAGTCACGCGAGCACCGGCTTCGGCGGCCGCGGCGGCGATGGCATAGCCTTGGCGACCCGACGAGCGATTGGCGATGACGCGAACCGGGTCGATCGGCTCGTGCGTCGGGCCGGCCGTGACGAGGATGTGCTTGCCCTGGAGCGTCACTTCAGCAGGTCAGCGAGCTGGTCCACGATGTTCTGCGGCTCCGGCAGGCGCCCCGGTCCATATTCGCCACAGGCCATCTCGCCTTCCGCCGGCTCGATGATGCGCACACCGTCAGCCTTCAGCTGCGCGAGATTCCGCCGCGTCGCCTTGTGCTGCCACATGCGCACGTTCATCGCGGGCGCGGCCACGACCGGCTTGTCGGTCGCCAGCAGGAGCGTTGTCGCGAGATCGTCGGCGATCCCTGCTGCCATCTTTGCAAGCAGATCCGCCGTGGCCGGGCAGACGAGCACGAAATCCGCCGACCGCGAAAGCTGAATGTGGCCGATCTCGACCTCGTCCTTCAGCTCCCACAGCGAGGTATGCACCTGGCTCTCTGCCAACGTGCCAAGGCTCATTGTCGTGACGAAATGCTCGCCGCTTTTGGTCAGGACCGGCGTGACCTGATGGCCTGCCTTCTTGAGCAAGCGAACCAGCTCCAGCGACTTGTAGGCAGCGATCCCGCCGCCGACGATGAGGAGAACCCGCGCCATCGGCCTAGCCTAGCACAAGAAGCAGCCCGGCGCCGACCACCGCGCCAACGACGCCTGCAAGCGCGTAACCCCACCAAGCGCGCCCTTCGATCAAGGAAATGTCCGGAAGCGGCGGCGGTGGCGGTGCGGCACCGCGCGGCGGGTAATATTGGTCGAGCCGGTCGATCAGGTCGGGGATCTTCTTAAAGGCGCGCACCGTCTCGATAATGCGGTCGGCATAATAGGCTTCCGGGCCCAGCTCGCCGCGGATCCAATCCTTGATGAACGGTTCGGCCGTCTCCCACATGTTAAGGTCGGGATCGAGCGCGCTCGCCACGCCCTCGTTCATGACCATGGTCTTCTGGAGCAGCAGCAGATGCGGCTGCGTCGGCATGTCGAAGTCGCGGGTGATCGAGAACAGGCTTTCCAGCATCCGGCCAACCGAGATATCCTTGACCGGAAGCCCACGGATTGGCTCGCCCGCCGCCCGCAGCGCGGTCGTGAATTCCTGCACGCTGTGGTGGGCGGGAACGTATTGAGCCTCGAAGTGGATTTCCGCCACGCGCGCATAATTACCGGTGATGAGGCCATAGAGAATCTCTGCCAGCCAGACCCGGGCGCGGCGATCGATCCGCCCCATGATGCCAAAGTCGATTGCCGCGATCCGCCCGTCGTTCAGCGCGAAGAGATTTCCGTGGTGGAGGTCGGCGTGGAAGAAACCATCGATCACCGCCTGCCGAAGAAATGCCCGGACGAGGATTTGTCCCAGTGCGTGGCAATCCTGACCGGCCGCGATCAACGCGTCGCGGTCGTTGAGCTTGATACCGTCGAGCCATTCCAGCGTGAGGACCCGGCGCGCCGTGCGCCGCCAGTCGATTTCCGGCACGTAATAGCCCGGCTCTGCGACCATGTTCTCGCGAAGCTCCGACGCGGAGGCCGCCTCGCGTTGTAGGTCCAATTCCCGCGCCGTCCACTGGCGGAATTGTGCAACGACGAGGCGGGGGCGCAGGCGCTGGATCTCGCCGCCGTATCGCTCGGCGTGTGCAGCCGCCCATTCATAGGTTTCGATGGCGTCCGCGAGCGCTTCCTCAATCCCCGGGCGAAGCACCTTGACCGCGACTTCGCGGCCCTCGGTCGTCACGGCATGGTGGACCTGTGCGATGGAAGCCGCGCCGACAGGTTTCACATCGAATTGCGAGAACAGGTTTTCGAGCGGCGCGCCGAAGGAGGATTCGATCGTTCGCTTGATGTCCTCGAACGGCGCGGGCGGAACGTCGTCCTGAAGCAGCGAAAGGTTGGCGGCGGCTTTATCGCCGACAAGGTCCGGGCGCGTCGACAGAGCCTGGCCGAGCTTCACGGCCGCAGGACCGATGGCAACCATCGCGGCGGCATAGTCGGGCGAGTCCGGAACACGCGCGCCAAAACGAGCGATCCGGACCAGCCGGCGAACCGGCGGCGGCGTGAGCGGGTCTTCTTCGATACCGCGCAAGGCGCCGTGTCGAGCCAGCGTTCGGCCCCACTTCAGCAAACGCCACAGATGGGTGACGGAAGAGGTCAAATCTTCCAGCCCGAATGGATCGTCACGAGGCCGCCGAGCATCGGCTCCGCGGCGGCGCGAACGAAACCCGCGTCCGCCACCATCTTCCTGAACGCCTCGGGGCGCGGGAAGCGGCGGATGCTTTCGACGAGGTAGCGATAGCTTTCCTCGTCGTCGGCGACGACCTTGCCGATGCGCGGGATCATGTTGGATGCCCAAGCATCGTAAAGGGTCGCGAAGCCCGGCCAATCGCTCGACGAGAATTCCATGCAGTAGAAGCGGCCGCCGCGCTTAAGTACCCGGTGTGCCTCCCGAAGCGCGGCGGGGATGTCGGTTACGTTCCGAATGCCGAATACAATGGTGTAGGCGTCGAAGCGCCCGTCGGCGAAGGTAAGTTTCTCCGCATTCTGTACCTTCCAGGTGAGGCCGGTCAGGCCACGCTGACGCGCACGTTCTTCGCCGACGGCCAGCATGTCCGCATTGATGTCGGACACGGTAATGTTCGCCCCGCGCTTGGCCATTCGGAAGGCAATGTCCCCGGTGCCGCCGGCCATATCTAGGATGTCCTCGCCGGCGAGCGGTTTCACGCGATTGACGAAACGGTCCTTCCACAGCCGGTGCATGCCGCCCGACATCAGGTCATTCATCATGTCGTAGCGGCGGGCGACCGAGCTGAAGACGGCGCCGACGCGCCGCGTCTTCTCCGCGGGGCTGACGAGCTCGTCGCCGAAATTCACCTGATCGGTCATAGGGCTGCGCCTCTAGCGGCCTTGGGCGCCGTCCGCCATATCGCGCCGCAATGCCTGAACTTCCAGAAGTCGAGACCACGGTCCGCGGCCTGACGCGCGTGCTGAAGGGCCATCGCATCCAGAGCGTGGAGGCACGGCGTCCGGATTTGCGCAGAGCATTGCCGGTCGATCTTGGCCAGCGGCTGACGGGCGCACGGGTTGTAGATCTGGGGCGGCGGGCCAAGTACGGCCTGATCGATACCGACCGCGGTGATACGCTCGTGTTTCATCTCGGCATGTCGGGACGGTGGCGCGTCGATCCATCCGAGATCGAGAAACACGATCACTTCATCGTCGAGACCGACGAGGGCAGGCGGCTGGCGCTGAACGACGCCCGGCGGTTCGGCTCGCTCGACTTGTTTCGAACGGACGAGCTTGCGGACTGGCCGCCGTTCAAGGCGCTTGGGCCGGAGCCGTTCGATCTCGATGCGCCGGAGCTGAAGCGCCGTCTCGCGGGCCGCAGCGCGTCGATCAAACTGCTGCTCCTCGATCAAAGCATCGTCGCCGGCCTGGGCAACATCTATGTCTGCGAGGCCCTGTTCCGGGCGGGCATTCATCCCAAACGCGCGGGTGGGTCCGTGACGCTTGAAAGACTGCAGCGGCTGGTGCCGGCGATCCACGACGTTCTCGCCGAGGCGATCGAGGCGGGGGGATCGACCCTTCGCGACTTCGCCAGTCCGGACGGCGAGCTCGGCTATTTTTCCAAGCGCTTCTCGGTTTATGACCGGGAAGGGCAGCCCTGTTCGTGCGGCGGGACGGTGAAGCGAATCGTCCAAGGCGGGCGATCGACCTTTTACTGCCCCAAATGTCAGCACTAAGGTTGACCTTCGGCGCCTCTCTCAGTAGGGGAGCGCTCGTGTCGGCGCAGCCGTTTGGCTTTGCGCCGCTTTTTCATTCTGCCGCAGGGATAACGAGGTAACTTCATGGCGAATACGCCGCAGGCCAAGAAGCGCATCCGCCGCAACGCGAAGCGCACGGTGATCAACCACTCGCGGGTCAGCCGCATCCGTACCTTCATCAAGGCTGTCGAGTCGGCGCTTGCCACCGGCAAGAAGGCGGATGCTGCCGAGGCGTTGAAGAAGGTTCAGCCGGAGCTCGCACGCGGCGTCGCTCGCGGAGTTATCCACAAGAATACGGCCGCTCGCAAAATTTCGCGGCTTTCAAAGAGGGTTGCGTCGCTCGGCTAAAAAATCGCAAGAGTGTGCCTTAATTCGGGCCGTCGGGTGACCGGCGGCCCGTTTCGTTTTGAGACTGTCAAAAAAACGCAGCAATTCCCGCGATTCGCGAGGTAGTTAACGCACTGCTAACCAAGAAAATGGCGGTTTACTGCCAATTATGCCAACTTTCGGCAGCTTTCCGATGTCAAGTCTCATTATTTCAATTCGATGAAAAAACGGCACTTGAAAGCTGCCGCTTACGGTTTCAGAAACGTTCCTCCGGCTGCGAATCCGCGCCGGTGCTTGAGAGAAAAGAAACCTCGGGCGCGCGACTCGGTCGCGGCGTGACAGGGTACTTTTGTCTCCTGTTTGGGGGTCGGGAAGAGGGAGCGAGAGCCAGTGCAAGGGGCTGTGAATTCGGCTGTCGATTCGTCTGGGGGGACGGTTACAGCGCCGCTGGAAGCAGCGTGGGAGTCGATCCGAAGCGGACTTCGCCGCGATCTTGGCGCCCGCACGTTCGACGGCTGGCTGAAGCCTGCCGAGCTCGGCAATTTTGAGCCGGACAGCGGCACGCTCGACATCATCATGCCGAGCCAGTTCATGGCCGACTGGGTCCGCTCGCACTTTGGCGAGCGCCTGACGCTCGCGTGGAAGACGGTCCTTCCAATCGTCCGCAGCGTCCGTATGGTTGCTGCATCCGATGCGCCGCGTCCGGCACCGTTGCTGATCCTCGAGGATGCGCCGGCTCCGTCGGAACGCGATCCGAACGCGCCGAACTTCGACCCGCGCTATCGCTTCGAGACCTTCATTGTCGGCAAGGCAAATGAAGTTGCGGCGACTGCCGCGCGGACGCTCGCAACATCGAAGACGGTCGGCTTCAACCCACTATTCATCCATGGCGGTACGGGACGCGGCAAGACCCACTTGCTTCACGCGACCGGCCACGCTTTCCTCGCGAACAACCGCGGCGCCCGCGTCGTGTCGATGTCGGCCGAGAAGTTTATGGTCGAGTTCATCCGTGCGCTGAAGGAAAACGACACCATCGGTTTCAAGCAGCGGCTGCGCAGCGCCGACCTGCTTCTGATCGACGACGTCCAGTTCATCGCCGGCAAGGATTCGACGCAGGAAGAATTCTTCCACACGATGAACGAGATCATCACGGCCGGTCGCCGCCTGGTGATCACTTCGGACCGTGCACCGCAGGACCTCGACGGAATCGCCCCGCGCATCCTGTCGCGCCTGTCCTGGGGGCTGGTCGCCGACATCAACTCGGCGGATTACGAGCTTCGCTTCAACATCATCGTCGCAAAGCTGGAGGCGCTTCCAGGCGTCGAGATGCAGCGGCCGGTAATCGACTTCCTTGCCCGCCGGGTCACCAGCTCGATCCGTGAGCTCGAAGGCGCGCTTAATCGCATCGGCGCCTATGCGATGATGACGGGGCGGCAGATCGACGTAGCCTTCGTCGAGGAAGTGCTCGCCAACGTTCTTCGCGCCAACCAGCGCCGCATCTCGATTGACGAGATACAGACGCAGGTCGCCGAGCATTACCGCATTCGCAAGGCGGAGATGACCTCGGCGCGCCGTGCTCGTGAAGTGGCTCGCCCGCGCCAGGTGGCCATGTATCTGTCGAAGCAACTGACGCCCAAGTCGTTGCCCGACATCGGCCGCCGGTTCGGTGGGCGCGATCACACCACCGTGATCCATGCCGTGCGGCAGATCGAGAAGCTTCGCGCGAGCGATGCCGAGCTCGACGCCGACATCCGCCTGTTGACGAGACAGCTCGAGGGCTGACAGCGAACGCAGGTAAAAGAAAAAGGCCCGCCGGATCATCTCCGGCGGGCCTTTTCTTTGTCTCTTCCCTTAGCCCCTCGGCTGCCCGTTCGGGCGGGTCGGGATGGTGATCTTCACCGTCTCGCCATTGCGGCCGGGGAAGCCGGTGAACATCGCTTCGACCAAGCTCGGGATAACGGCGTCCAGCTGGTTCGTCGAAGAACGCGCCTGCGCGCGGCCGTCGAATAGCGGCGCGTTCGTGCCGGCCTGTCGGATGTGGACGTCGATCTGGCTGTGATATTCGACGTAGGAGTCGACGCCGCCGCCGTACCAGAACGGGTCGTTCCACCCATAATAGAAGGGCGCGCCCCAGTAGCCGTAGCGCCCACCTCGACCCCAGTACGGACCGAAGCCATAGCTGGGCGGGAATGGGTCGGACACGTACCGGACCTGACCATTGTCGATGATGTAGCCAAGCGACACGATCATATTGGCGTTGGTGTTGCTCGTCGCCGGCACGTAGCCGTGGGCCTGCAGCTGTTGCGCGACGATGCCCGCATAGCGCTGAAACTCTAGGCCGCCATTACGTGCCATTCCTTCGCCGGGAATGATGAGGAATGTCTGGCCCTGCGGAGCGGGCATGGCCTGATAGCGCGTGACGCGCGTATCGAGCGCGGTGGCGCAGGCAGAGAGAGCAAGGGAGGCAACGGCGAGCACGACCGCCGCGGACATCTTGGTAATACGCATCATTACTCCCCCTCAGACGGGAATATGGGAAAACTCAGGATATTCGGCACTATAACACAAACTGCCGTGAACCGGCGATGAAGCGTTGTGTCAGTGGGCCAGGCCGACCGCCCGGTAAGCCTCTGCGAGCGTGGGAGCACCCATGGCGGAAGCACGTGCCGCGCCTTCGGCGAGAAGGCGGTCGAGCTCGGCCGGATCCTTGCGGAATTGCTCAAGTCGCGTGCGGAGGGGAGAAAGCAACGCGATCAGCGCATCGGCAAGCGCGGGCTTGAACGAGCCGAAGCCCTGGCCGGCGAAGCGCTGCAGCACCTGGTCGACGCTCTCGCCCGTTACCGCGGCGTAGATGCCGACAAGGTTCTTCGCTTCGCTGCGGCCTTCGAGCGCAGCCTCGTTGTCGGGCAGCGGTTCTGGGTCGGTTTTTGCCTTGCGGATCTTCTGCGCGATCGTGTCGTCGCTGTCGGTCAGGTTGATCCGGCTCATGTCCGACGGATCCGACTTGGACATTTTTGAGGAGCCGTCCCTAAGGCTCATGACGCGCGCTGCCGTACCGCCGCCGATAAACGGTTCCGGAACCACGAACAGCTCCGTTTCAAAGTCATTGTTGAACTTGAGCGCAATGTCGCGGGTCAGTTCGATATGCTGCTTCTGGTCCTCGCCGACGGGCACATGGGTCGCTTGATAAAGGAGAATATCCGCGGCCTGGAGAACCGGATAGTCGAACAGCGCAACAGACTTGCCTTCGCGATCCTTACCCGCCTTGTCCTTCCACTGAGTCATTCGGCTGAGCCAACCCATCCGGGCGGTGCCGTTGAGAATCCAGCACAGCTCGGCATGCGCCGGGACCGCGCTCTGGGCGAAGAGGATGGACTTGGCAGGGTCGATGCCGCTTGCGATCAGTGCTGCAGCCATCTCACGAACGCTCGAGCGCCGCTCTGCAGGGTCCATATGCTCCGAAAGGGAGTGAAGATCTGCAAGGAAGAACAGGCATTCCGCCTCGTCCTGCATTCGGACCCAGCGCAGAATGGCGCCCAGCAAGTTTCCCAGGTGCAGGCCGCCGGTCGGTTGAATTCCGGAGACGACGCGCATCGCACGATCAGCCGACATCGGTGTATTTCCGGCGCCGCCGAAGGAGTACCTTCAGTTCCTCCCGGTCGGTGCCACCCAGAATCCATACGAGCGGGAAATAGACGGCCATGCCGCCGCCGACGATCGCGAGCACGCCCGCCATCCGGTGGCCGACCGAGCCTTCGAACCAACCGCTGAGCAGCATGCGGATGCCGACAAGTGCAGCAGCCATCGCCGCAGCAGCGATCAACTGACGGGCGATCCGCGAGGCGAGCCAGCCCTGGATGCGGAAATGCCCGCGCCGATGGAGGATGGCGTAAAGGATGATGCAGTTCAGCCACGAGCAGATTGCAATCGCGGACGCGAGGCCGGCGATGCCGAAAGGCGGAATAAGCAGGAAGTTGAGGACGACGGTCGCGACCAGCACGAGGACGGCAACCTTCACCGGCGTCGCTGTGTCCTGTCGCGCGTAGAAGCCCGGGGTGAGCACCTTCACCAGCACGTAGGCGGGAAGCCCGAGCACGATGATCGAAAGCGTCAGCGCTGTCAGCTGCGCGTCCTCAGTATGGAAGCGGCCGCCCTGGAACAAGGCGGAGACAAGCGGGAATGCGCTAACCGCCAGTGCTAGTGCCGCAGGCAGGCAAAGCAACATGGCAAGCTCGGCCGCCTGGCCTTGGACGTGCGCCGCCTTGTCCGGCTCATTGGCGCCAACATGCCGGCTCACCTGCGGAAGGATCGCTGTGCCGAGCGCCGCGCCGATCACGCCGAGCGGCAGCTGGTTCAGTCGGTCGGCGTAGTTGAAGTAGCTCATCGCTCCGGTGCCGATGCGCGTCAGGAAGAACGTGTCGATGAAGGCGCTGATCTGGTAAACGCCAGCGCCGAGCGTGGCGGGCACGACGACGCGCACGAATTGCCGCACGCCGGGCGTCATTTTCGGCTTCCGCCATTTAAGGACAATCCCGGCCCGAGCGCAGGCTGCAAGCAAAAGGCCAAGCTGAAGCACGCCGCCGAGCGAGACGGCGATCGACAAGGCAATCGCCGTAGTCGTGCCGCCGACGGGCACGAAAATCAGCGCCGAGAGCATTGCGAGGTTGAGCAGGGCAGGGGCGAACGCCGCCGCCGTGAACTTCGCCAGAGAATTGAGGATGCCCGAGAACAGCGAGACCAGGCTGATGAGGATCAGGTACGGGAAGGTTAGCCGCGTCAGCAAAGTCGCGAGCGCCAGCTTTTCCTGGTGGTAGCCAGAGATCGCGAAGACGAAGGGGCTCATGATGATCTCGAAGACCAACGTGAACAGCACCAGCGTCGGCGCGAACACGGCCAGCACTTCTTCGGAGAAATGCTTGGCGTCCTCGTTGCCGCCCGGCCCGTGAAGACGCTGCGCATAGAGCGGGACGAAACCCGCCGAGAAGGCGCCCTCGCCGAACAGGCGCCGGAATGTGTTGGGTAGCCGGAAAGCGACGAAGAAGGCGTCGGCCTGCCAGCTCGCGCCCATCACGCGCGACATCAGCATTTCGCGCGCGAAGCCGGCGACGCGGCTGACGAGCGTCAGGCCGCCGATCGTTCCGGTCGACTTGATGAGGTTCATTGAGCCGCCCGGGCGTTAAAGGGTCAGGCTTCGCTCGGCGTTTCGGACGAGGCTGGTTCCCCGCCGCCGTTACCGTTCGCGAAATTCTGGCCCGCGTTGAGCTGCGCCATATAGGCCTGCGTGAAGTCGATCGGATCGAGCATCAGGGGCGGGAAGCCGCTGTTGCTGACCGCTTCGCTGACGATCTGCCGTGCGAACGGGAAGAGCAGGCGCGGAGCTTCGATTAGAAGGAAGGGCTGAAGCGCTTCGTCCGGAATATTCCGGAGGCCGAACAGGCCCGCGTACGTCAGGTCGACGACGAAATGGACGCCGTTGTCCGAACGGGCGGTAACCTCGATCTTCAGGCCGACCTCGTGCACGCTCTCGCCAGCGCCAGCCACGCTGATGTTGAACTGCACGTCGATGCTCGGCTGGACCTGCCACTGGAATACCTGCGGCGCGCTCGGGTTCTCGACCGACAGATCCTTGATGTACTGCGCGAGAATGCCGACCTGAGGCTCGGTGCCGCCTTCAGTCGAGCCATTGCCGCCGTTGGTCGGTTCCTGGTCCGCCATTTTACCTATTTCCTTGCAAGTCGTTGTGATGTGATGAGAGCCGCTTGGGCAGCGGCGCGTTGCGGCTGAGCGCCTAGCAGTCGCACATTTGAGGCGCAATGGCGGGTCGTGCGTTGCATGGTGTTGGAATATTTACGCGTCGCGCACTATGTTGAGTTTTCCGCCGGGTCTCGTCCCGGCAAGAAATAGGACTGCAAGTTGACCGTTATCGTCATTCTCGCCCTTGTTGCCCTGTTTGTCGGCCTACGCCTCTACAGCGTGCTCGGCGAACGTACGGGACATGAGCAGCAGCCGATCTTGAAGCCCGTCGACCGCGAAGCCCAGGTAGAACCGCGCGTCAGCCAGCCTTCGCCGCCTGCCGCGACGCCCGCCGATGCCGGTGATATGGCATTCGTGCCGACGGCGGGACCCGGTGTCCGGGCCATTCTTGCCGCCGATCCAAGCTTCGACGTCGCGCGCTTCCTCGAAGGTGCGAAGGCGGCTTACCGCCTGATCCTCGAATCCTTCTGGAAGGGCGATCTCCAGGCGCTTCGCAGCCATGTCGATGATCACGTTTATGAGACCTTCGCCAGTGCCGTTGAGCAGCGCGACAAGGACGGACTGAAGCTCGACAACCGGCTGGTTGCGATTGATCAGGCTGTCATTTCGGAAGCGCTGGTCGAGAAGAGTGTTGCGATCCTTACGGTTCGCTTTGAGGCCGATATAGCCGCCGTTACGCGGAATTCGGACGGGCAGGTGGTCGCCGGCTCAATGAGCGATGCTGTGCAGACCCGCGACCTTTGGACCTTCCGCCGCGATACGTCGTCGCGCGATCCGAACTGGCTGCTGATCGAGACCGACGAGGAAGAGTGAGTTCTTCGCGCCGGGCGCTAGCCCTCCTGACTTTCGCTCTGCTTTCCGCTTGCGCCTCGAGGCCGCTCCCGCCGCCTGAAGCGCCGACGCCTGTTCCGGCGCCCGTTACCACCCCTGCTCCAGCTCCGACTCCTCCGCCAGCGCCCCCGGTGCCGCCGACGGCGCGGCAGATTGGGATCAAGGCGGAAGCGCCTCGCACGTTGAAGGCGGACGAGGCTGAACGCGCGCTGGCCGCGTTCAAGACGAGTTGCCCCGTGCTCACCCGTCGCCAGGATCAGTCGGGGCTCACGCAGCCCGTCGATTGGTCGGCGCTATGCGCACAGGCGGCGACGCTCAGCGGGGAATATGCGCCGGGCTTCTTCTACTATGGCTTCGATTGGGTGAGGGTCGGCGACGGCAAGGCGTTCGCCACAGGCTACTATGAGCCGGAGATCGAAGGCTCACGCACGCAGCAGCCGGGTTACATCCCGATCTATCGCGTGCCGCCCGATCTAATTCGCTGCACCAAGGCGGATGGCACGACAGGCCGCGGCCGCGTCGACCAAACCGGCACCTGCGTCCTTTATTTCACGCGCGCCGAGATCGAGGACGGGGCTCTCAACGGGAAGGGTCTGGAACTGGTCTGGGCGAAGGATCCGGTCGACCTCTTCTTCCTCGAAATCCAGGGCTCGGGACGCATTCATCTCGACGACGGGACGGTGATGCGCGTCGGCTACGCGGGGCAGAACGGCCGTGATTATGTCGCGATTGGGCGACTGCTTCGCGACCGGGGCCTGCTTCCGCCAGGCGGTGCCAACATGCAGGCAATCAAGGACTGGATCCGCGCCAATCCCGACCAGGGCAGAGCGCTGATGCGGGAGAATTCGTCCTACGTATTCTTCAAGGAGCTGACCGGGCCAGGTCCCCTCGGCGCCTTGAGCGTTCCAGTGACTCCGCACGCGAGCGTCGCGGCCGACCCCAACTATGTCCCGCTCGGCGCGCCCATCTACCTCATGCTCGATCGCAACGAGGCGAATGGCCTATGGGTGGCGCAGGATACCGGTGGCGCGATCAAGGGCCCGAACCGGTTCGACACCTTCTGGGGCGCCGGCGCCGAAGCCGTGGCGATCGCCGGCGGCATGTCGGGCTCCGGAGAATCGCTGATCCTGTTGCCGAAGGGCACGGCTGCCCGTGCGCAAGCTCAGCCCTGAAGAGGCGGAGCTCTGGGCGCGCGTAACCGCGACGATCGCCCCGCTATCGCGAGAGAAGGTTCAGCCGCAACGCGCTGAAAAGGCGCCGCAACCGGCGCCGGCCAATCGTGTCGTCCAGCCCGTTCGTCCCAAGCCTGTCACCCTTACCCCGCCGTCGGTCAGGCCGGGAACCACGCTTGACGGCACGTGGGACAAGAAATTGCGCTCGGGATCGATAGCGCCTGACCACGTGCTCGACCTTCACGGGATGAACCTCGCTCAGGCATGGCAGGCGATCGACAGCGAATTGGAGCGGGCCATTAACCGTGGTGACCGCGTGTTATTGCTGATCACCGGCCACCACCGCCCGGGCGATCCGCCGGTGCAGCGCGGCCGGATTCGCGCCGCGGTTCACGACTGGCTCGCGCACTCCCGTCACGCAGCGAAAATCGCCGCGGTTCGCGGCGCTCATCGGCGGCACGGCGGGGGCGGGAGCCTCTACCTGATTCTCCGCCGCAAATCTGAGCGCTGATGACATTTTCTTAACCCCTATTCTTTAACGCGGGTGCGTCAGGCGGAAATGGCCGCCGTGCAGGGCGCACAGCAAAGATGAAAGCAGGCACGGCCCAGAAGATCAGCAACGCGATCCTGTCGTGTGCCGCTGGCTTCGCCTCCTTCGTCTTCTCGCTGGCCGCGCTCCTCTACATCACGGAGTTCGACCAGAAGATCGTCGCCGCGCTTGCCGCAGGCGTCTTCTGCCTCCTGATCAGCTACGTGGCGTCCGAACGACCGAACAGCGAAAGCGCGCGGGCCCTTGCCGCGTTGAGCGACCGTCTCCTCGCCGTCGAGGATGGCGATCTCGTTTCACCGGCACCAGCGAGCCTCCGCCGCTCGATGCCGAAGCTTGCCGCCGCCGTGGATTCGCTCTTTGCGGAGGTGCGCACGTCGATTGAGAACGCCCATTCGCTCGGCATGTACGATCCGGTCACGTCGCTGCCGAATAGGCTGCATTTCCGGTCCGAAGCAGACAAGATGCTGAGCGGTGCATCCGAGGGCATGAAGTCGGCGATGCTGTTCGTCGACCTCGACCGCTTCAAGATGGTCAATGACAGCCTCGGCCACGCTCGCGGAGATCAGCTACTGATTATGGTGGCGAACCGCCTGCGGGTCGTCGTCAATGCGGAGCATAATGGTGACGCCAAGACGCGTCCCTTGCTTGCGCGTCTGGCGGGCGACGAATTCACGATGTTCTTCTCGGAGATCGGATCGTCCGAAGAGATCGAGCGAATCGCGCGTCGCGTGGTCGTCGCGATCGCCGAGCCGTTCGAACTGTGCGCACACAGTGTCGAGATTGGCGCCTCAATCGGCGTCGCCATTTCGCCTGACCACGGCTCGAGTATCGAAGCGCTGATGCGGGCCGCCGACATTGCGATGTACCACGCAAAGTCGAGGGGTGGGGGACAGCACTTCCTGTTCAACGCCGGCCTCGCCGCCGAGCATCAGGAAAAGGTGGACACCGAAAAGGCGCTGACCGAAGCCGTCCAGCGCGGCGATTTCGTGATGGCGTTCCAGCCGCAAATGAGTCTCGTCACCGGTGAGGTCTGCGGGGCCGAAGCGCTGCTTCGCTGGAACCATCCGCGCGACGGGCTGCGGATGCCCAACAGCTTCATTCCGATTGCGGAGAAGACCGGCATCATTGCCGAGATTGGCGACTGGGTCATCGGGGAGGTCGCGTCGATTCTCGGCAACTGGCACCGCAACGGCTTCCGCGGGCGGCTCGCTTTTAACATCAGCCCGCGCCAGGTGGACCGCGCCGACTTCTTCCTGAAGGTTCGCCAGGCCTTCGCGGATGCCGACGTTCCTCTGTCGCTTATCGAGCTGGAGTTTACCGAGAGCGCAGCCATGGAAGTCAGCGAAGCGGTGCTGGCTGAAATTGCGTCGCTCCGCGACGATGGTGCGAGGATAGCGATCGACGATTTCGGGACCGGCTATTCGAACCTTGCTCGCCTGCGCGCGATGCCGCTCGACCGCGTGAAGCTCGATCCGTCGCTGATTGCCGACATCGAGACTTCGGAGAAGGCGCGCGTTGTCGTTCAGGCCGTGATCCAGCTCATCAAGGGCGTCGATTGCGAGGTCGTCGCCGAGGCCGTCGAAACGGTCGCGCAGGCCGACATTCTGCGCGCCATGGGCTGCGACACGGTGCAGGGCTTCGTCTTCGCCGAACCGATGTTCGAGGAGGAGTTCGTGGCATGGGTCGGCAACGCCGACCGCGGCGCGAGGTCGGTTGCCTAACTCCGCCCCACGAACATAAACATCGCGGCGCCTGCGATGCAAAGGACGGCGCCCAAGTAGCGCCAGCCAATCGGCTCCTTGAGCACCACCGTCGCGAAGATCGCGAACACGATCAGCGTGATCAATTCCTGGATGATCTTGAGCTGCCCGCCGGTGAAGCCTTGCGCATAGCCGATGCGGTTGGCCGGCACGGCGAGGCAATATTCGAATAATGCGATGCCCCAGCCAACGATAATCGCCATCGGGATCGTCCAGTTTGGAAACTTGAGCTGGCCGTACCAAGCCATTGTCATGAAGATGTTCGACAGCGTCAGCAGGATGATCGTGGTCATGCTCGTCCCTTGATTGCCGACTGACGCTCAGCCGACGACCTTGCTTAGGATTCGCTCATAAATCCGCGAGAGGGCCAAAATGTCCTCGACCGCTGCGCACTCGCCAACCTTATGCATGGTCGCGTTGGGCAGGCCGAAATCGACCACCGGGCAAAGCTGGATAAGGAAGCGTCCGTCGGACGTGCCGCCACTGGTCGACAGTTCGGGCTTCGCCCCCGTTTCTTCTTCAATTGCCTCGACGATGACGTCGTAGAGTTGGCCGGGCGGCGTAAGAAATGCTTCGCCAGAGATACGAGCGCGGACCTCGCTTCCCGGCGCCTCGCGCGCCGTAATTTTCTCGACCATCTTCACCAGGTCGGCGCCGCGTTGAAGGTTGTTGAAACGGATGTTGAGCTGGGCGGTCGCGGACCCGGGAATGACATTGCTCGCACTCGTCGGCGTCGAAATGGCGGTGAATTCGAGGTTTGACGGCGGGAATTGCCGAGTGCCGTCGTCGAGATGGACCGCGCTCAGCGCCGCGACGACGCGGGCTAGCTCGGGGATCGGGTTGGTCGCGCGATCGGGGTAGGCCACGTGGCCCTGAACGCCCGGCACCTCGATCCACATGTTGACCGACCCACGTCGCCCGATTTTCACGGTGTCGCCCAGACGATCCACGGAGGTCGGCTCGCCGATCAGGATCATGTCGGGGCGGATCTGCCGCTCGTTCAGCCAGTCGATGATGCGTGGCGTGCCGTAGGTCGCATAGCCTTCCTCGTCGCCGGTGATGAGCAGCGAGACCGTTCCACCGGACTGCTCGACGCGGCTGATCGCGGCGACGAAGGCGGCAATGGCGCTCTTCATATCGTTGGCGCCGCGGCCGACGAGTATCCCGTCCTCGATCCGGCCCTCGAACGCGTCGCCGGTCCAGCCCTCGCCGGCAGGGACAACGTCGAGGTGCCCCGCGAAGCCGAAGTGCGGCGCGCCTGAACCACGCATGGCGACCATGTTCTCGGTCGGACCGTCGGGCGCTTCACCCATTACCCAGCGGTGAACCTCGAAACCCAGCGGCTTCAGCGCTGATTCCAGGGCATCGAACACCTCGCCCCGCGCTGGCGTGATGCTCGGACAGTTGATCAGCTGTTGCGCAAGCGCGATGGGGTCGAGCGACATGATTGCGGCCTAGCAAAGGAAATCGGCGTGCCCAAGGTGGAATTGGAAAGCATCGAGCAGGTGAACCGCACCGGCTACCCATCGCCGTTTAATGAGGATGTTCGGGGGCGATGGTACCGACGCCTTGGCCCAGCAACTGGGCTCACCGATTTCGGCGTCAGTCACGTAGTGCTGAAGCCTGGCGCATGGTCTTCCCAGCGTCATTGGCACGATGGGGAAGATGAGTTCCTCGTCATGCTGTCGGGCGAGGCGATTCTGGTTGAGGATGACGGTCGCATCCTCCTGCGCCCGGGCGATATTGCGGTGTGGCCGAAGGGCAGCACGAACGGCCATCACCTTCGGAATGAGAGCGGCCAAGATTGCAGCTTCGTTGTCGTCGGCGGCGGTACGAACACCGGCGGCGGCTATTCCGACATCGATCTCGCGTTTACTGGAGAGGGTTCGTACGTCCACAAAGATGGAACGCCATACGAAAGCGCTGGCCGCCTGAAGTAGCTAGGCGGCAGCCTCGTACTGCTCGATGACCCAGGGCTCGTCCTGGGCCTTGTCGATCCACTCCGCGACGTGCGGATGCGACAGCACTGCCTTCATGTAGACACCGGCGAAATTCGGCACGGCGACCCCATAAGTGATGAAACGCGTCACGACGGGCGCGTACATCATGTCAGCCGCGCACCATTCGCCGAACAGGAAGTCGCCCGTGCCGCCGAAGCGTGCGCGGGCCTGCGCCCACAATTGCATGATGCGGTCGATCTCGTCGCGCACCTCGTCGGTAAGGTCCTTGGGGGGGAAGCTCTTGCGCACGTTCATCGGCAGTTCGCGGCGCAGGTTCGCGAAGCCGGAGTGCATTTCAGCCGACATCGAGCGCGCAACAGCGCGCGCTGTCACGTCCTCAGGCCAGTAAAGCGCGTGGCCGACGCGGTCAGCCAGGAATTCGATGATCGCCAGGCTGTCCCAGACGACGCAGTCGCCGTCCCACAGGATCGGCACCTTGCCGAGCGACGGCGCGAATTCATCGCCCTGGCGGCGCTTTTCCCAGTCGGCATCGAACATCGGGACAACATATTCCTCGAACTCTTCGCCGGACTGCTTGGCAGCGAGCCAGCCGCGCATCGACCAGCTCGAATAAGCACGGTTGCCGATGATCAGCTTGAACAAGGAAGGCTCCCTAGGATGTCGCGGCTTGGAGGATGGCGGTGCGCAACTCGGCGATCCCGCTACCCGTTTCGCTCGACGTCGTGAAGATGGAGGGGTGGGCAGCAGGGTGCTTTGCCGCCTCGATCGCCGTCGTCTCGTACAACGCGCCGAGCGCCGAAGGTTTCACCTTGTCACCCTTTGTCAGGACGAGGTGATAGCTGACCGCGGCGTTGTCGAGCATCTTCATGACTTCGCGGTCGACTTCCTTCAGGCCGTGCCGGGAATCGACGAGCACGAGTACGCGCTTCAACACCAGACGGCCGCGCAGATAGTCGTTCACCAGGAAGCGCCAACGCCTGACCATGTCCTTTGGCGCTTCGGCGAAGCCATAGCCCGGCATGTCGACCAGCCTGATCTGCGGCGGCTCGCCAACGTTGAACAGGTTCAGCTCCTGCGTGCGGCCCGGCGTGTTCGACGTGCGCGCCAGCTTGTTGCGATTGGTCAGCGCGTTGAGCAGCGAGCTCTTGCCGACGTTGGAGCGACCGGCGAACGCGATCTCTGGAACGTCCGGATCCGGCAGGAACTGAAGCTCGGGCGCGGACTTCAGAAACTGGATCGGGCCCGCGAAGAGCTTTCGCGCCCTTTCGGCCAGAACCTCGTCCGCTTCCTCGCTCATGAATGGACCGGGTGCGTGTCCGCCAAGTGGAGACCGAATTTCCGGTATAGCCACCATTGTTGGAGCAAGGTCAGCACGTTGTTGGTGATCCAGTAGAGCTGCAAGCCTGCCGCAAACGGCGCGAACACGAAGATCAGCACCCACGGCATTATCGCGAACACTTGCGCCTGGGCCGGGTCCATCGGCTGCGGATTCAGCTTCATCGACAACCACTGCGTGAAGCCCACCAGGATCGGCAGGATGCCGATGTGGAGCGCCGTCGGCGGGTTGAAGTTCAGCAGACCGAACAGGTTCAGCGGCGTCAGCGGGTCAGGCGCCGACAAATCCTTGATCCACAGGATGAAGGGCTGATGGCGCATTTCGACGCTGACCAGAAGCACCTTGTAGAGCGCGTAGAAGACCGGGATCTGCAGCACGATCGGAAGGCAGCCCGCGGCTGGATTGATCTTCTCCGCCTGGTAGAGCTTCAGGATCTCCTGCTGCTGACGCGCCTTGTCGTCCTTGAAGCGCGCCTGGATCGCCTTAAGCTTCGGCTGCACCTTGCGCATCGCCGCCATGGAGGCGAACTGTTTTTGCGCGACCGGGAACAGGATCGTGCGGACGATCAGGGTCAGCCCGATGATGGCGAACCCGAAATTGCCGGTCAGGTGGAAAAGGAACAGCAGCAGCTTGAAAATCGGCCGCATGAAGAACTCGAACCAGCCCCAGTCGATCGACTTGGACAGCTTGGAGATGCCCGCATCCTCGTAGCGGTCGAGGTACGCCTTCTCCTTCGCACCGGCGAACAGGCGGGCTTGGGTCGTGACGGTCTGGCCGGGCGCGACGGTCTGCGGTGCGAGCGCGTAATCGCCCTGATATCCGCCGCTCGGCGACCGGCGGAAATCGGCGCTCATTGCCCCGCCGCTCGGCGCTAGGGCAGTCAGCCAATATTTGTCGGTGAAGCCCAGCCAGCCGTTCACATTATTGAACGATCGCTGGTTCTCTTCATCGAGGGTCTTGTAATCGACCTTGTAATTGGCCGCGTCGTTGAAGACGCTGATGGGGCCGACGTGATTGGTCCAGGTTGTCGGGTCCGTCGACTTGGTGGCACGGCTTACCAAGCCCACTGCACGAAGCACGATTGGTTTGCCCGAGGCGTTCAACGCGCTCTGCCGAACGGTGAAAAGATATCCGTCGTCTACCGCAATCTTGAGCTGGTAACGCACGCCGTCCGGCATCTGCGTGCTCAGCGTGACTGGATGGCCGGGAGTCAGGTCGCTCGAATCCGCCGTCCACACGGTGTTGAGATCCGGCGCCGCCGTGCCCTGCGCGGTCCAGCCGAACTCGGCGACGTAGGCCCCCGGCGCGCCGAGCGGCGACATCAGCCGCACCGGCATGGAGGCGCGACCGATCGTCTGCTTCTGGCGAACGAGCAACAAGTCGTCGATTTGCGCGCCCTTGAGGTTGATCGAGCCGATCAACGAGGATGTGCGGATTTGCACGCGAGGGCTCGCGCTCAGGACCTGCGCGCGCGTCTGCAAGGTCTTCGGGGGCTGCGGCACCGGCTGGGGCAGGGCGACCTGCTTGCCATACTCGACCTTGGTGCTCGGCGGGGTCGCCGGCGGGAAATATTTGTTCGACGCCCAGGTCCAGCCGAGCAGCACGAGCGCGCTCAGCACCACCGCTAGGATCATGTTCTTGCTGTCGTTCACTTGGCTTCAGATCCTCACGGTACCGGGTCGAGCCCCTGGCCGCCCCAGGGATGGCAGCGGCCGATGCGTTTCAACGCCATCCAGCCCCCACGCGCGGCCCCATAGCGTTCTATTGCGGTGATCGCATAGGCCGAGCAGCTTGGCTGATAGCGGCAGCTTGGCGGAAGCACCTGCGACGGCCCCTTTTGCCAAGCCTTGGCGATCAGGATCATGAGGCGAGCGATCATTTGCGGACACCCTCGAGCGCCGTCACGAACTCCGAGCGGAGAAGAGAGAAATCACGCTCGATCCCGCGCGCCCGGCCGATCATCACGTGATCTGAACCGGGGATGCCCTTCTGGGGCATGATCTCGCGTGCGAGGGCACGGAAGCGGCGCTTCATACGGTTGCGGACCACGGCGCCGCCGATCTTCTTGGTGACGGTAAAGCCGACACGCATCGACAAGTCCGCGTCCTTGCGGTCGCGAACGAGCAGGATGAAGCCTGGGGTGGTCGTGCGCTTCCCGCCATTTGCGGCGAGGAAGTCAGCCCGTTTCCGTAAGGTAATTAGGCGCTGAGCTTCTTGCGGCCGCGGGCGCGGCGGGCATTCAGGACCTTGCGGCCGCCGACGGTCGCCATGCGAGACCGGAACCCGTGCCGACGCTTGCGGACGAGATTGCTGGGCTGGAAGGTGCGCTTCATCGCTCATGCCTTTAAGTTCGAATACAAAGAAAAAGGGCTGCCCCGAAGGCAGCCGCTGTCGTGGGAGCCGATAGGCGAGGGGCGCCGCAAAGTCAACTTGCGCCGCCCGTTTCCGGAAGCTGCGCCTGGTCCTTCTCCGCCTTGCGGATTTCCTCGCGCCGTTTAGCCGATTTCCGCCTCAGCGCCCAATCCGTCCAGCGGCCCGCCTTGGGCTGCCAGCGCTTGAAGCGGACATAGTGACGTTTTGCCCACATGCTGGTGCGAAGGACGAGCGCAAGGCCGATGCCCGCGACGATGATTCCACCCGGCCCGGGAAGTGCGCCGACGATCGGCGCCAGCGCCAACAGCACCAGGCCAATACCGAACATGCTCCATTCGACGACCGGATGATCGATGAATTTACGCCACTGATCGCGGGTGATCATGCGATGCGATGTGGCCATGCAAGGGCGCCGACGCAACCCGCTTGCGGTCCGGCGCCGTGCCGCGCTAGGTCGATGCCGCCGAGCTAGGGGGAATTCTGCGGCCTCAGGGTGCGGCCCGGCGAAATCAGCCTCGTGCATCTCGGCGCACTGTTTCTTGACGAACTGCCCGAGTTCCAGCGTGCCGTGCTGGATTCCCTGCGGCAGCCGCTCGAAACCGGTAATGTCAGTATCGCGCGGGCGAACACCCATGTCACGTTTCCGGCTCGTGCTCAGCTCGTTGCGGCAATGAACCCATGTCGCTGCGGGCACCTTTCGGACCCGGCGCTCGCTTGCAGTCGCGCGCTGCGCTGCGCAGCCGATTACCAGGCGCGCGTTTCCGGGCCGTTGCTCGATCGCATCGATCTTCATGTCGAAATGCCCGGCGTCTCCGCCGCGGACCTTACCTTGCCGCTACCGACCGAAGGGAGCGCTGAAGTCGCCAGCCGTGTCGCGGGCGCCCGTCAGGTTCAATCGGACCGCTGCAACGGCTCCGGCGCTCGCACGAACGCGGAGGCCGACGGCGAGCTTCTTGGCGGTCCAGTTCCGGCGGCTCCACGACACAGACCGATCGGGCTGGTGGCTCGGTGGATTTTGGCTCGTCTATGTCTTGTATATGGTTGTCCTGATGGCGGCCGCAGGCGCGGGTTCGACATCCGGAATAGCCGGAGCAGGCATCATGCTGGTCCTTGCACTTGCAATGTTCGGCTATTCGATCCTTCTGCTCGTCTTCTTCTGCCTCGCTGGCACCAGGGGTCCGAACCGCTTCGGCGAGGATCCCTATGGGGCCGATATCGAAGAAGTGTTTGCGTAGGAGCGCTACAGTGCGGACAGGTGAGGGATCGCTGGAGGATTTCAGCCCGCTAGACTGGGCGATCCGCCCGCTCAGGAAATATGCGGTGTTTGCAGGCCGAGCGCCGCGCGCCGAATATTGGCGGTTCTATGGAGCCTGGTTTATCGCTAGCGCTCTCCTCGAGTGGGGCGAGAAAGCTGTAGGCGCGGACGATTGGCTATCGAGCATCTTCGGCCTTGCGCTCGCGCTGCCGTACCTCGCCGTAACGGTGAGGCGACTCCACGACATCAATCGGACCGGCTGGTGGCTCGCTATCCTCGTCGCGATTCTCGCCGTTGCAGTTATTGTAACTGCCGTAGTCGGGACTCGAAATGACGGAACAGCAGCAACGGTGACAGTCGGTATGCTGATGATCTTGGCCCTTCTAGGCACTGTAGTGACCCTGTTCGTCTTCGCGATTCTTCCCGGAACCGAGGGGCCGAACAGATATGGCCCCAACCCATATGGACCGTCGGAGCTCGAAGAGGTGTTCGCCTGAGGTTGCCGCTGGCGGCGGTCGCCGCTAGCTAAGCGATGCTGCGGAAGCCCCTGTGGCGGAATGGTAGACGCGCTCGACTCAAAATCGAGTTCCTAACCGGAGTGTCCGTTCGAGTCGGACCAGGGGCACCACTGCAGCTCAATAAGCCGCGGATAGGACATCGACACCGAACGGACTGCTACTGGCGGCCCGGAAAGCTCGGCGGTATTGAGCAGTGATGGACGCGCGCACCCGGAAAAATCAGGCGCAAGACGACGACGCCAGCGACGATGCTCGAGTGATCGCCGAAACGATCACCGTGAAACGTGATCGCCTGCTCGCATCATTGACACTGCTTGCCGGGATCGGCCTCATCATCGCGCTCCCTTTCGCGCTGCGATATGGCGCCGAGTTCTTCATGCCGGTCACGGCCGCGCTGGTCGTCGCCATCGCACTTGTGCCACTTCTGGAATGGTTCGAACGGCGCGGCATCCCGTCCAAGCCTGCCGCCGGACTGTGCGTGATCATCTTCCTTCTGATGGCGGTGTTCGCGATCGGGTCGATCGTCGTCCCGGCGACCGATTGGGTCTCGCAGGTTCCAGGCAAGATCCCGAAGGTGCGATCCGAACTCGAGCCGATCTTCGATCTCTACAAGAACCTCGACAAGTTCATCGACAAGACGGCGGCGCAGATCGCGGTCACGCAGAACCAGACGCGTGCAGTCCGGATCGAGACACCCAATTCGATGTCGAGCTTGCTCATCAGTTCGGCGCCGCACCTACTCATCCAGCTGTTTTTCGCGCTTCTCGTGATCTTCTTCTTCCTCGCTGGTTGGACGAGCATGCGGAAGAAGACGATCGTCAGCCGCGGCAGCTTCGAAGGCGCGCTGACCACGGCGCGCGTGATCCAGCAGGTCGTGGACGCAACCTCGACTTATCTGGGCACGATCACGCTCATCAATATCGGCCTCGGTACGCTGACCGCTGGCGTCCTCTGGATGCTTGGCATGCCATCGCCGGTCATGTGGGGCGGTATCGTCGCAGTGGCCAATTATATCCCGTATCTGGGCCCCATCGTCTGCGCCCTGCTGCTGTTCCTGGGCGGGTTGATGACCTACCCCGACGTCTGGGGGGCGATGCTGCCGCCGGCCGCCTTCATCGGCTTTCATCTTGTAGAAGCGAATTTTTTCACGCCGATGGTGGTCGGGCACCGCCTGACGATCAGCCCGCTTTCGATCCTCGTCTCGCTTTCATTCTGGGCGTGGGTGTGGGGGACGACCGGCGCGCTGCTTGCCGTCCCACTGCTGATCATCATGAAGACGATCTTCTCCGCGGCGGGAACGCCGGACATTGCCGGCTTCCTGTTCGAGCATGGAACGTTGACCCACATCGGCGATCCTGACGAAGAGGAAGTGGAGGAACGTCAGGAAATCGCTCCTGCGATGGTTGACACCTCCAAGCGCCCCACCTAGGTCGCCGCCACGCCAAAAACGCGGGTGTAGCTCAGTTGGTTAGAGCGCCGGCCTGTCACGCCGGAGGTCGCGGGTTCGAGCCCCGTCACTCGCGCCACTATTCACTTATCCGTCGAGTGGATTAGACCGTCAGCCGATGGCTGGCGACACATCTGCTTATTCCGCGCATGGGCTTGAGCCCGGAGCCGACGCCGCGGCGATCGATCGCGCCTACAGGAAGCTCATCAAGCGTCACCATCCCAATCGCGAAGGCGGCGACGCCAAGCGAGCGGCGGAGATCAACCGCGCCTATCGCGAGCTTCGCGGGCGGTTCCTTCCGGAGACCGACACGCTGATCCTCGCCGACGACGACGCGGTCGCCGACGAGCAGAACGGCTGGGTCAGGGCTGCCATGGGTCTGATCATTGCCGTTGCCGCCCTGCTGGCGATCACGGGTCCCGTTGCGGCCTATATCCGGGCGCTTCTGCCTTCGACGACACCTGTGATCGATCGGAACCAATTTACATCCACGGCATCCGCGACCGACGTGATGGATCAGCCCCTCCATGTTGCGGCGATCGTCACGGCCGTACGACAAGCGGTGCGAACCGGGCATAACGACAGCGCAATCCTCAACCAAAGCCGGGAATGCCATCGCCAGCTGCGGCTCGAACCGAGCGTTATCCAGCTCGACCGCTGCGCGGCGTTCGACGATGCCGTGGTCGAACTGCAGAACCGCGATCCGATGTGGGCCCGCGGGCCATTCAGCGAATTGTCGGTGACCAACCGCCAGTGGAGCGCGGCCTCGGCACTGTCGAACGATTATCTGGCGATCGACAGTCGTCTCGACCGGATCCGGGTGCATGTTGAGCTTTCGCTAGCTCCAACAGCGCCAGCGCCCATCGCGCCGGCTACCGCCTTGCCGTCGGTCGCTACCGAACCGGACCACTTAACTGTGAACGAGGTCGAGGCGAACTAGCGCTGGTTCGCTGCGCCGCCCGCCGGCGGGTTCGCGGGAGCAGATTTGCCAAGCGGTGCCTGGTTCTCCGCGACCGTATCGCCTCCCAATGCGAACTTGAGGTTGTCCGAGGCTTCGAACTTCTTCGCATAATCCTCATGCACCGCCTCGTCCGATGCCTTGCGGGCGGTGAGGTTGAAGCGAATGGCGACCCGCTTATCGCCGCGCATCGACGGCTTCAGCGGTTCCGCGCCGGGAATATCCTCGATTGCCTCGGCGACGCTGCCGGGCTGAACCTGGCTCGCAAATGTCGCTTCCGCCGCGAGCGCCGCGCTGCGGAGCGCGCTCGCACTCGCTTCGTGGCCCGAATAGGCTTTCACGAATGCGGTGGGCCTCCCCCAGGCTCCGGCCCAGCGATAAAAGATATGCGCTCCGACGATCGCATTCTTGGCGAGCGTCGAAGCCCAATAAGGTACGACGTAATCGGCGTGATAGTGGGTGGCGTAGCCGACCGGCGAGTAGACCGAGCCCGACAGCGCTGCCTCGGCAATCCCGCGCGCGCGCTTCCAGCCTTCGGCATCCGGCTGTCGAAGAAGAGAGCCGTCGCACGTGAAAGTGAACTGACAGCCCGTCGGCCGCGTCGATCCCTGGTATACGACGCCACAGACACTACCGGGGAAGGCGGGGTGGCGGACTCGGTTGAGGACGACCTGCGCGACAGCGCGTTCGCCGTCATCGTCCTGGCTGCCTGCCTCGTAGTAGACGGCGCTGGTGAGGCAATCGAGCGCCTGTCGCCGCGCCGAGGAGTCGCCTTTGAAGACGAAAGCCGCGGCGGCCGGGTTCGGGCCCTTCACGAGCGGAATTTCGCGATTGACCTCGAGCGCCTGGTCGGGCGCCAGCTGGCGGACGAGCAAGGGCGGTGGCACCGGGGGTGCCGCCGCCGGGGCGGGCTGATTGCCTGAGCCCGATATCGCCGCTCCGCCAATGGCGCCGGCAATTGTCAGGGAAAGCACGCCGGCACCGATCGTCTCACGCGGATAGTCGCGCAGAAGCTGGCGCGCGCGCAGCTTCAGCTGCGCCGCGGTGCGCTTCAACCCGTCTGCCGGGCGAGAAATGGTGACCAGCTGTTGCATGCCCCTCGGTGATATAATGGCGTAATACAGTCAGTTCAATCTTGGCCGGCGGATGCGTCTTTCGAAACCTTCCGGAACGACCCTGTCTGGACCCATCTCACCAATGGTTTCAATGGGATAATCCAGACTATTCCCATAATGAGATAGTAAATGGCCTGAACGGGTATAGACCATTGTCCGACAGTCCGCGCCAGGCTTGCGACGAACGTCGCCCAAACGACGATCAGCAACAGAATCAGGGCGATTCCGGCCAATGGACGTGCAGAAGGGGCAGGGAGCTGCGGCATACGGTGGCGCTGTAGCACCGCTCGGCATCACCCTGCGAGCCGATAACCCACTGCCGGCTCGTTGATGATGATCTTCGGGTTCGTCGGATCCCGTTCCAGCTTTTGACGAAGGGCGCGGACGGCGACGCGGAGATACTCGGTTTGACGCTCCTGCGCCGGGCCCCAAACGGCCTTGAGCAGATGCGCGTGGGGGAGCACGCGCCCGGGATATTTCGCGAGCTCAGCAAGCACGGCATATTCCTTCGGCGTCAGGTGGACGTCCTCGCCATCGCGTGACACGAGACGGTGGAAGAGGTCGATCTTGACGCCCGCGACCTCGACAGGTTCGCTTTCTGCGTCGGAGCCAAGGTCTAGGAGATTGGAGAGATAGCGCTGCAGCTTCGCCGTCTCCGATGCGACTTCAGAAACAAGCGCCTTCTCGCCCGAGCCCGTTCGCCGCAACTCGGCAATGGCTGTTCCGATCGCGGCGATCGGCGGCTTCAAATCCTCGCCGATCGACGACAACAGGCTTGAGCGGACCGCGTCGCGCTCCCGCAGCGTAGCGAATTGACGCGTTTCGCCTTCCAGGCGCGCACGTTCCATCGCCAAGGCGATCTGGTCGAGCAGGCTCTCGAGCAGAGAGAATTGCTCGGGCAGGACAGGAGCGCTGCCATTGTCCCGCGCCAGACCGACTACTGCCGTCACGGCCGACTCTCCACGCACGGCGTGGAGCTGCCACTCCACGGTCGTGACGCGCGTTATTCCTCGGCCCGTCCGCTCACCGGTCGCGAACACCGTGGCTGCGGCAGCGATGTCGCCGGGCGTCAACGTCACGGAATCAGGAGCGGAAGCAATGACCCGTGCTTGGGGGCGTCCGGCTAGGAGTATGGCGTTGCAATAGAAAATTGCGCCCAGTTCACTCACGCTGATCTGCGCGATTTCCTGCAGGCTGGTGCAAGACAGGAGCTTCCGCGCAAGCCCAGCGGTGGTCGCACTGCGCTCCGCATGCGCCTCCGCGAATTGGGCCTGCTGCCGGATCGATGCGGCGAGGTGGCTGGTAACGACGGCCACCAGGAACAAGACGACCACTGTCACGATGTCGCTGCCGCTGTGGATGCGGAAGGTGTGGACCGGTTCGGTGAAGAAGAAATTATATGCGAGGACTGAGCAGACCGCGGCGATTAGCGCCGGGCCGAGGCCGGCCAGGACCGCTGCGCCGAGCACCGCGGGCAGGTAAAGAAGATCGACCGCCGAATTGCCCCAACGAGGGGCCATCAACATGCCCACGGCTGTCGACGCGCCAACCATCAGCAGCGCCGCCGCATAACCGCGGAAGCCTCCCGCACTGGATTGGCTCAGGTCGTTGAACATAGCGCCTAGGTGCGCCTTGGATCGCCGTTCGTCGAGTATTTGACGGCCAATTCGCAGCCATTCCTTTATGGGGCCATCACGAAAACCACATAGAATCTTTATGCCCCCGAAGCCCACATCGGCGCCATGGCTACAGCGACTGCCGACATCGCGCTCTCGGGCGACAACGCGCCTGCGCATCACGGACCCAGGGAAACGCTGCCGAAGCTGATGCTCGGCGCGGTCGGGGTCGTTTACGGTGATATCGGGACGTCGCCGCTTTATACGATGAAGGAAAGCTTCCTCGGTCCGCACCCGCTGGCGGTGGACCCGCTGCACATCTTCGGTGTGCTCAGCCTCATTTTCTGGACGCTGATGATGATCGTCACGTTCAAATATGTCGGCGTTGCAATGCGGGCAGATAACAAGGGCGAGGGTGGGTCGTTCGCCTTGCTTTCGCTGATTGCGCGCAACTTGGCCGGAAAGAGGTGGACAGCGGGCCTCGTCGTCATGGGTGTTCTCGCGACCTGCCTTTTTTACGGCGACGCGATGATCACGCCGGCGATTTCTGTGCTTTCGGCGGTGGAGGGCCTGACGATCGTCCAAGCCGGGCTCCAGCCGCTCGTGCTCCCCATCTCCATCGGGATCCTGGTCGCGCTTTTCCTTGTGCAGGCGAGAGGGACGGCGCGCGTCGGCCTGATTTTCGGGCCCGTGATGCTGCTGTACTTCGCGGTGATCGCCTTTCTCGGCATCGTGAACATCGTGAAGCACCCGGATATCATCGGGATCGTCAATCCGGTGTGGGCGGTAAAGTTCTTCGCCTACAACCCGAAGCTCGCCTTCCTGGCGCTCGGCTCCGTGTTCCTCTGCGTCACCGGCGCTGAGGCGCTCTACGCCGACATGGGCCACTTCGGGCGCAAGGCGATCAACTTCTCCTGGCTGACCCTCGTCTATCCGTGCCTGGTGCTCAACTACATGGGGCAGGGCGCGCTCCTGCTCGGCAACCCGCACGCGGCGATCAACCCTTTCTACCTACTGGCACCGGACTGGGCTCGTCTGCCGCTCGTGATCCTTGCCACCGTCGCGACGATCATCGCTAGTCAGGCCGTGATCTCGGGCGCCTTCTCGGTCACGCACCAGGCGGTTCAGCTCGGCTTCCTGCCGCGGCTTCGCACCGAGCACACGAGCGAGAAGGCCGCCGGGCAAATCTACATCCCCGCGGTCAACTGGGGCCTGCTGGTGATGGTAATCCTGCTGGTCCTAGGCTTCCGCGAATCCTCGAACCTCGCATCGGCATACGGCATCGCGGTCACCGGCACGATGCTGATTACCACCGCCATGCTGGGCGTCATGATGGTGTCGGTGTGGAAGTGGAACCGGCTGGTGGCGTTTGGCCTGACCGGTCTCTTCCTGCTCGTCGACGGCGCTTATTTCGCTTCCAACATCACCAAGATCCCCGACGGCGGCTGGTTCCCGCTGCTCATCGCCGCGATCAGCTTCACCGTGCTGACGACCTGGGCCAAGGGCCGCCAGTTGATGCGCGAGCGGCTTCAGGAAGCGGCGCTTCCGCTCGAGGTGTTCATCAAATCGGTAAGCGCGTCAGTGCACCGGGTGCGAGGAACGTCTGTCTTCCTGTCGACTTCGGCCGAGGTCGTTCCCGCAGCACTGCTGCACAATCTCAAGCACAACCAAGTGCTCCATGAGCGCGTTCTCATCCTCAACGTGAAGGTGGAAGAGGTGCCTCACGTGCCGGTGAAAAAGCGGCTCGAAATTCATGACGCCGGCAGCGGCTTCTATCGCGTCATCCTCCACTACGGCTTCATGGAAGAAGTCGACATTCCGCGCGATCTCGCCCTCATCAAGACGTGCGGCGCGCCATTCGACATGATGAGCACCAGCTTCTTCCTCGGACGCCAGAAGCTGATCGCGTCAAAGAAACATGAAGGGATGGCGCTGTGGCGCGAGCGCCTGTTCGCCTGGATGTTGAAGAGTTCCGAAAGCGCGATGGAATTCTTTAAACTGCCGACCAACCGTGTGATCGAGCTCGGAAGCCAGTTGCAAATCTGACGCTCCTTTCGCATGCCCCGAAGCAAGCAAATGGGGAATGGAAGATGGCTTCGGATTCAGATCTGATCGATGCCAAGATCGCCGAACTTGGCGGCTGGCGCGGCGAGATGCTCGGGCGCCTTCGGCAACTGATCAGGGACGCCGATCCGGAGGTCGTCGAAGAGGTAAAGTGGCGCAAACCGACGAACCCATCCGGCGTGCCGGTCTGGTCGCACCGCGGTATCATCTGCACGGGCGAAACCTATAAGGATAAGGTCAAGATTACATTCGCGAAGGGCGCCTCGGTCGACGATCCGAAGAAGCTCTTCAACTCCAGCCTTGACGGCAACACTCGCCGGGCGATCGATTTTCGAGAAGGCGACAAGATCGACGAGGCAGCCTTCAAGGATCTGGTTCGGGCGGCGCTAGAGGCAAACGTCACGCGTGAGGCTTTTCCTCCACGGCGGACTGAATCGCCCGTTTAGGGTTAAGAAGATCGAAACCATGTTCTGCGACTGATCGCCTGCTTTCAATTTCAGTTTGCAGGGCGTGTGATGAGTAAGCGTTATCTGGTTTCGAGCAGCGTTTTCGGTCTCGCATTTGCGTTGAGCGCATGTGGCGGTGCTGGTGGTGGCGTAAGTTCTACGCCTGCTCCGCCAACGTCGACTCCAACGCCGTCCCCGACACCAACACCGACTCCGACCCCGTCACCGACCCCGACTCCCACTCCGTCGACCTCGTTCGACACGGCGGAATACCGGGCCTCTACCGCAGCCGTCGCGGCAAGCGCGATGTCTGCCTACAACGCCGGTGCGACCGGCAAGGGCGTCAAGATCGGCATTATCGACACGGGCCTGAACGCCTCGCTCAGCGAATTCAGCGGTAAGCTCGATGCGGGGAGCGTCGACATCTCCGGCACCCGCGGCATGGGTGACGACGACGGCCATGGCACCATGGTCAGCGCGATCGCCGCCGCTGCGAAGAATGACGTCGACATGCACGGCGTCGCCTTCGATTCGACGATCGTCGCGGTCCGCGCCGACACGCCGCGTTCCTGCACCACGACCGACGGCTGCTCCTTCGACCAGGCCGCGATTGCGAAGGGTATCGACGCCGCGCGCACTGCAGGCGCCAAGGTCATCAACCTGTCACTGGCAGGCGAAGCGCCGACTACGGACACGCTCGCTGCGGTGCAACGAGCGGTGGACGCCGGGATCGTGATCGTCATGGCCGCCGGCTACGACATCGGAACCAGTCCCGACATTTTCGCCCGCACTGTGGCGCAGAATTTCGCGGGCAAGGTCATCATCGCCGGCTCGGTCGGCGTCGACGATGGCAAGGGCGGGATCAACCTCGACAGCATCTCCGACTTTTCCAACAAGGCGGGTACCAGCGCTTCGTCATTCCTGACGGCGCGCGGTCTTGACGTGCTCGCCCCGGACGCGACGGGCGAGGACTATCTGTGGTTCGGTGCGGATGTCGCCGCGCCATCGATTTCAGGGGCGGTCGCCCTGCTCGCACAGGCGTTTCCGAACCTTACGGGCCAGCAGATCGTCCAGCTCCTGTTTTCCAGCGCGGACGACCTCGGCGTGGCGGGGGTCGATGCAGTATACGGAAACGGACGGCTGAACCTCGCCAAGGCGTTCGCGCCGAAGGGCACGACGATGTTGGCAAAGACAACGATGGTCGTCGACAGCAGCACCATCTCCCAGCTTCCGGCCGCTGCCGGCGACGCGGCATCGACCGGCTCGCTCGGCGCCGTCATCCTCGACGGGTTCTCGCGTGCCTATGTGATGAACCTCGCGGCCACTATGCGTCAGGCCGCGCAGGACTATCCGCTGTCCTGCGCCCTCGACGGCAACCTTCAGAACACGAGCCTCGACGCCGGACCGATCAGTATCGCGATGACGGTCGCGGCACGGCCGGGCGCCGGACTTGGCTTTTCGGTCGATCGGCTCGGCATCGGTCCCGAGGACGCGCGCAAAGCGCGGCTGGTTGCCGGATCGGCTGTAGCCCATCTCAACAGCAAGACCCTTGCCGCGTTCGGCATCAGTGAGAGCGCGACCTCCCTGCGTCAGCGGCTGTCCGGTGCCGAATCTTCCGCATTCCTGATCGCCAAAGACGGGACGTCGACGACTGGCTCCTGGGGCAACACCAAGGGCAGCATGGCGCTTCGGCGTCAGGCCGGGCGCTTTGGCCTGTTCGCCGCGGGCGAAACCGGCGAGGTCCGCAACACCATCAAGGCCAACGCCCTTGGTTCTCCCTATCGTTGGGCCAGCGTCGGCATCGATCGAGACTTCGGCCGCACCTGGCTGTTCGCTGGCCTTAGCCGCCTCCAGGAAACCGATACCGTCCTCGGCGGCCGCATGAACCAGGTGCTTGGCGGCGGTGGCGCTTCCAGCATTTTCCTCGACGTCGATTTCCGCCGTCGGTTCGGCAGCGGGGTTAGCGCCGGCCTGTCCGCCCGTCGTGGCAGCACAAGTTTTGCCGGGGGCAAGTTTCAGACGGCCGCTTACGCCATGGACGTCAGCAAGCTCGGGATCCTGAATGTGAACGACCGCATCGGTCTCCGATTCTCACAGCCGCTACGGGTCGACAGCGGCGGGTTCAACTTACTGCTGCCGATCAGCTTCGATTATGACGCGCTTACCGCGACCGACAGCTGGCAGCATTTCTCGATGCGCCCGAGCGGCCGCGAGGTCGACGGCGAGCTCAGCTATTCGAGCAGCGTCATCGGCGATGCGGGTTGGCTCAGCGCCAACCTTTATGTTCGCAAGGATCCGGGACACGTCGCGAGCGCCCGGCCGGACGTCGGATCGGCGATCCGTTTCTCGCTGAAATTCTAGGCATCACGAAGTATTGCGGAGGCGCACCGGTCGGCTAACGTCGCCGGATGACTCCTCGCCTCCGCCGTGCGCTCGCCGCTGCGTTGATCTCCTCGTCACTGCACGCCGTTGCGACGGCGCAAGGCACGATATCCCCGGTCGCCGGCGGAGCCGAGCTTCGCGACGGCTCGACTCAGATCCGCGTGATCGCAATTACAGACAACATCCTGCGCATACGCGTTGGCCGCGGCGCGCTGCCGGAGGACGCGAGCTGGGCCGTAGCGGAAGCAGAGCGGCGCCGGTCGGTGCCCGTAAGCCCGACGGCGAACGGATTCACAACACGCTCTCTGGCGGTCGCGCTGAACCCGCAAACCATGCAGCTCAGCGTCAGCGACCTGCAGGGCCGGCCGATCATCGCTGACGCCTCCGACGCATTGCGTTTCGACGGCAAAGGCTTTGCGCTGCGCAAGGCGCTCAGCGCTGGCGAGCACATCTTTGCGCTGGGCGACAAGACGGGCAATTTCGACCGCCGTGGGGAGAGCTTCGTCGATTGGACCACCGACGCCTGGGGTTTCCAGCGCGATACCGACCCGGTCTACAAGTCGATACCCTTTTACATCGCGAGCGGCAGGGCAGGAGGCGCCTACGGCCTGTTCCTCGACAACAGCTGGCGTAGCTGGTTCGACTTCGGTCATCGCGACGCGAAGACGATCGAGATCGGATCTGAAGGCGGGCCGATCGATTATTACATCATCGCCGGGCCGGCGGTACGCGATGTGGTGAGGCGATACAGCGACCTCACCGGCAAGGCGCCGCTGCCGCCGCTCTGGTCGCTCGGCTTCCAGCAATCGCGCTACAGCTACATGAGCGCGGACGAGGTCAGGCAGATCGCCACGCGCCTCCGCAGCGATCGCATCCCTGCCGACGTCATTTGGCTCGACATCGACTATCAGGACCGCAACCGGCCGTTCTCGACCAACAGGACGACCTATTCGGACATTAAGGGGCTGGTGCGGGAGGTCGGCGCGCAGGGCATCAAGCTGGTCGCGATCACCGACCTCCATGTCGCCTACGCCCCGGACCAGGGCTATGCACCCTACGACAGCGGGGCGGCGGGCGATCATTTCCTGAAGAAACCGGGCGGCACCACATATGTAGCGCCGGTGTGGCCGGGCCCTTCGGTATTCCCCGACTTCACCCGCACCGCGAGCCGCGCCTGGTGGGGCAGTCTCTACAAGAAGCTGACCGACGACGGCGTCGCCGGCTTCTGGAACGACATGAACGAGCCGGCGATCTTCGAAACCCCGACCAAGACCATGCCGCTCGACACCGTCCATCGCATCGACGGCAACGGCTTCGCGCCACGCACCGCGACCCACGCGGAGGTGCACAATGTCTTTGGCATGGAGAACAGCCGCGCGACCTATGAGGGGCTGCTCAGGTTGCGCCCGAACGTCAGGCCGTTCGTCATGACCCGCGCCACTTTTGCCGGCGGCCAGAAATATGCGGTGACATGGACGGGGGACAACAGCTCGACTTGGGATCATCTCAAGCTGGCGGTGCAGCAGATGCTGACTCTCGGCTTGTCCGGTGTCCCCTGGTCCGGGGCCGACATTCCCGGCTTCATCGGCGGCGCGAGCCCCGAGCTGGCGACCCGCTGGTTCGAGATTGGCGCCTTTACCCCCATCTTCCGCGCTCACGCAGCCAACGATGCGCCGCGCGCCGAACCGTGGGTAGACGGACCCGACCATCTCGCAATCCGCCGCCGCTTCATCGAGGAGCGCTACCGCCTTCTCCCGTATCTCTACGCGGTTGGAGAGCAGAGTGCGCGAACTGGCGACCCGGTCATGCGTCCAACCTTCTACGACTATCCGCAGATGGCGGCCGCACCGTGCAATCAGTCGATGGCGTTCACGGTCGGCCGCGACCTCCTTGTCGCCGCATCGCCGCAACCCGATTCAGCTAGGGCGTACGATATCTGCCTGCCGGCGAACGGGTGGTACGATTATTGGACCGGCGCCCAGCTTACCGCCCAGAAGATCAAAGAGACGCCGACGCTCGATCGACTGCCCGTTTTCGTACGCCCCGGTGCGATCATCGCGAAGCAGCCGCTCATCCAGAGCACCACGGAGACGCCTAAGGGCGCGCTTCAACTCGACATTTATCCGGGCGAAGATTGCAGCGGCGAGCTCTTCTTCGACGACGGGGTGAGCATCTCAGGGCCAAGCCTGCGCCAGGCGATCAGCTGCACGATGACCACCAGGGGGATCGCTTTGCACTTCGCGGCGCGTAGGGGCAGTTTCAGACCCTGGTGGAAGCAGATTGCAGTTACCGTGCACACCCCAACCCCGATCACCCGCACGATCACCGATCAGCCCCGCGCGGCAACGATCACGCTCCAGTGATCGCTCGCCCATCCAAGGCGCGGCTGTTGCTGTTCGCGTTCGGTGATTTCGCGTTCAATCTCTTCTGGCAGAGCATCATGCTCTTCCTGCTATTCTACTATACGGATGCGCTGAATCTCCCGATCGGAGTCGCGGCTACGACCTACATGGTCGCGTCGATCTGGGATGGCGTCGCCAATTTCATCGTCGGCATCCTCGTCGATCGTCGGCGTGTTTCCTTCCCCTACGGACGACTGCTCATCGTGGGCGCTGTGCCGCTTAGCCTGGCCTTCATGCTCACCTATATGCCCCCGCCGGCCAGCGGCACCTGGGCCATCGCCATCGTCTTCGTCGCGCACTTGCTGTTTCGTACCGCCTATGCCGGGGTCAACGTGCCTTACCTGGCAATGACTGCGCGGATCAGTGCCGACAGCGGCGACCGCGCCTTCATCGCCGGCATGCGAATGTTGTTCGGAACTGCCGCGGCCGTGACGGTCGCTCTCTGCACCGTCCCTGTTGGCCATTGGCTGACAGGATCGACAGCAGCCGAGGCCTATTTCGGCGCGGCCATCCTATTTGCCGTAATCGCTGCGGGAATCTTGATCCTCGTAGGCGCGACTTATCGCGAGACCGCGGAGCCGCAGCGACCGCCGCCGGGAACCCTCAAGACGGCGCTGCTAAGCCTTGCCGGCAACCGTGCCTTTGTGGCGCTCAATGCGGCCATGATGGCGATGATCGTCGCCATCACCGTGCTCAACAAGTCGGTGCTCTATTATTTCAAATATCTGTTGGAGAACCCCGATGCCGGCCAGCTCGCGCTGGCGTCGATGGGGCTGGTCAGCGGCACTGCCATCCCGCTGTGGATGTTGCTCGGCCGCTACGTTGGCCTGCGAGCCTTGTGGCTCATCGCTGCGGGCCTGGGGATAGTCGGGCTCATTGTCTTTGCGGCCGTCAGCTTGGATGGAGTCAGATCGATGCAGTTGTTCCTGGTTGGCATGCAGGTGATGATCGTTGGGCTCAATTTCGTGTTCTGGGCGATGCTCCCCAACACGATCGAATATGGCGAGCGGGAAACGGGCGTGCACGTCGAGGGCGCGGTGTTTGGACTGGCCGCGCTGCTTCAGCGCATCGCGATCGGCATTGCGACGGCGATCCTGGGCTGGAGCTTTGCGTCGGCGGGCTACGTCCCCAACGTGCACCAAAGCGCCGACATGCTCAGTCGGATGCGCGAAACGGTCGCGCTCGTCCCGCTGGCGTTCCTTGCCTTGTCCTGCGTCGCGATGGCGCTCAACCCGTTGGGACGGGATCGCCGTCGGCTAGGCCGTGAGTTCGAAAGTCCCGCTGACTCCGTCGCTCTCGGCTGACGGCGCGATCCACGCAACAAAGGTGCCCGGCTCGACCGTCGGCCGGCTGCCTTTGGCGTAGAAAGCTAGGTCGACCGATCGAAGCGTGAAGCGGACCGTCTCGGACTGACCGGGCGCCAGCGCGATCTTGCGGAACGCCTTCAGTTCACGGACCGGGCGAGTAACGCTGCCAGTGCGCTGGTGAACATAGAGCTGGACGACCTCTTCAGCCGCCCGTCGCCCGCGGTTAGTGACCGTCGCGCTGACCTCAATCGACCCGGCCATGGTGAGCGCCGGATTGCTGAGCTTCAGCCCCGAATATTCGATTTTGCCGTAGGTCAGGCCGTGACCGAACGAATATAGCGCGCTGTTCGGGATGCCGCGGAAATGCGCCTTGTAGGCTTCCAGCGGACCCGGCGGGTTGGGCCGGCCGGTCGACTTGTGCGCGTAATAATATGGCTCCTGGCCGGAGCGGCGCGGAAAGCTCGCGGGCAAACGGCCCGACGGGCTGTAAGCGCCGAACAGGACATCGGCGATTGAATTGCCGGTCTCGGTACCGAGGAACCAGGTTGCAAGGATCGCCGGCGCGTTCGCCACAGCTCCCTCGAGCGCCAGTGCGCGCCCATGTTTGAGCACGACGACGACAGGCTTGCCGACCGCCGCGACCGCCTCGGCCAGCGCCTGTTGCGGTGCTGGGACGACGATCTCGGTTCGCGATTGCGCTTCGCCCGACATGCCCTGCGATTCGCCAATGGCGAGCACCACGACGTCAGCAGCCCGCGCGGCGGCGACTGCTTTCTCGATCCCGCCGCCGAGTGGCTCTTCGACACCCGAACCCTGTTCAATAATGAGGCCATTCTTGTCAGCAATTTGCGAACGCACGCCGGTCGCGAGGTCAATCGCCTTCGCGTCGTCGCCATAGACCACCCACGGGCCGACCAGATCGTGCTGTCCGCTGGCGAAGGGACCGATCAGCGCGATCTTCTTTCCCGAACGGGGCAGGGGCAACAGGTCGCTTTCGTTCTTGAGAAGCACGATCGACTTGCGGCCAGACTCGCGAGCAAGGGCGCGCGTCTTGGGCAGCAGCGAGCGCGCAGTTTCGCGCTTCACGTCGATGCGGCGGAACGGATCCTCGAACAGGCCGAGCATGGCCTTGAGCGCGAGAACGCGCCGGACGGACGTGTCGAGCGCCGACTGCGGCACGGCGCCGCTGCGGACGAGGTCGGGCAGATATTTGCGATAGAGCCCGCTCTGCATGCTCATGTCGACGCCGGCGAGGAAGGCGATGCGGGCGGCATCGCGGCCGTCCTTGGCATAGCCGTGCGCGATCATCTCTTCGTCGCCGGTGTAGTCGGACACGACGAAGCCTTCGAAGCCCCATTCGCCGCGTAGCAGTTGCGTCTGAAGCCACTTGCTGCCGGTGGACGGAATGCCGTTGATCTCGTTGAACGAGGCCATGGCGGATAGCGCGCCGGCATCGAAGCCGGCCTTGTACGGCTGCAAATATACCTCGCGCAGGCGCTCTTCCGAGATGTCGACGGTGTTGTAGTCGAGTCCCGATTCTGCCGCGCCGTAGGCAGCGAAATGCTTGATGCAGGCGAGCATGCGCTCGGTCGACTTTAGGTCGCTGCCCTGGAAGCCCTGCACACGCGCAGCTGCGAAGAGCCTGCCGAGGAGGACATCCTCGCCGCCGCCTTCAACCCCGCGGCCCCAGCGCTGGTCGCGGGCGACGTCGACCATCGGCGAGAAGGTCCAGTCGATGCCTGCGCCGGCAGCCTCGAACGCAGCGGCCTCGGCCGTGCGGCGGGCCAAGTCAGGCTCGAAGCTCGCGACTTCGGCGAGGGGAACCGGGAAGATGGTGCGATGGCCGTGGATGACGTCAGCGGCGAAGATCAGCGGAATCTTCATCCGCGAATCCTTGACCGCGGCGGTCTGCAGGATTCGCGCCATGGTCGCGCCGTTGCCGTTGAACACGCCGGTCAATTGACCCTGGCGCGCTTCGTCGACCTGCTGCTGGAAGTTCGGTCCGGCGCTCGCCGGGTTGAGCGAAAGTGCCGCACCACCACCCCAGGCCGAAGCCATGAGGCTGAGCTGGCCAGCCTTCTCCTCCAGGGTCATGCGCGCGATAAGAGCATCGACGAACGTGGGAACGTTCACTTTGCCGACCGCTTGAAGAAGCGCGCGCGCTGGACTGGCCAGCCACGCAGCGACCGCACCAGCACCCATAAGGGCGGCCCGGCGCGAAATACGCGTATCGAACATCAACTCCCCTCCAGTCGCGAACCCGAGCATTTGATTGCATAGCACAAATCTTGGGCTGTGCTTGACCATCTATGTAACCGGTTACATGAACTGCGCAATCGCCTTTTACTTTGGCTAGTCGTGACTTCTGCAGCAGTTCCGGCTGATAAGGATTGGAATGCCCGACGCGACGATCCGAGATGTGGCACGGCTAGCGCAAGTTTCCGTTGCGACGGTGTCGCGGGCGCTAAATGGCCTCGATAATGTAAGCGATCTGACAAGGACGCGTGTCAGCGATGCGGTGCGGGAGCTTGGCTATGTGCCGCATGCGGGCGCACGGAGCCTAAGTCTCTCACGCACCAACGCGATCGGCGTCGTCCTACCCGACCTCCACGGCGAGTTCTTTTCGGAGTTGGTGCGCGGCCTTGATCGTGAGGCGAGCCGCAGCGGCTATTTGCTCCTGCTGTCGAACCTTCATCGCGGTGGCGAGCAGGCGGCGCTGGCGCTTTCCGCCATGCGGGGTAGGGTAGACGGGCTGCTGGTGATGGCGCCTCATCTTCGCGAAGCGGAACTTTCGGCAACCCTGCCGTCGGGGATCCCGGCGGTGTTGATCAACACGCGAGACGAACGTGGCGGGCGGCCTGCGCTCCATCTCGACAATCGCGCCGGCGTCCGAGCCGTTGTAGAGCATTTCGCGGCGGGCGGCCGCAAGCACCTAGTCCATATCGCCGGTCCAAGGGGCAACATAGATGCCGAGGAGCGCGCCGAGGCTTTCGTCGAAGCAGCCAAGGCAAACGGCCTCGACCATGTGATTGCGCAGGGCGACTTCGAGGAGGAGTCAGGCGAGGCGGTCGTCAAGGACTTGCTCGCCAAGGGGCACCGCTTCGACGCTATTTTCGCGGCCAACGACAATATGGCGATCGGAGCGCTGCAGGCGCTGAACGAAGCGCGCGTCGACGTGCCGGGAAAGGTCGCGATCGCAGGCTTTGATGATATTCCGCTCGCCCGGCACCTTGGCCTGACCACAGTCAGCGTTCGCATATCCGAGCTCGGCGAGCGGGCGCTCGCTCGTTTGCTCAACGCTCTTGTCGAGGAAGATGCCGGCGGAGACGAGCTTCACGCGCCGGAACTCGTCATTCGGCGCACCACCGATCCGAAAGTGGCAAAATGATAGAATTCCATCGGCGAGAATTGCTCAGAGGGTCGTCGCTGCTTCTAGCGGGGGCGGCGCTTCCGGGCTGTGCCACGACCGCGCTCCAGCCATCTGCGCGAAGCCTCCCCGCATTTTATGAGGATATCGAAAAGCGCACCTTCTCCTGGTTCTGGGACACAGTGAACCGCAAAAACGGGCTCGTCCCTGATCGTTGGCCCAGTCCGCCCTTCTCGAGCATCGCGTCGGTTGGTTTCGCGCTGACCGCTTACGGGATCGGCGTCGAGCGCGGCTGGTGCACACGAGCGGACGCACGCGACCTGACGCTGACGACTCTGCGCTTCTTCTGGAACGCGCCGCAGGGTCCCGAAGCGACGGGCAGAGCCGGCTACAAGGGCTTCTTCTACCACTTCCTCAACATGGAAACGGGCCTTCGGCACCGCGACGTCGAGCTATCCAGCGTCGACACGACGATCCTGCTCATGGGCATCCTGTTCGCCGGTCAATATTTCGACCGCGACGATCCCGGCGAAAGCGAAATCCGCGAGCTCGCCAACGACATCTATGCGCGCGCCGACTGGAACTTCTTCCGTTCCGACGGCCGCACCGCGATCTCGATGGGCTGGCATCCGGGTCAGCCACTGCTCGAGGCCAATTGGACCGGTTACAACGAGGGGATGTTCGTCAACGTCCTGGCGTTGGGTGCACCGGTGCATTCCGTGCCTGCGGCCGTCTGGGGCGAATGGACGGCTAAATATCCGCCACTTTGGCGAGGCGAGGGGCCAACGCGGCACCTTGGGTTCGGCCCATTGTTCGGTCACCAGTACAGCCACATTTGGATCGACTTCCGCGGCATTTTGGACGTGCCTATGCGCGAGACCGGTTTCGATTATTTCGAGAATAGCCGCCGCGCGACCTACGCCAACCGCGCCTGGTGCAGCGCGAACCCGATGCAGTGGGAGGGTTATTCAGACCGCGTGTGGGGCCTGTCCGCCTGCGACGGCCCCGCCTACAAGTTCCTCACCTACAAAGGGCGAACCCGCGAGTTCTGGGGCTACTCCGCGCGCGGGCCGCTGTCGGAGCCCGAGGGCCGCGACGACGGCACGATCGCGCCGACTGCCGCTTTGGGCTCGCTACCCTTCGCGCCTGAGATCGTGATCCCCTGCGCGGAAGCACTGTTGAAAGACCATGGTAGCCGCATCTTCCAGAAGTACGGCTTTATCGACAGCTTCAACCCAAGCTTTACTTATGGCGATGTTCCCCTCGTCACCGGGTCCGTCGATCCAAAGTTCGGCTGGGTCGCGCGCGATTATCTCGGTATCGACCAGGGCCCGATCCTCCTGCAGGCCGCGAACTATCGGGATGATTTCGTCTGGCGGTACATGTGCCGCGTGCCTGCAATCCGGCTCGGCCTGCAGCGCGCCGGCTTCACCGGCGGCTGGCTCGGCTAGCGGATGGGGAAGACGCGGCTCAGATTCGACACGCCGCTCTCGTTGAAGGCCTCGATCGCCACCCAATAAGGAACGCCGACGTTGAGCGAACGCAGCTCCTTCTGCAGCGTCGCACCGTTGCCAAGCTCGTCTGCCCAAAGCTGGTGCGTTAGCGTCAGCCGGTCGGGACGGACTCCGAAGCGGATATTGTAACCGACCGCGCCCGGCACCTTGGCCCAGCGGATCGTAGCGTCGCGCTTGTCCTGGTGGCGTGACGCCGAGATGCTTCCCGGTGTCAGCGGCGCAGCGCCACCCGCATTGCCGAACACGCGAATGTCGCTGATCGCCAAGTTCGCGGCGCCGACATGACCGTGCACATAGCGGATGAAGCGCGCGTGGGCAGGTTGCGGAAGCTCAAAATAAGCATTGGTCCGATCGCGGCGCAGGGGCTCGGTGCGGGCGAGCGGTTGCCACGTCCGGCCATCCAGCGACTGCTGGAGTTCGAACTCCGTGTAGATATCCGGCGCATCTGCGAACCGACCTGACTTGTAGTCGGTGAAGTTCACCTGCACCGCGCGCACCGTCTTCACCGCGCCAAGGTCCAACGTAAGCGTCACGCCTGGCGAGTTGGACGCCGCAACCCAGAAGGTGCGCGGATCTTCGTCCGTGACCGACGCAGTGCCGAAGCCCGGCCTCGTGGACGAAGCGACGATCGGCTTGCGGTACGACAGCAGCATCCAGCCGGTGAACAGGCTGTCGGGATCGTCGAACTTCGTCGTCGGCACATAATGCGGGAAGTCGCCGAACCGCGTCGACGCGGCGAACTGGCCGTCGGCGTAGAACTTGGCCGGATGCATGACGATCCGGCGCTCCATGCCCCAATTGTATCCAATCCAGCTGGTGCCCGTGTTCCAGTAATTCCCGGCATTGTCGCGGAAGGTGGAACCGTGACCCGCGCCTTCCGCGAACCCGCCCGGCCGATAAGCCACGGGGTTGTAAGGCGCATATTTGAACGGCCCGAGCGGGGAGTCCCCGACGTAAGTGCCGTTGGCGTAGACGTTGAACTCCGTCCCCGGCGCGCCGTACTGCAGATAGTAGCGGCCGCCGTGCTTCGTCATCCACGCGCCCTCCATGTAGGAGGGGCTCGGCTTGCCCGGCTGCCAGCAGGCGCAATGGTCCTGCCCGAAGCGCTCCCAGCCATGCACGTCTGGATGCAGCTTCAGCATCGGCTCGGCGCGCGTCTGATAGGTCATCTTGCCGTCCGCAAAGCCGATCTTCTGGCCGTACATGGGAAAGATGTTCGATGAGCCCCAGTAGAGATACCACTGGCCGTCATCGTCCTTGAACAGGGCCGGGTCCCACGGTCCCGGCGGAAGCTCTCCGGGCTTCATCAGTGACGGGTCCTTGTCGACCTGGCCTTCCATGTTGGGCATCTTGCGAACCCAGAAATCGAGCTTGCCGGTGTCCGGCTCCGTGCTCGAAAGGATTGCGCCCGGCTGCATCATCGACGGCTCGATGACGATCTCCTTCCCGTCGGACCAGACGGCGGGCGCGACGATGCTCTGCATCGGCCAGCGGCTCGGCGTGACGAAGGTCCAGTGGATGAGGTCGGTCGAGCGCCAATAGCCGTCCGCCAGCGTCTGAAAGAGGTAATAGGTGCCCTTGTGATTGACGACCACCGGATCGGCGCCGGTCCGGTACGAAGCACCGTCGTTGATCTGCTCGAAATTGTAGCGGTAATCGACGTCCATCGGATTGGCATAGGTGCGCTGCTGTGCGGCCAGGGGCGTGCTGGCGAAAAGGGCGGCAAGCGCCACTAAGACTCGGCGGTTACGCATGGCAGGTCCTTTCAATGGCCGCGTACGAAGATGTTGCAGGTCAGCCGGCCCTCGCGCGGGTCCGCGCTGAAGGTCATGCCCGGCGGAATGATGCCGGAATGAAGCAGGCTGCCCTGGTAGATGACGAGCCGGTCGGGAACGCCTTCGACCGCGCCGATCTGCTCGAAGAAGGCATTGGAGCCCTGGATATACCCTGAACTCCCCAACATCGCCGCATCGCGCTCGGCGGTCATCACGAACTGGGGCAGGTTACGGTCGGTAACGCGCTCGATGGCGGTTTCGCGCTGCCGGTAAAATGCGGTGCCGGATCCCGCCGGGACACGCAGGTAATGAAGCAGCGCAAAATACTTCTGGTCCGTGGAGTCGAAATGGGGCGCTCGTTGCACCGGGCTCAAACGGTCGGGAGCGGTCGAGACAATTGAGAAGCTTGCGCGCAGTAAATCGAAACCCTCGACATCGAAGGCGCCCGCGATGAATGGGCTCGCGTCGCGGCAGATGGAGCGCACACAAGCGAAAGCCTCCGCTTCTTTCTCCTCGATCATGCGCCGGACACCCGGATAGTAGCTGTCGGTTTCGCTCGGAAAGGGTGCCAGCGCATCGGCCAGCCTTACGATCTCGTCGGCGCGGCCGCTGAAATCGTCGATGATGACGACCGGGCTCTCTTCCTTGCCAAAACGTCGAAGCTCGGGTTTCACCGGGCGTCCCTAACAAAAAGGGAGGGGGACGTTGCCATCCCCCTCCCAGAAATCGATATCGATAAGCTTAGAACTTGTACTTCAAACCGACCTGGAACGAACGCTGGTCGTTGCTGAGCGTGAAGTTGTCAGTGCGCGGCGCCGGGGTTCCGCCACCGGCGTCCCACGAGGTGTAGTTACGGTTCACCCAATTGAACACGTTAAAGGTCTCGAAGTCGACCGTAAGTTCGTGGCCCCACGGGGTCTTGAACGCTTTGGCGACGCGCAGATCGAGCCGCTTGTAACCAATCTTTTGTTTGGGGAAGTAAACACCGCCGAGGTTGCCGTAGCAGCAAGCGCCGTCAGGCGCGGCGGGGCCGCCATTCCAAGGCGCGTTCATGTGGCCGAACGCCGGACCGCGATCAAGCGTGAGCTGCCCGGACAGGATGATGTCGAACGGCGCACGGTAGATCGCTGAAGAGACCCAACGCCACTTCGGAACACCATTCACATAGGTGGTCCCGTATACGCCGAAGCCCGTCCCGTTGTAGAATTCGTCGCTGTTCAGCTCCTGCGCGACGTTGGTGCGTGCGCGCTGATAGGTAAACGCAGTCGTGAAGCCCCAAGTCGCGGTGTCGGTGAACGGCTTTTCAAACTGCACGTAGATAGCGTTGTAATCGGCTTTCCCGTTGTCGGCACCGCGATTCAGCTTACCGTTAAATCCGGGGAGCTGTCCGTTTTGCGCGGCGCAGATGCTGGTCGGTACCGGAGACCCGTCACCGTTGGTCAAGCCGCCGGGGATGCTATCCTGGATCCATGCATCGCCGCCGTTGGTGCAGCCCGTTACGTTGCCTGCCGCATCACGAGTGACAAAACGCGTGTACCAGCCATTCTCAAAGAAGTTCGCGCGCGTGAACATGAACAGGTTGCGCGAACGGATGTGCGAGAAGGTCAGCGTGCCCGTGATGTCGCCGAAACGCTTCCGGACGCCGATGTCAAACTGGTCTGAATATGGCGGCTTTATCTTGTTCGGCAAAACCCAGACATCATTTCCAATGCCTTGCGATGCGGCCAAGCTGCGCAGTAGCTCAGGATTGGTGAAATAAGCGGGATTCCACGCGGCGCAGTTCGCTACCGATGATCCGTTACCCCCTGGAGGAGGCACTGTACCGGGCGCGCAGAAGGTGACCTGTGTGCGATAATTAGCGTTGGTGATCTTCTCGATCGCGCCCTCGATGAACAAGCTGCGATCGTAATAGCGGCCCGCGCCGCCGAAGATCACGAGATCACGGTCGCCATGAACGTCGTAGGACAGACCAAGCCGCGGCTGAAACTCTTTGGAATATACCGGGCGGTTGTGGCCGTTCGAGATATAGTCTTCGGGGTTGATGCCGCGCGCCGCCCATCCCGGGTAGGCGCGTAGGGCCGCCGCAACCGAGGCCGGGGTCACATAATCATTATTGTTGGCGTTCGTCTCATAGTCCCAACGAATACCGGCATTGATCGTCCAGTGCTCGTCAGGTTTCCACTCGTCCTGAACATAAAGGCCCGCCTGAACGTCATGCGCGTCAAGGAATGGGTTGGCGCCGGTCGATATCCGCGCAGCTTCCGGCTGCTGCGTTAGTTGATCGAAATTCCCGGTTGGCCCTGGGTTGAAATAGTAGAAGCTCGGATTCGTGTAATTGAAGATCGTACGATTCAACTGAATGAAGTTCAGTTGACCTCCAAACTTGATGGTGTGCTGACCGCGCCGCCACGTAGCGTCGTCACGGAAGAGGAAGCCCTTCTGGTCATCTCCCTGCTGGAAGAAGTGCGAGCCGAGGTATGCGAACCCGCCGTCGATGCAACCTGCGCAATCAACGGTTCCATTCGTTTGACCGGGAGCGAAATTCCACGCGGCGCAAGTCGGTGCGTCGCTGCACGGAGCGTTTGTGAGGACGAATTGATCGCCGTTAGTCACGGGCGGCGTGGACTGCGTTGCCTTATCGTAGGCGAAATTGAAGAGGTTCAGAAAATCGCCCGAGCTGTGCCGCCATTGTACCTGGAGACGCGTTTGATGTGTCAGGATTGTGCGGCCATGACTCGGCGCGGCTACCGCATCGACGTCGCTGAGATTGTTCTCGCGGCGCACGTAGCCCATCAGGTTGACCGTCTCCGTGTCGCTTGGAGTAAAGGTCAGCTTGCCGAAATAGAGCCCTTGCTTGAAGTCGAAGTTGCGGGGCGTGCCCACGATCTGACTTAGAACGTTCGTTGGGAAGATGGGCGCTCCGCCTGGACCCGTCGCCAACCTGCCGACGCTGCCCGGAAGAGTCTCGATCGTTCCTTCGCCGGCGAGATAGAATGAAACCCTGCCAGGGATGATCGGCCCGCCAAGTTCTCCGCCGAACTGCTTCCGGTCGTAGTCCTGCTTCGCACACTTGGTGAGGGGGTCGAAGGGGCCACCACCCTTAGTGCAATTAGGCTTCGAGATGAACGCCTTAGGCTGCCATTCGATGAAGGCTGAGCCGAAGAATTTATTTCCGCCCGTTTTGGTGATCGCCGTCAGGAGAGCCGACCCAGCCTGCCCGGTCTCGGCGCCGAAATTCTGCGTCTGGACCTGGTACTCTTGGATGGCAATTTGGGGGAATGGATTACCGAGACCGAAATTCTGCCCGAATACGCCACCATGGTTGATCGGGTTCTTGAAGCTCATGCCGTCGAGCAGGACGTTTACATAGTTCGACGCGATAGCGCCGGCCTGGATCTGCGCGGTCCCGCCGGCAGCAACCTGCACACCCGGAGCTAGGTTCGCGAATGACAGGAAGTTGCGCTGGTTCTGAGGAAGGTTCTCGATCTGAGCAGGTGACACGTTCGTCGCCACCGTTTGCGCCTGCACCGGCGCGGCCCGGCGGCGGCCGGTGATGACGATGCTGCCGTTAGGCCCCGTTGGAGCCGCCGCTTCCTTCACGAAATCGACGGTGACCGTCTGACCGACGAGAACCGACGTCGTCTGCGCAGGGCGACCTTCGACCGAGATGGTATACGTCGACGGCCGCACGCCGAGGATGACGTAATTGCCGGAGGCATCAACGCGACCGACCGACCGTTGGCCAGTGTTAGCATCGACTGCGACCACCTGCGTCCCCGCCGGCGCGCCGTCTACGTGGCCCTGGACATTCGAAAGTTCCGACTGAGCAAGCGCGGGCGACGCGATGGTCAGCGACGCCGCGATAGCGATAACGGAAATGCCAGATGCAAGCTGCCGCTTGCGCTCAATGGTGCTCACTTCGCCCCTCTCCCCAGGTGGTGAATATGTAACCGGTTACATCAACAGATGGCCAATTAGCTCTTTGTCGCTTTAAAAACGCTTTCAATCGCGCTTAGTCAATTACACTGGAGGTAACGCCGCAGCGGAATTCGCCACCATTGTGGCTTTCATGTCACGACCGGAAATCCAACCTGCTTCAGCTTGCGTTGGCGCGATCGTAACTGATCTTGAAGCTGACCTGTGGCGACGACGCCACCTCCGTCGGTGGGGTGCTTGAAGGCAACTGCCGCAGCAGTTCGCCATGGTCCGACAAGCCGTCGGCGACTTCCTCGATCGTGTCCGCAAGATCTTGCAGGAATCCCACAAGATCTTCGTCGCCCACGAACTCCGTCACTGGGTCGGCATGCATCTCGAAACCCTGGCCGAGCAACACCTGGACCCAGCTTTCTTCGGCGAACAATTCCGCGGCGCCATGCTTGAAGAAACGGCCCGATGAACGGAACAGGTCGAAGCGCTCGTTGAGGCTGTCCGGGACGTCCATTTCCCGCACATGATCCCAGAAGGGATCGCCCGATCTGCGCGTCACTTTGTAGTGGGCGATGATGAAGTCGCGCACGTCCTCATATTCGTAGCGCGCCTGCCGGTTGTACTCGTCGATATCCGCCCGATTGAAACCGATCGCCGGGAACATGGCGAGCAGCCGGTGAATGCCGGTTTGAATGAGATGGATGCTGGTCGATTCCAGCGGCTCCAGGAAACCCGAAGACAGTCCGATCGCGATGACATTCTTTTCCCACGACTTCAGGCGACGGCCGGGCGCAAAGCGCACCGGGCGCGGGTCGGCCATCGCTTCCCCGTCGAGGTCACGTAGCAGGCTTTCCGCCACCTCTTCGTCGCTGATCAGGTCGGATGAATAGACGTAGCCGTTGCCGATGCGATGCTGCAGCGGAATTCGCCATTGCCAGCCGGCCTTCTTCGCCGTCGATCGGGTGTAGGGCGTGATCGGCGAAACGCTGGCGCACGGCACCGCCTGGGCGCGGTCGCACAACAGCCACTTGTTCCAATTGTCGTAGCCGATCCCGAGCGCATCTCCGATCAGAAGCGCGCGCATGCCGGAGCAGTCGACGAACAAGTCGCCTTCGACTTCACGTCCGTCGGTCAGTCGGACCTTTTCGACAAAGCCGGTTTCCGGGTTTTGGATGACCTCATTGATCCGGCCTTCGACGCGCTTGACCCCGCGAGTCTCGCATTCGCTCCTCAGATACCGGGCGAACAGCGACGCATCGAAATGATAGGCATATTCCATGTCCGCCACGGGCGAATTGCGGTTGCGGGTATCCGGGAAGGCGAACTTGTTCTTGTGACACGCGACGCAGTTGATCGAATAATGGTCGAACGACAGAACCTTTTCCGGAACGCGGGCCTTCGCGGCGAGCCACAATTGGTGCGGATGTAGCCACAACATGTCGCGGCCGATCTTGCCGAAGCCATGGATGTATCGCTCACCGTCGGCGCCCCAGTTCACGAACTCGATCCCGAGCTTGAAGCTGGCCTTGCTCTCGCTGATCATCTTGAGCGCGTCGATGCCCGCGAGCGCGAGAAAATTGCGGATGTGCGGAATGGTCGCTTCGCCGACGCCGATCGTGCCGATCTCGTCCGACTCGACCAGGGTGATCTCGACCTTGCTAAGCCATTGTGAAAGCACCGCGGCGGTCATCCAGCCGGCCGTGCCGCCACCGACGATCGTCACCTTGCGTACGGGTTGGTCCGCAGCCGCCAAACTTTCCTCCCGAGCCTTCGAAACCGCGCCGCTTACACCAGCCTGATCCATTTGCGACAAGGCCGAAGTGTGACGGCGGGCGAAAATGAAGTAGATTGCCCCTATGCGCGCGCTCGTCTCGATCCCCGTTGCGGCCTTCGTCGTCGGATCCTGCGCAATCCAGGCCGGTGACGTTGCAGCGCAGTCTTCGGCCTTGAGCCTGGCGGGTCGAACGGCGGGACCGCCCGAGCGCTGCGTCCTGATCCAGCCCACCGAAGCAATGCGCGTATCGCAGAGCGACCCTCATGCACTTCTCTATGGCAGGGGCCGCACCATTTGGCTCAATCGCCTCGCGGGCCAGTGCAGTCTGAACGCCACCTACACGCTGGTTACCGAATCGATCGGATCATCCTATTGCCGTGGCGACCGCGTGCGCTCCTTCGACAATTTCACACACATTCCGGGAAATAGCTGCATCCTCGGCGACTTCGTCCCGTATCGCCGCGCGAACTAGCGGACGAACAACTCAACGCCCTCCGGCGACGCGAAACCGTCGAGGGGAATGTCCCACTCGTCGGCGGGAATGGTATCGACCAGCCGCTGCAGCGCCCAGCCGACGCCGATCAGGCGCGCGCCACTCTTCCGCAGCCGCACCAAAGCGCGGTCGTAGTGGCCTTTGCCCCGCCCAAGCCTGGTGCCGCAGCCATCGATCGCAACCAGCGGCACAAAGATTAGGTCCGGCTCGACCACTGGCGCTCTCGGCTTTGGCTGCATGATCCCGAACGGCCCGGGAGCCAAAGGATCGCCGGCGCGGAACTTGAACGGCTTTGCGGGATGGTCGAACGCCGGGAACGCGACGATCCGCCCGACGGCACGCGCCTCCTCGATCGCCAGCTGCGGGCTGATCTCGGAGCCGAGCGGCGCATAGCCGCCAACGACCGTGGCACCAGCGCATAAGGATGTCAGATGATGCGCAAGCCGCTCTTCGAGCTGCGTCTTTTGGCCATCGCTAAGTGTCCGGACATAGGCCTTGCGCGCGTCGAGCGCGGTGCGGCGAAGCGCTTCCTTGGAAAGCGGGTCCATCTCAGGTCCGGCGTGCATCGGCGGCGGACCGGGCGGGAAGGGAGGTGACGGGACCACCATGGCCGTTTGCCCTAAAATCCTCTGACGCCAAAACGTCAGGTGGGCACCGAGTGCTCCAAACCAGGGTCTGGAGCAGGGTCAGCTCCCAAGTGGATTTAATCGCCTCAGGGATTTTCCGAAGGCTCGCACCGGGTAGTGCCCGTCATTGTCATATCTAGGGGTTCGGAGCCTCGCGCTCAAGTGCGTCCGCAATCGACTCGAGCCGGTCGGCAAGCGATACGGCGCGATTGACGACCGCCGGATCTGGCCCGGCGGGGAGCGAGGGCGAAACCGATACGGCGGGGTCGTCCGGATCCTTGTCGATCAGCTGGTCCGCTAGCAGCAGCGCAGCGAACAGAAATTGCCGTGTCTCGGACAAGGTGCCGAGCCCGGCCAGCGCTTCACGGCTCTTGCCGTCCACCAGCTTTGCAGCGGCGCGAAGATTTTCCTCTTCGCCCTCGCGGCAGGCGACCTGGTATGACCGCCCGGCGATCGAAACGTCCACCAGCGCGGCCATCAGGCTGCAGCCTCGCGGATCAGCTCGTCGAGCTCCTCTACCACTTCGCGCACCCGGGCCCGTAGCTTGTCGTCCCCTGCCGACACGGGCGCCGCAGGCTGCCGGTTAGCCAACGCGCGCTGGATCCGCTGAAGCGCCTGGTCGGCCCGCTCCAGCGCCGATGTAAGTTCACTGTCATCCATTGGGATTGGGCTTATGCAAGTTGGCAACTGCGGGCAAGCTTCCCCGGCGCGATTTGACGCGGCGGGCAGGGCGGCTAATGGGGCCGCATCGCCGTCCGGACTCCCGGACGGAACCCCGACCGTTGGAGCCTATGCAGCCGACCCACCGCCGCCTCGCAAACGCCATTCGCGCTCTGGCCATGGACGCGGTCGAGGCCGCAAACAGCGGGCATCCGGGCATGCCGATGGGCATGGCCGACGCGGCAACCGCGCTCTTCACACGGCACCTGAAGTTCGACGCGAGCGACCCGCACTGGGCAGACCGCGACCGGTTTATTCTTTCTGCCGGCCACGGCTCGATGCTCATCTACGCCTTGCTCTACCTCACCGGGTACGACCGGCCGACGCTCGAGGACATCAAGCACTTCCGGAAGCTCGGCAGCCCGACGGCGGGCCATCCCGAGAATTTCGAGCTGCCGGGCGTCGAAGTCACCACCGGTCCGCTCGGCCAGGGCGTCGCGATGGCGGTCGGCATGGCGATCGCCGAGCGGCACCTTAACGCTGTCTACGGCGACGATCTCGTCGACCATAAGACCTTTGTGATCGCCGGAGACGGCGACCTCATGGAGGGCGTCAATCACGAAGCGGTGGGTCTAGCCGGCAACCTGAAGCTCGGCCGCCTGATCGTCCTGTGGGACGACAACAGCATCACCATCGACGGCTCGACCGAGCTATCGCGCAACGAAGACGTGGTCGCTCGCCACCAGGCCGCACAATGGCACACTTGCGAATGCGACGGTCTCGACGCCGATGACGTGAGCCGCGCGATTGAGAAAGCGGTGGCCGATCCGCGCCCCAGCCTCATCCGCTGCCGCACCATCATCGGCTTCGGCGCTCCGAACAAGCAGGGCACATCGGCGACCCACGGCGCTGCACTCGGCAAGGACGAGGTCGAAGCGGCGCGGGCCGAGCTCGGCCTGGAGCCGCAGGAATTCACCATCCCCGAAGACGTGCTCACCGCCTGGCGCGCCGCCGGCAAGCGCGGGGCCGTCGAACATGCGCTGTGGAAGGAGCGGCTGGACGCCAGCGGCCGGAAGGAAGATTTCCAGCGCCGCCTCAATGGCAAGGTCCATGACGGCTGGCTTCGGCCCTACATCGACAAGCTGCTGCAGGACCTGAAGCCGGTAGCGACGCGCAAAGCGTCCGAAATGGCACTCGAAGCGATCAACGCCGCGATCCCGGCGACCATCGGCGGCTCGGCAGACCTCACCGGTTCCAACAACACCAAGACCAAGAATATCGAGCCGCTAACGCCGGAAAACTACGGCGGCCGTTACATTTATTACGGCATCCGCGAGTTCGGCATGGCGGCGGCGATGAACGGCATGGCGCTGCATGGCGGCGTCATCCCATACGGCGGCACCTTCCTCGTATTCACCGATTATGCCCGTCCGGCGATCCGGCTCTCGGCGCTGCAGGAAGCGCGCGTCGTCTACGTGATGACCCACGATTCCATCGGACTTGGCGAAGACGGCCCGACGCACCAGCCGATCGAGCATCTCCAAAGCCTCCGCGCCATGCCGCAGCTGGAAGTCTATCGACCGGCAGACGCCGTCGAGACCGCGGAGAGCTGGGCGCTGGCGCTGTCGAGCGACCTGCCAAGCGTACTCGCGCTCACCCGCCAGAACCTTCGCCCCGTGCGCACCGAAATGGCCGGCGAGAACCTGACCGCGCGTGGCGCCTATCGCCTCAAGCCCGCCGAGAACGCCCGCAAGGTCATCATCATGGCGACCGGCTCAGAAGTGGAAATCGCGCTCGACGCCGCCGAACGCCTTGAAGCGCAGGGCATCGGCACCGACGTGGTCTCCATGCCTTGCACCGAGCGCTTCGACGCGCAGCCCTGGGATTATCGCGAGGACATTCTTCCCGACGTCAGCAATCGGGAGATCCTGCGCGTGTCGATCGAGGCCGGCACCACCTTCGGGTGGGAGCGCTACACCGGCCTCCACGGCCTTCGCATCGGCATCGACCGTTTCGGCGTCTCCGCGCCAGCGCCCGACGCCTACGACTATTTCGGCCTGACCCCCGACAAGGTCGCCACTCGCATCACCGACTTCATGAAACAAAGAGGCTTCCAATGACGAAAGTTGCAATCAACGGCTTCGGCCGCATCGGCCGCCTGGTCGCTCGCGCGATCCTCGAGCGTCCCGACTGCGGGCTCGAGCTGGTGTCGGTAAACGACCTTGCGGACGCCAAGGCCAATGCGTGGCTGTTCAAGCACGACAGCGTCCACGGCAAGTTCCCGGGCGACGTAAAGGCCGAAGGCAGCGACATCGTCGTGGACGGCAAGAAGATCCATGTGACGGCCGAAAAGGATCCGGCCAATCTCCCGCACGGGGCCCAGGGCATCGACATCGTTCTCGAATGCACCGGCTTCTTCACCGACCGTGCGAGCGCAGAGAAGCACATCGCCGCTGGTGCCAAGAAGGTCCTGATCTCCGCGCCGGCCAAGGGCGTCGACCTCACCGTCGTCTACGGAGTCAACGACGATAAGCTGACGGCGGCGCACAAGATCGTCTCCAACGCGTCCTGCACCACCAACTGCCTGGCGCCGGTCGCCAAGGTTTTGAACGACGCCCTGGGCATCGAACGCGGCCTGATGACCACGGTCCACGCTTACACCAACGACCAGAAAATCCTCGACCAGATCCACCCCGACCTCCGTCGCGCACGCGCTGCCGCCATGTCGATGATCCCGACCACGACGGGCGCCGCCCGCGCGGTCGGAGAAGTGCTTCCGGAGCTCAAGGGCAAGCTCGACGGCTCCGCGATCCGCGTGCCGGTGCCGGACGTGAGCCTCGTCGATCTGACCTTCACCCCAAAGCGCGACACCACGCATGAGGAAGTGAACCAGATACTCAAGACCGCTTCGGAGACCGATCGCCTGAAGGGCATCCTCGATTACACCGATGAGCCTTTGGTCTCGATCGATCTCATGCACACGCCGGCAAGCTCGACAGTCGACAGCCTCGAAACGGCTGTGCTCGACGGCAAGCTCGTCCGCGTCGTTAGCTGGTACGACAATGAATGGGGCTTCTCGAACCGCATGATCGATACCGCCGCGGCAATGGGGAAGCTCGGCTGACGTCTGTCCTACAGGCGCGTTTTCAGGCAAACGCTCGCGGCGTGTCCGTCGATGGCGCGGACAGCGAGAGCCTGACCGTCGTCGTCACTGCGAACTTTGGGAACATTCGCCTGAAATGAGCCGCTTCAAAACCCTCGACGACCTGCCGGACGATCTGACCGGCAGCAAAGTGCTGGTGCGCGTCGACCTCAACGTGCCCATGGATGGTGCGCGTGTTACCGACGATACGCGGCTCCGGGCGATGCTGCCGACGGTGCTCGAGCTAAGCGACCGCGGCGCCATTGTGCTGCTGCTGTCTCACTCTGGTCGGCCCAAGGGCGAAACGCGACCGGACATGTCCACGGCACAGCTGGTGATGCCGGTCCATCGGCTCGCGGGCCGTTCGGTGCGCTTCATCGAGGATTGCCAGGGGCCGGAGGCGGAGCGGGCCATCACCACGATGCTACCTGGCAATATCGGCATTCTCGAAAACACGCGCTTCCATCTCGGCGAGGAAAAGAACGATCCCGAACTCGCCAAGGGTATGGCAGCGCTGGGGGATTTCTACGTCAACGACGCATTCTCCGTGTCGCACCGCGCCCACGCCTCGACCGAAGGCATCACCCACTATCGCCCGAGCTTCGCCGGCCGCGCGATGGAAGCGGAACTCAAGGCGCTCGAACGCGCGCTCGGCAATCCGGAGCGACCGGTGGCGGCGGTCGTCGGCGGCGCCAAGGTTTCGACTAAGCTCGCCGTCCTCGGCCATCTCGTCACCAAGGTCGATCACCTGATCATCGGTGGCGGCATGGCCAACACGTTCCTCGCGGTCCGCGGGGTCAATGTCGGAAAGTCCCTGTGCGAGCATGAACTCACCGGAGAGGCGGAAAGCATCATCGACCGCGCCGAGGAGGCTGGCTGCACCATCCACCTTCCGTACGACGTCGTTGTGGCAAAGGAATTCGCGCCGAACCCACCGAGCATGCGGACCTGCAATGTGCACGAGGTCCAGCCCGACGAAATGATCCTGGACGTGGGCCCGGCGGCGGTCGAGGCGCAGGCCGATGTGCTGAAGACGTGTTGCACCTTGGTTTGGAACGGCCCGCTCGGTGCCTTCGAGACGCCTCCATTCGACGCCGCCACCGTGGCGCTGGCGAAGACGGCCGCCGCGCTGACGAAGGAAGGATCGCTCGTTTCGGTCGCCGGCGGTGGAGACACCGTTGCGGCACTTAATCACGCCGGCGTCGCCGCTGACTTCACCTTCGTGTCGACCGCTGGCGGCGCATTTCTTGAATGGATGGAAGGCCGCACGCTTCCCGGCGTCGCTGCGCTCGAACGCCAATGATCAACATCGAGTCCGCCGATCACGTCGTGCTCCGAGTGCTTGACGTCGAGAAAGTCGGCGCATTCTACATCGATGTGCTGGGCGGACGGTGGGATCGCCGCCGCGATGACATCGGCCTCCACCACCTGCGTCTTGGGAACATGATGATCGACCTGGTGCCGGTGGACGGACAGCTCGGCCGGACCGGCGGCGCCGCTCCCGGCAGCGAAGGCCGGAACGTGGATCATGTCGCCTATCGCGTGCGGCCCTGGGACGGCGAAGCCATCCTCGCCAAGCTTAAGAGCCACGGCATCGAGGGCCAGATAAAATCTCGTTATGGTGCGGACGGCGACGGACCGTCGATCTTCTTCAAGGATCCGGAAGGCAATGGCGTCGAACTGAAAGGGCCGCCACCCCCCGAAGGATCAGTGCAAACAGCAGGGTGAACGGATGACGATGATCAACGAGCAGATGCGCGCCAAGATTGCCGGCGGCGATGGGTTCATTGCCGCGCTGGACCAGTCAGGCGGTTCAACGCCGAAGGCGCTTCAGGGCTATGGAGTTGAGGAGGACGCGTGGTCGACCGAAGAGGAAATGTACGGCCTCATCCACCAGATGCGGTCCCGTATCATCACCTCTCCGTGCTTCGGCAGCGGCAAGGTCATCGGCGCGATCCTGTTCGAACGGACGATGGACGGGACGGTCGACGGCAAGCCGACGCCGCAAGCGTTGATCGACCAGGGCGTCGTTCCCTTCATCAAGATCGACAAGGGGCTGGAAGCCGAGGAAAATGGCGTCCAGCTGATGAAGCCGATGCCGGAGCTGGACAGGCTTCTCGAGCGCGCCAAGTCCCTTGACGTATTTGGCACCAAGGAACGCTCGGTCATCAACGAAGCGAACATGTCGGGAATCGCCGTTCTCGTCGCGCAGCAGTTCCAGATCGCCAAGCAGGTGATCGCGCATGACCTAATGCCGGTCGTCGAGCCCGAAGTGAACATCAAAAGCGCAGACCGCGCCACGAGCGACGAGCTCCTGCTGACGGCCATCCTCGAAGAACTCGACGCCTTGCCCGATGGGCAGCAGGTCATGCTGAAGCTTTCCATTCCAGCCAAGCCCGGCTTGTTCGAGCCGCTCGTCGATCATCCGAAGGTCCTGCGGGTCGTGGCGTTGTCCGGCGGTTTCTCGCGCGCGGAAGCCTGCCGAGAGTTGGCGAAGAACCGCGGCATGATCGCCAGCTTTAGCCGCGCGCTGTTGTCCGATCTTCGCGCCCAGCAAAGCGATCAGGAGTTCAACGACACGCTCGGTTCGGCGATCGACGAGATTTACCGGGCATCCACGACCAAGGTTGCGGCCTGACCTTGGACGAAGCCGATTATGACCCGATCGACTTTCCGCCGCGCGAGCGGACGGAACCGGCGAAGCTATACCTGATCAGCCCGCAGGACGTCGGCGGCACGTTCCCCGACCGGCTGAAGGCTGCGCTGGAACCGGGCATCGCGGCCGCATTTCAGCTGCGCGTGAAGGACGTCGACGACCATGAGCTCGCACGGCTTGCCGAGCCGTTGCAGCGCATTTGCGCCGATGCTGACGTAGCCTTCATTGTCAACGACAGCATGGCGCTCGCGAAACGCCTTGGCGCCGATGGCGTTCACCTCGGCCAGCACGACGGCGACATTCGCGAAGCCCGTGCGTTGCTTGGCCCTGCCGCGCAAATCGGCAAAACCTGCCACGACAGCCGCCATCTCGCGATGGAAGCGGGGGAAGCGGGCGCCGACTATGTCGCGTTCGGCGCTTTCTATCCGACAACGACCAAGCCCTCCGATTATCGCCCAGACCCTTCGATCCTGACCTGGTGGTCGGCACTGTTCGAAATTCCCTGCGTCGCAATCGGCGGCATCACTGCCGAGAACGCGAAGCCGCTTGTCAATGCGGGTGCTGATTTCCTCGCTGTCTGCCAGGCGATTTGGGGCAAGGACGATGCGGCGGCCGCAGTGCGGGCCTTTGACGACGTCCTCGGAGGTTAGAGGCGCTAGGGATCGGCGGACTTCAGTAGCCGGCGCCGAACCTCGCATTCGTCTGCATGAATTCGCCGTCCGGACGGCGCAGTATCGCTGCCTGTCCGGCGATCGTCGCCAGGATCTTGTCCCAGTGCTGCATCTTGTCGGTTCCGAACTCGAAGCAGAGCAGGACCACGGGCTCGTGGGAACGGCCCGGCTTGGTTGAGTGGTAGAAGTGGTCGCCGAAGACGATCGCTTCACCGACATTGTAATCATATTCGGCAATCTGCCCGTCTGCCCGCCGGTAAAGGAGCCCGAAGCCCTTTGGGACCGGCGACACGGGTGTGAGCAGCGTGAAGGCTTCGTTATTGGTGTTGATCCAGTCGACATGGAAAGTCGGCGCCGAGCATTCGCTGCGGATCACCATAAAGCCCGCGTAGAGGCGCACCTCGCGATGGACGTCGAGGAACCCTCTCACATGCGCGGCAACCCCCATGCGTCCAAAGGCCGATTCGAAGACTCCGTGGGCTTCCGGTTGGGACGGGGCGACCCACTCGATGTTGCTCGGCCAGTCCGGCTTCACGGTCGCCATGCCGCTGATCGCCCGTCGCGCCTCGCCCGAAAATTCCGCTGCGATTGCCGCGTCGACCGGCACCGTCATGACATTTGTCGCGAACAGCTGTTGATTGAAAAAATGCCTCATGCTTCGCCGACCTATCAGCGGTTCATTTGTCGCACCATCGACTTCAACGTCCGCGCGTCGTCCAGCGCATGGCCGTGAATGTCGTTGTTGAAATAGCACCAGACGCTTCGCCCGCGCCGCGCCTGATCCAGGCACCAGTCGGTCCATTGGACGAGCTGCTCGTCGGAATATCGGCCCCAATATTTGCCGCCGGTGCCATGGAAGCGGGCATAGGCCGTGCGGCCGCTCGCCCAGCGTGGCGAGACCAGACCGACGAGATCGTGGGCCACAAAGCCAACGCCATATCGGTCGAGCATCCTGAGGACTTCCTCGTCGTACCAGCTCTTGTGCCGGAACTCGACAACCTGCTCCACGTCGCCAGGAAGCCGCTTCATGAAGGTCTCCAACCTCGGCACGTCTTTGTGAAGGCTTGGCGGTAGCTGGTAGAGGATCGGCCCAAGCGCATCGCCGAGCCGTCGGCAGAGCTCGATAAAGCGGTCGATCTCTTCGTCGCACCCGACCAGCTTTTTTAGATGCGTAATGAAGCGGTTTGCCTTCATCGCGTATCGGAAGCCCGGCGGCGCTTTTTCGTGCCAGCCGTCGAACGTCTTTTCCGGTGGCAGGCGATAGAAGCTCGCGTTGATTTCGACGGTGTCGAACTCCTCGGCGTAGCGGTGGAACCAACGCGTCTGCGGCAGGCCGTCTCGATAGAAGATCCCACGCCAGTGCTTGTACACCCAGCCGGAGCAGCCGACATGGATTTGGGAGCTTGTTGAGGCTTGCATCGTTCCAACGCGCAAAACCCCCTTTTCGTTGGAGAGTTGCGTTGCGCGTCCTTCTTGCTTCTATCGCCCTTGGCACGTTCGCCGTCGCCGCCATTGCCCAACAGCCGCAGACCTCGTTGGCTGCAAAGACCAGCTGGGTCGCGCCCGGCACGAAGGGGTCGCCGATCACCGGCGAGCTGTTCCATGCGCAAGTGCTGCTCGACGCTGCCGGATTCTCGCCGGGCGTCATCGACGGGCGCAAGGGAACCTCGCTAACCCAGGCGATCAAGGGCTTTCAGGAGGCAAAGGGCCTGACCGTGACCGGCAAGCTCGATGGGCCCACGCGGACCGCGCTTCTTGAGCAGAACAAGAACTCGACCGTTTACGTGAAGCTCACCGCGGACGACGTCGGCGGACCGTTCGTCTACCCGTTCCCGAAAAAGCCTGAGGATCAGGCGAAGCTCAAGTTCATGGGCTATCGCAACATGCTGGAGAAAGTCTCCGAACGCTATCACACGACATCGGACACGATCGTTGCGCTCAACGGCCCGGACAAGCTGATCGGACCGGGGCAAACGCTTCGGCTTCCCAATGTCGTTCCGCAGTCGCGCGACTATGGTGGCGCGGACGCCAAGCAGGCACAGCTGCTCAACATGCTCAATGTCGAGGCGACAGAGCCGCAGGGTGATTTCATCGTCGTCGACAAGACCGACGGAACGATGAAGGTCTACAAGTCCGACGGGTCATCCAACGCAGCGCCGAAGGCTGAGGCTTCCAGCAAGCAGAAGGGCGCGTCGCCGGCGGTGCCCAGCGGCACGCTCGTCGCGCAATTCCCGGTGACGACCGGCTCAAGCCACGATCCGCTGCCGCTCGGCGCCTGGAAGGTCGGCACTTATTCCTTCCTGCCGCCGTTCAATTATCAGCCCGACCTGTTCTGGGATGTCGCTGACGACAAGGCCGAGCAGAAGCTACCGCCGGGTCCTAACGGCCCGGTCGGTGTCGCCTGGCTCGACCTCAACAAGGAACATTACGGCATCCATGGCACCAATGAGCCGCAGACGATTGAACATACCGAGAGCCACGGTTGTTTGCGGTTGACGAATTGGGACGTCATGCGACTGTCCCGCATGATGAAGCCCGGCTTCACGGCTTATTTCGTCGCATAGGAGGGTAAAGCTGAGGGTAGCCGCTACAGCCACATTCACCGCGGTCCTGACTACTGTAGTCGTCAGCGCATTCTGGATTTGGTTCTATAGTTCCGTAGCCCCGCAACCCGCATCGGTGGCGCGAAGCGGCAATCTGGTGACGGTCAAGCCTGACAGGGCAGCGCCGGTCGTCGTTGCCGAGCAGGTCGTGGTCGGGCCCGTTGGCCTCGCTCTCCCGGTGGCAGGCATAAAGCCCGATCAGCTCACCGACACCTACGATGCGGCACGTGGCACAGGTCGAAGGCACGACGCGATCGATATCATGGCCGCCGAAGGAACACCGGTTATCGCCACGGCCGACGGCACGATCGAGAAGCTGTTCAACAGCGTCCGCGGCGGCACCACGATCTATGAGCGCTCACCGGACCGGAGGTGGATGTACTATTACGCACACCTTTCGGCTTACGCGCCCGGCTTGCACGAGGGCCAGCAAGTGAAGCGCGGCCAGGTCATCGGACAGGTCGGTCATACTGGCGACGCCAGCCCCGACGGCCCACACCTGCATTTTGCGGTAAACACGATGGGGCAGGGCGAGCGCTGGTGGCAGGGAACGGCAATCAATCCCTATCCGCTGCTTGCCGGGAAATAGGTCAGCGGCTAGAGGCCGCGCCGGCTCTTTCCACTTAGTTCAATCAGGCAGGCGATCCCATGAAGATCAGCGGCGTGGACATCCGTCCCGGCAACATCATCGAATATGAAGGCGGCATTTGGCGCGCCGTAAAGATCCAGCACACCCAGCCCGGCAAGGGCGGCGCCTACATGCAGGTCGAGATGAAGAACCTCATCGACGGCCGCAAGACCAACGTTCGCTTCCGCTCCGCCGAGACGGTCGAGCGCGTCCGCCTGGACACCAAGGACTACCAGTTCCTCTTCCATGACGGCGACATGCTGACCTTCATGGATAAGGAAAATTACGAGCAGATCAGCCTGCCCGCCGACTTGCTCGGCGAAGCCGGCGACTTCCTCCAGGACGGCATGGACGTGGTGATGGAGCTCTACAATGAGCGGCCGATCAGCGTTCAGCTTCCCGACCAGGTCGAAGCGACCATCACCGAAGCCGACGCGGTCGTGAAGGGTCAGACGGCGTCGTCCAGCTACAAGCCCGCGGTGCTCGACAATGGCGTGAAGGTTCTCGTGCCGCCGCACATCACGGCCGGAACCCGCATCGTCGTCGACGTTTACAATCGCGAATACGTTCGCCGCGCCGACTAAGGCAGAACTGACTTGGTATCCCACTCCGGCCTGATCACCGTCATGACGCGCGCTGCCCGCAAGGCGGCGCCGCGGCTTCGGCGCGACTTCGGCGAAGTCGAGCAGTTGCAGGTCAGCCGCAAGGGGCCGGGTGACTTCGTCTCGATGGCTGACAAGCGGGCCGAGCAGACGATTGTCGAGGAACTTCGCACTGCGCGCCCCGACTGGGGCATGCTGCTTGAGGAAGGTGGGGAAATCGAGGGTAATCCCGACAAGCCCCGCTGGGTAGTCGATCCGCTCGATGGAACGACCAACTTCCTGCACGGCATTCCGCACTTCTCGATCTCGATTGCGGTCGAGGAGCGGAAGCCCGGCGGCGGCAGCGAGATCACGCAAGGGCTCGTCTACCAGCCCCTCACCGATGAGGGCTTTTGGGCCGAAAAGGGCAGAGGCGCCTGGCTCCAGGACGCACGACTGCGCGTGTCGGCACGCCGCGACCTTGCCGATTGCGTGATCGGGACGGGAATTCCGTTCATCGGCCGTGGCAGTCCGGAGCAGTGGGCGAAGATCTACGCCAACGTGGCGCCGCAAGTGGCGGGAATTCGGCGTTTCGGCTCCGCGGCGCTGGACCTCGCTTGGGTCGCCGCCGGGCGCATGGACGGGTTCTGGGAGGACGATCTCGACCTGTGGGACACGGCGGCCGGCACCCTGCTGGTTCGCGAAGCCGGCGGTTACGTCACCGACTACCGAGGCTCCGACCAGATGTTCAAGCGAGGCGAATATGTCGCTGCCAACGGCGACATCCATTCGCGCTTGCACAAACTGATCGCCGGAGCGGTGAGATAGTGTTCCAGACGGTTGCGGCCCGCAACTCGCTGGCCTAGAGACCCGCCAAGTTTTTCGACCCCTGGAGTATTCCCCTTGGCAAGCGTCGCCGCAGGCTACCTGCCGATCCTCTTGTTCCTCTTGATCGCCCTGGGTCTGTCCACGGCGTTCGTCGTGCTGCCGATGATCGTTTCGCGGCTCACGGGTTCGCATAAGCCGGACCCTGCGAAGCTCAGCGAATATGAGTGCGGCTTCCCGGCGTTCGAAGACGCGCGGGCCGAGTTCGACGTGCGCTTCTACTTGGTCGCGATCCTGTTCATCGTCTTCGATCTTGAAGCGGCGTTCCTGTTCCCCTGGGCGGTCAGCCTCGACTTCACCAAGTGGACCGGATGGACCGCGATGGTCCTCTTCCTGATCGAGCTTGGCCTTGGCCTTGCTTACGCCTGGAAGAAGGGAGCGCTCGAATGGGAGTAATGCTCCGCCCCAGCGAAGACCCGATGCCGACTGAGGAAGAGCTTGCTCGCCTGGCCGGTCTGGTCCCCGGGGACATCGACAAGAAGCATCTCGAGGAACTTCGCCGGAACCTCGACGAGAAGGGGTTCATGGTCACGACGGCTGAGGACCTGTTCACCTGGGCACGTACCGGCTCGTTGTGGTGGATGACCTTCGGCTTGGCCTGCTGCGCGGTCGAGATGATCCATGTAAACATGCCGCGCTACGACCTTGAACGGTTTGGCGCCGCGCCGCGCGCGAGCCCGCGTCAGTCGGATGTGATGATCGTCGCCGGCACGCTGTGCAACAAGATGGCGCCGGCGCTGCGCCGGGTTTACGACCAAATGTCGGAGCCTCGCTACGTCATCTCGATGGGCAGTTGCGCCAACGGCGGCGGCTACTACCACTACAGCTACAGCGTCGTTCGCGGCTGCGACCGGATCGTGCCGGTCGACATCTATGTGCCGGGCTGCCCGCCGACTGCTGAAGCACTCTTGTACGGAATCCTACAGCTTCAGCGGAAGATTCGCCGGGAAGGGACGATCGAGCGCTAATGGCCGTCCAGCTCGCAACTCACGTGCCGAAGATGGCTTCGGACGCCGGCGTAACCGACGCTGCGCGGAAGGCGCTTGGCGACTCACTTCTCGATGCCGTCGAGCATGTCGGCGAGATCACGCTGACCGTTCAGCGCGATGCGATCGTTGATGTGTGTCGGGCCCTGCGCGACACGCCGGGCCTGGAATATCAGCAGCTGATGGAGATTGCCGGGGTCGATTACCCCGAGCGGCCCGAGCGGTTCGACGTCAATTACTGCCTGCTGTCGCTGACCAGGAACCGGCGCATCAAGGTGAAGGTCACGACCGACGAGGCGACCCCGGTGCCCAGCGTGACGGGCCTTTGGCCGGTCGCGGGCTGGCTAGAGCGCGAGGTGTTCGACATGTACGGCGTGCCGTTCAGCGGCAATCCGGACCTTCGCCGCATCCTCACAGACTATGGTTTCGAGGGGCACCCATTCCGCAAGGATTTCCCGCTGACCGGCCATGTCGAGCTGCGTTATTCGGAAGCCGAGAAGCGCGTAGTTTACGAGCCGGTCTCCCTCCCGCAGGACTTCCGCACGTTCGACTTCCTGATGCCGTGGGAAGGCCCGGAATATCATCTGCCCGGGGATGAGAAGGCGACCGCCGAGGCGGCTGGCGCGCCGTCGCCCGCACCGGCGCCGAACGCTCCTTCTCCCAAGAGCGCGAACCCGAAAGCAGAGGCAAAGACGCCGAAGACGACCGAGACGCCAGCCCAAACCGGCGGCGGCACGCCGGCCGATGCCCAGGCGACCAAGGAAGCGCGCAAGCCGCGCGCGGCTAAGGCGGCAAGCGAAGTCAGCAAGAAGCCGAAAGCCAAGAAGCCGTGACCGATACCCGCACTGATCTTCACCCCAGGAAGCGGCGCGTCGAGGTCGAGGTCGGCGCAGGCGGGCAGGGCGCCGCGCTCGGCCACCCGTGCGATCCCGGCGACGAGGCGATCAGCAATTACACGATCAACTTTGGCCCGCAGCACCCGGCCGCGCACGGCGTGCTTCGCCTGATCATGGAGCTCGACGGCGAGATCGTGGAGCGGGTGGATCCGCACATCGGGCTGCTCCACCGCGGCACCGAGAAGCTGATCGAGTACAAGACCTACGCGCAGGCGCTGCCTTATTTCGATCGCCTCGATTACTGCTCGCCGATGTGCATGGAGCATAGCTTCGTTCTCGCGGTCGAGAAGCTGATGGGCCTCGAGATCCCCATTCGCGCCCAGTACATCCGCACGTTGATGGCGGAGCTAACCCGCATCTCCAACCACATGCTGAACCTTGGCAGCCACATCATGGATGTGGGCGCGATGACGCCAAACTTGTGGATGTTCGAGGTGCGCGAGGACACACTCCAGTTCTACGAGCGCGCGTCCGGGGCGCGCATGCACGCAAACTACTTCCGCGTCGGCGGTGTCCGCTACGACCTGACCGAGAAGATGCTCGTCGACCTCGGCGACTTCCTCGACAACCGGCTGAAGCTGTTCGAAGACGCCGTCAGCCTGGTCGCCGACAACCGCATCTTCAAGCAGCGTAACGTCGACATCGGCACGGTCAGCAAGGAAGACGCTATTCGCTGGGGCTTTTCCGGCCCGATGATCCGCGCGGCCGGCATTCCGTGGGATATCCGCCGCTCGCAGCCGTATGAAGTCTATGATCGCATGGATTTCGAGATTCCGGTCGGCACCAACGGCGACTGCTACGACCGCTTCATGGTCCGCGTGGAGGAAGTGCGGCAGTCGGCGAAGATCATGCGTCAGTGCCTGAAGGAAATGCCGAAGGGGCCGGTCGGCAGCGAGGACCGCAAGGTATTCCCGCCGTCGCGCGCCGAGATGAAGACCTCGATGGAGGCGCTCATTCACCACTTCAAGCTCTACACCGAAGGCTATCACGTGCCGGCCGGAGAAGTGTACGTCGCCACGGAGAGTCCCAAGGGCGAGTTCGGCGTCTATCTCGTCGCCGACGGCACCAACAAGCCGTACCGGTGCAAGATCCGCCCGACCGGCTTCTCGCACCTCCAGGCGATGGACTTCATGATGAAGGGCCACATGCTCGCGGACACGACTGCCGTGCTCTCCGCCATCGACATCGTCTTCGGAGAGGTGGATCGCTAATGGCCGGCCAGGCAGGCATTCTCGACAGCCCAGAGCAGCGCGCCCGGTGGGAAGGTTTCCAGTGGACGGACGCGCATGCGAAGCGCGCCCGGGAGATTATCGCCCAATATCCGGAAGGCCGGCAGGTCTCAGCGGTGATACCGTTGCTTGATCTCGCTCAGCGTCAGGTTGGGGCAGAGACGAACACCCAAGGGTGGTTGCCTATCCCCGTGATGGAGTTCGTCGCGAAGGAGCTCGACACCTCGTACATACGCGTGCTCGAAGTCGCGACCTTCTACACCATGTTCAACCTAGAGCCGGTCGGCCGTTTCCACGTGCAGGTGTGCGGGACGACGCCGTGCATGCTGCGCGGGTCCGACGACGTCTTCACGGCGTGCTCGAAGCGCGGCCTCAAGAAGGGCAAGACTACCGATGACGGCCTGTTCACGCTGACGGAGGTCGAGTGCTTGGGCGCCTGCGCCAACGCGCCGATGGTCCAGATCAACGACGACAATTACGAGGACCTGACCGAGGAGAGCATGGGCAAGATCCTCGACGCGCTCGCCGCCGGCCAGACGCCCAAGCCGGGCCCACGGGTCGATCGCCAGACGAGCTGCCCCGAAGGCGGCCCGACCACGCTGAAGAAGATGGCCGAGCGCAACTACGATTATCGCCCGCAGTGGACCGCCACCGCCGGACTGGTCGGGGAGGGCGCGCAATGATCGGCGTTATCATCGCCATCGTGATCGGCATCCTGCTCCTCGGCATCGTGCTCAAGATCCTGAAAATCGCAATCATTGTCGCGTTGTGCGTCGGCATCTTCATGTTAGCGCAGAACAAGCTTGGCCGGAACAACGACCAAGGGCGGATCAAATGACGATTCTAGCCATCCTCGTCGCCGTTGTGCTTGCCTTCCTGGCGTTCCGGTTCGTCGCCGGCATCACGAAGTTCGCGGTGCTCGCGCTGGTTGTTCTGGTGGCGCTGTTCATCGCGCATCAGTCGGGGGCATTCTGATGGGCTACACCGGGCCGCTGGCGGACAAGGACCGCATCTTCACCAATGTGTACGGCTTCCAGGAGCCGTGGCTGAAGGCCGCGAAGGCGCGCGGGGATTGGGACGATACGAAGGGACTCATGGCCATCGGCCAGGATGCCATCATCGATAAGGTGAAGGCGTCGGGCCTGCGCGGCCGCGGCGGCGCGGGCTTCCCAACCGGCATGAAGTGGGGCTTCATGCCCAAGGAGCCGAAGCCCGGAAAGCCCAACTTCCTCGTCATCAACGCCGACGAGTCAGAGCCCGGTTCGTGCAAGGACCGCGAGATCATCCGTCACGATCCGCACAAGCTGATCGAGGGCGCTCTCATCGCCGGCTTCGCGATGCGGGCACGTGCCGGCTACATCTACATCCGCGGCGAATTCATCCAGGAATCCCGCGTGTTGGAGCGCGCCGTTGCCGAGGCGTATGATGCCGGGTTGCTTGGCAAGAACGCAGCTGGCGCCGGCTACGATTTCGACCTCTTCGTCCACCGCGGCGCCGGCGCCTACATTTGCGGTGAAGAAACGGCGATGCTCGAAAGCCTCGAAGGCAAGCAGGGCAAGCCGCGCCTGAAGCCGCCGTTCCCGGCCGGCGCGGGCCTCTACGGCTGCCCGACGACGGTCAACAACGTCGAGAGCATCGCGGTCGTCCCGACGATCCTCCGTCGCACGCCGGAATGGTTCGCCAGCATCGGCCGCGAGAAGAACGAGGGCACGAAGCTGTTCCAGCTGTCGGGCCACATCAATACGCCGTGCGTCGTCGAGGAATCGATGAGCATCCCGTTTCGCGAGTTGATCGACCGCCACGGCGGCGGCATCCGTGGCGGCTGGGACAATCTGCTTGCGGTGATCCCGGGCGGATCGTCGGTGCCGCTGGTGCCGGCTGCAGAGATTATGGACGCGCCGATGGACTTTGACGGGCTGAAGGCGCTCGGTTCGGGCCTCGGCACCGCTGCGGTCATCGTCATGGACAAGTCGACAGATATCGTCCGCGCGATCAGCCGTATCAGCTATTTCTACAAGCACGAGAGCTGCGGCCAGTGCACGCCGTGCCGCGAAGGCACCGGCTGGATGTGGCGCATGATGGAGCGCCTGGGCGAGGGCGATGCCGAAGTCGCCGACATCGACAAGCTGCTCGACGTCACCAAGCAGGTCGAAGGCCACACCATCTGCGCGCTCGGCGACGCCGCCGCATGGCCGATCCAAGGCCTTGTCCGCCACTTCCGCCCAGAGCTGGAGCGCCGCATCGCCGAGCGCACCGCCCGCGGCATGCTGGAGGCGGCCGAGTAATGCCCAAGGTCATCGTAGACGGCGTCGAGATCGAGGTCCCGCAGGGCGCGACCGTGCTCCAGGCTTGCGAGCTTGCGGGCAAGGAGATTCCGCGCTTCTGCTATCACGAGCGGCTGTCGATCGCCGGCAATTGCCGCATGTGCCTCGTCGAAGTCGCGCCCGGCCCGCCCAAGCCGCAGGCGAGCTGCGCACTTCCGGCTGCCGACGGCCAGACGATCCGCACCGACACGCCGATGGTGAAGAGGGCGCGCGAAGGGGTGATGGAGTTCCTGCTCATCAACCACCCGCTCGACTGCCCGATTTGCGACCAGGGCGGCGAGTGCGACCTGCAGGACCAAGCGATGGCCTACGGCCGCAGTGGCTCGCGCTACGAAGAGAATAAGCGCGCGGTCGACGACAAGTACATGGGCCCGGTCATCAAGACGTCGATGACCCGCTGCATCCAGTGCACGCGCTGCATCCGGTTCTCGGAAGAAGTCGCCGGCGCCGAAGAGATTGGCATGCTCTACCGCGGCGAGGACAGCCAGATCACGACCTACCTTGAGCGCACGATTCACGGCGAACTGGCGGGCAATCTCGCCGACGTCTGCCCGGTCGGTGCGCTGCTGCAGAAGCCGCAGCTATTCGAGCAGCGGCCGTGGGAGCTTCGCCGCGTGGCCGGCATCGACGTGATGGACGCGGTCGGATCGAACATCCGCCTCGACGTCCGCCAGAGGCAGGTGATGCGCATCCTCCCGCGCATCAACGAGGACGTGAACGAGGAGTGGATCAGCGACAAGACGCGCCATCACGTGGACGCGCTGGTACGCAACCGCCTCGACCGCCCGTGGGTGCGCGAAAAGGGCAAGCTGCGCGAGGCGAGCTGGACGGAAGCGCTCGACATCTTCGCCAAGCGACTGATCAAAGCCGGTTCGAAGGTCGCGGCGATTGCCGGCGACCTGCTCGACGCGGAGACGATGTACGCGGCGAAGAAGCTCCTAGAGACGCAGGGTTCGACGCTGCTCGAAGGGCGCCAGACGGGGCTGAACTACGACGTCACCAGCCTCTCCGCTGTCGCGTTCAATTCGACCATCGCGGGCATCGAAAATGCCGACGTAATCCTTTTGGTCGGATCGAACATTCGCTGGGAAGCCCCGCTAATCGCCACCCGTGTCCGCAAGGTCGCGCGCAAGGGCGGCAAGATTTTCGGCATTGGGCCGCAGATCGACCTCGGCATGAAGGTTGAGTGGCTCGGCGACGACCTCAAGCTGCTCGGCAAGCTGCCGAAGCAGGTGAAGGACGCATTCGCCGCGGCCCAGCGGCCAGCGGTCATCGTCGGTGCCGGCGCGCTGGCGGCTGGCGGGCTTGGCGCGGCGCTCGGGTTGGTTCAGCCGATGAACCTCGTTCGCGAGGGCTGGAACGGTTTCAACGTCCTGCATACCTCCGCGTCGCGCATGGCATCGCTGTTGCTCGGCTATGCGCAGGCGGGTGGACTAGCCGATGTCGAAGCGGCTGATCCGCACCTCGTGCTACTGCTCGGCGCGGACGAAGTGGCCGCGGACAAGTTCAAGCGGGCATTCAAGGTCTACATCGGCCATCACGGCGACAATGGCGCGCGGATGGCGGATCTCGTCCTGCCCGGCGCTACATATGCCGAGAAGCATGGCACCTACGTCAACACCGAGGGACGGGTGCAGCGCGGCGAAAAGGCTGCCTTCGTGCCGGGCGAGGCGCGCGAAGATTGGACGATCCTTCGCGCGGTGTCGCAGCTTGCGGGCGCGACGCTGCCGTTCGACAACTTCGACCAGCTTCGCAGCCGGATGATCGCGGAATATCCGCAGCTGGGACGCGATGGCCTCATCGATCTGTCGTGGTCGCCGCCGAAGCTCGCCGCCAAGGCTGAGGGCACGATCCGCTATCCGATCGGCGACTTCTTCCTGACCAACGCGATCACCCGCAACAGCCCGACGATGCGTACCTGCTCCGACGAGTTGATCCATGGCGTCGAAGTCCGGGAGGCCGCGGAGTGACCGAGACCTTCCAGCGCTGGGGCCTGAATTATGATTGGTCGTGGTTCATCGCCACAATAATCGGCATCCTCGTTATCGCGCTTCCGCTGATGCTGGCGGTGGCCATGATCATCTATGCCGAGCGCAAGATTTGGGCGGCCATCGCGCTTCGCCGTGGTCCGAACGTGGTCGGTCCGTGGGGCCTGCTGCAAAGCTTCGCCGACGGCCTGAAGGTCTTCCTGAAAGAGACCATCATCCCAACCAGCGCGAACAAGGGCCTGTTCCTGATCGCGCCGATCGTGACCTTCACAGTCGCGCTGATCGTCTGGGCGGTGGTGCCGTTCGCTCCGGGCGTGGTGCTCGCCGACGTCAATGTGGGGCTGCTCTACATCCTCGCCGCCAGCTCGCTCGGCGTTTATGGCGTGATCGTCGCGGGCTGGGCGTCCAACTCGAAATATCCCTTCTTCTCGGCTCTGCGCGCAGCTGCGCAAATGGTGAGCTATGAAGTCTCGATTGGCTTCGTGCTGATCTGCGTCGTGCTCTACGCGGGCACGTTCAATCTGAGCCAAATCGTCGTCGCGCAGACGGGCCACGGGTTCGGCATCGTCAACGCTTATGCGTTCAACCTGTTGCTTTTCCCGATGTGGGTGGTCTTCTTCATCAGCTCGATGGCCGAGACCTTCCGTACGCCGTTCGACCTGGTCGAGGCGGAGAGCGAACTCGTCGCCGGCCACCAGACCGAATATTCGTCGATGAGCTTCGCGCTTTTCTGGCTCGGCGAATATGCCAACGTCATTCTGATGTGCGCGCTCAACGCCATCCTGTTCTGGGGCGGCTGGCTGCCGCCGGTGAACTGGGCGCCGCTTTACTACGTGCCCGGCATCGTCTGGCTGTTAATCAAGATGTGCCTCTTCTTCTTCATGTTCGGTTGGGTGAAGGCGACGGTGCCGAGGTACCGCTATGACCAGCTGATGCGGCTCGGCTGGAAGATATTCCTGCCCTTGTCGCTTGTCTTCGTTGTCCTCGTTTCCGGGTGGCTGATGCTTACGCGATATGGAGCCGGCGCATGAAGCACTGGCTCAAATCCTTCACGCTCTGGGAGTTCGTTCGCGCGCACGCGCTGACGTTGAAGTATTTCTTCAAGCCCAAAGCGACCATCAACTATCCGTACGAAAAGGTCCCGCAGAGCCCTCGCTTCCGTGGGGAGCATGCGCTGCGCCGATATCCGAACGGCGAAGAGCGCTGCATCGCGTGCAAGCTGTGCGAGGCGATCTGCCCGGCGCTCGCCATCACGATCGAGGCCGAACCGCGCGAGGACGGCAGCCGCCGGACCACGCGCTACGACATCGACATGGTGAAATGCATTTACTGCGGACTGTGCGCCGAAGCCTGCCCGGTGGACGCCATCGTCGAGGGCCCGAATCTCGAATTTGCGACCGAAACCCGTGAGGAATTGCTCTACGACAAGGGCAAGCTTCTCGCGAATGGCGACAAATGGGAGCAGGCGATTGCCGCGAACCTTGCCGCCGATGCCCCCTACCGATAAGCGCGCCGCAACAGGGTCCCCCGCTTGATTGCCACCATCGCCTTTTACCTATTCGCGTTCTTCACCATCGCGCCTGCGGTGGCGGTCATTTTTGCGCGCAATCCGGTTCACAGCGTGCTTTGGCTGATCCTCGCCTTCTTCAACGCGGCGGGGCTGATGCTGTTGCTCGGCGCAGAGTTCATCGCGATGCTCGTGGTGATCGTCTACGTCGGCGCCGTCGCGGTGCTGTTCCTGTTCGTGGTCATGATGCTCGACATCGATTTCTCGCAGTTGAGGTCGGGCTTCACGCGTAACCTCCCGTTCGGGATCATTGTCGCGCTGGTGCTGCTGGCCGAGGTTATCGTCGCGATCAGTGCGTCGCGCGCCGGGCCGGTGATCAGCGGTCAAGTCATCCCGGCCGCTAAGCAGCCGAACATCGTTGCGCTCGGACAGCTGCTGTATAGCCGCTACCTCTATCCGTTCGAAATTGCGGGTCTGATCCTGCTCGTTGCGATGATCGGCGCGATCGTACTGACTCACCGCCAGCGTCGCGACACGCGCCCGCAGAATATCTCGAAGCAGGTCCGTCGCCGGCCGGAGGATGCTACCAAGAACGTCAACCCTGGAGTGGGCGAGGGGATGAAGCTGTGATTTCGCTTGCCCATTATCTGACCGTTGGCGCGATCCTGTTCACGATCGGCGTGCTCGGCATCTTCCTCAACCGCCGCAACGTCATCCTGATGTTGATGGCGATCGAACTCATCCTGCTCGCGGTGAACATCAATCTGGTCGCTTTCTCGGCTTATCTCGGCGACCTCACGGGTCAGGTGCTGGCGATGTTCGTGCTGACGGTCGCTGCTGCCGAGGCAGCGATCGGGCTTGCGATCCTGGTGATCTTCTTCCGCCGCCGCGGCTCAATCGCGGTCGATGACGCGACAAGGATGCACGGCTGATGCATCCGCTTCTTTTCATCGTCTTTCTGCCGCTGCTGGCCGCGATCATCGCCGGGCTGTTCGGCCGTTGGATCGGCAAGACGGCCGCGAAGGTCGTGACGACCGGATCGCTGTTCATCGGCGCATTTCTCAGCTGGCCGATCTTCTTCTCGTACATTACCGGCGGCGCGCAGCCGATCGTCGTCCCTGTCCTGACCTGGATCCAGTCGGGCACGCTCAACGTCGACTGGGCGCTCCGGGTCGACAGCCTTACCGCCGTCATGCTGGTTGTCGTGACCAGCGTGTCGAGCCTCGTGCATCTCTACAGCTGGGGATACATGGAGGAGGATCCGAGCCAGCCTCGCTTCTTCGCCTACCTCTCGCTGTTCAGCTTCGCGATGCTGATGCTGGTGACGGCCGACAGCCTTGTGCAGATGTTCTTCGGCTGGGAAGGCGTCGGCCTCGCATCCTACCTGCTGATCGGATTCTGGTACCATAAGCCCAGCGCCAACGCGGCCGCGCTGAAGGCCTTCGTCGTCAACCGTGTCGGCGACTTCGGCTTCAGCCTTGGCATCTTCGGCACGTTCCTCGTGTTCGGCACTGTGTCGATCCCGGCGATCCTCGCTGCGGCGCCCGGCATGGCCGGCTCGACCATCGGCTTCGCGGGCATTCGCGCCGACACGATGACGGTGCTCTGCCTGCTGCTGTTCGTCGGCGCGATGGGCAAGTCGGCGCAGCTGCCCCTCCACACTTGGCTTCCGGACGCGATGGAGGGTCCGACCCCAGTCAGCGCGCTCATTCACGCGGCGACCATGGTCACCGCCGGCGTCTTCATGGTCTGCCGCCTGTCGCCGATGTTCGAGCAATCGGCGACCGCCTCGCACGTCGTCACCTATGTCGGTGCCGCGACCTGCATCTTCGCCGCGACGGTCGGCTGTGCGCAGAACGACATCAAGCGCGTGATCGCTTATTCGACCTGTTCGCAGCTGGGTTACATGTTCTTCGCGGCGGGCGTCGGGGCTTACGGGGCGGCGATGTTCCACCTGTTCACGCACGCCTTCTTCAAGGCGCTGCTGTTCCTCGGCGCCGGCTCGGTCATTCATGCGATGCACCACGAACAGGACATGCGTTACTATGGCGCACTGCGGAAAGAGATCCCGATCACCTTCTGGGTGATGGTCATCGGCACGCTGGCGATCACCGGGGTCGGCGTTGAAGGCTTCGGTTTTGCCGGCTTCTGGTCGAAGGACGCGATCCTGGAGAACGCCTGGGCGAGCGGCTCAGTGTCGGGCACAATCGCTTTCTGGATCGGCGCGCTCGCAGCGCTTTTAACAAGCTTCTACAGCTGGCGGCTCATTTTCCTAACCTTCTTCGGCAAGCCACGCTGGGCAGCTTCGGAGCATGTCCAGCACGCGCTTCACGGCGATCATGCCGATCATCCCGACGTAGAGCATGGCGACAGTGCGCACGACGCCTATGCCGTGCCGGCGACGGGCACCGGCGGTTACCACCCGCACGAAAGCCCGCTGCCGATTCTCATCCCGATTGGCCTGCTGGCGGTCGGCGCGGCGCTCGCCGGCCAGATGTTCCACGGTGCGTTCGTCGACGCAACGACGGCGCCCGAATATTGGCGCGGCGCTGTGGCATTCAGCGAGCATCTCGCGCACGCCGCGCATGAGTCCTCGGAATGGGTGAAGCTGACGCCGACCATCGTTATGCTGATCGGACTGCTGATTGCCTACAACAATTACATGCGGAACCCGGAAGCGCCGGCGGCCTTCGTCGCGACCTTCCCAAAGGTTTACCAGTTCGTTGCGAACAAATGGTATTTCGACGAGCTGTTCAACTTCCTGTTCGTCCGTCCGTCCATGTGGCTTGGCCGCCTGTTCTGGCACCGCGGTGACGAGAAGACGATTGACCGGTTCGGCCCGCATGGCGCCGCTTATGCGGTCGGGATCGGCAACCGCGTAACCTACCGCGTCCAGAGCGGTTTTCTCTATTCTTATGCGCTCGTGATGCTGCTGGGGCTGATCGGCGCCGCGAGCTGGGCGATCTGGTGGGCCAAGTGATCCAGTCGCACTTGCTGACCATCCTGATTGCGATCCCGCTCCTCGGAGCGGTCGTCGCGCTGTTCCTCAGTGCCAATGGCGCGCGCTGGGCTGCGCTCATCACGACGCTGCTCGATTTCGCGCTGAGCATTTACCTGTGGCAGGCCTACGATCCGAACGGGGCGCAGTGGCAGTTCGTCGAGAATCAGGACTTCGGCGGCGGCATCGTCACTTGGGCGCTGGGTATCGACGGCATCGCGCTGACGCTGATCGCTTTGACCGCCTTCCTCATGCCGATCTGCATTGGCGCCAGCTGGCGCTCGATCGAGAAGCGCGTCCCCGAATACATGGCCTATTTCCTGCTGATGGAGGCGCTCATCATGGGCTCCTTCGCGGCCCAGGACCTGTTCCTGTTCTACATCTTCTTTGAAGGTGGCCTGATCCCGATGTATTTCATCATCGGCATCTGGGGCGGCGCCGAGCGCATCAAGGCCAGCTACAAGTTCTTCCTCTATACGCTGTTCGGATCGGTGCTGATGCTGATCGCCATGCTCTACATGTCGAGCACGGCGCACACGTCGAACATACCGGCGCTGATGGCCTACGACTTCCCTAAGGAAACGCAGACCTTCCTGTTCCTGGCCTTCCTGGCGAGCTTCGCGGTCAAGCTGCCGATGTGGCCGGTTCACACCTGGTTGCCCGACGCGCACGTGCAGGCGCCGACGGCGGGCTCGGTTATCCTCGCTGGCGTGCTGCTGAAGCTCGGTGGCTACGGTTTCATCCGCTTCTCGCTGCCGATGTTCCCCGACGGTTCGGCGCAGTTCATTCCGCTGATGTTCGTGCTCAGCGGTGTCGCCGTCGTCTACACCAGCCTCGTCGCACTCGTGCAGCGCGATATGAAAAAGCTGATCGCTTACTCTTCGGTCGCGCACATGGCCTTCGTCACTTTCGGTCTGTTCGCCATGAACCGGCAGGGAATCGAGGGCGCAATGCTGGTGATGCTCGGCCACGGCCTGGTGTCGGGCGCACTCTTTCTGTGCGTCGGCGTCGTCTACGATCGCCTGCACACACGGGAGATCGAGAAATACGGCGGTTTGGCCAACAACATGCCGGGTTACGCGTTGCTCTTCATGGTGTTCACCATGGCCAGCGTCGGCCTTCCGGCGACAAGCAACTTCGTTGGCGAATTCCTGAGCCTGATCGGCACCTATCGCGCGTCGAGCTGGGCCGCGATCGTCGCCACGACCGGCATTATCCTCGGCGCGGCCTACATGCTCTATCTCTACTGGCGCATCTGCTTCGGCGTCGCGCGCACGCCCGAGGCGGCCGAGATGAAGGATCTCGACGCCCGCGAATGGTGGCTTCTCGCGCCGATCGCCGTCGCGGTCTTCTGGATGGGCATCTATCCGGAGAGTTTTCTCCGTCCCATCCGCGCCGATGTCGGCCGACTCGAGCAGCGACTCGATCGCGTCGCGCCGGCCGGGGACTCGCATTTGACGCTCGGCAAGGGCGCCTCGCATGGCGCTGAGCATATGGACCACGGAGCAACGCACTGATGGGCCGCTTTGCCGCCATCCTTCCCGAGATGATCCTGTCGACGGGTGGCATCATCCTGATGATGGTCGCGGCATTCACCGGCCGTCGCGGCTCGACGCTGGTGAGTTGGCTCGCGGTGGCGCTGTTGATAGGCGCAACGGTCGCCCTCATCGGCGCGCCGTCCCACGCCGGTCCGGTGTTCGACGGCCTCGTCGCAGCGGATCTTTTCGCAAGCTTCGGCAAGGCGATCATGTTCCCGGCAGCGGCGATCGCCATCATCATGGCGCACGGCTGGTTCGAACAAGGAACCGAGCACAGCAGCGAATATGCCGTGCTGATCCTATTCAGCACGGTCGGCATGAGCGTAATGGTCTCGGCCACGAGCTTGATCTCGCTCTACGTCGGCCTCGAGTTGCAGAGCCTCGCCGCCTACGTGCTCGCTTCATACCGACGCACTGACGAGAGATCGGCGGAAGCAGGCTTGAAATATTTCGTCCTCGGCGCACTGGCGAGCGGCATCCTGCTCTACGGCATCTCACTGCTCTACGGCTTCACCGGCACCACGAATTTTAACGGCATCGCCGCGGCGTTCGGGCGCGGCGCTCCGTCGCTCGGCTTGCTGTTTGGTCTCGTGTTCGTTCTCGCCGGCCTCGCGTTCAAGGCGAGCGTCGTGCCGTTCCACATGTGGACGCCGGACGTCTACGAAGGCGCGCCGACGCCCGTCACCGCCTTCTTCGCTTCGGCGCCCAAGGTTGCGGCCGTCCTGCTCGCCACGCGCGTTTGCCTGGAAGCCTTCGCGCCGGCGACAGACGCCTGGCGCCAGATCGTCATCTTCGCCGCGCTGGCTTCCATCTTCCTGGGGGCCGTAGCCGCGTTCGGACAGACCAACATTAAGCGGTTGCTCGCCTACTCGTCGATCAACAATGTTGGCTTCGCGCTGATCGGACTCGCGGCGGCGGGGCCGGCTGGCGCCTCGGCGGTGCTGTTTTACATGGCGGTCTACATCGTCATGACTCTCGGCGCGTTCCTCTGCGTTCTGTGGATGCGCGACGAGCAGGGACGGCCGGTCGAAGCGATCGAAAGCCTGGCCGGACTATCTCAGAGCCGGCCCGCGCTGGCGACGGCCTTCGCGATCTTCATGTTCAGCCTCGCGGGCATTCCGCCGCTGTTCGGCTTCTGGCCAAAGCTGATGGTGTTCCGCGCGGCAGTCGACAGCGGCTATGTTGCACTCGCCGTGGCCGGCATCCTTGGGACCGTCGTCGGCGCTTATTACTATCTGCGCATCATCAAGATCATGTACATGGATGAGCCGAAAGCCGCTTATGCGCGCGTCCGACAGCCTATTCAGGGATTGCTGATCCTGTTGGCCGCGCTCGTCGTTTCGCCGCTTGGCTATCTGTTGATCGGCCCGCTCGGCTCGATCACCCAGCGAGCCGCGGGGGCGCTCTTCTGAGTCGCATCCGGATCGTCGAGCGCACCGGTTCGACCAACGCCGACCTGCTTGCCGACAATAGTGCTGCCGAGGGCGACTGGCTGGTCGCCCTCGAACAGCGGGCGGGGCGCGGGCGCCAGGGACGCGAGTGGGTCTCAGCCAGCGGAAATTTCTACGGCAGCACAATCGTCCAGCTGCGAGAGGCCGATCCACAGCCGACGACGCTGTCCCTGGCAGCGGGCATGGCCCTGATCGAAGCAATTGACGTGGCAATTCCCGACCAGCCGCTCATGCTCAAATGGCCGAACGATCTTCTGCTCTCGGGCAAGAAGGTCTCCGGTATCCTCCTTGAACGCAGCGGGGACCGAGTCGTCGTCGGCTTCGGCGTGAACCTCGCCACGGCCCCGTCGCTTTCCGACCGGCCGAGCGCGGCATTGCCTGGCGAAATTAAGCCCGAGGTTTTCGCGCCGCTCCTCGCGGGCAGCTTTGCCCGGCTTCTACATCTTTGGCGGACCAACGATGGACCGATGCTGATCCGCGCGTGGGAACAGCGCGCGCACCTTCACGGCACCAAGCTGACCGTTCACGTCAGCAAGGACGAAATTGCCAGCGGTCGCTTCGGCGGGCTCGACGCTGAAGGAGCGCTCCGACTGCTGCTCGACGATGGATCGACGGAGGTGATCCGGGCGGCAGACGTATTCCTCGGCTAAGAGTCACGCGCGCATAATTTTACTGCCGCCTGAAACCTGTTACGGGCCCGGCATCGTCGCGACCGAGTCCAACGCGTATCTGGCGAGATGTATTCCGCTAACGGCCGATTCCGACGTCGGCACCGGTCCCGCCGGCCGGATCCTTCACGGGAGGCAGCCCCATGCCATTCATCACCACCGCCGACGGTACCGAGATCTTCTACAAGGATTGGGGTCCCAAGGACGCGCAGCCGATCGTCTTCCATCACGGCTGGCCGCTCAGCGCGGACGACTGGGACAATCAGATGATATTCTTCCTCAACGAGGGGTATCGGGTAATCGCGCACGACCGGCGCGGTCACGGACGCTCGACACAGACCGATACCGGCAATGACATGGATACCTATGCGGCGGACATGATCGAGCTCGCTCGCGCGCTCGACCTTCATCACGCGGTCCATATCGGCCATTCAACGGGCGGTGGCGAAGTCGCGCACTACGTCGCGCGCGCCGAACCAGGCCGGGTCGCCAAGGCCGTGCTCATTGCCGCCGTGCCGCCGATCATGCTGAAGACGGAAGCGAACCCGGGCGGCCTGCCGCTCGAGGTGTTCGATACTTTCCGCCAAGGGACTGCCGCCAATCGTGCGCAATTCTATCTCGATATCGCGTCGGGGCCTTTCTACGGCTTCAACCGCACGGGCGTTCAACCAATTCAGGGCACGATCGATAATTGGTGGCGGCAGGGCATGATGGGCGGCATCAAGGCTCATTACGACTGTGTGAAGGCCTTCTCTGAAACCGACTTCACCGAGGATCTGAAGGCGATCGACGTTCCGGTGCTCGTCATGCACGGCGATGACGACCAGGTCGTGCCGTATGTGGACTCTGCGCCGCTGACTGTTCAATTGCTGAAGGACGGTCGCCTGAAGACCTATCCCGGCTTCCCACACGGCATGGCGACGACCCATGCCGACGTCATCAATCCCGACCTGCTCGCCTTCATCCGTGGCGACGAAGTCGGTTTGAATAACGAGGAAGCGCCAACACTCCTCGCCGAGCCGCTGCCGGCATGAGTGACGCGCGGACAGATATCTACGCCACGCGCGCGGCGCAGATCTTTCCGCGCCTGAGTGATGACGACATTGCGCGGCTCTGCCGGTTTGGCGAGCCGCGCTCCTATCGTGCCGGCGAATATATCGTTCGTACCGGCGAAACCGGGCCGGGCTTGATGCTGATCATGTCCGGCCAGGTCGAAGTAACGCGCAGCGAAGGCGGCGAGCGAAAGCAGATCGTCGTGCACGAACGCGGCAACTTCATGGGTGAGCTCGCGCAGCTTTCGGGCCGTCCTTATCTCGTCGATGAGCAAGCACTGACCGACGTCGAAGCCGTGGCGATCGCGCCCGACCGGTTGCGTGCCTTGCTGATAGCAGAGGCGGATCTCGGCGAACGGATGATGCGCGCGTTGATCCTTCGCCGGGTTGGTTTGATCGAAGCGGGGGCGGGCCCGATCATCGTTGGCGATGAAGCGAATGCCGACGTCCTCCGCCTCGTGAACTTCCTGAGACGGAACGGGCACCCCTATCAGCAGCTCAACCCGGGCGAGGATTCGTGCGCGCAGACATTGGTTGAGCGCTTCAACGTCAGCGAGGATGAGCTGCCGATCGTCCTTTGCCCGTCTGGACAATTGTTGCGTAACCCGACCGAGTCGCAGCTTGGGCGCTGCGTCGGTCTAGTCGGACCAGTGGACGGCAATAAGCTCTACGACGTGGTCGTGATCGGCGCAGGCCCGGCGGGCCTCGCGACTTCAGTTTACGCAGCTTCAGAAGGCCTATCGGTGCTGGCAGTCGATTGCCGGTCGTTCGGCGGGCAGGCTGGAGCCTCCGCTCGGATCGAGAACTATTTGGGATTTCCTACAGGGATCTCCGGCATGGCCCTGATGGGCCGTGCGTTCAGCCAGGCGCAGAAGTTCGGCGTCGAAGTGCTCATCCCCGACGAAGCGGTGAAGCTCGAGTGCGGCAACGATCCATGCCACCTGCAGCTCGCGACGGGCGAGCGCGCGCGGGCTCGGGCGGTCGTCATTGCGACGGGTGCACGCTACCGGCGGCTCGGCGTCGCGGGTCTTGAGGAATTCGAGGGCACGTCGGTACACTATTGGGCGTCACCGCTTGAGGCAGACCTGTGCGCAGACCAAGACGTCGCGCTCGTCGGCGGCGGAAATAGCGCCGGCCAGGCGACGGTTTTCCTGGCAAGCCGCGCTCGGCGTGTGACGCTCATCGCGCGCCGGCCGCTGGAAGAGACCATGTCGCAGTATCTGATCGAGCGAATCTCGGCGCAGCCCAACATCGATGTGGTCATCGGCTGCGAGATCTCCGCTTTGGAAGGCGCGAACGGAGTGCTCGATTCCGTGGCGTGGCGGGACCGCGGCTCGGGGTCGGTCACTGAGCGACCCGTGCGATATCTGTTCTCCTTCATCGGCGCCGAGCCGAACACCGACTGGCTTGAGGCTTCCGGACTGAAGCTCGACGCGCGAAAGTTCGTGCTGACGGGGGAGGATGTGGCCGACAATCGCCTGCCGCTGGAAACGAGTCGCAGCGGCGTATTCGCCGTCGGCGATGTCCGCGCCTGCTCCGTGAAGCGCGTTGCGGCGGCCGTGGGTGACGGCGCGCAGGTTGTCGCATCGATCCACGCCTATCTCGCGAAACAGCGAGAGCAGGAGGCCCAGGAAGCGCCGATCCGGGTGACCGTGCCCGCCTGACGCTTTGCGCGCCGAGCGAATACCCCTAAGGGCGCGCAATGCTGTTAGCGGTGGATGCCGGCAATACGAACCTCGTCTTCGCGCTTGTCGATCGCGGGACCATCAAGGCGCGCTGGCGGATTGCGACCGATCCGCGGCGGACGGCCGATCAATATGCCGTCTGGCTGCACCAGCTGCTGGAGCTCGAAGGTTATTCGAAATCCGACGTCAGTGCGGTGATCATCGGGACGGTGGTGCCGCGCGCGCTTCACAATCTCGAAGTGCTCGCCAGCAAATATTTCCACATCCAGCCACTGATTGCCGGTCACGGCAAGGCGGAGTGGCCGATAGAGCTCGACGTCGACGAGCCGCAAAATGTCGGAGCCGACCGCGCGCTCAACGTCATTGCCGCTCATGCCAAGCACTCTGGCGACCTGCTCGTCATCGACTTTGGCACCGCGACGACGTTCGACGTTGTCGGTCCAAGCGGCGCCTATCGCGGCGGCATCATTGCGCCCGGCATCAACCTGTCGCTCGACGCACTGGTGAGCGCAGCGGCAAAGCTTCCGCGTATCGCTATCGAAGCACCGGCCACGAATCGCGTCATCGGCCGCACGACCGAGAGCCAGATGATCATTGGCATCTACTGGGGCTATGTCGCGATGATCGAAGGGCTGACCGATCGCCTGAAAGCCGAGATCGGTTCGCCTGTTAAGGTGATCGCCACCGGCGGCCTCGCCACCTTGTTCGACAAGCACACCGACGTTTTCGACGCGATTGAGCCCGATCTCACCATCCAGGGGTTGAGTCTGCTGCACGACATGGCCACGCGAAGCTGAAATGATCCCCGGAGAAGAACTGCTTTTTTGCGCGCTCGGCGGCTCGGGCGAGATTGGCATGAACGTCAATCTCTACGGCTGTCGGGGCCAGTGGATGATGGCGGACCTCGGCCTGACCTTCGCAGGCTCGGATTACCCGGGGATCGAGCTCATCCTTCCCGACCTCGAGTTCATCGAGAATCAGCAGGAGCGGCTTGTCGGAATCGTCCTGACCCACGGGCATGAGGATCATATCGGCGCGCTTCCCTACCTCGCCGATGAGCTGAAGGTACCGCTCTACGCCACGCCGTTCACGGCGGGCCTGATCGCGGGCAAGCTTGAAGAAGAAGGGCTGACCGGCCGCGTGAAGCTCAACGTGATCGAGCGCGGCGGAAGCATCGACCTGGGCCCGTTCAAGGTCAGCTTTGTCGCACTTTCGCACTCGATCCCTGAAGGAAATGGGCTGCTCATCGAGACGCCGTTCGGCAACGTGTTCCATACGGGCGACTGGAAGATCGACGAGACCCCGGTAATCGGCGAGGCGCCGAGCACCGAAGTGCTGACCCGCATCGGCGACGAAGGCGTACTTGCGCTCGTTTGCGATTCCACCAACGTCTTCCAGGACCAGCCGTCGGGATCCGAGGAAAGCGTTCACGCGGGACTGCTCGCGCAAGTCGCGAAAGCGAAGGGGCGCGTGCTGGTCACGACGTTCGCGTCGAATGCGGCGCGGCTTCAAACGATTGGACGCGTGGGCATCGAGACAAACCGCCGGGTGTGCATCGCGGGTCGTTCGCTCGATCGCATCCTGCGCGTCGCGCAGACGACCGGCTACCTCCGCGATTTCCCCGCTCCCATCAGCTTCGACGAAGCGATGCGGTTGCCACGTAGGGAAGTGTTGATCATCGCGACGGGAGGGCAGGGGGAGCCTCGGGCCGCGCTCGGCCGGATTGCGGCGGGCACGCACGAGTTAAAGCTTTCCGAAGGCGATACCGTGATCTTCTCGTCACGGATCATCCCGGGCAATGAAGTCGCGATCGGCCGGATCATGAACCAGCTGTCGGAGCTCGGCGTCCAGATCGTCACTGAGCGGCAGGCCCACGTTCACGTCTCCGGCCATCCAGGCAGGCCCGAGCTCATCCAGATGTACAAATGGGTGCGCCCCGAAATCGTCGTGCCTGTTCACGGCGAGCAGCGGCACCTGGCGGAGCACGCCCGCCTTGCGCTGGCCAACGGCGTGCCGAAGACCATCGTGCAAAAGAACGGCGATGTGATCCGCCTCGCTCCCGGTGGTCCCAAAAAGATCGACGAAGTCCGCGTCGGCCAACTTGTGCTCGACGGTGATGTCATCTTGCCGGCCGACGGCTCGACCGTCACCGAGCGGCGTCGCATGGGCTATGGCGGATTGATCACCGTTGCGGTTCCGGTGGGCAGCGACGGCCGGCTAGCGGGCAAGCCGCTCATCCGGCCTTTCGGTGTGCCGGTTGAAGAGGACCGCGAAGATTTCATCTCCGACGCAACCGACGCCGCCACGAAAGCCTTCAGCCCCGATATCACCGAAGATAAACAGCGCGAGAATGTGCGGCTCGCCGTTCGCCGCTGCGCCACATTGTGGACGGGAAAGAAGCCGCTTGTTGAGGTGATGCTGCTCCAAGTTACGAGCTAAGGTCGATGGCGCTTTCCTCGATCATCGCGATTTACTTCCTGTTCTTCGCCGCGAGCGCTTTCTTGCTGCTTCCTTTCGGCGTTCGCACCGACGAAGAATTGGGCAAGGCAAAGATCCCGGGTCAGGCGGACAGTGCGCCGCACGCGTTCAATCTGCGCTGGCACTTGCTCAAGGCCGCGCTGCTCGGCGCAATCCTGTTCGCTATTTATTACGCGAACTGGACCTACGGCTGGGTAACGCCGCAGGATCTCGACCTCTACAATCCGCGCAACGGCGGTTAGCGGCGGCGGTCGATCTGGGCCAGGGCGGCGTAGAGCTTGCCCATATCGGACGACATCAACGTAACGGCGATGATGCCGCCATCACGCTCCGCGACGACGCGGCGTAGCATGGCTTCGAAGTCCGCCATGTAGCGGTTCACCGACTGCTGGAATTCCGGATCCGAATCGTAATGCGCCTTGATCGCGCGCGTTTCGCTTCCACCAATCAGCCGCACTGCGCGACGCGTAAAGACGCCGCGGTTGCCCTTGATGTAACTGTCCCACGCCTTGTCGTCGATTTCGTCGGACAGGATCTTGCCGACATCGATGGCGGCGGAATTCATCGAGTCTATCAGCAGCGAAACGCGGCGGGCGAAGGCTTCGCTGTCCTTTTCGCGCTGCTCACTGCTAGTCGCTTCGATATGATGCTCAAGCGCCGCCGCGGTTTGGCCAAGCGTGACCATCTGCTGCGTCAGGCGATCTGAAGCAGACCTCGCAGTTTCCACAGCGCGCGTGGCGACAGCTTCGACATCGCGCAGCTTGTCCTCGACACTCTCGCGAACGACGCGCTCCAACGCCGCGCGGGTCTCTTCCGATAACTTCCCGGCGCTGGCCGGAATGATGCCTTCGATAGCCTCGCGCGCACGCTCGGCGGCGTGAGCAGCGGCTTCCTTGACCTGAAGGAGCGCGTTCACAAGTTGCGGGCCGGTCTCGGCACTGAGGTTCGCTGCCTCGCGCTCGACCTGGACCATCACGGCCGCAAGCTCACCGAGCTTCGCGCCGGCATTGTCGACGCCGGTGTCGATCGCAGCGAGATATTCGCCCAGGCGATTCTGCTGCTCGACAATCTGTCCTTCGGTGGAGGCGATCCGGTCGCTTGCCTCAACCGTAGCTTCGCGGATCCAGCCGATTTCAGGGCGTATACGCGACGCGCTTTCGACCAGGCGGTCGGTGCCATCCTGTGCCTCGCCGATCGCGGTGCCGACGCCGTCGCGGATCTCGCTGACAAGCCGATCGATACTTTCGCGCAGGCCGTTGGTCCGCTCCGAAAGCGAGTCGATTGCGCCGTCCTGTGTGCCCGCCTGCGCGGCAAGCGTGTCGAGTTCGTTGCGGGCGCGGGTAAGGGACTCGAGGAAGTGATTTGCCCGCTGGTCTCCATTCGCGGCAAGTTCTGCAAACCGCTGATCGATCATTGCCAGGCCGCGGTCGATCTCGGCGATCATGCTTTGCGACGCACGATCCTGCTCGGCGACGCGGTTCGATAGGCCTTCGAGCGACGTCGTTGCTCGTTCAATGTTTGCGGCCAGCGACTCCGATGACTGTGTGCCGGCCTTGCCGATCCCGGCCGACGCCTGCTGCACGAGCGCAGCGACCGCTGCCGCCTGCGTGTCGATCCCGGAGCGGATTGTCTCGAGGGTCTGCGCCGACTGATTCAGAAGCTGGTCGAGAGAGCCGGTGAAGGCAGTTTGAGCTTCCGTTACGCGCGCCGCTGCGCTGGTGCTCGCGCTGTCGATTTCGGCGAGCCTTGCGGCAAGCCGGTCGGCCGCCTGCGCAACCAACTCGTCCGTCGCGCGCGTTTGCTCTGCCAACGCAGCCACCTGTTCGCCGAACGAGGTCGTCTTCGCCGCGGATTCGCTTCCGATCGACCGCAGTTGGTCAGCGACCTTCTGCGCCGTCTGTTCCGCTCGCGGAAGATCGGCGAGCAGCACGGCGACGTCGTTACGCGCCGAGTCCGCCGCCCGGTCTAGCGCCTCACTGTGGACCCGCAACTTCTCGCTGCTGGAGTCGAACTCGCGCGTGATGCCGCCGAGCTTGCCGGTCGCCTCGTCGCCAAGGGTCATCAGATGCTGGGACATCATGGTTAACTCGGAACGGCTGTCGTGAATCCGCTGCGATAGAACCTCGAGCAGCGCATCGAGCGACCGCGCTTCGGTGCGCATGGTGACTACAGATCGGGTGAAGCGCTCCGCTTCCTTTCGGCGCGTGCGCCCGAACATCAGCCAGACCAGGCCCAATAAGGCAAGCGGGCCCGCTGCAACGGCAATCCATTGCGCGAAGGCGGGCGATGAAAGCGATTGCCCGCCCAGCGATCGTCCGGCGCTCCACGCGCTGAACGCCAACCAGGCGGCCGAAAGCAGCAACAGCAACGAGCCAAGGACCCGCCGCCCGCCGGCGCCACGCTCTTCCGCGCGACTCTCCGCCCATTGCTCCTGGTCGAAGCTGGGCTCCGAACTCATCAGGGCAGTCGTAAGATCGAGGGGCTCGCCCTCGTCCTGCACCGGGCTTTCCGGTTCGGCGTGTTTTGCGAATGGGTTCATGGCAATCGGCAGTTTACCATCTTTGACGATAGGCGAAAGCGGTTAGAGAGGGCTCAACGCTGTCGCGGGGGAAGGGAAAGAAGTTTGGCGGTCGGCGCGCTCATCGGGGCTTATCAGGAGGATGACGAAGGAGGGCTCCGAGCGCTCCTTCCGCTCTCGGGACGGACGCTCATCGATTATCAGGTTCGCTGTGCCTCGGCGGCCGGCGCGGGACCGATCGTCGTCGTCGTTGAGCGAGTACCCCAGGCGCTCCAGGACGCCTTCGAGCGACTTCGTCTGGATGGGATCAGCGTCTTCCCGGTCAGCGACGTGCAGGAAGCCGTAAGCCGGTTCGAGGCAGGGGCCTCGATTCTCGTTGTCGGCGATGGAATTGCGCCTTCTGCTGAACTGGTGGCCCAGCTGGTCGATGAACCCGAGCCCGCGGTAGTCACCGTTCCCGATGACGAAGCCCACGCAGCGTTCGAACGTATCGATGCGGAATCGCGCTGGGCCGGCCTCGCGGTAGTGGACGCGCACCTTCTCGGATCGACGGCAGTGATGCTCGGCGATTGGGACCTCCAGTCGACGCTTTTGCGCCGCGCCATCCAGGAAGGCGCCGTTCGGCAGCCCGTGGCGGGTGATGAGGAGCCATTGTTGGTTGAGCGGGAGGCCGACCTAGGCGACTTTCAGCGACGCCTCATTCGCGCCTCGCGAGGTGGTCGAACCGACTGGGTCAGTCGTTTCGTCCTGCCGCCGATCGAAGAGTTTGCGACTGAGCAGCTTATGGAGACCGGCGCCCGGCCGGTTTGGCTCATCTGGGCCGCGCTCGCGTTGATCGTCGGTGCCTCGGCTTGCTTTCTGCGCGGCTGGCTCGGAGCAGGACTGGTGATGCTGCTGCTTTCCCTTCCATTGGATTTGGTAGCAAATCGCCTGGCGATCCTTCGGCTGCGCCCCCTTCCTGCGCATCTGCTCAGCCGCCGTATCTTATGGGCGGTCAGTGGAATTGCCCTGCTTGCACTTGGCTGGTGGGAGATGCGCCATGTCAGCGGCTGGGGGGCACTGCTCAGTGCAATAGGCGGAATCGCATTCGCGGAGGCAGGCCGGATCGAGAAGCACGGTTTTCCGGCGGACGCGGACACGTGGCTCTTCTCCCGACGTGGCGCGATTGTGGCGGCGGTTCCGTTCGCGATCCTTGGCGCCTGGACACCTTATCTTGTGGGTCTGCTGGGCTACGCAGCGCTTTCTTTCTTCATTGTTCAGCATGTGCGACATTCAGCGTCGAGTTGACGGGAAGTTAACGCAAATCCGATAAGCACCGGCAGGATGAAGCCGGAAGAATGGCCGATTGCTGCATCTGCAGCCGACCAGTCGGGTCGCGCACGCCGCGCGGGCCGCGACCGGCTGTCGACTGTCCGGGTCGACTTCTTCCTCGATTCTGCCGAGCGATTGACGGAGCAGGAGCGGGCGCTGATGACCGCCATGCTCCATTGCATGGTGGCTGACATTGCCGACGCTTTGCGCGCGGCACTGCCTAACATGGCCACGCCCGCGAACGACGAGGGCAATCTCGCTATTTTCGACCGACTTTCGGAGGCCGGCCTGCTCGATCGCGCAGGGTTAATGCGGCTGCTCTTGCGCCGTGCCGATGAGGAGCGGATTGCGACCGGTGCGAAATCCCGTGCCGGACGTCGCGAGGCGCGCGTCGTCCAGGGATTGGTCAGCCATCGTGACGGTGCCGTCGCGGCTGCCGCAATGGCCTTGATCATCGCTCGCGGTCGTCGCCGCGACCGCTTTGGCCAATGCCTCCTTCATTTCGACGACTTGCCGCGGGATGAAGCCCGGGCGCTGGTTTGCTCCCTCGCTGCCGCCCTTCGCGCGGACCTTGTCGTCGGCACTGGCGCCGCCGAGGCCGATCGGCAGCTCGCGGCGGCCATGGCCCAAGTCATGGCGAGCCTCGACACCGGAAGCTCCGTCGAAAATCTGACCGCAACCCTAATCCGCCTGCTCGATGAAGAGGACGCCCTCTCCAACGAACTCATTGGCGCCGCCGCAATAGAAGGCGAGATCAACTTCGTCGCACAGGCGCTCGCTCGGCGCTGCGGCCTCAGCGGCGAGGTCGCACTGGAGGAACTGCTGTCGGCCGACCCGCGAAGGATCATGGCCATGTTGCGGATGGGCAATCTGGCGCGCGAAGTCGCGGGTGGCTTGCTCGCCGGCATTGGCGATCTTCTCGGCATCTCCGACCTCGGCCGCGCGATCGCCGAATTCGATCGGCTGAGCGATGCAGATGTCGCAAACGCGCGGAGCTGGGTCGCCGCCGACCCTCTCTATCAATATGCTGTGGACTCGCTTGGAACGGACAATGGCCAGCGCACCGTCTGAGCCCCGTCCGATCCTAGGGCGCCTCGACAAGGACGGCAGGCTGATCGCCGCTGATCCCGAGCTTGAGGCGCTGCAGCGTCAGGCTGGCGCGACACTTGGCCAGAAGCTTGCGCTTCCGCAGGTCGCCGCCGTTGCGCAACTCGCCCGCAAGCTTCGCATTCCAGTGGCGCGTCCGGCGGTTGCCGCCTCACAAGATCATGACATCGAGCTTTGGGTTCGCGCCAATCCAGACGGGGATGAAATTGCGCTGACCCTGGAAGGCTGGAGTGAACGCGTTCCTGCCGCTGCGCGCCTGGCCTCCCTCCTAGGTGGGCCGTCTGAAGCCGACTCGCCAGCTTCGAATACCGAGTGGGTGGCGGATGAGGAGATGCGCATCATTTCCCTGTCTCCCGAGCTAGCCGATTATCTCGGCGTCGAGCTCGCCGAAGCTTCGGGACAACCGATGACCCGTGTCGTGCGTCTGGAGGAGAATGAGGCGGGCGAAATGCCGCTGATCAGCGCGCTCGCCGCGCGACGCGGCTTTGCCGAGCAGCGAGCCCGCAGCCGCAACGACGAGAGCCGGATCATCGTCCTAACAGGCGAGGTTGTCAGCACGACCGACGGAAGCTTCGCCGGCTTCCGCGGCACTGCGCAGCTCGAACAACCCGCCCGGATGCCTGGCGACTTGGGGGGCGGAAACGCTTTCGACCATGCCCTGGACGAAGTCCTGCGCTCGCCGCTTGATCGGATTATCGAGAGCGCCGAACGAATCGTCGAACGCGCCGATGGCCCGCTGCGCAGCGATTACGCCAGCTACGGCAACGACATTGCCGCCGCGGCCCGGCATCTTCTGTCTGTTGTCCGCTCGATGAGCGATGACGTTTCGTCGGGCCAGCATGCTATTGATCTTGGCGCCCTCACTGCCGAGGCAGTCGTGATGGTCGAGCCGCTTGCCGAAGAGCGGAATGTCGCCATCGCTTCGGAAAAACGGGAAGGACTTTCGGCCTCCGGTCAGGACCGCGCGGTTATTCAAATCCTCGTAAACCTGATCGGCAACGCGGTGCGTCACTCGCCGCAGGGTTCGACGGTCCATTTGTCTTTCGCGCAAACGATGGCGACTGCCTCGGTGACTGTTTCCGACGAGGGTCCGGGCATCGAGCCCGTCGACCAGCAGCGCATCTTCGAACGCTTCGAGCGCGTCGAAGCGACGGAAGGCGGCACGGGACTCGGCCTCGCCATCTCGCGGCGGCTGGCCCGGTCGATGGGCGGCGATGTTTCATTGGACAGCGAGCCGGGCGCCGGCGCCCGGTTCACGCTGACGCTGCCGTCCCCCTAACGATCGCCGACGGGAATGTAGTCGCGCTGCGTGGCGCCGACGTAAAGCTGGCGAGGACGGCCGATCTTCTGCTCCGGATCCGCGATCATCTCATTCCACTGGGCAACCCAGCCCACTGTCCGCGCTAGCGCAAACAAAGCCGTGAACATGTCGGTCGGGAAGCCGATCGCGTTCAGGATCACCCCCGAATAGAAATCGACGTTCGGGTAGAGTTTCTTCTCGATGAAATACTCGTCGTTGAGCGCGATGTGCTCCAACTCCTTGGCGACATCGAGCACGGGGTCGGAGATGTTGAGCTCCTTGAGCACCTCGTCGGCAGTAGCCTTCATCACCTTCGCGCGCGGGTCGAAGTTCTTGTAGACGCGGTGGCCGAAGCCCATCAGCCGGAACGGGTCGTTCTTGTCCTTGGCGCGAGCGATGTACTCGGGAATCCGCTTCACGTCGCCGATCTCGCGCAGCATGTTGAGCGCGGCCTCGTTGGCGCCGCCATGCGCCGGACCCCACAGGCAGGCGATGCCCGCCGCGATGCACGCGAAGGGGTTCGCGCCCGACGAGCCGGCGAGGCGAACCGTCGACGTCGAGGCATTCTGCTCATGGTCGGCGTGCAGGATGAAGATCCGCCGCATGGCGTTCTCGATGATCGGATTGACCTCATAGGGCTCCGCAGGAACGCCAAAGGTCATGCGCAGGAAATTGCCCGTGTAGCTGAGGCTATTCTGCGGAAACATGAAGGGCTGGCCGAGGCTGTACTTGAACGCCATCGCCACAAGCGTGGGCATCTTCGCGATCAGCCGGTGCGATGCGATCATCCGCTGCGCCGGGTCGGTGATGTCCGTGCTGTCGTGATAGAAGGATGAAAGCGCGCCGACGACGCCGCATAGGATCGCCATCGGGTGAGCGTCGCGCCGGAAGCCGCGATAGAAAGTCGCCAGCTGCTCGTGGACCATCGTGTGGCGGCTGATCGTGTAGACGAACTCGTCGAGCTCGCTCTTCGTCGGCAACTCACCGTGAAGGAGGAGGTAGGATACCTCCATGAACGTCGATTTCTCGGCGAGCTGCTCGATCGGATAGCCGCGGTGGAGCAGAATGCCTTTTTCGCCGTCGATATAGGTGATCGCGCTTTCGCAGCTCGCGGTCGACGTGAAGCCGGGATCGTAGGTGAACATGCCCGTCTGGCCGTAGAGCTTGCGGATATCGACGACTTCCGGCCCGACCGTGCCGTCCAGCACCGGATAGGTGAAATTGCTTCCGTCGACCCCCAGCGTCGCGGTTTGTTCGGTCATTCAATCGGCTCCATCTGGTCGGCTATGCGGGCGAGGCTTTCGTCTCGTCCCAACAACGCAAGAACGTCAAATATCCCGGGAGATGTCGTGCGCCCTGTGAGGGCGGCGCGAAGCGGCTGGGCAAGCTTGCCGAGCTTCACGCCGAGACCCTCCGCGACCTCGCGGACGGCAGCCTCTAACGACGCAATCTCCCAATCGGCAAGTGCCTGAAGTTTCGCGTGCGCGGCGCGCAGCACTTCTCGGGACTCGGGTGTCAGCAGGGCAGATGCCTGTTCATCCACATCGAGCGGTCGCGTCGAGAACAAAAACGCAGCGCTCTCCGTAAGTTGGCCGATGGTGTTCGCTCGCGATTTGAGCTCGGGCATCGCCCGGCGCAGCTGCTCTTTTTGTGTGCCGCTAATGCCAAGCTTGGCAGCAACGAGGTCGGACAGGCGGCCGTCATCGGCCTCACGGATGTAGTGGCCGTTGAGATTTTCGAGCTTCTTGAAGTCGAAGCGCGACGGGGACTTGCCGACATGATCGAGGTCGAACCATTCGATGGCCTGTTCGCGGCTGATAATCTCATCGTCGCCATGGCCCCAGCCGAGGCGCAGCAGGTAATTGCCGATCGCTTCCGGCAGGAAGCCGAGCTCGTCGCGATAGGAATCGACGCCCAACGCGCCATGCCGCTTCGACAGCTTCGCACCGTCCTGACCATGGATCAGGGGGACGTGGGCATAAACCGGCTCAGGCCAGCCCATGGCATTGATAATCACCAGCTGGCGGAAGGCGTTATTGAGATGGTCGTCGCCGCGGATCACGTGCGTGACGCCCATGTCGTGATCGTCGACCACCACCGCAAGCATGTAGGTCGGCGTTCCGTCCGACCGCAGCAGGACGAAGTCATCGAGCTCGACGTTCTGTACCGTCACGCGGCCCTGAACGCGGTCGTCGATCACTGTTTCCCCTTCGCGGGGCGCCTTCAACCGAATGACGAATGGCTTGTCGCCTTGCTCGGCTGTCACGTCGCGCCAGGGGCTGTTGATGCGGAACGGCCGCCGCTCCCGTTGGGCGGTCTCGCGCTGCTCGGCGAGCTCTACCTGGGTCATGTAGCAGCGATACGCGGCCCCGCGCTCAAGCAAGCGATGGGCGACTTCGGCGTGCCGCGCCCAGAATTGCGACTGGTAATATTCGTGGCCGTCCCAATTGAGGCCAAGCCAATTCATCCCGTCGAGGATGGCGTCGATGGCTTCCTTTGTGGAGCGCGCCTTGTCGGTGTCCTCGATGCGGAGGAGGAACTTGCCGCCGTGATGGCGGGCGAACAGCCAGTTGAACAAGGCCGTCCGCGCCCCGCCGATATGAAGGAAGCCAGTGGGCGAGGGGGCAAAACGGGTAACGATGGGACGGGAATTGCTGCTCAAATCTTTCTCGCTTGCGCTCAGGCGCGCAATCCTCTTCTCTCTATGCTGCAATGCAACGGACGAGCGCCCCTAACATAGCGGGTGCGCCTCTGCCACAGCATGCTCGGAAGCTCTGGAAGCGCGTTTTGCCGAGTGGAACGAGGAGCTGGAAAAGCTGTTCGAAGGAGCGCGCCCAGCTTCCGCCGTGGATCGTTGTCGGGTTCGGGTGCGGGATCGCCGTTTAGTTCGCGTTTGACTCATCGATTGAATGGCACGCCTTCTGCGTTAGCGCCGCCGCGGCACTCGTTGGCTTCACGATTCTGACGGGTCGAGCCGGACGAGCCGCTAGGCCCGTTGACCATCACTCAGGCTGTCGAGCCTCAGGGCCTTGATCGTGTCAGGGAAGGGCTTTCGCTCCAGACAGCCAGCTCGCTCCCCGACGGGTCAATGAAGTGGAAACGACGGCCGCCCGGGAAGCTGAAGATCGGCTTGGCAATCGTCCCGCCCGCTTTCGAAACTGCGTCGAACGCGGCCTCGAGGTTATCGACTTGGATCACCGGTAGGATGGCTGACAGCGCCTCTTCCGGATCGCCCTGCAAACCGACATCGGTCGTGCCGTTGGTCGTTGCTGAGTAGGTCGGGCCATAGTCGGCAAACGTCCACCCGAACGCCTTCGAATAGAATGCCCTCGTCAACTCGTGCGCAGTGGCGCTCGGCAATTCCACGTAATCGATGCGCGCGTCGCCCATGTCAGTAGCGGCGAATCAGGCCTGCGAGACGTCCCTGAATCTGGACCCGGCGCGGATCGTAGCGCTGCGCCTCGTATTGTCGGTTGGCCGGATCGAGGCGAATCATGCTGCCCTCGCGGCGGAACGTCTTCAGCGTTGCTTCCTCATTGTCGATCAGTGCGACGACGATCTCACCGTCTCGCGCCGTGTCGACCTTGCGGATGAGCGCGAAGTCACCGTCGAGGATGCCTTCGTCGACCATCGAATCGCCCGACACTTCAAGCGCATAATGCTCGCCTGGCCCAAGTAACGCCGACGGCACGGAGAAGTTCTCCGTCCCCTGCAGCGCCTCGATCGGCGTGCCGGCAGCGATGCGGCCGTGGAGTGGAATTTCCTGAACGTCGTTGGCGGGTGCGCTGACCACAGGCCGGATCGGGGTTACGGTTGCAGAGGGCCGTGTCTCGGGAAGCTTCATCACCTCGAGCGCTCTGGCCCGATTGGGCAGCCGCCGAATGAACCCGCGCTCCTCCAGCGCCGAAATCAAACGATGCACGCCGGACTTCGACTTCAAGTCTAGCGCCTCGCGCATCTCATCAAAGCTCGGAGAGATCCCGCTCTCCTTCAGACGGCCATCGATGAACAACAGCAATTCATGCTGCTTGGCGGTTAGCATCGGTGGTCACTCCCCCGAATAGAACGAACGGGGAACGTGTAGGCAACAAACGGATGCCGGTCAAGTGCCCCGATCAGTTTCCGCTGGTGAGCAGCCGCGTCTTCATCGTCTGGATCGCACTGTCGTTCTTTTTGGCCTTAAGCTCGGCCTTGATCGCCGCGACGAATTGCCGCGCGTAATCTTCCGAGAGCTCCTCGCGAAGCTCACGCTGCATCTGACTAATCAAGCCGGGCTGCAAAGTCGCGTTGCCGGGTACGATCTTCGTCACCTTCACGATGTAGAAGCCGCGGCCCTGCGGGTCGGGAAGCGCTTTGGCTTTCCCCTGGCCAAAGGTGAACAGCATCTTGAGCGCCGGCGGCACCTGTCCCTGCGCGGTCGCGATCTGGATGCGCCGCGCGGCGACGGGACGAGCGGCGGGAAGGGCCACGCCGGCCTGCTTTATTGCGTCGGCTAGCGAAGCGCCTGACGCCGCCTTGGCCGCAATGCCATCGGCAGCGATCTTGGCGCGCTTGAATGCCTGCTGGTCGAGCCAGTCGGCAGCCACGCGGTCGCGGATGCTGGCTAGCGGGGCGGGGGCCGCTGCGACGACCTGTCCCGGCGAGACGACAGCATAGCCCTTGTCGCCAAGGCTCACGATCTCCGGCGGGTCATTAGGCGCGATCTCGAACCCGGTCTTGACGGCGGGGGCGAGTTCCGGAGCGATTTTGAACCTCGGGTCTGCGAGTGAGCTTCCGTTTGCCACGATGAGCGGAGTCGTGGTCACCGGCGCTTTCGCCTTGCCCGCGGCCTCGACGAAGTTACTGCCATCGTCGATCGCGTTCTGGATCTTGTCGACCATATCCTCGATCGCGGCTTTGCGTTTGTCGGCAACGAGTCTGGCGCCAATTTCGTCATGTGCTGCGGCGAGCGTCTTGCCCGAGGCGCTCTTCACCGATTCGACCTTCACGACGACCCAGCCGAATTCCGACTGGACCGGTCCAACGACCGATCCCGATGCCGCGCCGAATACTGCCGTCGCGGCCTTGTCGCCTGCGACGCTCGCATATGCCTGGCGCGTCTGATCGGCCAACGCCGTCACGGCTGCATTGGAGCCTGCAGGCGCCGCCGCGGCCGCCAGCGTCGCGCCGCCCTTGGCGCGAGTTGCGATGCCGTTCGCCGTTGCCTGGTCCGGCACGACCACCTGACTCAGGTTGCGCGTCTCACGTGATCCGTAGATGGCTTGGTTCTTGTTGTAATAGTCCGTGATTTCCTGGTCCGTTGCGGCGATGCCGGAGACCTGCTCAGGGCCGATGATCGCAAATCGAAGCGCCCGCTGCTCGGGGATCATGTAATGATTGCGGTTTGCAGCATAGAATTGCTGCACGTCGGCGTCCGTCGCTTTCAGTCCTGCCTTGAACGGCTCGATCGGAACCGCCGCGGCTTCGCCCTCGCGCGATTCCAGCATCATCGAGGCATATGGCGTGGCCATCCCGACCGAAAGCCGGGCATTTGATGCCACCGGCGAAAGAATGAGTTGCTGGAAAAGGCCGCTCGCCAGCAACTGTCGCACTTGCGCATCGGTCATTTGTTGGCGTTGAAGAAACGTCTGGTAGGACGCGGCGCTGACCTTGCCGTCCAGGCCCTTCACACCAGGCAATTGAGCGATCTGCCCGTCGAGGAGTTTCTTCGACAGCGGGAAACCGAACTTGTCACCAAACGCGATCAGAGACCGCTGGTCGATCAGCAGGGCGAGGATCTCGTCGAAATCGCGCGCGATGGTCGAATAATCCGCTGCGGGGTTCTGCTCGCGCACGTTTTGCAGACGCTTTTGCATCGCTTCGCTCATCTCGCGCTCGGTGACACGCTGGTCACCGACGCTGGCCAGCGTATCCGCGCCCATCCCAAAGCCGATCTTGCCTGAACCGAAGTTGGAGATGTCGCTGGCGGCAAAGCCTGCGAGGATGGCAATCAGGACGGCCGCCATGATCCAGGTGCCGACCTTGGATTTTGATACGCGGCGAAAAAAGGTGAGCATCAAGTCTTCCGAGAGGTGAAAGCGATAGCGAGCGGCGAGCTTTAGGGGGGAGCCTTGCAGGCATCAAGGCGCGCCCGCTAGTGGACGGCCTATAAGGGGGACTGAATGGCGCTCAGGAAGCTCGTTGCCGGAAATTGGAAGATGCACGGACTCTCTGCGGATCTCGCGGAGGCAAAGGCGATTGCAGAGCAGTCGAAGGATTATCCCGGCGTCGATGTCGCGCTCTGCGTCCCGTCGATCCTGATTGAACGTGCCGCAAGAGCGCTACCCGACTTTACCATCGGCGCGCAGGACGTCCATCACGCGGAGAAGGGTGCCCACACCGGTTGCATCTCGGTGCAGATGCTTCACGACGCCGGCGCCAGCCTGACCATCGTCGGTCATTCCGAGCGCCGCGAAGCGCAGCGTGAGAGCGACGAAGAGGTCAAATCGAAGGCGACTGCGGCGCTTTCGTGCGGTCTCGCAGTGATCCTCTGCGTGGGAGAGAGCTTGGAGGTCCGAGAGCGAGGCGCCGCGGTCGAGACCGTGGTCGGCCAGCTCGACGGCTCATTGCCCCACGTTCTGAGCAGCGAAACGGAGCTGGCGATAGCTTACGAGCCGATTTGGGCGATCGGCACCGGCAAGATCCCGACCGTCGATGAAATTGCGGAAATGCATTCTGCCATCCGCCAGCGGCTGCGCGAGCGGTTCGGTGCGGACGGCGATCAGGTGCGCATCCTCTATGGCGGATCGGTGAAGGCCTCGAACGCGGTTGAAATATTCGCGATCGCAGACGTCGATGGCGCGCTCGTCGGCGGCGCCAGTCTAAAGGCCACCGACTTCATCCCCATCGTTGCCGCTGCGGCCTCGAGCAGCGGCGGTTGAAGGCTTGGGCCCGATCGCCTAAGTCGCCGCGACCAATTCACGAAAGAATCTCATGTTCGCCTTCCTCCTGATCGTTCAATCGCTTGTCGCCCTTTCGCTCATCACGGTGATCCTGATGCAGCGCTCCGAGGGCGGCGGCCTTGGTGTAGGCGGAAGCTCGTCTGGTTTCATGACGGCGCGGGGTGCGGCGGACTTCCTGACTCGCTCGACCTCTGTGCTCGGCGGCACCTTCATCGTCCTGTCGATCGTCATGGCCGCCATCGCCGGCGCGACGCGTGAGCCGGTCAAGATTGACACGTCGCTGGCCGGCAAGACCGGAACGCCGATCGAGCAGTCGCAGCCGGCAACGGCACCGGCGGCGCCAAAGCAGGCGCCCGACCAGAATCAGCAGGCGCCGGTCCCGCTCGCCCAATAGTTTTTGCAGCGGGCGCGAAAATATTTCGCGCCGCCCTTGCGCGAGTTAGCGGCTACCCCCTAAGCCTCGAATCCCATGGCGCGGTTCATTTTTGTCACCGGCGGCGTGGTCTCCTCGCTTGGAAAAGGTCTTCTGTCGGCGTCCCTCGGGGCGCTTCTCCAGGCGCGTGGCTACAAGGTCCGCATTCGTAAGTTCGACCCCTATCTCAATGTAGATCCGGGGACGATGTCCCCGTACCAGCATGGTGAAGTCTTCGTGACCGACGACGGGGCGGAAACCGACCTCGACCTCGGGCATTACGAGCGTTTCACAGGCGTCAGCTCGCGCCAGTCGGACAACATCACGACGGGCCGCATCTACCGCGACATCATCGCGCGCGAACGACGCGGCGATTATCTCGGCGCGACCGTCCAGGTCATTCCGCACGTCACCAACGCCATCAAGGAATTCGCGCTCAGCGACACTGGCGAATGCGATTTTGTCATTTGCGAGATCGGGGGGACCGTCGGGGACATCGAAAGCCTGCCATTCATCGAATCGATCCGGCAGCTTAGGAACGACCTTGGCCGCAGCAATTCCGTCAGCGTCCACACGACACTCGTTCCGTGGATCGCTGCCGCGGGCGAGCTCAAGACCAAGCCGACGCAACAATCGGTGCGCGAGATCGCGAGCCTGGGTGTTCAGCCGGAAGTGCTGCTGTGCCGATGCGACAGGCCTTTGCCGGAAGCGGAGCGCGAAAAGATCGCCTTATTCTGCAACGTCCGAAAGAGCGCGGTCATCCCGGCACTCGATGCGCGCAACATCTATGATGTGCCGCTGCAGTACCACGAAGCAGGACTCGATGATGAAGTCCTCTACGCCTTCGGGATCGAGGACGCGCCTAGGCCGGATTTAACGCGCTGGATCGAGGTGATGGATCGGATCGACCATTACGACAGCGAAGTTACTATCGGCGTAGTCGGAAAGTACGTCGGCCTTCCCGACGCTTATAAGAGCTTGCGGGAAGCGCTTGTGCATGGCGGGATCGCCAACCGTACGAAGGTCAACATCCAGTGGCTCGACGCAGAAATGTTCGAGCATCCCGACGCTAACCTGGCGGCCGAGCTCGAGCCGCTTCACGGCATTCTTGTCCCTGGCGGGTTCGGCGAGCGCGGCAGCGAAGGGAAGATCGCCAGCGTGAAGTTCGCGCGCGAGCGGGAAATCCCCTTCTTCGGCATCTGTCTCGGCATGCAGATGGCGTGCATCGAGGCGGCGCGGAACCAAGCCGGAATCAAGGAAGCTTCCACGACCGAGTTCGGTGAAACGCCGGAACCGGTTGTCGGTCTCATCACCGAATGGATGAGCGAAGAAGGCTTGCAGGAACGCGCGGCAGGCGGCGATCTCGGCGGCACGATGCGCCTAGGCGCCTATCCAGCGACACTGGCCGGCAACAGCCGCGTCGCCTCCGTCTATGGCGCAACGGAGATCAGCGAGCGCCATCGTCATCGTTACGAAGTGAACGTCCACTATCGCGAGGCGCTTGAGAAGGGTGGACTCCTCTTCACGGGCATGAGCCCCGACAATCGCCTGCCGGAGATCGTTGAGCGGCCCGACCACCCGTTCTTCATTGGCGTCCAATTCCATCCGGAATTGAAGAGCCGTCCGTTCGAGCCCCATCCGCTATTCGCGGGTTTTATCGACGCGGCGCTCAATCAGAGCAGGCTTGTCTGACGTCAGCTTTGGGAACGGCTCCCTCGTTCGACCGTTACGGGGGCGAATTCTTGGAAGGAACGTCCCATGCTGCTGACAATCGCGATCATCTTGCTCATCCTGTGGGCGCTCGGATTCCTTGCCTTCCACGTCACCTCGGGCCTGATCCACATCCTCCTCGTCGTCGGCATCATCGTGCTGATCTGGAACTTCGTCGTGGGTCGCAGGGCGGTCTAAACCGCCGTTAACCGGCCTTGCTGGAGGCGTTTGTGCGCCTTAGATGCCGGGCATGACGAACAGCATTTCGACGCGCGTGGCCGTGCTTGGCTCGGGCCCCGCTGGCCTCACCGCAGCCATATACGCGGCGCGCGCCGGCCTCAGCCCGGTAGTGATTCAGGGAATCCAGCCGGGCGGTCAGCTGACGACCACGACGGATGTCGAAAACTATCCCGGTTTCCGAGACGTCATCCAAGGCCCCTGGCTGATGGAAGAGATGCAGGCGCAGGCCGAGCATGTCGGGACCAAGGTTGTTTGGGATCACATTTCATCAGTCGATCTGTCCCGGCGTCCGTTTCGCCTGAACGGCGATGGCGGCACCCAATATTCCGCCGACACGTTAGTGATCGCGACCGGCGCGCAGGCAAGCTGGCTTGGGCTGCCTTCCGAAGAGCATATGAAAGGTAGGGGCGCCTCTGCCTGCGCCACTTGCGACGGCTTCTTCTACCGGGGAAAGCGCGTTGCCGTGATCGGCGGCGGCAATACGGCGGTTGAGGAGGCGCTGTACCTGACCAATCACAGCCATGACGTCACCCTGATCCACCGTCGCGACACGCTGCGGGCCGAGAAGATCCTGCAAGACCGCCTGTTCGCCAACCCGAACATCAAGGTCATTTGGGATTCGGAAGTCGTCGAGTTCGTAGGCGGCGGCGATCCGGAAGCGCTCATCGGCCTCGACATCCGCAATAAGCGCAACGGCGAGGTCACCCGCGTTCCCGTCGAAGGCGCCTTCGTCGCCATCGGCCACAAGCCCGCCACCGAGTTGTTCGCTGGCCAGCTCGATCTCGACGAGGACGGTTACATAAAGGTCGAAGCCGGGACGACGCGCACCAGCGTCGAAGGCGTGTTCGCCTGCGGTGACGTCATGGACAAGATTTACCGTCAGGCCGTGACCGCCGCCGGCACCGGCTGCATGGCTGCTTTGGACGCCGAGAAATATCTCGCGGCGCAGGAATATCAGGCACTAGCAGCCGAGTAATCACTCCGGGTAGCTCGCCCCGGCAAAGTAGAGGCCATCCGGCGGTGCGTTGAACCCGAGTGCCGCTCGGTCGCGCGCCAGAAGTGCTTTTCCGATATCCTGAGGCGCCCACTGGCCGCGCCCGACCATGGCGAGGCATCCGACCATCGAGCGCACCTGATGGTGCAGGAAGCTTCGCGCTTCGGAGCGCAAGTGAATTTCCTCACCGGACCGTTCCACTTCCAGAACATCGAGCGTCTTCACCGGGCTATCCGACTGACACTGGGCCGAACGGAACGTCGTGAAGTCGTGCCGTCCCACCAGCATCGCGGCGCCCTCGCGCATGGCTTTGACGTCGAGGTCTACCGGGATGTGCCATACCCGCCCACGGTCCAGGGCCGCCGGCGCCCGGCGGTTGAGGATTCGATAGAGATAGCGCCGGCCGGTGCAGGAAAATCGCGCGTGCCAATCGTCTGCCACCGGCTCGATCTCGAGGACCGAGATGGGCTGAGGTCGCACAAGTGCATTGAGGCCCTCGCGTAGTCGACGGGGCGTCATTTCCCGGCTCACATCGACGTGCGCCGACATTGCGAGGGCATGCACTCCCGCATCGGTGCGTCCGGCCGCGTGAACGGGCGCCTGCTCGCCCGTCATCTGCTGAAGTGCTTCTTCGAGAGTCTGCTGCACCGACGGGCCATGGTCCTGCCGCTGCCAGCCCATGAACGGCCCACCGTCATATTCGATGATCAGCCGCCAGCGGGTCACGTCAGGATCGTGCCTTGTGGGATCGCAAAACCGCGCAGCAATTCGCCTGGGCTCATCGCCCCTTTGCCTGCACGCTGGACTTTGGAGGGCCGCACCGCACCTGCCGCTGTCGCGATCGTCAAATGATCGTCGATCACTTCGCCCGGCTGACCGGACCCGATGACGGCCTCAGCGGCAAGCAGCTTGATCCGCTCGCCATTCGCTTCGAACCATGCGCCCGGCGCCGGAGAGAAGGCGCGAACCTGCCGTAAGATTTCGTCGGCAGAGCGCGTCCAGTCGATCCGCGCCTCCGCCTTATCGATCTTCGCGGCGTAGGTGATCCCATCCTCAGGTTGGGGCTGCGGTGGAGTCGGATTTGCCAGCCATGCATCGAGCGCCTCTGCTCCGAGTACTGCTATCTCTTCAATAACTTGCCCGGCATTCTTGCCGCGAAGGTCGAGCTCGCGTCTCATCAGCATCGGCCCCGTATCAAGGCCTTCATCCATCTGCATGATCGTCACGCCGCTCGTCTCGTCGCCAGCCAGAATTGCGCGCTGGATCGGCGCCGCGCCGCGCCAGCGGGGCAGGAGCGAAGCGTGCACATTCACACAACCCCGCCCGGGCGCATCCAGGATGGGCTTTGGCAAGATCAAGCCGTAGGCGGCAACGATTGCCAGGTCGGCGCCAAGCGTCCGAAATTTCTCCTGCTCTTCCTCATTGCGAAGAGAGCGCGGCGTTCGCACTTCGATGCCCAACTGCTCCGCCCGCTCATGCACCGGCGTCTTGCGATCTCCCTTGCCACGGCCCGCAGGGCGCGGCGGCTGGGAATACACCGCCACAACCTTGTGACCTGCCTCGACGAGCGCGTTGAGGCTCGGCACGGCGAACTCGGGTGATCCCATGAAGACGATGCGCATGGCGGCCCTATGGCGAAAGCTGCCGAGATTGCCTACCTCGGCTCTCAGCGTGGCAAGTCAGGAAATCGAAGCATTGTCGCAGGCGCTCGCGCGCTTACCGGGGCTGGGGCCGCGGTCGGCCCGGCGCGCCGTACTGTACCTGATGAAGAAGCGCGAAAATGCGCTCCGTCCACTACTGAGCGCGCTTCAGACCGTGGCGGAGAAGCTATCGACCTGTTCAATCTGCGGCAACGTCGACACATCGGATCCTTGCTCGATCTGTACCGATCCTCGCCGCGATGAAAAATCGCTTTGCGTGGTCGAAGAGGTTTCCGATCTCTGGGCGCTTGATCGTTCGCGTCTTTTCCCGGGACGATACCACGTGCTCGGCGGCCGATTGTCCGCTCTCGATGGCGTTCGCCCGGAGGATCTGACCATCGACCAGCTCGTCCGGCGCGTTTCGGCGGGTGGCATCGATGAGGTCGTCCTGGCCATGAATGCCACGCTCGAAGGGCAGACGACCGCCCATTACGTCGCCGAACGGCTCGAAGGATTTCCCATCCGTCTCAGCCAGTTGGCGCACGGACTTCCCGTCGGCGGCGAGCTCGACTATCTGGACGAAGGCACGTTGGCGCAGGCGCTCCGTGCGCGCCGCCCCATTGCTTGAACCTGCTGACCTGAAAGACTAAATTCCGCTCATGGCCATTCGTCCGATCGTCGAAGTCCCCGATCCGCGCCTGCGCGAGATTTCGAAGCCCGTCGACAAAGTCGACGACGGGGTGCGCGCGCTCGTTTCCGATATGTTCGAAACGATGTACGACGCGCCGGGCATCGGCCTGGCCGCCATCCAGGTCGGCGTGCCGCAGCGGATCCTAGTGATCGACCTGCAGGAGCCGGAGGAAGACGGCGGCGAGCCGATCAAGGATCCGCGCGTCTTCATCAACCCTGAAATCCTCGAGCATTCCGAACAGGAGGTTCCCTACACGGAGGGATGCCTGTCGGTGCCGGACCAATATGCGGAGGTCGATCGTCCCGACCGCATTCGCGCGCGCTGGCTCGACCTCGACGGCAAGGTCCGCGAGGAGGAAATCGAAGGACTGCTCGCAACCTGCCTCCAGCACGAGATGGACCATCTGAACGGCGTGCTGTTCATCGACCATTTGTCGCGACTGAAGCGGGACATGATCTTAAGAAAACTTACTAAGCAGCGGAAAGAGCAGCAGAAAAAAGCTGCTTAAGCGCCGATCGACTCCGCTGCCACGCGACAATCGCGGGCGCATTCCCGGCACATCTGCGCACAGAGCTTGCAATGCTCATGGTCGTGCTTTTCGCATTCCGCCGCGCATTCGTCGCAGACGCGGGCGCATAGCTCGAGCGTCTCGCGAAGAACCTGGTCGTTCGAACCGGTGCGGCGCACGGCCAGCTTTCCGGCCGCCTCGCAGATGTCGGAGCAATCGAGGCACATCCGGATGCACTCGCGCATGTCCATCTTCTCGGCCGCGCAGGCGTCGGCGCAGCTCAGGCACATGCGCGCGCAGTACATCAGGTGATGCGCGGCATCGCCGAGCGGCTGGTTCACGTGGCCCTGCGCGTCGGGGTGCAGGGCAATCATCTTGCGAATGGACATGGTTTCTCCCTCGGTCTGTTTCCCTAACGTATCGCTTGAGCGCTAGCTCCAACAGTCCTAGAGTTCGCGTAATGTTCCGGGGGAGTTACGGTCAATGGATGCGACCGTCATTGTGCTTGCAATTGTTGCACTTGCGGTAGGGGCCCTCGTCGGGTGGCTGCTCGGCAGCCGCGATGGCGCGGCCTCCAAGCAAACCGTCGAAAGCCTCCGGTTGCAACTCAATGAGATGGTCAAGGAACGCAACGCGAATCGAAACGCGGCGCATGAGCTTGCGGTACATCAGGCGGCGCAGCAGGAGCGGGAAAAGGCGTTCGCGCAGCAGATTGAGGGCCTGAAGGACGCCAAGGAAAGTCTATCAGCGCAATTCCATGAGATCGCCAGCAAGCTCTTAGGCGATGCCCGGAAGACATTTCTTGAGCAGGCCGGCGAAAAGTTCACGCAGACTGTTACGCCGGTCGAGCTGTTGTTGAAGAGCTATCAGGAAAAGCTGCAGCTCATCGAGAAGGAGCGGGTCGACCATTATGCGGGTCTCCGCGAGGTCGTAGATCTCGTCAGGACGGGGCAAGGCCAGGTCCGCGATGAGACGAGAAACCTCGTCAACGCGCTCCGTTCGGCGCCAAAGACTCGCGGCCGTTGGGGAGAGCAGAGCCTGCGGAACGTTCTTGTCCAGGCTGGGCTGGTGGAGGGTATCGACTTCAACATGGAAGTCTCGGTCGACACTGACGACGGCCGGCTGCGTCCCGACGCAATCGTCAACCTGCCGTCGGACCGAAAGCTGATCATTGACGCCAAATGTTCGCTCAACGCGTTTCTTGAGGCATGCGAAGAAGTTGACGACGACCGGCGCAATGCCTGTTTCAAGGCGCATGTCGCCTCGATCCAGCGCCACGCGCAACAACTCGGATCGAAGGCATACTGGTCACAGTTCGGCGACGCCGCTGACTATGTCATCATGTATATTCCCGGCGAACATTTCCTGACCGCCGCGCTCGAGCAGGACCCGGAGCTTTGGGAAAAAGCCTTTAAAGATCGCGTGCTACTGGCGACGCCCACCAATCTCGTGGCGATTGCCCGGACTGTCGCGAGCGTCTGGAAGCAGGAGAAGCTGGCCGAAGCCGCGAGCGAAATCGCTAGCCTGGGCAAGGAATTGCATTCGCGCCTTGCAACGATGACCGAGCACATGTCACGCGTCGGCAAGAACCTCGCGACCGCCAACGGCGCCTACAATCAGATGGTCGGCAGCTTCGAAAGCCAAGTGCTCACCCAGGCCAAGCGCTTCGAAGCGCTTGGCGCGGGCAGTCCCAAGACCCTCGACACGCCGCCGATGGTGGAAGTCGCGCCTCGGCCGCTCACCAAGCTCGCCGGGAATCCGTCCAATGACGAATCGCGGCAGATCGCGGCGGAGTAACGCCGCTAGAGACCGCCGCAGCCGTTGAACTGGCGGCCGTCGACGGTGACTTGCACCTTATCCGGATAGGTACGGTCGCTCATGCCGTCGCCGCATTGGCCGTGGACGATGTTCACGTTGATGCGGGGCGTTTGGTAGATCTCTCCGGCGAAGCCGTGGATCACCCTTGGGGTCGGCTGGGTGATCGGTTGACCGTCCGGCTGGCGGAACGTCAGATTGTGCTCGTCGATGAGCAGGTCCCAAAACGGCTCCGTCCCGACGGCATGATAGGGCGGCGGGGGAGGCGGCGGGAGTGGCGCACAGCCACCGATCGCGGCAAGCGCGAAGCAAGCGGAAATTCTTTTCATCTCCGCGCCAACCTATCGTCGTTGGCGCGGTTCAGGAAGCTCGGCTGCCTACTTCTTGCATTTGGCGTAGTGGCCCTTGGCGTCGCGGCAGACTTTTGGCTTGGCCGGGCATTTGGTGAACCGGCCCTTGGCGTCCTTGCATTGCGCGGCGAGGGTGGGGGTAGTGCCGGCAAGCAAGCTAAGCGCGGTTGCGGCGAGAACCAACTTTTTCATGCGTTCCTCCCATCGGCTTCGGGGAGCAATCAGACGTAGCTGCTCTCGCCCGAACGGGGAATGTCACGAACATTAAATATCAGAAGTACGATCCGGCGCGACCTGCTGAACCCCAATTTCCGGTCGATTACTGCGTCGCCCTTACAATTTGCGGCAAAAGGGCGCATATGGGGCAGGCTACCAGTCGCAAATTGACGGTCTTCGGACGCTTAGCGGCTCCTTCTTCCTTCTCTTGTTGCTCCTAGCACGAAGCGGCCCGGCACTTCGGGCCCGCACTAGAAGGAAAAATCTACATGACCACCGGAACGGTGAAGTTCTTCAATGAACAAAAAGGCTATGGCTTCATCCAGCCCGAGGACGGCGGAAGCGACGCGTTCGTGCATATCACGGCCGTTGAGCGCGCCGGCATGCGCACCCTGCGCCAGGATCAGCGCGTCAGCTACGATCTGCAGCAGGACAATCGCGGCAAGATGAGCGCAGTCAATCTGCAGCCCGTCGAGGACAATGCAACCGCGCCGCAGGCTTCGGACGAAGGCCAGGCCGGCTAAACGTGGCCGGGGCAGTGATCCGGAACACCAACCTTGAATTCTTCACCGCCCGTGCCGACCAGGCACGGGCGGAAGCGGAAGCGGCAACACTCGACCATGTGCGCGAGCGTTGCCGCCGTTCCGAAGAGGCCTGGAACGCGCTCGCCGCCAAGGCCGCGCGGAGTGAAAAGCTGCGCGCCGAAGAAGCGCTGCGGAAATCGCAACAAGTGACAACATGAAAACGGTCCGACAGGGCCGGAATGAGAATATGAAAAGCATTATGAACGAGCTGGGCCGTCGGCCCCAGCCCTGGCGTGCGCGCCGGGAACAGACTTCCGACAAGCCACAAATGAAATTTTTCGACCCGATCGCCCGCGCCGCGGTGCTCGAGATCTTGGGCTGAGCCCAATTCGCGCGTTCCCTGTGGGGCCGCGACCTGCTAACAGGCCGCATCGCGCTTCTTACTCGAGTAGGCATATGCGCGGCTGAGAGACTGGCTTGTGCTCCCGCTTGCATGAACGGAGCACCGCGTGGCCATCGATCGATCCAACGCCGACCTCGTTCCCGACGCCAGGCCCGGCGACCGGCCGAGCGCCAACGACCTGCGAGAGCAGGCGGCGTCGTGCCGGCGGCTGGCGGCTTGTGCCAGGACGAGCAGCGGCGCGACGTCGCTGACGACCCTGGCCGACCGTTTCGACGAGCAGGCGCTCCAGCTCGACCCGACGAGCCTGCGCCGATGAGCCGAGCCATCTATCTCAGCCTGGACGAAGGCGTTGTGGTTATCCGCTGCCTTTCGGAAGCGGTGTCGATCTCGACCATCGAAAGCCTGCCCGGCGGCGGGGTCCGCGTGGTTTGCGCTAGCAGCGAAGGCGCGGAGCGGATCCGGCGCAAGCTCCACGAATATATCTTGGACGACGACGCCACGCGCCACAGGCACCGGCCGACAACGCCCTTGTGGTAGGAGGCGGGGCCGCACGACGCAGCGCCCGCCACCCATCCATCAGTTCAGTTCAGATTATTGCCCGGCGCTCGCCAGATATTGGGCCGGCGTGGTCGGCCCGACCGCGAACGTGTCGGTGTGCATCGCGATATACTTGCGGAATTCGAGCGAAGCGGCGGGGCCGGTCGGCAGGCCCATCTTCTTCGCTGCGGCATCCGAAGCGGCATCCTGTGCCGGGGTCGTTACCGGATCGATGGCCAGGAAGTCCCAGCTGTCGCCGTCGGTATGGGCGTAGAACTGCCCGGTCGGAACGCCGGCCGCGTGTGCAGCCCGTTCCTGCGCCGCAAAATATTTGAGCAGCGCAACCTGCTGGCCAGGCGCCGCGCGATAGAGCGCGACCCGGACCTTGGGCGGGTCGCCGGCCCCGGCCTGTGCATAAACGATTGTGCCTGACGCCATGGCGCCAAGCGCAGCGGCGGCGGCGAGCTTGATCATCTGTTTCATTCAGTCCCCCCGAATGGTTTTAGCGTTGGACGCTGACCCGGGAACGAAGTGTGGCGCGATCCCCCAGAAGAGGGGCCCCCTCGCGCCGACCGGGGGACTGCGCCTCAACAGCAGTAGAGTCAACGCGAGCCGCCGTGTGCCCCGCGCGGCGGGCGAGGGTCGATGGACGTGCTCAAGCCCAACGAGCCCTCGGCCGGCGCCCGAAGTGGAACGCGCCCCCCTGAATCGGGGGTTCTTCCACTTCCTCCACTTCCTCCACTTCGTGACCTTTGGGACGCGCTGCAGCGGGCGAGGAGGGACGCAGGCGCATCGGCCACTTAGGGCACAGACAAGGCGCTGTAGGAAAGCAAAAGCTGCCGAGCGCAGGCGAGCGATTGCGCTGCAATCGGGAGGCAGCGCGAAGAGACAGCGAATGCCGGCCAGCCTGCCGCTTTAGCGAACAGGACTGACGTCACGGGATTTACTCCCGTAACGCCTCAGGGTCGTCGACGTTCGGCACCCCCCCTGTCATGGCTGTTGCCAAGCCATTGCTGTAAGAACGCAAGCGCTCGGATCGACGGAGGTGCTTATGCAGGACGTCACCAACCAGCTCGCGAATGCGCAGGTCATCGAGATCTGGGTCACGGGGCCGGACGGCGCGAACAGGATGTTCGTGTGTTCGGGCTTCTGGCCCTACGGATGGGGTGGCGGAACCGTACAGACCAAGGAGACATTCACCTTCCACGTCGGCCCGTCCCTCGGTCGCCGGGAGTTCATCCGCGCCTGTTGCGCTGCCGGGCCGACGGGCGTTTTCGGCAACAGCGCTCAAGGCAGTGCTCAGGTGTCGAGCTCCGATGCCGACTGGGACGACGAGGATGGCCGAGTTCAGGTGACCCTCGAGCTGCAGTCCTCAGGGTCGTGGGGCATCTATGGCTTTCATTACAACGTCACGATTCTGGCGGAGAAGGCCCGATTGTAGCGTCGAACAGCCATCGCGCCAGCAATGCCGCGCAACCAGCGCCTAGCAGCTGCGCTATGATGAACATCGGCACGTCGTGCGGCGCTATTCCGGCGAAACTGTTGGTAAGGCTGCGTGCAACGGTGATCGCCGGATTGGCGAAGCTGGTGGACGAGGTGAACCAATAAGCGGCGATGATGTAGAGCGAGACGGTCGCAGGCACCCAGCCCTCGCGGAAGCGGACGGTGCCGAGGATCGTCAGGATAAGGCCTAAGGTGGCGACGAACTCGCCGGTCCACTGGCCGAGCCCGGTGCGGGCTTTCACCGACAGCTGCAGCGCCGGAAGGTCGAACATCAGGTGCGCGGCCCAAGCCCCGAGAATGCCGAAGGCGAACTGGGCGACGATGTAGGCGAGTGCGTCGCCGCGGCCGAGTTCTCCGCGTGACGCCGCGACTAGGCTAACTGCCGGGTTCATGTGTGCGCCAGAGATTGGGCCGAGTATGGTGATCAACACGAACAGCATGCCGCCGGTCGCGAGAGTGTTGCCGAGCAGGGCGATGGCGTCGTTCCCGCCCGCCAAATTCTGCGCCATGATCCCAGAGCCGATCACGCAGGCGAAAAGGAAGAAGGCGCCAAGTCCCTCCGCCGCCACACGGCGGGCGAGGGGTAGCGTTTCAGGCCGCATGCTTGGGCAGGCAACATTTCTGGGCGGGGAGGCTGTCCGAGATCGATCCAACGGCAGGGCTGTCGCCGTAGGTCGTGGCTTCGCCGTTGGTTAAGAAGGCTTCCCACACCACGCCGTCCGGATCGGAAATCCAGCTCTTCTCCGACTTGGCATAGCAACAGGTGGTCTGGCCTTCTTCGAGAACCGGCTGGTCAGCCGCTTTCAGGCGTCCGTAGACCGCGGATAGCTCCTCGGCGTTTTCGACCTGGATGCCGAGGTGCTCGATACCCGTCTTGGCATAATTGCCTTCGGAGATTGCGAAGTTCACTCGCGGATCGTCCAGCATCCACTTGGCGTAGTCTTCCTTCACGACCGTCGGCTCCGCTGCGAATAGGGTCGAATAAAAACGGATCGAACTGGCGAGATCGTCGACCCCGACGTGGACGTGCAGGCGCTTCATGCAAATTTCCTCTGTTGGGTTGGGGCTTCGCACGCTGTTTCGGTCTCGCAGTCGGCGCCGGCGCAGCAATTTTCCATGAGATAGCCGACGAGCGCGTTCATCACCGGATAGTTGGCGCGGTAGATCAGGGAGCGGTGCTGCCGTTCCTGCAGGATCAGGCCGGCATTCTTCAGCTGAGCGAGATGGAAGGAGAGCGAACTGTTCGGGACGCCGAGTTCTTCGGCGATCGCGCCGGCAGCCAAACCTTTGTCACCGGCCTGCACGAGCAGTCGGAACAGGGCGAGGCGATGTTCTTGAGCTAAAGCGCTGAGAGCTTCGACTGCACTGTCGGTCCGCATCCTAGCGGAAGCTCGCCCAATGCATCGCGCCGGCGCAGCACGGCACCGGCGGGCGAGTAGCGAGGAGAGTGCGTAGGAATTTTGACAGCCAAACCATGATTCTTCCTTTCGATCATCGTCGAAATGAGAACATTGGAACGGAAAGTCAACATCGTTTCGATAGAAGTCGAAACGATGTTAGCTGGCAATGCCAAGAGCCGACCCACCTGGGCCCGGCTTAGGTCGCGCGGACTAGGCCGCTTGCAATCGGAAGTAGCCGTCGAAGTCTTGCGATTGTGGCCGCCTCCACCTGCACTCTGCGCGTTGCGCATCCTGGCAGTCCATCGGCCCTCAAAATCATTCTTTCTCGATGCCACACGCTGTCGCCAACTGGCTCCTCTGGGGTGGACGTGTGCAATAGCCCTATTTCTCAGAACGATGAGAATTCGATGATCGGTCAGGTCGGTTCGGGACAGGCGGTTCTCAATGGATATGGAGCCCCGCTCGCCGCCATCTGAGTGTGTCGACGTTGCGCGTGCATATAGAGCGACTGCGTTCACCACCAAGGAGTGCTGAATGCTGTCAAAGCGAGCTGTGTTATCCGCGATTGATCTAGCTCGCCGAGTGCCTCACAACAAGACTGCGCTAGGGACAGGTTGGCGGCGCACGATTGTGCGCGCTGCGCGCCCATAGCACAGCCTTGCAACTCCAAATACCGAGGATGCTCGTGGAACGAATCAATTCAGCTCCAGAGGCCTGTGACCGGAAGCACTTGATCCGTGCTCACTGGTCGAGAAACGACCTCATCTTCCGCGACCTTGACGGATGCTTCAGCTTCCGCAGCGCCTTCGCCTCGATCTGACGAATACGCTCGCGGGTCACGCTGAACTGCTGCCCGACTTCCTCCAGCGTGTGATCGGTGTTCATGCCGATGCCGAAGCGCATGCGGAGCACGCGCTCTTCGCGGGGGGTTAGGCTCGCGAGGACTCGCGTGACGGTTTCCTTTAGGTTCGACTGGATCGCGGCGTCGACCGGGATGACGGCGTTCTTGTCCTCGATGAAGTCGCCGAGGTGGCTGTCTTCCTCGTCGCCGATCGGGGTTTCGAGGCTGATCGGCTCCTTGGCGATCTTGAGGACCTTGCGGACCTTTTCGAGCGGCATGGAGAGGCGCTCGGCAAGCTCCTCCGGCGTCGCCTCGCGGCCGGTTTCGTGCAGGAACTGACGCCCCGTGCGCACCAGCTTGTTGATCGTTTCGATCATGTGCACCGGAATGCGGATGGTGCGCGCCTGGTCGGCGATCGAGCGGGTGATCGCCTGCCGGATCCACCAGGTGGCGTAGGTCGAGAATTTGTAGCCGCGGCGGTATTCGAATTTATCGACCGCCTTCATCAGGCCGATATTGCCTTCCTGGATAAGGTCCAGGAACTGCAGGCCGCGGTTGGTGTATTTCTTGGCGATGGAGATGACGAGGCGGAGGTTCGCTTCGACCATTTCTTTCTTGGCGATGCGGGCTTCGCGTTCCGCCTTCTGCACCATGTTAACTATGCGCCTGAACTCACCGAGCGAAGTGCCGGTCGATTGCGCGATGGTGGCGATGTCGGCGCGGATGCGCTCGACCGTTTCCGCTTCGGCGGCGGCGAAGGCAGCCCACTTCTTGTCCTGCTTGGCGGCGCTGTCGAGCCAGTTCTCGTCCAGCTCATGGCCCATGTAGCTTTCGAGGAAGGCCTTGCGCGGCACGCGGTGACGTTCGGCGAGCCGCAGCATCTGGCCGCCGAGCGCGGTCAGGCGGCGATTGTAGCTGTAGAGCTGCTCGACCAGATATTCGATCTTGCTGCCGTGGAACTGCACGCTTTCGACCTGGGCGGTGAGGTCCTCGCGCAGCTTCTGATACTTCTTCTCTTCGGACGCCGGGAAGTCGTGGCCGGTGGCGAGCGCGTCCATGCGGCTGCTCTGGATCTTCGAAAACTTCTTGTAGATCGCGGTGATCTCCGCGAACTTCTCGAGCGCCTGAGGCTTCAGCGTCTCTTCCATCTGGGCGAGGGAGAGGGTGTTGTCCTCGTCCTCTTCCTCCGCCTGCGGACGGGCGCGGCGGTCGACCATGTCCTCGTCATCTTCGTTGGCGTCGGCCTCGGGCTCGTCCTTGACGTCCTCTTCTTCCTTGATGGAAGGGCCGGCGGTCTTCTCGCTGATCTCGCCCTCGGCGCCTTCGCCGCCTTCCTCGCTCTCGTTGAGCTGCTCGGCGGTCGGGCCCTTGGACAGCATGGCTTCGAGATCGATGATCTCGCGCAGCTGCATGCGGCCTTCGTTGAGGGCGTTCGACCAGCCGATGATGGCGTTGAAGGTGATCGGGCTTTCGCACAGGCCCCAGATCATGGTGTCGCGGCCGGCCTCGATGCGCTTGGCGATGGCGATCTCGCCCTCGCGGCTGAGGAGCTCCACCGCGCCCATTTCGCGCAGGTACATGCGCACGGGGTCGTCGGTGCGGTCGGTCGGTTCTTTCTTGACCGCGGCGGCAGGGCGCGGCCCGCCGTCGTCGAGCGGATCGACCTCGTCCTCGGCAGGCTCGTTGTCTTCCTTGTCCTGCTCCTCGTCGTCGCCGTCCTCGGCGCTTTCGACGACGTTGATGCCCATGTCGTTGAGCGCGGACATGACGTCCTCGATCTGCTCGGACGACATCTGGTCCTGCGGAAGGGCTTCGTTGAGCTCTTCATAGGTGACGACGCCGCGCTTTTTGGCGCGGGCGATCATCTTCTTGATGGATGCGTCGTTGAGGTCGATGAGGGGCGCGTCGCCCGCTTCGGCCGTGTCGACTTCCTGTGCTTCGTTTTTCGCCATGAGTTCCGCCGCTTAATCGGTGCCAGCCAGCTGCGCCAGCCTTTCCCTTAATCCTTGTTGTGCCGCGATCAGGCGGCGTTGTTCTTCGAGCGCTTCGTCGGTCATGTCCCGCTTCAGACGCTCCGTTGCATGCCCCAAGGCCTGCCCAACTTCCTCCGCCGCGGCGATGATCTCGACCGCTGCCGCCAGATCGCTTCGAGCGCGCTCCGGATCGCTGTCGCGACGGGTGAAGGAAAAGCCCATGGTGCGTGGGCCTTTACCGCCCGTTGCTCCATTGCTGCCCAATATGGTGTGAACCGCCTCCTGATCAAGCGCAGCGCCGGAGAAGGTGGCGTTGACCAGCTCGTCGCGCATTCTGGCAGTGCCGCGGTCGGCGATCGGAAGGACGGCGAGCTGCTCGCAATGGACGGGCAGTTCCTCGGGGAAATTGGCGAAGCCGAGCATGAGCGCGCGGGCGGTGGCGCCGTCGATCCCGCTGGAAGCGATGGCGCGCGCCTCGCCGCCGACGGGCGGGGCAGGCGGCGTGAAGCGGCCGTTCTTGACGGTGCCGCGGCGCTGCTGCTGCTGCTGGCCCTGCGGCGCGAAGGGCCGGCCGCCGGTGTCGCTGGGGCGGCGGTGCTCGTAGAAGCGGTTCAGCCAGCTTTCGCGGTACATGCGGCCGAGGTCGGCGTGACCGATGGCGGCGGCATGGACGATTAGGCGTTGCTTGAGGCCGGCCCAGGCTTCGGGCGTGGCAAGCGGCTCCGCCTCCAGCTCGTGGCGCCAGAGGCGGGCGTCGAGGGGTTCGGGGCTGGCGAGGAGGGCCTCGATCACCTCGCGGCCGCCGGACTTCACCACGTCGTCGGGGTCCTGGCCGGCGGGAAGCTCGACGAAGCGCAGGGTGCGCTCGGGCGTGATGTGGGGAAGGGCGCGAAGGGCGGCGCGGATCGCGGCCTTCTTGCCGGCGCTGTCGCCGTCGAAGCACATGATGGGCGACGGATCGAGGCGCCACATGCGCTCGAGCTGCGCTTCGGTGACGGCGGTGCCGTTGGGCGCGACGGCCTCGGCGATCCCGGCGCGGTCGAGGGCGATGACGTCCATATAGCCTTCGACGACGATCAGGCGGCGGGCCGAGCGGCTGGCGGGGCTGGCTCGGTCGATGTTGTAGAGCGTGCGGCCCTTGTCGAAGAGCGGCGTGTCGGGCGAATTGAGATATTTGGGCTCGCCGTCGCCGAGAATGCGGCCGCCGAACGCAATGACCCGGCCACGCGCATCGCGGATCGGGATCATCAGCCGGCCGCGGAAGCGGTCGTAGCTCTCCTTGCCGCTCTCCTCCGGTTTGATGAGCATGCCGGTCTCGATGAGCTTGTCCTCGCCGAGGTGGGTGAGGGCGCGCTTGAGGGCGTTGCGGCTGTCGGGGGCGAGGCCGATGCCAAAGCGGGCGACTGTCGCCTGCTCGATGCCGCGGCGCTTGAGATAGTTGCGGGCGTCGGCGCCGCCGAGACCCTGTAGCTGATCGGCAAACCATTTGGCGACTTCGCCCATGACGTCGGTCAAGGTCGCGGTGCGCTCGCTGCGTTCGCGGGCCTGCGGGTCGGGGGCGGGGACGTCGAGCCCGGCTTTCGACGCCAGCTCCTTCACCGCGTCCATGAAGGGCATGCCGCGATTGTCGGTGAGGAAGCGGATCGCGTCGCCATGCGCGCCGCAACCGAAGCAATGGTAGAAGCCCTTGTCGTCGTTGACGGTGAAACTCGGCGTCTTCTCGTTATGGAAGGGGCAGCAGGCCTTCCACTCACGGCCCGCGCGGGTCAGCTTCACCGACGGCGCAATGACGGCGGATAGCACCGTTCGAGCGCGAAGCTCGTCGAGGAAGGTGGGGCTCAAGGTCATTCTAGGAAACTCAGTGTGTTGCACCGCGACTCACGCGCCCGCAAGCGCGCGAGTCAGACTTATCCACAGCTCGCGAATCGGGTCTGCCTTTTGAGCGGCGCTTTGGCCCGCAATCTCCTTTCGGATATGGAACGATTGGGCTATGGCGTCGCCGCATTGCGCCTGTTTGCGTTCGTCTGAACCTCTCGGGAGCAACACCATGAAATCAGCAGCCCTCACACTCGCAATCGTCCTTCTCGCAACGGCCACGACCGGCTGCGATAAGGCGAAATCGCTCAAGTCCGCAGCCGCGACGCAGCCGGCGCTTAGCGAAGCTGACGCGGCCAAGGTCGCCGACGCGACGGTCGAAGTTTGGAAGTCGATGGACGCTAAGAAGATCAAGGCGCTCTATGCTCCTACCGTGGAAGCCTACGACTTCGCCGCCCCGGGACTCGCCAAGGATCGTGCGGAATTCGACAAGCGCCAGGACGGTTATGCTGCGGCCAAGCTCGACGGTGCGGCGCAAGTCGAGCGCAAAATCCAGGTCCTGTCGCCGGACGTCTTCGTGATGAGCGGGACGTGGGACATGAGCAGCAGCACGCTGCCTGCCAACAATGCCCGCATCCGCTGCACCGATGTCTTTCAGAAGGATGCGGGCGGGAACTGGCCCATCGTCAATGAGCATTGTTCGCCGGTGCCCAAGCCGGCCTGAGGCTGTCGCCGCTAGGCGAGCGCTGACTTGACCAAGGCGCTCGCCCGGGCGGGCTCGATCGACGTCCCCAGGCGCTCCTTTACGAGCGCCATGACGCGGCCCATGTCCTTCATCGACGAGGCACCGGTCTCGGCGATGATCTCACGGATCCGGGCCTCTGCCTCAGCGTCGCTCAGCTGCTGCGGCAGGAAGCGTTCGATGACGGCGATTTCGGCCTCCTCGACGGCGGCGCGGTCTTCGCGGCTGCCCTTGCGGTAGACCTCGGCCGATTCGCGGCGCTGCTTGATCATTTTTTGGAGCACTTCGGTGACCAGCGCGTCGTCGTTCGCTGGCGCGCCGCCGGTGCGGACTTCGATATCACGGTTCTTGATTGCGGCCTGGACCAGGCGGAGCGTCCCGACCTCGTCCTTGTTGCCGCTCTTCATGGCGGCGATGGTGGCGGCCTTGATGTCGTCGCGGATCATCATCTTGTCTCTAATGGGAAACGACCAGCCCTAGCGGCGGATTATCAGCGTGACCAGACGTTGACCCGGACGGTTAATGCGCATAGCGGCAACGCCTTAGCGACATCGCCAAAAACCCCTGACGGAAGGCTCACCCTGCCCATGGCCGACGCACGACCCGCATCCGCGCCCCAACCTGAGGGCGCGACGGGAGTCGTCGTGTTCGCTGATGGACGCACCGTATGGGGGCAGGGCTTCGGCGCCGAAGGCGAAGCGGTTGGGGAGCTTTGCTTTAACACCGCCATGACCGGATATCAGGAAGTGATGACCGATCCTTCCTACGCGAAGCAGGTCATCGCCTTCACCTTCCCGCACATTGGCAATGTCGGCGCCAACGACGAGGACGTCGAGGCCGGCGAGGCGCACGCGCTCGGTTGCCTGGTGCGCGAAGTGGTGACGGAGCCGTCCAACTATCGCGCCAATTACGGCTTCGCCGACTGGATGGCGAAGTGGGGGCGGATCGGAATTGCGGGCGTGGATACGCGCGCCCTGACCAAGCTGGTGCGCGGCGAGGGGCCGCCGAACATCGCCATCGCGCACCGGGCGGATGGCAAGTTCGACCTCGAGGCGCTTCAGAAGATGGCGGCGGATTGGCCCGGGCTCGAAGGCATGGATCTCGCCAAGGAGGTCAGCCGGTTGCAGGTCGAGCGCTGGACCGGCGGCAAATGGGCCTGGGGGAAGGGCTATGAGCTCGGCGGCGAAGACGAGACCCGGCCGCATGTGGTCGCCGTCGATTATGGCAATAAACGCAATATCTTCCGCAACCTTGTTGAGGCCGGCGCGCGGGTGACGGTGGTACCGGCGACGGCGAGTTTCGGCGAGATCATGGCGCATGAGCCGGACGGCTTCTTCCTGTCGAACGGGCCGGGCGATCCGGCGGCGACGGGGGAATATGCGGTGCCGGTGATCCGGCAAATGCTGGAGACGAAGAAGCCGCTGTTCGGCATTTGCCTGGGCCACCAGATGCTCGCGCTCGCGGTGGGCGGGAAGACGAGCAAGATGTTCCAGGGCCACCGCGGCGCCAATCACCCGGTGAAGCGGCTGTCGGACGGCCAGGTCGAAATCACCAGCATGAATCACGGCTTCGCGGTCGAGCGCGAGGGCATGCCGGAAAACGTGCGCGAGACTCATGTGTCTCTGTTCGACGGCAGCAATTGCGGGATTGAACTGACTGACCGTCCCGCGTTCAGCGTTCAGTATCATCCGGAGGCCTCCCCGGGTCCTCAGGACAGTTTCTATCTGTTCGAGAAGTTCGTGAACCAAATGACGAAGGAGACATGACATGCGCCTGCAGCGTCTCGCCCTTCTTTCAGCCATTCTCCTTGCGGCACCACTCAGCGCCCAGCACATCGAGGAGGTCCCTGCTAACAAGGCGCCCACAGTCTATCGTCCGGACGACCTTTTTCAGTTGTCGCCGGGGCAATGGCACTATGCGAAGCATTTGTGGAAAGGGTCCGAGCCCTGCGCCCTCGATCAGTGTGAGGCGGGCTTCACGTCCGGCGACCTGGTGCTGAGCGTCGAGCATAGCAATGGCTGGGTCCGCGTGATGGCGGGTTTCCGCAACTGCGCTCCGGTCGCGTTCAGCGAAGTGCAGACCAGCAAGTCTCCCGATCGCTATCTGCGCAGCCATGTCGAAAGCCAGGTGAAGCGGGTCGTCAAAGGCGCGGCGAAGACCTGCAAGGTCGTCGCGCCGGCCGTGGCAAACCTCAGCGTTTCCTCGATGTTCCCTGGGGCGAAGTGACGAACCGTCGTATCATGGTGAGGCGGCCGTGATTACCCGGCGCGCAGTTTTGTTGGGTCTTGCTGTTGCGCTCAGCGCCTGCGTCACCGCGCAGATGCACACCGAGGCGCAGCTCGACGATATCGCGCGCGGTTGCGGGCTATCCTACGGCGAGGTGGTCCAGGACGCCGAGGAGAAGCGCTTGCTGTTTCTCTATCGCGTCGCGCCGAAGCCTGAGCAGCGGCACTGCGTCTACCAGTGGGCGCGGCGCAATCATCTGACGCTTGTCGTTATCAATGCGGTCAATGACGGGCCGCCTCCTCCAGACCCGGAAGCACCCAAAAGCTAGATGCCAAAGCGCACCGACATCTCTTCCATCCTGATCATCGGCGCTGGCCCGATCGTCATCGGCCAGGCGGCCGAGTTCGACTATTCGGGCAGCCAGGCGGTCAAGGCGCTGAAGGCCGAAGGCTATCGCGTCATCGTCGTGAACTCGAACCCGGCGACGATCATGACCGACCCGGAGACGGCGGACGCGACCTATATCGAGCCGATCACGCCGGAAATCGTTGCTAAGATCCTGGAGAAGGAGCGGCCCGACGCGGTTCTTCCGACCATGGGCGGGCAGACGGCGTTGAACACGGCGCTCGCGCTGTTCAAGGACGGCACGCTCGACCGGCTCGGCATCGAGCTGATCGGTGCCAATGCGCAGGCCATCGAGAAGGCCGAGGACCGGCTGAAATTCCGCGAGGCGATGGACAAGATCGGTCTGGAAAGCCCGCGTTCCGCGATTGCGCATAGTCTCGACGAAGCGCTCGGCGGTCTTGAGCATGTCGGCCTGCCGGCAATCATCCGGCCGAGCTTTACGCTGGGCGGAACGGGCGGCGGCATCGCCTACAACCGCGACGAGTTCGTGAAGATCGTCACAGGCGGGCTGGAAGCGAGCCCGACGACCGAGGTCCTGATCGAGGAATCGGTGCTCGGCTGGAAAGAGTATGAGATGGAAGTCGTCCGCGACCGTGCGGACAATGCGATCATCATCTGCTCGATCGAGAATATCGACCCGATGGGTGTGCACACCGGCGATTCCATCACGGTCGCGCCGGCGCTGACGCTGACCGACAAGGAATATCAGCGCATGCGCTCGGCATCGATTGCCGTTTTACGCGAAATCGGTGTCGAAACAGGTGGTTCAAACGTTCAGTTCGCAGTTGATCCGAAGACCGGACGGATGGTCGTCATCGAAATGAATCCGCGCGTATCGCGGTCGTCGGCACTGGCGTCGAAGGCAACCGGCTTCCCGATCGCCAAAGTCGCGGCTCGGCTGGCGGTTGGCTACACGCTGGACGAAATCGCCAACGACATCACCGGCGGCGCGACGCCGGCGAGCTTCGAGCCGACCATCGATTATGTCGTGACCAAAGTCCCGCGCTTCGCGTTCGAGAAATTCAAGGGCGCGGAACCATTGCTCTCGACCTCGATGAAGTCGGTCGGCGAAGTGATGGCGATCGGCCGCAACTTTGCCGAGAGCCTGCAGAAGGCGCTGCGCGGCCTGGAGACGGGCCTGTGCGGCCTCGACCGCGTGCGCGAACTGGAGAATGCCGAACCGGCTGAGATCGAACGCGCGCTGGCGCGGGCGACGCCGGACCGGTTACTGGTCGCGGGCGAGGCTTTGCGGCAAGGTTTTACGATCGAGCGGATCAACGAGATTGCGCATTTCGACCCGTGGTTTCTCAGGCGCTTGGAAGAGATCGTTCGCGCCGAGGAGGATGTCCGCGCGAATGGGCTACCGAGCGACGCGGCAAGCATGCGGCGGCTGAAGGCGATGGGCTTTTCCGACGCGCGGCTGGCGCAGCTGTCGCTGCGGTCGGCGCATGTTCAGCGCGATATGGGCGAGGCGGTTGCAGCCGGCGGATCGGGCACAGTGCATACCGCGATGAAGGCAATGACCGGCGGGATCACTGAGGACGAGGTGCGGTCACACCGTGAGCGACTGGACGTAAGGCCGGTTTTCAAGCGCATCGACAGCTGCGCCGCCGAGTTCGATGCGACGACCCCCTACCTTTACTCGACCTACGAGGCGCCGTTGTTCGGCGAGCCCGAGGACGAGGCGGACGTTTCCGACCGTCGCAAGGTGATGATCCTTGGCGGTGGGCCGAACCGGATCGGGCAGGGCATCGAGTTCGACTATTGTTGCTGCCATGCGGCCTTCGCGCTCGGGCGGGATCGCGGCACCCAGAAGGGCGCCGGATTCGAGACCATCATGGTCAATTGCAACCCGGAGACTGTGTCGACCGACCCCGACACGTCCGACCGCCTCTATTTCGAGCCGCTGACGGCCGAGGACGTGCTGGAGATCGTCCGGCGCGAGAAGGAGAGGGGCGAGCTGCTGGGCGTCATCGTCCAGCTCGGCGGCCAGACCCCACTGAAGCTTGCCGCGGAGCTGCAGGCGGCGGGCGTGCCGATCCTGGGAACATCCCCGGACAGCATCGATCTCGCCGAGGACCGCGAGCGCTTTGCGGCGCTGGTGCAGAAGCTCGACCTCAAGCAGCCGGCGAACGGCATCGCGCGCAGCCGCGATGAGGCGATCCGGGTGGCGGAACGGATCGGCTATCCCGTTCTCCTGCGCCCGTCATACGTGCTCGGCGGACGCGGTATGGAGATCGTCGACGGGCCGCAGCAGCTCGACCATTATATCGCGACCGCCGTGCAGGTTTCGGGTTCGTCGCCGGTCCTGATCGACCGCTATCTGCGCGATGCGATCGAAGTTGACGTCGATGCGATCTGCGACGGGACGGACGTCGTCGTTTGCGGCGTGCTCCAGCATATCGAGGAAGCGGGCGTCCATTCGGGCGACAGCGCCTGTTCGATCCCGCCCTACAGCCTCAGCAAGGAAATCATCGCCGAGATCGAGCGGCAGGCGCGCGAGCTTGCCCTGGCGCTGAAGGTCAAGGGCCTGATGAACGTCCAGTTCGCGGTCAAGGACGGCACCGTCTATCTGATCGAGGTCAATCCGCGGGCAAGCCGGACGGTGCCGTTCGTCGCCAAGGCGATCGGGACTCCGGTGGCGAAGATGGCGGCGCTGGTGATGGCGGGCGAGCCGCTCAGCTCGCTTGGCGAGATCCGTCGCATTTCCAACTATATCGCGGTCAAGGAGAGCGTCTTTCCCTTCGCGCGCTTCCCAGGGACTGATCCGGTACTTGGACCGGAAATGAAGAGCACCGGCGAAGTCATGGGAATCGATAAGGATTTTGACGTAGCCTTTGCCAAGGCGCTGCTTGGCGCGGGCATGATGCTGCCGCAGGCGGGGACGGCGTTCGTGTCGGTGAAGGATGCCGACAAGGACAATATCGTGCCGGCGGTGCAGAAGATGGTGGAGCTCGGCTTCTCGATCATCGCGACGGGCGGAACGGCGGCGCATCTGGCGGCCAAGGGATTGCCGGTCACCGAGGTGAACAAGGTCGCGCAGGGACGGCCGCACATCGTTGACAAATTGCTCGATGGCGCGGTGGATATCGTCTTCAACACCACTGAGGGTTGGCAGTCGTTGAAGGACAGCCATTCCATCCGGGCGACCGCTCTCAACCGCAAGGTGCCCTATTTCACGACGGCACCGGCCAGCCTTGCCGCGGCACGGGCCATCGAGGCGGTCCGCGGGCACGCGCTTGAAGTCGCGTCGCTCCAGTCCTATTATTCCGCCGCCTAAAGAGCTTCCAACGACAATCTGCACTGGATCCGCGCGTCCATCTCGACGCGCTCCAGCAGGGTTTTGAAAAGGGTTACGACAATGGCGAGTGCCGAAAAGGTGCCGATGCTGGCCGAGGGCCACCGCAAGCTGACCGACGAGCTCCGGCGGCTTAAACTGGAACGCCCGCAGATCGTCGAGGCGATCGAGGAAGCGCGTGCGCACGGCGATCTCAGCGAGAATGCCGAATATCACGCGGCGAAGGAGCGGCAGGGCCAGGTAGAGGCGATGATCGCCGACCTTGAGGACCAGCTCAGCCGCTCGATGGTGATCGATCCGACGACGCTGTCCGGCGACAAGGTCGTGTTCGGCGCCACCGTCACATTGATCGACGAGGACGAGAAGAAGGTTCGCTACCAGCTCGTCGGCCAGGTCGAGGCAGACGCCAAGGACGGCAAGATTAGCTACAATTCGCCGCTCGGCCGGGCGCTGATTGGGCGCCAGAAGGGCGAGGAGGTCGAAGTGACGACCCCCTCCGGCGACCGCTACTACGAGATCGCCAAGGTCGAATTCGTCTGATCCGGCGATGAACCGGATCCCGCGTACCGCGACGGTCTTCATCACGATCGTCACCGCGCTGGCCTGGCTGGCGGCGGAGTTGAGCGGCTATGCGGACCGTGCGGCGATCGTGCTCGGGTTCATCCCGGCGCGGTTCAGCGGGCTGGTCAGCGTCACACCGGCGATTCCGGCCTTCCTGACGCCGTTCAGCGCCACGCTCGCGCACGCCGGGCCTTATCACGTCGCCTTCAACCTGCTGATGTTCGTGTGGTGCGGAGCGCAGGTCGAGCGGGTTCTGGGGAAGACCGGCCTGGTGATCCTCTACGTCGTCGGCGCTTATGCGTCGGCGATGGCGCAATGGGCGGTGAACCCGGCTTCGGTGACTCCTATGATCGGCGCGAGCGGGGCGATCAGCGCAGTGGTGGGCGCGTTCGCCCTCAGCTTCGGCCGCGCCAAAGCTTTCACCAACAATCTGCGCGTCAACCGCTGGATCAACGTCGTGTGGTTGATGGTCGCCTGGATCGTCCTGCAGGTGATGATGGGGTGGCTGGCGGGCGGGCAGGGCTTCCTGCTGGCGACGCCGGCGCACATCGGCGGCTTTGCGGTCGGGCTGCTGCTACAGCGGCCGCTGTTGCTCTGGCACTATCGTAAGGCCTGAGCTGCCGCTCACGGGAGCGGCCTTGCTTTGAGCGATGAAGCGCTGAACCTCGTCCTCCAGGATCGGCAGCGGCACTGAACCGAGCCCAAGCAGCATTGTGTGGAATTTCTTGATGTCGAAGCGGGTACCGAGCTCTTTCTCGGCTCCGGCGCGAAGGCGCAGGATCGTCATCTGGCCGAGCTTGTACGAGAGCGCCTGGCCGGGCCAGCTGATGTAGCGGTCGACCTCCGTCTCCACTTCGTGATGCGACAGCGCAGTGTGGCTGGCGAGATAGTCGATCGCCTTTTGCCGCGACCAACCGTAGCGATGCATGCCGGTGTCGATCACCAGCCGCACGGCGCGCCACATCTCGTAGCTCTGCTGGCCGAACCGTTCGTAGGGCGTACGATAGATGCCCATCTCGATCCCGAGATATTCGCAATAAAGGCCCCAGCCTTCGCCATACCCCGAGAAATAGATGTTCTGCCGAAAGCGCGGCAGCGCTTTGCCTTCCTTGGCGAGCGCAGCCTGGAAGCTGTGGCCGGGCGAGCATTCGTGGAGGGTGAGGACGGGAATGTTGTAGAGCGGCCTGCTCGGTAGGTCGTACGTATTCATCTGGCAGCTTTCGAGCCCGCCGCGGCCTGACGTGTAGAACGGCGCGAGCGCTTCGGGCACCGGAATGATCGTGAAGCGCCGGCGCGGCAGAAGCTCGAAATAGTCCTTTAGCTTCCCGTCGACGCGCTTGGCGGCATAAGCCGACACGCCGAGGAGATCGTCCGGCTTGCGGGCGATGAACTGGGGATCGGTGCGCAGGAACTGCAGGAATTCGGGGAAACTGCCCTTGAAGCCGCTGTCGCGCATCGTCTTCTGCATCTCAGCGTCGATGCGTGCGACTTCCTTGATGCCGATCTCGTGGATCTGCTCGGGGCTGAGCTCCACTGTTGTATATTTGCGAACTTGCGCCCGGTAGTAGGCGCCGCCCTGCGGGAGGTCGCGGGCTGCGGTCGTCTTGCGTGCGCCAGGAACGTAGGTGTTGCGGTAGAACGCGAGCAGGTTGATGTAGGCGGGCACGACCGCCTGGTTGATTGCCGCCACGCCCTCGGCACGAAGCTTTTCCTGATCGGCCGCGCTGATCGTCGACGGCATCTTGCGGAAGGCTTCGTAGAAGGCGTTCTGCTCGGCTGGCTTGATAAACGACGCGATCGAGCCATCGCGGCCGGCGAGCGTCGCCTGCGGGGGCGTGAAACCGCGCTTCAGACCGACGCGCATGTTCGCCATCTGGTCGTTGAAGTAGCGGGGCACGTCCCGCATCCGGGCAATGTAGCGTCGGTAGGCAGCCGCATCGTCGAGCGGGTCATGCTCGTCGAGATAGGTCCAGAAGTTGCTGTCGCTATTCGCCGGCATCTCCCAATCGCGAAACTTTGCGTCGGTGATCGCGGCCCGCAGGATTTCGCGGAGGACGCCGGCGTTGACCCGCTCGTCGGGTGAGAGGGTGTTTGCGGGGATGGCGTTGAGCTGGTCGAGAAGTTGCTGTTGGTAGCGGGCGCCGGCCAGCTGCGAAGCGGGATCGACCTTGGGGAGGTAATCAGCGGCCTGGTTCTCGCCTTTGGCGTCTTGGAAGTAGCCGGAGCGCTTCTGGTCCCAGTCGGCGTAAGCTTCGTAGAGCGCCCTCAGACGAGCGTCGGCTGACTGCGCGGCGGCGGACGCGGTGGCCTGCGGTTGGGCGATGGCGGGTAAGGCGGTGCCGGCAAGTGCGGCGGCGATCAGGGCAGTGCGCATGACCACAGCGTGGCGGCTAACGCACGGCCTTGCAATCCGCGTGCTAGGCCGCGGACCCCCTTGGCCGCTTCAGTCCTTCGGCGTCCGGCTCAAGCAGGCGATGGAGGTGCACGACGACATATTTCATCTCGGCATCGTCAACGGTCCGCTGGGCCGCGCCGCGCCAAGCGTCTTCGGCAGCCGCATAGCTGTCGAAAACGCCGACGAGGTCGATCGTGTTGAGATCGAAATCGAGGCCCTGCGGATCCTTGACCCGCCCGCCGAAGACCAGGTGAAGCTTGCTCATGCGCGTTCCGCTAGCAGGATCGTCCGGAGTCGTCAGCCTTTGTTGCGCGCCGCGTCCAGCGCCGCCTGACCCGAAGCCTTGGCTGCTTCGGTGACGCTCTGAAACAGCGAGCGAATCCTCTCTTCGCCCTTCTCGCGATTGAGGCCAAGCTCGTTGAGACGGTCGGTGCCAGTCGACTTGGCCGCGTCGAGCGCGGCGCGGGCGGTTTCCTTCACCCGGCGGGCGGTCGGGCGCACGGCGCGGGTCTCGGCTTGGGTGCGGGGGAGCAGGGCCGCGATCAGCGCGCCCGCCGCAAGGCCGCCGACAAGCGCGATCAACGGCGCTTCGCCGAGCGTGTCGCTCACGCGCTCACGAGCGCCGAAAGCTTCGATGCGACCGCGGCGCGAACTGCTGTCTTCGCCCTGATACTCGTCTGAACTCGGGCGGGTTTCGTTCTCAATCATTCTGTCTTCTCCGTCTGGGCCTGCTTGGCGGGTGCCTTGCGGGTTTTTCGGGTTTTGGTCTTTTCCTTCGCGCCGCCGACCAGCTTTCCGGCGAGATCCATCAGCGGCTCGCGGGCGAGGAACATGGTGATCGCCGCGACCACGCCACCTGTCGTGAAGGGCCGCGCCTTCACTGCGTCGACGGCATCTTCGGCGAGGTCCGCGCCTTTTTCCTTGGCGCCTTGCCAGGCGTTGCGGGTGAGCGCCTTCGGGCTGAGCCGGTCCTGAAGCTCCTGCGCGGTGGCCATTAGGCGCGCCTTGCGGCGTTCCGCCTCGATGCGCGCAGCGGCGATTTGCGGGCTGTCCTTCACAGGTCGCGCATCAGCCGCTGATAGCCGTACCAGCCGCAGCCGCCGGCCAACGCCGCAAAGATGAGCATGCCGATGAAACCGGCCGCGAGCGGGCCGATGAACTTCGCCAGCCCGATCACGACTCCAACCGCAAGCGCAGTGACGGCCGCGAGTGACAGGATCAGCGCAGTGCCGAACAGCGCCGCGGGCAGGAGGAGCGCCTTGCCCTTGGACGCGGCAATGGTCTTGGCCACGTCGAGCTCGGCCTGCGCATAAGCTTTCCCGCCTTCGATGAGTTCGTGGACGAGCTCACCGATCGGGCGTTCGGGCTGCGGGCCGGGATCGACAGGCTTCAGCATCAGGCGTCGTCGTCGTCTTCGCTGGCCGGGCCGATCCCGCTCTTGATGAGTCGGGCAAAGACGAAACCGACCACGGCCGCACTGGCAAGCGCGATGCCCGGCGAGTTGCGGACGAAGGTGCGGGTGTCCTCGATCAGCTCGTCCGGATCCTTTTCCGCAATCGTGTTCGCGACATTCTCCAGCGCGCCGGCGGCGCGGCGAGCATAGTCGCCATATTCAGGGCCAAGCCGCTCTTCGATGCCAGACGCGGTGTCGCCGACCATTTTCGAGACATTGGCGAGCGCTTCCGAAGTGCGTTCGAGCCCCTGCGTGACGATGCCGCGCGCGCGGTCGCCAGCCTGGCTCGCGAATTGCTCGCGACCGGTGCGGATGCGGTCGGCAATGCCTTGCGCATTGGTGTTGCCGCGGTTCGAAGCGGGGGTGTCGCGTTCGGCGATCAGCGTGTCGCTGGCGCTGTCCGAGGTCTGGGCGGCGCCTTGAATCACGGTGTCGGTTCCGTCGGGCAGATCGGCAGTCCGGTTGTCTTGCATGGCCAGTTCTCCTTTGCCGCCATGAACACGGGCTTGGCGGGCTCTGTTCCGGCGACCGGGCTGAAAGTTGCACGCCCCGACGCCTCGCTTATACGCGCATTCACGCTCCCAATATCATTACGATCGCGCAAGAAAGAAGAGCATGACCCTGATTGTTGACGTTCACGCCCGCCAGATCCTGGACAGCCGGGGCAATCCTACCGTGGAAGTTGACGTCACTTTGGAAGACGGAAGCATGGGCCGGGCGGCGGTGCCGTCGGGTGCTTCGACGGGGGCGCACGAAGCGGTCGAGGTTCGCGACGGCGACAAGAGCCGCTGGGGCGGCAAGGGCGTCGGCAAGGCCGTCGATGCGGTCAACGGCGAGATAGCGGACGAAATCGTCGGGCTCGACGCGGAGGATCAGGCCGAGATCGACGGGGCAATGATCGACCTCGATGGTACGGAGAACAAGGGACGGCTCGGCGCCAACGCGATCCTCGGCGTGTCGCTGGCGACGGCCAAGGCTGCGTCGGACGCGCGCGGGCTCCCGCTTTACCGTTATGTGGGCGGAGTCGATTCCAACCTGCTGCCGGTGCCGATGATGAACATCCTCAACGGCGGCGTGCACGCTGACAATGGTATCGACTTTCAGGAATTCATGGTTCTGCCTGTCGGCGCCGAAAATTTCGCCGAGGCACTTCGCTGCGGTGCGGAGATTTTTCACGCTTTGAAGAGCGCGCTCCATCAGGCGGGCCTTTCGACGAACGTCGGCGACGAGGGTGGTTTTGCGCCCAAGATCGACAGCGCGCGCGAGGCGCTCGACCTCATCGGCAAGGCGGTAGACGCGGCGGGCTGCAAGCTGGGCGACGATGTTCTCCTCGCGCTGGACTGTGCTTCGAGCGAGTTCTTCAAGGACGGGGCTTACCGCATGGCAGGCGAGGGGAAGACGCTCTCCCCGACCGAGATGGCGGATTATCTCACCGACCTCGCTGCGAATTACCCGATCGCCTCGATTGAGGACGGGATGGGCGAGGACGACATGGAAGGCTGGAAGGCCCTGACCGATCGCATCGGCGACCATGTCCAGCTGGTCGGCGACGATCTGTTCGTCACCAACGTCAAGCGGCTGGAGCAGGGCATTGCCGACGGCATCGCCAATTCGATCCTGGTCAAGGTCAACCAGATCGGCACGCTGACCGAGACGATCGACGCCGTGCGCATGGCGCAGACGTCGGGCTACACGGCGGTGATGTCCCACCGTTCGGGCGAAACCGAGGATTCGACGATTGCCGATCTCGCGGTTGCGCTAAGCTGCGGCCAGATCAAGACTGGAAGCCTTGCGCGCGCCGACCGTACGGCCAAGTACAACCAGCTTCTGCGCATCGAGGAAGAGCTTGGCGATTCGGCACGATATCCGGGACGGGCGGCGCTCAAATCCTACCGGCCGCGCTGATCCACAAATTTATCCGCGAGATATCCACCAAATCATTCTTTTCACTTGCGTTCATGACTCACTCGTGATTCTTCTTTGAAGGCGATGGGGGGACCGAACCGCATATTTGGAATGATCCGCCGGGCGGCACTGCCGGCGCTGGCGCTAATCGTCGTCGGCACTTTCGCCGGCCACGCCGTTGCAGGGCCGAACGGTATCCTTGCCTGGGGCGGTTATCATCGCGCGTTGAAAGAGCGGCAGGCCGAGCTCGCGCAGCTTGAACAGCAGCGGGTGCGGCTTCGCCACCATTCAAACTTGCTCGACCCGCGCAAGGCCGATCCCGACATGGCCGACGAGCTGGTCCGCAAGGACCTCGGTCTCGTCCGCCCTGACGAGGTTATCGTCCCCCTCGACTAAGTCCGGTGCCGGTTGCCGCGTGGGCAAGCGCCTCCTATAGACCCGCCCGCTTAGAGGAGAGAGGTTGCGTGGCGCGTTCCGCGAATAAAGCCGCTGTTTCACCCGCATCGCAGGCGCCGGATATCGAGCGCCCGCGCCAGCCAGAACGATACAAGGCGTCTAAGGACGAGCTGCTTCAGCTTTATCGCGAGATGCTGCTTATCCGCCGCTTCGAGGAGCGTGCAGGGCAGCTCTACGGTCTCGGACTGATCGGCGGGTTCTGCCACCTCTACATCGGACAGGAAGCGGTTGCCGTGGGGCTGCAGTCGGCGATGACCGTCGGCAAGGACAGCGTCATTACCGGCTATCGCGACCACGGCCACATGCTCGCCTATGGCATTGATCCCAAGGTGATCATGGCCGAGCTGACGGGCCGTGCTGCGGGCATTTCCAAGGGCAAGGGCGGGTCGATGCACATGTTCAGCGTCGATCACGGCTTCTACGGCGGTCACGGCATCGTCGGCGCGCAGGTGCCGCTCGGCACTGGCCTCGCCTTCAAGCACAAGTATAGCGAAGACGGCGGGGTGTGCCTCGCTTACCTTGGCGACGGCGCGGTGAACCAAGGCCAGGTCTATGAAGCCTTCAACATAGCCAAGCTATGGAATCTGCCGGTCATCTACGCGGTCGAGAACAACAAATATGCGATGGGCACTTCGATCCAGCGCTCGTCGTCGGAGCCGCTGCTTTACCGGCGCGGCGAGAGCTTCCGCATTCCCGGCATCCAGGTCGACGGCATGGATGTGCTGGCGGTGCACGGCGCGGCCCAGGTTGCGCTCGAATGGACGCGCGGCGGCAAGGGGCCGATCATCATTGAATTCATGACCTACCGCTACCGCGGGCACTCGATGTCCGACCCGGCGAAGTACCGGACGCGTGAGGAAGTGCAGGATGTGCGTGAGCATCGCGACCCGATCCTGCATGCCGAACGCGACCTTGCCGAGATCGGAGTCAAGGAAGAAGAGCTCAAGGCAATCGATAAGGAAATCAAGGATGTCGTCGTCGAAGCTGCGAAGTTCGCTGAAGACGCGCCGGAGCCGGCGCCGGCGGAACTCTACACCGACGTCCTGGTGGAGAGCTACTGATGCCGCTGGAACTCAAGATGCCCGCGCTGTCCCCAACGATGGAGGAAGGGACGCTTGCGAAATGGCTGGTCAAGGAAGGGGATGACGTCAAATCCGGAGACATCCTCGCCGAGATCGAGACAGACAAGGCGACGATGGAGTTTGAGGCCGTCGACGAGGGTAAGATTGCGAAGATCCTGGTCCCTGAGGGTACGGACGGCGTGAAGGTGGGACAGCCGATCGCGCTTCTGGCCGGCGATGGCGAGAGCGTGGGCGATGCGGCGGCTCCCGTTGCGACGCAGCCGGCGCCTGAGGCCGCGCCCAAGCAGGGCAGTCAGGAAATTCAGGAGCCCGCTTCGCAGCAGACCGAGGCGACGCCAACGCCGCATGTGTTCGAAACGGCCGCGCGGGATCTCGTCGCGGATGTTGTTGCGACGCGCGACGAGCCGGAAGTGCCAGAGGGCACGCCGGTGGTCTCACTGACACTCCGCGAGGCGCTGCGCGACGCGATGGCCGAGGAAATGCGCCGCGACGAGCGTGTCTTCGTGATGGGCGAGGAGGTCGCCGAATATCAGGGCGCTTACAAGGTTACCCAGAACCTGCTCCAGGAGTTCGGGCCGAGGCGCGTCGTCGACACGCCGATCACCGAATACGGCTTCGCCGGCATCGGGGCTGGCGCCGCGATGGGCGGCCTTCGTCCGATCGTCGAGTTCATGACCTTCAACTTCGCGATGCAGGCGATCGACCACATCATCAATTCGGCGGCGAAGACGAACTATATGTCCGGCGGGCAGATGCGCTGCCCGATCGTGTTCCGCGGGCCGAACGGCGCAGCGGCGCGCGTCGCCGCGCAGCACAGCCAGAACTACGGGCCCTGGTATGCCAGTGTGCCGGGCCTGGTGGTCATCGCGCCGTACAGTGGAGCGGACGCCAAGGGATTGCTGAAGGCGGCGATCCGCAGCGAAGACCCTGTAGTCTTCCTCGAAAACGAGCTTCTCTACGGCCAGCACTTCGACGTGCCACAGATGGACGATTACGTGCTGCCGATCGGCAAGGCACGCATCGTGCGCCCGGGCAAGGACGTGACGATCGTCAGCTATTCGATCGGCGTCGGCGTCGCGCTTGAGGCGGCGCAGGAGCTGATGGGGCAGGGCATCAATGCCGAAGTGATCGATCTTCGTACGCTTCGTCCGCTCGACAAGGCGACAGTGCTGGAGAGCCTCAAGCGCACCAACCGGATGGTCGTCGTCGAAGAAGGCTGGCCGCAATGCTCGATCTCGTCGGAGATCATCGCGATTGCCATGACCGAGGGCTTCGATGATCTCGACGCGCCAGTGCTTCGCGTGACCGACGCCGACGTGCCGCTGCCCTATGCCGCAAACCTCGAGAAGATGGCGCTGATCAAGGCGAGCCAAGTGGTCGAGGCAGTGAAGGCGGTCACCTATCGCTGAGCTGACGGACCGCGACCTGGTCCGTAGCTACTGGCCCGTAGAGCTGAGGCCAGCTTTTGATGCGATGTTCGCCATCGACGATGCGATGGCTGATGTCGTCACGCGCGCGACCCAGCCAGCACTAGCAGCAATCAAGCTGGCTTGGTGGCGTGAGCGTTTGGAAGAATTGGACGCGGGGAAGGTGCCGGCTGAGCCACGGCTTCAGGCAGCTGCACGAGAACTACTACCGCGCGGGGTCAGCGGAACGATGCTCGCAGCCCTCGAAGACGGGTGGGTGGCATTGCTGGAGCCTGTGCCGGACATTCCGCGAGCGAAGGAGCGCGGCGCACGGCTTTTTTCAATTGGCGCGCGACTGCTCGGAGTGGAAACGGCCGCTATTGATAGTGAGGGCAAACTCTTCGCGCAGATGGATCTGAGCCGCCGGCGCATTACCAATATCGACGGTCCGGCAGATGTCTTCGTTGTTGGTCGGGCCCCAAGGCGTGCGAGACCAATGACGGCGTTTGCGGCGCTGGCGGCGCGAGACATGCGAGGAAACCACGAGACCCTCGAAGAAGAGGCCACGCCCGGCAGAGCTTGGACGCTGCTTAAACACCGCATCACCGGGCGTTACTGACCGCAGTTGACAGAATTCATTCCGCATTGAACGGCGCCGAATCTCCTGTTCTATTAGGGGGTGCCTCATGGTGCGTTTCCTCGCTCGGGCAGCGGCTTGCTTTCTGCTCATGACCGGGGCGTTTCTCTTTTGGCAGTCTAGCGCTGCCCAAACTTCTTCCCTTCCGAATGCACCCGCGGCGCGCACGAACGGTGCTTCGCTGTTCAATGCATCCCAGCCCTTGGTCGCGCCCGAAGCGAGCCCGAAAAGCCGCGAGGAAAAATGAGGTTCAGCCGCGCCGACAAGAACAAGGACGGCAAGATCGAGTCCGAGGAAATCTTCGGGGCGCGTCGCAAGGCGTTCGCCAAGCTTGACGCCAACGGCAACGGGTCGCTGAGCTTCGAGGAATGGGCGACGAAGACGATCGGCAAGTTCCATGGCGCAGATGTCGATCACAATGGGTGGCTGACTGCGGCCAAATATGCGACCACCGCGCCTCCGCCGCCGAAGAAAAGTCGTTGCGGCTGTTAAATCTGTCGTAAACCCGACGTTACGGGCTTGTGACGATCCATTTTGGCGATAACCCAGCCGGATGGATTTGACGTCTTTGACCTACACGAGCCTCGCCCGCGCCGGCCTCAAGAGATCAGACATTGAAGCAATTCACCGGTCGGCCCGCGAGCTCAACGCGCTCGACGGGTTGACCGGGCTGCTCATCTTCAACGGGACGCATTTCCTGCAGATCGTCGAAGGGACGCGATCGGCGATCGACGCGCTCATGGTGCGTCTTCGACAAGATCCCCGGCATACCGGTCTCGAAATCCGCGACGAGCGGAGGATCGCCGAGCGCTGCTTTCCCGGCTGGGCGATGGAGCTGGCTCATGTCGAAGGTGGCTTTTTCAAGGCCCGCGAAGCGATTGCCGAACGCTTGCCGGATACGGTGCCCGAAGAAATCCAGCTTCGGCTTTTCCGGATGACCGAGCTGATCTCGACCCTCCAGTTCGACGACTAAGCGAGTTCCTTGGCTGTGGGGTCGGCCAGCCAGTCTGCGAACGCGCTTCTGGCACGGACGGTATAGGCTTTCTTGCGATCGGCCTTTTTCGAGCGGCCTTCGGGTGGCGGCATGAGGCCAAAGTTGACGTTCATGGGCTGGAACGTCTCGGCGTCGGCGCCGCCAGTTATGTGGCCTAGCAGGGCGCCAAGCGCAGTCTCGGGCGGCGGTGCGGCCAGCCTGTCTCCGCGCAGCTCCGCCGCGGCATATCTCGCGGCGATCAGGCCGACGGCGGCGCTTTCGACATAGCCCTCGCAGCCTGTGATCTGGCCGGCGAAGCGAATATTCGGTTTTGATCTTAGGCGCAGTTGGGCGTCGAGCAGGCGCGGCGAGTTGATGAAGCTGTTGCGGTGAATGCCACCAAGCCGCGCGAACTCCGCATTCTCGAGACCGGGGATGGTGCGGAAAATGCGGACCTGCTCGCCGTGCTTCAGCTTGGTCTGGAAGCCGACCATGTTCCAGAGCGTGCCAAGCGCGTTGTCTTGCCGAAGCTGGACGCAGGCGTAGGGCCAGCGGCCTGTCTTTGGATTGTCCAGGCCGACGCCCTTCATCGGGCCGAAGCGCAGGGTCTCGGGGCCGCGCTCGGCCATCACCTCGATCGGCATGCAACCTTCGAAGTAGGGGGTATCCTTTTCCCAATCCTTAAACTCGGTCTTTTCGCCGTCGACCAGCGCCTGGACGAAAGCCTGGTACTGTTCGCGGTCCATCGGGCAATTGACGTAATCCTTGCCTCCCTTGTCCCAGCGCGCGGCCATCCAGGCGATGTCCATGTCGATGCTGTCGCGGTGCACGATGGGCGCGATGGCGTCGAAGAAGGCGAGGGCTCCTTCGCCGGTCTCGGCGGCAATAGCCTCGGCCAGACGCGATCCGGTGAGAGGGCCGGTGGCGATGATGGTCGGATGATCGGGTAGAGCGTCGACCCGTTCGCGAACGATCTCGACCTTTGGATGCTGTTCGACGGCGCTTGTGACTTCGGCGGCGAAGGCATCGCGGTCGACGGCGAGCGCGGATCCAGCCGGCACGCGATGGGCGTCCGCCGAGCGCATGATCAGGGAGCCAAGATCGCGCATTTCCTGATGGAGGAGGCCAACCGCGTTGTGCTCGGCATCGTCGCTTCGGAAGCTGTTCGAGCAGACCATTTCGGCGAGCCGGTCGCTCTCGTGCGCCGGCGTGCTGTCGCCGCCGCCGCGCATTTCGCTGAGGCGAACGCGCAGGCCCGCCTCGGCAAGTTGCCAGGCAGCTTCGGAGCCCGCGAGGCCGCCGCCGATCACGTGAACGTCAAACGTCATGGGGCGTTGTCCCTATATCCCGACGCAAGGAGCGCAAGATGATCGACCATATGGGTATTGCGGTTTCCGACATCGACCGGTCGCGCAAATTCTACGAGGCCGCGCTCCGCCCGCTGGGGATGTCGGTGCAGATGGAAGCGACGCCTGAGCAGACGGAGAATGGAAGCACGGCACTTGGCTTCGGCGTGCCTGGAGAAAAGATCTTCTGGATTGCCGACAAGAGCAAAGTCGGAGACGGACTGCATGTCGCCTTTCGCGCTGACCGTCTTGAGCAGGTCGATCAATTTTACGAACAGGCGATGAAGGCGGGCGGTCGCGACAATGGAAGACCCGACCCTCGGCCGAACTATGGGCCCAACTATTATGCGGCCTTCGTTTACGACCCCGACGGCGCGAACATCGAGGCCGTCTGCTACGCTGAAGCATGAAGATCTTCACCATCGGATACGAAGGGACAACGGTCGAGGAGTTCCTCGCCGCGCTTCAGGATGCTGGGGTGAAAAGGGTGATTGACGTTCGCGCCCTGCCGCTGTCGCGGCGCCCAGGATTTTCGAAGTCGCCGCTGCGCGCCGCGCTGGAAGAGGCGGGGATCGAATATGTCCACCTCAAGGCGCTCGGGACGCCGGCTGAAGGACGAGCGGCAGCCCGCGCCGGGCGCCATGCCGACCTCGAGCGGATTTATGCCGGCCAACTCGAGCTTACCGAGGCGATTGCACAATCCGCACAAATGCTCGCGCTCGCGGCGGAGAAGCCAAGTGCCTTGCTTTGCTTCGAGCGGGAACCGGCGCATTGCCACCGCACTCTATTGCTGAACGCGGTCGCTCACGGCGCGGAGGTCGTGGACCTCTACGCCTGAGCGTCGCGGGCTTCAGGCGATCGGCAGTTCTTCCGGACGGGTGTGGCCGTTGAGCAGCGCTTCGATGTCGGGGATCGTGCGGCCGCTCATTTCCTTGTTCACCGTGCAGACGACCCTTTTTTCCACTTCCTTGTGGAGCTTCTTCTTGAGAACGCCGAGCGCCTTGGGCGGTGCGACGATGGCGAGGGCGTCGAAATCGTTGCGCAGCACGCGCGCTTTCAGCTCGTCAGCCGCATCCTTGATCCAGCGGTCCTCTTCCTGCTGTTTGAAGTCGGGCTCTTCATAGGTCGAACGGCCGTAGCCGAAGCTCTGCTGAGTCGAACCCGGCGCGTCGGTCTTGATTTCGCGGTCCTTCCGATCCTCACGCTGGTCGTGCGCTTCCGTGCGCAGGTCGATCTGGTTTTCGTCACCGTGATTGCGGAGGAACAGAACCTTGGTTCCGTCGGCGACGAGGACCAGCGCGTTGTTGGGAAGGGGCATAGACGATAACTCCTTTGACAATGTCAGGAGAACGCGACCCGGCCCCGCCCGGTTTCAGCTGTTCGTCGCAGCAAGAGGCCGCCGGGGCGTCTTACTCCTGCGCCGGATCGGCGGGCTTCTCAAGCTCGCTTTCACCAACGACCGCATCGTCGACCGGCGAATGCTCCTCGCCGCCTTCGATTTCGATCTCTTCCTCGTCGCTTTCGTCGATCTTCGCGACGCTCACGACATGCTCGTTATTGGCGACCTTGAAGATGGTGACGCCCATCGTGTTGCGCCCCGCGATGCGGATGCTGCCGACGGTCGTACGGATCATCTTGCCCTGGTCGGTGACCAGCATGAGCTGCTCGCCCTGCTGGGCCGGGAAGCTGGCGACGACGCAGCCATTGCGCTCGGACGTGTCGATGTTGGTGATGCCTTGCCCACCGCGGTTGGTGCGGCGGTATTCGTAGGCCGATGAACGCTTGCCGTAGCCATTCTCGGTGATGGTGAGAATGAACTGCTCCTTTTCGGCAAGCTCAGCAATGCGCTCCGGCGAGAGCGTGCATTCGCCCTCTTTCTCACCCTTCCACGGGGCGAAGCGGAGATAGGCCTCGCGCTCTTCCTGGTTGGTTCCGACGCGGTGGAGGATCGACATGGAGATAACCTCGTCGCCCTCAAGCAGGCGAACACCTCGGACACCGGTCGATGTGCGCGACTGGAATTCGCGGACATCGGTGGCCTGGAAGCGGATCGCCTTGCCGTGACGGGTCGCAAGCAGGACGTCGTCTTCCTCGGTGAGGAGCGAAACGCCGATAAGGCGATCGGTCGGATCGGCCTGCTCGTCGCTATCGTCGGTCTCGGCGCCTTCGACCGCACCGGTGCCGAAGCGCATCGCGATCTTGCCGGCGGTCGGGATGTTGGTGAAGGCGGCCATGCTGTTGCGGCGGACGGTTCCGTGCGCCGTGGCGAACATGATGTGCAGACCGCCCCATTCCGTCTCATCCTCCGGCAAGGGCAGGACAGTCGAGATCGTCTCGCCATTGGCCAGCGGCAGGAGATTGACCATTGGCCGACCCTTGGTGTTCGGCCCGCCTTCCGGAAGCCGCCACACCTTCATGCGGTAGACGCGGCCGAGGTTGGAGAAGAACAGCACCGGATTGTGCGTCGAGGTAACGAACAGGTTGGTGACCGCGTCCTCGTCCTTCGTCGCCATGCCGGCGCGGCCCTTGCCGCCACGTTTCTGCTCACGGAACAGGGCCAGCGGCGTGCGCTTGATGTACCCGCCCATGGTGACCGTGATCACCATGTCCTCGCGCTCGATCAGATCTTCGTCCTCGATGCCGTCGGCAGCGGGCGCGAGTTCCGAGACTCGCGGGGTGGCGAATTCGGCTTCCACCTCGTCGAACTCTTCGCGCATCACTTCGTAAAGGCGCACGCGGTTCGCAAGGATTTCAAGCAGTTCGCCGATGTTCTTGGCGAGACCTTCAAGCTCATTTCCGATTTCGTCGCGGCCGAGGGCGGTAAGGCGATGGAGGCGAAGCTCGAGAATGGCGCGGACCTGCGCTTCCGACAGACGGTATTCTTTGTCGGCAGTCAGCGGTTCGACCGCCTCGACGAGCGCAATGTAGGAGCGGATCTCCTCCATCGGCCACGCGCGGTCGAGGAGCTTTTCACGGGCAATCGCGGGCGAGGCAGAGCTGCGGATCAGCTTCACGACCTCGTCGAGGTTGGTGACGGCGACGACTAGGCCGAGCAAGATGTGCGCGCGCTCGCGAGCCTTCAGAAGCTCGAACTTCGCCCGGCGGGTAATCACTTCCTCGCGGAAGCGGATGAAGGCTTCGATGAAGTCGCGAAGCGTCAGCGTTTCCGGCTTGCCGCCACGAATGGCGAGCATGTTCGCGGGGAAACTCGATTGCGCCGGCGTGTGCCGCCACAGCTGGTTGAGAACTACATCGGGCGTGGCATCGCGCTTCAGATCGATGACGATCCGCACGCCTTCGCGATTGGATTCGTCGCGAATGTCGGAGACACCCTCGATGCGCTTGTCCTTGGCAGCTTCGGCGATCTTCTCGACAAGGCCGTTCTTGCCGACCTGGTAAGGAATTTCCGTGAGGACGATGGAGCGACGGTCGCCGCGGCTTTCCTCGACGTGGTGCCGCGAGCGGACCATGATCGACCCGCGGCCCGCGGTGTACGCGCCGCGAATGCCTGCCTGGCCGAGGATCAAGCCACCGGTCGGGAAGTCGGGGCCCTTCACATGTACCATCAGGTCTTCGGACGTGACCGCTGGATCGTCCATGTAGGCGCGGCAAGCAGCAAGCACCTCGCCGAGGTTATGGGGCGGGATGTTGGTGGCCATGCCGACCGCGATGCCGCCGGCACCATTGACAAGCAGGTTCGGGAATCGGGCAGGGAGAACCTGGGGCTCGCGCTCCGACGCGTCATAATTGGGCGTGAAGTCGACCGTGTCGCGGTCGATGTCGCCGAGCAGGAAGTTGGCGACCTTGGCCAGCCGCGCTTCAGTGTAACGCATGGCCGCGGGCGGATCCGGGTCCATCGAGCCGAAATTGCCCTGGCCGTCGATGAGCGGGACCCGCATCGACCAGTCCTGCGTCATGCGCGCAAGGGCGTCGTAGATCGCGCTGTCGCCGTGGGGGTGATACTTACCCATGACGTCACCGACGATGCGGCTTGACTTGCGGTACGGGCGCCCGGCGACGTAGCCGGCTTCCTGGCAGGCGTAGAGGATGCGGCGATGGACCGGCTTCAGGCCGTCGCGCACGTCTGGCAGCGCGCGGCTGACGATCACGCTCATCGCGTAATCGAGGTAGCTGGTCTTCATCTCCTCGACGATGGAGATCGGCGCGATGTCGCGGTCTCCGCCGGAGGGTGGGGTGTTGTCGTCTTTGCGGTCGTCGACCGGCGGCTGAGTGGCCAAGAAAAGGTCCTGTATCTTAAGGGTACACGCGGGGGGTGCACGCTGTTGCCGCCCTCCCGATCCCTACCTAGTCCATCGGTCAGGCGATTGCCACCCCGCGCGCGTACGCGCACGCGTGAGAAGACTATCTCGGAAGGCTATTTCGTGAGCGCGAATTTCCCTTCTGAAACAGCCGGTTCAAAGAGCGTTCAGTCGCTTTGCCACATCTGGCTTGGACTCGATATGAGACGGGTCTAATCGGCCTCGGCGTTATTTAAGCCGGCGACCTCAAGCCGGTATCAGGAGGAACTAAGTCATGAAACTCATTAGTAGCAGCGCGATCGTGCTCGTGGCCGGCCTGGTGGCCGCACCGGCCGCAGCGCAATACAACACGCCGACGTCGGCTCCGCAGCCCACGGGCCCGACCCAACCTTCGGCGGCGCCGAAGTCGGATGCTAAGACTCCGACCCTATCCAACAAGGCAGGCAAGGCGATCATCGAGCTGCAGAAGGCCGTGAAGGCCCACGACACGGCTTCCATTCCGGCCAAGCTTGCTGCCGCAAAAGCCGTCGCACAGACCAAAGACGATCATTTTGCTGTCGGCGCACTCCAGCTCGAGGCCGCGCAGGCGGCGAAGGATCCCGCGGGGATGCTGCAGGGGGCTGACGAGATTGCTGCCTCGGGCTTTGCTCCGGCGTCGACGGTCTCGGGAATCTACACACAGCTCGGCGTCGCGGCTTACAACGACAAGAAGTACGCGGAAGCCGCGAGCCTTTTCCAGAAGGCGACCACGATCGATCCCAGCAATGCGGAAGCGGTGAAGTTCCTTGGTCTCGCGCAGAATGCATCGGGTAATAAGGAAGCCGCTTCAGCGACGCTGCTGAAGGCCATTCAGCAGGGCGCTGCGACTGGTCAGAAAGCGCCGGAAGAGCTTTACAAGCAGGCGGTTGGCGTCGCTTACGGCGCACGCTCGCCTCAGGCACTCGAGCTAAGCCGCCAGTGGGTCGCTGCTTATCCGACGCCGGACAGCTGGCACGACGCGCTGGCGATCTATCGCAACATTGGCAACCCGGACTCCTCGCTTGCGCTGGACATCATGCGGCTTGCCAGCGCGACGGGTTCGATGCGGGGCAGCGGGGACTATAATGTCTACGCGTCCGAGACGATCAATTCGATGAACTATGGCGAAGCCAAGGCCGTTCTCGCCGAGGGCATTTCCTCTGGCCGGATCAAGGCGAGCGATCCGGTTATTCAGGATCTGCAGAATGCCTTGAGGGGCAAGACGGCGCCGACAGCGGCGGAACTTTCTTCTCGCGAAGCCGGCGCAAAGGTCCCGAACGCCTACATGCGCGTTGCCGACGCTTATTACGGCGCAGGCAATTACCAGAAGGCCGCCGAACTTTATGGCAGAGCGGCGGCGGCTGGTGCGGACGCGAATGTCGCGAACCTTCGGCAGGGCGAAGCGCTTGCGCGCGCCGGTGACAAGGCCGGCGCCACCGCGGCCTTCAACAAGGTCGGCGGTACGCAAGCGACGATTGCAAAATATTGGCTACTCTACGCTCAGCGGGGCTAAAACTTTCCCCGGGTAAGTTTCGGGGGCGTCGGGCGCGGGTCCGGCGCCCTTTCTTTTTGCGATTTGGCCTCTTGTGTGAACCGTCCCGTTTCGGGATGGTTTACCAACACCTTGTTAGCGGGAATTGAACGCTCGCGTAGAGCCTAGCAGATAGGCTCGTGAGGATGTTGGATTAGGTGCGTTTCGACGATCGTCTCCTGACCGTATTGAGCCAGCCGGCCGGCGACCGCCACGACGCGGCGGTGCGTTGGCGACAGCTGGTCGATCTCGTCGCCCGCGCGGGGCCGGCGAGTGCGAGCCCCGTGGTCGATCACGCGCTGGAGGTGATCCGCACCGAAGCACCGAATATCGACGAGGAATTGCGGGCCGCGGCCGCCCGTGCAGTCGCTGCACGGCCGCTGCCGGTCGGGCTGCTCGAATATTTCGTCTCGGATGGTCTGACAGTTTCGGCGCCAGTGCTCGCGGCGGCCACGCTGGAACGAGCGCAGTGGCAGGCGGTCCTGAGCCATGCCGACGAGGAAACCAGGCGTTTCGTCGAGGCGCTTCATCCGGAAGTACCGGCGGTTGCGGCGCCCGCTGAGCGTGAACCGGCCCCGGAACCTTTTGTCGAATCTCCTGAGGCTCCGGTTCCTGCCCCGGCCACCACGCCAACCCCGACGCCCACGCCGTCACTGCACGACGTTGTCGCCAGGATCGAACGCCGGCGGCGTGCTCGGTCGGCCTCACGTACCGCTTCTCTCGCGCCATTGCCGGTCGAGGCGCCATCGCTCTTTCGCTGGGAGTGCGGGCCGAGCGGAGACATCGCCTGGGTCGAGGGCGCGCCGCGTGGCGCCCTGATCGGCCGGTCGATCGCCCGCGTGCAGGACGATGACGAGGATCGCATCGATGATGAGGTCACCCGGGCCTTTGCGATGCGCGCGCCCTTTCGCGATGGGGAGATGACGGTGTCCGGCGACGGCCTGGTCGCCGGCGAATGGAAGATCAGCGGGTTGCCGGCCTTCGACCCGACCGATGGCCGCTTCGCCGGGTATCGCGGGATCGCCCTGCGCGAGACGGCGCGACCGGAGCCAAGCGAACCGGCAGTCGAGATCCTCGCCGACCCGGATTCGCTGCGCGAGCTGGTGCATGAAATCAAGACGCCGCTTACGGCTATCATCGGTTTCGCGGAGATCATCGAGGGGCAGTATCTCGGTCCGGCCGACTATCGCTATCGCAAGCGCGCCGGCGATATCGTCAGCGAGGCCCGTCTGCTCCTACGAGCAATCGATGACTTGGATTTTGCCGCGAAAGTTCACTCTGCGGGCGGCGGCGGTGAGCGGCGCGTGGATTTGCTTCGTCTTGCCGAGCGGGTGGGCGAAACGCTCTCCGCCGAGGCAGCGCAGCGCAGCGTCGAGCTGAACCTGACGCCGACCACTTCTGCCGTGATCGCGGCCGTCGAGCCGGAAATCGCCGAGCGGCTGCTGATCCGGCTCGGCAGTGCGGTCATCGAGCGCGCCGACGCCGGCGAACGACTGAAAATTTCGCTCGAGCAGAACAATGAGCAGTGCCGGATTTCAGTCTCACGTCCGCAGGCGCTGCGAAGCATTCCGGACGCGCAATTGTTCGACGCGGCGGCGAGCGAGGGGCCTGAGAAACCAGGGCTTCTTGCTGGATTTTCGCTGCGCCTGGTCCGCGGCCTCGCACGGATTGCGGGCGGCGACCTGGCACCGACACGCGCAGGCCTCACTCTGTCCTTTCCGCGTGCGTGACTTGGCGCTATCGCGCCGCTATCGAATCCGACGCCGGGGAGGGCCTGTAGCTCAACGGTAGAGCCGGCCGCTCATAACGGCTAGGTTGGGGGTTCGAATCCCTCCGGGCCCACCAGGGCTTCGATCCGAGCGGCGCTTGGATCGGGGAGGTTATCGGGGAGTGGCGCAGTCTGGTAGCGCATCTGCTTTGGGAGCAGAGGGTCGCAGGTTCGAATCCTGTCTCCCCGACCACCGCCTTTTGAGAGCGGTGGCCGGATGAAGCGTCGGGTTAATGCTTGTTCTCGACCTTGTTGTCGGTCTTCTCGTCGTGGTTGACGTTCACGCTGATGTCAGTGTTGCCGACTTTGTTTTCGATCTTGTCGCCAGTCTTTTGAACATCGTTGCCAATGTCGGCCGCGATATTCTGCGCCGTGTTGCCGACAGCGGCGGCGGTGTTTTCCGCCGTGTTCTGGTCGTATTGAACGGTTACCGAATTGCCTTCCTTGCTGACGTTGCAGGCGCCCAGAAGAAGAAGCGGGATGGCGAGTGCGATGCGCATGGTTTCCTCCATTGTTTGGAGGCCTCAACGCCGCAACTTGCGTTTCGGCTCCGGTTCGATTCCGCCCGATAGCACGGCGAGCATCGCTGTCCATGCCGCGACATTCTGGCGAAGGTCACCAAGGTCGATCTTGTCCAGCGTGTCGTCCGGTGTGTGGTGAAGGTCGAAGTAGTATGTCCCGTCCTGGCTGAGACCTACGCCGGGCGCGCCCGCCTCGATCATTGGGCCGATGTCGGAGCCATCCGCGTCGTCCATCTTGCCCGGGACGATGCCAAGCGGCGCCAGCGCTGCCTGAAGAAGGCGGGCTTCGGCATCGCGATCCTTGCCGAGCTTCGTGTTGACCTTCCAAATCTTGCCTGCGCCGAAATCGCTTTCGGCCATGGCGTAGTGCGGTTCCGACCCGTGGCGTTTCTGATAGTCGAGGCCGCCGAACAGCCCCATCTCCTCCGATCCGAACCAAACGACGCGGATTGTGCGCAGTGGACGGCCCGCGTCCATGATCCGCTTAGCCGCTGCAGTCGCGATTGCGATGCCTGACGCATCGTCGATAGCGCCGGTGCCGAGGTCCCAGCTGTCGAGGTGACCGCCGACCAGGATCGGCGGAAGCTTGGGGTCGCGGCCCGGGAGTTCTGCGATCACGTTGCCCGATGGCGCTGGACCGCTCTGCGAAACCAAGGTCAGATGCATGGTGACCGGCTTGCGGCGCTTCAGAATGCGCTGAAGCTGCTCTGCGTCCGGCAGGCTGAGCGCGCCGGCAGGGATCGGCTTGACGCCAGTACCGAAGGTCTGAACGCCGGCGTGCGGGTTGCGGTGGTAATCGGTACCGATCGAGCGGATGACGATCGCCAGCGCCCCCTTCTGACTGGCGACGGTAGGGCCCTGACGCCGCGGGCCGCCAAAATAGCCGTAGCCGGAGCCGTCCTGCGTGCGCGGCATGGCATGGCTTACGAAGACGATCTTGCCGCGAACGGCGGAGTCAGGCGCTGCCTGCAGGTCGCCAAGCGTGTCGAAGCCGACGACTTCACCTGTGATGCCCGACGGGCCGGTCGAGGCGCTGTTGCCGAGCGCGGCGACGACGAGCCGCTGCGGGAAGGGAGCGAGGATCTCCGCATCTTCGGCGCCGCGCGTCCAGTTGGTGATGGTGAAATTCTCGACGCGGACATTGGAAAAGCCCAGTGCGCGAAGCTTGGCGACCGCCCATTCGCGCGCCCGGGCTTCGGCGGGCGTGCCATCGAGGCGTGGACCGACTTCCGTCGTGAGTCCTTCCGTGATGTCCCAGGCAAAATTGTCCTGAAGCGCCGCGTCGCGGAGCGCAGCAATCTGGGCGGGGACAACCGGCATCGGCGCAGGCGGCTGTTGGGCGAGAGCTGGGGCGGCGGCCGCAATCAGGAAGGCGGCGATTAGGCGTGATTTCATCATTCGGCGCCTAAGCAAGGACGAATGCGAAGTCACGGCTGCGCATCGATTAAATTCACGCGCTGGTCGATTAAAGTAGTCGCATCTGCGCGCCTTCCGGCGGCTGGAACAGGTCGGTGCGCAGCGGGAACTTGGCGTGCACGAGGCCGAACCGCTTGCAGGCGATGTCGAACCTGGTGCGGATGAGGTCGGCCCACGGTCCCTGGCCCCGCATCCGGCTGAAGAAATCGGGGTCGTTGTCGCGTCCGCCGCGAAGGGAGTGGATCGTTGCCATCACCTTGCCCGCTCGATCGGGGAAATGCTCGTCGAGCCAGGCGCGGAATAGCGGCGCCACCTCGTGTGGCAGTCGAACCGGAAGATAGAACCCGCCCGCCGCGCCGGCTTCGACCGCGGCCTCGACGATATGTTCGAGCTCATGATCGGTGATCTGCGGCACCACCGGCGCGATGGCGACGTAGCAGGGTATGCCGGCCTCATTGAGCTGCTTAATCGCCGCGAGGCGCTTGCGGGGTTGCGGCGCGCGCGGTTCCAGCGTGCGCGCGATTTTCGCGTCGAGTGACGTCACCGACAGCGCCACGGAGGCAAGCCGCAGGTCGGCTGCCTGCTTGAGCAAGTCGATGTCGCGCAGCACACGGTCCGACTTGGTGGTGATTGTGAAGGGATGGCGGGTTTCGACCAGAAGCTCGACCAGCGAACGCGTGATGCGCCAGCGCTCCTCGATTGGCTGATAGGGGTCGGTATTCGTCCCCATCGCGATCGGTTTGCACTCGTAGCCCGGGCGGGACAGTGCAGCGTGGAGCAGCTGCGCGGCATTAGGCTTGGCGAAGAGCCGGGATTCGAAATCCACGCCCGGCGACAGGTCGTGATAGGCGTGGGTCGGCCGCGCGAAACAATAGATGCAGCCATGCTCGCACCCGCGATACGCGTTGACCGAGCGGTCGAAGCCGATGTCCGGCGAATTGTTGCGTGTCAGGATCGAGCGCGGATGCTCGATGGTGACGGTCGTCCTGCGTTTCGGAACGCCGTCCAGTGCCTCGACCTGATCGAGCCATTCGCCCTCGACGCTCCGCTCCTGAAGATTGAAGCGCGTGGGGGTGGGATTACGGGTCGCTCCGCGCCCTTGTCTCGACTCGACCGGCATGAGCGCAGCTTACGCTCACGCCAAGAACATAACAAGAACACTTAGCTAGTGAGCGAGCCTTGTCATGCTGGTCGGGAAGCTCGGCCAACGATGTTCGGCAATGGCCTTCAGCGTCGACGTGTCCTCATTGTTCAGGCCTTGGTAGACCCACATGTTCCGAAGGACGGCGGGGACGTAGTAGCGCGTTTCCCAATAAGGGATGCTTTCGATCCAAAGCAGCGGGTCGCCCTTGTCGTTGATCGATGCCCAGCGGCCTACAGGGAGTGGGCCAGCGTTGTAGGATGCGATGACTCGCGGCAGCTGCCCGGCGGTCGCCGTTGAGCTACGCATCAATTCGATGAAGGTTTGGCCATATTCGAGGTTCGTCGCCGGGTCGGACAGGTTGCCGAGCGCCGTGCCGCGGGCGCGCGCCGTGTCGCCGGCAGTGCCGGGCCGAACCTGCATCAGGCCGACCGCGCCGGCCGGGCTGACAGCCGTGCGGCGGAAGGATGATTCCTGCACGACGTGACCGAACGCCAGCGCTGGGTCCACGCGCCAGCCGTTGGCCGGGCTCCAGCGCGGATTGGGATAGCGGTCTGTCGCGTCGGAGCGAGCGCCCGGCTGGCCGTTGTTCGCCAGCCATAGCTGCGCGGCGGGAAGGTCGAGCTTTTTCGCCAGCTGGATCAGGGCGTGATGTTCGGTCGGAAGGCCGATCTTCGCCTGATGGCGCAAGAGTTCTTCGGCCAGCGACGGTTCGCCGATGCTGACGAGTTCCACCGCCCGTTGTACGTTTGGCAATTGTTCGATCGGGGGGTCGAAACCCAGAAGGGGATCGCTCGGCAGCTTGGTGTCCATGCCCAGAGTTTGGCGGGCAACGAGGCCGTAAAAGCTTTCGGGAGATTGGGCGGCGGCTTTCAACAGTGGTTCAACGCCGCGCGGACGGTTGCAGGCCTGCTCTGCGCGTGCGCCCCAATAGAGCGCGCCGGCACGAAGCTCCCGCTGCTGAGCATAGGCCGCGGTTTGCTGGAAGGCGCGAGAAGCGGATTCGCAATCGCCGAGGCGCCAGGAGGCGAGCCCAGATACCCACGCGGCCTGGGCCGACCACTCGCTGGTCGCGCCCTGCCGCCAGGTGTCAGCGACGCGGCGGGCATCGGCATCGAGGCCGAGGACGTAATAGACGAAGGCGATGCGCTGCCCGGCTTCTGCGCGCGCCTCGACCGAGAGCTGCGAGCCATAAATCAGCATCTGCGCCTCGGCCCCTGCCGCGTCATCGGCCTTGATCAGCGGATCGAGGAGGGCGCGGAGTTGGTCGGCGACAGGCTCGCCTTGCACCGGACGAGTTCTATAGCGAACCGGTGCTGCGCCGAGGTTCATTGTTGCGCGCTCGGGGATGACGAGCAGCGGTGTCGTCGCGCCTCGCTTGTAGGCCATCAGCGCGAGCTGGTCGGCCTGGGGCAGCTCCGGTGCTTCGGCGATAAGCGACACCAGCGAGCCGAGGTCGACAACTGGCGAGCCTTTGGCCGTATAGAGTTCAGCCTTCGCCAGCGGCGTCAGGATACTCCGCGGCAGGGTAGCAATGCCGGCCTGCGCCGCGGACCAATTGCCGCTATCGATGGCGTCGAAGACTCCGCGCCAGTCCTTCGGCGCAGCAACGACGACTGGAACAGGTTGGAGGGGCGGGGCGGCCACCGGGTAACCCGGGTTACTCGCCGGGCCAGTCTGCGGTGACGCCGTGCCGGTCGGCATGGGCGCAAGCGGGTCCTGGGCCTGCGCAAGCACCGGCGCGGCCCACATCAATGCTCCAAACGCGAGCATTCCTGCCTTCAAGACTCGTCCTCCATCAGAAGCAATAAGTCCTTCCATGCCAAAGACTTGTCTAAGGGCCGATTAATGAGATGGCGCGGATGAAAGGTTGCAACCGTGCGAACGCCTTCGACCTTGTGGATGTGGCCGCGCGCTCCGACGAGGCGCTTTCCGAGCAGGGTCGTGCAGGGGCCATCCCCAAACAGAATCAGACGCTGCGGCTGCGCGAGGCGGATGTGGTGCCGCGCGATCTCGGCGCATGCCTCGCGATCGGCGGGACTCATCCGAGCGCCGGGTGAGTGGAAGCAGGAAATCGAGGCGCTGTAGGTGTCGTCGGCCGAAATCCCGATGGCCGCGAGCATCCGTTGGGCGAGCTGCCACGCCTCGCCGCCGATCGGCTGGCCTGCAGCCGCATCCTCAAGCGCCGGAGAATCGCTCAGCAGCATGACTGGCGACCGTTCTGGCCCATGCGGAAGCACACGCTTGGCGCCGGGGCCGGCGAGCGGAAGCTGGACGCTGCTGGCGAGCCAGTCCTGAATCTCGGCGAGCGTTTCCTGGCTCGGCTGGACGATGTTGGGTTGGAGCGCGGGCTCTTTGGCAGAAGGCTTGGCGGGTGGCGGCGCGGGCCTTAGCCAGTCGCGCGGCTCTTCCTGCACGGCGATGTCGACCCCGGCCTCGAGCCACCAGGCCAATGCGCTGCGCGCCTCGGCAAAGCCGATTTCTGATACTTCCCCGCCCACTACATCAATCTTCGCCGCCATTGACGCCATGGTCAATCAGTTGGCAGGGCAGACGAGTCGAATAGTGTTCCCGCCGCGACGAGAGGACCATGAGCCAGCGCGAATCCATGCAGTATGACGTGGTGATCGTCGGCGGAGGCCCAGCGGGGCTGACGGCCGGCATTCGCCTCAAGCAGCTCGCCACCGAGGCAGGGCGCGATCTTTCGGTTTGCGTCCTCGAAAAGGGCAGCGAAGTCGGAGCGCATATCCTGTCGGGCGCAGTCATCGATCCGATCGCCCTGAACGAGCTCATTCCTGACTGGAAGGACAAGGGCTCACCGCTGACCGTGCCGGTAACCGAGAACCACCATTGGGTGTTGTCGAAGAACGGCAAATTCGCCTTCCCGCACTGGTTGATGCCGCCCTTCATGAACAACAAGGGAACCTACACGGCGAGCCTCGGCAATTTCTGCCGCTGGCTGGCGGGGCAAGCGGAGGAAATGGGGGTCGAGATTTTCCCCGGCTTCCCGGCCGCGGAAATTCTGTTCAACGAGGACGGATCGGTGAAGGGCGTCGCGACCGGCGACATGGGGATAGCCCGCGACGGTAGCCATCGCGCCGACTATCAGCCCGGCATGGAACTGCACGCCCGCTACACCCTCTTCGCCGAGGGCGCGCGCGGAAGCCTGACCAAGAGGCTGACGGAGCTGTTCGACCTTCGCAAGGAGAGTGGCCCGCAAGTATTCGGTCTTGGAATCAAGGAATTGTGGGACATTCCTCCCGAGAAACACAAACCCGGGCGAGTGATACACACCCAAGGCTGGCCGCTGTCGGACGCGTGGGGCGGGGGTTTCCTCTACCACCAGGACAACAACCAAGTTGCGCTCGGGTTTGTCGTCGCTCTGGATTATTCGAACCCTTACCTCTCGCCGTTCGAGGAAATGCAGCGCTGGAAAACCCATCCGGCGATCAAGGCGGAGATCGAGGGCGGACGCCGCGTCTCCTACGGTGCCCGGGCCATCAATGAGGGAGGCTATCAGGCAATCCCGAAACTGGTGTTCCCCGGCGGTGCGCTGATCGGCTGCTCAGCCGGCTTCGTGAACGTGCCCCGGATCAAGGGCACGCACACCGCGATGAAATCGGCGATACTTGCAGCGGAAGCAGCCTTTGCGGCGGTAACTTCCGACCGGTCTGGCGACGTGCTCGAGGCCTATCCGGCAGCGCTGCACAAGAGCTGGATCGTCAAGGAACTAAAGACCGTCCGCAACGCGCAGCCTGCGGTCTCGCACTGGGGCGGAGTGATCGGAACGCTCTACGCCGGCCTCGACCTGTGGCTGAACTATTTGAAGATCGGCGTGCCGTGGACGCTCAAGCACAAGGCCGACAACACGACGCTGAAGCAGAAGAGCTACGTCGCGCCCATCGACTATCCGAAGCCGGACGGCGTGCTAACCTTCGATCGCCTCTCTTCGGTGTTCATCTCGAACACCAATCACGAAGAGGACCAGCCGGTTCATCTGACGCTCAAGGACGCGGACATACCGACGGCCATCAACCTGCCCGTATATGCCGGGCCCGAACAGCGTTATTGTCCGGCAGGCGTCTACGAATTCGTGGAGTCAGAGAGCGGTGATCCCCGGCTGCAAATCAACGCGCAGAATTGCGTCCATTGCAAGACTTGCGACATCAAGGACCCGACCCAGAACATCAACTGGGTCACCCCCGAAGGCGGCGGAGGCCCCAATTATCCGAACATGTAAGTGGCTGGGTGCCGTGGCACTCGGCGCCCTCGCTCTGGCGCCCGCACCGGCGAGCGCTATCGTGTCGACCGATCCCGCGCGCCTTTACGTCGAAGCACGCGCGGCGGCGATGAATGGCAATCATGTACGCTCTGCCGAGCTTTTCGCCGCGCTTGCAGATGCGCAGCCGGACTCGGCCGACATTGCCCGCAAGGCGCTCTCGGAGGCGATCGGCGCAGGTCAGATGCAGCTCGCGCTCGGTCTCGCTGCGAAGCTGCCGCCGACGAAGCTGCCAACGGAGGCTCGGCTTCTCCTGGCTTCAGACGAATTGAAGCGGCATCGCCTCGACCGTGCATTGGCTTGGCTAAAGGGCAGCGGCGAGAACGCTGATCTGAGCTTCCTCGCGCCTATGCTGACGGCGTGGGATTATGCCGAGCGTGGCGATGCTGACCGGGCGATCGCCGCGATCGACCAGATTCCCGCCAACACGTTGCTGAGCCCGCTACAGCCTGAGCAGCGCGCGCTCATCCTTCTGAAGTTCAAGCGGGTCGCCGATGCCGAGCCGAGCGCGCGGCGGGCGATCGGGACGGCCGGAGCGCGCGAGATTCGACTGCGGCTGGCCTTTGCCGACGGCTTCCTCGCTGCAGGCGATCGCGCGCGAGCGCTGGCGATGATCGACGGCATGGGCTCGGAGGCCGCTGGGGCTCGGCAGCGTATTGCTGCCGGGAAAACAAGCGGTGCGGGCATCGACAATGCGTCCGAGGCCCTGAGCGAGGTGCTGACGGCATTTGGAGCCGATTTGGCACGGTTGCAGCGGTCGGCGCCGCCAATCGGACTGGTGCAGGTCGCGCGATATGCCGATCCCAGGAACAGCGGTGCGACCACGCTGCTCGCTTTGCTCTTGGAAGGCGATAACCGTACCGCCGAGGCCCTGGCGCTGTTGCGATCGATCCCGCGCGACGATCCCCTGACATCGCAGGTGCAGGATGCACAGGTCAGAGTCTTCAGCGAAAACAAGATGTACAACGACGCCTTTGCGATCGCTTCTGCGGCCGCCAACCGGCCGAACGCGACGTCGGGCGATTACTCCCGCCTTGGCGACGTTTATCAGTCGATGAAGCGCTACAATGAGGCGGCCGACGCATATGCTCGAGCGATCGCGCTAGCGAATGCGCAAGGGCTAAGGCCGCAGACCTGGCCACTGCTGCTGCTTCAGGCGAACAGCTTTGAAGAGGCGGGCCGTTGGCCGGACACCAAGCAGGCGTTGACGCAGGCCCTCGCCCTGGCGCCGGAGCAGCCGCTGCTGCTCAACTTCATGGGTTATTCCAAGCTCGAGCATGGCGAGGACCTCGACGCCGCCGAGGCGATGATCCGCAAGGCGAACGCGCTGGCACCCGATGACGCCTCGATCACGGATTCGCTCGGCTGGGCGCTGTTCAAGCGCGGCAAGATGGAAGATGCGATCGCGACGCTACAAAAAGCGGCCGAGAAGGATCCGGACCAGGCCGCGATTCAGGAACATCTTGGCGACGCTCTCTTTAAGTCGGGCCGGCGATATGAGGCGCGGTTCGCGTGGAATGCGGCACTGATAACCGCCGAGGACGACGTCGCCGGCCGCGTCAAAGCGAAGCTCCTCAACGGCCTGTCCTCATCCAACGCCGCGCCTTGACCCAAGCCGCCCGGGAAATCGCGCCCGCCAAGCTCAACCTTGCACTTCACGTCAGGCACAGGATGCCCGACGGGCGTCATGCGATCGAAACTGTCTTTGCCTTCTGCACGGATGGCGATCGGTTAAACGCGGAGCCTGCACGGGGCCTGACACTGGAAGTGACGGGGCCATTCGCGGCGGATCTCGGAAATGCCGATGACAATCTGGTACTTCGAGCGGCGAGAGCGCTCGCCGAGCGGGCGGGCGTGCGCGGCGGCGCGGCGATCAGGCTGGAAAAACGTCTCCCGGTGGCTTCCGGGATCGGCGGGGGCTCGGCGGATGCGGGGGCGGCGCTCCGGCTGTTGACGTCAGTGTGGGGAATTGACCCGGCGCATGCTCAAGCGGTTGCGCCCGGCCTTGGCGGCGACGTGCCTGCCTGCCTGCTGAGCATGGCAGCGCGTGGCGAGGGTGCCGGCGATCAATTGCAGCTCGTTGATCTAGGCGATGTGTCCGGCTCGCCAGTGCTGCTGGTGAACCCGCGCGTGGCGCTTTCTACAGCCAGCGTGTTCGACGCCTGGGACGGCATCGACCGGGGAGTTCTTCAGGACTGGCGGAGCGGCCGTAACGACCTGCAAGCTCCGGCCATCGCGCAGGTTCCGCAGATCGAGACCTTGCTCGCGTGGCTCGCCGCTCAGCCCGGGTCGTCCTTCGTCCAGATGTCGGGATCGGGCGCGACCTGCTTCGCGCTGTTCGATACGGAGGAGAACCGCGATCAGGCGGGGGACAGGGTCCCGCGTGAATGGTGGCGCCTGGCGACCTTCTTGCGCTAGACGCGCGCCGCAATGAGCCGTGCACGCCCACTCCTCACCGCCGAACGAATGCGCGCGGCTGAACAAGCGGCGATCGACGGCGGCACGAGCGTCGAGCAATTGATGGAGCGGGCGGGAGCAGCGCTCGCGGAGGCTGCTTTTCGCTTTGCAGGGCCGTTGCCGACGCTGATCCTCTGCGGCCCCGGGAATAATGGCGGCGATGGCTATGTCTCCGCGCGACATCTTGCTGCCCGCGGCGTGCAGGTGAGAGTGGCAGCACTCGAGGATTCACAGAGCAATGCCGCGAAATGGGCGCGAAGCGAGTGGGCGGGCGATGTGGAGGCATTGTCGGACGAGACCAAGTCCGCACCTCTACTGATCGTGGCGCTGTTTGGGACTGGGCTGAAGCGTGGGCTCGACACGACGATAAATCAAAGGCTTCTCCGTCTTTTCGATGAAGCAATGATAAGGGTGGCTTGCGACGTCCCGAGTGGCGCTGCGAGCGACAGTGGCGCATGTTTGAGCGACGTCCCGCAGTTCGATTTGACGGTAACGTTCGGCGCCTTGAAGCCAGCGCACCGGCTCTACCCCGCGATGCATCGCTGCGGACGTGTTGTGCTCGCCGACATCGGAATCGACGGGTCGTCGGACTGGCACGAGATAGCTGCTCCCAGGTTTCCGGTGCTCGAGCCCGGCGGTCACAAATATTCGCGCGGGCTCGTGCACGCCCTTGCCGGCAAGATGCCGGGCGCAATCGCGCTTGCCGCAAAGGCGGCTGCGCATAGTGGTGCGGGATACGTCCGGGTAAGCACGTCGCGGCCCATTGACGGTCTGCCGTCTGCGATCGTCCAAATCGACACGGCCGAAGTGAATGACGAGCGTATTGGATGCCTGCTCGTCGGACCTGGTCTCGGCGACATTCCGCAGGTGCTGACGCTGGCGCTAACGTCACATGCGCCGAAGGTGATCGATGCGGACGGCATCACGTATCTCGGCGACCCCGAACGACTAAAGGGACAGGATGCCATCATCACGCCGCATGAGGGCGAGTTCAAACGCCTCTTCGGCGACATTGGAGGCACAAAGCCTGAGCGAGCGCTTAAGGCTGCACACCGCAGCGGCGCGGTCGTCGTCTTTAAAGGTCCTGACACGCTCGTCGCGTCGCCCGACGGCCGCCTCGGCTTCGCTCCACCAGCGCCGGCGTGGCTTGCGACCGCGGGAACTGGCGACGTTCTGTCTGGAATGATTGCTGCGCTAAGGGCTCGCGGCATGCCGGCGTTCGAGGCGGCCAGCGCCGGCGTATGGCTGCATGGCCGGGCTGCGGAGCTGGCTGGGCCGGGAATGATTGCAGACGACCTCGCCGAGGCCATTCCCGCCGCGATCGCCGATTTGTGAACGAGCTGATCGTCCGCATCGCCGCGCGGGGAGACGGCGTTACTGATAGCGGCCGCCACGTCGCCTTTGGCGTGCCTGGAGACGCCCTGCTCGAAGATGGCGCGTTGGCGCCTGGACCGCATCACCAGGAGCCGCCGTGCCGCCATTTCCACGAGTGCGGCGGTTGCCAACTTCAGCACGCGGATGACGAGGCCTATCGCGGATATTTGGTCTCGCGCGTCGAAACTGCGCTTGCGCAGCACGAGCTGGCCGCTGAAATCCGCGAGCCACATCTTTCTCCGCCCAGAAGCCGCCGCCGCGCAACGCTGCGGGCGTTGAAGGAGGGGAAGGGCGCCGTTATCGGCTTTAACGCCGCGAAATCGCACCAGATCGTCGATATGCGCGAATGCCATATCCTCAGGCCCGAGCTGTTCACCCTGATCGCGCCGCTGCGGGCGCTGCTCGCCACCTTGCTTCCGGCGAGGCGCACTGCTGAGGTGCACATGACCTTGGTCGATCAAGGCGCGGACTTGCTGCTCAAGGGCGTGGATCCGGACGGCCTCGACGCCATCGAAGCGTTGAACGAATTCGCGGGTGCGAACGCGATCGCGAGGCTGGCGATCGACAGAGGCCTCGGCCCGGAGACCATGTTCGAACCGGATGCGGCGACTGTCACGCTTTCGGGGACCGCCGTAGCATTCCCATCCGGCGGCTTCCTGCAGGCGACCGAGGACGGTGAGCGAGCACTCGTAGACAGCGTTGCGCAAGTGTGCGCAGGAGCACGCACGGCGGACCTGTTCTCGGGTCTCGGCACGTTCGCGCTGGCGGTAGGGGCCCGATATGCGGCGGAGGCGTCGCGCGACGCTGCGGCCGCGCTCAAGCGGGCCGCGCCGACGATGGCGCTTGAGCATCGCGACCTTTACCGACGGCCCCTCGATACAAAGGAGCTTTCGTCCTTCGACGCTGTGATCCTCGATCCGCCGCGCGCGGGCGCAGAGGAGCAGATTGCCGCGCTTGCCGCTTCGAGAGTCAGCAGGATCGCTTACGTCAGCTGCAATCCCGCGACCTTCTCACGCGACGCGCGCATCTTGGTCGACGGCGGCTACAAGCTCGACTGGGTGAAGCCAGTCGGCCAGTTTCGCTGGTCGACCCATGTCGAACTGGCCGCAGCGTTCAGCCGATAATCCCGCAATCGTGAAGCACGCGGAGGCCGGCGTGTAGGGTCATGCCGAGCAGGCACAGAGTCGCAAGCGCGAAGATCGCGAAGCGGATGGGCACGATGTTGATGGTCGACTGAATGATGCTGTGCACGATCCGAAGGCCGACGTAGCCCCACGCCAGCCACAGGTTGATGCCATAGCCCATTCCCATCAGCGCCAGCGTGATCGCGATGGCGTAGAACAGGGTCGGCTGTTCCATCAGGTGCATGTAATTGTGCGCTGGCCACTGCGTCTCGTCAGGCGCCTTGCCGTCGAGGCTGGCGCCGCGTGCGCCGCGTGGAATGGTGCCCCAGCTGATCCCCATCTGCGCGAACGCACGGCGACGGGCAATCGCCAGCCACAGCAGCATGATCAGCGACCACGCGACCAGCGCCACGACCGGCGCAAGTATCGGGCTGTATTCCATGAAAACCCTCCCCCTGGACATGTCCAAGGGGAGGGTGCTTCAGTTCGTTACGCTTGGCAATCGACCCCCGACCAAAGCTTAGTCGAAAAGCTTGGCGAAACGCCGCTTCTCGCGGTTGCGCCATGCTCCGCGGTGCCAGGCGTCGCTGGCAAGCAGCGGGAGTACCGAAGTCGCCTCGGCGAACACCATCTGCTCCATCGCGGTCGACACCTTGCCCCAACTCGCGGCTTCCTGAAGCGTCGACGAGGAGCAGGCGCCGTCGCGTACGTCGGCGACGGTGATCTGCACGGCATATTTGTGAACCTCGACGTCGTGATGGCCGAGAATTTCAGCGCAGACGACCGTGTCCTGCGTGAAGTTCTTCGGCACGCCGCCGCCGATCATCAACAGGCCCGTGGTGCCGGCCTTGATCTTGATGTCGGTTAGCTCGCGGAAGTCGGCGATCGCGTCGAGCACCATGTAGTGGCCGCCGCGCTTCATCGCATCAACCTGGTGCTTCACGAGGCCGAAGCCTGCCGAGCTGTCGACGAACGCCGGGCAGAAGATCGGCACGTCATGCTCATAGGCGAGCTGGACGAGGCTGCCCTGCTTCTTGGCGTTACCCTCGCTCAGCCACTTGCCCATCTCGCGGATGAAGGCACGGCTGCTGTAGGCCTTGGGCTCTAGGCTGTCGGCGATCTTGCCGATCGTGAAGTCGCAATCCTGCAACTGCTGCTCGTCGATATAGGTGTCGTAGATGCGGTCGATGTAGAGCGAGCGCAGCGTATCATCGTCAGGAATTTCATTGGCTTGGTAGTGCTTGTGGCCAAGCGCTTCGAAGAAATCCATGTCGACGATCGAGGCGCCGGTGGCGACGATCGCGTCGACCATGTTCGACTTCACGAGCTCTGCATACAGGTCCATGCAGCCGCCGGCCGAGGTCGAGCCAGCGATCACCAGGATGATCGAGCAGTCCTTGTCCTCGAGCATCTGGTTGTAGATGCCGGTCGCGCGCGACAGGTCGCGGCTGGTGAAGCTCATCTTGCCCATCGAATCGATGATCGGGCGCGCATCGAACTTGGTGATGTCGATGTGCTCGATCGGGGTGGCGAGAAGCTCGGCCTTGCGCGTGTCGTTGATGCGCTCGGCCTCCTGAACCTTGTTCAGCGTATCCGTTTCCATGTCATGCTCCAGTGGCGCCGCCCAGAGGGCGGCCTAGTGAAACGGCATGTCGTTCACGTGCGGGGGACAGCCTCACCCCAAAAACCGCGTCGCGGTTAGCTCCCCTCCCACCTGAGCGGAAGGGGAGAATTGGATTAGAGCGTCACGACGTTCGACTGCGCCGGTGCGCTGATGCCGTAGAGGCTCGCCATCGGCTCGTCGTCAACGATCGCGGATTCGGTCACGCCGAAGCCGTTGAACTGGGTGCGCATCGCGCAACCGTAAGCGCCGAGCATGCCGATCTCGATATAATCGCCGGCGTTGACGTCAGCGGGCAGCTCGAACGGTCCGGCCATCCGGTCGAGATCGTCACAGGTCGGGCCGTAGAAGCTAAACTTCGCCGGGCGAACGTGCGACTCCGGCTCGCGGAGAAGACGCACCGGATAGCGCCAGCCGATGTGCGCGGCATCGAACAACGCGCCATAGGCGCCGTCGTTGATGTAGAGCTCGTCGCCACGGCGCTTTTCCACGCGCACGAGGACGCTCGCATATTCGGCGCACAGGGCCCGGCCCGGCTCGCACCACAGCTCAGCCGAATAGCTGATCGGAAGGGCTTCGAAAGCCGAGTGGATGACCGAAAAATAGGTCTCGAGCGGCGGTGGCTCCATGCCCGGGTAGGACGACGGGAAGCCACCACCGACGTCGACGATGTCGACGGTGACCGCGGCCTCGATGATCGCCTGGCGGACGCGCTCCATCGCTTCGGCGTAGGCGGCAGGCGTCATCGCCTGGCTGCCGACGTGAAAGCAGATGCCGAGCGCATCGGCGGCCTGGCGTGCGGCCATCAACAGCGTGCTGACGTCGCGCGGATCGGCGCCGAACTTCGATGCGAGGCTGAGCTTCGCATGTTCGGAGCTGACGCGCAGACGCACGAGCAGGTTGAGGTCGGCGGCAGCCACTTCGCCGGAAGCCGTCGCGCGGACGATCTTTTCCAGCTCCTCGATCGTGTCGAGGCTGAACGTCTTCACGCCATGTTCGAAATAAGCCTCGGCAATGGCCTCTTCGGCCTTCACCGGGTGCATGAAGCACAGCATCGCTTCAGGCAGCGTCTCGCGGACGAGGCGGATCTCGGCGATCGATGCCACGTCATAATGCGTTACGCCGCTGTCCCACAGGATCTTGAGCAAATCGGGAGACGGATTCGCCTTGACCGCATAGAGCGACCGGCCAGGAAACCGCTCGACGAAAAAGCTCGCAGCCCGGCGCGCCGCGTGCGGACGCAGCAAGGTAACCGGCTGGACCGGCCGTTGCTTGGCGATATCGGCCCCCGTGCGGGAGCCGATTGGGGCGGACGCTAACCCCAGCGCGCGATGATGCTTGTGCAACTCAAGGGACCTCCAACAGGTACGTTCGACAGTGGGCTGCCTTGCGGTTGGAAGTCCCATGGGGCAGCGGGAGCGCGATATATGTAGGGGTACCCCCCCTGTAAAGATTTTTTGGACCCCGGAAGCAAATTCGGGTCTCTTTTGTCGTCAAACTGCAACGGTTGATCGAAAGGCTAGTAACATCAACGACTTGGCTAAAAGCGTGATCGTCACCAGATACGATGTCCTGGGTGCTGCGAAGCGGATCGACGGGCTGGTCGAGCGGACGCCGTTGATCGAAAGCGAAGTGGCGGGCACGCGGGTCTGGCTGAAATGCGAATGTCTGCAGACGGGCGGCGCCTTCAAATTGAGAGGTGCCACAAACCGACTGCTGCAGCTTTCGGAGGCTGAGAGGGCGCGGGGCGTCGTCGCCTTTTCTTCCGGCAATCATGCGCGCGGCGTGGCGATCGCTGCGCGGCGGCTTGGTATCCGCGCGATTATCGTGATGCCTTCCGATGCGCCCCAGGTGAAGGTCGACGGAACGCGCGACGAGGGCGCTGAGATCGTCTTCTATGACCGGCGAACGGAGAGCCGGGAGGCGATTGCTGGCCGCATCTCCGAGGAGACCGGCGCGACGGTGGTTCCCAGCTTCGACGATCCGGCAATTGTTGCCGGGCAGGGCACCGCAGGGCTTGAAATCGTGGAGCAACTCGGTCGCGAGCCGGCGCGGATCATCGTGCCGTGCGGCGGCGGCGGATTGGCAGCAGGCATCGCGCTTGCCGTCCCGGGTGCGGAAATCGCGATCGTCGAGCCCGCCGGTTGGGATGACATGGAGCGTTCGCTGGCGGCGGGTGAAATCGTGCCCGTCGAACCCGATGCGCCCCCGACCCTGTGCGACGCACTTCAGACGCCACTCGTTTCGCCAATTACGTTCGGCACCCTGCGTGACCGGCAAGCAAAGGCGGTCTCCGTGACTAACGAGGAGGTCGAGGCTGCCATGCGTTTCGCGTTCGAACGTCACGGTCTTGTGGTTGAACCTGGTGGGTCCGCGGCGCTCGCCGCGCTGTTGGCGGACAAATTGCCCCTGCGGGGAGACACCGTCGTGGTGCTGTCGGGCGGCAACGTCGATCCGGCGTTCCACGCGCGGATCGTCGCGGCGGCAGCCTAGGCCACGTTGCGTGCTTTGTACTCGCCTGGCTCGAGGTGCATCGGGCTCGACCGCTCGACGGCCTGCGTGAGCTCCTCAAGCTCGGCAGCAAGCGTCTTCAGCTCGGCGGCGAGGAAGCGACGCTCGTTCTCTGCGACGGATTCCGATGCGTCAATCAACGTTTCCAGCATCATGGCGATACAGGGCAGGATCGTCTCTTCGATCTTGTCGAAGGCTTCTTCGAGGCGCGCCTGCTGGTCGGACGTCGGCATGGACCGGGGTTTGGCCGATCTTGGTTAAGTGTTGATGAAATTCGGGGATGACAATGAATGTTTTTTCATCGGCCGCGATGGCGCTTGCGATGGTCGCGGCCTTCCTGCTCGGGGCCGGCGGGATCAAGCTGATTTTCGCCCATCAGACGAGGGGCCGCGGGATCCTCATGATCGTCGCGGCCGCCGTCATCGCTACGAACGTGATGATCTTGACGGTGTAAGCGGCTTGATGGGGTCGGTTGCCAGCCGCATGTCGAGATAATCGTCGACCGATTTCATCAAGAGGTCGAGTTCGTTCGCGAAGAAGTGGTTCGCGCCGGGGATGAGATCGTGGCTGATGGTGATGTGCCGCTGCGTCCTGAGCTTGTCGACGAGCTTCTGGACCGCGCTTGGAGTCACCACCTCGTCGGCCTCGCCCTGGATGATGATACCCGACGACGGGCAGGGGGCGAGGAAGCTGAAGTCATACATGTTCGCCGGCGGTGCGATCGAAATGAAGCCGCGGATTTCCGGGCGGCGCATCAGCAGCTGCATGCCGATCCAGGCGCCGAAGCTGACGCCCGCAACCCAGGTCGTCTCAGCTTCCGGATGGATGCTCTGCACCCAATCGAGCGCCGAGGCAGCGTCGGAAAGTTCGCCGATGCCGTTGTCGAACAGGCCCTGGCTCTTGCCCACGCCGCGGAAGTTGAAGCGCAAAGTCGCGAAGCCGCGCTTGACGAAGGTTTGGTACAGCAACTGCACGATCTTGTTGTTCATCGTGCCCCCCGCCTGCGGATGCGAATGCAGGATCAGCGCGACTGGCGCGCGGGGGCGGGTGCCCGGATGGAAACGTCCTTCGAGGCGACCCTCGGGACCTGGAAAAATGACTTCGGGCATGGATGCGAGGCTCACGTAAAACATTAAAGCCGCCCGAGCGCGGGTGCGCGGCGGCGTCGCGTCCTATATAGGGGCGGGCGTTCATGTGGCAATTGGCAGGAATCTAGGGCTTTTGAGCGGTTCCGAACGACTTTACCTCGACCATGCGGCAACCACGCCGGTACTTCCCGAAGCCCGCGCGGCGATTGCGCGCGCGCTGGAATCCTGGGCCAACCCAAGCTCGCCCCATGCCGAGGGCAGGGCTGCAAGATTCCTGCTCGAGGAAGCGCGTTCCACGATCGCTCGGATGCTTGAATGGCGGCATGACGTCATCCTCACCAGCGGCGCGAGCGAGTCGGTCGAGATCGCAGCGAAGCGTGCTTTGGTGGAGGGCCGTGTGCATGGCGCGACGGAGCACGCCATTGTGCCGCATGCGATGGGCCCGAACTCAAGGGTCATCGCGGTTACGCCCGACGGACTGATCGACGAGGCGTCGCTCGATGCCGTACTGGCGGAGGGGCCCGCCCTTGTTGCAATCCAGCATGTGAACAATGAGACGGGCGTGATCCAGCCGCTCGACCGGCTTGCCGAGAAAATTCGCTCTGCCGGTTCACTGCTGCTCGCCGACTGCGCGCAAAGTGCGGGGAAGCTGCCGCTGCCGGATGCGGATTTCATTGCCGCCTGCGCACACAAGCTGGGCGGGCCGCCGGGCGTTGGCGTGCTGCTGGTCAGGGATCTCGCGACACTCGAAGCCGTCGGCGGCCAGGAGAAGGGTTATCGGCGCGGGACGCAGGACATGCCCGCGGCGCTTGGCTTCGCCGCTGCGCTGGCAGCCAAGCCATATGACATGGAGCGCCTTTTAGCGCTTCGGTCGCGTCTCGACGCGGCGATTCAGGCCGGTGGGGGCTGCGTGATTGCGAAGGATGCGCCACGCATCCCGACAATTGGCTCGATCGCCATGCCGGGCGGCAAGTCGGAGTCGCTACTTGTTCAACTCGACCTTGCCGGCATCGCCGTTTCGGCTGGAAGCGCCTGCTCGTCGGGCAAGATGCAGTCGAGCAAGGTGCTTGCCGCAATGCACGTGCCTGAAGATATGGCTGCGAGCTTCATCCGTGTCAGCTTCGGCCCGAACACCAGCGAGGCCGACATCGATCGCTTCGTCACCGAGTGGCAGCGAATCGGCAACCGCAGCAAGGCGGAGGCAGCATGACGTACCTCGATTATCAGGCAACCACGCCGATTGCGCCGGAGGTCGAACAGGCGATGGCGCCGTGGATCGCCGACCGGTTCGCCAATCCGCATTCGCCGTCGCGCTGGGGGAATGAAGCGGAAGCGGCGATCGAGGTGGCGCGCAAGCGGATCGAGAAAGCTGTCGACCTTCGCGGCGGCCGAATTGCTTTCACGGGGAGCGCGACCGAAGCGCTGAATTGGGCGCTCAAGGGAACCGTCGAGAATGCCCGCGCAACTCGGCAGGATGGCCGCAACCGCGTCATCACCGTCGCCACCGAACATGCTGCCGTTCTCGACACCTGCGAATGGCTGGCCGAGCAGGGCATCGACCTAACGATCCTGCCGGTAGATCGCGAAGGCAGGCTCGATCTCGACCTTCTTGCGCGCGAACTCGACGATCGCGTGCTGATGGTCGCGGTGATGATGGTGAACAATGAGATCGGGGTGACGCAGGCGATCTCGGCCATTTCGCGAATGGCGCACGGTGTGGGTGCGATCATGGTCTGCGATGCGGTCCAGGCGTTCGGGCGGGTCGAGATCTGCGAAGGGCCCGACCTGGTGGCCTTGTCGGCGCACAAGATACACGGACCCAAGGCGATCGGTGCTCTGTGGATGCGCAAGGGCAAGGAGCCGGCACCTTTAATCCACGGCGGCGGGCAGGAGCTCGGGCTTCGCTCCGGGACGTTGTCGCCGGCGCTGTGCGTGGGCTTCGGCGCGGCAGCCAAGTTGGCGGCCGAGCGCATGACGAAGGATTATGATCTTGTGCAGCGCCTGTCGGCCGCCGCGAAACACGCGCTCGGACCGGACTGGATCATCAATGGTAGCACGGCGCATCGCTACCCGGGCAATCTCAGCATCCGCCGTGACGGCATAGACGCGGCGCGGCTGCTGGCCGATCTTCGCGACATGGCCTTCTCCCTCGGCAGCGCCTGCGCTAGCGGATCGGGACGGCCGAGCCATGTGCTTCGGGCGATAGGGCTCGATTATCGCGAGGCTCGCTCATCGATCCGGCTCGGCTTCGGCCGCTACACGACCCAGCAGGACCTGGTGGCTGCCTGCAAGCAGCTGGCGACCGCGGCGAAGGCGCAGGAGCATCTCGTCGCGTGACACTCGTGCGTTTTTTCAGGGCCGATGGGACCCTGGACAAGGAAGTGGAAGCGGAAACGGGACAGCGACTGCTAGATGTCGCCTGGGCGGCCCGCGAGCCGCTGGAGGGCGCTTGCGAGGGCGTCATGGCCTGTTCGACCTGCCACGTCGTCGTCGCTTCGGAGGACTTCGCGAAATTGCCGGCAGCCACCGAGGAAGAAGAGGATCTTCTGGATCTTGCGGCACATGCCACGCGGACGTCGCGGCTTGCCTGTCAGATCATCCTGACGGACGACTTGGAATCGCTCGACGTGCGAATTCCCGCCGGTTCGACTAACTGGATGGGACGCTAGGCTCAGGCGGGAGTGGGATGCCGACACGGGTATCCGCCTCGTCCTCCTTGCGGCGTTTCTCTTTCTTGCCAGGCTGCGAAAGCACGGGCTTCATCACTTCGAGTTCCTGCAGCGACAGCCGGCCCTGATGCTTGGTGTCGAGGATCTGGAAGCGGGCTACCGCGGCAGCCTTGAACTCGGCGAGCGTGATTGAGCGATTGAAGTCGCTGTCCGCCGCCGCAACCGGCTCCGGCATGTTGAGAAGGGCGTAGCGGCCGGCCCCCTGCGGACCCTGCTCCATCTGGTAGTCGCGCCCGTGCGAACCCCGCCGCTGATCGCGACCGCCTTCGTCCTCGGCTCGCTTGGAGTCCTGTTTCTCGAACGCGGCCTGCTCGGCAGGTGTGCGGGCGCGCCTTAACTTTGCATTGACCTGAATTTCCGGCGCGACCTGCCATTCGTAGCGAACGATCTCGTCCGGATCGATTTCGCCGTCATGGTCGGCGTCGATCTCGGGGAAGAAGCGCTCGGCGTCGGCTTGCATTTCGTCAGGTGTCAGAAAGCCGTCGTGGTTGCGGTCGGCTTGATAGAACCAGCGCGCCAGCGTGTCCTCGCCCACGCTGCGAGCGCGAAACGGCTCGCCCATCGGGCTGATGAAGGGAATGCCGCCTCGGCCTGTCACGACGATCGGGCGTGGCTCGGCCTGGGCGGCTGCGACCAGCATGAGCAAGGCGAGAAGGGGCATTCGGTCGGCCTCCGGGAATAGCAGGCTGGTCGGTCCATGCGCGTGAACCGCCGATGAAGGAAGATGAACTTGCACGAGCGGTCCGCTTCACCCATATGCCCGCGCGGAAGTCGGCGGACGGCATTGTCGCCAACCTGGTCAGGTCCGGAAGGAAGCAGCCACAACGATTTCGTGCCGGGTCGTCGGCTTCCACCGCTCGCAATAGCGATGCTCTCACCCTAAACCATACGTGATGGACGACCTCGAATCGCCGGGCCTTGGGCTCGATCTCTCTGAGCAGCCTCAGCAGCCGGCCAGCGCGTCGCCCTATCGCGTCCTTGCGCGCAAGTATCGCCCGCAGACTTTTGCCGAGCTTATCGGACAGGATGCAATGGTGACGACCCTGGGCAACGCGATCGCGCGTGGCCGAATCGCTCATGCTTTCCTGCTCACCGGCGTCCGCGGGGTCGGCAAGACTTCGACGGCGCGCCTCATTGCCAAGGCGCTCAATTGCATCGGGCCGGACGGGCAGGGCGGGCCGACGATCAGTCCCTGCAATGTTTGCGAGCCCTGCCGCGCCATCGCGGAGGGCCGACACATCGACGTGATCGAGATGGACGCCGCCTCGCACACCGGCATCGACGATATTCGCGAGATCATCGACGCGGTTCGCTACGCTTCGGTCAGCGCGCGTTACAAGATTTACATCATCGACGAAGTCCACATGCTTTCCAAGAGTGCTTTCAATGCGTTGCTAAAGACTCTTGAGGAACCGCCTGAGCATGTGAAGTTTCTGTTCGCTACGACCGAGGTCAACAAGGTACCGGTCACTGTGCTGTCGCGCTGCCAGCGTTTCGACCTCCGCCGCATTCCAGCCGAGAAACTCGCCGCGCATTTCGCCCAGGTTTCCAAAGCTGAAGGCGTTGAGGTCGAATCCGAGGCGCTTGGCATGATCGCCCGCGCGGCTGAAGGCTCGGCGCGCGATGGTCTATCGATCCTTGATCAGGCGATCGCGCATGGGGCGGGCGCAGTGACGACATCGCAGGTTCGCGAAATGTTGGGCCTCGCCGATCGTGGCCGGATCCGCAGGCTCCTGCAGCTCGTGCTCAAGGGAGACGCAGGTGCAGCGTTGGCGGAGCTCGATGAAACCCACGAGCTCGGCATCGACCCGACTCAATTGCTGCGCGGTTTGATGGAAAGCCTTCACGGCGCCACGCGGGCTAAGGCCGGTGCCACCATCCACGCCCTGCAGTCCGCCGAGGAAACTGAGAGCGCGGCGGAGATGGCGCGGCAGCTTTCCTGGGGCACCATTCACAGGCTGTGGCAAATGCTTCTCAAGGGGCTGCAGGACGTGGAGGTGGCGCCCGATCCGCGCGAGGCAGCCGAAATGGCGCTGTTAAGGCTGATCCACGCGGCGGAGATGCCGGACCCGGCAAGCCTTCTTCAGCGATTGAGCGGGGAGGGTGCCGTCGCGAGCCCGGCGGCGGCGCCTCAAGGCAAGGGCAGCACACCGACGGCGCAGCTTCCCTCGGATTTCCCAGCACTTATTGCCAGGCTCGAGCAGAGCGGCCGGCATCAGCTTGCCGTTCAGCTCCATGATCAGGTCGGGCTCGTTCGCTTTGAGCCGCCTGAGCTCGTCGTGAAGCCCCTGCGGCCGCTCGGATCCGACTGGTCGCGCGACCTTGCCGCTGCGCTCAAGGCTGCGACCGGAGCCACTTGGCAGGTCTCGCTATCCGACGATTCCGGTGCCCCATCGCTCCTCGATCAGGAGAAAATGGCCGAGCAACGCGTTCGCGCCGACGTGCTTGCCGATCCCAATGTCCGGGCCGTGATGGACGCGTTCCCGGAATCCGAACTCGAATCCTTTTCCACGAGAGGCTCCTGAGATGCCCGAGATGCCCGACTTCGACGAAATCATGAAAATGGCGCAGAATGCGCAGGCCGAGCTTCAAAAAGCGCAGGATAGCCTGGACAAGGTAGAGGTCGAAGGCGCGTCCGGTGGCGGGCTCGTGAAGATCCGCGCCACCGCAAAGGGCCGAATCCTCGGTGTCGACATCGACGAAAGCCTGCTTGCGCCGTCTGAAAAGTCCATGCTGGAAGACCTCATCGCCGCGGCGCTCAATGACGCCCGGGGCAAGGCGGATGCGGCCGCGGCGACAGAAATGCAGAAGATGCAGGGTTCGCTACCACTCCCGCCGGGATTCAAGCTCCCTTTCTAGCCGCTTGTTCAACGCCGAATTTACGTCATGATGCGCGCTCTGAGGGGAGGCGCTGATGGGCACGCTCGGCGCAATGCAGGATTTTCCGCTCCGCATCTCGCGGATACTCGACCACGCCGAGCGCGAGCACGGCAGCCGCGAAATTGTCGCCGCGCGCACTGACGGAACTACTCATCGGACGAACTGGACTGAAGTCGCGCATGATGCGCGCCGGCTTGCGCAGGCGCTGGAGCGACGCGGCGTGAAGCCGGGCGATCGGGTTGGAACGCTGGCTATGAACCACGACCGCCACCTCGTCGCCTGGTTCGGCGTGGTCGGCATGGGCGGCGTCATCCACACCAACAATCCGCGGCTGTTCGACGACCAGCTAGAATATATCGTCAACCATGCGGAGGACCGCATCCTTCTCCACGATCGGGCTTTCGCGCCGCTGGTCGAGCGGATGAAGCCCAAGTGGAAGACGATCGAACATTACATCTGCTTCGACGACGAATTCGACGACGTGCTGGCGGCTGAGGACGGCAATTATAGCTGGCACGAGGGCGACGAGCGCGACCCCTGCGGGCTTTGCTATACCAGCGGCACGACAGGCCATCCGAAAGGCGTGTTGTACGAGCACCGATCGACGGTGCTTCACACCATGTCGATCATAGCGCCCGACATCTTCGACGTTTCCGCGCGATCGGTGATGCTGCCGGTGGTGCCGATGTTCCACGCCGGCAGCTGGTGCATCCCCTATGCGGCGGCGATGGCTGGTTTCAAGCTGGTCAGCTGCGCAGACAACAACCCAGAGAGGATACGCTCGCTTTTCGAGGCGGAGGGCGTGACGCACTCCGCCGGCGTCCCCACCGTGTGGCTGAGCCTAATCGATCATGTCGAGCGGACCGGCGCATCGCTGGGCAAGCTTCACACGATCATCGTCGGCGGTTCATCAGCGCCGCCCGCGACCATCCGCTGGTTCAGGGACCGCAACATCCGCGTGAATCACCTCTGGGGCATGACTGAGATGTCGCCGGTCGGAACGGTCGGCGCGCCGCCGGCAAACTGGGAGCAGATGAGCGATGAGGAACAGCTCGCCTACATGGCGCGGCCCGGGCGGTCCATGTTCGGCGTCGAGCTTCGAGTCGTCGACGACGAAGGCAGCGTCATGCCGCGCGACGGCGTCAGCTCGGGGAGGCTGCAGGCCCGCGGGCCGGCCGTCGTAAAGCGCTACTTCAAGCACGATCACGACAGCGTGGAGGCGGACAATTGGTTCGACACGGGCGACATCGCCGTAATTCACCCCGACAACAGCCTGCGCCTTACTGACCGCGCGAAGGACGTCATCAAGTCGGGCGGGGAGTGGATAAGCTCGATCGAGATCGAGAATATGGCCGTGGCCTGCCCGGGTGTCGCCGAAGCCGCGGCAATCGGCATTCCGCATCCAAAGTGGGACGAAAGGCCGCTGTTGCTGATCGTTCGCGATCCTGGCAGCGAAATCTGCGAGGCCGAGGTGCGGTCTTTCCTCTCGTCGCAGATGGCGAAATGGTGGCTTCCCGACGCTATCGAGTTTGTCACCGAGCTTCCGCACACGGCGACCGGCAAGCTCAGCAAGAAGGACCTTCGCGACCAATATCGCGATTATCGCTTCGCCAATGCCGAGGCGATGGTCGGACGCGACTAGAAAAAGTTCGCGCGCTCCACTAACTGGCAGGCAATTCCCGTATCTTACCGAAGGATCGAAGCGACCCCATGGCCGCCCAATATGCATTTGTCATGAAGGACATGACCAAGTCCTTCCCCGGCGCCCAGAAGCCGGTGCTGAGCAACATCAACCTGCAGTTCTATCACGGTGCCAAGATCGGCATCGTCGGCCCGAACGGCGCCGGCAAATCCACGCTGATGAAGATCATGGCGGGGATCGACACGGACTACCAGGGCGAGGCTTGGCCAGGCGAGAACGTCACCGTCGGCTATCTGCCGCAGGAACCGCAGCTCGACCCCAACAAGAATGTGCTGGAGAACGTCAAGGACGGCGCACGCGACGTCGCGGACATGGTCGACCGCTTCAATGCCATTTCGGCGGAGATGGGCGACCCGAAGGAAGATACCGATTTCGACACCCTGATGGCGGAGATGGGCGAGCTTCAGGAGAAGATCGACGCGGTCGATGGCTGGACGCTCGACAACCAGCTCGAGGTCGCGATGGAGGCACTGCGTTGCCCGCCGTCCGACTGGTCGGTCGAGAACCTCTCGGGTGGTGAGAAGCGCCGGATCGCGCTGACGCGGCTGCTGATCCAGAAGCCGACGATCCTGCTGCTCGACGAGCCGACCAACCACCTCGACGCGGAGAGCGTCGAATGGCTTGAAAGCCACCTCAAGGAATATCCCGGCGCGGTGTTGATGATCACCCACGACCGCTACTTCCTCGACAATGTCGTTAGCTGGATCCTCGAGCTCGATAGGGGCAAGTACTTCCCCTACGAGGGCAATTACTCGACCTACCTCGAGAAGAAATCCAAGCGGATGGAGCAGGAGGATCGCGAGGAATCCGGACGCCAGAAGGCGATAAAGGACGAGCTCGAATGGATCCGGCAGGGGCCCAAGGGACGTCAGACCAAGTCGAAGGCGCGTATTGCCAAGTTTGACCAGCTCGTCGCCGCGCAGGAAAAACGCGTGCCGGGCAAGGCCGAAATCCTCATCCAGGTGCCCGAGCGCCTCGGTGGCAAGGTCATCGAGGTCAACGATATTTCAAAGGCTTACGGCGACAAGCTGCTATTCGATGGCTTGAGCTTCACGCTTCCGCCCGGCGGCATCGTCGGCGTGATCGGCCCCAACGGCGCCGGTAAGTCGACTTTGTTCAAGATTATCACCGGTCAGGAGAAGCCGGATTCGGGAACGGTCGACATCGGGCCGACGGTCCATCTCGGCTATGTCGACCAGAGCCGCGACCATCTCGATAATTCGAAGAACGTCTGGGAAGAGATCTCCGACGGGCTCGATTACATGAAGGTCAACGGCCACGACCAGTCGACGCGCGCTTATGTCGGTGCCTTCAACTTCAAGGGCCAGGACCAGCAGAAGAACGTCGGCAAGCTGTCCGGCGGTGAGCGCAACCGCGTCAACATCGCCAAGATGCTGAAGCGCGGCGGCAACGTGCTGCTGCTCGACGAGCCGACCAACGACCTCGACGTCGAGACCCTCGGCGCGCTCGAGGAAGCGATCGAGAATTTCGCGGGCTGCGCCGTGGTCATCAGCCACGACCGCTTCTTCCTCGATCGTCTAGCAACGCACATCCTCGCTTTCGAGGGCGACAGCCACGTCGAATGGTTCGAAGGCAACTTCCACGCTTACGAGGAAGACAAGGTCCGCCGTCTTGGCGAGGAAGCCACGCGCCCGCACCGCACGACCTATCGGAAGCTCACTCGGTAGGTTCGCGTGATTACCCTCACCGCGCCACTCGAAGTCTGGACAAACGGTGAGGGGAGCGTCCACTTCATGACCTTGCCACCGGAGGACGCCGGCGAAGCGAAGGCGCATTCGATGTTGGTGCGCCGCGGCTTCGGGTCGGTGCGGGTTGAAGCGACGATTGATGACGTCACTTGGCGGACGTCGATATTCCCGACCAAGAGCGGCGGCTACTTCCTGCCGGTGAAGATTGCCGTGTGCCGGGAAGCCGGCATCGCCGCGGGCGATGACGTCACGGTTGCGCTGGAACTGCTCTAGCGGAGGCGCTTCACAAGGAGCCGGCCGTCGTCGCCGCTCTTTACCTCGAAGTTCGGCACCGCCTTGATGAGGTCCGACAAACGCGTGAAGCCGTAGTTGCGGGCAGCGAAGCTCGAGACCGCCTTGGCGCGCTGGCCCAGCTCCGAAAGCGGCGTGAATCCCTCCTCGTCACGCTTCGACGCCTTGTAGGCTGAGCCGAGAACCTGGAGCAGCTCGGTATCGACGGGCCGCTGTCCCTTCGCGAAAGCGGGCTGCTCCAGCTCTTCATCCTCCAAAGCCAGCGCGCCGACGTCGAAGAATCGCGTGCAGGCCTGCTGGAAGGAGACGGGCGTTTTGGCCGTCCCAAAGCCGTAGACCGGCAGGCCATCCTCGCGGATGCGCTGGGCAAGGGGCAGGAAGTCGCTGTCCGACGACATGATCCCGAAGCCGTCGACGCTGCCGCGATAAAGCAGGTCCATCGCATCGATCGTCATTCGCATATCGGTCGCGCTCTTGCCCTTCACGACATCGAATTGCTGCATCGGGACGATCGAGTGGCTGCCGGTGAGGTTGCCCCAGCCCTTGAGGCTTGCCTTGGCCCAATTGCCATAGGCGCGGCGAATATTGATGGTCCCGAGCTCGCCAAGCACGAGGAGAAGCTCGTCGAGATGGTCAGGTGAGGCATTATCCGCGTCGATCAAAAGGGCGATATTGGCTTCCTGCTCGACCATTGTTCTTTCGCGCATCACGACTCCTCTGCAATCTCTCTAGCGCGGCATCGCGGAATGGCCACAGGTTGGCTCGACAAGTTGTTTCGTTCCTGCACCGTTCATCACCGGTGGCGGAACGAAAGAGCGCCCCGCGCACTAATGCTGCACAGGGGGCGAGTAGATAGAGGGATGAGACGATGAGGAAGATCGGACTTGCGGCAATTGCCGCTGGCAGCCTGGCCGCAGCCGGCTGCACGACTTATCCGAACCAGTATGGCTATGATCCCTATTACGGGAACAACGGCTACTATAATAATGGCTACAACAACGGCTACACCTACGACAGCCAGGGTCGTCGCGTCGCGACGGGCGCTGCGGTCGGCGCGGTTGCCGGTGGCGTGGCTGGTGCGGTTATTCCGGGCGTCAGCACGGTCGGCGGCGCGGTTGCCGGCGCAATTCTCGGCGGCGTTCTCGGCGCCGTGGTGAACGGCCGTCAGTACTACCGTGATACGCGCGGATATTGCTATTACGTCGACCAGTACGGCAACCCGCACTACGATTATAACACTCGCTGCTAGTCGACTGACAAACCAGCGTTTTTGCGTTCAGACGAGGCGGAAGTCACCTTCCGCCTCGTCCAGTATGTAGAGCTGGCCTTCCGCAACCGAAAAGTGGGCTCCGTGTAGCTTCAGATCGCCGGATTGCTCGCGTTCCGCGATCCACGGGAAGGTGCGCAGGTTGGCGAGGCTGACCTTCACCGCCTCCTGCTCCATGTCCGTATAAGCCGCAGTGTCCAGCTTATCGTGCCGATCGCGGACGGTCTTGCTCGCATGGTCGAGCATGTGAACCCAATCGGAAATGAAATGACCTTCGCCGGGCTCGGTATCGTCGAATTTGCCCGTTAGTGCCGCCGCGCAGCCGCCGCATAGGCCATGCCCCATCACCATGATCTCGCCGACCTGCAGCTGGGTGACCGCGAATTCCAGTGCGGCCGAGACGCCGTGGTAACCCCGACTGGTTTCATAGGGCGGTGCCAGGCCGGCGATGTTGCGAACGACGAACATCTCGCCAGGCTTCGCGTCGAAAATTTGGGCCGGATCGACACGGCTGTCGGCGCAGGACAGGATCATCACCCGTGGGCTCTGGCCCTCCGCAAGCTCCGACCAGCGTTCGCGTTCGTGTGCCCAATCCGTTTCGCGGAAGCGTCGATAACCTTCGATCAACTGGGTGAGATATGGCATGGGCTCCGGCTAGCCAGACAAGGCGGGGGTGGCAAGCGGCGAGCACAGTCGCTATCTCGCGCCGAATGAACGCCCCAGCCGCAGTTCCTCCGAAGCAGCGCAAGCCGGACTGGATCCGGGTGAAGGCCCCCGTCAGCGAGGGATATCACGCAACACGCCGCCTGATGCGCGACCTCAATCTCGCGACCGTGTGCGAGGAAGCCGCCTGCCCTAACATCGGCGAGTGCTGGACGAAGAAGCATGCGACGGTGATGATTCTCGGCGACACCTGCACGCGTGCCTGTGCCTTCTGCAACGTGAAGACCGGCATGCCGCGAGCCGTCGATCCGCTGGAGCCGGAGCATGTGGCGACGGCCGCCGCCGAGCTCGGGCTGGAGCATATCGTGGTGACGTCGGTCGATCGTGACGATCTGCCGGACGGCGGCGCATCGCAATTCGTGAAGGTGATCCAGGCACTGCGCCGGAATACGCCATCGACGACAATCGAAATCCTGACGCCCGACTTCCGCAACAAAAGCGAGGCGGCGGTCGAGGCGATCGTCGAGGCTGGCCCTGACGTCTACAATCACAACCTCGAGACCGTCCCGAGGCTCTATCCGACGATCCGCCCGGGCGCGCGTTATTACGCGTCGCTACGGCTGCTTGAGAGCGTGAAGCGCCATGCGCCGCAGATCTTCACCAAGTCCGGTGTCATGGTCGGGCTCGGCGAGCAGCGGCTTGAGGTCCACCAGGTGATGGACGACATGCGCTCCGCCAGCGTCGATTTCCTGACCATGGGCCAGTATCTCCAGCCGACGCCGCGCCATGCGAAGGTTGAGGAGTTCGTCACGCCCCAGGCTTTCGATGCTTATGCAGCTATCGCGCGGGCGAAGGGCTTCCTGCTGGTTGCGGCATCGCCACTTACGCGGTCAAGCTATCACGCGGGCGACGACTTCAAGAAGATGCAGGCCAACCGCGCCGAGCAGCTTAAGAGGGAAGGGGCGAATGCCGCGGCATAGCGAGACGCGGCATCTTCCCTATACGCCGGAGCAGCTGTTCGACCTCGTCGCGGACGTTGAGCGCTACGACGAATTCCTGCCTTGGGTGGTCGCGGTGCGCGTCCGCTCATCTAGTGAGACTGAGACGGTCGCCGACCTTGTCGTCGGCTTCAATGCCTTCAAAGAGCGATTCACCAGCAGGGTGCGCAAGGACAAGCCGTTGCAGATCACCGTCGATTACGTCGAGGGCCCGCTGAAATATCTTCATAACGAGTGGAAGTTCGACCGCGCCGAGGATGGCGGGACCAACGTCAATTTCTCTGTCGATTTCGCCTTCAAGTCGCGGTTGTTCGAGACGCTGGCGGGGGCGATGTTCGACCGCGCTTTGCGACGGATGACGTCAGCCTTCGAGCAGCGCGCCGCGGCGCTTTACGGCAAGAGCAAGTCGAGCGCGCAAAGCGCGGCCTGAAGTCGCACCCCGGCGCGGGTCTTTTCATTGAAGAATTTTTGGTCGGCGACGATCTTTGCCGGGTCGGCGTCGCGCTCGGCGCGAGCGAAGACGACCGTACCGACGGGCTTCTGCGCAGTCCCACCGCCGGGGCCGGCAATGCCAGTGATGGCGACTGCCACATCGGCCTCCGAAGACGCGAGTGCGCCCCGCGCCATGGCCCAGGCGGTCGCGACGCTCACAGCGCCAAAGGTCTCGACAACCTCTTCGCTGACCTTCAGCTGCGAGATCTTGGCAGCGTTTGAATAAGTGACGTAGCCAGCCTCGAAGACCTCGGAGGAGCCAGGGATTTCTGTGAGCGCAGCGCTGACGAGACCGCCTGTACAACTTTCTGCGACCGCGATTCGACGAGCTGCGGCGCGATTGGCTTCGACGACTTCGCGCGCCTTGGCGACCAGCTGTTCGGAAATGAGTTGGTCCGTCATCGACTCAGTCCCATGCGAATGCTCGCGACAGCCTGCGCCGCTATTCCTTCACGCCTGCCGGTGAAACCCAGACGTTCGGTAGTGGTTGCCTTGATGCTCACCTGATCCAGGCCGAGACCCGCAATCTCGGCAACCCTGGCGCGCATGGCGGCGCGGTAGGGCCCGACCTTGGGCTCTTCGGCGATGATCGTGCAGTCGAGGTGGTCGATGACCGCCCCACGATCGCGGAGCAGGTCGATCGCATGGCGGAGGAAACGGTCGGAGCTCGCTCCTTTCCACTGCGGATCGGAGGGCGGGAAATGCTCGCCAATATCCCCCAGCCCGCCGGCGCCGAGCAAGGCATCGGTCAGGGCGTGGAGCACCACGTCCGCGTCACTGTGCCCAGCAAGGCCGCGGTTATGAGGTACGGCAATGCCTCCAAGCATAACAGGACCCTCGCCGGCGAACGCATGCACATCGAAGCCCGTTCCGGTGCGCGGGATCATCCGGGACGCAAGCCATTGCTCGGCGCGCTCGAAGTCCGCTGGCGTTGTGAGCTTTTCTAGGGATAAATCTCCCGCGACGGCGGCAACTTCCATGCCGGCCGCCCTTAGCACGGTTGTCTCGTCGGTCGGCGCAATTGTCTGCCATTGTGCATAGGCGCTGCGAAGCGCTTCGAGGCGGAAGGCTTGCGGGGTCTGCACACGAACAAGATTGCTCCGCTCGACCAGGTCGGCGAGCCGGTCGGAGGCGCGCGCAACGGTATCGCCGATGGGCAGCACTGGCGTTGCGCCCTCGAAGAATTCCAGCGGGGCGAGAAGACGGTCGACGACATCCGCGGGACAGAAGGGTCGGGCAGCGTCATGGATAAGGATCGCATCGCCTTCGACTGCAGCGAGGCCGTTCCGGACAGAGTCCGCGCGCTCTCCTCCGCCTTCGATCAGGTCACCGACGTCTAATCCCTCGATCGCTTGTGATGCTTGCTCCCTTTGGCCCTTGCCGATGACGACACGCGTGGAGCGGATCGCAGGATGATCGATCAGCGCCTCAACCGCCCACCGCAGTACCGGCTTACCGCCGAGCATCCGATATTGCTTGGGCACGCCGCCGCCCAAACGCTCGCCTTTACCGGCAGCGACAATGAGGGCGGTCGTGGTCACGCACTGCGCGTTTAGGGCCGCTTGCCTTGTCCGCCAAGGGCTTCTCCATTATCTGCGCGCCACTCATGAGCGAGCTGAAGCCCATCTCGATCGGTCCGGTGAGGATCGACGCGCCGGTCATCCTGGCGCCGATGACGGCTGTCACCGATTTGCCGTTCCGGCGGATCGTGAAGCGCTACGGCGCTGGCCTGACGGTCAGCGAGATGATCGCGAGCCAGGCGATGGTTCGCGAAACGCGTCAGTCGCTGCAGAAAGCGATGTGGGATCCGGCTGAAGAGCCAGTCTCCGTCCAGCTCGCCGGCTGCGAGCCGCACATCATGGCGGAAGCGGCGAAGCTCAATGAGCAACGCGGCGCGGCGATCATCGACATCAACATGGGCTGTCCCGTGAAGAAGGTCGTCAACGGCGAGGCCGGGTCGGCACTGATGCGCGACTTGCCGCTCGCCGCTCGCCTGATCGAAGCGACGGTCAAGGCGGTGAAGGTGCCGGTCACGCTCAAGACCCGCATGGGCTGGAACCACGAGAACCTCAACGCGCCCGAACTGGCGCGGATCGCCGAGGACCTCGGCGTGAAGATGATCACGATCCACGGCCGCACACGCTGCCAGATGTACAAGGGCGAAGCCGACTGGGCTTTCGTTCACAGCGTAAAGGAAGCTGTGTCGGTGCCAGTGATCGTCAACGGCGACATTTGCTCGATCGACGATGCGCGGACTGCCCTCGACCAATCGGGCGCGGACGGCGTGATGATCGGGCGCGGCGCCTATGGACGGCCGTGGCTGATCGGCCAGGTCATTTCCGAGCTGACTGGCGGCGGGCATCGTCCGGACCCGAGCCTCGACGAGCAGCTCGACGCCATGCTCGAACAATATGAGGACATGCTTTCGCTTTACGGCACGCACACCGGCGTGAACCTCGCGCGCAAGCATATCGGCTGGTACACCAAGGGCCTTCCGGGCTCCGCGGAGCTCCGCAACAAGGCCAACCAGCAGGACGATCCTGCGGTTGTGGTTGCGATGCTGCAGGAATTCTATTCGCCCTGGCTGAGACGGACAGCGGCCTGACGCGATTTTTCGCGTCACAACTGTGTTTTTGATGCAACGGCTGCTTGGAGCGTGCTAGGGCGCGCCCGAATGGATGCGCGTACGGCAGAATCGCGGGTGACCTCGAAAGCGCAGAACTGGCTTCAGGAAAAGCGCCAGAGCCAGCGCTTCTACGACCGGCTGACGCTCGCGATCGGCATCTTCCTGGTTGCGATGATCGCGTTCAGCGTCTGGGCGCTCAACCGCGGGGCCGAGCCCGGGACCCTGCTCTCACCGCCTCTCATCGCCCTACTGATGGTCGCCAACCTCCTGCCGGCGATCGCGCTGATGGTGCTCTATTCCCGCAAGGTTGCCTTGCGCCGGGCGGAGGAGGGGGGGCTTGGCAGTGGACGTCTTCACACCAGGCTGGTCGCGCTATTCTCAGTCATTGCCGCGGTACCGACGGTGCTTGTCGCAATCTTCGCGTCACTGCTGTTCCAGAGCGGGTTGGAATTCTGGTTTTCGGACCGCGCGCGGGGGATGCTGGAGAATACGGTTCAGATCGCGCGCAGCAGTTATGAAGCCGAGGTCGAGCGCGTCGCCAATGAAACGACGACAATGAGCGGCGACCTCGCCGGTTATTTGAAGCTCGTACCGCGCGACGATCCGCGCTTTGTCGAAGGCTTCGGGCGGCAGGTGCTGAACCGCAACCTCTCGGAAGCGATCATTTTCACTTACGGGCCAGACAAGCAGATCCGCACGCTGGCGCTGGTTGATCCGTACGAACGGCCGCTCGACAAGGACATTCCGCCGGAAACGCTCAAAAACCTCGGCCCGCGCGAAGTTGTGTCGGTGAACGCGTCGGACAGGATCGGTGCGCTGACCCGCCTGGATTATGGTCCGGACACCTTCCTTTACGCTGCGCGAGTGTTCGACCCGCGGTTCAAAACGCAGGTTAAGCGTTCTAGCGACGTGCTCAGCGAATACCGGGCGCTGCTCAACAAATCGCGCGCGAACCAGTTGCGCTTCAACGCGGCGCTTCTCCTGGGCGCTCTAATCATTGTCGGGCTTGCGATCTTTACCGCGCTGAAGATCGCCGACCGGCTCGTAAGGCCAGTTGGCGAACTGGTCTGCGCGGCGGGACGCATCGAGGAAGGCGACTTTTCGGCCCGGGTGCACGTCGCGGATACGGGCGACGAAATCGAAACCCTTGCCAGCGCCTTCAACCGGATGGCGGGGCGGCTTGACGAGCAGACCGGTGCGCTCAGGACTGCCAATATCCAGCTCGACACGCGGCGCGCCTTTATTGAGGCGGTGCTGTCGAGCGTGACGGCGGGCGTGATCGCGCTCGATTCAAGCCATCGCATCTTGTTGGTGAACCGCTCTGCGGAAACTCTGCTGCAGAAGGTTCAGGACGAGCTGGAGGGCGGGGCACTCCAATCCGTCTCGCCCGACCTCGAAGAATTCATGCGCGGCGATCAGTCCGAAGCCAACGTCATTGTGGTCATCGATTCCGGACAGCGGACGCTGGCGGTGAAGCGGGCGCGCTACCAAGACGGCTCGGTGATGACCTTCGACGACATCACCGACCAGCTGACCGACCAGCGACGGGCCGCGTGGTCCGACATCGCCCAACGTATCGCGCACGAGATCAAGAATCCGCTGACGCCGATCCAGCTGGCGGCCGAGCGGCTCCAGCGGCGGTTCGGGGAGGAAATCCAGTCCGACAAGGATACATTTGGGCGCTTGACCGGCACCATCGTCCGGCAGGTCGGCGACCTGCGGCGGATGGTCGACGAATTCTCCAACTTCGCGCGCATGCCGAAGCCGATCTTCCGGACCGAAAATGTCCATGAAATTGCGCGCCAGGCACTGTTCCTGCACGAAGTCGCGCACCCGGGCATCACCTTCGTCCTCGCGCCCCCGCAGGGGGAGTTTCCGATGGTGTGCGACCGCCGCCAACTGGGTCAGGCGCTGACAAATGTCGTGAAGAATGGTGTGGAAGCTATTGAAGGAAGGCGTAATCGCGGTGAGCATAGCCTTGCCGGCGACCGCATCGAGCTTCGCCTCCACGTTGAGGACGGCCACCTCATCATCGACGTGATGGATACCGGCATCGGACTGCCGGAAGACCGGGCGCGCCTGACGGAGCCTTATATGACGACGCGTGTCCGCGGCACCGGTCTCGGGCTCGCGATCGTGAAGAAGATTGTCGAGGAACATATGGGCGAGATCGCCTTCCTCGACCGTCCTGGCGGCGGGACTCACGTCCGCATCGCCTTCGATACCGCAAAGCTGGCCGCGCTCGAGGGTGTATCCAGCGAAACATCTGAAAACACAGACGGAAATGGCGAGGGAGCCTGATGGCGCTTGAAGTGCTCGTGGTCGACGATGAGGCCGACATCCGGGAGTTGGTCAGCGGCGTGCTGGAGGATGAGGGCTATTCCGTCCGAACCGCCGCCGACAGCACCCAGACGCTCGAAGCGATCGAAGAGCGGCGGCCATCGATGGTCTTGCTCGACGTGTGGCTTCAGGGATCGAAGCTGGACGGGCTCCAACTTCTGCAGGAGATCAAGCGGCGGGATTCGACGATCCCGGTCCTGATGATTTCGGGTCACGGCAATCTCGACACGGCGGTTGCCGCGGTGAGGGAAGGGGCCGTCGACTTCATCGAGAAGCCCTTCGAGGCCGAGCGCCTGATCTACCTCGTCAATCGCGCGACCGAGACGGACCGGCTTCGGCGAGAGAACGAGACTTTGAAGCTGAAAGTGGGCGAGGAAGACCAGCTTCACGGCAGCTCGGTTTCCATCAACACGGTGCGCGCCACACTGAAGCGCGTGGCGCCGACCGGCAGCCGGGTGCTGATCTCGGGCCCGCCGGGCGTGGGCAAGGAAATCGCCGCCCGCATGATCCACCTGTGGAGTCCGCGCGCGAAGGCGCCCTTCATCGTGCTATCGGCGGCGATGATGAGCCCGGAACGGGTTGAGGAGGAATTATTCGGCAGCGAGGTTGATGGCACGGCTCGCCCAGGTCTTCTGGAGCACGCACATGGCGGCACGCTGTTCCTCGACGAGATTGCCGACATGCCATTGACGACGCAGGCGAAAATCCTGCGCGTCCTGACCGACCAGAGCTATCACCGCGTCGGTGGCCAGCGGCCGGTGAAGGTCGACGTGCGAGTCCTCTCGGCAACCTCTCGGAACCTGCAGGACGAGATTTCTGCCGGTCGCTTTCGCGAGGATTTGTTTTATCGCCTCAACGTCGTTCCGGTGCGGCTGCCGCCACTGCGCGAGCGGCGCGAGGATATCCCCGAGTTAGTCAGCCACTTCCTCGCCCGTCTCGCGGCCGAACGTCGGCTGCCGGCTCTTCGTATTTCCGAGGAGGCGATGGCGGCACTGCAGGCGCATGAATGGCCGGGCAACGTTCGCCAGCTCCGCAATATCATAGAGCGAACGATCATCCTCGCGCCCGGCGATCGCGTGTCATGCATCGACGTCGACCTGTTGCCGCCTGAAATCCTCGACAATCAAAGCGCGATGGGCGGTTCGACCACCGCGATGGCAATTATGGGCAGCCCGCTGCGGGAAGCGCGCGAGTCTTTTGAACGCGAATATTTGAAAATTCAGATTCGGCGCTTCTCGGGCAACATCTCGCGCACAGCCTCGTTCATCGGCATGGAGCGCTCGGCCTTGCATCGGAAGTTGAAGGCGCTGGGAATCGGCGACAAGCGTGAAGGGGACGAGCCGTAAAGCGAGGTAGGCAATGTCAGCACGCGCATTGAGCCTGCAGGATCAGTTCCTGAACAGCGTTCGCCGCGCGAAGGTGCCGGTGACCATCTTTCTCGTCAAAGGCGTCAAGCTGCAGGGCGTAATCACGTGGTTCGACTCATTCTCGCTCCTTCTGCGGAGGGAAGGGACGTCGCAACTCGTCTACAAACATTCGATCTCGACGATCATGCCGACGACGACGCTGACCGAGTTCGTCCCGGCCAAGGTAGCGGAGCAGGGAGCCAAGGCCGCCCTCCAGGACCTCTTTCTCGCCGCCGCGATGCGCGATTCGGGGCGAATGACCTTGTTTCTCGTGAATGGGGTAATGCTCCAAGGGGCCGTGGCAGGCTTCGACCAATTCTCATTGGTGCTTGAGCGGTCGGGGCAGATCCAGCTCGTCTACAAGCACGCAATTTCCACCCTGCAGCCGGCGCACCCGCTCGACCTCGAGGCCGAGCAGAACGGCGAAGCCGAGGAGCCGTCGTGAGCACGACCTTCGACGGGAACGGCGCCATCGAGGTCTCGCGCGGCGAGCGGGCGGTGATTGCCGTGCCGGAGCTTCCGCGCGAGGGCGTGCGACGGTCCGCAGATGCGCGGGTAGAAGAGGCGCAGGGCCTTGCCGAAGCGATCGGGATCAAGGTCGTGGCCGCGAAGTCATTTCGCGTGCGCACTGTCCGGCCCGCAACCCTGCTGGGAAAGGGTCAGGTCGAAGAGATCGCCGAGGCGGCCAAGGAGCACCATGCCGGCCTGCTGATCGTCGATGCCGCGCTGACGCCGATCCAGCAGAAAAATCTGGAAGAAGAGTCCGGCACTAAGGTGATCGACCGGACCGGGCTGATCCTCGAAATTTTCGGCGAGCGCGCGGCGACGGCCGAGGGCCGCCTGCAGGTCGAGCTGGCACATCTGGACTATCAGGCGGGCCGTCTCGTTCGCAGCTGGACCCACCTCGAACGGCAGCGCGGTGGCTTCGGCTTCCTGGGCGGCCCGGGTGAAACGCAGATCGAGGCGGATCGGCGGATGATCCGCGACCGGATGGCCAAGATCCGTCGCGAGCTGGAGCAGGTTAAGAGGACGCGGTCGTTACATCGCGACCGGCGCCAACGTGCGCCCTGGCCGGTCATCGCGCTGGTCGGTTATACCAACGCTGGAAAGTCTACGCTTTTCAATCGCCTGACGGGCGAAGCTGTGTTCGCTGAGAACCTGCTGTTCGCCACGCTCGACCCAACGATGCGCGACATTCGGCTGCCGGGGTTCGACAAGGTCATCGTGTCGGACACGGTCGGCTTCGTTTCGGACCTGCCGACCGAACTCATCGCCGCGTTTCGCGCGACGCTGGAAGAGGTCGCGTCGGCCGACCTGCTGATCCACCTCCGCAACATGGCGCATCCCGACAGCGAGGCGCAGCGTGAGGATGTAGACGACGTTCTCACCTCCCTCGGGCTGGCAGAAGAGGGGGCGCCGCCTCGAATCGAAGCCTGGAACAAGGTTGATTTGCTCAACGGCGAAGAGCGCGATCGCCTCTTCGAGGAAGCCAAGCGCCGTGACGATGTCGTACCGATCTCGGCCGCCACCGGCGAAGGACTCGATGCGTTGCGCGAACTCATGGCCGAGCGCCTTAGAAGTGGGGAACAGGTGCATTTGATCCGCGTGTCGGCGACCGACGGCAGCAAGATCGCCTGGCTGCATTCCCGCGGCGAAGTGCTCGAGCAGACAATGGACGATGAAGAAGTGCAGCTTTCCGTCAGGCTTTCACCCGACAATTGGGCGCGCTTTCAGGCGATGGAATCGGCCTGAACCTTCTTCGCCTCGGCCCACAGAGCTTCTTTTTCGTCGAGTGACATGCCGCCGAACCCGGGCGCTTTCTCAATTGCGCGGAAGCGCTTTTCGAACTTGCGGTTGGCTTCGCGCAACGCCGCTTCGGGCTCGATGTTGAGATGCCGTGCGAGGTTCACAACCGCGAACAAGAGGTCTCCGAGTTCGTCGAGCATACGGTCGTGATCACTTTCGGCGTCCAGTTCGGCAAGCTCTTCGTCGATCTTGGCGCGTGGGCCGGCGGCGTCTGGCCAGTCGAAGCCAACGCGAGCAGCTCGGCGCTGCAGTTTTGCTGCACGTTCCAACGCGGGTAGCGCCAGAGCAACGCCTGCCAAAGCGCTGTCATCCGGCGATTTTTGCCGTTCCGCCGCCTTTATTTCTTCCCACAGGTGATGCCCACCATGCTCAGCGTCGCCGAAAATGTGCGGATGGCGGCGCTCCATCTTGTCACTGATGCGTGTCAGCACATCAGTAAGCGTGAAATGCCCGGCTTCCTCAGCGATGCGCGAATGGAAGACGACCTGTAGCTGCAGATCTCCAAGTTCGTCGGCGAGCGCGTCCATGTCGTTGCGCGCGATCGCGTCCGCGACCTCGTAGGCTTCCTCGATCGTATATGGCGCGATCGTCTCGAACGTCTGGACGGTATCCCATTCGCAACCGCTGGCCGGATCGCGAAGACGGCGCATGATCTCGACAAGCCGTTCAAGCGGCACCGGGGGCCTCCAATCCTCTATATTCCGAAAGTATGATAATATGCATTATGTTAAGTGGTATTTATGTCAGGAGACGAGAACCAGCCATCGTCCCTCCACGCTCCAGCGGCTCAGCGATGACAAAAAATTCATCCCCAGCACGTTGAGATCGTCGTTATCCGCGACTTGAAGTCCGACGTCCCTGCGCTTGATCCCACCCACCTCGATCTCCGAAGCTCGCGCGCTCGCGACGCGAATGATGCCGTTGCCAGTCCGCACGAACTGATCCCGCTGCTCCGGAACGTCGATGCCTGCGGCCTTCGCCGTGTCGCGGTCGATCGTGGTCATGGTCGCGCCGCTATCGACCAGGAACTTCACGTCCTTGTCGTTGAGCTTGGCATCGACCCAGAAATGGCCGTCGATCGCCATCGGGATACGCGTTTCGCGTCCTTCCTGAACCGGCGTGCCGACCGCCTCGGCCTTCAGGCGCTGGGCAACCCAGCCGAAGTTGTCACGGAATGTGAAGAGCACGAAGCCGGCGCCAAAGATCGCCACCCAGGCCAACGCCATCGTAAACATCTTGGCCGCCGGCTCTCGCCGCGACATGAGCGAACCGAGCACGAGCATAGCAGCCATCATCAAGTAAAGTCCGCCGAGCATGACATCGTTGGTCATCACAGCACGATCTCCAGTCCGTCGTGCGCCGGTGCCGCCCAGTCGGGCAGCTCGCTCACCAGCGTCCGATAGTCCAGGCCATTGCCCATGTGCGTTAGATAGACTCGGCCTACCCGCAATTCACGCGCCCACTTGAGAATGCCGTCGAGATGGGCATGGGTCGGGTGCGGCGTTCGGGTCAGGCAGTCGGCGATCCAGACGTCCGCGCCTTCATAGAGTGCCGCCATGTCTTCGGTTAAGTCATTGAAGTCTATTGCGTAGACGGCAGACTTTTGACCCTCATCGAAGCGCAACCCGAGTGTCGTGGGACCGCCATGCGGCTGCTCGACCGTGCGAACGGAAATCTCTCCGAACCTCAGCTCGTCGGCGATCGGAACAGCCGCAGCGATCGGCCGATAGAAACCGGACCGGGAGAATGAATAACCGAAGCGTTGCTTCAGTTCGGCAAGATCGTGCGGCCGCGCATGGATGGGCACCGGCTTTTCCATCACCTGTGCGATCGGCCGCAGCTCATCGAGGCCGTGACAATGGTCGCCATGCGTGTGCGTGACGATCACGGCGTCGAGCCGCCCGACTTCGGCGTTCAAAAGCTGCTGGCGAAGGTCCGGGCCACAGTCGACGAGCACACGCTCGCCGCCACTCTCGACCAGTATCGAAGACCGCAGGCGGGCATTGCGCGACTCGTCCGGATCGCACCTGCCCCAGTCGTTTCCGATCTTCGGAACGCCAGTCGACGTCCCGCAACCCAAAATTCTAAGCTTCACCTGCCGCCTTGTTGAAAAGCCGGAAGAAATTCGCGGTCGTGTTCTCAGCCAGCGCCTCGATTGGCTCGCCTCGCAATTGAGCAACGAAGGCGGCGGTGTCTGCGACGAACGCCGGTTCGCATTTCTGGCCGCGGTGCGGAACGGGCGCAAGGAACGGAGAATCCGTTTCCACGAGTATCTGCTCCGCCGGCAGCCACTTTGCGGTGTCCTGCAATTCGCGCGCATTCTTGAACGTCACGATGCCGGACAGCGAGATGTAGAAGCCCAGGTCCAGACCCTTGCGCGCCAGGTCGGCCGAACCAGTGAAACAATGCAGGACGCCGGTGACCCCCTTCTCCTTCACGGCGCGCGACAGGATCTCGGCTGTATCGTCCTCTGCGTCCCGCGTGTGCACCACTAGCGGCAAGCCGGTCTGGCGCGCGGCATCGATATGCGCTTCGAAGCGCTCGCGTTGTGCGTCGCGGTCCGACTTGTCGTAATAATAATCGAGCCCGCACTCGCCGATCGCGATTACGCGCGCATGGTCGGCGCCCTCCACAAGCGCGGCGGCACCAAGGTCTGGATGCGCGTCCGCTTCGTGCGGGTGGACGCCGACGCTGGCCCAGACATCGGCGTTCCGGTCGGCAACCGAGATAATGTCCGCCCATTCCCGCTGCCGCGTCGAGATGTTGAGGAACCCGGCGATGCCGCGCTCCCGCGCGCTGTCGAGGACCTCGTCCTGGCGCTCGACCAGGCCTTCGTAGTTGAGATGGCAATGGCTATCGATCAGCCTCATGCCGTGGCCTCGTCCTCCGCTTCGAGTTCGAGGCGCGGGAAGAGGGGCGTCGGCTGCGAAATGGGCGCCCCGCCCTTCCCTGCATCGATCAGGTTCACGAGCTTCTCGGCAGAATCCGGGATGATCGGCGCGATGGCCTGCGCGAGCTGGCGTACCGCGGCGACTAGCGTGCCGAGCACCGCTGCCATCCGCGCCGGATCGGTCTTGCGCAGTGCCCAGGGTGCCTGTGCGTCGACGTAGGCGTTGCACGCGAACACGGCCTGCATCCACGCGTCGATGCCGAATGAAAAGCCCAGGCGATTGAAGTGCTCGACCATGTCCACGGTCGTGACACGGTCAACCAGTGCTAGGAGTTCACGATCCTCCGCCGCATCGCCGGCCGACGGAAGAACTCCATCCAAATTCTTGAAGATCATCGACAATGTGCGCTGCGCAAGATTGCCGAAGCTGTTCGACAGCTCCGCGTTGGCGCGGTTGACGATGGCTTCGGCGCTATAGCTTCCGTCCTGGCCAAAGGTGACCTCGCGGAGGAGGAAATAGCGAAGCGCATCGACGCCGAAGCGGTCGGCGAGAACCATCGGATCGACGACGTTGCCGACGCTCTTCGACATCTTCTCACCGCGGCTGAGCAGGAAGCCGTGGCCGTAGACCTGCTTCGGCAGCGGGATGCCGGCAGACATCAGGAACGCGGGCCAGTAGACCGCGTGGAAACGAACCACGTCCTTGCCGATCAGGTGTACGTTCGCCGGCCAGTAGCGCTGCCACAGCTCCGTATCGTCGGGATAGCCGAGACCCGTGATGTAATTGGTGAGGGCGTCGAGCCACACGTACATGACGTGATTGTCGCTGCCCGGCACCGGCACGCCCCAATCGAAGCTGGTACGCGAGATGCTGAGATTCTTGAGCCCGCCTTCGACGAAGCGGACGACCTCATTGCGGCGGCTGTCGGGCTGGATGAAGTCCGGGTTCGTTGCATAAAGGTCGAGCAACGGCTGCTGATATTTCGACAGGCGGAAGAACCAGCTTTCCTCGACCGTCCATTCGACCGGCGTCCCTTGCGGCGAAAGCTTTACGCCGTCTTCGCCCTCGGTGATTTCCTCGGCCTCGTAATAAGCCTCGTCGCGCACCGAGTACCAACCCTCGTAACGGTCGAGGTAAAGGTCTCCCCTCTCCTCCATCGCCTTCCAGATCGCCTGGCTGGCGCGATAATGATCGGGCTGCGACGTACGGATGAAGCGGTCGTACGATACGTTAAGTGTATCACACATGCCTTGGAAAAGACGCGACATTCTGTCCGCCAGAGCGCGCGGCTCAACGTTCTCGGCACGCGCCGCCTGAGCCATCTTCAGCCCATGCTCGTCAGTGCCCGTCTGGAAACGCACATCGCGGCCTTGCGACCGCTGGAAACGCGCAATCGCGTCCGCGGCAATGGCCTCGTACGCATGCCCGATGTGCGGCGGGCCGTTTGGGTACGAAATCGCGGTGGTGATGTAGAAGGGCTCGCCCATGCGCGATGCCCTAGCCGCCGAGTCCTAGCGCTTCAAGGAAGCCTGTTCGGCAACGTCCGCAAGAATTCCGCCGATCTGAAACACGGTCGATGCCGGGTCGAGCGAAAGGCGTGGCGCGATCGCCGCCAGCTCGCGCGCTTTCGCGTAGGCGTGGAGCGCCCGTTCCCGCGGCGCCCCCTGCAGGCGCCGCGCCTCGCGGGCAATCAATGTCGGCGCAAGGTCGAGGAAAGCGGCGTAGCGCTCGGCGGCGCCTTTCTTCCCAAGCTCGAGCGCAAGGTCGGAACGCCGCGCATTGGTAGGATCGCCGCTTCGGAGGATGGTCAGGGCCGAATCCTCCAGCTTCGCAAGATCCAGCTCGGCGAAAGCTAGCGCCCTGCCCGCAGACCCGAACGACATGCAGATGATGCGCTGGCGCTCGGTGTCCTTCAGCTGCGGCGCGTGTTCCCCCAAGATCGACGTCATGGCGTCATCGTCGAGCTTGGCGAAGTCGAGGCGGCGGCAGCGCGACCGGATGGTCGGAAGCAGGCGTCCCGGCGCATGGCTGACGAGGAAGAACAGGCAGTTCGCCGGCGGCTCCTCGAGCATCTTCAGCAGCGCGTTAGCGCCGGACGCTTCTAGCTCGTCGACCGTGTCGAGGACCGCGACGCGCCACGGCGACATCGCCGGACTGAGGTCGAACAAGTCACCAAGCCCGCGGACCTGGTCGACGCTGATGTTGCGGGCGAGGTTGCCGGTCTTCTCGTTCTCTAGCCGCTGCAGCCAACGCATGTCTGGGTGGCTGCCGGCCTCGACCAGCTTGACCATGGGATGATCGTCCGGCGTCTCGACGCCGGGCAATTCGATTGCGGGCCCGGCCGCGTCGGCGAGCACGCGCCGAGCGGCCGCATGGGCGAACGCCGCCTTTCCTACGCCCTTCGGCCCGGCGACAAGCCAGGCGTGGTGCAGCCGGCGCGTGGCCCAGGCGCTTGCGAATTGCTCAATCGCGCGATCCTGCCCCACGATCACGGCAGCAGGTCCCCAAGGGCAGCGACCAGGCGTTGCGTCACTTCGTCAGGCGATCCGGATGCGTCGATCAGGCGAACGCGATTGGGCTCTTCGGCGGCGATCAGCCGAAAGGCGGTTTCGACCTTGTGGTGATACTCGCTCGGTCGTCCTCCGATCCGGTCGGAAGCATCGCGGTCGCGCTCCATGGCCCGGTCGCGGCCTTCGTCGAGCATGAGAATGAGCGTGCGGTCCGGGAAATGCTCGCCGATGGCGAAGGCGTTGATGCTCCGCACGGTCTCAATGCCGAGCCCGCCCGCTCCGCCCTGATAGGCGAGCGAGCTGTCGACGAAGCGGTCGGAAAGCACCCAGCGCCCCTGCTCTAGCGCTGGACGGATGGTCTTCTCGACATGGTCGGCGCGGGCAGCGGCGAACAAAAGCGCTTCGGCCTGCGCGCCCCAGCGCGTCTCTTCACCCTGAAGAAGCAACTCCCGGATTGCCTCGGCTCCTGGGCTTCCGCCGGGCTCTCGCGTGACGAGGCAGGAAATTCCACGCGCCTCCAGCGCTGCGGCGAGCGCCTTGACCTGCGTGGACTTGCCGACCCCCTCCCCGCCTTCAAGGCTGATGAACCGCCCGCGTGAAGTCACGCCATCCCGAACAGCTGCTTGAACCCGAGCCAGATGCGTCCGAAGAAGCCGGCCTTCCCGACATCCTCACCCGCGACCAGCGGCACTACTTGCGGTGGCGTGTCACCCGTCGTGATGACGAGTTGCGCGACCTGCTGCCCCTTAGCGATCGGCGCGACCAGAGGGCCGTCGTAGCGGATCTTCATCGTCGTCTGGCCACCGGTGACCAGTCCTGCCGGGATGGTGACAGCGAGATTACGCGGGGCGACCAGCGAGACCTCGCTCTGGCTGCCAAGCTGCACCTTCGCGCTGCCAACCTTCGCGTCCTTCTGGAACAACGGCTTCGCCTGCCAAGCGCCGAAACCCCATTCCATGAGACGCTTGGATTCGGTGACGCGGCCGTTCCAGCTATCGAGACCGGCGACGACCTCGATCAAGCGGCGCCCATTTTGCTCGGCCGAGCCAGTGAATCCATAACCCGCCTCGTCGGTATGACCGGTCTTGAGACCGTCCGCGCCTGGGACGACCCCGAGGATCGGGTTGCGGTTTGACTGCGTGATGTCGGCGTTCGAGCCGAGCGTCTTGCCCCACGTGAAGTTCGGCAACGAATAGAACTGCTTGTAGAGCTTATAGTGGTTCTCGATCTCGTAGCGGGCGAGCGTCGCGAGATCGCGCGCGGAGACATAGGTGACGCCATTGTCCGGCCAGCCGTTGGCGGTGCCGAAGTGGCTGTTGGTCAGGCCGATCTTCTTCGCGAGCGCATTCATCTGCTCGGTGAAGGCCTGCTCGGTCCCCGAGATACACTCGGCGAGCACAACCGACGCATCGTTGCCCGACAACGTCACGATGCCCTTCAACAAATTCTCGACGCTGACCTGCTCGTTCGCGGACAGGAACATGGTCGAACCGGCCTGCGGACCGTGCCACTTCTGCCAGGTCTCCGGGCGAACGGTGCACATCTTGTTGAGAGGCAGCTTGCCGCTGTCGATCAGCTCGAACGCGACGTCGGTCGTCATCATCTTTGCCATGGACGCCGGCGGCATCCGCATGTCGGCGTTCTTGGCGTAGAGCACCGCCCCGGAGGACAGGTCGATGAGGAACGCGACTTTTGCGGGCGTGTCGAACTGCGGGGCTGCGGCCGGGGCCGACGAGGCTAAGAGGACGGAGGCGGCGGTGGCGGCGAGGATGGTTCTACGCATGAATGGACCGGGGACCTTGGATTTGCTGGCGATGAACCCTGTCTATCGCTGTGCAATCGCGTCCGCCAGAACCCCGACCGAAATCGCGTAGAAATTCGAACAATTATAATCGAGGATCGCCCGGTAGTTGGTGGTCAGCAGGTATGCCGTCGCATCCTGCCCGTCGGGTTCGATCAGGCTCGCCATCTCGTTGTCGGGCAAGCTACGCCCGATCGACACTACCCCAAGCGAGCGCCATTCACGCACCGTCAGCCACCGCGTGTGACGACGATAGACTTGCGGGCAGCGTTGGGCAGTGACGGTCGTCCGTAACGCCGCGCGGTTCAGTCCCGCGGGAGTTCGAACCGGGATGCCCCAATGGACATTGGGTTTCCATCCGGCGTCGCGAAGATAATTCGCGATGGACGCCAGCCCGTCGAGCTCGTCTGACCAGATATTGGCATAGCCGTCGCCATCGCCGTCGGCGCGGAGCCTGAGGGCCACGGAAGGCATGAATTGCGGAAAGCCGGTCGCCCCTGCCCAGCTGCCTTTCAGCCGCCAGCGTGGTACGCCCTGGTCCATTAGCTTGAGCGCCGACACGAACTCGGTTTCGAAGAATTCGCGGCGACGGCCGTAATAGCCGAGGCTAGCGAGCGCCTGGAGCAGATCCGTGCTCCCGGTAACGAGGCCGTAGCTGGTTTCGTGGCCGTATATCGCGAGCAACACCGGCGCCTCGACACCGTAGCGGGCCTCGATCTGCCGCAGCCCCCCGTAAAGGTTGGAGTAGTTCGCGCGACCGCGGTTGATGAGCGTCGGTGTCACGTGCGCCCGAAGATAAGGCGACAACGCGCCGACGACGCCATTGCTCGTCCTCGCGATAGGTTCGGCGCGTTCCAGCTCGATCACCCGATCGTTGACAGACAGACCCGGCACATTTTGCTGGATCGTCGCCTCGCGCACGCCGGCCTGGCGCGCCAATGCCGCCAGCCGCAGCTTGTAGTTTTGCCACGGGCTGCTCGGCGTTACGGCATAGGACGGTTGGCCATAGGTTTGGGCAAATTGCGCCGGCGCTTCGCTCGACGCCGCAAGGCACGAGCCCGCCAACGCCACCACAATCCAACTGCCGCTTGCCCTCAAAACCGCCCTCCTCATTAGTGTCGAGGCTAAAGTGACCAATGCTGGAAAGGCCAGCATGGTTCACCGCGCGCCTTGCACAGCTCAGCCCAGCAAGCGATAGGGCTGCGCCAAATAAGGATGGGTGGCCGAGTGGTTTAAGGCAGCGGTCTTGAAAACCGCCGTGGGTGTAAGCTCACCGTGGGTTCGAATCCCACCCCATCCGCCATTGGTCGAAAGCAACTGTCCGCTTGTGGACACATTCATCTTGCATTCACGCTACAAATGTAGCACTCTACAAATGTAGCGCGACGATTCGGCGTGCTCGAAAGAGGGAATTCGAATGCTGAGCAAGTTGCCGCCGCGTGAACGCCAGATCGTAGACATCCTCTATCAGGGCGGCCCTCTCCTCGTATCCGATATCTGCGAGGCATTGCCTGACCAGCTGAGCGGATCGGCAGTACGCGCGATGCTCAAGCGGCTCGAGGACAAAGGCTATGTAACGCGCGAGGATTCGGAGCGCGGCTTCCTCTACAGCCCCGCGCTTTCCGAAACTGCGGCGAAGAAGTCGGCGCTCAGCGAAATCGTGCGCGTCTTCTTCAACGGTTCGCCGGCAAGCGCCGCGACCGCGCTCCTCGGCATGTCCGACAAGCTGAAGGACGATGAGCTGAGCGAGCTCGAGCAGATGATTGCCAAGGCTCGTGAGGCGAAAGGGGGCAAGTGATGCAGGTGCTCATCGCCATTGCGCTGAAGTCGCTGCTGATCGCGGGGCTGACGCTCGGGCTGCTCTCCCTGCTGAAGCAGCGCTCCGCGGCCGAACGGTCCTGGGTCGCGCATATCGGCCTGCTCGCGCTGGTCATCATGGCCTTCGCGCCGCTGGTCATTCCCACTTGGAGGGTCGAGGCCCCCGCCCTGCTCGGCAGCGCGCCGCCGATCGAAGCGGCCGCACAACCCGCAACACTGACCACTGGCGACGCCACGCTGACCACGGCGCCGAAGGCACTGCCCGAGATCAAGGCCCCATCGCGTGTGTCGATCAGCCTGGCTGCGGCTGCGACCGCTGCTTATGCGATCCCATCAGCCGTCTTACTCTTCGTCACATTCCTGGCGTTGGCGCGTCTCGTCGCGCTCCGCGCCCGCGCCGACGTCCTTGTCGACGGCCATTGGCTGAGCGCTCTCGCTCGTGCCCAGCGCCGCATGGGCTTCAAGCATGGCACTGCCCTGCTCACCAGCAACGAGCTCGCCTCGCCGATCAGCTGGGGCCTGATGCGCCCGGTGATCGTCCTCAACGACCGCGCCGTGGAAGCGGCCAGCGAAGCGGAAGCGATCATCGCGCATGAACTGGCGCACGTAGCTCGCATGGATTGGGTGAAGCTGCTGCTGGCGCGCATTGCGACCGCCCTGTTCTGGTTCAACCCGCTCGTCTGGGTGCTTGCCCGTGAAGCGCACCAGCTGCGCGAGGAAGCGGCCGACGACGCGGTGCTCGCCTCCGACATCGTCGATACCGATTACGCGCAACTGCTGGTCGGCGTCGCCCGCCACGAGTGCCCGGGGCTATTGCTCGGCGCGAATGGTGTTGCTCCTTCCAAGAGCTCGCTCGCCCGCCGCGTCGCACGCGTCCTCGATGGCAAGTCGGTGCGTGGTCCGGCCGCTCGTTCCTTCGCGATGGGGGTGTTCGTCGGTGCCGTGCTGATTGCGGCGCCGCTGGCAGCGCTCACACTGACCCCCGGCGGCACCAAGAAAGCAGCCGAGTCGGGCTCGCCCAAGGCCGCCCTGGCGCAGGTCGACACGAGCAAGCCATATTATTCCCCCAGCGAACCGCCCGCCGACCTGGCGCACATCATCGCCAGTGGCGTTTCGACATCGGTCCAGACCGCCAAGGCTGCCGTTGCCGTCGATTCGGTGGACGATGCCCAGCAAGCGCGCGCGGAAGCCTTTGCCGAAGCGGCCCGCGCCGCTCGTGAAGCCCGCCAGGACGCCGCCGACAACGCGAAGGACGCCATGAAAGAGGCTCGCAATGTCATGCGTGTCACGCTCGCGAGCAACGGACGCATCGACCAGGCTATGAAGATGAGGGCCGCCGGAATTTCATCAGATTACGTCAACGCAATCCTCGCTACTCAACCGCGCCTTCGGAGCACCGAAGCGGCCAACTTCGCCGGCCTGAAAGCGATCGGCGTGTCGCCCGAATATGCTCGCGAACTCGCGGCGGCTGGTTTCCGCAACCTCGACCTCAACGACCTGACGACCGCTCGCGCGATTGGCCTGGAAGGTGCCTACGTAAGCGGGATGGCGTCTGCCGGCGTGCCGCTCCGGCTAAACGATTATGTGAAGCTCCGCACCGTGGGGGTTCCGGTCAGTTATGTGACGAGCATCCGCCGCGCTGGCTATTCCGTCACGGACACCGACAAGATCGTCGAAATGTGGGCCGTCGGCGTCAAGCCCGACGACTTGAGGGTCCGGGTGCAACCGCCAGCTCCGCCAAGGACATCGCGGATGGGACTTCCGGCGGCAGCGCCACCGAATCGGAGATCTCCGCCGGCGCCGCCAGCCCCCCGGCCTGACCCAGACGACGGCTGACCAGCCTCGCTAGCGAACTAACCGACGAACCGAATTTCGAATTTTCGACCGCCCGGCTTGGGCGAACGGGCGAGCTTTGCCCAGATTTCGAGGAGAATGACCATGAACCGCTTTCTCGCTTTCATGCTGGCGCTGCTATTCGCCAGCGTCACCGTTTCGTCGGCCTGCGCGGCTGCTGCCAGCGACGCGATCGACTTCAATCTCCAGCCCTCGCGAGGTGCCGATGGGAAGGTTCACGCCAACTTTCGCCACGGTGAGAACGGCAAGCAAGAGAACAATTGGTCGTCGAGCTTCATGCCCTCCGACCTCGTCGGACTCGATATGGCCGGGTTTCGTGGCGCTGGGTCGCGACCGCTCCATTTTGCCCTAGTCCGCGAGGCTGGCCGCCTCGATTGCACCGGCACCGGCGGCGGCTCCCATGCCTGGGGCAATTGCAACTATAGCGAGAACCCGGCTTTCGTGCAGATGCTGACGAGCCGCGGTATCGGACGTCCGACGCGCGATCAGGGTATGGGCCTGATGGCGCTGAACGTCCGCCGGGATATCGTCGATGCAGTTGCGGCCGCGCACTATCCGACCCCGACCATCGATGATTTGATGGCGCTTACCGCCCTTGGCGTTACCGGCAGCTACATCAACCAGATGGCGCAGGCCGGCTACCGGCCGAAGTCGATCCACGCGCTGATCGAGTTCAAGGCGCTCGGCATCGACGCCGCCTGGATCGGCGGTTTCGTCCGGGCCGGCTATGCCGGGCTGCCGAGCGACCAACTCGTGCAGCTCAAGGCGATGAACATCACGCCCGACTATATCGCCGGCTTCGACCGCGCGGGGTATCGGCACCTTCCGGCGGAAACGCTGGTGCAGCTGAAGGCCCTCGACGTCACGCCGGAGTTCGCCCGCTGGGCGGCCAACGGCCGTTCGACGATGCCGCCGGTCGATGAGCTGGTGCAGGCCAAGATCTTCGGCCGCCGCCGCTAAGGGCAACGTCCACCGCCGTTCGTGCCGCCGGGCACCGCATCGGTCGATCCGTTAGTCGATTGATCGAAGCCCGGTCGCGCGTGCCCGGCCGGCTTCATAGCCGCACATTCGAAAGACAGGGGAGTTGGAAGTGGCAAGTACGCCATGGCTGGCCGGCGTTGCGGCCTTTGCGTTCACGACGGCAGTGCAGGCGCAGACGCCTGCGGCCTCTCCCCCTCCGGCGCAAGCCAGCCGCACGACCGTTTATCAATCGGACTATTTCGCCCAGTTCGCGCCTCGCACGGCGCTCGATATCGCCCAGCACGTCCCCGGCTTTCAGCTCGATCTCGGGAGCACGCAGGGCGCCACGGGAAGCGTAGACGTTCGCGGGTTCGCCGGGACTGCCGGCAACGTCGTGATCAACGGCTCAAGGCCGAGCTCGAAGGCGGAGACGCTCGACTCGACATTGCAGCGCATCCCCGCACAGCAAGTCGTCCGGGTGGAGGTCAGTCCCGGCGACCTGTTCGGCTCCGATTATTCGGGAAGGAGCCAAGTTCTCAACGTCATCCTGTCAAAGGATGCGGGGTTCGACGCGGACGTCACCGCTTCGGCAACGAGGCGCTTCACCGGCTATATCCAGCCGAACCTCTCGGGCTCCGCGATCATTCGGCGCGGACCTTCCACGTTCAACTTTTCGGCAGGCCTCGGCCGCAACAAGCAATATGAAGAGGGCACGGATACGCTGACCGATCCGGCGACGGGCGACCTCCTCGAATTTCGCCGGAAGCACAACGTCTACGAAAACCGCGATCCCTACCTCGCGGCTGCCTACGCGCTCGAGCATGGAGCTAACGATTCCTATCGCGTGAACGTGCGCTGGCAGCCCAGCAGCTTTGACCTCTACCAGCGCAACCTTGTGACTCCGGATGTCGGGCCGCAGCACGACGACAATCTCTACCAGAACTACAAGGATCCCGTGTTTGAGCTCGGTGGCGACGTCACGCGCCCCTTGGCCGGCGGCGCGATAAAGTTCGTCGCCCTCGCCACGCGCCGCAAGCGCGATGACGTCGATCTCTCCCTCGTCAGGAACGGCCTGATCGAGGACGGCGCCACGGTGGTTGGCGGCTTCCACCAGACCATCGAAGCGCAACGCAACGAAACCCTGGGGCGCCTCAGCTGGACGCGATCGACCCTGCTCGGCTTCTCGTTCGAGGCAGGCGCCGAAGCCGCCTACAACACGCTGGACGATCACGTGACCTTGTCCGGCTTCGACGAAAACGGGGACGAGGTTCCGATCGACCTCCCGATCTCGGACGCGACCGTCAAGGAAAAGCGGGCCGAGGTCTATGTGAACGCCGGCAAGAACCTCTCGCCCCATCTCAGAATCGACGGCGGCATCAACTTCGAATTCTCGCACCTGACCGTTTCCGGCGACGCAAGCGAGGACCGCAAGCTCAAGTTCCTGAAGCCAAGCCTCACGCTCGACTGGAAGCCCGGCAAGACCTGGCACGCGCAGCTATCTGTCAAGCGGACCGTGGCGCAGCTCGATTTCTACGACTTCATCAGCAGCGCGGACTTTTCTGCACAGCGCATCAACGGCGGCAACGCGGGCCTGCAACCGCAAAGAGCGTGGGAGTTTAGGGCGACCGTCGATCATCCGATCCTCGGCGATGGCCTCATCAAGCTCGACCTTGGGCACGACCAGGTGAGCCTGCTTCAGGACCGGATCCTGATCTGCGACCCGGATCATCCCCTCGAATGCTTCGATGCTCCGGGAAACATCGGCACGGGCCGGCGCGATTTCGCCGCATTGACCGTGGACGTGCCCTTATCGACTTTGTGGAGCGGGTTGCGCGTCAAGGGTGGCGCGACCCTTCAGCGCACCCGGGTCGACGATCCGATCGACGGCAAGCCGCGCAAGTGGAGCGGCTTCTTCCCGGCTTGGCAATGGAACGTGGACGTTCGCCGCGATTCAGGGAAATGATCGTACGGCTTCTCGCTCAACGACAACCAGCGCTTCACTTTCTACCGCACCGACGAGTTCGATACGAACTTCAACGGCGGCCCCTATGGCACGGCGTTCGTCGAGTTCAGGCCATGGGCCAACACGGCGGTCACCTTCGATGTCGACAATCTGTTCGAGACCAGCGGCAATCGTGATCGTCTTCGCTTCTTCCAAGATCGTGCCCATACCGATTTCATGATCCACGAATTCCGCGAGCGTAATCGCCACCGCAGCTTCGGCATCACCTTCAAACATAGCTTCGGCGGCAGCGGCAGCACGAAGGTCGCCTCGAAACAGTGAAGGCCGTTTTGCAAGATTCGTGAAGCGCGGCTAAGGGCGGCGCACTTCCTTTTCACGGAGATTTGCACGTGGCTGAACCAGCCATCCTGCCGTTCGATTGGCAGGACCCGTTCGACCTCAATCATCAGCTGAGCGACGAGGAGCGGCTCGTCCGCGACACCGCCGAGGGCTTCGCGCAGGAGAAGCTGCTTCCGCGCGTGACGTCGGCCTATCTCGAAGAGCGGTTCGACCGAGAGATCATGAGCGAGTTCGGCGAGCTCGGCCTGCTCGGCGCGACGATCCCGCACGAATATGGCGGCGCCGGCCTCGGCTATGTAAGCTACGGCCTGATCGCGAGAGCGGTCGAGCGCGTCGACAGCGGCTACCGCTCGGCGATGTCGGTGCAGTCCAGCCTCGTGATGTACCCGATCTTTGCGTACGGCACAGAAGAGCACCGCAAGAAGTATTTGCCCAAGCTCGCGACCGGCGAGTGGATCGGCTGCTTCGGCCTGACCGAGCCAGATGCCGGCTCAGATCCCGGCGGCATGCGCACTCGCGCGCAGAAGGTTCAGGGCGGCTACGTCCTCAGCGGCAGCAAGATGTGGATCACCAATTCGCCGATCGCCGACGTCTTCGTCGTCTGGGCGAAGTCGGACGCGCACGACGGCAAGATCCGAGGCTTCGTCCTCGAAAAGGGCATGGCCGGCCTGTCGGCGCCGAAGATCAAGGAGAAGCTGTCGCTTCGCGCCTCGATCACCGGCGAGATCGTCATGGACTGTGTCGAAGTGCCGGAAGATGCGCTCCTGCCGAACGTCGAAGGCCTGAAGGGCCCGTTCGGCTGCCTCAACCGCGCCCGCTACGGCATTAGCTGGGGTTCGATGGGCGCCGCCGAAGCCTGCTACGCCGCGGCCCGGCAATACACGCTCGACCGCAAGCAGTTCGGGCGCCCCCTCGCCTCCAACCAGCTCGTCCAGCTCAAGCTCGCCAACATGGCGACCGAGATCACGCTCGGCCTCCAGGCATCGCTCCGTGTCGGCCGCCGCCTCGAAGCCGGTGAGCTCGTTCCCGAGACCATCAGCCTGGTGAAGCGCAACAATTGCGGCAAGGCGCTCGATATCGCGCGGATCGCCCGCGACATGCACGGCGGCAACGGCATCTCGGCCGAATTCCACGTTATGCGGCACGCGGCGAACCTCGAAACGGTGAACACCTACGAAGGCACGCACGACGTTCACGCTCTCATCATGGGCCGCGCGATCACGGGGTTTTCGGCTTTCTAGTTTCGACCGGACGGCTGTGTGGGACTCAGTCTGCGGCGTCCGCGAGGCATCGATCCGTAAGAGCCCGGAAGCCGCTGCTGCGGCGGCGTAAGGGGCATTGCGTAGCGTTACGTCGCGAGTAGGCTCATAGCATCGCGCAATGGATTCACGGGTATCCGAGAATGTCTCGGCAATAGGGGCGCGTCTGCGCGTCCGACGCCTGCACCTGCATACTCAGCGGGAACCCATCGTCATCATGCGGACAGACTGCCCTGTCTGCAGATCGGAGGGTCTTGCCCCTCGGTCCCAGGTTTTGCTCCGTGCGGACGGCCGCGAGATCATGGCGATCCTGTTCCAGGGTGCGGACAAGGCCCTTGGGAAAGACGAGGTCGGGCTTTCGGAAGCCGCCTGGCAGCTCCTGCACGCTTCGGAAGGCGAATGGGTCACGATCAGTCATCCCCCTGCGGTGACTTCGATGGGTTTCGTTCGAAGCCGCATCTTCGGCACAACGCTAGAGGCGGCCGCGTTCGACAGCATTGTCCAAGACGTGGTCGCGGGCCGTTACAGCGATGTCCAGCTCGCCGCTTTCCTTACTGCTGGATCGGCCCTCCCCCTGACTGATGACGAGACGGTCGCACTTACTAGTGCGATGGCCCGCGCGGGCGAGCAGCTGGGATGGAACCGCGACGTCATCGACAAACACAGTGTGGGCGGACTACCGGGCAACCGCACGACCCCGATCGTCGTCGCTATTGCGGCCGCGGCCGGCCTGACGATTCCCAAGACGTCGTCGCGGGCGATCACGTCGCCGGCAGGAACTGCTGATGCGATGGAAACCGTCACGCGCGTCGATCTCGACATCGATGCGATCCGAAGGGTCGTTGACGCTGAAGGGGGGTGTCTCGCCTGGGGCGGCGCGCTGAACCTAAGCCCCGCTGATGACATCTTCATCGGCGTCGAGCGCCAGTTGGACATTGACCCTGAGGGACAGCTCATCGCCTCGGTCTTGTCGAAGAAGATTGCTGCCGGCATTCAAAAGCTTGTGTTGGACATACCCGTGGGCCCGACCGCAAAGGTCAGAAGTGCCGCGGCCGGCCAAAGGCTCGCCATGCGAATGCGCGACGTGGCGTCGCACTTCGGTCTGGAAACGGTCACTGTCATTTCGGACGGATCCCAGCCGGTCGGAAGGGCGATAGGACCAGCTCTCGAGATGCGCGATGTGCTTGCCGTCCTTCGATGCGACACGAATGCTCCCATCGACCTTCGACTGCGCGCGCTTGCAGTCGCGGCTGCCGTGCTTGAACTCGGTGGAGCAGCAGCTCCCGAACGCGGGACAGCTCGTGCCGAGGAACTACTCATCAGTGGAGCCGCTTACCAGAAGTTCGAGAAAATCTGCCTCGCCCAAGGTGGCTTCCGGGAGCCCATCGTCGCCTCGCTGAAACGGGTCCTGACGTCGGACCGGTCGGGACGAGTGACCGAGATCGACAATCGAAAGATCGCGCGCATCGCGAAATTCGCTGGAGCACCCGGCGATGCTGGTGCAGGTTTGCTGCTTGATGTGCACATCGGCGACGAAGTGAGCGCGGGTCAGCCCATGATGACGCTCTACGCGGATACGCCATCCGAGCTTGCCTATGCCATGAACTACGCGGAGTCTGTCGACCTTGCGATCAGCCTTGCACCCTAACTTGGCTGCCTTCTTCACCATTCCAGGCAACACAGCCGTTGCTGACGCACTTATGCGCGCTTCACCGTCTCCGGCAGCGAGCGCCGCAGTGTGAATCTCGATCCGCGCTTATCTTTCTTCGGCGCCGCGGGCACCGTGACGGGCTCACGCCATCTCATCGACTGGAACGGCCAACGCCTGCTGGTCGACTGCGGCCTCTTTCAGGGACTTCGCGAGCTTCGCGAGCTCAACTGGGCACCCTTCCCGGTTGAGCCGCGATCCATCGATGCAGTCATCCTCACCCACGCCCATCTGGACCACAGCGGTTATTTGCCGCGGCTCGTCAGGGACGGCTTTTCGGGCCCCATTTATGCCACGGCGGCGACCCGGGACGTCGCACGGCTGATCCTGCTCGATAGCGCGCATCTTCAGGAAAAGGACGCGGAGTTTGCCAACCGGCACGGGTTCAGCCGCCACAAGCCTGCGCTGCCACTCTACACGACTGCCGATGCCGAAAGCGCATTGTCGTTGTTCGAAGTGACTGAGTTCGGGACTGAATTACGCATGGGCGATGACGCCTCGCTCCAGTTCCGTCGCGCGGGACATATCCTTGGTGCCGCGACGGCGACACTTCGCCTTGGAGGTAAGACGATTGCTTTCTCGGGCGATCTGGGGCGCTTCGGCGATCCGGTGATGCTCGATCCCGATCCGATTCTCCACGCTGATTACCTAGTCGTGGAGTCGACCTACGGCGACCGCATCCACCCGAAGCTGGATGCCGCCGCGATGCTCAAGGACGTCATCGGCCGGACGGTCCGGCGCGGCGGCACGGTCGTCATTCCCGCCTTTGCGGTCGGTCGCACGCAATCGCTCCTCTATGAACTGTCGCTTTTGAAAATGAAGGGCGAGCTCGAGCTCGTGCCGATCTATGTCGACAGCCCGATGGCCACTAACGCGACCGACCTCATGTCGGCGCACATGGACGATCACCGGCTTCAACCGGTCGTATGCCGCGAAGCATTCGGGATGGCGACTTACGTCCGCGACACCGAAGGGTCGAAGGCACTGACGGCAAGCCGCATGCCGAAGGTCATTGTTTCGGCAAGTGGAATGGCGACTGGCGGCCGGGTTCTCCACCACATCAAGGCGTTCGGGCCGGATCCGCGCAATACAATCCTGTTCGCCGGATTTCAGGCAGCGGGCACACGGGGCCGTGCCATGGTCGACGGTGTTCGCGAGGTGAAGATCCATGGCGAATGGATCGACATCCGCGCCGAGGTCGCGGACCTGACCATGCTTTCAGCGCACGCGGACTCGAATGAACTTGTCCGATGGCTTGAAGGCTTCAAGTCGGCTCCGAAAGAAACCTTCGTCGTGCATGGGGAGCCAAGTGCATCGGCGGCGCTGCACGCTCGAGTGGTCGGTGAGTTCGGGTGGAAGTGCACCATCCCGAAGTACAGGGCGACGTTCACGCTGGGCTCGTGACCGAGCATCCGTAAACACGCGCCGGGTCGAGAGCAGACGTTAGCGCGAAGCTAGAGCCGCTTCGTCCTTGCCGTCCGCCTAGCGCGCAGCCGCAACGGCCCCAAGCGTCTTTAGGAGTGCGACTGTCCCAGGGTCCTTCGGCCGGTATTTGAGTGCGCCCTCGGCTTCGCGCCGGGCGGCCACCAGATCGTTACTTGCCATTAGCGCCGAAGCAAAGTCACGCCGAATTGGATAGTGCCAAGCTGGAGGATCGGAAAACGAACTGAAGTCGTCGCTCTCCTGGAGCTCGGCGGCCTGGGCGAAGGCTATGGCCGCTTCCTTCGGCCGGTGCTCCATCATCGCAGTCCTGCCGATCAGGACGTTTCGGGCGATAAACGTCATGGTCTGCGCTTGTAGGGATCCATCGTCCTTGCTCAGCTCACCGGTGATCCCGTGGATCGCGGCGGCCTCAGAGCGGACTCCTTCGACGTCGTTGCGGCGAGCGAAGGCTTCTCCGCGCGCGTAGTGCCAGGCTGCCTCGAGAAAGGGCAGTTTCGGTTTGGGGAGAGATAAAACCTCAGCCGGATCCGCGAACCGGGCCAGGGCGTAATAGCCGTTTGCGGCGATCAGCTGGCTTGCAGGGGCAGCCTCCTTACGCTCCTGCGATCTCACGACCAGCGGGCGGCCCAGCTTCAGCGCGATGTTGGCATCGCCGGCCTCGAGCGCTCCGCCCAATCCAAAGGTCACGTTGTGCGCGTGGTAGGGCAAACCCCATACGCCATCGGGCGGCGGCAGGCCGAGACGCTTGGCATTGTCGATACCGAGCTCGACTGCGCGCATGTTGGCAGTCGCCGCGTCCTCGTAACGGCCGACCCAGTAATAGGTGTGACTGGGCATGTGCACGAGGTGGCTAGCCTTGGGCGCGAGCCCAGCCAGCCGGTCGGCGTAAGGTTCAGCCTTCTCGGGCGCCCCCGCCGCTTCGGTCGCGTGAATGTAGAAGTGGATCGCGGCGGTATCGTTAGGGTTCCGTTTGAGAGCAGCTTCCAGCAGTGGCATCGCGAGGCCTGCGTTGAGTTTCCACTCCTCTGCATTGTCCGCCGGCGCCATCAGCCAGGCGTCCGCGGAAATCACTGCGATCTCGTTGTCGTTCGGATAGCGGTCGGCAAGCGCCGCCATCGCCCTTGCGAAATTGAGATCGCCCCTCTTGTCCCCGCCGCCTTTTTTGTAGCGCAACTGCATCGCGTGAATCATCGCGCGCTCGCGCTCGGTGCCGTTCTCCTTGGCGAGCTCCGCCGCTTTGTCCGCCATTTCGGCGAGCTTCGCCGTCTCATCCTCGCTCTTCCCAAAGTTGATCGTGGGCCCCGAGGTCCAGGCCTCGCCCCAAAGGCACATCGCGCACTGCGGATCGAGCCGGACGGCTTCGGTCATCGCTTCGATCGCCGCCTTGTGCGCGAAAGCGTGGGCAAGCTGCATGCCGTTATCGAAATAGGCCTGCGCCATTGGGTTCGCGGTCGTGATCTTGAAACCCCCGCTGCCATAGCCTTCGAGCAGCATCGGTGTTTTGGGAGCAGCCATATCCGCGTGCATCGCGTGCTGCGAACTCTGCGCGTAACACGGCGCGGCGACCATTGCCGCGACCGTCAAAAGCCAGGTTCTTCTCATTTCCGCCACCTCTTTGCCGGCGACGCTACCATGCGTCGGATGGCTGGCAAGCATTCACCTGCAACCTTGTCTGCCCGTTAATGTCTGGTTTGGGTTGAACGCTGCCGCGGCAGGTTTGGGTGGAAAGCGGACAATAGGCCAAGCCGTTGCACGCCACTCCTAGGACTTCTTCGGCGGTAGGGTCGAACCGCACTTCAACGACACCGCATCCTCCATCGGAGATTGATGGTAGTTTTCCCTCGTCGCTCACGCACCTTCGATGCCCGGCAGGTAGGTTTAGCGAGGTGTAGCTTGGTTCAAGGAAGGTCGTGTAAACCGCGATAACATGCCCACGCTTATCGAACGCGTAATATCGGGCATATTCTGCGAGCGGGCGGGAGCCAGCTGGCATCCGCACTTTCTTTTCAATCTGGTCCATGAGCCGCGAGTGCTGCCGCTCCTCGGCGGTCGAACAGGCTGACGAGAGCGATGCCGCGATGAATATTATCTGTCCGCGCATCACACCGAAGTCCCACAGACCCCTTACGTCTGCAATGGGTGGAAAGCTGCCGCGGTAAGTTTGGGTGGAAAGCGGACATTACGTGACGCGGTTGACGCCATGGGTCATCGCGACGAGAACTGAAGGCAGAGGCGAGGTTGTTCTGGAGACGGGTTTGCGGGTCCTCGTAGCGTTCTTCCCGGCACTGATCTTCGGATACGAGGGGACGGCATTCGCGCAGGCAACGAACCCGTCAGACATCCGAATAACGCAGAGAAGCTATCCGCTGCGTGTTGGTGAGATACCGCCTCTAACGCCTCCCCCGGCGTGCGGGGTTCTGAACAGGCCTAACATCGCGAGTGCTCCACGCTCAGTCTATTGCGGAGTTGTGTCGTCCGCTTCTAAATTAACGCTCAGCCGAGCCCGAACTCCCACCTATGAACAGCATATGCAGGCGGCAAAAAGAGGCTTTTCGGGACTAGACCTGAACCACGATGGCGTGATTTCACGCAAAGAGTGGTCATTCATGCAAGCGCGGATGGTCGCTCCCGTCCCGCAGAATGGTCGCGTGCAGTTGATGTGCGCGACGGACCAAGAGTTCAAGCTGATGGATAGCAACCACGACGGTAAAATCACTTTTGCTGAGTTCACTGCCGACAACTTCGGAAGAGACCGACAACCGATCCGCGGCTGCTATTAGCGGAGCGTCAGGTCTCCACGTAGCTCCGGACGAGGCGTTGCTCATGGCAGGAATGGGTCGAAAGTTGCCGCGGCAGGCTTGGGTGGAAAAGAACATTCGCCTCGGCCTTCGTGCGGGCTATGCATCATTGATGACCAGGTCTGCTGCCGTTGAACGTGCGTTTACCCTCGCGCGATCGGGACAGTGCCGCAGTGTTGCAGCCATCATCCGGCTCTTGTCAGAGGACGATCGAATGGCTGTCGAGGAACACCTGAGGAAGCCAGCTGAAAGACGCGAACTCATCTTGGTTTGCAGCGATGCTTGGCTTGCAGCCGGATAGCACCGGCGCGCTATCAACAATGTGTCGAAACCTGCCACGCCAAGTTTGGGCGCTTGGCGGACATCCCCCCCCTGCCCTGTGTCCAGCTTTGGCCGCCAGCGGACCGTCCGCTAGCGGCGGCTTTCGACCCAAAGCGGACTCTAGAGAAACCTCAGAATCCGTCCGCTTGCAGAGGTTCTAGGATTCTGGAACCATGGATTTCACCTGGGGCTTTGAGGCAACCTGAAGATGGGTGAAAACATCTCGCCATTCCGAGTGATATCGAACCTCGAAGCGTACTTATGCATCGGCGCTGCAGCGGCCGTGTATTTGTCGCTTAGTTCTTACGGTCATGCAGGTCTCTGCGTTGCATGCGGTGCTGCAGTCGGTGTTCTCATCTCGTGTATGGGAACGTGTTGGCCACTGCGGCACCGACCTTGGTTCTGGGTCGTCGCGGCGGCTGTGGCAGCCCTCCATTTCGTAGTTTCTTTCTCGTATCAACTGGTCCGTCGCAGGCTCGTGGACGGGGCTCACGATAATGCCCGTTATGGCAGTAGACACCTTGGTCACGATGGGCGTCGTGTACGTAACGTTTCGGCTAATACACGGGGCACCCCAGAGACTCTTCGCGCCAGAGCCTCGCGCAGCGCGCGACTATGCCGAAAGGCGAGATCTCTGAGGCCGCTTTCCATCCATTGCGGACATTAGCGCCGGACGTGATAGTTGGCTGGCGAGGACGGTAGACATGACGAGGGCAAAGCCTCGGCGAACTGACATTGGGGTGATTGTCGGTATCGCAGTTGGCGTCCTGATTTGGTGGACGGCTTACGACCCCCGCGCCGGGCTGCTCCAAAACCTTCAGCTAATCATCGTGCCAGCCGCTTTCGGTGTGGTAGTCGTGACATTGCGTAACCGCTGGAAGAAGGTCGGGCCGTACGACCCCGAAACCATTGAGCGGAACAAGAGGGGCGTGGTCTAACGCTAAGGTCAGCTTTTCCACCCAAAACTGACGCTCAACCCAGTCCCCAAAAGTGGCCCGTGTGTGGGTCCATCAGCACCAACGTGAAGAGAGTAGCACAAGCTGCAACTGTGACGATGAGGCCAAGGATCATCTGCTGGCGCATGGCGCGCTGATGAAAGTCAGCAACGCGATAAGTCGCGAGCAAAGTCGTCAGCGTCACCACGGCATCCGGCAGAGCAAATAAGATGAGTTCGCCTCGCGAAGCCGGACGGTCGACGAGCGGCGTGAAGAAGATCGCGATGTTGATGAGCAAAGACAGCCAAAAGCTGATCCGTGGCCACGTCTCCGAAGGGTAATCTGACCCCAACTTGTAGATGAAAAGGAGGCACGCTGCTGCACAGGCTACGCGATAGGTTGTCTTGAATGGTATTCCGAAGGCGCTCCTCAATTCCGCTCCGAGGGCGATGAACACTGCTATCCCAAGGAGCGCTAGACCCAGATGGAAAAGCTTGGATTTGAACCAAGGCTTTCGGTCGCTTGTCTGATAGCCGTCCATCCTATGAAGCTATCTAACGGAATGTCCGCTTTCCACCCATTCCGGCCGGAAGCGACCTATTGCGGGCACTCGTGACGCATGCGAGTTTCGGCGGGTGGGCAGGCTTCCAATCTTTTCGTCGGCTCTGTCACTCGCATTTGTTCCCGTGGGTCTACTGGGAGGAGTGACACCGTTTCTTATACTTGGGGTTGTGAACTTCATCGCGTTTCACGGGATTTGGCTCTTACCGAGGATTCGCGGAGTGGCATTGACGAGGCGATCCCTGGAAAGGGACATGCGTATTCCCCTCATTCTTTTCGCAATTTGTGGGAATGCAACATACGCGATTTTGGTTAGCCAGGGTCGCCCTTCGTAGCGTCCGCTTTCCACCCATTGCAGACACCATAACGTCGCCGTAGCTTTCGAGTCTGGAGGGGGACGATGGAGACCGCAGGTCAAAGGTATTCGCTCATAAGGGGGAGCGACGTTGACCGAGACGGCATGTATCTTGAGTTGAGACGAGACGGCGACCCAGACGAAGTCGCTGAGGTTTTCTACTCCGACGAGACGGGCGAATTTAGCCTCACCACGCTCCACAATGCGGTTCCGTTGGTAGCTATCGAATGGCTGATTGAACGATCGCGCGAGCTGCTACCACCCGTTCGCTAACGTCCGGTTTCCACCCATTGCGCACACTAGCGAGGCGGAGCATTTTTGGCCTTGATGCTGACACCGGCGTTTCGAGGCACGTACGAGCACGGCTGACGTCAGGGTGCCGCACAAGCCGCCCCAACAACTACGCGACATCGAAAAGCGATGCGCTCTTTGGTGCTATGCCGGCGCAAGTGCTGACCTACACTTTAGGAATGCCTTCGCGCCTCAGCGGCACGTCATCCAGCTTGTGCCGCAACTCCTCGATGTCAGCATCGCCGGCCTTCGTCGCGCCGTTGTAGCGTGACTCGATCTCCAGTTCCTCGGCCGTCTGCTCGCGAAAATAGGTGATCGTCAGTCGACGCCCGAACACGTCGTCGCCGCGGATCTTCAGCTCCGCCTCGTGCTCAGGAGGAAGATTGTCCCGGATCGTTTCCAGATAGCGGATGAGATCCGACAGCGACGTATATTCGCTGATGTCGATGAAGTCTTTTACGCGTCTCGGCACGGCCGAAGTCACTCCAGGTTTGTACTGCATCCAGGCTCAATGATTATTATGGGGGGCGGGCTGGGGATACTCGCTAGGACCGGCGATGTAGGGCCAGCCATTGCGCCACTTGATGCGGTCGATCAGCATGATGCGGCGAGTGTTCACCTCGTCGGTGGGCTTCTCGCGTGGATGCTCGACGTCCACGGCGTGGTACGCGATCCAATCCTGCCCGGAAGCGTCGGTGACAACTGAATTATGACCAGGTGCGAACCATTTGGCACTCTTTTGCAGGACGATGCTATGGGGCTGACCGGTTGCCTGCTCGAGCGTTTCGAACGGTCCATAAGGGCTGCGAGAACGCGCAACCATCACCGCGTAGTTCGCTTTCGGGCCGCAGCAATTGTCGCCTGAGTAGAAGATATAGAACCAGCCATCGTGCTGCGTCACCCAAGAACCTTCGATCAGGACGGGAAACGATGCGCGCTGGGGAGCCGGCCAGACGAGCGGCTTTGCGATGCTTCCAGTCGCGAAAGACATACGATCCGGTCCCAGTTCCTGAACCTTCAATGGTTCGAACCCGGAGCCCCAGTAGAGCAAATGCTTTCCGGACGCCGGATCATCCAGCGCCATCGGATCGATGTTAATGAAGCTTTCGCCGCACAACAGGGGATTGCCCATGTCGACGAATGGACCGGCTGGCGATTTGCCGGTCGCGACGGCGAGGCAAATGCCGTGTCGTTCGTCTGAATCGTTTGGCTTGGCGGAATAATACATCAGATAGCGGTTGCCATCGCGCACAACGTCCGGCGCCCAGAAGTCTTGCGTCTTGTCCGCCCAAGCAGGCTTGGCTGGCAGCGCGTCTCCCAGATACTGCCAATGCACCAGGTCGCTCGATCGGGCGACCTGAATGTTCACCCAGCGCCCATCGCGCTCCGTCTGCGTCGCATAAGCGTAGTAGTTTCCGTCGACCGCTTTGATCACTGTCGGGTCCGGAAAATCAGCGTCGATGACGGGATTAGTGTACGTTGCGCTACGTGGTTCTTGTGCGGGCACATTCGCGCAGCCGCTGAGGCCGATGGACGCCACGAAAGCGAAAGCAATGAACAGCCGCACACCGCGACCATAAGTGCACCCCGGCCGTTGCGGAAGCACCAATGATCGCTAAGGCTTGTCATCAACGAGAACGGAGGCGCTTGTGGCGTTACGCGCTATTCTAAAACGGCTCGCGATTGCAGCGAGCCTGTCGTGCGTCACAGCCTCCGCGGGAGCCGACCCGGCGTTCGTGCCGGTTTTCCAGCAGAACTTTCCTGACCCGTTCGTGCTTTTGCATGGCAGCGAATTCGTCGCCTACTCTACCAACGACGGGCCGAACGTCCCGATGGCGACCTCGCCGGATCTTGTGAACTGGCGCTTCGTCACCGATGCATCGGGGCGCAAACGCGACGCGTTGCCTCGGCTTGGCAGTTGGGCAAAGACCGGCTTCACCTGGGCGCCCGAAGTGCTTCAGCTTGGCGGCCGCTACTTGCTTTATTACACGGCGAGCGACGCTAAGCGGAATGCGCAGTGTATCGGGGTCGCGGAAGCCGCCGATCCGTTGGGGCCGTTCGTCGATAGCCGAAACGACCCGATCGTGTGCCAGACACAACTCGGCGGGAGCATCGACGCAGATGCTTTCAAGGATGCTGACGGCAAGCTCTACCTGTACTTCAAGAATGACGGTAACCGCGTCGGCAAGCATTCGTCGATCTGGGCGCAGCAGTTGAGCGCCGACGGTCTGTCCGTTTCTGGTGAAGCGAAAGAGCTAATTCACGACGATCAGGGCTGGGAGCAGAAACTGGTCGAGGCGCCGACGATGGTCCGCTCGCCGATCGGCTACGAGTTGTTCTTTTCCGCTGCATTTTTCGGTTGGAACGACGACCAGGAACGATCGCCGTACGGAATGGGCTACGCTACCTGTTCAGGTCCGCTAGGCCCGTGCAAGAAATCGCCGACCAATCCGATGCTGCACAGCTTCTACGACCGCGAATCGGGCTGCATTAGCGGTCCAGGGCACCAGAGCATCTTCACAGTCGGACAGAGGAGCTTCATGAGCTTCCATGCGTGGGAAGCGACAAGCGGCTGCCGCAAGGCGGCCGACAAGCGCTATCTCTATATCGCCCCAATCTTCTGGAAAGACGGCAAGCCGCAACTCGGACCGAGCCTGCGCTAAAAGGACTAGTGCGTTATACGCGCAAGATAGTCGCCATACTTGGGAAGTTGGGCTGGCATTTGCGCAATATCGCTCGCAAGGCGCTCCATCGCCGTCATAGCCTGGTCAAGAGGTACGGCCCCTGCCCGCGGGTCGAGTTCTCGCGGTCTCACTCCTAGACCGAGCAGAACGGCGGTCCAGCTGTCTCGGCTGACGCTTTCATCTTCGTGAAAAGGCATGCGGCCACGATATTCATATTGATCGAGCGTCCGCCGCAAGCTGTCGGGGGGCTCTCGGTCGGCAACATCCAGCCAAAGTCCACCCGAGCGACCCGACCGAGAATAGTGCAGCGCAAGAAAGTCGCGCACGCGTCGTGTGATCCGTTCATATCTCCGATTATACTCGCCCGTCTCAATGTCCGCGAAGTCGCGGCCCGGTAGCATTTCGAGTGCCAGCAGGATTGAGATCTGTGCGAGCTCCAGATTGAAACCCTGCAGGGGATCTACTGCCGTGGCCGAATCACCCAGTGCCAATACATTGTGAACCCATGGTCGGAGCCGGCGGCCGCGCACCACCGCCACATCCCCTTGTTCACCCATCGATACGCTCAGGGTTCTTCCACGCAAAGAAAGCTCGCTCGTCCAGCCCCAAGGAGCGGCACGCGCGACATCCATAGTGCGCGGAATGAGTTCACTTTCCGATGAAGACAGCGAAAGCCGGCCAAATGGCATCCACCCACTCCAATCTTCGAAGCTGTCATCCAGCTTTCTGATCAGGCGCCCCGCAGGCCCTGCGCAATCGACGAACAAGTCTGCCTCGATGCGCGTCCCTTCCGTGAGGACTAGCGCCGAAGCGCGACCGTCCTCGCCTATCTCCAAGCCGCCGATCTCCCCCCGCTGGAACGTAACCCTACTCCTTTGGGCCTCAGTCCGCAGTCGCTGCTGATAAGCTTCAGGATTCAGACGGAGACCGTAAGTGAAGCGCGATCCGACAAATTCGGGATCGCGCGCTGGATGGACGAACTTGCCTGCTTGCGCCAACGCAGCTGCGATCGAATAGCGATCATAAGGCAAGGCGTGCCCGGCACGCTGTGCCCGCACCCAAACTTGATCGAATGGAATGGCACCCGCGGGTTTCCCATAGCTGCCAAACGCCCAAATCCAAGGCTCGCCATTCGCCGACCAATCCGTGAATGCTGTACCAAGGTGGTGCGTCGCGACGCCGCTACGGACGAGGTCAGTCTCATCGATGCCGATGAACGCGTGAAAGCGGGTCACACCCGGATGCGCGGTCGGCAAGCGGTCTGCAAGTGCTGCCGGATCGGGCGTCGTCTCAACGACCTTCACTGCTGTGCCCGGAAGGACTCGGGCGAACGCAATGGCTGCCGACAGGCCAACGATCCCGCCGCCGGCAACTACGATAGTACGGATAGCCCGATCATGGCTCACGCTGGCATGCCGATGGAAGCATTTCTGGTTCGAATGAAATCAGCGTGATCCGGTGCGGCCTCCACAGTCCGACGGACTCTCTCAATCAGACGGTTCACAGATCTGTCGAGTGCCGACGCGTCCTGAATTTCCGCCCGCTGATCCCAACCATCCGGCATAATGCCCTGGCCAACATAGACGGCAATCCAGCTCGGCTCGAAGAACAGGCCCTGGCTGTATTTGGCCACTCGCGCGCTCCGCCGCCACAAATCCATCTTGCTGTGGAGCGTCTCGGGCACTTCCATGTTGCGGACATGATTCCAGAAGCTGGAATCATCCCGCCTAGTTGCGTGGTAGTGAAGAATGAGAAAGTCGCGGATCCGCTCGTATTCGATATCGACCGCATGGTTGAACTCGTCTCGATCCTCGTCCCTTATGCGACCGATCGGAAACAACTCTATGAGCTGCGCAATGGCTCCTTGAACGAGATAAATGCTCGTCGATTCCAGCGGCTCGAGGAAACCGGAAGCGAGACCAATCGAAACGACATTCCTGGACCAACTCCGTTTTCGTCGCCCTGCACGGAAACGGAGCATACGCGGCTCCGCCAATCGCTCTCCCTCGAGGGCGGAGACCAACGAATCTACCGCATCCTGGTCACTGGTATGCGCGCTCGAATAAACGTAGCCGTTTCCCACCCGGTTCTGCAGTGGAATACGCCAGCGCCAACCAGCGGTCATCGCGTGCGCTCGAGTATAGGGTTCGATCGTTCCTAGTGCCGACGTGCATGGCATCGCCACTGCGCGATCGCACGGCAGCCACTGAGACCAATCTTCCCAGTCCTCTTCCAGCTTCTGCTCGATGAGCAAAGCTCGAAAGCCAGAGCAATCGACGAACAGGTCGCCTTCTACGCGCTCACCGCTTTCCATTTTGAGCGCCACGACGTTGCCGATCGCCCCGTCAAGTTCGACGTCGACAACCTTTCCCTCTGTCCGCACCGCACCTCGTGAAACTGCGTACGAACGCAGATATGGACCGAACAAGGTGGCGTCGAATTGATATGCATAATTGTACAGGGAGCTTCCCGGTTGTGGCGGCGCAAAGCGGTTTCGTACCGCCATGACATTACAGATTGAGCTATCCCAGAGCTCGCCACCGCGCCCCTCGGAGTGGAGCCGCAGCCAATAGTGGTGAAACGGAACATCATGAAGCGGAGCGCCGAAGGTTCCGAAGGGGTGCAGGTAGCGCGTGCCGATGCTTCCAAAATCGTGGAACTCGATTCCAAGCTTGAAGGTCGCGTGCGTTGCCTTCATGAAATCCGCTTCGTCGATTCCAAGGCTTTCGACGAAGTATCGGATGTGCGGCAGCGTCGCCTCGCCAACGCCGACGATCCCGATCTCCTCGGACTCAATGAGGCGGACATCGCAAGCGTGGCTGAGCTCGTTTATGAGCGCGGCTGCCGTCATCCACCCCGCGGTTCCGCCGCCCAGGATGATAACGCGCGTCTTAGGAGGCTGCTCGTTCACGCTTCGGGCTCAAGAAAAACGGCCGGAGGACTTAAGCCCCCCGGCCTGATTTAGTACCTAATGCACGACCGCTCAGCCGCGCTCCGGTGCCGCTGGCGGCGGAGGCGGTGGCGGGGGCGGAGCAGGTTCCGGCGTCACGGGTGCTGGCGGCGGAAGGGCGGCTGGGAGCGGAGGAGGCGATCCCGCACGAGCATCTCCTCCACCGAAACGGAATCGGACACCGAGCGAAACGATCCGCTCCTGGTATCTGGCCCTCCATGCGAATTGGGCAATTTCGCTAGCGCTTGGATCAAATCTTGCGCCAGTCGGATCCATTCGAACGAGGTCGACTTTTTGTGGCTTCGAAAGGATATTTGTCCAATCGCCAAAGATGGTGAAACGGTCGAGGAACGTGTAGCTCGCCGATACGTCAAGACGGCCCGGCTCATGTACCTTTTGCCGTAAGACATACGGCAACCCATTGCTGGAGAAGTCAGTACGTTCTGACCAATCGGCCCAATAAGCGCTGCGCTTGTTATAGGCGAGCCGCATCGACATCGGTCCGCGCTCGAACATCCCGATGATGTTGTACGTCCACTTGGAAACATTGAGCAGCGGCCGGGTGATCGGGTCTGTCGGATCGTTCGTGAGCTGGCCTGGCAGCGGATTGCCCAACGGATCGACCCTCAGAACGGGCCGCGGGTACTTCGCGCCGTGGCTAAGGTAAGTGACATTCGCCTGAACGCCGAACCAACTGAGCCAGTTGGGCCCGCCCATGAAGTCGAAGAATGTGTTCACCTGACCTTCGAACCCGCGGACGTGCCCCTTGCCAGAATTGATCGGCGCATTCACCCGGAGCGGGAAGCCACCGACGTCACCCAAAACGAACGACGACGGAGTCACGAAACCCTTCAACTCGTGATCGAAGGCCGCGAACGCTGCAAAGCCGGTCGGTGAGAAGTAATATTCGAGGCTCGCATCGTAGTTCGTCGACTTGAGGTCGCTCAGGTTAGGATTGCCGCCCGTCGCCACCGTTTCGCAGATCACCACCGTAGGAACGCAGGTGGATGGATCTGGCGGACGTCCGATACTCACAGACGGGTTCAAGTCGAGGAACTGCGGACGTGTCCGAGTCTTGGTTGCTGCGAGACGGAACTGCAGGTCGTGCGTCAGGTGGAACCTGGCATTGATGTTCGGGAGCCAGTACGTTTCCTTGTCGCTCGCATTGACCGGCGTGAACACGAAGCCCGTTGGCGTGTCTTCGCGCTCCGTGCCATGAAGTTTTCTGTCGGCGCTCACACCGCGGACGCCGAGCTGGCCGTCAACTGCTACACCGCCGAGATTGAAAGCCCAGTCCGCCTGAACATAGCCCGCTAAGCTCTTTTCGTTTGCCTTGAAGCTTGCGGTCGGATCGTAAACTGGGGGGGCCGGTGAGCCATACCCGGCAAATTCGCGAAGCAGACCGAGGTTTTCCCGAATGCTTGAATAAGTGGGCGTGAGCCAACTTGTGGGGAACGGGGGATTATCAGCGCCCCGGAAGCCGGGGCGGAACATCTGGTAATCGAGTGGCACGAGTTCGATTGGCGTGCCGCGCCTGCTGTCGTTGTAACGGCTTCCATACTGTCGGCTCGCGTCGCGATCGACGTAGCGAATACCCCACTGGATCTTCGGGATAAACGAAAGACCCGTCTGGTAATCGAAGTCCACGCGGCTTTGCCAATCCTGACCCTTCGCCTTCTGCGCTTCCTCGAACAGCCCGCGATAAGAGAAGTTTGCCGGATTACTCGGGTCAAAGCCTACCAGGTCGAACCTCGGGATAGCGCCGGGGGCGCCGATGACGAAGTCGACGGTTTGACCGCAGTTGAACTGGTCGCGGCAGAGCACGTAATCAACGCTCTCGGTCGATCCGGTAAATGTGCTGTCGGTGCGGCCGATGTCAGCGGTGATTTGGAGCGGTCCCGCGTCGTAGCGACCGCCTGCCGCCACCTGATATGTATTCGTCTTGTTGTAAGTGCCGCCTTGCCACCCCTCGCCCCGGAACGGGTTGTTCACCGTACCGCTCTCGATCAGGTTGGTGCCCTCTTGGAACTGCAAGTTCGTATAAGATGCGCCGCCCCAAAGCGGCTGTTCAAAATGACGATCCTGAATCTCATGACGGAAGCCTTGCCACAGACCCTCGACATAGAACTCGAGGTCCGGGCTCGGCCGCCACTGAATGGCTCCATTCAAAGATGGCCGGTACCGCGTGGCTTCGTCATACTCGATGAACGGCCAGTCCGGGAACCGACCGCCCGACGGGCCTGGCGCCACGAAATAGGCATTAGAGATAATCGAATCCTCGTAGTGCAGGCGCGTATATGAGAAGTTGAGCAATGCGCCCATCTCACCTTGACCAACATTCCACCGATCGGTGATCATGATGTTGCCGTTGGGGTTCCAACCGCCCGCTTGACGTGGGTGAAGCTCCCAAAACGATCCGTTCACCTCAAAGCCCTTGAAGTCGAACGGCCGGCGCGAGCGGACGTTCACCAAGCCCGCGATTCCGGGCTCGATGAGATTGGCAGTTGATGTCTTGAACGCTTCGAGGGCAGCGATTGCACCCGAGGGAAAATCCTGCAGAGCGACCGATCGCGTCTCGGCCGTAAAAATCTCTCTGCCGTTGTACGTGGTCGTATAGTAACTGCGGTCGAGGCCACGGAGAAGCACCCGGTCGGCTTCGCCGCGTTCGCGTGTCACCTGGATTCCGGGGATGCGTGCCGCGGTGTCCGAAACCGCGATGTCCGGCAGCTTGCCGATGTCTGCCGCCACGATGGCGTCGACGATCTGGTCGCTATTACGCTTGACGTTGCGCGCTGACTGCAATGCGCGACGCTGACCAGTGACGACGATCTGGGTATCGGCACTGGCTGCGCTCGCGTTAGTCTGAGGCGCATCCGCGTTCTGCGATGGTTGCGCAGGACTCTGCTGCGCCGTTGCGCCTGGATCCGGGGGCGGCACAGATTGGTCTTGCGCCAACGCTGGCGACGACGCAGCCAATAGCGTCGTCAGAACCGTCGAAGACCACAGGAATGACGATGGATGCCGCATAACTCTCCCCCTTTGCGACTTAAGGCTGTTTTACTGAACCTTAAGCCAAAGTTACCGCGACGCGACCGCAACATTCAAGCGGCAAAGCAGCAACACTGATCAAGATTGCTACTCTGCTTGGCTGAGGAGTTGATTGACGCGACGTTCGGCATCAGCAAGCGCGCGTTGCACCGGCTTCTGGCCAGTGAATGCAGCAGCGGCTTCCTCGCCAACAAGCCCTTCAATCGCATTTTGCCGCAAAACATAGCTTGGCAGAGGGCGGCCTATTGTCGCTAGCGGCGCGATGTCTGCGCGATGTGGCAAGGCAATGAATCGAGGATCCTCGAGAACAGCTTTGAACGCAGGTATGTGGCCGGTGCGCGCCCAGTCGAAATTGTGTGCAGCCATGAACTTGAAAAAGCGTGCGATCGCCTCCCGCTGCTGAGGCGTTCGCCTGCGCGCCGGCACGACCCATGAGTGGCCACTGACGAACTCGACATGCTCGCCCCACAGCCGCGGGTAGGGAAAGACGGCATAGCTCTTGTAGAGCGGCCGTCCGGGCGAGTTCGCTTCTTGCTCGAACGTGCCGATCATCCACGTGCCGGTGGGATAGATTCCGCCCTCACCGCTCATGAACGCAGCGATCGCCGCTGGCGTATCCATGTTCTGCGTGCCCAGCCTTTCGACGTTGATGAGTCGAAGGAAATTGGCGGCGCGCAGACCTTCCGGCGTATTCAGCCGAATGTGCTTGGGATCGGTGAATACGGGCGCGCCCTGAGCCATGATGTAGGTAAACAAGTTGCGGGCCGCAAAAGCAGGGTCGGCGACGTTACTTTGGATAAAATAAGGTTTGCCGGTGCGCGCTTGGAACTGACGCGCTTGCGCGACGAATTCTTCCGCCGAATTCGGCAGCACTGGCTTGCCGCCACGCATCAGCCCAGCCTTCGCAAATAGCGCGGTGTTGATGTGAAAGAGGCCGCCGTGCGTGTCCCACGGAAGCGCATAAATGCGTTTGCCGATGGTGACGCCGCGGCGAGCGGCATCGGTGAAGGCGTCGGGCGCTATGCCAGCGGCCTTCAGGTAAGGCTCGACGGGTTCCAGCAGGTCCTTCGTCGCATAGTCACTGATGACGCCCTCGTGCATCGTGACAAGGTCCGGTGGGTCGCGTGCCGCGACCTGCGCTGTAAGCTGCGGATAACCGGGCCATGCGACGACATTTACATCGACGCGCAGGTCGGGATTCTCGGCGTTGAACTTCGCGACCATCGCCGTGATGATCCCGCACTCGCCTTCAGCTTTCGAGATGTCGGTCGTCTTGCCATATTCGGCGCCGCACTCGCCAAAGAAGCGCTGCAGATAGATATGCGTCATGCCATCGCCGCGTGTGCAACTGCCGAGACTCAGCAGAGCCAATCCCGCTGCAAGGGCGCGCATCATCGAACGGCGGTCCCGGCCATCGCGCGCACGATTTGCTTCTGGAAGATGATGTAGACGATGAAAATCGGGAAGGAGGCAAAGATCGCCTGCGCCATCAGATAGCCAAGCCCGCTCGTCTGCGCGTAATTCATCTGCGCCGCCGCGAGCCCGACCGTCAGCGTATACATATCACTTCGCGTGGCGCTGATTAGCGGCCACCAATAATCATTCCAGCTGCCCAGGAACGTGAACACTGCCAAGGTCGACTGGGCCGGCTTGGTCAGTGGCAAGATAATCTTCCAGAAAATCGTCCAGCGCGACGCGCCGTCGAGCATCGCAGCTTCGTCGAGCTCGCGTGGTATTCCGCGCATGTAGGTAGTCATGAAGAACACGCCGAACGGCGCGATTAGACCCGGCAAGATCAGACCCGGATAGCTGTTGTGCAGGTGCGCCCAGGAAAACAGCTGATGCTGCGGGAGGATCACCGCTTGGCTCGGTATCGCGAGGCCGATCAGCACGAAGACGAACAATATTTTGCGCAACGGGAAGTCCAGGCGCGCGAAGCCGTACCCCGCTAGACTGGCGAGAATCAGTACGCCCGCCGTCGTACCAAGCGCCACAATTGTGCTGTTGAGCAGCCAGCGCAATGTGAGGCTGTTGCCGATGATAGCCGCATAATTCTGCAATGTGTAAGGCGCCCGCAAGGCCGCCTCGCTGTGCCCGATGAGCTCGGCATTGTTCTTGAGAGATAAGAGCAAGGTCCAGACAAGCGGCGCGAGCATGATTGCCGCGCCCGCAAGCAAGCCCGCCCACCCGGCTGGCCCAAGCCCGTTGCGGAGGACCTTAGCGGCCATCCTGCGCCGCCGTTGCCCTGCCCGTTGCCCAATATTGGGTGAGCGTGACCGCGAGGATGATTAGGAATAGGACTTCCGCGGCAGCGCTGGCATATCCGAGCTCCCACCGCCCGAAGGCCGTCTCGAAAAGGAAAAGCACAGCAGTTCGCGATGCTCCGCTGGGACCGCCGGCCGTGAGCAATTGCGATTGTCCGAACAACTGCAATTGCGCGGCAGTCTGCAGCATTACGACGAGCACGACAGTGCGCCGAAGCGACGGCAATGTGATCCGCCAGAGGGTCGTCCAGCGGCCCGCATTGTCCAGCGCCGCAGCCTCGTACATGTCTTCTGGAATCTGCTGCAGTCCGGCAAGGAACAGCAGCATTGGAAATCCCACCGACCACCAGATCGTGGTCACGGCAAGCGCGGGCAATACGAGATGCTCGTCGCTAAGAAACGGCAGCGGCTCAACCCCAAACGCCTTGGCGGCAAAGCCTAGAAATCCCGCGTCCGGTGCCAACATGAACCGCCAGATCAGGGTAACGATCGTTACAGACAGCACTGCCGACGAAAAAAAGATGCCGCGCATCAAGGCGGCACCGCGGCCTCCGCGATTGAGCGCCAGAGCAAGTGCGAGCGCGATCACTGTCAGCGCTGGTACGATCATCAGCGTGACTTCGAACGTCTGGACAAGCGACGCACCAAACACAGGGTCTCGTGCGAGCCGCACGTAATTCCCTGCCCCAACGAAATGGCCGGCACCGAACAGGTCGACCTGATTGAGGCTCAGCCATAATCCGCGCAGCAGCGGGAAGATGAGGATGACCGAATAAAGCAGAAGGAACGGCGCTACGAACAAAAACCCGCGCCAGTCGCGCGCGCTCGTCATGCAGCGCCCCGATGATGGCCGTTGCCGTCACTGTCGAAGACATATGCCAACGCACCGTCTATCTTCAGCGACACCTCGTCGCCGATCCTGGCGCGGCTGTTGCCCTCATCTTCTGCCGTGATCGCCTGACCGTCCGCCATCCGGGCATAAATCAAGGTCCGCTCGCCGAGACGTTCGACGAGTTCAACCTTCGCTTTCGGCTTGCCCTTCCCGCGCCCGCCGATCCGGACGGCCTCGGGGCGAAGACCAAGGCGAAGGTTCGCCCAAGATGGCAGCGACTCCCGCGGCACCTGCGTACCGACGACAGTGCCGTCACCAAGTTTGAGCGTTGTGAGTGTCCCGTCGACCATCTGCGCCGGCAGCAAGGTCATCGCTGGCGATCCGACGAATTGCGCAACGAAGGTGTTCGCCGGTCGTCCGTAAATCTCCATTGGCGGGCCGACCTGCTGAATCTTGCGGTCGTTCATCACGACGATCCGGTCCGCCAGCGTCATCGCTTCCGCCTGGTCGTGCGTGACCATGATCACAGCCGCATCCACCCTCTGTTTGAGCTGCGCCAGCTCGACGCGCGTGCGCAGGCGCAGCGCAGCATCGAGGTTCGACAGTGGCTCATCGAGCAAGAACAGCTTGGGTTCCTTGACCAGCGCACGACCGAGAGCAACGCGTTGCCGCTGCCCGCCCGACATCTCTGCCGGCCTTCGATCTAACAACGGCTCAATCTCCAGTACGCGCGCAGCCTCCGTAATGCGGCGTGCGATCTCCTCCTTAGGCACGCGCGCGTTCTTGAGGCCGAACGCCATATTCTCCCGCACGCTCATGTGCGGGTAGAGTGCGTATTGCTGGAAAACCATGGCGACGCCGCGCTCGCCAGGCGGCAAACCATCGATGCGCCGCCCCTCGAGCCAAACCTCACCGGCGTCCGCGGTCTCCAAGCCGGCGATGATCCGCAACAAGGTCGATTTTCCGGAGCCGGACGGACCCAGGAAGGCGATGAATTCGCGCGCGTCGAGCGTGAGGTCGATATCGTCGAGCACCGACGTCGAACCGAACGACTTTCGGACGCCCTTCAGCTCCAGGCTCGCCACGCAACTCTCCCTTTGCAACGCATCCTTACCGAAGGAAATCGCCGCAGCAATGGGGTGGAGCAAACCCTTTAATCTCGATTGCCGGGATGAGAGCCGCTCCGACGGTGACTAGCCAACTTGGTCGAGCGATTTCGTGGATTTGTTTAAGGGATCTGAGATCAAGCTTTTCAATGGCAAATGACGGGCGGGGTATCTCAAATATGCGTTGAGCCAGCTTCGTGAGTTGTCCAGTTCTTTGCCAGACCCCTTCGAAAGCGTGGCGGTGCCTGCGACGAAGTCGATAGGGAATGGACCGTTGTCGCACGCCATGGCCGGAGTGGCAGCGAAGCATATCCCGACGAACGCAACGACGAACCTGAAGGTCATCCGCGCATTAGGCGAACAGATCGAAAATCTGCAACGAGCGAATTCGACCTAGCTGCTACCGGCAAGTTTGGGTCGAAAGCTGCCATCAGCTGACAGTCCGCTGACCGCCGCGTTCGGTCAGGTCAGCCAATTGAGCATCACCCCGCGCCGATGGCCGTTAGGGGACGTCGTCGGTACAACCGGCGTTCGCTCTTCGCAGCTTCTTGAACTCCTCTAATGCGTGCTCTCCGCACAGGAGTTGCCCGTTGATTATTGCCCCAGCAGCGCGCTTACAGCCCGGTACCGAACACGGCGGAAGATCCGGTCTACTCACCGAGCGGGCCGCTGCTTCGGACATTCTGCAACGAATGCTGGCGAAGCATCACTTGATCGATCTTAAGAGCTGAAGCGCTTGCTCAATCTCGCGTGCGGCTTCCCCAAGATATTCCAGTTTTTGATGACTATTTGTCAGCCGCGCCATGTGCGCACGGCATTCAGCTAATGCGAGGCTCAGTTCGGATATTGCCTTCTCCACGTTCCAGTGCCGCCCTCGCAGATCGGCAGAGCGTGACATTCGTCTGTGATGGACGAACAGTCATCTAGCGCACATTTTGTGCACTTCGACTGAGCTCCGACACCTGGCCGCGACAGCTTCTACGAGCCCTATGGTAAGTGATCCTACTCGGGGCGCATTTCTGATCGCCTCGCGTTACTCCCCTGACGGCACGATTTGCGCCGCTTCGAAATCATCCGTCGGCTTCATGTGTTTCGGTGATTGAGTCCTGCCGGTTAGAACGCCATCCCGCATCAGCGCGTTTACCGTCCGAGCAAACTCCTCGAGTTGAATTTTGCTGAGCCGGTAAGCGTTGGGCTCTTGCATCCTACCCGCTGTGAAATTGATGGAACGATCAGGGGACCGCTCGAGGACGCCGCGTTCGACCAAGCGATTGACGACGCGTCGAGCCGTTTCCCTGTTCAGACCCGTAGCTGCAGCCAGCGAACTGATGTTGCATCGCCCGAGGATCGTTCGTGGAACAGGATGAGCCATGTTCCGCAGCTCAGGGTTCGCATCGATTCGGGTTAGCCGATCTCCCGTGATGGCCACGACAGCCATCACAACCAGCGCTTCCTCATGGCCGCCGGTAACGTCGCGCCAGAGCTCCAGTAAACGCAACTGCATGCTGATCAAGCGATGGGCTGCGAGGCGGCTGTTGGCGCAAGCCTGTTCTTCGTGAATAGCCAGCGGCACTCAGTACTCCTTCAGACCACACGCGATGATACTGGGCTCATCGGGAGCGCGGCTCTCACTGCCAGCAAAATCGTTGATGAAGTCTCACCAGCAATCCGGCCACGCTTTGAAGGCCAGGCGGGACGACACAGACGTCCACCCCGATGGCGGCAATGGGTCGAAATCTGCCGCGATAACTTTGGGTGGGAAGCGGACAGTGGCGACGCGACGCGATGCACGTTAACCGTGCAATGGCGAGGACAAGCGAGAGGAGGTCCCAATGACGAAGACGCTGTTGCTTCTTTCTGCCACAGTGCTTCTTCTGCCCGCGTGCCAGGCAGGTGAGAAGTCCGCAAATAACACCTCCGAAGTGAACACCGTCGCCGCTGCCAACACTGGCGCGGATGAGCAGGCAATCCGCGGGCAGGTCGATCACTGGCTTCAGCTCGTCAAAGCCAAGGATGCGGGAGGCATTGCGGCACTCTACGCCGAGGACGGCGCGGTGATGCCGCCCAACGGCCCGATCGTCAAAGGCCGCGCTGCGATCCAGAAGACGTGGGCTTCCATGATGCAGACGCCCGGATTCGATCTGACCTTCGTTCCGGAGCAGATCATCGTGTCATCGTCAGGTGACATGGCGCTCGATCGTGGGACGTACAGGCTAGCGGTGGCGCCCGACGGCACTGCGCAGACCGACACCGGCAAGTACGTGGTCGTCTGGCGGAAGATCGGAAGCGAGTGGAAAGCCGCCGCAGACATCTTCAACAGTGATTTGCCAGCCCGCGGAAGTTAGGGCGGCCGCAGGCGCCGCGTTCGTCGCCGGAGGCGTGTTCGGCATAAGCCGTGGATCGCCATCTCGGCCCTGATCTAAGCGCGTTGCCGGTGGTCCGCTAGTGGTGAACCGAATGTCTGCTTTGGCTCGAAAGCTGCCATTAGGCTTGCCGACTGACCCCCAGGGTCGTCATGGAGGAAATGGGTTCCGGAGGGAGGTCTATGCCGCGTTGGAAACTATACGTTGCAGGGGCCTATGTTGCTCTAGGGTCCTGCGTTTCCAACAATAGGCCCGGTGTCTATCGCGCTTCTATTTCGGTTGAGGACCTGATCCGGCAACAGGGCAAATACGACGGCAAGCGAGTGGAGGTCACCGGATACCTCGTCAGTGTGGATGGCCACGTCCAAGTCCTCAGCCAAAGCGTGAAGGACTGCTATGCCCCTGAAGGCGAGCGAGCCCACGTAACAACGACGATGGACCGCTCCGCGCTCGGACAGCGAGCTGTCGGCCAGTCCTTTGCTGCTAACGAAGGCCGCCTCGCCACGGTTAGCGGCGTGCTTAACGTTTCGACCGCTCCATGGGGTACTGACATTATAGTCCAGCATCCTCCGTTCCCAGCGGTCGGCCCACTGAAGGAAGCGCGGGTCGTCTCTATCGGCGCAATTAGCTGCACCCTGCGTCCACTCTAAGCTCAGCTCGGGCTGGCAAGCCTATGGCGATGGCAGGAATGGGTCGAATGCTGCCACTAGCTGCCTTCCCGTTGCGAACTATGCATCTTCACTACCGCTTCTCATGATGATGGCTAGGCGACCGTTGTAATCGCACTTATGTTCGCGATCGGGCTTTGGGGGATGAAATCATGATTGGCTGGATTGTCCTGGGCGTCGCTGTCCTGGTCCTTTTGTACCTGGTTGCGACCTACAACCGGCTCGTTCGGCTGCGGGCGCTGGTGAAGGAAGGCTTCAGCGGGATCACCGTCCAGCTGCGCCGCCGCGCCGATCTGATCCCCAACCTTGTCGAGACCGTCCAGGGCTATTCCACGCACGAGCGCGAGGTGTTCGAAGAAGTCTCGCGAGCCCGTGCCGCCACCGTGAACGCCGGCGGCGTCGAGGCGACGGCGCAGGCCGATGCGCAGATGACCGGGTTGCTCGGCCGTTTGTTCGCTGTCGCCGAGGCCTATCCGGAGCTGAAGGCCAACACGAACTTCCTTCAGCTTCAGGACCAGCTCGCGAACATCGAGGGCGAGCTGCAAAGCGCCCGTCGCTATTACAACGCCACGGTTCGCGACCTGAACTCGTCGATCCAGAGCTTCCCGCCGGTGCTGATCGCCCGGCCGATGGGCTTCACCGAAGAGCCCTTCTACCAGGACGACGACCCCGCCATTCAGAGCGCCCCGAAGGTGGCATTCGCCCGTCCGGCTGCCTGAGCGCTCGTTGAGCGTGGCGCGTAAAATCTTCCAAAATAGGAGTTTGGGTGCCAGCCTTGGCGCCATGATCGTCCGTGGCCCGTTCGCCCGCTTCTCGTCGGATGGTCGGTCCAAAAGCCATCGGAAGGGCGCCGCTCTCCGTGACTTTAATGACGATAAGCGTGTTTTCTCTCAGCGCACATGGCTCGGCGGAGCGCTAAAGGCCTGCGCGATTGCGCTTTTTGCGGCGAGTTCGGCGGCAAATGCGGACGAACGCATCCTCCGCTACGTCAGCGACGCCCAAGTTCAGAAGGACAGCTCGCTCGACGTCACCGAGACGATCGACATCCGCGCCGAGCGGGATCGCATCAACCACGGCATCTATCGCGATTTCCCGACCCGCTATCGCGGGCGCCAAGGGAGCATGGTCCACGTCGGCTTCACCTTCGAAGGCGCGACCATGGATGGGATGCCGGTTCCGGCGAGCACCGAATCCATCGGCAACGGCGTCAGGATCAAGGTCGGCGACCCCGAAAAGTTCGTCGACGTCGGTGAGCACAGCTTCGTGCTGCACTATCGGACCACACGCCAGATCGGCCGCTTCAAGGACTATGACGAGCTTTACTGGAACGCGACCGGCAATGGCTGGCTGTTCCCCATCGACGAAGCGGTGGCGCGCATCCGCCTGCCTTCGTCCGTCCAGCTCGGGCAGCACGCTTATTATACCGGACCGCAGGGCTCGACGGCGACCAATGCGGAGGTGATCGAGGAAAAACCCGGCGACATCACCTTCCAGACGACCCAGCCGCTTGAGCCCAACGAGGGCCTGACCGTCGCGATCGCCTTTCCCAAGGGTGTCGTCGCGGACGCGGCCGGTAGCACCCGCGCCGCCTGGTGGCTGTCGGACTACGGGCCGCCGGCGATCGGCGCACTCGGACTGCTCGGCCTCTGCATCTTCTATTTCTTCGCCTGGTCGCGCGCGGGCCGCAATCCGCGCGCGGGAACGGCCGTCCCGATCTTCTCGCCGCCCGACAATCTCTCACCGGCGGGCATGCGCTACGTCACAAAGATGGGCGCCGATAATCGCGCATTCGCGGCGGCCGTCGTCGACATGGGCGTTCGCGGGCACATTCGCCTGGTCGAAGAGGACGGCGGATGGTTCTCGGGCAAGAAGACGCGGCTGGAGCGCCTCAGCGCCGACTCTCCACTTCCCGAAGAGGAGCAAGCCGCCCTCTCCCAACTCGCCACGACCGGCGAGTCGGTTGTGATGGAGCAGAAAAACCACGAACGTTTCTCAAGCGCACAGAGCGACTTGGCTCAGGTATTGAAGATAACTTACGAAGGAAAGCTGTTCAAGCGGAATTACGGCTGGGCCGCTGCAGGCACGTTGCTCTTCGTCGCTGCATTGTGGCTTGCCGCGGCCGCCGTCGTCGTCGCGAGCGATGGGGCTTCGGCTTGGCAGATCGGCGTCGTCTTCGGCTGCCTGGCTGTCTGCGCCCTGTTGTGGATGGTCTTTCACGATTCCTCGACGGGCAAATGCCTGCTCTCGCTCATCAGCGTCGTCGCGCTGTTCGTCCTTTTCGCGTTGGGCATGCCGATCTTGGGCCAGGCGCTGAGCAGCGGCTGGATCCTGCCGCTGGTCCTTCCTCTCCTGGCGATACCCCTGGTGATTTCCGCATTCTGGTGGATCGCCGCGCCGACCAAGGAAGGGCGCGCCGTCCTCGACCATATTGCGGGTTTCAAGCAGTATCTTTCGATCACCGAGCGCGACCGCCTCGACCGGATGACGCCTCCAGCCGACACGCCTGAACTGTTCGAGCGCTACCTGCCCTATGCAATCGCGCTCGGCGTTGAGAATAGCTGGGCGGATCGCTTTCAGGGTGTTCTGGCGGCTGCCGCCGCGCAGGGGCAGCAAGGCTTCGCCTGGTATTCCGGATCGAGCAGCCCGTGGTCGAACCCCGGCGGTTTCGTCGATTCTGTGGGATCATCACTCGCAAGCACGATTAGCTCCGCCTCGACGGCGCCCGGATCGAGCAGCGGCTCGGGCGGGGGCGGGTCGTCGGGTGGCGGCGGTGGTGGCGGCGGCGGAGGCGGTTGGTAGAACCTAGGCCGGACGCATCCACATCGTCTGCGGCTTGTCTCGGTAGACACCGTCGTCGCAACGGACGAAGCCCAGCTTCGTAGCCAGTTTCATCGATGGGTCGTTGCCCGGCGAAATCATCGCGTGAATGTCCCGCCTGCCGAAATTCGCATCAAACCAGTCGAGCGCGGTGCGGCACGCCTCGCTGGCCAGTCCCTTGCCATGCGCTTTGGGCGCCAGAATCCAGCCCATTTCCGGCCGCCCCACAATCGGCGGCTCGCAGTCGCGCATGAAGTCGAAGAAGCCGACATGGCCGATGGTCGCGCCATCATCGCGGCGCTCGACCGCCCACATGCCGACACCGGTCAGCGGCCAGAATGCCGAGCTGGCCAGCATCCGGCGCCACGTATCCTCGCGGCTGCTCGGTCCGCCGACATGCTTGCTGGCTTCGGGGTCGCTGAAGAACTTCAGGAAATAATCGACGTCGCGCAGCTCGAATTCACGCAGCACCAAGCGCTCGGTCTCCAGCCGCGGAGCCGAGCGATTGCGCAGTTCGGGATCGTGGAACGGCTGCATCGAGCGCAGCCGGCCGCTTACTTCTTGCCGAGCGCGAGGCCGCCGAAGCGCTTGTTGAAGCGCGCGACCTGGCCGCCTTCCTGAAGCAGACGCGTGTTGCCGCCGGTCCAGGCCGGATGCACCTTCGGATCGATGTCGAGGTGGAGCGTGTCGCCTTCCTTGCCCCAGGTCGAACGAACCTGGAACGTGGTGCCGTCGGTCATCTCGACGTTGATCATGTGATAATCGGGGTGGATACCGGACTTCATCTTAGATTTCCTTGGGTTAGCTACTGGTTTCCGACCAGCGGCAGCAAGTGTCGCGCGGCCCTAGCGAAAGAGGCCTTCCTTGACAAGGTTTCGCTTCACCACCTAGCCACGCGCCAGGAACAGGGTCCGGCGGTTACGGCCGCCGGTTTATAAGGAAGCCGGTCGAAATCCGGCGCTGTGCCCGCAACTGTAGGACCGGCCGCAAGGCTGATCGAGTCAGACACTTGCCCTGCTCCGTCGTTCGTTTCCCGGCCGGGTTCAGCCACGGATCGGAGGGCGTGCCCTCTTGTGACGACATGTTCGTCAACAGGAGGATCCTTTGCCCGCCACAATTTTCGACACTGACCAGATCGTCATTACCGCATCGCGCGCGCCGGAAAGCGAAGCGCAGGCCCCCGCGAGCGTTACGATCATCGACAGCAAGCGCATCGAGCGCCTAGGCGAGCCGCTCGTCCCTGCCCTGCTCCGCCTGGTGCCAAGCACTTCGGTTTCGACGTCTGGCCCGCTCGGGTCGCTGACCGACGTCCGGATCCGTGGCGCTGAGGCCAATCACACATTGCTCTTCATCGACGGCATCCGCGCCAACGATCCCGCGTCCGGCGATATTCCGCGTTTCGACCTGCTCAATGCCGACATCGCCTCGCGCATCGAGGTCATACGGGGCCCGCAATCGGCCTTGTGGGGATCGGATGCCATCGGGGGCGTCGTGGCTGTCAACGGCGTCGACGATCCGTCGGGTCACACCGGTTCGCTTGAGGCAGGGTCTTTCGGCTTTCAACGGACGTCGGCCGCCGGTGCCACTTCTTCTGACAGAGGAAGCATCGCGGTTGCGACCGGATGGCAAAACGCCACCGGCATCGACAGCTTCAACGGCCACGGCGACAAGGACGGATATCAAAACCTGTCCGGGCGCATTCGAGCGAACTGGAAGGTGGCGCCTAAAGTGGAGATCGGCGCAGCAGCCTTTGCAGTGGCGGCAAAGAGCCAATTCGACGGTTTCAATCCCAATCCGCCATTCGAACATGCCGACACCCTCGACAACAGCCGCAACCGGCTCGCGGCAGCGAGGCTCTGGATACAGCTCGGCGACAACGGTTCGGCATGGAGCGGTTATCTCTCCGGTTCGCTGCTTGGTTCGTCGAACAGGAATTTCCTCGCTTCCGATCAACTGAACGGCACGAGGGGATCTCGTCGAGCCGTCGATGGGCAGGTCGCGAGAACTTTTCAGACGGGCCCAGTGAAGCATCGGCTTATCGTCGCCGCTGAAGCCGAGCGAGAAACGTTCAATGCACACGACACGGTATATGGCGGTTTCACGAACCAGGACCGGTCTCGCGAGCACGATGCGCTGACGGTCGAATGGCGCGGCCAAGCCAAGCGTTTCACGGGCGACGTGGCGGTCAGGCGCGATCTGTTCAACCGGTTCAAGGACGCCACCTCATTGCGAGCGTCATTGCTTGCGGAACTTGGTGGCGGCTTCGCGGTAGCGGGCTCCTATGCCGAAGGCATCGCGCAGCCGACATTCTTCGACCTTTACGGCTTCTTTCCGGGGAGTTTTGTTGGAAACCCTTCGCTTAAGCCAGAAAGCTCTCGGGGGTTCGAGCTATCCATTCGTCATCGCCGGGGCTCGTTCGATGCGTCCTTGACCGGATACAAGCAACGGCTTCGCGACGAGATCGTCGACACGTTCGACAGTGCGACATTCCTTTCGGGCACGTTGAATAGAGACGGCATCAGCCACCGCTCGGGCGTCGAAGCCGGGCTGGGCTGGCAATTAGGGAACAGGCTGAGGCTGTCGGCGAACTATGCCTATCTCCACGCAAGTCAGCCGAGCGACAGTGGCATCGGCCAGGTGACCGAACTCCGGCGCCCGAAGCACAGCGGATCGGTGGCGCTCGACGGGGTTTCGGGCAAACTGACCTACGGCGCGTCGATTGCCTATGTCGGCAATCATCTCGATCGCAGGGACGTGTTCCCGTTCGATGTCGTGAGGCTGGATAGCTATTGGCAGGCGGGCGCTCGCGTAGCCTTTTCGATTACTCCGCAAATCGAGATTTTCGCCCGCGCGGCAAATGCCTTCAACGCACGCTATCAGGACGTGTCAGGCTACCGGACTGAAGGGAGGAGCATCTATGGCGGCATCCGCCTTTCTCCTCGCTAGCGCGGCCGCGGCGAAGTTCGCCTCGCTGAACCTGTGCACGGACGAATATCTGCTGCTTCTGGGTCGTCCTGTGCAGATCGTTAGCGTGAGCTTTCTCTCCCAGGAACCACTCGAGTCGCGGCTGTGGACGTCGGCGCGTCACTTCAAAGGAAATCGGGGCTCAATCGAAGAGGTCCTGACGCTCAAACCGACCGTGATCATGACCATGGGCGGTGGCGGCCGCGCGACCGCGCTGATTGCTGGCAGGCTGCACATACAAGCGCTCGACTTGCCCTATGCGACCGACCTCGCCGGCGTGGCGCGCAATCTTCGGACTGTCGCGACAGCTCTGGGCGATGGTCGCCGCGCGGAACCCTGGGTAGCGCGGTTGAAGCAACTGGAGGCGTCGGCGCCTCGCCGTGCGGTTGACAGTATCTGGATATCGGGCCGGGGAGACAGCCTGACGGCGGGTTCACTCGGTACGCAGTGGCTTCGACTTGCAGGCCTGCAACAGCGATCGCTTCCAGGGGGCAAAGCCACATTGGAAACCTTGCTAACCAAGCCACCCACTCTTCTGATAAAAAGCGATTATCGGTCGGGCCAAATGTCTGGTGGCAATCGATGGCTCGATAATCCTATCGTGCGCCGGTCTGGTTCCAGGCAAGTGTCCACGGACGGGCGGCCCTGGACCTGCCTGGGGCCGCTGATGATCGGCGAGATCGAGCGTCTGCGCCGGCTCGTCCGATGAACCGGGCGATGCTTCTCCTGCTTGGCGCTCTGCTCGTGGCCGCACTTGCGCATTTGCTCTTGCCGCTTGGCCCATTGCTGGAGTTGGAACAGCGTGAGCCAGCGACCGCCTGGCTCCTGCTGACAGAGATCCGACTTCCACGGACTTTGCTGGCTTTGGGCTACGGGGCGGCGCTCGGAATGACCGGTGCAGCGCTCCAAGCCTTGTTCGCCAACCCTCTCGCGTCTCCAGACATCACTGGGAGCAGTAGTGGGGCGGTTCTGGGGGCCGTCTTCGCATCCTACTGGTTGGGCGTAACCAGCCCGCTGGCGCTCGCGGCCGGTGGCGCTGTCGGCGCCTTGCTTGCGTTGGCCGTCGTTATTGGGCTCGCGGGGCGTCGATCCGATCCGACGGTCTTGCTCCTTGCCGGTATCGCTGTCTCGCTTGCGGCCGGGGCCGGCACCAGCCTGTTACTCGCGCTCGCCCCCTCTCCCTTCGCCTTCTACGACAGCTTCGACTGGTTGATGGGCAGCTTCGTCGATCGCAGCCTGCCCCAGGCGGCGGCCGCGCTGGTTCCGTCCTCGTTAGCATGCGTGTTGCTCCTGACCCGATCGCGGGCGCTCGACCTAATGGCTTTGGGGGAAGATGTCGCAGCTTCTCTCGGTCACCAGCCGCGGCGCCTCGGGCTGCAAGTCGTTGCGCTGTCTTCGATCGCGATCGGTGCCTGCGTGTCGGTGTGCGGCGCGATCGGATTCGTGGGCTTGATCGCTCCCTTCGTAGCGAGGCGCATGACTCGTGGTCATCCCGGAAGAGCACTTCTCCCCGCGGCCCTGATCGGAAGCATACTGCTACTGATTGCCGATTTGGCTGTTCGGTACGGCCCAGCGGGGCGCGTGATCCCCGTTGGTGTGTTGACGACCGTCGCGGGCGTGCCGCTGTTCATCTGGATTGTCGTGACCATGCGCCGGCAGGTGACGGCATGACGCCACGCGTGGAAGCCCGCGGCGTCACCATCGATCAGCGGTTGAGGTCAGCGGATCTCGACCTCGGGCCGGGTGAATTGGTCGCTCTGATCGGGCGGAATGGGGGCGGGAAAACCAGTCTCTTGCGCGCGCTAGCAGGCATCGAAGCCGACGGCGGCTCGGTCCGCATCGATGGTGCGTCGTTGGAGAAACAAAGCCCGGCGCGGCGTCCCTATCTTGTCACTTTCGCTCCCGCATCCCGAGATCTTACCTGGCCAATCCGTGTCCGTGACGTGATCGCGCTTGGCCTTCCTCGGCCGGACCGAGACAGGGTGGAAGCGATGATCCGCCTGCTCGAACTCGAGCAACTGGCGGATCGGCCCGCGGATCGGCTTTCTACGGGCGAGCGGGCGCGTGTTTTGACGGCGCGAGCGTTGGCGCCATCGCCCAAGCTTCTACTGCTCGACGAGCCGCTGTCGAACCTCGACCCCTATTGGGTACTGCGGCTGCTGGAAATATTGCGCGATGCGGTGGAAGCGGGAGCAACCGCGCTGGTTGCAGTCCATGACATTGACCGTATCCGTGAGTTCGACCGTGCGATCTTGATCGATGATGGTGCAATTCGCGCCGACCTTCCGCCTTCGCAAATGCTGGAGAGCACGGAGGTCGCGGAAGCATTCCGGATCCAGCGCGACGGCGCTGGCTGGCGCGTCAGACCGACGGCGGGTCCGCGATCATCGCGGTGAAATTGGCTTCGGCCGCGAGCTTGCCGTCAACGCTCGCTCGTCCGGCAAATTTGCACACCGACGCGCGCTTCTGGACGAATTCAACGTCGAGGCGAAGAAGCACGCCGGGTTCAACCGGTTGACGGAACTTCGCCCCGTCGATCGCCATGAAGTAAACCAGCTTGCCCGAGTTCGCGAGGCCGAGCGATTCCACGGCGAGAACGCCGGCGGCCTGCGCAAGTGCCTCGACGATAAGCACCCCGGGCATGATCGGTCGGCCCGGGAAGTGTCCCTGAAAGAATTGCTCGTTGATCGTGACCGCCTTGATGGCGCGGATAGACTGATCGGGAACGATGGATTCGACCCGGTCGACCAGCAGCATTGGATAGCGGTGCGGCAGCGCCGCCATCACCCGTCGAATATCGAGTTGGGTGGCGGCGGCGCTTGCCGACGTATCATTCATTTGCCTTAACGACCCTGCGGCTTCTGCTGTGCCGGAGCTGCCGGTGCCGTCGTCTGGACCGACGGAAGCTGGGCGTTGAGCGCCGTGAGCACGTCATTTGTAACGTCGATCGCCGAGGCGGTCGCGAGCGTCGCCCCCATCTCCACCATTACGTTCGCGCCACGCTTGACCATCACCTGCTGATAGATCGGGCCGAGCTTGGCCTGAATCTGCTGGCCGATGTAGGCCTGGTTGCGACGGATCTGATCCTGCTGGCGCGCCAGTTCCTGAGAACCCTGCTGCTGCTTGGTCTGGAATGCCTTGATGCGGGCCTGAAGCGCGGCATCGGGCTCCTTGCCCTGCGGAAGCGCGTCGATGGCGGTCTGGATCGCCTTTTGTTCGGTCTCAAGCGGCGCCGCGAGCGACTTCTCGCGGTTCTGGAGAGACGTCACCTGGCTACGCAGCGTTGCCGCAGCGCTCTGACAAGCAGTGCACTGGCTCTGGACCTTTTCGAGGTCGACGACCGCGACGACAGCGCCGGGGATCGCCTGCGCGCTGGCCGCGCCGGGCATGACGACTGCTGCGGCAAGGAGTGAAGAAAGAAGAAGCTTGGTCATCAGAATGAAGTTCCTACGTTGAAGCTGAAGAGTTTGGTTTCGTCGCCGTCCTGCTTGAGCAGCGCTTTGGCGAGATCGATACGCAGTGGGCCGAACGGAGACGTCCAATTGACGCCAATACCGATCGACAGACGGGGCTTTGCAGAATCGCCGAGAAAAACTTCCTTGAAGCCGGGTACGCGCGTGTAGCCGTTTGTGCCTGACGTCGCGCCGCAGGTCGTCACCGGACCACCAGGAAGGATCTGGAACGACGAACCGGTGGTGTTCTCGGTAACCGGCACGCAGGTCGCGATAATGTCGGTCAGGATCGGCTTTGTGAGCGAGAAGAGCGAACCGACATCGATGAATGCGGACGGACGGAGACCGACGCTCCGAAGGGCCGAGCTGGTCGGGAACTCGAGTTCAAGGCGGCCCATGTAATAGGCCTTGCCGCCGAGAGCATCGACGACCTGGTTATTACTGTTGTTCGTCGTGATCAGATTGCCGTCGGCATCATACGAGTAGCGCAGGATGCGCGGGCCGATACCGCGAATGTCGAAACCGCGCAGCTGCGGCCCGAAGAAGCGATCGGTCAGGCGAATCGCGTCTTGCCCTGGTCCAGGCGATGACTGCAGCGCCTTGATGTAACCACCTTCTGCGTGCGCCGAGAAAATCCAGCCGCCGCCGAAGCCCTTGTACTTGGTCACATCGGCGCGTCCGCGAACATAACGAATGTCGCCGCCGAGGCCGGCAAAATCGGTCGATAAGGTCGCCCGCTGACCGCGCGTGGGGCGAATGCCGTCAGTGTTGTCGAAGATCGTCGAAAAGCCGATCAGCGAGGTCAGGTGGGTGCCGATTTCGTCGCACAGGTAGCGTCCGGCCTTGAGCGGGTCACATTCAGGCGGCAAAGGACCGGTCCCATCGGGGTCCGTGTAGAAGGTCGTCTTGTCGAGCGAGACCTTGTCCTGCGTCAGCGTGTAGCGGCCGCCGAAGCTCCAATATTCGGACATCGGGAAGCCCGCACGAAGACCGCCGCCGGTGCTGACCTGCTTATATGTCGTGTTACGATCATTGCCGACATAATTGAAACTGCTGTAGTCCTGACGGAACAGCTGCCCGCCCAGCAAAATCGGCTTATCGAGGAAATAGGGGTCGACGAAGCCAATCTGCGCCGACTTCGAATAGGCCGAATAATTTACCGAGGCGTCGAGTTGCTGGCCCTTGCCCATGAAATTGTTCTGGCTGACGCCGAGCTGCACGACGAATTTCTCAAGGCTCGAATAGCCGCCCGAAACCGAGAGCTGGCCGGTGGGCTTCTCTTCCACGTTGACGCCGAGAACGACGCGATCGGGGGCCGAGCCTTCGGTCTGCTTGATCTCCAGCTTTTCCTGGAAGAAGCCGAGGCTCTGGATGCGATCTTGGCTGCGCTTCACCTTGAGCGCGTTGAAGGCGTCACCCTCGTTCAGGCGAAACTCGCGGCGGATGACCTTGTCGCGAGTGGTCGTGTTGCCGGTGATGTCGATGCGCTCGACATAGACACGTGGTGTTTGCCCGACCTTGACGGTCAGGTTCATCAATCGGTGTTCCTGGTCGCGGTCGTACGACGGACTGATGTCCGCGAATGCGTAGCCCAGATTTCCTGCCTGCTCGTTCAGATTGGTGACCGCATCCTCGACGGACTTGGCATTGAACCACTCGCCGGTCTTGATCTTGACGGTCGAAAGCACCGTCGCAACCGGAAGGTCCGGCAGCGCGCTGGTCGCGTTGATCTTGCCGAATTTGTAGCGCGGCCCCTCTTCGACGACGTAGGTGATGACGAAGTCTTTGCGGTCAGGCGTGAGCTCGGCAAGCGCCGAGACAACGCGGAAATCGGCGTAGCCTTGCGTGAGATAGAAGGCGCGAAGCTTTTGCTGGTCGGCGGCCAGACGATCGGGATCGTAAGTATCGTTCGATTTCAGGAAGCCTAGCACACCGCCGGCCTGGCGCGTGTACATCTCCTTGCGCAGGCGCTCGTCGGAGAATTCCTTGTTGCCGATCACATTGATCGCGCGAACCTTGGCGAGGTCGCCTTCGTAAATTTCGAACACGACATCGACGCGATTCTGGTCGAGCTGAACGATCTTCGGCTCGACCCGGGCGGCGAACCGCCCCTGTCGGCGATAAAGCTCCAAGATGCGATCGACGTCGGCTCGGGCCGCGGAACGCGTGAAGATCTGGCGCGGAGCAAGTTTGATCTCCGGCGTGATCTTGTCGTCTTTGAGGCGCTTGTTACCATCGAGGATGATGCGGTTGATGACCGGGTTTTCCTTGACCGCGATCACCAAGTCGCCGGTCTCGGCGCCGGTGATAGTGACGTCAGCAAACAGCTGCGTCGCGTAGAGGTCCTTCAGCGCCTGATCGAGCACCTCGGCCGTGTAGGTCTGGCCGGGCGTCAGGTTTGCATAGGCGCGGATCGTCTCGGGCTCGAGACGCTGGTTGCCGCGTACCGCAATGCTGCGGATAGTGCGCTCGACGGGTGCCTGTACGGACGTCGGGGCAGCCGCATCCGCTCCGGGCTGAGCCGCGGGAGGCGGAGCAGGCTGGGCCTGCGGTGCAGCTTGCGCAAGCAGCGGCGTTGCCGATCCACCGAGCACGGTGCCGACCATGAACAATGCGCTCGTGCGCCGGCTAAAACTCTTCGACCTTGAAATCACGCAGTCCCCGCCTTTTCGTGCATTGGTGCCCGCGGCGCGCTTCGCCGCAAAGCCCCCGTTCCTGCCCTGCCCCAACCCTCCTAACCAATCAAGCGTTGAAGCCTGTCCCAGAGGCCGATCGAACCGAGATCATTGATGGTGGTGAAGACCATCAGCGCCAGAATGAGCGCAAGCCCGCCACGAAAAGCCCAGTCGAGCGCCCGCGCACTGACCGGGCGGCGCCTGACGGCCTCGATCGCGTAGAAAAACAGGTGCCCTCCATCCAGCATCGGAACTGGCAAGAGGTTGATGAATCCGAGATTAATTGAGAACAGCGCCAATAGCTGGACGAAAGCCAATACGCCGAGCGATGCACTTTGTCCGGCGACTTGCGCGATCTTGATCGGACCGCCGAGCTCACTGGCAGAGCGCCGGCCGCTGACGATCTGCCACAAACCTTGCATCATCGAGCCCGTGAGCTTGATCGTGTAAGTGGTCGCTGCTGGGACGAGTTCGAGAGGTGAAAGCTTCACATAGGTTCGGGTGTCGCCGTAGATCCCAAGGCGTCCGACCCGGAATTTCTGGCCAAAGCGATCCTTTTCCTCGGCGGCGCCTATTATCACAGGCAGGTTCACTACCTGCTTGTTGCGCAAGACGCTCAGCGTGACCGGCTCGCCAGGCCGCATCAGGACGATGTTCGAAATATCCTCAAACGTCGGCGTGTCGTCGCCCGAGATTGCGACGATGCGATCCCCTCGCTGGATTCCGATCTTCTGCGCAACGCTGCCCGGCTGGACGTTGACGACGAGGTTCTCGGTCCGCGGCATCCCGACCACGGCGAAGAATGCCGTAAAGATGGCGATCGCAATCAGGAAGTTAGCTGCCGGACCTGCGAGCACGACCAGGAAGCGCTGCCAAACGGGTCGCGTCTGGAATGCCTTCTCGCGAACTTCGGGAGGCAGATCTTGCAGGTCTGAGGGGTTGCTCGCCGGGCTCATGTCGCCGACGAATTTCACGTAGCCGCCCAGCGGCAGCCATGCGACCTTCCAGCGCGTGCCCTGTTTGTCCGTCCAGCCGAAGATCTCTTTGCCGAACCCGATCGAGAACACCTCAGCCGGAATTTTGAAGAGCCGGGCGACGAAATAATGGCCGAGTTCGTGAAAAAAGACGAGCGGGCCGAGCGCGCAGATGAACGCAATGAGGACGAGCCAGATCGGCGGTTGCGGAAGCATCAGTGACAACTCGCTTTCATCGACGCTGCAACGCGCTGGCGCGTGGCACGGTCGATCTCCATGACTTCGTCGATAGAGCGCGGCGCAGAAAAATTCGAGCTTTCAAGCGCTTCCCGGACGATGTCGGCAATTTCGGTAAAGCGAATACGGCCCTCCAGGAAGCTAGCCACCGCGATTTCGTTCGCAGCATTGAGTACGTTCGGGGCTGCGCCACCCTCGATCAGCGCGCCGCGGGCGAGCCGCAGCGCGGGAAAGCGAGTCAAATCCGGCGCCTCGAAGTCGAGACGAGCGATCGCCGCCAGATCGAGCCGCTCCGCGGGGGTCTCGAGCCGTTCCGGCCAAGCCAGCGCATAGGAAATCGGAATGCGCATGTCCGGGCTACCCAGCTGCGCAAGGACCGACCCGTCGACATACTCAACCATCGAGTGGATCACTGATTGCGGGTGGACGAGGATATCGATGCGCTCGGACGGCAGGCCGAACAGATAATGGGCCTCGATGAGCTCCAGCCCCTTGTTCATCATCGTCGCGGAGTCGACCGAGATCTTCGCGCCCATCGACCAGTTCGGGTGGGCCACGGCTTCGGCTGGTGTCGCCGCATTGATCTCGTCGATTGAGGCCGTCCGAAAAGGACCACCGCTCGCAGTCAGAATCAGTTTGGAGACGTCTTCAGCGCGACTGCCTGCAAGACACTGAAAAATGGCATTATGCTCACTGTCGACAGGCAACAGGGTTGCGCCGTGCGCGATTGCCGCGTCCATCATCAGCGCACCGGCTGTCACCAGCGCTTCCTTGTTGGCGAGCGCGACCGTCTTGCCGGTCTCCACGGCGCACATCACCGGCGGCAGGCCTGCGCAGCCGACTATCGCTGCGATGACAAGGTCGGCTTCGCCGCCGGCGGCATCGAGCAGCGCCTCCTTCCCCGCAGCGGCTCTGCATCCGGTGCCGACGAGCAGTTCGGCGAGCTCCTGCGAGCGGCTCTCGTCAGCGATCACCGCCAGTCGCGCGTTTGTGCGCCGCGCAATCTCGGCCAGCGCTTCCACGTTGGTGGCCGCCGTGACAGCGACGACTTCGAATCGCTCGGGCGATCGCTCTACCAGGTCGAGCGTCGACGTCCCGATCGAGCCGGTGGCTCCAAGAATTGCAATCTTCCGCCTCACGTCAGCCCCAATAGCTGGGCAGCGGCGGTGAGCACAGCCACAGGCACCAGTCCGTCGAGCCGGTCGAGAACGCCGCCATGGCCTGGGAGCCAAGACCCGGAGTCTTTCACGCCAGCCCTCCGCTTCATCTTGCTCTCGAACAAATCACCGCCCTGCGCCGCAAGGGCGAAGATGGGAGCAAGGATGAGCAATGGCTTGCCCAAGTTCATGGAGAGAGCCCATGCTCCGCCGATTAGCGTTGCCGCCGCGATCCCGCCGTATAGTCCTTCGACCGTCTTACCGGGGCTGATCGTTGGAGCGAGCTTCCGCTTACCCAACCGCCGGCCGGCGAAATAGGCGCCGATGTCGGTCGACCAGGTGACGAGGAAGGCCCAAAGCAGCAGCTCAAGTCCGTGCGTGTCGCGCTCGCGGATCCACAGCAGGGCAAGCGCGGGCAGAAGTGCATAGAAGAAGCCGGAAATGTACCAGGTGCCGCCCCACCCACGAACCATGCGCGTCCATTCGTAGAACATCGCCGTCGCAATCGCGGCGACCGCTACGGCGAAGACGGTCCCGCCAACCGCCGCTGCGACGAGCGCCGTGGCGATCATCACAACCCCGGTCATGGTACGGACAGCGAGTTCGTTCACCGGCCACCAAAGCGCCGCTGGCGCGCGGCATATCGCTCCAAGGCGCCCTCGAAGGTCTTCTCGTCAAAGTCGGGCCAAAGCACGTCGAGGAACAGCAGTTCCGCATATGCCGCCTGCCACAGCAGGAAATTCGACAGGCGGACCTCTCCCGACGTGCGGATCAGGAGATCGAGCGGAGGAAACTCCTTCGTCTGGAGCTCAGACTCGATAGCTTTCTCGTCGATGTCGCTCGGGAGCATCTCGCCGGCTACGACCTTTTCCGCGAGTCTTCGCGCCGCGCCGGCAATTTCAGCCCGCGATCCGTAATTAAGCGCGATCACGAGCGTCAGGCGTGTGTTGCCCGCCGTACGCTCAACCGCACGCTCCAGGCGCCCCACCAATTCGCCGCCGAAGGCCGAATAGTCACCGATGAGCTTCAGCCGGACGCGCTCCTTCTCAAGCGTCTTGAGCTCACGCTCGAGATAGAAGCGCATCAGCGCCGTCAGGTCGGAGATTTCCTCGTCGCTGCGCCGCCAGTTCTCCGATGAGAATGCATAGATGGTGAGCACCTCGACGCCCGCGTCGGCCGCTGCCTGGAGCGCACGGCGCACCGCCTCCGCGCCAGCCTTGTGACCAGCCGCACGAGGGAGGCCGCGTTGCTCGGCCCAGCGGCCGTTGCCGTCCATGATGATGGCCACGTGGCGCGGGACCGCATTGCCGTCCTTCTTCGCCAAGCTGTCAGCTCCCTCCATCGGAGCAAGCGAGCTCACTTGCCGAGGATTTCCTTTTCCTTGGCCTGCGAAAGCTCGTCGACTTCCCTAATCGTATCGTCTGTGAGCTTCTGCACCTCGGTCTCGAGGCGCTTGCGCTCGTCCTCGCTAATCTCGTGCTTCTTCTCGTCGGCCTTCAGATGGTCCATGCCGTCACGGCGCACATTGCGGACTGCAATTCGCGCCTTCTCGGCATATTGCCCGACGAGCTTCGCGAGCTCCTTGCGGCGCTCTTCGGTCAACTCAGGGATCGGCAGGCGGATGACCTGACCGTCGGTGATGGGATTGAGCCCAAGGCCGGCCGAACGAATTGCTTTCTCGACTGGCTGGACGTTCGAGCGGTCCCATACCTGCACCGACAGCATGCGCGCTTCCGGCGTCGACACGGTCGCGACTTGGTTTAACGGCATGTGGCTGCCGTAGACTTCGACCTGGACCGGATCGAGCAGCGCAGTCGACGCGCGGCCGGTGCGCAGGCCCTGAAGGTCATGGCGAAGCGCCTCGACGGCGCCGTGCATCCGGCGCTTCAGATCGGCGGTGCTCACGGTGGTGGTCATGTCTTACTCCCCATTCTGCACGATCGTCGCCGTCCCACCGCCCGCGATCACCTTCGCGAGGTTGCCGGGCTGGCGGATGTTGAAAACGACGATCGGGATATTGTTGTCACGGCAAAGGGCTACCGCGGCGGCGTCCATCACCTTGAGGTCGTCGCTCAGCACTCTGCTGAACGTCAATTTGTCATAGCGCTCGGCGCTCGCGACCTTCTTCGGGTCGGCGGTGTAGATGCCGTCGACGCTGGTGCCCTTGAACAGTGCATCGCAGCCCATCTCCGCGGCGCGCAGGGCGGCCGCGGTGTCGGTCGTGAAATAGGGATTGCCCGTACCGGCCGCGAAAAGGACGATGCGGCCCTTCTCCAAGTGCCGAAGAGCGCGCCGCCGGATGTACGGCTCGGACACGCTCGACATTGGGATCGCCGACAGGACGCGCGTGTCGATCCCGGCCTTTTCGAGCGCATTCTGGAGTGCCAGCGCGTTCATCACCGTCGCCAACATGCCCATATAGTCGGCCGTCGCGCGGTCGAAGCCCTTGGCCGCCGCAGCCATGCCGCGGAAGATATTGCCGCCGCCAACGACTAGGCACAGCTCGTGGCCTTCACCCTTCGCCTGCGCGATTTCTTCAGCGAGGCTGGCAACCGCGGCGGGATCGATGCCGAACTGGCCCTGTCCCATCAGCGCCTCGCCCGAGACCTTCAGAAGGATGCGGTTGAAGCGCGGGAGGGCCATTTTCGAAGGGTTGTCCTTTGGATATGACAAGGGCGGCCCAGCCTTTATGGCCGAGCCGCCCCGTTGCCAACTGCCAAGCGGCAGTTGTTTTGCTTAGGCGACCGGTTCGGCCTTCGCCGTACCCGCTGCAGCCGCGACTTCCGCCGCAAAGTCTTCCTGCTTCTTCTCGATGCCTTCACCGAGCTGGAAGCGGACGAAGCCCTTGAGATCGATGGCTGCACCCGCGTCCTTCGCGGCGGCCGCAACGACCTCGGCAACCGGGGTCTTGCCGTCCATCACGAACAGCTGGGACGTCAGCGCGTTTTCCTTGCGGAACTTGGCAAGGCCGCCTTCGACCATCTTCTCGACAATGTTCTGCGGCTTGCCGCTTTCCTTTGCCTTTTCCATGGCGATCGAGCGCTCGCGCTCGATGAGCTCCGCGTCGAGGTCGCTGGCATTGAGCGCAAGTGGGTGCGCAGCCGCGACGTGCATCGCGATCTGCTTGCCAAGCGCCGTGAGGACGTCAGCCGACGCGGCGCTCTCCAGAGCGACCAGCACGCCGATCTTGCCGAGACCGGGGACGACCTGGTTGTGGACGTAAGGAACGACTGCACCCTGGTTCACTTCAATAACCGCAGCGCGGCGTAGCGACTGGTTCTCGCCAATCTTGGCGATGTTGTCCGTCAGCTGCTCCTGCACCGTGCCGCCGCCTGGATACTGAACAGTGCTCAGCGCCTCGACGTCGGTGCCGTTCTGCAGTGCGAGCGTCGCAACGTTGCGGACGAAATCCTGGAAGATTTCGTTCTTGGCGACGAAGTCCGTCTCCGAGTTCACCTCGACAACAGCGCCGCGATTGCCCTCGACGACGACTCCAACCAGACCCTCGGAGGCGGTGCGGCCGGCCTTTTTGGCGGCAGCCGACAGGCCCTTGGCGCGCAGCCAGTCGATGGCGGCTTCCATGTCGCCATTGGTCTCGGCGAGGGCTTTCTTGCAGTCCATCATGCCCGCGCTGGTGCGCTCGCGCAGTTCTTTCACAGTCGCGGCCGTGATCTCAGCCATTTTCTCTTCCTTCCTCGTGTCCCCGCGACGGCGGAGACCGGTCAGACTTTGATATAGGTATAGTGCTCCCGCCATTGCAGGAGCACCGATTACGCCTCGAGCGCGGCCTCGACCGGCGGCTCCGCCATCGAGCCGATGTCCTGGCCACGGGCAGCAGCATTTCCGCTACGACCCTCGCCGACAGCTTGCGCGACCGCGTCGGTATAGAGGCGGATGGCGCGGCTGGCGTCATCATTGCCCGGGACCGGGAACGCGATGCCCGTCGGGTCGCTGTTCGAATCGAGGATCGCGACGACTGGAATGCCAAGGACATTGGCTTCCTTGATCGCCAGCTCTTCCTTGTTCGTGTCGACGACGAACATGATGTCGGGAAGGCCGCCCATATCACGGATGCCGCCAAGGCTCTTCTCCAGCTTGTCGCGCTCGCGCGTCAGCTGAAGAACTTCCTTCTTGGTGAGGCCCGCGGTGTCGCCCGAAAGCTGCTCTTCAAGGCTCTTGAGGCGCTTGATCGAGTTGGAGATGGTCTTCCAGTTGGTGAGCATGCCGCCGAGCCAACGGTGATTGACGAAATGCTGGCCCGAAGCCTGCGCGGCCTCGGCAATCGCATCCTGCGCCTGGCGCTTGGTGCCGACGAACAGCACCTTGCCGCCACGGGCAACAGTCTGCTGCACGAAGTCCAGCGCGCGCGCGAACAGCGGCACGGACTGCGACAGGTCGATAATGTGCACCCCATTGCGATCGCCGAAAATGTACGGCTTCATCTTGGGATTCCAGCGGTGGGTCTGGTGGCCGAAGTGGGCTCCGGCTTCTAGCAATTGCTGCATGGTGACGACCGTGGCCGCCATAATCTTTCTCCTTCCGGTTCTGCCTCAGCGGAGCAGTATGACCAACCTTACGGCCGGCACCGGTATGTAAGCTCCGCCTGTGGAATGAGCGGCCCCCTACCCGAACCCGCCTGCGCTTTCAAGGGGTTGGCCGCCCTCTTGACTTAAAAGAACAAAGAGGGAACATTGTGCTTCTCAACCGGGCTGCTCGGTACCAGACTGGAACAAAGCGGGTCCAGTTCGGTTTGGCGCTCCAAAGAAGGATCGATGCGATGATTGCTGCTCTCGGTACCCTCGCCTTTCTCGCGACACTGTGGCTGCTCGTGGTCGTCGGTGCCGCCGTTCTTGAGGAAAGCGGCGGGAGGATCGCCGCTGCCCTCAAGGGCAATGTGCAGCAGGACGTCGCTGTTCCGGTGAGGCTCAGGAGCCGTCCGCGGCTTCAGCAGCCTATGCGTGCGAAGCCGCGCCTGCGCGCCGCCGCTTGACGCGGGCGTAGCTCAACAGACCGAACGGGATCATCGCCAGGTAAAGCACCGCGACGGCAAGCAGGGTTGGCCACGGTGTAAGCACAAGTGCGGCACCCAACAGGCCGACGCCGGCTAGCGCAAACAACCGCCAATTTCGCCGGATTCGGATACTGGACCAGCTGTATGTCGGCAGGCTCGAGATCATCAGCAGGGCAATGAAGACCGTCCAGGCCATGACCAGCTGCCATTGGCGGAACCACTCGTTGCCTGACACCAGCCAGAGATAGATTGGGATGAACGCCAGCCCGGCGCCCGCCGGCGCAGGGACGCCCGTATTGAAGCCGGCCGTCTTATGCGGCTGCTCCGCGGCGTCGAGGCGAGCATTGAACCGTGCTAGCCGGAGCGCGCAGCAGACGGCCAGCGACAATGCGGCAATCCACCCGAACCGGGGCTCATTCTGAAGCGACCACAAGAACAGAATCAGCGCGGGCGCGGTGCCGAAGGCGATATTGTCGCTGAGAGAGTCCAGTTCCGCGCCAAATCTGCTCTGCGCTCTCAGAAGGCGCGCAATACGCCCATCGAGCCCATCGAGGACACCGGCAAGGATGATCGCACCAATCGCGTTCCGCCATTCGCCACGGATGGCCAGGCTCACGCCAGTGAGACCGAAGCACAATGCAGTTGCCGTAATGGCGTTCGGGATCATGGCGCGGAACGGTATGCCGCGCGGCCCCTCCTCTTCGTTCACTGGCTGATGCCGGTCGCAGGAACGTCCAGGCCGATGATGCCAAGGATCGTCTCGCCGGCAATCGAGCGTTGACCGAGGATCACTCGGGGAGCGACGCCCGCGGGCAGGTAAACGTCGACACGGCTGCCAAAACGGATAAGGCCTACGCGCTGCCCCGCTTCGATGGAATCGCCTTCACGGACGAATGCTAAAATGCGCCGCGCGACGAGGCCCGCGATCTGCGTGAAGCCGATTTTCAGTCCGTCATTGCCCTCGACGAGAAAGTGCTGTCGCTCGTTGTCCTCGCTAGCCTTGTCGAGGTCGGCGTTGACGAACTTGCCGGGCACATAAGCAATGCGCTTGATCCGGCCTGCGATCGGCGAGCGATTGATGTGCACATCGAACACACTCATGAAGATCGACACGCGTGTGTAGTCGCCGTCGGCAAGCAGGTCGGGGCCACGTAGCTCGGGTGGCGGCGGCACCTTAGCGATCATTGTGATCAGGCCGTCCGCAGGCGCGATGATGTACTTCTCGCTTCGCGGCGTGGTGCGGATCGGATCGCGGAAGAACGCCGCGACCCAGATCGTCAGTCCGACCAGGATCCAGGCGAGGAAGTTCCAGTGCAGCAAGAAGGCGAACACCGTGATCGCCCCTGCCGCGACGGCGAACTTGCGACCTTCAGGATGAACTGTAGGGAAACGCCACTTAACGGTGGTCGTCGGGAGCGGCGTTTCGTGCTTGTCGATTGCTGGCATGCGCGTGTCCTTAAAGGCGCACCCGCCACGGCACAACGCTGCGGTTGCCTGCCGCGCCCGCGCATCCTAATGCGCGGCCAAATCTCCAAATCGCAGGGAAAAGCATGGCCAAGATCAAGGTGAAGAACCCCGTTGTCGAACTCGACGGCGACGAGATGACCCGCATTATCTGGCAATGGATCCGCGAACGTCTGATCCTTCCCTATCTCGACATCGACCTCCTTTACTACGACCTGTCGGTCGAGAACCGCGACGCGACGGAGGACAAAGTCACCGTCGATGCCGCCAATGCAATCAAGCAGCATGGCGTCGGCGTGAAGTGCGCCACGATCACGCCCGACGAGGCGCGCGTCGAGGAATTCAAGCTCAAGAAAATGTGGAAGTCGCCCAACGGCACGATCCGTAACATCCTTGGCGGTGTCGTCTTCCGCGAGCCGATCGTGATCGCCAATGTTCCTCGCCTGATCCCTGGCTGGACCGACCCGATCGTGGTCGGACGCCATGCCTTCGGCGACCAGTATAAGGCGACGGACTTCCTAGTTCCGGGCCCTGGCAAGCTGACCATCAAATGGGTGGGCCAGAACGGCGAAGAGATCGAGCATGAGGTGTTCGACTTCCCGAGTTCGGGCGTCGCCATGGGCATGTACAACCTCGACGAATCGATCCGCGACTTCGCTCATGCCTGCCTGAACTTCGGCCTCAACCGCGGCTGGCCGGTCTATCTCTCGACGAAGAACACGATCCTCAAGGCCTATGACGGCAGGTTCAAGGACATCTTCCAGGAGATTTATGATAAGGAATACAAAGCGAAGTTCGGGGCTGCTGGCATTGAATATCAGCATCGTCTGATCGACGACATGGTCGCTTCCGCGCTCAAGTGGAGCGGCAAGTTCGTCTGGGCCTGCAAGAACTATGACGGCGATGTTCAGTCGGATCAGGTCGCGCAGGGCTTCGGGTCGCTTGGCCTCATGACCTCAGTGCTGACGACACCCGACGGCAAGACTGTCGAGGCCGAAGCAGCCCACGGCACCGTCACCCGCCACTATCGCATGCACCAGCAGGGAAAGGCGACGTCGACGAACCCGATCGCCTCGATCTTCGCCTGGACCGGCGGCCTAAAATATCGCGGTAAGTTCGACGAGACGCCGGACGTCGTCCGCTTCGCTGAGACGCTCGAGCGCGTGTGCGTCGAGACGGTCGAAGGCGGCCAGATGACCAAGGACCTCGCGATCCTCGTCGGTCCTGAGCAGGCCTGGATGACGACCGAACAGTTCTTCGAGGCCATCGTGACGAATCTCGAAGCGGCTATGACGTCGGAACAACTGGCGAGCGAACCTGCTCGCGCCTGACGCCGAGGCCGATGAATCGGCCTGGGATACGCCGCAGTAGCGGAAAGCGGTCGAACAGGCGCACGATTAGCGGCGCCTGCGTAATCGGCGCGCCGGGCTGGAGCAAGCGACCGATGATGTTGTCCTGGGCGGTCTTCTGGGCGGCCTGGATAACGCGCGTCGGGAACAGCCGCCGTTCCTGTATCTTGTGCAGCAACGGGTCGACGTCCTCGCCCTTTGCCAGCGGACCAGCGAGCGCATTGGCGGCGGCTACTGCGTCCTGAATGGCCAGGTTGATACCGATGCCGCCGATTGGAGACATGGCGTGCGCCGCATCCCCAATCGCGAGCAGTCCTGGCCGATACCAACGGGTCAGGCGGTCAAGCTTCACGGTCAGCAGGTGCAAGTCGGAAATTTCATCGAGCTCAGCGAGATCGAGCTCCGGAGGCGCCGTCGCGGCCACCTCGACTCGGATCGCCTCGATGCCTCGCGACAAGTAGGACGCCGCGGCACCTTTCGGGATCAGGAATGCGCACTGCCAGTAATCGCCGCGGTCGATCATCACGAGCAGCCGCCCGCGCTCGACATTGCCGCGAAGTCCAAACGTGTCAGGATCGGGCTTCGCCACGCGGAACCAGAATACGTCCATCGGCGCACCCAGGTCTTCCAGCGGAAGCAAGGCGCGCGCGATGGACGAGCGGCCGTCCGCCGCAATCGTGAGCCGCGAGCGAAGCTCCTTCCCGCTCTCAAGCTTTACGCCGACGACACTGCCCTGCTCCTCAAGGAAGCTGGCAACCGGCACGCTCATCTCAACGTGAAAGCCGGGGAATGCCTTCGACTCAACGCGAAGGAAGTCGAGGAATTCCCACTGCGGCATCATCGCAATGAACGGCGCTGGCGTGTGAAGGTGGGAAAGGTCACCGATCGTCCACTCCCGACCCGCCATCCGCAGTTGTGCGCCGGCGACTCTGTTGTGCGGGCGCTTCAAAAACCGCTCCAGCATGCCGAGCTGGCTCAGGATCTCCATCGTCGACGGGTGAACTGTATCGCCGCGGAAATCGCGGAAGAAGTCCGCGTGCTTTTCTAGGACGAGTACCTCGCAGCCGGCGCGTGCGAACAACATCCCCGCCATCATCCCGGCGGGTCCACCGCCGACGACAATCAGGTCTAGCTCAGGCGTATCGCCCTTGGACGCCATGCCGCCGTTTCGCAGAGCGGCGAAACAGCCGTCAAGCCTTGGTCAACGCTGCGGCCTTGTGCGCGGCCTGTTTCCCCTCGTCGGTTTCGACGAGATATTCGGGATTGTCCTTCGACGCGGCAACTTTGTGGCCCTTGATAGTCCTGCCCGACGTCAACTTCCTCACGACCTTGCCGTGTGCTTTACCACCGTGCGAGCTCCACGACACGCCATCGCCGGCTTTCAGTGTCTTGGTCATTTCCAAACCTCCGCCAGCACAACGATCCAAGCCGCTGAACGGGTGACACATTTGCCGGCACCTGCTCTAAAGCTGGTATGGCGACAGGAGTACCAACCGGCGGCACGGGCCTTAGCGATGCACTGACGATCCTCGGCGCTGCGGGCATCGTAATTCCCGCCTTCGCGCGCCTGAAAATCACGCCAGTCATTGGCTTCATCGTCGTCGGCATCATCGCTGGCCCGTACATGCTCGGCGCCCTCGCGCCCGCCCATCCATGGCTGCACACCTTCTCGATCAGCGACCCTCATTCGATCGAGCCATTTGCGGAGCTGGGTATTATCCTGCTTCTGTTCTCTGCCGGGCTGCACATCAGCTTCCGCCGTCTTCGATCAATGAAGAAGGCCGTTTTCGGCGTCGGATCGGCAGAGCTGCTGGGCTGTGCGATCCTGATCACTGCCGGACTGCTGCTCACTGGTTCCCCGATCCAGTCAGCGACAGCATTGGGGCTTGCACTGGCACTGTCGTCCACTGCGCTGGTGCTGCCGATCACCGGCGTCGAAACGCCGATCGGCAAGGCCGCGTTCGGCATGTTGCTGTTCGAAGACCTTGCGCTTGTCCCGATGATCTTCCTCATCGAGCTAATTGGCGGGCATGCCGACATGAATGAGCTGCTGCGGACCGCCATCCTCGGCGTGCTGGTGGTCGCGGCGATGCTGGCCATTGGGCGATTCCTGCTCAGCGGACTCTTCGCCCAGGCCGCGCGCACGAAGAACCCGGAGCTGTTCCTCGCCATCAGCCTGCTGACGGTCATCCTTGCCAGCCTCGCGACGGGCGCCGTCGGCCTGTCGCCGATCCTCGGTGCACTCATCGCGGGGATACTGATCGCGGAGACCGAATACAGCGCTGAGGTTGAAGCGATCACCGCGCCGTTGGCGGGTCTCGCGCTCGGCATCTTCCTGATCACCGTCGGCATGCGTATCGACCTGACGGCACTTGCTCGTGATTGGCCGCTGATCCTGGGTGCAGCAATCGCGCTGATGGCGGTGAAGGCATTGGTTACGACGGCACTGGTTCGCGCGTCCGGAGCCCGTGTCGGCGTCGCCCTCGAGGCGGGCATCCTGATGGCGAGCCCGTCCGAGACCAGCCTCATTGTGCTTTCCGCTGCAGGCACGGCGGGGCTGCTAACAGCGACAGAAACCGGTCTCTGGACCACTGTAACGGCCATCGGGCTGACCGTGACCCCGCTTCTTGCGGCGGTCGGGCGCCGTATTGGTCATCGCGCCGAGAGCAGGGCGAGCGAGCCGGAGGAGCCAATTTCGGGCGCCGGACGCACTGTGATCTTCGGTTTCGGACGCGTCGGGCAGATGGTCGCCGACATGCTTCGGGAGCATGATCGCCCGTACCTGGCGGTCGACAGCGATCCAGACTCGGTCCGGCGGGCCGGTGAGAAAGGCTACAACATCCTCTTCGGTGATGTTTCGCGGCCCGAGTTGTCGGATCGCCTTCAATTGGGCCACGCCGCTGCGTTGGTGCTGACAATGGACGACCCCGTCCTTGTCGTTCGCGTCGTCCAGCGCGTCCGCGGCTGGGTTCCGGAACTGCCGATTATCGCCCGTGCGCGCGACACGGCGCACGCCGCGCGTCTCTACAAGGCCGGCGCTACAGACGCCGTGCCAGAGACGCTGGAAGCGTCGCTTCAGCTATCTGAAGCGGTGCTCGTCGATACAGGCCTCGCCATGGGCCCGGTGATCGCGTCGATCCATGAAAAGCGCAGCCAACTTCGCGCCAAGATCATGGAAGAGGCAGAGCTTGACGCCGAGCCCACGCTCGGTCGGCGCCGTCTTCGCGACGCTCAGCCTTCAGCGGGCTCGAAACGGAGGACGCCTGCCACGTAGGTCTTGTGGTCGGCATTGTCCGCCGGATGTCGCTCTCCGTCGAACACAAGCAACTCCTTGAAGTCGAATGGCGACACGCCGTCCAGGCATGCCACGTTCACGCCCAATTGGTTGGGGTTCGAACGGCGCTTGTGGTGGGTGTAGATCCCGCATTTCGAGCAAAAGTGATGCTCGGCCGTGCGGGTGTTGAAACGGTAGGTGGCAAGCTGGTCCGCGCCTTGCTTCAGTGCGAAGTCGGCAGGCGTCGAGGTAACCGCGACTGCGCCGCGCATTCGACACATCGAGCAGGTGCAACGCCGGGCCGAGGCAAAACCCTCGGTGAGTTTCACGCTGAACTGCACGGCGCCGCAGTGGCACGAACCGTTCAGCGTGACCGGCTCGGCTGACTGAGGGTCGATCAAGCCGGCACCCTCTCCAGCGCGTCTTTCACCGCTTCGAGCGCCTCATTGGCCTTGGAGCCGTCGGGTCCGCCCCCCTGCGCCATGTCGGGGCGCCCGCCGCCGCCCTGCCCGCCAAGTGCCGCGACGGCGGCCCTCAACAAATCGACCGCACTGACCTGGCCCGAAAGATCGTCCGTCACGCCAACGGCAACGCTGGCGCGACCCTCGTTTACCGCGATCAAGGCGGCGATGCCGGACCCGACGCGCTGCTTCATCATATCAACGGTTGAGCGCAAGCTCTTGGGATCAAGGCCTTCCACGACCTGGCCGAGGAATTTGTGGCCGTTCACGTCTTCGGGTGCCGACGCATCGGATTTGGTGCCGCCCCCCATAGCGAGTTGCTTCTTCGCCTCCGCTAGCTCACGCTCAAGCTTGCGCCGCTCTTCGACAAGCGCCTTGATGCGCGCGGGCACTTCTTCCGGCGAGCTCTTGAGCGTCGCAGCGACTTCGCGGAGGCGCGCATCGCGCTCCGTCAGCCACTTGCGCGCCGCTTCGCCCGTCAGCGCCTCGATCCGGCGGACACCGGCGGAAACCGCGCTCTCGCTGATGATCTTCAACAGCTGGATGTCGCCGAGCGCGCGGACGTGCGTGCCTCCGCACAGCTCAACGGAGTAATCTGCGTCGGAATGACGGCCCATGGAGAGCACGCGGACCTCATCGCCATATTTCTCTCCAAACAATGCCATCGCACCGGCAGAAATTGCCTCGTCGGGGGTCATGAGCCTGGTCGTGACCTGCTCGTTCGAGCGGATCTGTGCGTTCACTTCCGCCTCGACGTCCTCAATTTCCTCGCGAGTGAGCGCCTGGGGGTGCGAGAAGTCGAAGCGGAAATAGTCAGGGGCGACGAGGCTGCCCTTTTGGGTGACGTGTGTGCCGAGAAGACGGCGCAAGGCCGCGTGCAGCAGGTGCGTTGCGCTGTGGTTCGCCCGGACGCGGTCGCGGCGTTCGCTATCCACCTTCTGGTGAACTGTCTCGCCCAAGTTGAGTTCGCCCGCTGTGACCTTCGCGCGAAGTACATGAAGCTTGCCAAGCGGCTTGCTGGTGTCCTCAACATTGCCAACGAAGCCCTTGAGGGTGCTCAGTTTTCCGGCATCGCCTGTTTGGCCGCCGCTTTCGGCGTAGAAAGGTGTCTGGTTCAACAAGACCTCAACCGTCTGTCCGACGTCAGCCTGCTCGACGCGCGTGCCATCCTTGACGATCGCCAGGACCACGCCCTCGCCCACGTCGCTCGAGTAACCGGTGAATTCGGTCGCACCATGCTCCTCGACTAGGTCGAACCATATATCTTCGGATGCTTTCGACCCCGAGCCTTTCCAGGCCGCGCGCGCCTTGGCCTTCTGCTCGGCCATGGCGGTGTCGAAGCCTTCTCGATCCACCTGAATGCCGCGCGAGCGCAGCGCGTCTTCGGTCAGATCGTACGGGAAACCAAACGTGTCGTAGAGCTTGAACGCCGTCTCGCCCGCTAACGTGCCGCCTTCGGCAAGGTCACCGGTCGCCTCATCGAGCAGCTTGAGCCCGTTGGACAGCGTCTGCCGAAAGCGCGTCTCTTCCTGCTGCAGCGTTGCTTCGATCAGCGGCTGAGCGCGGACCAATTCCGGGTAGGCCGCACCCATTTCAGCGACGAGCGCGGGCACGAGCCGGTACATCAGCGGCTCTTTCGAGCCTAGCAGGTGCGCGTGGCGCATGGCGCGGCGCATAATGCGGCGAAGGACATAACCCCTACCCTCGTTGGCCGGCAGCACGCCGTCGGCGACGAGGAAGCCCGAGGCGCGCAAATGGTCGGCGATGACGCGGTGACTGGCCTTTTGCTCGCCTTCGGCCTTGGTCTGGGTCAGCGCCTCGCTCTCGCGGATCAGTGTGCGGAATGTGTCCGTATCATAATTGTCGTGAACGCCCTGCATGACCGCGGCGATGCGCTCGAGCCCCATGCCAGTGTCGATGCTCTTCTTGGGCAGCTCGGACACGATCTCGCCCGCCGCCTGCTCGTACTGCATGAAGACGAGATTCCAGATTTCGACGAACCGATCGCCATCTTCATCGGGACTGCCCGGAGGCCCGCCGGGGAGATGGTCGCCATGATCGTAGAATATCTCGGAACATGGACCGCAGGGGCCATCGTCCCCCATCGCCCAGAAGTTGTCCTTGGTCGGAATGCGGATGATCCGGCTCTCTGGAAGGCCGGAGATCTTTCGCCAAAGGTCGAACGCTTCGTTGTCCGTGTGATAGACTGTCGCGGTCAGCCGGTCGGGGCTCAGCCCCCAGTCCTTCGTGATCAGCGTCCAGGCATGATGGATCGCCTGGTCCTTGAAATAGTCGCCGAACGAGAAATTCCCGAGCATCTCGAAGAAGGTGTGGTGGCGCGCGGTGTAGCCGACATTGTCGAGGTCATTGTGCTTGCCGCCGGCGCGGACGCATTTCTGCGAACTGGTTGCGGTCGAATAAGGCCGCGTTTCGAGTCCCGTGAATACGTTCTTGAACGGCACCATCCCCGCATTGACGAACATCAAAGTCGGGTCGTTGTGCGGTACCAGCGGCGCCGACTGCACCCGCTCGTGGCCGTTCGTCCCGAAATAATCGAGGAAGCTGCGGCGGATGTCGTTCGTCGAGGTCATGCTGGCGATGTAAATGCTGCGCTGCAGTGCGGCAAGGAAAGCCTGTCGCTCGGGACTTGGCAGCGCGGCCGCCTTGCCGCTAGGCGCTGGGCATGGCGAAACGGCCCAAGACCAGCATTCCAAAGTACAAGCGCAAGCGAAAGGTCGGCTCGCTGATCGGCCGGATACTCGGCTGGATCGTCAGGCTGGTCCTCGCCTTCTTCATCGTCTCTTTCCTGTGGGTGCTCGCCTATCGCTTCGTGAACCCGCCGATCACGGTGACCATGCTCGGCGACATGTTCGCCGGTCGCGGGGCGACGCGCGATTGGATGCCGATCGGGGAAATCGATCGCGACATGGTTCGCGCGTCCATCGCCGCAGAAGACAGTAAGTTCTGTTCGCATAGCGGGTTCGACTTCGAAGCCATTGAAGATGCGATGAAAAGAAACGCATCCGGTGGTCGCATTCGCGGCGGCTCCACTATCAGTCAGCAGACCGCGAAGAACGCCTTCCTGTGGCAAGGCGGCGGCTATGCGCGTAAAGGAGTCGAAGCTTGGTTCACGTTCCTAATCGAACGTCTGTGGGGCAAGCGGCGGATCATGGAGGTCTATTTGAACCTCGCAGAAACCGGCATCGGCACTTATGGCGTAAATGCCGGGTCGCAGCGCTATTTCGGCCATGACGCGAGCGCCATGAGCCCGACCGAGGCGGCACGGATCGCAGCCGTCCTTCCGCTTCCGAAGGAACGTGGAGCGGTCGCGCCGAAAGGCTTCACTCGCCGCTACGGCAATACGATCGCAGCACGTATCCCGACCGTCAGCCGCGATGGTCTCGACGCCTGCGTTTATCAGGGAGCCACCGCGCCGGTGAACAAGGCACCGCCGCCTGTCAGCAAGAAGGCGCGTCCGCTGCCCGGCGAGGAATACGAGAGCCCTAAGGCGCTGCCGCCGCTTGAAAATGCGGTGCAGGAGCTGCCTCCCACGACCACCGAGCCGCTTGAGGCGCCCGACCAGACCCCGGCGCAGAACACGCCTGAGACCGCGCCGCAGCCGGAACAACCGCAGGAACCTGCGAACGGCGTCTAACTCATGCGCCGGAATGTTTGCGGGGCGTGCTTCGCGAACGGAACGGCGCCTCTCCCCTGTCCGTTAAAGCAGCATCATCGACATGGAGGAGTTTATGGCAACGCGTACCGGAAGCCGCACATCCAATCGGACCACTTCAGCTCGTAGCGGCAGCTCGAAAGAGAGCAGCAGCAACGAACGCAATCGAAGCAGCGACAATCGCAGCGCTTTTTCCTTCGGCGACAGCGCCGGGCCACTGCTTGGCGCGGCGCTTGCCGGCGTCGCGATTGGCTTCGCCGCGAATTTCGGCCGCAAGGCGATTATGCAGGGCATGGAGGCCGCAGCGGGTGACTGGGACGAGATCCTGGCGACCGAACACGACGTGGCGCTGGCGATCTTCGACAAGATGCTCACCACCGACGAGACGCAGTCCTTCAAGCGCAAGATGCTGCTGATGAAGCTCACTCACGCGCTGGACAAGCACGCCCATCAGGAAGAGATGGTCGTTTATCCGGCTCTTCGTGAGGCGAATGAGGCCGTCAGCGCCGATCAGCTTGAGGGCGAGCACGGATACATCAAGACCTACATTTATGAGCTCAACGAGATGGGGCCGGAGTCCGGCAAATGGCTCGAGAAGGTTCGCGAGTTCCGCGCGCTCGTCGCCCGTCACGCGCACATGGAGGAAGAGGAAGTGTTCCCGACCTTCAAGAATGCGCTCGACGACGAGCAGAACGCGCGGGTCACGAGCCTGGTGAACCGCGACGGGTTCTGGATGGCTTAAGCCTCAACCGACGAGGGCGAGCCTCGGCGGCTCCTGGACTGTTAGGTCGACGCTCCCCTCGCCGGTAATCCGCTCGATGCGGGCTGCCAGCTCGCCGTCGAGATTGAAGTCGCGGCCGGCGACGACCGCGGCTTCGCCACCTCCATCCAAAGGCACGATAAAGCGCAGCAGCCCGTTGCCGCCACGCGCATCGCTCATTTCGCTCGAGACAGTCGCGATCGCATGCATGTCAGGCGCACGCACCGTCATTTGAAGTCGTGTGCGCTTGGCGAGATCGGTGAGCGGCTGAACCTTCTTCACGGTTACGCGCGGCGTTTCGTCACCCGCGCGACGATCGAGTTCGACGTTGAGCAGCCCACACTGACCGGCCTTGGCCGCGCTTTCGAGAGCCGCGCAGGCATCATCCTCGAAGCAAGTTGCAATGAACTGTCCTGAGCTGTCGCTGAGCGTAGCCATCATATAACGGCGACCCCGCGCCGACGTGCGGAAGCGCGTTTCTTCGATCAAGGCCGCCATGGTCGCGCCGACGCGCTCACCTTCCGCGATCCTGGTGCCAGCAAGTTCGGCGAAGGTGCGGACCTTGTGCGCGGCCAGCAGGTGCCGGGCGGCATCGACGGGGTGCGACGAGAAGTAGAAGCCGAAGGATTCGCGCTCAGCCGCCATCCGCTGAGCCAGCGTCCAGGCTTCGCGCGGAAGGCGGATCGGCGCCGCTTCTGACGAGCTGCCGCCAAACAACCCGGCCTGGCCGCTGGTGCGCTGGTCATGCGCGCTTGCGGCATGGGCGAGGATCGTTTCTGCGCCGGCAAAGACTGCCGCGCGTTCATTATTGATCGCATCGAAGGCGCCAGCGCCCGCCAGGCCTTCCAACTGCCGGCGATTGAGCAAGCGCGGGTCAATACGAGTAGCAAAGTCCTCGAGGCTCGTGAACGGCCCTCCCCGCCCGCGCTCTTCTACCAGCGCTTCCATCGCCTTCTCGCCGACGCCTTTGAGAGCGCCGAGAGCATAGCGAACGGCGCCGCTTTCGACGGTAAAGTGCGCGTGGCTGGCGTTGATGTCGGGTGCTAGGCACGTGACTTCGCCGCGGCGCATGTCCTCGACGAAGATTGACAATTTGTCCGTCAGTGCCATGTCGAAGCTCATCGACGCGGCGTAGAATTCGGCGCGGTGATGTGCCTTCAGCCAAGCCGTGTGATAGGCCACCAGCGCGTAAGCGGCCGCGTGGCTCTTGTTGAAGCCATACCCTGCGAACTTGTCGATCAGGTCGAACAGCTCGTTGGCCTTGGCGGCGGGAATGTTGTTGTGGGTGGCGCAGCCCTCGACGAAGGTCGCGCGCTGCGCATCCATCTCCGACTTGATCTTCTTGCCCATTGCGCGGCGCAGCAAGTCTGCGCTGCCTAGGGAATAGCCGGCGAGGATCTGCGCGGCCTGCATCACCTGTTCCTGGTAGACGAAGATGCCGTAGGTCTCGGCCAGGATGCCTTCGAGCAAGGGATGCGGGTATTCGATCTCGGCCCGCCCGTTCTTGCGGTCGCCGAACATCGGGATGTTGTCCATGGGGCCCGGACGGTAAAGCGCGACCAGCGCGACGATGTCGCCAAAGCCCGTCGGGCGGACCGCGGACAGCGTGCGCCGCATTCCCTCCGATTCCAGCTGGAACACGCCGACCGTGTCGCCCCGCTGGAGGAGCTCGTAAACAGATGCGTCGTCCCACGGCAACGCGCTGAAATCGACTTCGATGCCCTGTTCGGCGAGCAAGCGCTGGCCTTCTTTCAGCACCGATAAGGTCTTCAGGCCCAGGAAGTCGAACTTCACCAACCCGGCTGCCTCGACATATTTCATGTCGAACTGCGTGACCGGCATGTCGGAGCGCGGGTCACGGTAGAGCGGGACCAGCTCGTCGAGCGGGCGGTCACCTATCACCACGCCCGCCGCATGGGTGGATGCGTGGCGCGGCAGGCCCTCCAGCTTCATCGCCAAATCGAACAGACGCTTGACGTCCGGATCTTTATACTCCGCCGCAACCTCGGGAACGCCGTTGAGCGACCGCTCAAGCGTCCACGGATCGGTCGGGTGGTTCGGGATCAGCTTGGCAAGGCGATCGACTTGACCGTAGCCCATCTGGAGCACGCGACCGGTGTCCTTGAGGACGGCGCGAGCCTTCAAGCGACCGAAGGTGATGATCTGTGCGACCTTATCGCGGCCGTACTTCTGCTGGACGTAAGTGATGACCTTGTCGCGATGCGTTTCGCAGAAGTCGATGTCGAAGTCGGGCATCGAAACGCGTTCGGGGTTGAGAAAGCGCTCGAACAGCAGGTTGAGGGCGAGCGGGTCGAGGTCGGTAATGGTCAGCGCCCAAGCGACAACGGAGCCCGCGCCAGACCCGCGGCCGGGACCGACCGGGATATCACTCGCCTTCGCCCATTTGATGAAGTCGGCGACGATCAGAAAGTAACCAGCAAAGCCCATGCCGGTGATGATCTCGAGCTCGTAATCGAGCCGCTTGGCGTACGCCTCGAAATCTTTTGCGCTCCGGCCCTTCAACCGATCGGCAAGCCCGGCATGGGCGTCCCGGTGGAGTTCCTGATCTTCGTCCTCGCCAAGCCTTGGAAGGATCGGCTTGCGCTTCGGGGCAGCCACCGCGCAACGCTGGGCGATGACCATGGTGTTGGCAATGGCTTCGGGCAGGTCGGCGAACAGCTCCGTCATCATCGAGGAGTTCTTGAGCCATGCGTCGGCGGAGGAGACGACGCGGTCGGCACTTTCGACATAGGCGCTGTTAGCGATGCACAGCATGGCATCGTGCGCTGCATGAAAGGTCGGGTCGGCATAAGCTGCCGGATTGGTGGCGACGAGCGGCAGATCTCGGGCGTAAGCGAGGTCAATCAGCGCCTGTTCCGCCGTTTCCTCAACGACGTCATCGCGTCGGCTAATTTCGATATAGAGCCGGTCGGGGAAAAGAGTCTGGAGCCTGTCCAGGTAGGCTTCGGCCTTAAGCTGCTGCCCATCGGCAATAAGCCGCGCCAAAGCCCCTTCAGCGCCCGCCGTCAGCGCGATCAGCCCGTCGCTAAATTCCTGAACCTTCTCGAACTCGACATGCGGATCCTGTTCCAGCGGCCGGTCGAGATGCGCCGAAGACACGAGCTTGCAGAGGTTCGCATAGCCGGTCTCACACTTCGCCAGGAGCGCCAGCCAGTCGATTGCTGCTTCGCCGCCGATATCCGCGGGCCGCGCGACGCCCAGCATTGCGCCGATAATCGGCTGTACGCCCTTCTCCATGCACGCGTCGCTGAAAGGCATCACGCCGTACAGACCGTTGCGATCGACGATGGCGATCGCCGGGAAGCCGAGCTTCGCAGCTTGCGCCGCCAGCGTCTTGGGCTCCATCGCGCCTTCCAGCATTGTGAAGGAAGAGAATACGCGAAGCGGAACGAAAGGTTGGCTCACTCGCCCACTATGGGGATTTCATTTCGCGAGGGAAGCTCGGCGCCGGCTCTTTTCCACAGCTAAAAGGCGGGAAATTCCTGCACGCGCCGATACAAGAAATCGAACGACGTCGACCACTTTTTGCCGCCGTCGGTTGAAGATTCGCCCCGCTGGCGAACTTCGCCGTTCGGCTGGACCTGATAGCTCATGCGGACCAGCGCATCCTTGCCGGGAGCAACGAAGTTCTCCCAATTGCCGGTGATCAACATTACCCCGTTGGCAAAGCCGCCATCGAGATCGACACGAGTGCCGCTCGAATCGACCCAGGTCTGCCGCCACTGCTTGCGACGCATGTCATACAGACTCAGGCTTCCGCCGCCGCCGCTGAGCTCTTTGCCGAGCGGCATCCAGTTCTCGCGCACGGCGCAACCGGCATAACGCTTCTCGATAAGGGAGTGCGCGATGATCTTGTCGCTGCCGCGCGGGTGCACCTCCCATTTGCCGACCCAGAAATCGAATTGATGCGACTCCGGGCTATCGCAACCGGGCGGCGGAGTTCCCTGCGCCCACGAGGAAGTCGACACGAATAGAGCGAGAAGCAGGATCGGACGAACCATGCGCACCTCCATGTGGATGATGGACACCGTTTGCCACGCAGAGGCAAACATCGTTCTACGAAGCTTATCGCGGCGCCTGCCAGCGGCCTTCCATGATGTCCCGAATCTCGCGCATGCGGCCCACGTAAGCGTCGCCGATGCAGCGGTTGTCCGGACAGCGGTCTCGATAGGACAGGAAGCGGTCGCGTGTCCGACGAAGAGTTGCCTGCTGCTCCGGCGAAGCAGCGCTCATCGACCGCACATATTGCGCCGCCATGTTGCGATCGAGCGCCGCCAAGCCCGCATCCGAACAGACGGCCTTTTCACCGCGCGTGCGAGCTGCGCCGCAGTTAAAGCTGGGCCTCGCAACCGCCGGCCGGTCGGGTGCCTGCGGCGTTGCAGGTGCCTGCGGTTCGACGACCGGGTTGGGCTCTACAGGGGCGACCACATTCGCTTCAGGCGCGACAGTCGGCGTTTGCGGTGCCGGTTGAGCTGTGCGGGCGAGAGTCGCGAGCGGAGCTATCACCGCGTCCGCGTTACGCAGTAGCACGACGGTTCCAGTGCCGTCAGCCGCTGGCTGCAAGGTATAGTCAACATCGGACATCAACGTCCGGCGCCCGCCGACCACCGCCACGCCGGGTGGCAGATCAAGGGCAAGCGACCCCGAGCAATTGACTGCGCGAGTGTCGCTATTCTCGCTCTCGAGCACTGGGTTTTCCATGCGCACGACGGCGTAGGCGGACAATTTGTCATAGGCCGCCTGATCACTGCCCCGCATTTGCGCGGCGCGGCGGAACAGTTCGCGCTTGATCAAATCGTATGTGGCCTTGCTCGCACAGCGTTTCTCGGCGCTGGCCGCTTGCGGCCCAGCGACCTGGGACCCCTTCAGCTTGTCCTGATCCGGGTTCCGATTGCTGGCGTAATAAGCGAGGAGCAGCACCAGCCCGGTGACACCGGCGAGAAGCACCAAGAGATGGGGATTGAGGCGTCGCATTGGCGGAGAAACGTCTGGCCGCCGCTGCGGCTCCGTCATTGAAGACGCCCCTCGTTCAGCCTAACGACGCGGTCCATCCGCGCCGCAAGCCGCTCATTGTGCGTAGCGACGAGGGCGGCGCTGCCCTCCTTGCGGACCATGTTCAGAAATTCGGCGAAAACGATGTCGGCCGTTTGCTCGTCGAGGTTGCCGGTCGGCTCGTCGGCGAGGATGAGCGGCGGTTTGTTGGCGAGCGCGCGAGCGACAGCGACGCGCTGCTGTTCACCACCGGAAAGCTTGGCTGGCTTGTGGTCGAGGCGCTGGCCGAGACCGAGGACCGTCAGCAATTGCTCTGCCCGCTCCTGCGCGGCCTTCGGCTCCGTGCCGAACACGAGTTGCGGCAGGATGACGTTTTCGCGCGCGTTGAATTCCGGGAGCAAATGGTGGAACTGGTAGATGAAGCCGAGCAACTCCCGCCGCAGACGCGTGCGGCCTTCGTCGTCGAGGTTTGACGCTTCCTCGCCCTGGAGGCGGATCGAGCCCTCAAAGCCGCCTTCGAGCAGGCCGACTGCCTGGAGCAGAGTCGATTTTCCTGACCCCGAGGGTCCGAGCAAAGCCACGATCTCGCCGGGCGCAATCGACAGGTCGACCCCACGCAGAACGTCGATCGTGACTTCGCCTTGCGTGAAACTGCGGCGCAAGTCCTTCGTGGCGAGGACCGCCTCACTCATAGCGGAGCACCTGCACAGGATCAGTGCTTGCCGCCTTGTAGGCCGGGTAGACGGTCGCGAGGAACGAGAGGATCAGCGCGATCACGATGATCGCGGTAACTTCGAACGGGTCGGGCTTGGCAGGAAGGTCGGTAAGGAACCGGACTGACGGATCCCACAGGTTTTGGCCCGTGAGCTTCTGGATCGCCTCCACCACGCCCTGGCGGAAGTAGAGGAAGATGGCGCCAATAATGATGCCAAGGACGATCCCCAGCGAGCCGATCGTCACACCAACGGTCATGAAAACCTTCATCATCCCGCGCCGGCTGGCGCCCATCGTCCGCAGGATCGCAATGTCGCGGGTCTTCGCGCGAACTAGCATGATCAGCGACGACAGGATGTTGAACACGGCGACGAGCACGATCAGCGAAAGCACCACGAACATCGCAACGCGCTCGACCTCCAGCGCTTCAAACAGGGCCGAGTTCATCTGGCGCCAATCTACGACGTTGGCCCTGCCCTGGACGGCCTTGCGGAGCGGATCGAGGATCTGCTGAACCTTGTCCGGGCTCGTCGTTTGCACCTCGATCATCCCGACCTGGTCGCCCATCAGGAGGAGTTCCTGCGCGTCCTTGATCGGGAGGACTACGAACGCCTTGTCATAATCGTAGACGCCGATCTCGAAGATCGCGCCGACGGTGTAGGTCACTTCGCGCGGAACCGTCCCGACCACGGTCGAGCGCCCGTCCGGGTTCCACAACGTAATCTGGCCGCCCGGGTAGAGCCCGAGCGTTTCGGCAAGGCGTGAACCCACGGCGACGCGATTGCTGCCCGGCGTGACGGTGCGAAGATCACCCGCCACCACGTGCGCGTTCAGCGTATTGTTCGAGCGCAGGTCCTCGGGACGCATGCCGCGAACGATGACACCTTCGAAGCGGCCGTTCGCCGTGCCCATGAGCGGCTGCTCGATCATCGGAATGGCGGAGGTGACGCCCGGCGTTTTTCTCGCTTGGTCGGCGATCTGCTGCCAGTTGGACAGCCGTCCATCATAACCCTGAATCACCGCGTGGCCGTTCAGCCCAACGATCTTGTCGAACAGCTCCGCTCGGAAGCCGTTCATCACGCTCATCACGATGATCAGCGCCGCGACGCCGAGAGCCACAGCGATCAAGCTGATGGTGGCGACCAGGAAGATGAAGCCTTCGCCCTTGTCGGGAAGAAGGTAACGGCGAGCGAGCATCCGCTCGGCGCGATTGAGGATCATGCGCCCACTAACCGCGAAAGCGCGGATTCGATGCTTAGCTCGTGCTTTTCGCCCGTCGAACGCTTCTTGAGCTCGACCGAGCCGGTGGCAATTCCGCGCGGTCCGACGATGAGCTGCCATGGCAAGCCGATGAGATCCATCGACGCCAACTTGGCGCCACCACGCTCGTCGCGGTCGTCGTAGAGAGTCTCGACGCCAGCCCCCAGCAGGTGGCCGTAAAGCATCTCTGCCGCCTCGCGGCTGGGCTGATCGTCAGCGCGCATGGTGACCAAGCCGACGCGCCACGGCGCAACGCCTTCCGGCCAGATGATACCGGCGTCGTCGTGGCTCGCCTCGATGATGGCGCCGACGAGGCGCGAGACGCCGATGCCGTAGCTCCCCATCAGTGGAGTGACTTCGTGCCCGTCGCGCCCCGAGACCTTGAGGTCCATTGCTGCGGAATATTTGTCGCCGAAGTAGAAGATGTGCCCCACTTCGATGCCACGACCGGTTCGCCGGTTCGCTTCCTTGACCTTGCCCCACTGCTTCTCGTCGTGGGTCTCGTCAGTCGCGGCGTAGGTGTCGCTGACCTGCTTGAAGAGCCGCTGCAGGTCGCGCTCGTCGCCATAGTCGATATCCGACTGATGCCAGTCGAAACCTTCGTAGGCGGCATCGTAGAACACCTCGCTCTCGCCGTTCGGCGCGAGGACGATGAATTCGTGACTAAGGTCGCCGCCGATGGGCCCGGACGCGGCCTTCATCGGCACTGCCTGGATGCCGAGCCGCTGGAACGTCCGCAGGTAAGCCAGCATCTGCGTGTAGTAGGACATCCGCGCGCCGGCCTCGTCGATGTCGAAGCTGTAGGCGTCCTTCATCAAGAACTCTCGCCCGCGCATGACACCGAACCGGGGCCGCACCTCGTCACGGAATTTCCACTGGATGTGATAAAGCGTGCGCGGAAGGTCGCGGTAGCTGCGGGTCTCGGCGCGGAAGATCGAGGTAATCATTTCCTCGTTGGTCGGACCGTAGAGCATATCGCGATCATGCCGGTCCCGGATCCGCAGCATCTCAGGCCCGTAAGCGTCGTAACGTCCGCTCTCGCGCCACAGTTCGGCCGACTGAAGCGTCGGCATCAGCATCTCGATCGCGCCCGAACGGTCTTGCTCGTCGCGAACGATTTGCTCGATGTTTCGCAGCACCCGATACCCGAGCGGCAGCCAGGCGTAGATGCCGGCGGCTGTCTGACGAACAAGGCCGGCGCGCAGCATCAGCTTGTGACTGACGATCTGGGCGTCGGCGGGGCTCTCCTTGAGCACGGGAAGAAAGGCACGTGACCAGCGCATGGGCCCGCGCTCTACGGGGAGCGGCTTTAGCTGGCAACTACGGCTGCTGTGGCAGGACCGACACAGGCCTTGCCAAAAAGCAACCTCCGTCAATTTACCGCCGTGACAGCGTCAAGGGGCAGGCCTACCAAACACTTCGACCGAACGAACAGGCCCTTGGGTCGTGGGTTCGGGGTTGCGGTTAGGCGACTGGGGACGCTGGACCGCGACAAACATCCAAGGGGGCTGACGAGCAATCGTCACGCAGGGCGCCCGGATCGCTAGACGATCCGGGCGTTTGCGTTTGATGCTGCCGCACAGTTACACCGCTACAATGTTCTGGGGCTCGGACAGGCGGCAAACCGATCCTCGCTCACCGGTTCAACCTCCCAAGGAAAACGCGGGCCTGTTCCTGCTGGCAGCTGTCGTAGCGATCGCCATTTGGGCATTTCAGCAGGTCAGAGTGCAGGACACTTCGTCTCGGTCCAGCCATTCCGCTGCCGGGCGGTCGTTAGCTCCGTCCGAACCAAATCGGTCGCAGGTCGAACAATCGGCAGCTAACGTAAACTCATCGCCAAATAGACTCACCGGCTTGTTCAGCGGAGACGATTATCCTGCGGACGCCCTAGATGCGAATGCGCAAGGGACGGTACGCGTCCGCCTCGATATCGATCGCCAGGGCCGCGTCAGCCGCTGCTCGGTAGTGGAGAGCAGCGGTCACGCTTCGCTCGACCAAGCCACTTGCAACATAATCCAAACACGGGCGCGCTTCGCACCGGCACTCGACGTGGACGGAAGGCCGAGTGTCAGCACCTATACCCAGTCGGTGAAATGGGCGATCGCCGACTGAGGGTGACGATTGGTTTGCCCAACTTTCTGCAAGCGTCGTTTTGATGTAGGAATGACTTCCTTGGTCATGCCTTTCGGGCGTGAACAAGCGCACTGATCAGCGAAGGAGGAAGCCAATGCGTTGGCGTTTGATACTCGCGCTGTTCCTGATGACCTCGGCCATCGGACCCGTGTCCGCGCAGAACGACCGCGGCGAGTTGCGGACGGAGACGCAACAGCGGATCGCAAGCCGCGAATCTTCAGTGGATTTGCTCTGGAACCTCGTTGGATTGCTCGGGCTCATTGGGCTCATCGGGCTGCTGCCGCAGCATGAGGAAGACAGTTATCACCCGTCATCCTTCGACGAATGATGATCCGATAAAGGAGGAACGCTGATGCGCCTCGTATATTCCCTGCCCTTCGCCGCCGCGCTGCTCGCCGCAACGCCAGCCATGGCCCAAGACAACAACGTCGCGACAAACAATGCTGCGGCAACCCAGGCCGTGGATGCCAATGCGGTGCCGCCGCAAGCGGTGCCGGAACCTACGGCGCAGCCCGCCGATATGGCTGCACCTGAACCGACCAAATCCCGTGGTCTTCCGTGGGGAGCGATTGGCCTCATTGGCCTTGTCGGTCTACTCGGTGCCAGGAAGGCCAAGGGCTGACTCTCGACCTGTCTTCGGGGCGTTCCCGGCTCGGTCGCTAGGAACTTCCGGAGCATGTGATGAGTGACCACGAAAAGCGGCAATCGACGAAGCTTGTCGAAGGGGGCCGCCGCAAGGAATGGCTTGGGCGCCTCGTCAATCCGCCGGTCGAGCGCGCATCCACAATCCTGTTCGATAGCGTCGCTGAGCTGAGCAGCGGGCAACCGGGCCTGGGCGAATATCGCTACGGATTGCAGGGAACGGCAACGCATTGGGCCCTTTCCGAAGCCCTCACCGAACTTGAGCCGGGCGCCGCAGGGACAGCTCTTTTCTCCTCGGGGCTGGCGGCGATTACCGCGTCGCTACAATCGGTGCTTTCCGCGGGTGACGAGCTGCTCGTCACCGACAGCGTTTACGGACCCACCCGCAAGTTTTGCGATGCGATCCTCAAGCGCTTCGGGGTGAATACGCGATATTATGACCCGCTGATTGGCAGCCGCATCGCCGAGCTCATCGGCGCCAAGACCAAAGCCATCCTTCTCGAGAGCCCGGGCTCGCTGACGATGGAAATCCAGGATGTACCGGCGATTTGTTCGGTGGCGCGTGATCGAGGTGTCGTCACCTTGCTCGACAACACCTGGGCGACGCCCCTGTTCTTCCCTGCAATCGCGGCCGGCGTGGACATCACCATCCTCGCCGCCACCAAATATGTCGGCGGACATGCGGACGTGATGATCGGCACGGCTACGGCGACTGAGGAGCATTTCCAGCGCCTGCAGCGAACGAGTTGGGACCTTGGTCATGCGGTGTCACCCGACGATGCATGGCTCGCATCTCGTGGGCTAAGGACGATGGCGATCCGCCTCAAGCAGCACCAAACGTCCGCGCTAAAGATCGCCAGATGGCTTCAACAGCAGCGACAAGTGGGCGCGGTGCTTCACCCCGCCCTTCCCGATTGTCCCGGTCACGAAATTTGGGCACGCGATTTCAAAGGCGCGTCGGGGCTGTTCGCATTCCAGCTCAACGGAGATCCCGCCGCATTCATCGATCGACTGAAGTTGTTCGGCATTGGTTATAGTTGGGGCGGCTATGAGAGTCTTGCGCTGCCAGTGCGCGCAAACCGGACCGCAACTAAAACGCCTGCGGAACGACTGGTTCGGCTCCACATTGGCCTGGAAGATCCGCATGACCTGATTGAGGACCTCGAGCGAAGCCTCGCGAGTGTCGATTAGGCAACAGTAATAAAATCGTAGGGTCCGAGTTGTAGCTGAACCGCCGAAGCGTGTTGTTTTTGCGGACCAAATGATCAGCCGTGAAAATGAGTTGATCGTACGTTGCGTGGCTCAAGGAGTGATTCGAATGTTCAGCGCCAGGAACAAATTCATTGCCGCCGCCGTCGTCGCGGCCCTCGTTTCAAGCTCCGCAGCCACCGCAGCGACGCCCGCTCCGGTCGCCGTGGCTGCGCCAGCTGCGCAATCCTCGTGGATGGCGCTCAGCATGCTCACCCCGTCAGGAGCCATCGGCCTCGGCGGGGCGGCCGCCGCTCAGGCGGCGAGCGACAATCCGCCTCCGCCGCCCCCGCCTGAGGGCTACGCGCGCGGTGGTGGCTTCCCGCCGCTGCCAGTTATTGCGATCCTGCTAGCCGACGTGGCGCTCGCGATCTACATCGCGACCAAGCACCACAGCGGTCACGTCGTCCTTCCGACGACGCCGAACAGCCCAGCTTAATCACACCTTTTTGATTTTGACGTCGGGCGGTCGCGCTTCAGCGCGGCTGCCTTGGCGCATGTCCAAATGAAAAGGCGGGCCCAGCGACGTACGGCTTGGCCGGAGGAAGCTTCACGGTGACGCTCGGTGCCCTCGCCTGATCAGAACCGTCGCAGCCGACAAGCGCCATCAATGATACGCACAAGACTAGCCGGCCCACCGCCAATTCCCCCAGTTCAGCAGCGAAGGGGTACGTGGCGCGCCCTAACGGAGTGTTAGCGTTGCGCCGTGTTGCGGCGCTTTTCCTGCCAACGGCTCTAAGGACATTCCCCTATCGCGCGTGCGACCGCTTTTGAGGCCTAATGCTCGTCTCTGATGTGCGGAAGGATCAGTTGTATGTTTTACAAGATGCTTCGCCCGATGGCGGCCGCCGCGATCGTCCTGTCGGCCATAACGCTCGGCGGCTGCATGACCGCTACGCCTTACCAACCCTACATACCTGAAGGCGGGCCAGGCACGCACGGCGGATATTCAGAACAACAGCTCGCGCCCGATCGGTTCATTGTGCGCTTCCACGGTAACGAAATGGCGTCGCGCGAGCGCGTCGAAGGTTACCTGCTCTATCGCGCGGCTGAGGTGACGTTGCAGCACGGGTACGACTGGTTCGTTCCGGTCACTCGGCACACAGAGCATGACGTACAAACCTATGTGCAGCCTGATCCCTTCTACAGTCCCTGGTACGGTTACCCTTACTGGCGTCCCTATTGGGGTTATTACCGGGGCGGCTATGGCTGGAACTATTGGGACCCGTGGATGGGTGGGCCGTTCTGGTACGGTGGAGCGAATGTGCAGACGGTCGAGGCCTTCGAGGCGACTGCCGAGATTACCACACACAAGGGACCAGTCCCCACCAGCCAGCCGAGTGCGATCGACGCGCGGGCCGTTATGGCCAAGCTTGGCCCGACGATCGAGCTGCCCAAGCCGCGGTAAGTGTGTCAGTCTGCCATGGCAAAGCCTCGCCGAAAACCTACCGCATTCGTCGTGATCGGAATGGCTCTTGGACAGGCCATTCTTGCGCTCGCACTATCGTTCAGTGCGAGCCTCGCCACGGTACGGAGCTGGGAGGATGCTCGATGGCGCATCCAGCTGCCATTATGGTTCGCCATTGTGCCGCTGCTGGCTGGGCTGGGACTGATACTTCACGTGCGGCTATGTCGGCACGTGGACCGGGAGTGCCCTTGGGTCGGACTAGCCTGGATCCTTCTAGGGCTGAATCTCATCGCACTGATTTTCTTCACGTTTTCGGGGACTTGAACGACATTTCGTCGACCTTGCAGCGCCATGGCCGACGAACTCTGATGCGTGACGGTCCCAATCCTTCGCGGTGCAGATTGCGACCGCATTAAATATCCTTCACTTTCCTGGTCTTGAAATCGGCGGTTCAGCTTTCTCAGATAAATTGTGGAAGTCAGATCAAAGAGGAGGACGCCTCATGCGTAGTGCATATGCGATTGTCCTGGCAGGTCTGGGCGCCGCTGCAATTGCCAGCGCCGCCGTCGCCGCGAGCCGGGACACCCACACCATGAACGTGCAGCTTCCCGACGGCTCGACTGCTCGGGTCAAATATGTCGGTGATGTGGCGCCGAAGGTCACGGTAGTGCCGGCCCGCGTGACGCCGTTCGGCCTGTTCGACCGCAGCATGTTCGACATTCAGCGCCAGATCGACGCGATGATGCAAGAGGTCGCTGCCGTGACGCAGATGCCGGCTACTCTCGCCGGAGCGCCGGAGTTGAACGTAGCGGCTTTTGGCAATGCCCCCGAAGGTAGCAGCATCACCGTTGTGTCGGAGAGCAACGGCTCCAAGACCTGCGTGCGCACAACCGAGGTGACTGGCCAGGGCACTGGCAAGCCGCCGAAGGTGGTGACCAAGGTCAGTGGTGACTGCGGTCCCGAGCCCGCCAAGCCGACAGCCTAGCGTATCTTCATTCGAAGCGGCCTCGCAGTAAAAGGTCGCTGTCGTGAGGTGGCGCGGACGGACGGATTGGACACTCGGCGTTGCTAGCGAAAACCTCGTCTTTTGCCATCAGTCAATCAAGCTTCGTCGTGAAGTCAGCGCGATAGTGCATCGAAGACCATCTTCCTCGAACTTCAAACTCGCCCTCATGGCCGCTCGCGCCAAGAGCCTGGACCCAAACCCCTTCGTCAATGGAGCAGTTATCGCCGGTCCATCATGCTCTTCCCACTCAAGCAAAAGCTGTTTGTTGTGTGGCGCCCATTCAATCGAAACCCATCCTTCCGGGGCACTTAGCGCTCCATATTTGACCGCGTTCGTGCAGAGTTCGTGAAGGGCGATGCTCAGCGACACGACCTGTTGATCCGGGAGTGCCAATGGCTCTCCGCTTACTTCAAACCGGCCGGTCTTGTCGTCGAACGGCGCAATGGCTGTCCTGACGACCTCAGCGATAGACGCCGTCGGCTCTTTGACATGTTCATTGAGGAGGTTGTGCGCGTTGGCCAAGGCCGAGAGCCGGCCTTCGAACTTGCCTACTTCGGGGTTTCCATGCGTAAACGTCTGGCTGGCAATCGACTGTACGATTGCCATCGCGTTTTTCAGTCGATGGGACATTTCGCGCGCAAACAACCGCTGGTGATCGGCTTCCTGCAGCGCGAGTTTGAGCGCGACCCGTTGCCGCTTGATTTCGCTTAGCCGATAAAGCTGCGACGTCGCGAGAATGACGGATGCGATCGAGAAGAAACCCAGTAGCGAATAGCCGTCGCGACCGTCGATCTCCCACGAGCCGCCGGGACTCAGGATATAATACCAAGTCAGCATTCCGCCCGCGATCATAGTCACGAGTCCGCTGACAAACCCGGCGGCGACGGTGACCAGGCAAAGCCGATTATCAGCAAAAAGGACGGGAGAACCTCCGACGGCAGGTCGATCGCCATGCGGATCCGCACCGCACTTACCGCTACTATCAAGCCGACGAAGATCTCGAGCAGCGTTCGAACCACACGAGACTTAGCTGAGCGTTTCGGCTCGCTCTTAGAGTGGTCTTCCGTGTCCTCCAACCTCTCGCTCCGCTTCGTATCGGAATGGACACCCGGTAGATGACGCGAGAATGTATCCTCTCGAAGGTTCACGCATCCGGACATGCTGCAGTCGATACGGGGAGGCAATTAGCCTAAATTGCCCACAATGCTGAACGAGATTGCGCCCTACGTAGGATTGGAAACTTGGCCGCTGAAAGGTGCTATCTTTCGAGGCCGAGAACCGCTTCCCCGACATTCAGTTCAGAAAACGGGAAAATTGAGTATTGTGGAATGGTAGCGGAGGAGGGACTTGAACCCCCGACACGCGGATTATGATTCCGCTGCTCTAACCAGCTGAGCTACTCCGCCCCAAAAAGGCAAGGCGCCCGTATCACAGGCGCCAGAGGGGCGCGATATAGGTGCGTGAACTTGGACGGTCAACGCGGAGGAACCGCTTACGGCTGCTCTCGTTAAGCCGCTGTTGGAGAGAGACATAGATGGACCCGCTGACCCCCCTCGAAACGCTGTGCCGGATCATCCTGCGCGCACGTGAATATGAAGCGCAGACCGCTAGCGATTACGATCGCAATGAAGACCCGGACAATGTCGACGACGAGCAGGAAGGCGCCCTCTCCGTCCTCGAAGACGACATCAATTCGAGTGTCGAGGAAGAGCTTCAGGCCGCGTTCGAGGACCTCGGCGAAGACCAGCTCGCGGAGGTGATCGCTTTCGCATGGGTCGGTCAGGGCACCTATGATGCCAGCGATTGGGATGAGGCCATGGAGGAAGCGCAGTCACTGGTTTCCGACGGCACCGCCGGCGCGATCGAAGAATTGATGGAGCAGCCGATGCTCGCTTCGGTTCTTGAATCCGGCCTGGCGGCATTCGACCTCAGCTGCTCGGGGATCGGGGAAATGAGCTGAGTCCCTCAGCGACCCCTGAACTTGTAGATTGCCAGCTTTTCCCATGGGCCGCCGAGATATCGATGCAGGCCCAATCCCGAAATGCGGAGCGCGCGAGAGCGAAAGTCTGCGGCGAGCGTGTCCAACAAATCCCGTGCGACCTTTGGCGTTACTTTGTTCTGGATGGTGACATGCGGTCGCCATCCGCCAGCGTCTTGGGCGCTGAGCAAGCCGTGGAAGGTCTCGGCCAGCTCACGCCGGACAGCGTCCAGCTCTTGTGACGAGATCCGATAAGCGACGCCGCCACCAAGATTCATCAACCCCTCGATGCTTGCTCGCGGCGGTGCGGCACTCGCAAGCTGCGCGAGGCGACTGCGCACTTCCGCTTCCGCTGTGGGCGGCAATGCGTGGAACATGGTGAGGTGTGCAGCGAGATGGTTTCGCTCAGGCGGAAAGTGTGCCTGCCGCAATCGGTCAAGCCAAGCTTGGTCCTCCCCTGCCAGCTCAGCCGTGATGATCAGCGGCCCGGCCATTGGTCCCGCGAAAGCTGCTCAAGCGATTCAAAGTGACGGCTGTCCATTTCGGTCTGCACCCTTTCGCCTGAGACATGGGCATTTTCCCAAGGCAAGCGGCGCAGCGTCTCCCCTACCCCGGCCACACCCCCCTGCGACACCACGATGTAGCTCAGACGCCCACTCCCGCAGCCGGCCATCGCATCGATGCATGTTCCAATCTCGTCGCCACGGCATTCGACGGGCGCACGCGAGAGCAGCGAGACCGGAAAGAGCGCTTCGCCGGGTGTGCCTTCACTCGCCTGCGACGCGGCCTTGGCACCTTCTTCCACGCTCGACTGGCGCCCGAGCCAGCGCCAGATGCCGAAGATGTTGAGAACGGTCAGCACGATGTTCGTCCAGGCAAGCGCCGGCTGCCCTGTGTGCAGCCCGGTCCAGAGCCAGCAAAGCGATCCAAGTAGGAATACCGCAAATCCGTAACCCGTTATGCGCGGCCCAAGGTTCGCTGCCGTCATCGATGCGGCAATGATGGTCGCTATCGTCGCAACCCACGAGATTGTATCTGCCATGGCTGCGCCAATGCGCGGCGCACGACGAAGGTTCAGATTTCGACCTGGCTTCCAAGCTCCACCACCCGATTGGTGGGAAGCTTAAAGAACTCCATCGCGCTTTCCGCATTGCGAAGCATCCAGGCGAACAGCTTCTCTCGCCATACAGCCATGCCTGGTCGTCTCGCCGACGGGATCAATGTCTGCCGTGCGAGGAAAAAGCTGGTGTCCATCATCTTGCACGCTGGGCCGCAACGATCGACGCGGGCCAGTTCGGACGGCACGTTCACCTCTTCCATGAAGCCGTAATGCAGCACGACGCGGTGGAAGCCCGAGCCATAGTCCATGGTCTCCCCGCGCTTCTCTTCAGACACGTAAGGAACGTCCTGGATCTTCACGGTCAGAAGGATGATCCGCTCGTGAAGCACCTTGTTGTGCTTGAGGTTGTGGAGAAGCGCATGGGGCACGCCGCTAGCAGAGCTGGTCATGAACACTGCGGTGCCAGGCACACGCGCGGCGCTCGCGGCAGCGGATTTGATGAACACCTCGATGGGAAGGCTGGCTTCGTCCATGCGGTTGATCATCAGCTGACGGCCCTTCGCCCACGTCGTCAGGAACGTGAAGGCGATGCCGCCGACCAACAGCGGGAACCAGCCGCCCGCCGGGACCTTCAGCAGGTTCGCCGACAGGTAAGAGAAATCGACGACGAAGAAGAGCGTGAGCAGCCCGCCAACGGCGAACCGGTTCCAGTTCCACATCTGGCGGAGCACCACGGCGATCAATATGGTGTCGATCAACATCGCACCTGTCACCGCAATTCCGTAAGCCGCCCCCAGGTTGGACGACGAACGGAACGTCACGACAAGCAGCGTGACCATAATCATCAGCGCCCAATTGATGCTGGGGATGTAGATCTGGCCAGCGGCGCTTTCGCTTGTGTGCGCAATCTTCAGCCGCGGCACGAATCCGAGCTGGATCGCCTGCTGGGTCACCGAATAAGCGCCCGAAATGACGGCCTGGCTGGCGATCACTGCCGCTGCCGTTGCCAATAGGACGAGCGGGAGCCGAAGCGCATCGGGCGCAAGATAGAAGAATGGATCCTTGACCTTGGACAACGCGGTGGCGGGATCAGCCGAGAGGATCATCGCGCCCTGCCCCATGTAATTGAGAAGCAGTGCCGGGAGCACGAAGTAGACCCAGGAGATACGGATCGGCTTACGGCCAAAGTGCCCCATGTCCGCATAGAGCGCTTCCGCGCCGGTCACCGCCAGCACGACCGATCCAAGTGCGACAAATGCGCGCAGGAAATCCGCCGCGAAGAACTCAACAATGTGGATCGGATTGAACATCGCAAGGATGACTGCTGGGTCGTCCATGACGTGCATGGCGCCCAGGACAGCCAGCGTCGCGAAATAGAGCAGCATGACGGGCCCGAAGAGCAGGCCAACCTTCGCCGTCCCCCTCGCCTGAATGGCGAACAGTCCGACGAGGATGACGACGGAGATCGGCACAACATAGGGCGCGAAACCCTGATTGACGGTCTCAAGGCCCTCCACGGCGGACAAGACGGACATCGCCGGCGTGATCATGGAATCGCCGTAGAAGAGCGCCGTTGCGAAGACGCCGAGCATGATGATCCCGCTCGTCCACTTCTTCTTCCCGCCCAACGTGCGGTTGATGAGCGCGAGCAGGGCTAGGCTTCCGCCTTCCCCCTTATTGTCGGCGCGCATGATGATCGTGACATATTTCAGCGTCACGATGATCATCATTGAATAGAAGATCAGGCTCAGCACACCGTAGATGTGCAGCCTATCGGGGATCAGGGTGTGATGGCCCGCAAACGTCTCGCGGAAGGCGTAGATCGGCGACGTGCCGATATCGCCATAGACGATGCCGATGGCGCCGACGACGAGCTTGTACAGTGGGCCCTGGGCATGACCATGGGCACTGTTTTGCGGCGCGTCGGCTACGGCGCCTCCAGTTGCGGTGATGTTCATGGGTGAAAAATCGAACTCGAAAAGACGCGCAATGGCATCCCTGTGGCCCCCGGGTCGCCTTGGCGGCGGTGCGTCGCACTAGCACCGGCCCGGAACTGCCGCAAATCCACTCTTAGGTAGGTGCGCGAAGCGGGGGGACAAGGGCGATTTGCCCGTCTATAGGCGCGCGCAAACAACATCACTGGAGCGAACGATTAAATGCGTATCGGGGTGCCGAAAGAGATCAAGGTCCATGAATATCGCGTTGGACTGACGCCGGCTTCAGTGGCCGAGCTTGTTGCGCATGGCCACGAACTGTTCGTCGAAACGAAGGCCGGAACGGGGATCGACTGCCCGGATTCGGCTTATGAGAAAGCCGGTGCGAAAATCCTTCCGGACGCCAAGTCGGTATTCGACGCCACCGACATGATCGTGAAGGTCAAAGAGCCGCAGCCGCAGGAAATCGCGTTGCTTAGGCCCAACCAGATTCTCTTCACTTATCTCCACCTCGCCGCTGACAAGGAGCAGGCTCTGGGCCTGATGAAGTCGAAAGCGATCTGCATCGCTTATGAAACCGTCACCGCTCGCAACGGCACGCTCCCGCTCCTGAAGCCGATGAGCGAGGTTGCGGGCCGCATGTCGGTTCAGGTTGGCGCGCACTATCTGGAAAAGGAACAGGGAGGCCGCGGCGTCCTGCTGGGCGGCGTTCCTGGCGTTGCGCCCGCCAAGGTTGCTATCCTCGGCGGCGGCGTCTCCGGCGTGAACGCCGCGCAAATGGCGACCGGCATGCGGGCCGATGTGACCATTTACGACATTAACAACGACCGCCTGGCCGAGCTCGACATGTTTTTCTCCAGCCAGATCAAGACGGCCTATGCCTCGCGCGCGGCGATCGCCAACGCGGTCAAGGAAGCCGAGCTTGTGATCGGTGCCGTGCTCGTCCCGGGCGCCGCCGCGCCCAAGCTGGTCACTCGCGAAATGCTGAAGACGATGAAGCGCGGGTCGGTCCTCGTCGACATCGCGATTGACCAGGGCGGCTGCTTCGAAACGTCACATGCAACGACACACGCCGACCCCGTCTACGAAGTCGACGGGATCATCCATTATTGCGTGGCGAACATGCCGGGCGCCGTTGCGCGCACCAGCGCATTCGCATTGAATAACGCAACCCTGCCCTTCGCATTGAAAATCGCCAATCTTGGCGTCGAAAAAGCGCTCGAATCCGACGAGCATTTGCTGAACGGACTCAACGTGTCCGACGGGAAAATTCGCCATCAGGCGGTCGCCGAGGCACTCGACCTCGAATACGAGAGTTACTGAGCAGGGGGCGCGGCGCCGGCAGGCTTGCCGAGCGCCGCCACTCCTTGTTCCACCATCGGGCGCCAACTCGCATTTGCAGGGGCATTGGCGAGGATGCGCTTCCAGATCGCGACGGCAGCCGCGCGGTCGCCCGAGCGGGCCAGCGCGAGGCCGTAGAAGAATGGCGCGGCGGGATGCCCGGGCGAGACTGCGGCGGCTCGCTGATATGCAAGCTCTGCCGGGGGCGTAAGGCCGCGACCGTGATCGACGAGCGCATTCCCAAGGCCGATCCAGAGCTGCGCGTCGCCTGGATAGCGATCCGTGGCGTTCTGCAGGATGCCGACGGCGTCCGCGCCTTGTCCGTGCCGTGCCAATGCTTCCGACATACGGAGCCAACTCTCGGCGGGGGTAAACTGCCCGAAGAAGGCGTGACGCGCATCAGTCAGCGGGAGGACTTCCTGAGCCTCGCTGCCGCTTGATGGCGCGCCGGGGAGAGAGGGACTTCCCTGAAATGTATAACCCGCCGCGCCAAGCAGGAGAGCTGCTGCGGAAGCGGTAAGAAGGCCCGAGCGCGCGCCGAGCAGCCACATCGAAGCAACGCTGGCTGCAATCAGCAGCAGGAGGATAAGCCAGCCCATCAATTGGGCGCCCTTGCCTTGATGCGGCGACGGACGAGGTAAGCGCCTGCACCGATGAGAAACAGCGGCGCGAGCCACAGCGGCCAGGCGGCCGCCTCAGTCGTCGGGCGATAGCTAATCCAGCTCCCGTAGCGTTCGATGAGCCACGACCGGATCTGTTTCGGGCTCTCTCCCGCAGCGATACGTCGGCGGACAAGGTCGCGCATGTCGCCGGCAAGCTCGGCATCGGAATCCGAAATCGATTGCCCCTGGCAGACGAGGCAGCGGAGCTCGTCCATCAGCGCTTGCGCCCTCGCCTCCTGCTTCGCGTCGGGCAGCTGGCGATTGGCCCAATAGGCCGGCGGCATATTGCTGTCGGCAACAGCTGGCTGCGCGGCGAAAAGCGCCATGACGATGAGCAGGCGCCTCACTTCGCTTGCTCCAGCTTCGTCAATATGAGCGCCATATCGGACGTCTTGATCGGTCCGATATGCTGGTAACGAATGATTCCCTTTCCATCGATGACGAAGCTCTCGGGCACGCCGGACGAGCCGAGCGAAATTTGAACGAGGCTCTGCGGGTCACTGCCGATCCGTTCGTACGGGTCGCCATTGCGGGCGAGGAAGTCAGCGACGTCCTGCGATCGGTCGCGGATGGCGATGCCGTCGATGGCGACGCCGTCGGCCCTCAATGCCTGCAGGACTTTCACCTCGCTAACGCAAGGCACGCACCAGCTGGCGAAGATGTTTAGTAGCCGCGGTTTGCCTGTAGCGAGCTCGGCAGACGAGATCGTGGGCTTGGTGGGCAGAGCGGCGGCGAGGTCAAACGCCGGGACAGGCTTGCCCTCGAGCTTCGATGTCACGTTGTTATCGCTCGGCGTAACGAGCCGCCAAATGAGCGCGACGATGACGAGCAAGAGGAGCGCAAGCGGCGCAAAGCGGGTGACCCGGCTCATGCGTAGCGCTCCTTGCGCCAACCACCGGAGGTGCGCCGGCGACTTCTCCAGGCGCGGCCGACCAGCGCAAGCGCGCCACCAAATGCGATGAGCGCGCCACCGGTCCAGATTAGCGTGACGAAGGGTTTCCACCACAGCCGGACCTGCCAGCCACCGGCAGTATCGGCTTTTCCGATGACCGTGTAGAGCTGGCCGTTCCAGAAGGTCTCGATCGCGGCCTCATTTGTTTCGGTCGGCGGGTCGCTGAAGTAGCGAGTCTGAGGGCGAAGCATGGTCAGTCCACTGCCGCGCGTCGCACGAAGCTTGCCTTCTATTGCCGTGTAATTCGGACCAGCAGCCGGTTCGACTGTTTCGAGCTGGACAGTCCATGGGCCCAATGTCAGCGATTCCCCCGGACTAATGACGGCAAGGCGTTCGCTGGTGAATGCCGCGTTCGCTGCCATGCCCGCCAGCGCTACTGCGATGCCGAGATGGGCCACGACCATGCCCCAAGTCGCCAATGGCGCGCGGAGCGGATTGCGCGCGACAAGCGGCAAGGTGCCGGCGACCAGCAGATAGGCCGCGACCATCAGCCCAAGCCGCGGCAGGATATTCATTCCGGGCCAGAGAATGACGGTAATCGCTAGCGCCGTCGCTCCAATCAGCGCGGGGATCGTTAGCGTCTTGAGCCTGGACCGTCTCTCGCGACGCCAACTCAACAACGGCCCGACACCCACCAGCACGGTAAGGATGAGCGCAAGCGGCCCGGCAACCGCATTGAAGTAGGGGGCGCCAACCGAGAGCTTCTCCCCGCTCACCGCTTCCACGAACAGCGGATAAAGTGTCCCCAGGAACACGATGCCGAGAATGACGCTGAGAAGCAGGTTGTTGATGACGAGCCCCGTCTCTCGGCTCACCAGCTCAAACGACGCACCCTCACGAAGTGTGGCTCCTCGCACCGCGAACAAGACAAACGCCGCGCCAACATAGATGCCGAGCAGGGCCAGCAAGAACGTGCCTCGTTCCGGATCAATCGCAAACGCGTGAACGGACGTGAGGACTCCGGAACGTACTAGGAAGGTGCCAACCATGGACATCGAGAAAGCGATGACGGCGAGCATCATCGTCCAGGCTTTCAAGGCACCCCTCGCGGCGAGCACATTGATTGAGTGAAGCAACGCCGTCGCAGCCAGCCATGGCATCAACGACGCGTTTTCGACCGGGTCCCAGAACCAATACCCGCCCCAGCCCAACTCGTAATAAGCCCAATAGCTTCCCGCGGTGATGCCAAGCGTCAGGAGCAGCCAAGCTCCCAGAACCCACGGACGCATCGCTCGCGCAAGCTTGGCATCGACTTCGCCGGTCAGCAGCGCGCCTACTGCGAGGCTGAACGCGACCGATAGCCCCACATAGCCGAGGTACAAAGTGGGCGGGTGAAAGGCGAGGCCGGGATCCTGCAGCAGCGGGTTTAGCCCACGGCCATCAGGTGGCGCCGGGAAGAGCCTCGCAAAAGGGTTCGAGGCGATCAGGAGGAAAGCGTAAAAGCCCAAAGCGAGCGCGGCCTGCGCTCCAAGAGCCGCGATCGCGGTGCGTTCTCCGGCGCGCTTAGAAAGCAGCGCAAAGAAAGCGCCGGCGACCGAAAGCACCGTCACCCACAGAAGCATCGATCCTTCGTGGTTCCCCCACGTGCCGGCGACCTTGTAAATAAAGGGCTTCGCGCTGTGGCTGTTCTCGAACACGAGTGCGACCGACATGTCGCTGCGCGCGAACACGATCAGTAGCATCGCGAACGAAATGAGGGTGAGCGCGCCCTGCACCACCGCAACACCGCGCATTGCCCGGCACACATCGATCGGAGACCGAAGCGCCAAGACCATCAGGACGAATTGCAACGCGGCCAAACCAGCGGCCAGCCACAGAGCTGCGAGACCGGCCTCGGCGATCACTTTTCGAGGGTCTTCCCAGCCTTGTGCTCGGCGGCAAGGTTGCCGAGCTCGGGTGGCATGTAGCGCTCGTCATGTTTGGCGAGGATCGTGTCGGCGACGAAGGTGCGATTCTGAAGGTGTCCTTCGGCGACCGCACCGCTGCCCTCCCGGAAAAGATCGGGCACGATTCCGCGATAGGTGACCGGCGTGCGCGCTTTTCCGTCGGTGATGATGAAGCGGATCGTCACGCCGTCCGGCTCGCGCTTGATCGAGCCGCGTTCGACCATGCCGCCGAGACGCATGGCCTGTCCGTCGGTGGCTTTGCCGGCAGCAATGTCCGCCGGAGTGAAGAAATAGGACGCCCGGTCCTTGAGGCCCCACATGGCCAGAAGCACTGCCGCGAGAAGAGCAAAGGCTGCGGCTGCGACCAGCACCAGCCGCTGATTCTTGGCCTTCATTTCCGCTTCAGCGCGTCAGCGGCGGCCTCCGCCCGGCGCATCGACGCATAGGCCCAAATCAGCAGGGCCGCCGTCAACGCTATGGCAACTACATAAGCCGCCGTTACGAATGGCCACGGGTTCACTCCGCACCCATCCTGCGCATCCGCGCTTCGACCTTGGTCTGCGCCAGTTCCGCGCGGATCCGCATCAGCACCGCTGCGCCAAACAGGCAGGTGAACCCCACCATTGTCAGCGGTAGCGGCCACAGGATCGAACTATCGATCGTCGATCCAGACATGCTGATGCTCTGCCCCTGGTGAAGCGTTCGCCACCATAGGACCGAATAATGGATGATCGGCAGGTTGATAGCGCCGACGAGACCGTAGATGGCGGCAATCCGCCCTTCCCCGCCCCGCTCCCGCTCGGCCGAGCCGAGCGCTATGTAGCCGAGGTACAGGAAGAACAGGACGAGCATCGACGTCAGCCGGCCGTCCCACTCCCACCAAGTGCCCCAAGTCGGGCGGCCCCAGATCGATCCTGTTATTAGGCAGATTGCCGCGAAGGTCGCACCTGCCGGAGCCGTCGCGCGTCCCGCAACGGCGGCAAGTGGGTGCCGCCAAACGAGCTGGCTGACGGACGCCGCCGCGATGCCCGTCCATCCCGCCATGCCGAGCCATGCAGACGGTACGTGTATGTAGAGAATCCGGACAGTTTCGCCCTGCAGATAATCGGGTGGGGTTAGCGTGAGCCCGGAAACGACGCCAATGGCGGCAAGCGCGAAGCCGACCAGAAACAGCCATGCAGTCGCCGGTCGGGCGATGCGCAGGAAGCGTGTCGGATTGGCAAGCGCGTGCATGGCACCCGCCCCTATGCCCTTCCAATAAGCCGCTGCGCCATAGCATCGGCGACGGCGGCAGGATTGCGGCCGCTTTCGGCGCTCTCGGCCCAGATCTGCTCGAGCCGTAGCGGGATGCCCTGGATACGCTCGCGCACCAGGCTAGCATCACCATCGCCAAGATATTCGGTGCACACATTGATGATGCCGCCGGCGTTGATCACGTAATCGGGAGCGTAAAGGATGCCGCGCTGATGCAGCCGCTCGCCGTCCTCGGGAGTCGCAAGCTGATTGTTGGCACCGCCCGCAACGATCGGCGCGCGAAGTGCCGCGATCGAATCTGCCGTTAGAACTGCGCCCAGTGCGTTAGGGCTGACGACGTCCGCTTCGAGAGCAAGGATGTCATCCGTCGACACCACAGTTCCGTTCACTGCGTCGGCGAGCTTCTTTGCCTTCGCTTGGTCGACATCGGCGATCGATAGGCGCGCGCCTTCGGCGCAGGCATGAAGCGCGACACCGGTGGCGACGCTGCCTGCGCCCTGCATCGCGATGTGCAGCCCCTCCAGATTTTCCTTGCCGAGTGCGCGCTTCACTGCCGCCTTGATGCCGAGGAAGACGCCAAGCGACGTGTGGGGCCCCGGATCGCCACCGACATCGCCCGCGGAATTTGGAAGCCCGGCGACAAACTTGGTCGAGCGTGCAACCTCGATCATGTCGGCGACGCTCATACCAACGTCTTCCGCGGTGACGTAGCGACCACAGAGATGCTCGACGGCCTTGCCGAAAGCATGAAGCTGGTCTGGCGTCTTCTTGCGCTCGGAATCGGCGAGAATGACAGCCTTGCCGCCACCCAACGGCAGGCCAGCCATGGCGTTCTTGTAGCTCATCCCGCGCGACAAGCGCAGCGCATCAACCAGCGCGGCCTGATCCTCGGCATAGTGCCAGAAGCGCGCGCCGCCGCCAGCGGGGCCGAGATGCGTCGAGTGGACGGCGATGATCGCCTTCAACCCACAATTCTCATTGTCGATGAAGTGGATTTCTTCGTGCGCGTCGAAATCTGCAAGGCCCCAGGGCGTTGTCATTGGTCTGAACTGTCCGGCTTCTGAAAGAAGAATGGGGCGACCGAGGGGACTTGAACCCCCGACCCCTGGTACCACAAACCAGTGCTCTAACCAGCTGAGCTACGATCGCCACGGGAACGCTTCGAAAACCACTCTCTCGTGCGGTTTCCTTCAGCGCTGGCGCCACTTAGGGTCGGTCGAAGTCGAACGCAAGCGAGGCGCCATGAATCCGACGATCAAGAAATTCGGCTATCCCGCGACCCTCCTGAGAGAACTCGAACATTGGGTTATCCTCCTAAGGCCAGCACAGGTAACTCTCGGTTCCCTGGTGCTTGCCGCGAAAAGCGACGCCATTGCCTACGGCGCGTTGCCGAGCGAGGCATTCGTCGAACAGGCAGAAGCGATCGCGTGGATCGAACGTTCGTTGAAACGCTTCGTCGCTTATGAGCGCGTCAACTATTTGATGTTGATGATGGTGGACCCACAGGTCCATTTTCACGTGATCCCGCGATATTCCAAACTGCGTCAATGGAACGGTCTCGAATTCCGCGATACCGGATGGCCAGGACCGCCGAATCTGGCTTCTTCTGTGTCGCTCAACGAAGAGCAGATTCGGGCGCTTGTGATGGAGTTTGATACTAATCTTGATTAACTTACAGAAGGGTAAGCACTTGCGCATAACGTTTCGGAGGCGCATCGCTTCGACCGGGGAGAAAAGATGATGGCGAGTCGGCGATTGCAGTCGACAGCCCCGGCTGTTTCGCTTCGCGAGACCTTGGTCGACGCCGGCCTGGCGCCCCATTTGGCTGACCTTCTCGCCCGTATGCCCAATCGCACGGTCATAGTTGAGCCGCGCCGCCCGTTCCGGGAGCAGGGCGTCGAACGCAATGAGGTCATGTTCGTGCGATCCGGTATCCTGTCAAAGTTCAAGGCGGACAACGCCGGGCGGCGACAGATCGTCGCTTTGCGGTTCCCCGGGGAAGGCATTCTTCCACGCACGGGGCCGGCAGACTACGGCATTCAGGCAATCGTGCGCAGCGAAGTCCTGGTCGGCAAGGCGGAAGACTTCGATCCTATCGTGGAAGCCCATCCCGAAATGCAGCGCTTCTTCTGGAAGCTCATCCAGCGCAACGAGGCGATTGGTTACGAATGGCTGGTAAATTGCGGACGCCGCGATTCAACGGCTCGCGTGGCGCACCTGCTCTGCGAGACGGCGGAGCGCATGCATGTTCATAACGGACCGATGCTCAACCCGTTTACGCAGCAGCAGATCGCCGAAATCACTGGTCAGACGTCAGTGAACGTGAACCGCGTGCTGGCGGACATGGAACGTCAGGGCTTGATCACGCGCAAGGGTCGCGAAATCCAGTTCATAGACTGGGATGAAATCCGCCGCGTCGCGAGTTTCCAGCCCAACTATCTGCATATTTGAGGTGGTCACGCCCAAGCGGCGTGGTGGGCGCGGTAGGGATTGAACCTACGACCCCACCCGTGTGAAGGGTGGGTTGCCCACGAACGTTGGCGAACGGACAACAACTTTAGTTGACGCTAAGCCACGATAATCCTTTGCTTTTTGTCGTTTCGGAGCGAGAAGGATCGAACGCAGGGGAACGTTGGGGACCGTTGAAGAACTCCCCAAAAGACCCCTGAGAGACCCTTTTCGGAGCTTCTCATGGCAAAGACGCACCTCACCGACGCAGCCGTTGAACGTTATCGTCGTCCTCACGCCGGTCGCACCGAAGTATCAGATAGTGAGCCTGGGCTTTTCCTTTGGATCACTCCGAACGGTGTGAAGTCGTGGGCCATAATCTATCGGCTAGCGGATGCAGGCGGCCTGAGGACGCAGCGGCGCAAATCGGTTGTTGGGCGATTTCCCGCGATGGACGTCACCGCCGCGCGTCAAAAGGCCCGTCATTATATGCGGCTGGCTGCCGATGGCGTGGACCCCGAAATGCGGCTGGCTCAGGAGAAGTTAGAGGCCGAGCGAGCAGCCACGGACCAACAGGCTGGCACCTTCCGCGCGGTGGCCGAAGATTACATCGCAGCGATGAAATCTGGCCAGCTGGTCGGCGGTCGCAAGCGCGCCGTAACTCAGACTACGGCGGTCGCCCGAGAGCGTCTGTTGGAGCAGCGGGTGTTCCCCACCCTCGGCAGCTGCGCTTTGTCCGACATCACGACGCCGATGGTTGCCCGCCTGCTGACGCAACTCGACAAGTCTGGCGGCCCCGTCGACGAGACACTGAAGGTTGTTCGCGGCGTCTTCAAATTCGCGTTGTCGCGCGGCCTGTTCAACGGCGCGCTACCGACGACCGGCATGACCAATCGTCAGCCGCCGAAGAAAATCACGCGGGCGCTCACGGACGACGAGTTGCGGGCAATCTGGCAGGCAGCGAGCGAACAGGGCTGGCCCTTCGGCGCGGTCATTAAGCTCCTGATGCTCACTGGCCAGCGTAAGAATGAGATTGCGGGTCTCATGTGGGAAGAAGTTGACCTTGAGCGCAAGCTGATCGTGCTGCCGAAGGAACGCGTGAAAAACCGGAAGGGCGCGCACGAAGTGGCACTGAGCGTGCCGGCCATACAGCTGCTGGAGGATGCAAGCGCAGTTTATGATGCCCTCCACCGCCCTGCGAACACCGGCAGTGCCCAGCGGCGGAGCGGTCTAGTATTTCCGAGTGACACGGGCGCGACACCGATCAGCGGCTGGAACAAGCTCAAGGCTGCGCTGGACCGTCGCGTGAAAGGCAATCTTGTGGGGCTGAGCGAAGAGGACCATCGAGCAATACGCGCTGGCGGAGCGCTACGAGCGGACACTGTGGCGCGGAAGAAGGCCGCGTTGGCACAGGTGGCGAACGTGGAAATGGTGCCGTGGCGCATCCATGATTTACGGCACACTTTCATTACTCGCTGCCGCGACGGCGACGAGAATGCAGACGGCGAGATCACATGGTCAGCGCCGATAGAAGTGCTGCAAGCGGCGGTGAACCACGAAATCACGGTTGGCGTGACGAAAGCCTACGATCACGGCGATTTGCAGAAGCGCTACCGGTTACGGAAGCGAGAATTGATGGACTGGTGGGCCCTCAAGTTGGTGCGGATCACAGGAGGGATTGAGTGACCAACTTCGCTGTCAGTCTTCGCTCGAAGTGAGGCAATTGGGCGGCCTCGGAAGACCGCCCAAGCCGGCACGAGCTTGCAGTCTTAGGCTGCCAGGTTGCGGTTTCCGATGCTCGTTCGCGCTGCGTCAGCAGCACGCTCGGCATCGGCTAATTTCGAAAACGAACGAGCTGAAATAGCGACGAGGGTGCCATCCGGTTCGGAACAGTACCAACGCCACATGTACCCGTCGTCCATGTGTAGCCAAAAGTTCAGGTAAGCCATAAGGCCTCCTTCTCTTCGAGATTGGGCTCAGCAGCCAGTCAGTGTTCATTTTTCCTGCTCGCCGCGAGAGGAAGCCTAATGCCCGCCGATATTTCGGTTCGGGGGTGAGCTAGGTCTATTTGCGACGGCCCGTTTTCGCACTCAACTGAAAGCGCTTGTATGGGTTCATCCCCTATCACGGCCCCATGAGTGTTCTCCCTTTGTCGTGGCTTCGTTCGTGCCAGGCACGGAAAGTAGAACATCGGACGTGCTGTTACGCAATCTCCATTATGAAGCAGCATCAACAATGTTGTGGATTTGTGCGGAGCCGTCCGTGTCGACAGGGATTTCGGCTAGTGGCAGGTTTGGGTGGAAAGCGGACGTTAGAAGGTCCGACCCAATGACAGAGTGACGCGGTAGCGGTTGTCAGGGTGCGAGGGCCTGATCTGTTGCCAGAATGGAACGGCGATCCCAGCTGACGCGGACCAGCCTGTCGCGGCGTTGAACCGAAGCCCCGGCGCTATCCAGGCCCATTTTCCGCCACTTGCTTGCTCTACCTCGCCGTCGATCTTCTGCCGGCCCTCCCACTCTCCTGCGACTTCGATGAGCGCATCCCAACTGGAGTGCGCATGCTCGTGGTGCTCATCCAGCTCATCGCCGTGATGGTGGTTGCGGCTCTCGGCAGGCTCTTGCTCCGCTCGGCCGAACCGATGAGACAGGGCGACCCCGCCTTGCAGTCGGTTTCCAAGTCGCGTGTTCTCGGCGCCGGTCGTAGCCAGCTGGTACAGCGCGCTGGCCGTCAGTCGCATGATGCCGAGCTTCGCGGATGCCGACGCGCCGAAGATCGGGTCCCAGCTGCCGGTGCCCGGCTGGTGTTCCGTCTCGAGGCGCTCGCCATTCGCAGTCTTGTGCGTGCTGCCGGTCGGCACCTTGATGCCACCGACAAGCGCTAGGCCGAGATCTTGCCCGTCGGTCAGCCGATATTTGGCGAGCAGGTTGAGGTCGCCGATACCCTCAACGGTGCCAAGCTGCTCGACACCGATCTCGTCTCCCTCGCGGAGATGGTCGCGGCGGACATAGGGCAACTCTGCGGACAGCGTCAGGTGATGGTTGAGGCCATAAGCGACGCCCAGTCCTGCGTTGAGGCTGTAATCCGTGTTGTGGGCCGCAATCCCATGTTCGGCCAAGGTTTGCAGCTCTTCATCTGAGCGTTGGTCGGGCCGCGTGTACGTGATGCGGAATGCTGCGCCCCAATGTCTGCCGTCCATCGTTTCTGGGCTGAAGACGCTGATGCCGCCGCCCGCGCCAAACCCGGACGGACCCATGTGATCGGCAAGAACAGGGGAGCCGAGCGCGAGGACTGCGGCGCCGAGAAGCAAGGATGTCCGGTTCACGGTAAACTTCAGTCGTTGGGCTACGATGTTCGCCTAGGCGACGGAGGAATGGCCTGCAACCAGGTCGCGGCTAATGGCGGGAATGGGTCGAAACCTGCCATTAGCTTCAGTGCTCCGATAGCGTCATGAAAAAACGTTGACGCATTCGCCAATAAAACATTTTGCGCCCGTGCGACGCTGGCGCATAAGGCCGGAGCGGTCGGATTTTCCAGCCGCAGCAAATTGAATGCCAATCAGCGCTAACGCGCATGGGCACCGTCCCACCCAAACGGCGGCATCATTCCGAAAATCAGAGGCTACGGCCCGAGAAGGATGATGACGCATGCCTGCACGCAAACACCGAACGGGCGAAGCCCTCGCAGATTGGGAAGCCAAGCGCGACCGCCACGAACAACAGATGGCGATTGCGCGGACAACCGTCCGTAACCTGAGCGGTCACGCGTTGCTGCGCTTCAAGGAAGCAGCTGCGTTCCTCGGGACTACCGAAAAAACGCTCCGCGAGCACGAGCGGGACGATCCCAACTGGCCGCAGCGTGTCCGCCTAAGCGAAAAGATCACTGGCTATCGACTGATGGACCTTGAGGCCTTGGTCGAGGGCGGAATGGCTCGGGCTTTCGTATCAGTCGAGACTGTAGAGTGACGCGCGCCTATTCCCGGGCTGACGTGGCCTCACCGAGATCGCTTGGTGGGTCGTTCTCCTCCGATGATCCTCGGCGCCCCCGTTGGGATGCACAAACCGAGACGGTCGCAGAATACGACTATCGCCTTGCAGATGGCGGTTATGCCTACACAGTCCGGAAGGGTTTCAACGGCGATGGAGAAAAGGTCTTCACCATCGGGCGTCGAAACCTGGTTTCGTTCGGCGATCGGCTCGAACCAGAGGACCATAAGGATTGGCTGAGCGGCAAGGGTGACCACCCTCACCTTCTTTATCGACTGCCCGAGTTGTTGGCCTCACCGCCAAGAGACGTCGTATTCGTGTGCGAAGGGGAGAAAGATGCAGATCGGCTAGCCAGTTTGGGGCTCACCGCAACGACAGGCTCATGCGGCGCTAATAAATGGCAGCCCTCGTTCTCTGACGCCCTCCGCAACCGGGACGTGGTGATCCTGCCTGACAACGACGAAGTTGGCCGAGAGCATGCTGCTCGCGTCTTCCGATCAGTGCATCCGCACGTCAGCAGCGTGAAGATCATCGAGTTGCCTGAGTTGGACCTGAAGGATGACGTCTCAGACTGGCTCGATGCAGGAAACGAGATCGCCGACCTTTTAGAGCTCGTAGCGCAGGCACCAGTACTAACAGACCCGGAAGCTTGGGCGACCGCTCACGGCCAATTCGCCACAGATAAAGACGGCAAGCTTTATCGCTCGCCTGAAAATGCGCGTGTAGCGCTTGGCAAGCTGGGCGTCGGAGTTGGCTACGATACCTTTGCCTGCAGATACGTGGTCAAAGGACTTGAAGGCTTCGGGCCCGCGCTCGACGATACGGCCCTCACTCGCCTGCGCTTGCAGACGGAGGAACGCTGGAACCTCCATTTCGGCAAGGACCGCTGGCACGACATCGTAACCGACCATGCACGCCGCGGCTCGTTTCACCCGGTCGTCCAATACCTCGACGCAAATGTTTGGGATGGAATTGAACGGCTAGATTGCTGGCTCGCCACCTATGGTGAGGCGGAAGACTGCGAATATGTGCAAGCTGTCGCCTCCCTCGCGCTCATCGCAGCCGTGCGGCGTGTTCGCCAGCCGGGCATCAAGTTCGACGAAATGGTGGTTCTTGAGAGCGGACAAGGCACAGGCAAGAGTTCAGCCCTGGCAATTCTCGCGGTGCACGATGAGTGGTTCGCCGACGACCTGCCGCTTGATTCCGACAGCAAGGTCGTAATGGAGCGCACCGCTGGGCGTTGGATCATAGAACTTGCTGAGCTCAAAGGCATGCGCCGCAGCGAGGTCGAGCAGGCCAAAGCGATGATTTCTCGGCAGGTCGACAAGGCCCGCCCCGCCTACGGTCGAATGACCGTCGAGCAGCCGCGACAATGCGTCTTCTTCGGCACCACCAACGACAGCCAATATCTGCGGGACATGACCGGCAACCGCCGCTTCTGGCCTGTCCGGGTGGGCAAATTCGATCTTGATGCGCTTCGCCGCGACCGAGACCAGCTTTGGGCGGAAGCTTCTCATCGTGAGGCGCAGGGTGTCTCGATACGCTTGCCGGAGCGACTGTGGAGCGCGGCGGCCGAGCATCAAGCCAGCCGACTGCTGGAAGATCCATTCTACGAGATATTGGCCGAACGACTGCAGGCCATCGAGGCTGGCAAGCTGGCGATCAGCGACGTCTGGGACGCTTTGGGCCTCGGCGACAAGGCAAGGCGCACTGCCGACATGGGCCAGCGGCTCGCGAACGTAATGCAATCGTTGGGCTGGACCAAATCAAACTCAACTCTTCGAATTGGCGGAACGCCGCGTAGGGCTTGGATCAAGGGCAGTGCAGAGGGCGGTGGAGATGCCGTCCCCGAAGTGCCTCACGCCGTCCTGTTTCCGCAGGAGACGATGTGATGGTAACCGAAACGCCGCGAAACCGCTCCGAAACTCGCGCATGGTTTCGGCAAATTCGCATGATTTTCATGTGCTTGCAGCAGGCGAAACTACCGAAACCTTCCTCCTCTTCTTGGAACTTTAGAACGGACGGAAGGGGGAGCCTGGGCGAGACTACTCTTAAGAAATGTAGTTTCGGGCGTTTCGCTGGTTTCGCCCTCGAATTTCGGACCGAAATCAGGAGCTTCCTGCGAAACCGATATGATTGGCGACCGGCCCCAATCGGTTTCGCGACCCTCTCGCCTCGTCCATTCGCAGGAAACAAACATGAGCGCTGAATATCGCATGGCCCTCTTTGCTCGTCGGCGCGAAGCAAAGGAAATCCTTCGCCGAATGAAGGCGCGACATCCCGCCGCCTTCCCCACCCAACCTCTGCCCCTGAAGGTCGGCATACGCGACGACCTAATCGCCGCTGGCTGGGACGAGCGCGAGGTCGGCGTGGCATTGGACTTTTACACGCTGTCCGATCGTTACCTGCGCAGCACCTATGTGCCTGGCGCTTATCGCATCGACCTCAACGGCTGCCCTGTCGCGCCGGTGCAAGACCATGAAGCCGACTGGGCTCGCGACAAGGAACGGTCGGTGCTGTCCTCGCCGCTGTGGGGGGCACGATGAAAAATCCAAACTGCGCGAACTGAAAACCGCCGCCCAGCATGCAAGCAACGCTAACCGCTAATTCCGCCGAAGGATCGTCCCATGACCCAGCCTAACCGCGGTCGCACTCGCGCGCGCGCGCGAGATGACCATTTGGCGCAGGCGAAAGGCTGCGCGTGAACCGCGCCATCGATCCCACCGAGCGGAAGCGCGAACTCAAGCGCGCGAATAACGAGCGCTATCGGGCGAATGTGCGTGCGCACCGCGCTTGCACCGTCGTGACGCTGACCGAAGAGCATTTGCAGGCGATGGTATCTGCGGGGCTGCTACCCGATGACAAGGCACACCTGCGCGATGCAATTGGACGTGCTGCGCAAATGCAATTCGATCAGTTCGCCTCGGCAACCCCCAGAAGGTTTTCCTAGTTGCGAGCGACCGACACTCCTCAGCGAGTGGACATGGAGCGCGAAACTTTCCTTGATCAACGCGCCGAATTGCGTTAACAAATCATTAACAGCCGTTACCGTCGGCTTACAACGCCTTTTGCTACTTCGTTCGATTTAATCGCTTGATGTCCTCGATGTTTTGGGAGGCAGGCATGGTCGGAATGGGTACGTGGCTTCGGTCTTCTGTTTCACGCTTGGCACTGCCTTTGGCCGCAGTGTTGTACGGCGCATTGGGCAGTCCGGCGGGAGCCGTGCTCACTAGAACCGACTACTCTATCTCGTCCGGTAACCCGAATTACGCTCGATACGTCAACCTGGCCAACCAGCAGCGTTTTTACGCTGTGGGCGAACTCCTCATTAACGTTCCGTTCGAGCACAACACATCGGCCGGTAAGGGTTGCACCGGAAGTATGATCTCCGCGAACCTCGTACTTACCGCCGCGCACTGCATGTTTGCTTACGATGCCGCCAAAGGAACTGTAGTTTCCGTGTTTACGCCGGGGCTCGTTGCGAAGGGCGGCACATTTGATAACGGCGCATCCGTAACTCTCATCGGCGGTCCATCGGAGGATGCTTATCAATACGCCGCCCAAATTGACGCAGTCTCAATTTATCCCGGGTACGATGGCGCGACAGCCGGATCTGGCGATATTGCCCTAGTGAGATTGGGCGGCAAACAAACGGACGGAATGCCTACGTCGCCTGACTTCCTTTCAGTTTTCACGGGGACAAATGAAGCCACTATCGACCCTTCGTTTGCGGTAACGATCGGCTATGGAAACCTCGGCAACGGCACGGCAGGGGAGATCGCGGGCTCCAGCGGCCTTAAGTTGGCCGGCCTGACAGAAGTAGACTATTCTGCGGATGCGAACGTGCTGAAGAGTACGTTTCTGAGCCCAGGTGCAATCTTCTCGCGTGGCTATCCCAGCAATTTCTTGCAGGCAGCCCCCGCGCACGGAGACAGCGGAGGTCCACTTGTAGTCGGTAACACTATCATCGGCGTGGTAAGCGGAGGACCGGGCGAAACGCCTTTACTGTTCGATCCAAGCGGAGGCGGTGATTTATACGGAGAGGTAAATTACTGGACCCGCGTTTCATCATTCGCAAGCTGGATTGCCAGCGAATCAATTGCCTTGGGAGCTGCACCTCCAGCTACCGTAAGTGGCAATTCCACTCTCAATCCACTGGTCGTTGCGGCAACTCTCGTCGCACCTGACACTTATCAAAAGAACTTTTCTTTCCTCGGCACGGGGGGGTTCACTTACCTCGACCCTTCAACAGGCTCGGTTGACGACTTCATCGTATCCAACGGCCCACTTATTGCCGCACTGAGTTTGGACAGCATCATCACTAACTCGGTCGAAATCTGGACCTTCGATGAAATGCTCGGCAACTACGTCAACACTGGCGATACAATCACTGGTGGCGGCATTTACACGTTTGCGAACGCCGTTGACCGGTTCCGGCTAGTGGGACTGGGCGGCCAAACCACCACAGTCGGCCTTTCCTTCGTCCAACCCGGACTAGTCCAGCTAGATTGGATTTCTCATCTGATAAGTGACGACGACGGCGGCGGCGGCGGCGGCGGCGGGGGGAACGGTGGGGCAGTGCCCGAACCGTCCACGTGGGCAATGTTGTTGCTAGGCTTTGGTGCATTGGGCCGAGCGCTCCGCCGTCATCGGAAGGAATTGGGCATGAGACCCTCCCGAATTTAACCGTCTGAATGAATTACGGAGGCGCACCTCCGCCAGTACTCTGAAAACGAGCGAAAGAGAGGCTCCAGCAAGGAGCCTCGCCAATGGCAACATTACCGTTCGAGCCGAATGTCCGAGCTTTCGATCCTCAGCGAGAATGGCGCCGCGCAATTACCATCCGCGCTGTCGCCCACCTCACGCACGAAGAAGCTGACCAGGTCGCTGCGCGCCTCTACGGCAAAGAAGCCGCCGCGATCATCTCCAAGTCCGCTGTTGCCCCTGCTGACACGAGCACATCTGCATGGGCCGGTTCGCTCGCTGCGACCGTCATCGGCCCCTTCCTCAAGTCGCTACGCGGGAAGAGCGGCGCAGCACAGCTGATCGAAGCGGGAACGCAGTTCAGCTTGGCGCGCGGCGCAGTGACCTTGCCGAAGCTAGCGACGGCCTTCCCGCAAGCTGCTTGGGTCGCGGAGGGCGGTCCTGCCCCAGTGTTTCAAGGCAACCTCGCTTCTACGACACTGACGCCGCGCAAACTGGTGGCGCTAAGTGCCCTAACGAACGAGCTTGCCGAGCGCTCGGCGCAAGACGCTGAAACCATCATCAGCGACCTCGTGAACGACAGCGTTGCGCTGGCGCTCGATACCAAGATGTTTTCGGCAGACACTGCCTCTGCCACGGCACCAGCAGGCTTGTTCAACGGCATTTCGGCGACGGCCGGAACGGCGGGCGGCGGACAAGGCGCGATGGCCACCGATCTGAAGGCTCTTACGGCGGCAGTCGCAGCGGCTGGCGGCGGCGGCAAAATCGTGATCGTGGCGGCTCCTGCACAAGCGATGACCCTGCAGCTGCTTGCCGGCTCAGGGTTCAAGACGCCCGTCATTGTGGTGCCGAGCTTGGCCAGCGGTACGGTTGCCGTGCTTGATGCCAACGCCTTCGCCAGCGGCTTTGGTGCTGCGCCCGAAATCACGTTCGCGCCCGATGCGACTGCGCACTTTGAGGATACCAGCCCGCAGCAAATCGGGACTGCAGGCTCACCCAACATCGTTGCTGCGCCGGTGCGCTCCGCATTTCAGGGAGACTTCAAGGTGCTGCGCTGCATTCTGCGGGTGGGATACGCGATGCGCATTCCGGCCCTCGCCTACACGACGACGGCGACTTGGTGATGAACGCACCGACCGAAAGCCAGGTGGAAGTTTGGGTGAAGAGTATCGCGAGGGCCGAGGCTCGGGAGATGGTCTCTCAGGCCAGCCGAGGAATGGCCGCTGCTACCGCAGATGCTGTGAAGCAAAGGCTCAAGGCCCAGGCACAGCGGATCACTGAGTTAGAGCGGCAAGTTGAGGCAATGAAGCAGCGCCAAATTTTGCCGGTGGAGGAATGGCCCTTGCGTGTGGTGAACGGCGGCTAAGATGAAGATCACCGAGGTCACCTATGCGCAGGCATCAAACCGCCTGGCAGCGGAGATCAAGCGGCTCTGGGGCGACGATCCGGGGACCGTCGACGATTTGCAGATGAAGAGCATGACGTGCCCTGTGCAAGGCACAAACCTAGTCGGCACTGGGATTGTTTGTTGGCCTAGAGGCAAAGATGTGCGCGACGGTATGGCCGTGGCTTATTACGGGCCCTTTCCTGCGACGGGCGTTTGATGAGCTAGCGACACCCAACAGGGAGCGCTGAATATAAGGACAGCCGCGTCGGAGCGGCGCTCGCTCCGATTGTTAACCGACCCCAATCCGGGGGACAGTGTTTTTTACACACGCAACTTTTTGAGGCACGCTGTGGATAAGTTCCGCAGGGGGGGCCGAAGTATGCGTAAATCCGAGGCAGAAGCAGTGCGCCTCAATATCTGGTCAGCGATCAACCCGATCCTGTGGGTTCTTGCTGGCGCGTTTGCCGGGCCTATCGTCGCCGCGCTACCGATAATGGCCAGCGTTTGGGGCACTGCCGGCTGCGCGGCCGTTCTCGTGCTTAATTATGGCTGGCACACAGTTCCGGCAAAGGTCAAAATCCCCGCTTGTCTGCTGGTCGGCGCCTTTGTCGCTTTATGTATCTACAAAGGGGTGCGGGAGTACACGGGAGCTAACTACCCGCTTAAATACCGCGTGTGCGGCGCTCCAAGCTATGCGAACGGATACGTCGATGGGATCTTCTTCGGCCTAGAGTGGGTGAACCCGAACAAGGCCAACGTGAATGTTCAGCCGATCAAACGCTCACTCAATGCCGGGGATCGGCATAGTAAGCTTCCTCTCGTCGCAATGACGGTGGCAGTGCATCCATCTGGCAATGCATCAGACGATCCAAAAACTACTGATTACGTCGCGTTTGATCCCCCGCTGACGCCAAAGGGCTCGTTGAGCGGCGACGCTCATTATGAATTTAAAATAGGGCCTGACCCGCAGCACCTGCGTCAAGACTTTGTCGTGGACGGGATGTTTTCCTTAGGGTTCACAGACGATCAGGACGGATACAGGTTTGAGTTCAGTCCGACTGGCAGTAGCAAACTTGCTTACGTTGGAGAGTGCGACATAAGCACCCAGATTGCCGCCCAGCCTCTCGGCTAAAATGAGTTTTCGGCCTAGCGACCTTCTTAGGCCTTCTTCTACTTGTCGGATTGGCTTCGCTTAGGCGGCGGTTCCCCAGTGGCCCACCACGGAGCCTCTATCAGATAAGCATCGTCGATGCTGTGAGCGATTGGTTCTGGTTCTGGTGGTGGGGAGACAAGTTTAAGGTTCTTACGCTTGAATAAACGCACACTCGTTCCATTCGGCTAACCCAGCTGAGGGGCAACAACCGATTTGATAACATTGGAACCTACTAAATATTACCAACCTTCATTAGGTTTCGCGGGTTTCCGCCAGAGGGGCTCTCTTTTTGTGCTTTTGGTTCGGCTCCCTCAGTCGCCAAAAGACCCTTCCAAAGACCCCTTTTGCGCCAACGCATGCTACAGTTATTCATCTTTCAGGCCTAACCCACTGAAAACATGGTGGGCGCGGTAGGGATTGAACCTACGACCCCACCCGTGTGAAGGGTGTGCTCTACCACTGAGCTACGCGCCCGCTGCTGTCGCGAGGAGTGCGCGGATATAATGCCGCAAGCGCGGCTGTCTAGCTTATTGAACGGCGTCTTTCAGCACCTTGCCCGGGCGAAACTTTGGCTGCGAGCTGGCTTTGATGTCCATCGGCTCGCCAGTGCGCGGATTGCGGCCGGTGGACGCCTTGCGCCGGGTTACGGAGAAGTTGCCGAAGCCGACGAGCCTCACCTCATCACCGCGCTTCAGCGTCGATGTGATGACTTCCAGCATGGTTTCGACCGCGCGCATCGCGTCATTGCGGCTAAGGCCGGCCCGATCGGCCACCTGCCCGATCAATTCCTGCTTATTCATGGGCCCGGTTTTCTCCCCTCGGCACCCGCAGACTCACACGCACGGGGCTGTCACCTTTAAGGCAAGAGTCGCCGTGCGTGTAAAGCTTAGTGACGGATTGCCGCCCCGGTCTCCGTCCCGGATGGGGCCACGGGCGGTTCGGCCGCATGCTCGTCGGCCTCAGTCCACTCGATCGCCTGCAATGGCTCGACGAGCGCACGGGCAAGGACTTCGTCGACGTGCGACACAGGCACGATTTCCAAGCCTTCCTTCAGGGTCTTCGGAAGTTCCACGAGATCCTTCTCGTTCTCAGCCGGAATGAGGACAGTCCGAATGCCGCCGCGCAACGCTGCGAGCAGCTTCTCCTTAAGACCGCCGATCGGAAGCACCCGACCGCGCAAAGTGACCTCGCCGGTCATCGCAACATCGCGGCGCACCGCGACGCCGCTCAGCGTCGAGATGATCGCCGTGACCATGCCGACACCTGCTGATGGGCCGTCCTTGGGCACCGCGCCCTCGGGCAAGTGAACGTGAATGTCCTTGCGGGCGAAGATCGACGGCTTCACGCCATAAGCCGGCGCGCGGGCCTTCACGAAGCTCATCGCAGCCTGGATCGACTCCTGCATGACTTCGCCGAGCTTGCCGGTAGTCTTGATTTGCCCCTTGCCGGGAACGGTGACCGCTTCAATCGTCAGCAGTTCGCCGCCCACCTCGGTCCAAGCGAGGCCCGTGACCGCGCCAATCTGATCCTCCTCTTCACCCATCCCGTAGCGATATTTCCGAACGCCAAGGAACTCGCCGAGGTTTTCTGGCGTCAGCTCGATCTTCTCGGCCTTGCCTTCGAGAATCTGGCGCAGCGACTTCCGGGCGACCTTCGCCAGCTCGCGCTCCAGGGTCCGAACTCCCGCCTCTCGGGTGTAGTGGCGGATCATGCCGCGCAGAGCTTCGTCCGAGTAGATAAGCTCTTCCGGTTTGAGACCGTGCGCATCCTTCTGCTTCGGGATCAGGTGGCGCTTGGCAATCTCCACCTTTTCGTCCTCGGTGTAGCCTTCGAGGCGAATGATCTCCATGCGGTCGAGCAAGGGCTGCGGCATATCGAGCGAGTTCGCCGTTGTGACGAACATCACGTCGCTGAGATCGTAGTCGAGCTCCAGATAATGGTCCTGGAACTTGTTGTTCTGCTCAGGATCGAGAACCTCGAGCAGCGCCGAGGACGGATCGCCTCGGAAATCCTGGCCGAGCTTGTCGATCTCATCGAGGAGGAAGAGCGGGTTCGACGTCCCGGCCTTCTTGATGTTCGAAATGATCTTGCCCGGCAGCGACCCGATGTAAGTACGGCGGTGACCGCGGATCTCTGCTTCGTCGCGCACGCCACCCAGAGACTGGCGAACGAACTCGCGACCCGTCGCACGTGCGATCGACCGCCCCAGCGAAGTCTTGCCGACGCCCGGCGGGCCGACGAGACAGAGAATCGGACCTTTGAGCTTGTTGGTGCGCGCCTGGACCGCGAGATATTCGACGATCCGCTCCTTCACCTTTTCAAGGCCATAGTGGTCTTCGTCGAGGACATTCTGCGCCTCGGCTATGTCCTTTTTGAGCTTCGACTTCTTGCCCCAGGGCAGGCCGAGCAGGACATCGAGGTAGTTGCGAGCGACCGTCGCTTCGGCCGACATCGGTGCCATAGCCCGAAGCTTCTTCAACTCGGCGTTGGCGCGGATGCGTGCTTCCTTGCTGAGGCGGGTCTTGCGGATCTTCTCCGCCAGCTCCTGCAGTTCGTCGCCGCCCTCTTCACTTTCGTTTCCGAGCTCGCGCTGGATCGCCTTCAGCTGCTCGTTCAAATAATATTCGCGCTGCGTCTTCTCCATCTGACGCTTCACGCGGCTGCGGATCTTCTTCTCGACCTGCAAAACGCCAAGCTCGCCCTCCATGAAAGCGAACACCATCTCGAGACGGCGCGACGGATTGAGCTCGCCAAGCAGTGCCTGCTTGTCGGCGACCTTGATCGAGAGGTTCGACGCAACCGCATCCGCCAGCGCCGACGGATTCTCGATTTCGCTAAGCTGGATTCCGGTCTCCGCCGGCAGCCGCTTGTTGAGCTTCGCGTAATTGTCGAACTGCTCGACGACCGACCGCATAAGTGCCTGCGCTTCGGGACCGTCAGCGTCCTCCTCATCGACTTCCTCCACCTCGGCGACGGTGTAACCATCGCGGGGTTCGAGGTTGACGAGGCGAGCGCGCTTGGCGCCTTCAACTAGAACGCGAACCGTACCGTCCGGCAGCTTTAAAAGCTGCATAGCCGTGGCTATGACGCCGAGATCGTAAAGCGCGTCGCGATCCGGATCGTCCTCGCCCGGGTCGAGCTGGGCGACCAAAAACAGTTCCTTGTCGGCACCCATGGCCGCTTCCAGCGCCGCAACGGATTTCTCGCGCCCGACGAACAGCGGCACGATGCGATGCGGAAAAACGACGATGTCGCGAAGCGGAAGAATAGGGAGGGAGCGAGTCATAAGGAGTATATGGGCGGCGCCCTCGTTCCGCGCAACAAAGGCAGCGCAACAATAAGGGTGAACTGCTCGCTCTAGAACCTAGGAGGCAGGATCATGGCTGACGACAGAGAAAAGATCAGCACCGGGCCGAACAACCGGCCATTGAACGAAACCATTGCGGGCACCGGTCCCGGTATCCCCGATGAGGCGCTCGCCCCCGGCGAGGAATTGCCCGAGGCGCCGAGCGATGAAGAAGTCGATCGCATCGCTGAAAAGCTCGGCGCATCGAGTGCCGAAAAAGATAGTTTGCCGCTGGAAGGTGAATGAATCGCGACGGACCTTAACGGAAGATTCTGTAACGGTTCAGTTTTCTCCTCTAATTATGGCGCTGTGAAAATGCGCCCATCCCTTCTCGCGCTCAGCGCGCTTGCCGTTCCTGCCGTTGTCATGGCGCAGGCGAACTGGCCCGCCCCCAGGCCAGTGCCCCCGCAGCCGCCAGCAGCAGTCGCCGAGCCCTGGATGGCGCAGCCCGCGCCTGTAAATCAGCAGCAGCCGTGGCAATCGCCAGCAGCTCGCTCCGGGCAATCGGCAGCGCTTGAGCCGATCGACCTGCCTCCCGCCATCGAACAGGGCGTCGACATGATCTATGTCGACCAGGAACTGGTGCCACACGCCGTGCAGGACCAAAGCATGTTCCACGACATTTCGTTCGACGCATGGAGCGGCGCGCCGGTCGACCTCTTCATGGCGGTCAATCCAATTTACACCGACCTTCGCCGCGGTTTGGTTAGGTATCGCCAGACCTGGGGCAATTTGCCGCAGGTGACGATCCCGAACGGTCCGACGCTCAAGCCAGGATCGACCGGTGAGCACGTGGCCATGCTCCGCAATCGCCTCGGCCTTGCTGCAGGCGACAAGTATGACGCTGCGCTGGCCGGGAAAGTGAAGGAATTTCAGGGAGTCCACGCAATCAAGGCGGACGGCATCGCAGGCGCCGGGACGATCGACGCGCTGAATCGCGGCGCTCAATATTATGAGCAGCTGATCATGATCAACATGGAGCGCGCCAAGCGCCTCCCCGCGCCCGGCGAGCAGAGCAAATATGCCGTGGTCGACGCCGGCGGCGCGCGCCTGTCGCTGTGGGAGAACAATCGAAAGGTCGACGAGATGAAGGTTGTCGTCGGCAAGGCCGAGACCGCGACCCCGATGATGGCCGCCTACATCAAATATGCGAGCGTCAATCCATACTGGAACGTCCCGCCGGAGCTCGCGCGCAACCTCATTGGCCCGCGCGTGGTTGCGCAGGGAATCAAATATCTGACCGACCGCGAGTATCAGGTGCTTACGGATTACACGCCGGACGCGAAGATCATCGACCCGGAGACGGTCGACTGGCAGGCGGTGGTGGATGGCCGAGCCGATGTGCGCCTTCGCCGCTTGCCCAGTCCGGCGAACTCGATGGGTATGATGAAGTTCATGCTGCCCAATTACTTCGGCATCTATCTCCATGATTCGCCGGAGAAAGAGCATTTCACGAAGAATGAGCTGTGGATCAGCAACGGCTGCGTCCGCGTCGAAGATTACAAGCGCTTCGCAGCCTGGCTGTTCAACGGCGCCGTGCCAAAAGGCCACAATCCGAAGATCGAGGAAGAGGTCAACCTTCCGAGGCAGGTGCCGGTTTACATGACCTATTTGACCGTGGCCGCAATGGCCGACGGGGTTGTATTCCGAGCCGACCCTTACGGCCGCGACCAGCATCTTATGGAGCGCTACGGGTCACAGCTGACGGCCGCGGTTCGCGGCTTCTAACTGGTGTATTGACACGTTAACACACCGGTAATAAATGCGCGGTCATGAGGCCGCTCGCGATCAGCTTCATCCAGCTGAGCACCTTCTGGTTCATCACCGCTTTGCTGGTGGCGAGCGTCGTTTGGGTGGCGCTGCGCTCGATCGACAAACCGGAGCGCGGCAAGAGGCGCTGGCTCTCAATCGTGGGTATCGCGCTTCAGTCCGCTGGCTGTGTCGCGGCAGGCATTGGTTTTACCAAGCCTTCGCTGCCCTGGTGGGCGCCCTACTCGATCGTTTCGACAATGCTGGTTCTGATGCTGGGCGGCACGGCCATTGCACTATTTCTGTCGGCGGCATCGACCATGGGCAAGAACTGGAGCCTCGTAGCCCGCACGCGTTCCGACCATGAGCTGATGCGAACCGGCGCCTTCGCGATCGTCCGCCACCCGATCTACCTCGCGCTGTTGCTTTACGTGCTGTGCATCGCCGCGGCGCTGGGCCACTGGCAACAGCTCGTGTTCGCAATTCCGCTTTACCTGGCAGGCACCTTCGTCCGCATCCGCGAGGAAGAGAAGCTGCTTCGGGCGCAGTTCGGCGAGGAGCACGCGCAATATGTGCGCGACGTCCCCGCCCTCATTCCACTGATGCTGTAAGCGCGAAGCCTAGGCGGCGTCGCCAGCCTTGTCCTTCGCCGCATAGACCCGGACTGGCTCCTTGCGGCCCTCGACGACATCCTTGTCGATATGAACCTCATCCACGCCGTCCATCGACGGCAGATCGAACATGGTGTCGAGTAGGATGCCCTCGAGGATCGAGCGCAAGCCACGCGCGCCGGTCTTTCGCTCGATCGCCTTCTTGGCGACTGAGTGAAGGGCATCGTCGGTGAACTCGAGCTCCACGCTCTCCATGTCGAAGAGCTTGGCATATTGCTTCACGAGAGCGTTTTTCGGCTCGATCAGGATCTTGACCAGCGCCTCTTCGTCGAGGTCCATCAAGGTCGCGATCACCGGCAGACGGCCGATAAACTCGGGAATCAGGCCGAACTTCAGCAGATCCTCGGGTTCGCAATGCTTAAGCGTCTCACCGGTCTTGCGCTCGTCCGGCGCGGCGACGTGGGCGCCGAAGCCGATCGACTTGCCCTGAAGGCGGTCGGCAATGATCTTCTCAAGGCCCGCGAACGCGCCGCCACAGATGAAGAGGATGTTGGTCGTGTCGACCTGCAGGAATTCCTGCTGCGGATGCTTGCGGCCGCCCTGTGGCGGGACCGAAGCGGTCGTGCCTTCCATAAGCTTCAGCAATGCTTGCTGCACGCCCTCGCCCGACACGTCGCGCGTGATCGATGGATTGTCCGACTTGCGGCTGATCTTGTCAATCTCGTCGATGTACACAATGCCGCGCTGCGCCTTCTCGACATTGTAGTCGGACGCCTGGAGCAGCTTGAGGATGATGTTCTCGACATCTTCGCCAACGTAACCGGCTTCGGTCAGCGTGGTCGCGTCAGCCATCGTAAACGGGACATCGAGAATCCGCGCCAGCGTCTGCGCCAGAAGCGTCTTGCCGCAGCCCGTCGGGCCGATCAGCAGGATGTTCGACTTAGCGAGCTCGACTTCATTCCCCGCCTTCGAGCCGTGAGCTAACCGCTTGTAATGGTTGTGAACCGCGACAGACAACACGCGCTTGGCGCGATCCTGGCCGATCACATAATCGTCAAGGACCTTGCAGATCTCCGCCGGCGTCGGAACGCCGTCGCGGGTCTTGACCAGCGCTGACTTCGACTCCTCGCGGATGATGTCGTTGCAGAGCTCAACGCACTCGTCGCAGATGAAAACGGTCGGTCCCGCAATAAGCTTGCGGACCTCATGCTGCGACTTACCGCAGAACGAGCAGTAGAGAGTGCTCTTGCCGTCGCCGCCGCCTGAAAGCTTGGTCATTCTTGTCCTTGCGTCTCGGCCGCGAACGACCGTCCTATAAGGGGCATGCTACCCCAGTTTGTCGCACAATCAACTCTGCGGGTTCGTTAACGCCTCCCGCTTCGGGATTGCTCCTTTGCTTTCAAATATATGGATTTGGGACGTCAGGGTAGCAAGGGGCGACTTGGAACCGCTCTCTCGGCTTGACGCATTTAGGCCTCAAGCTTGTCGGCCGCGTCATGCATGGCATCCTGAAAATCGGACCGCGCGTAGATGTCATTATGACCGGCGCCGCGGATCGTCCGCTCAAAGACCAGGTTCGGCACATTTTTCGCGAGTGCCGTCGTGCGCTCGCCCGGGACGATCTCGTCGCGCTCGGCTGCGATGATGACGACAGGGACCTTGGTACCCTTAAGAGCTCCCACTGCGTCGATCTCGTGGTCGAAGAAGTGCCCGATGGGAAGCCACGGGTACATCGACTGCGCCACCGCCTTGAGGGAATCGAACGGTGTGACGAGGATCACGCCGGCCATCTTTCGCTTCCCGGCGAGCGTAGCCGCCACGCCGCTGCCGATGCTGAAGCCGACGACGATGACACGCTTCGGCTTCACCCGCTCGACTGCCGCGTCATAGACCAGCGGCGCGTCCTCGATCAGCGCCTCGGCCGAGGGTTGCCCCGTCGACGGCGCGTAGCCGCGATAATGGAAGGCAACGACCGCATCGTCCGGATAAAGCTCGTGAAGATATTCAGCGACGTCTTGGCCGTTCCAGGCATTTCCGCCGAAACCGAGGATCAAAGTCTCGGCCGCAGGAGCGTCGTCAGCCGGAATGTAGACGCCCTTGAGCGACTCATCATTTCCAGCACCAACGGAAAGCAGTTCCGCTCCCTTCGGAAGCGGTCCGGCCTTGGCGACAGCGTGCGCGGGGAAGATGAAATGGGATTGGAGTTCGAACATAGCAAAAAAGGGCTGCGACGACGGCGGCGGCGAGGAATGCGAAAAATTTGAGGCTAAGCCGCGAAGGCTGCCTCGATAGCCGGCGTGACACGATCCACGGTGTAAGGCTTCTCGATCACCGGCGCGTTGTCGAACTCGGGCGGCGGCGGGTCGACATGGCCACCCGTTGCGATAACGAACGGAATATTCTTTTCACGAAGCTTCGTCGCCACCGGCCAGACGTTCTCGCCCTTGAGGTTCACGTCGAGGATCGCGAGATCGAACCCGCCCTTTTCAGTTTCGTCGAGCGCACATTGAACGGTGTCGCAGGTGCCGCTGACCTTGTGGCCCAGCGAATCCAGGAAATCTTCGAGCATCATCGCGATGAGCGGCTCATCCTCGACGATCAAAATGGAGTGCGCGCTCTGCATTGCCTCCTAGCGAATAAGGGTCACCACCGAATCCGCAAGAACCTAATTCACCGCAGTGTCATTTGGCGCCAAGCGTATTGCGTGCCGCTTCAGCGAGATCGGTCACCGAAAAGGGCTTCGGCAGGAAGTTTACATTCTCGATGTCGATCGATTTGCGGAGCTGCTCCTCTGCATAGCCCGACATGAAGAGCACCTTGAGGTTCGGACGGCTCTTGCGCGCCTCGCGGACCATCGCCGGCCCGTCCATGCCGGGCATGACGACGTCGCTGATGAGGAGATCGATCGGCTCACCCTTGTCGAGGATCTCCAGCGCGTCCTCGCCATTGTCGGCGGTGATGACCTGATAACCGTGACGCGTGAGGGCGCGCTCTGCGACGCTGCGGACCATCGGCTCGTCCTCCACCAGCAGCACGGTCCCGCTACCCCACAGCTCGTTCGGCTTCCCCTTCTCGGTTTTGCGAGGCTTGGCGGCGCCGGCCTCTTCGCGATGAACAGGCAAATAGATGACGAAGCGCGTCCCTTCGTCGACACGCGAGTCCGCAAATATGAAGCCGCCCGATTGCTTGACGATGCCGTAAACGGTGGAGAGGCCGAGGCCGGTGCCCTTGCCGATTTCCTTGGTCGTGAAGAAGGGCTCGAAGATCTTGCCGAGCACGTTCGGCGGAATGCCGCATCCAGTGTCGGTGACCGACAGCGCGCTATAATCGGCGACAGGCAAGATGTCCGAGCCCAGCTCTGCGACCTGGTCCGCCTTCACCGAATACGTCTGGATCGTCAGCACGCCGCCGCCCTTAAGCTGCATCGCGTCGCGCGCATTTACGGCGAGGTTGACGATCACCTGTTCCAGCTGACCCGGATCAGCGCGAACAGGGCCGAGTGCGCGGCCGTGCTTGACGACCAGCTCGACGGTCTCCCCAAGCAGGCGTTTCAGCAAATGCGACACCTCCGAGACTACGTCCGGAAGCTGCAGCACCTGCGGGCGAAGGGTTTGCTGGCGCGAGAAAGCGAGGAGCTGGCGCGTCAGGCCCGCTGCGCGGTTTGAGTTCGACTTGATCTGCTGGATGTCGTCGTAATCGCTGTCTCCCGGCGTGTGCCTCATCAGCATCAGGTCGCAATGGCCGATGATCGCCGTCAGGATATTGTTGAAGTCGTGCGCAACGCCGCCGGCGAGCTGACCCACAACCTGCATCTTGGTCGCCTGCGCGACCTGCCGCTTCAGCTTCGCCTCCTCGCTGTTGTCCTTGAGAAGAAGCAGCACCGCCGCGTCGCCAAGGCCGCGGAGCCCCGCGATGGTCAGGGCGACGGGCTCGGCAGTCTGACGCGCCAAGCGTACGGCGAGGTCCCCCGACATTGCCGGTCCGCGCGCATTGCGGCGCACCGCATCGGCGACCGCCGCTTTGTCTTCCTTGACGACGAGATCGCCCGGATAGACCGGTGTCGTCGACGCAGACACGCCGGCGGCGCGCCGAAACGCTTCGTTCATGGTCAGGAAGCGCCCGTCGCGATCGACCAGCGCGAGACCAATGGGCAGGAAGTCGAGCAGCGCCTGAAGGTTCGACCCCTGTGCCGCCGCCGGGGCGTCGGCGGCGTCGAACAGGAGGAAGGTACCTTCCCCGCCGTGGCCGTCGGCGCTGGCAGGCAGATGGACCGCACGAAGGGGCGCCGCACCCTCGCCGTCCGCGACGAGCCGCATCCGCTGGTCTTCACCGATGTCGACCAGTTCGGCGAAGCGAATGTTCGACTCTCCGATTGGTCGGCCGACGGCGCGTTCAAGGAAAAGGCTGTTGGCCGCTAGCAGGCGGCCTTTGGCGTCGACGATTGCCGCCATCACCGCCGCCGAGGCCAGCCGCTCACCGGCGAGACCTTCGATCTGGCGAACTGCGCGTGTCAGCGGGTCAATTGGTGACGGATCAGGGAAACGCCAAAGCAGGAGTTCGCGGTGGCCGCCTACTCGCTCCACCTCCACCGGGCTGACCCCTGCATGCGTGCCGATACCGGCCACGCACCCTGCCCCGTCGCGCCAGGCCATGGATTTGGCGAGTTCCAGCCCTTGCTTCGCCTGCTCGTCGGCACCCAGCTCAAGCGGAGGCTGCGACCCGCCAAACCGGTCGCGATAGGAGGAGTTGACGATCAGGAGCGAACCCTCGCCCGTCGTCAGCGCCGTTGGCTCCCGGCTTAGCCCCAGGGCCGCCCCGACGAGCGAGAAGTCGGGTCCGACCACCAGAGGTTCGCTGAGATTGATGTCCGGGGGCGGCCGTAGATACACGAACCCGCCCGCCGCGAGCCCCCCAAGCACAACGGCTCCGGCGAACAGCGGCTGGCCAACGAACACGAGCAAAGCCGCTGCGGTAAGCGCACCGACGAAGATCGCCGCCGGCACCAGCCAGCGGCTCCAACCGTCCAGCGGCGAGGATTCGATGCGGGGCAGTTCCTGGTACAGCACACCCCGCATCCTATCAGTTGTTCAGCGTCCTACCAGATGCGCACGCGATCGGCTGGTGCGAGGTACAGTTTCTGGCCGGGCTGAACGTTGAATGCCGGATACCAGGGGTCGAGGTTGCGCACCGTCGACACGCGCTGCTCGGAGGGTGAGTGCGCGTCAGTGAGCAGGCGCTGACGGAGGTTCGGCTCGCGATAGTTGCGGCGCCACACCTGCGCCCAACCGAAGTAGAAGCGCTGATCTGCAGTTGTGCCGTCGATCACCGGCGGCTCCTTCCCACCGAGAGACGCGATATATGCGTCGTGCGCAACAGTGAGGCCGGCGAGATCGGCGACATTCTCGCCCATCGTCAGCTTGCCCTGAACGTGGAAGCCGGGGAGCGGCTCATAAGCGTCATATTGCTTGCCGAGCCTGTCGAGGCGCGAGTTGAACGCCGCCACGTCCGCCGGCGTCCACCAGTCGGACAGGCGGCCTTCCTTGTCGTATTTGGCGCCCTGGTCGTCGAAGTGGTGACTAAGCTCGTGGCCAATGACCGCACCGATACCGCCGTAATTCACGGCCGGGTCGGCGTTCGGGTCGAAGAACGGCGGCTGCAGGATCGCGGCCGGGAAGACGATCTCGACCATGCCGAAATTGGCGTAGGCGTTGATCGTCATTGGGGTCATGCCCCATTCCCACTTGTAGATTGGCTTGCCGAGCTTGCCGACATTGTAAGCATAATCGAACTCGTTCGAGCGCATCGCATTGCCGAGCAGGTCGTTGCGATCGATCACCAGGCCCGACATGTCGCGCCACTGGCTCGGATAGCCAATTTTCGGCGTGAAGGCCGCGAGCTTGGCGTGTGCTTTCACCTTGGTTTCCGGGCTCATCCACTCAAGCTTGTCGATACGACGATCCATCGCCTGGATGACGTTATGCACGAGTTGGTCGGCCGCCGCCTTGGTCTCCGGCGGGAAGAAGCGAGCGACATAAAGCTTGCTGACGTCATCTCCGAGCGCGCCGACGGTGAAGTTCACTGCGCGCTTCCACCGCACTTCCTGCTCCGGCGTGCCGGACAGCGTCGTGCCGTAGAAAGCGAAATTCTCCTTGTCGAACGCCGACGGAAGATAAGAAGCGTAGGCGTCGAGAGAGCGGACCAGCAGCTGATCCTTCAGCACTCCCAACGGCGCCTTGTTCACGAGACTGGCAATCTTCGTGAAGGCGCTGGGCTGAGCAACGAGAACCGAGCTCACGCCCTGCGCACCGCTTTCGCGGATAAGGCCGGGGAAGTCGAAGCCCGGCGCCTTGCGGGCCAGCTCGGCGACCGTCAGCTTGTTGTAAGTCTTGGTCGCGTCGCGGCTCTCGATCTTGGTCCAGCTCGCCTGCGCGATTGCCGTTTCGAGGTTCAGGATCGCCTGGGCGCGAGCTTCCGGATTCTGCTCGCCAGCCAGCCGAAGCATGTTGGTGACATGCTGGAGGTACTTGGCCTTCGTCTCGGCAAGCTTTGCGTCCTTCGACAGATAATAGTCGCGGTCGGGCATGCCGAGGCCCGCCTGGAAGAATTGCAGGATGTACTGATCAGGTGCCTTGTCGTCCTGTCCCACGAAGCCACCGAACGGCGTGCCTATGCCCAGCCTAATTGCCTGGGCGTAAAGTGGCGCGAGACCCTTCTTGTTGTTCAGCCCGCGAACCTTGCCAAGCCACGGCTCGAACGGTGTCAGCCCCTTAGCTTCCACGCCGGCTTCGTCCATGAAGCTTGCGTAGGCCGCGCCGATCCGGCTGTTCGGATCCTTCGACTGCTCGTCGATTATCGTGCGGGTACGTTCGCGCGACAGGTCGTCGAGCACGGTGAACATGCCGTAGTTGGACTTGTCGGCGGGAATGGCGGTGTTCCTGGCCCAGGTCCCGTTCGAGAATTGGTAGAAATTGTCGCCCGGAGCCACGCTCCGGTCCATGCCCGTCACATCGAAGCCGTAGGCTCCATATTGCGGTTTGGGGGCTGGCGCCGCTTCAGGTGCAGTTGCTTCGGCCATCGCGGGCGCAGCAACCGCGGCTGGCGGCAGCGCAGACTGGCTTGTGCATCCGGCAAGCGCGCTAGTGGCCAGCAAGACGGCAGTGATCTTATGCATTACAAACCCCTCCAAGAACAAACACATTGGAAATGAATTGATTGGCGGCCTGCGGCTCACCAGAAAGTTTCGACGATCCCCCGGATTGAAGCTGCGAACGTCAAGCCCGCTCTTGCCGGCGGCGCCTGAACTTCGACTTCAGCCATGAAGCCCAAATCACCGACGCACCAAGATACCCGATCAGCGCGGAAGCGACGGCGATGGACAATACGCCAAGCGCAATCGGTCCCGACGCCTCATGGATCCAGAACAGCAGGCGGCTGAGCTCGCTCGAGAAGCGCTCCGCGGCAGCCTGATTCACCAGTGGCGCGTCGTGGTGAAGCTCCCACGACCCGATTCGATAAGCCGAGTAATAGATGAAGGGGATCGTCAGCGGGTTGATGACCAATGTGCAGGCCGCCGCGATGGCGACGTTCGCCCTAAGTGGGATCGCCAAGATTGCCGCAATAAACGTATGCATAAACGGGATGATGACGCCCACGAACAGCCCAAGCGCAACGCCGCGCGGAACGGACCGGCGGGTCAGGCGCCAAAGCGCCGGCTGGCTGAGATGCGGCGCGAACGGGCGCAGCAAGCGATACTCGTGAATCGATTGGCGCGTCGGAATGTGTCGCTTGAGCCAGTTCATCCGTGGCTCCGGAGCCGGTTCAGGCATTGTGCCTTAAGAGGCGCTGCTGGTCCCGCTTCCAATCCCGCTCCTTAATCGATTCACGCTTGTCGTGAACCTTCTTACCCCGAGCGAGGGCCAATTCGACCTTCGCCCGGCCCCTTCCATTGAAATAGATCGACAGTGGAACGAGGGTCAGCCCCTGCCGGGTGATAGCGCCATTGAGCTTTGCAATTTCTCGGTTACGGAGCAACAACTTACGCGGGCGACGCGGTTCGTGGTTCAGGCGGTTTCCGTGACTATATTCGGGAATATGGCTGTTGATGAGCCAGATCTCGTCACCGTCAACCGTCGCATAGCTCTCTGCAATCGAACCTTCGCCGTGACGAAGTGATTTCACTTCGGTCCCGGCAAGCTGGATGCCGGCTTCAAAGCGCTCTTCGACGAAATAGTCGTAGCGCGCGCGTCGGTTCTCGGCGACGACCCTCTGCTTGTCGAACGGTTGCGGGAGCGGCTTGGCCATTGCGGCGAGTTAGTGGCGAAGACCGCAAGTTGCCAGCACCGATGCTCGATGCCGCCGTTGCGATTTCGATTGCCATGCGTGGCGCACGCGGCGCCCGATCAAGCCAGGCCGGCGTGAGCCAGCGCTTCATCCACCGTCCGCTTCGAAGCATCAGAAGCTTCCACCAATGGAAGCCGGATTTCAGTGGAAAAACCTGCGCGCACACGCGATAGCGCATATTTTGTGGGAGCTGGCGATGCGTCGCTGAACAACGCGGCATGCAGGGGATAAAGCTGGTCCTGAAGCTTTAGCGCCTCATCCCACCGTCGCTCTCGCGTTGCCCTTTGAAAGTCGGAACATAGTTTCGGCGCCACGTTCGCGGTGACGGAGATGCAGCCGACGCCACCCATGGCGTTGAAGCCCAACGCCATGTCGTCGTTGCCGCTGAGCTGAACGAAGTCCTTGCCGCAAGCGAGCCGCTGGGCGGTCACGCGAGCGAGATTCCCAGTTGCGTCCTTGATGGCCGTGATCCGTGGATGCTGCGCCACCTTCCTAAGGGTTTCGACCGAGATATCCGCGACCGTTCTTGAGGGTACATTGTAAACAACGATCGGAATCGGTGATGCATCGGCGATGGTGGTAAAATGGGCAGCGAGGCCGGCCTGGCTCGGCTTGTTATAATAAGGAACGACAACGAGCGCGGCATCAGCGCCAACGTCTGCTGCCGCCCGGACCATCTCGATCGCCGCTGCAGTGGAATAGCTACCGCAGCCCGCAATCACCGGCACCCTGCCACGGGCGATCTGCACTGCATGAGCGATGACTTCACGATGTTCGTCACGCGAGAGAGTCGCGCTCTCACCGGTCGTGCCGCACGGCACCAAGGCGTCGCTGCCTTCCGCGATCTGCCATTCGACGAAATCGGCGAATGTGTCCTCCGAGACACGTCCGTTCGAAAAGGGCGTGACGAGCGCCGGGATGGACCCGAAAAACATGAACTTGCCTCCTTCGAAAGGCGTTCTCGGACAAGAGAATGGGCCGTTCACGGCCTGATAAGGAGCGGGGGCTGACAATGTCCAGCATGTGGCGTGTTGCTGTGATCGTGCCGGTGATGCTGGCAACCGTGGCGACGAGCTCGGCGCAATATGCTGCGCCGGTCGCCGCGCCCTACGGCTATGCCGCGGCGAACGTTGGTTCGTCGCTCAACGATTGGCGCCGACTGCGTCAGAGCAGCGGCTACAGTTTTGCCGACTACGCCCGATTCCTGATTCCCAATCGCGATTGGCCCGATGAGGCCAAGATGCGCAGCTGGGCCGAGAAGGCGATGCAGCCGGGTGAGAACCCCAACACGGTGTTGGCATTCTTCACGGGCGACAAGCCGACAACCGGAAATGGGTGGGCGCGGCTGGCGGATTCCCTGGCCGCTTCCGGCCGGAGCGCGGAAGCACTCGTCGCCGCGCGTAATGCCTGGGCCGAAGCCGATCTCAGCGCCACGGACGAACAATCGATCTGGGCGCGTTATGGGACGAGCTTTACCCGCGCCGATCAGGACCTTCGCGCCGACGCCCTACTCTTCGCGAAGAGGCCCAGCGACGCCGCACGTTTCCTGACTGCTACCAGTCCTGCACGCCAAGCCGCATTTGCCGCAAGAATCGCGATGCAGTCTAACGCGGCCGATGCGGACGCGCGCTACGGTGCCGTGGTCGGCTTCGTCACCAGCGACGCCGGACTGATGATGGACCGAGCTCGCTGGCTCAGGGCGAACAATTTCGACGGCGCCGCCCGCGACCTGGTCGCCCGCGCCCACAATTTCACCTATCGGCCCGCAGACCCCGAGCGCTTTCTGGACCTGCAACTGCTACTTGCGAACGATGCGGTGCAGAACCGGCAGTGGCAGACGGCCTACAATATCGCCAGTCAGGTCGACGATGTACTTGCAGCGGGTGTGGGCGTCAGCGACCAGTCCCTCGCCATCCGCGATGATTATACGAGCCTGGTTTGGCTAGCGGGCAGCGTCGCGCTGGATCGGCTGAACCGTCCGGCAAGCGCTTTGCCGATGTTTGACCGATACGCCCGTGCCGGGCGGTCGCTGCAGGTGCAGACCAAAGGCAATTATTGGGCTGGCCGCGCCTCGCTGAGTGCAGGGCGATTCGACACCGCGACCAGCTATTTTCAGCAGGCCGGCGCATATCCAGAGCTGTTCTACGGCCAGCTCGCGCTCGAGCGGCTTGGCCGCAGCGTCCCGGCGCCGCCGCAGGCAATGCCGCAATATGTGACGACGCAGGCGCAGCGAAACGCTTTCAACGCGCGCCCGCTGGTGCAGGCTGTCAGACTGCTCGGCCAGCAGGGCCGGTCAACTGAACAGGCTCTATTCGTCAAGGCGCTGGCCGATTCACTGACGACGGATTCCGAACGCTATCTCGCCCTTGAGCTCGGACAGCAGCTTCAGCGGCCCGACCTTGCCGTTTGGACGGCCCGGATGGCGCGGACAAAGGGCTCAATGTTCTATTTCAGCCAGGCCTACCCGCGGCTATCGGGCTCGGTTTCGCCCAGTCTGTGGTCGCTCGCCCACGGTATCACGCGGCAGGAAAGCTCGTTCGATCCTTATGCCCTCAGCCACGCCGGCGCGCGGGGAATGATGCAGCTTATGACTGGAACGGCACGCGAGCAGGCTGGCAAGATGGGGGTCAGCTATGACAGCTACCGCTTGATCAGCGACCCCAACTACAACGTCATGATCGGCTCGGCCTATTTCCAGCGTATGCTGAATACTTGGAACGGCAGCATTCCTCTCGCCGTAGCGTCCTACAATGCGGGCAGTGGGAACGTGCGCAAGTGGATCGACCGCTACGGCGATCCCCGCGGGCAGGTCGACATGCTCAAATGGATTGAGGCGATCCCCTACACCGAGACCCGCGCCTATGTGCAGCGCGTGATCGAGAACAGCGTCGTCTACGACTCCATGCGAGGCGGCTCGCAACAGCAGCAGGCGATGCATGTTTCGCGCTATCTGGGGAAAGGCCAACCGGGCTGATAATCCCCGCCTATGGCCGACTCACCGCCCCGTTTCATCACGCCGCAGGGTTTCGCGCGCATTCGCGCGGAATATGACGAGCTTTTCGGCGTCGAACGACCGAAGCTGGTCGAAACGATCGCCTGGGCCGCTTCGAATGGAGATCGCTCCGAGAACGGTGATTATATCTACGGCCGGAAGAGGCTGCGAGAAATCGACCGCCGGCTCGGTTACCTTGGCAAGGTCATGAAGACGGCAAAGGTCGTCGATCCCGCCGCCCAAGCGTCTCGCGACCAGGTCCGCTTCGGCGCAACGGTCGAACTGGCGGACGAGGATGATCAACGGCGCGTCGTCACGATCGTCGGTGATGACGAGGGCGACGCAAGCGCAGGGCGTATCGGATGGAGTGCTCCCATCGCCCGCGCTCTCATCGGGGCAAAGGTAGGCGACGAACGGATCGTTCGCCTTCCATCAGGCGAGAAAAGCTACGAAATCGTCGAGATCAGATACGCGGCCTTGAGCTAGGCTGCTCGTTCTGGCGTTCTAACCAGCCGGGGCGGCTCGGCGGGCATCGCCTTCTCCCATGCGTCGGCAATCGCGCTCAGAGCGGCGACAGCCGCCTGGGCCTCGTCATTGCCGTTGATCATCACCCACGGCGACCAGCGCGTGTTCGAATGGGCGCGCAATTCGTCGAGCGCCCGGCGATATGCGGGGTCGGACACGCGGATGGGCTCGTCGCGCTGCGCAACGGATAGCCACGGGTCCGCCGCGCGCTCGTTCAGTCGTTGCTCCTGCACCTCCGGCGAAACGTCGAAATAGAGCTTCACGATCAAGGTACCGTAGTCGCGCTGTTGCGCCTCGAACTCGTTGATCTGGTCGAAGGTGCGCGCAAGCGCCTTTTCGTCGATCCGGCCATGAATGCGATCGTCGAGCACGCGTCGGTACCAGCTGCGATAGAAGATGGCGGTGTCGCCCCCCGCCGGAAGCGCGCGCCAGAATCGCGCCAGCCAATGCCCGTCAGAGGCATGCCGGCGGTCGTAATCCACCGTGTGCACCGCGAAATGACACGGGTCGAAGGATGCCGCGAGCTGGCGGAGCGCCTGCTTTTTGCCTGACCCGTCAGGTCCTTCGAACAGGATCATGGCGCGTCGGCCATGGACGATTTGCGGCAGCTGCAGCTCGCTGAGATGCTCCCGAAGCGCGTCGAGCGCATCGAGCGTCGAATCGGGCGTCAGCCCTTCACCAATGCTTATCCTGCCCGGCACGATCAAAATGGTAATGGGAGGCTCGGTCGCCGACAATCGCGCCGAAACTTATCCCCAGCTTTTTCGTCTCATAACGAGGCAGGGCCTCAGTCGACCGGCACCAGCTTGATGTTCAGCTCCTTGAGCTGCTTGGGCATGACCTCCGACGGCGCATTCATCATCAGGTCTTCCGCCTTCTGGTTCATCGGGAAGAGGATGACTTCACGGATGTTCGGCTCGTCGGCGAGCAACATGACGATGCGGTCGATGCCCGGCGCCGACCCGCCGTGCGGCGGCGCGCCAAACTTGAAGGCATTGATCATGCCGGCGAAGTTCGTGTCGACCTCTTCCTTCGTGTAGCCGGCGATCTCGAACGCCTTGTACATGATGTCCGGGCGGTGGTTCCGGATCGCGCCCGAGCTCAACTCCACGCCGTTGCAAACGATGTCATACTGCCAGGCCAGGATGTCGAGCGGGTCCTTGGTCTCCAGAGCTTCCATGCCGCCCTGCGGCATGGAGAACGGGTTGTGGCTGAAGTCGATCTTTTCCTGGTCCTCGTTGTATTCGAACATCGGGAAATCGACGATCCAGCAGAAGCGGAAAGTACCTTCTTCGATAAGACCAAGCTGCTCGGCCACGCGCGTGCGGGCGAGACCGGCGAGCTTAGCCGACTCGTCTTCCTTTCCCGCGGCGAAGAAGATTCCGTCATCGGGACCAAGGCCCATCGTTTCGGCAAGGCGGTCCATGCCCTCGGAGCCATGATTCTTGGCGATCGGCCCGCCCCATTCGCCGCCCTTTCGGGTTGCGTAACCGAGACCCGCGAAGCCCTCGCCGCGCGCCCACTCGTTCATGTCGTCGAAGAACTTGCGGCTCCTTTCCGCGGTGCCCGGCGCAGGAATGGCGCGCACAACCGCGCCCTTCTCCACGAGGCCCGCGAACAAGCCGAATCCCGACCCCTTGAACTGCTCTCCAACATCGGAGATCAGTAGCGGGTTGCGCAAGTCTGGCTTGTCGCTTCCGTACTTTAGCAGCGCTTCCTTATACGGAATGCGAGGATATTCACCCGCTGGCGTGATCGAGCGGCCATCCGCGAATTCCTCAAAAACGCCGGACAGGACGGGCTCGATGGCGTTGAACACGTCGTCCTGGGTGACAAAGCTCATCTCGAAGTCGAGCTGGTAGAACTCGCCCGGACTACGATCTGCGCGCGCGTCTTCGTCGCGAAAGCAGGGCGCAATCTGGAAATAACGATCGAAGCCGGCAACCATGATCAGCTGCTTGAACATCTGCGGCGCTTGCGGAAGCGCATAGAACTTGCCCGGGTGGACGCGGCTCGGAACCAGATAGTCGCGCGCACCTTCAGGCGAGCTCGCGGTCAAGATCGGCGTCTGGAATTCGGTGAAGCCCTGGTCGATCATGCGGCGGCGGATCGAGGCGATCACGGCCGAACGCAGGATGATATTTGCGTGTACCTGTTCGCGGCGCAGGTCGAGGTAGCGGTACTTGAGGCGAATTTCCTCGGGATATTCCTGTTCGCCAAACACCGGCATCGGCAATTCGGCCGCGGCCGACTGCACAGTGACTTCGGCCGCCTTCACCTCAATCTCGCCGGTAGCGAGATTGGCATTCACCGTCTCTGCCGAACGCGCGACGACCTTGCCCTCGACAGTGACGACAGATTCTACGCGAATGCGGTCAAGTATCTGAAAGGAAGCGGAACTTGTATCGACGACGATCTGCGTGATTCCATAGTGGTCGCGAAGGTCGACGAATAGGAGATGGCCGTGGTCACGCTTGCGGTGAACCCATCCTGAAAGACGTACAGTTTCGCCAACGTCGCCCTGGCGAAGCTGGGCGCAGGTGTGGGTGCGATAGGCGTGCATGATGAAGTCGGCTCGCTAGCTCGAAATTTGTGTGGAAAAGCGCGCGCTGCGCTTCAATGGAGCGAAGCTTTTTGTCAACCCGCGAGGGCGCGTCTAAAGCCCTCCGAGACTCATGCATATACATCCTCTGATTACCAAGACCGACGACCTTAAAGCCCTCGTCGAGCGCCTTTCCAGCCATCCATTCATCGCCGTGGACACGGAGTTCATGCGCGAGAATACCTATTGGCCGGACCTCTGCCTGATCCAGGTGGCAAGCAGCGACGAGGCTGCGGCGATCGACCCGAAGGCAGACGGTCTCGACCTGAAGCCCCTGCTCGACCTGTTCGTGAAGGATCGGGACGTGCTCAAGGTCTTCCACGCCGGTGGGCAGGACCTGGAAATCATCCATAACCTGACGGACAAGGTCCCCTACCCTTTGTTCGATACGCAGATCGCGGCCATGGCGCTCGGGCATGGTGAGCAGATCGGCTATTCCAACCTGATCGAGAGCCTCCTGGGTCACAGTCTCGACAAGGGCGCGCGCTTCACGGACTGGAGCCGACGCCCTCTCGACAAGCGACAGATTGATTATGCCATCGCAGACGTGACGCACCTCGCCACCGTCTTCCCGCGCATGGTCGAGAAACTGAAGAAGACCGGCCGCGGTGCGTGGCTGGATGAGGAAATGGAGCGTCTCGCCGATCCTTCAAGCTTCGCCTTCCCTCCTGAGGACGCATGGAAGCGCCTTAAGCTGCCGAGCCGTAACCCGGCGGTGCTTGGACGCCTCAAGGCGGTGGCCGCTTGGCGCGAGACAGAAGCAAGGTCCAAGAATCTCCCGCGCGGCCGGATCCTGAAGGACGATACGCTCACCGAAATCGTTCTACATCCGCCCAAGACGCAGGACGACCTCGGCCGAATTCGGGGCCTTTCGGCAGGATGGCGCACCAATGACATTGGCGGGCGCCTGATCGCGGCGATCGAAGCATCCAAGCCGCTGGACCAGAGCGAACTTCCTGACCGCGAACCAAAGCGCCCTGGCCTGACCAAGGACGCCGCCCTTGTCAGTGACCTTCTTAAGCTGCTGCTCAAGATCCGCGCGAAGGATAGCGGGGTCGCAGCAAGGCTGATCGCGCGCTCGGACGACCTCGAGGCGCTAGCTGCCGGCGTCCGCAAGAACCTCAACATCCTGAAAGGCTGGCGTTACGACGAGTTCGGCAAGGACGCGCTCGATCTTGTCGAGGGACGCATGGCGTTCGCGATCGAGAACGGTAAGCTCAAGATGAGCCGGGTGCTGCAGGAGGAATCGGTCGATGCGTAATTCGGCATTGCTGTTTGTGCCGCTTCTCGCCTCATGTGCGGCATCACCCGTCGAAACGCCCGTCCACGGCGTGACGCAAGGCCACAAATGCGATGCGACGGGTACCGACCGATTCGTGGGTCAGCAGGGCACGAGCGAGACGGGCGCCGCGATCATGGCCGCAACGCGTTCAGCGGTTCTGCGCTGGGCGCCTCCCGGCTACATGCTGACGATGGATTTTCGAAAGGATCGCGTGACGGTCCGCCTCGGGCCCGATCGTAAAGTGACGGCCATCAACTGCGGCTAGGCCGCTTCACCGATCAGTCGTGCTTCCATTAGCGCTCGGCGGATCGTCGGCAGCGAGAGCCGCGCCCGTTCGGCAATGGCAAAGCGGTCGACTGCTTCGACGGCTCGCTCCACCGTCCAATAGTCGCGGTGGAGCCGGTCGGACATGAAGCGCAGCGCGTCCGCCGGGATATGCAAGCCGCGGTCGGCGAATAGCAGCTGGATCAAGGCGCTAAACAAGGCATCGTCTGGAAGCTGAATGCCAATGACCGGCGTCACTGCGAGACGCGTCTTCAGGTCGGGAAGCTTGGGCGTCCAAGCGGGAGGTGCCTGATCGGCGACCATCACCAAAGGACGGCCGGTTTCCTGAGCCTGGTTCCAGGCGTGGAAGAGTTCTTCTTCGTCGCGATGTTCAGCATCGTCGAACAATCGTCCCCCGACGCGTTCTACGAAGCTGCGCGCAAGCAGTGAGCGGCCCGACCGGCGTGGTCCGGTCAGGATCGTCGCTTTGACTGGCCAGATACTCCACTTTCGAAAGTGGTCGAACGCCTCTCGATTGGCGTCGGAGACAATGAAGCGGGCGTCCCCCTCGGTCTGCGGCCAGTCGAGCGGGAGCGCGATCTGGTCGGGACCCTGCTTCATTCTTGCTTGTCCGGCTTTCCGCTTGCCGTCGGCGTCTTCACCGGCGGTTGCTGTGCTTGGGGCTTCGTCGCCGGCGGAGCGGCCGCCGACGGTTGCGCCGGCGGTGGCGGTGGCAATGCCGGCGGTTTGCTCGATGAGGACTTCATTCGAAGTACCGTGCCGGCAGTTTCCACGACCCAGCCTCGCGCCGACAATGCCGCCGCCAGCTGACTGATGTCACCATGGTAGGAAACGAGAATGTAGCTCGTGCCCGACTGATTGATCTGCTGCGGCGTGGCGGAATCAATCCCGGCAAGCGTGCGCAGATGGGCCATCGCAAAGTTGTAGACGCTGACGTCGCCGCCGGTGACCTGCACCTGGAAGGAATTATTCGTGGTCGCCGGCTTGGCGACTTCCTTCTCCTCCGGCGGCAGTTCGATCACTGGCTGCGGCGGGAGGTTAAGCGAAGGATCGCGCGCTAGGGCGCCTGCGGCAAGCGCTTGCGCAAACAGCTGGTCCATCCGCTGCACGCCCTGCGCCATCATGGCCGGAATCTGATCGCTGTTTTGTGCCGTAAGCGTAAATCCGCCGACGATCTGGTTGTCCGGTCCATGCCTTGCAATGAAGCGCGCCCGCGCCGGACCACCCGGGTAGAGCCTCTGCAGCTGGACTTCAGCGACCAGGATGTCGGCGGCGCCGTAAAGATCAATGACATTGCGCCACCAACCCCGTCCCGGACGCAGCGTCAAAGCCGCGTTAATCAGCATCGGGTCCGTGCTCGTCCCGCTGACACGGACATAGTCGATCGGGCTTTGCGATGTACGGAATTGCGCCCAAGCGCGCTGCCAGCTGTTGCGAAGCTCGACACTCGTCGCCGAGCCGGCTGTGATCGTGATCGGAATCAGCAGCATCGGAACCGACCGCTGCACCTGCCCGCCCTCGACGCCGAGAAACTCAGCCGCCTTCGCGCGATCGAACTGGACGCCCAGGTCCGCGATGTAGCGGTTCGGGCCGATCTGCTCGTTTTCGACATTAATCGAGCTCACGATCTGGTCGAGCGTTCCGTCCGGCATATTTGGCGCTTGCGCGATCGGAAGGTTATGCATTTTCGCCCACAAGGCACGGAAGCCCTGACGCTGGGCCATGCGCCAGCCGGCATAGCGCGCCGATTGCGCGTCGGTGCCGCCGACATCGACATGGATGCCGGTGATCTCGAGCGTCCCAGAGCTGTCGATCGGTGCGATGCCGCGGTCGGCACTCTCCAGCTGCGCATAGACGACCGCAGAAGCGCCGATGACGACGAGCAGGACCAGGATGGGGGCGGCGAGGCGACGGCGAAGCATTCGCGGCGTCTTTTGGCGATAACGGCGTGGAAATCCAAGCGGCTTGTCTCTAGGGCCCATCCACGATGAGCCTGAAGCCGCTGACTTATGCCGATGCCGGGGTCTCGATCGAGACCGGAAACGCCCTTGTGAAAGCGATCGGCCCCCTTGCCCGCTCCACCGCGCGGCCCGGCGCCGATGCGGAGCTTGGCGGTTTCGGCGGCTTTTTCGATCTCAAGGCGGCAGGCTACAGCGATCCCCTGCTTGTAGCGGCCAACGACGGTGTCGGCACCAAGCTCAAGCTGGCGATCGAGACCGGACGGCACGAAGGCGTCGGCATCGACCTTGTGGCGATGTGCGCCAACGATCTCATCGTACAGGGAGCAGAGCCCCTCTTCTTCCTCGACTATTACGCCACCGGAAAACTAGACAACGAAGTCGCGTCGGCAGTTGTCACCTCCATCGCCGAAGGATGCCGCCAAGCCGGCTGCGCGCTCATCGGCGGCGAAACGGCCGAGATGCCGGGCATGTACGCTGCCGGGGACTACGACCTTGCCGGCTTTTGTGTCGGTGCGGTGGAACGCGATCGCGTCCTCACGGGCAAAGACATCGCGCCCGGCGATATCATCCTCGGGCTGGCCAGTTCTGGGGTCCACAGCAACGGGTTCTCTTTGGTGCGGAAGATAATTGAGCACCAACAGTGGGATCTTGAGCAACCTTTCCCAAGTCTGGGCAAATCGCTCGGAGCGGCCTTGCTCGAGCCGACTAAAATCTATGCTCGACAACTGCTGCCATTGATCCAAGCGGGAAAAATCAAGGGTCTTGCTCACATCACCGGCGGCGGACTTCTTGAAAATATTCCAAGGGTTCTGCCTGTAAATTGCCACGCGATCATAGACGTGGATGGATGGGATCTGCCGGCGATTTTCGGTCTGTTGCAGCAAGGTGGGAGCATCGCCCCGGCGGAAATGGCGCGAACTTTTAACTGTGGGATCGGCATGACCGTCATCGTCTCCCGAGGGGCCGTGGATGATGTCGCGAGACAATTGGAAGGGGTCGTAGAGAACGACGTCTTTGAAATTGGTCGTATCGACGAAGGCCAGCGTGGCTGCACCGTCAAAGGCAATGCCGGGATCTGGAGCGCAGCAGAGGACTGGTCCGCAACTCACAATGCGTGATCCAAGGCGCGTCGCGATCCTGATTTCCGGAAGAGGCAGCAACATGCGGGCCTTGCTTGAGCAGGCCAGCGGTTATGAGGTTGTGCTTGTCGCATCGAACAAGCCGGAAGCGGCGGGTCTCGCCTGGGCTGCTCAGCATGACACGCCCACGTGGGCGCGGGATAGCAAGGGTTTCGACAAGGAAGAGTTCGACCGTCTGATGAGCAAGGCGCTCGATGAAGCGAAAGCTGGCACCATCGCACTCGCCGGCTTCATGCGGATCCTCTCGCCGTGGTTCGTCAATGAGTGGGCAGGCCGAATCCTCAACATCCACCCTTCCCTGCTCCCCAAGTATCGTGGTCTCGACACTCACACGCGTGCTCTCGACGCCGGTGATCAAGTCAGCGGGTGCTCGGTTCACGTCGTGACCGAGGAACTCGACGCCGGCGAGGTGCTCGGACAAGCCGAAGTGCCGATCAAGCCCGACGACACGCCGGAGAGCCTCGAGCAGCGGGTTCTCGCCGCGGAGCATCGGCTATATCCAAAGGTTCTCAGCGAATTCGTGAACAGATGACCAGCCCTCTCGACCGCATCCGCGCCACCGCCCTGGAGCTTCCCGAAACGGAAGAGCGCCCGTCGCACGGCCAGCCGACCTTCTTCGTTGCCGGCAAGCAGTTCGCGCAGTTCCGCGACAATCATCACGGTGACGGCAAGACTGTCGTCTGCGTCCGTGTCGGCAGCGTGGACGAGCAGGCGCTCCTGCTGGAGGCCGCGCCCGGAACCTATTCGAAGCCTGCCTATCTGCCGACATGGCTCTCCATAAATGTCGCGGGCGATGCCGCGGACTGGGACATGATAGCCGACCGCATCGCCCAGAGTTGGGAGTTTGCGGCGCCCCGTCGCTTGTTGGAGGCAGGCGGGCGATGAGTGATTCGGAGACGCGCCGCCGCTGGATTTCATTCGGCGAGCTGATCGCGCTAGCTGCGTTGATCGTCTCGGCAGTGGGCGTTTGGCTCAATTGGAAGGGCAATGGCGATCAGCCGACGCGCGTCGTCGAGCAGCGCCAGACGATTCCGCTCACACTGCGCGGCGTTGTCCAGCGCAACGGCCAGGAAATCGTGATTGCGCCCGTCGAGGCCAGCCATGGCCTTCAGTCGCTGACCGTCACCATCAAGGGTTCGCCGCCGATCGAGGTCGGCAGCGACGGCCGCCTGCAGGCGAGCGACGTCCAGTCGGCGCTCAAAAATCGCGAAAAGGAGAGCAAGGACGCGACGCACAGCGTGCCCGTCCGCATCGACGCGCATTACGTCGAAATGGGCAAGGACCGCCGGGGCGGCGGCAATTACACGCTGCGCTACCGCTGGGAAGGCGGCGGCCTGTTCAGCGGCCGCTCGCTCCAGTTGGTCGGGCTAAGTCGTTAGCCGACGATTTCTTCCGGCTCGAAAAAGTAATCGATCTCGATCTTCGCGTTCTCATCGCTGTCCGAGCCGTGGACCGAGTTGGCCTCGATCGATTCCGCATAGGTCTTGCGGATCGTGCCCTCATCGGCCTGCTCCGGGTTTGTCGCGCCCATAACTTCGCGATTGCGAAGGACGGCGTTTTCACCCTCGAGGACCTGAACGACGACCGGACCCGAGGTCATGAATGTGCACAGGTCGTTGAAGAATGGACGCTCCTTGTGGACGGAGTAAAAGCCCTCGGCCTGCTCACGGCTCATTTTGATGCGCTTGGAAGCCACGACGCGAAGGCCGGCGTCCTCCAGCATCTTGGTGACGGCGCCCGTCAGATTACGGCGAGTGGCGTCGGGCTTGATGATCGAAAAAGTGCGCGTCGCGGCCATGACCGGGCGATCTCCTGTAGTTGATTGGATTTGGATTGGTGCGGCGCCTAGCCGCGAGGAGGGCGCGCGGCAACCCTCAAGCCTGCTGACTCCAGCGGCCCTCATTCTGCGCCCAGTAGCGGCGTTCGACCCCTTCCCGGCCAGCGAGGAGCTTCCAGGCTAGACGAGCGCCCTCCAGCGTAGGAGCATCGAAGAGGAAGAAGCTGCGGTCATAGGATAGCGCAGCATCACGCCAGACTCCGTCTGCGATGAGCATGTTGCGGGCCTGGTTCGGCGCATCCTCGCTGGTCGAAAGCAGGATCGGCTGCCTTGCGTCGTCCGTCCCGCCGGCAATGCCATGGGGCAAGAAGCTGGCTGGCCCCTGGTCCCAGAGCATGCGGTCGAGGCGCGAGAGCAGCGCCTCATCTTCGGCGACGACGAGCAGCCTCTGACCCTGCGCGAGCAGCTTACCGGCAAGGCTGGCGATTACCTGCTCCGCCGGCGTTCCTCCAAGCTGATAGAAATCGACCTGCACGGGGCCCCCAGATCAGGCCTCCAGGACGTCTGCGACGAACTCGTCAAGCAATCGCACGCCGTATCCCGTTGCGCCCTTGTCGTAGGTCGCGCTCGGCTTGTCCGACCAAGCCTTGCCCGCCATGTCGATATGCGCCCAGCGGACGCCGTTATCGATGAAGCGCTGGAGAAATTGGGCGGCGGTGATCGAACCACCCTCGCGCGGGCCGACGTTCTTGATGTCGGCGATCGGCGAATCGATCAGCCGATCGAAGCTTTCGCCGAGCGGCATCCGCCATAAGCGATCGCCGCTCTCCTCGCCCGAATGCTGAAGCTGCGCCGCAAGATCGTCGTTGTTGGAAAAGAGCCCGGCATATTCGTGACCGAGGCTAATGAGGATCGCGCCGGTCAGCGTCGCGAGATCGATGATCGTCTCCGGCTTGTAGTTGCGCTGCACGTAGGTCAGCGCGTCAGCGAGTACGAGGCGGCCTTCGGCATCAGTGTTTATGACTTCGACCGTCTGGCCAGACATGGTGGTGACCACGTCGCCTGGACGCTGCGCCGTGCCCGAAGGCATATTCTCGACGAGGCCGCAGATGCCGACGATATTCGCCTTGGCCTTGCGAAGGCCGATCGCCTTCATCGCGCCGACCACCGCACCAGCGCCGCCCATGTCCCACTTCATGGCTTCCATGCCGGCCGCCGGCTTGATCGAGATGCCGCCGGTGTCGAACGTCACGCCCTTGCCGACGAAAGCAGCCGGCTGCCCTTGTCCGCCCCCATTCCAGCGCAGGATCAACATCCGCGCCTCGCGATCCGAACCCTGCGCGACGCCGAGAAGCGCGCCCATGCCGAGCTTTTCCATGGCGGCGCGATCGAGCACTTCGATCTCGACACCGCTCCCATCGAGGGACGCGCGGACGCGCTCGACGAAGGTTTCCGGGTAGATGATGTTCGCGGGCTCCGTGACCAGCTCACGCGTCAGGGACACGCCCTCGTACACGGGCGCCCAGCGCTCTTCGTAGCGTTTTCCGGCATCGGCGTGAGCGCCAACGACGATGACTTCTTCCAGCGTCGGTTTCTGCTTCTCTTTCAGCGTGGTGCGGTAGTTGTCGTAGCGCCAGGCCCGCAGCGCAGCGCCAAGACCGACGCGTGCAGCGGCGTCCGCGTCATAGCCAAGGCCCGTCACATCGATCACCGCGCGCTTCTCACCCGAAGTCAGAAGCCGCGAGACCGCCGTCCCGCCCAGCTTTTCGGCTGCATCACTCGCCGTGGTACCGGCGCCGGTGCCGACCACCACGACGCGGCGGATCGACCCTGCCTCGTCCACGAATTGCTCAACGGCGGCCGCTGCCTCTCCCTCGAACCGCTGACGGTCCAAGGCACCGATCACCACCTGCTGGGCAGCACCGAGCGAGTTCAGGGTCGACCGATCCTTTCCGCCCACCGGAAGGACGAGCGTATATTCTCCCGCGGGACGGCGGTCGGCGAAACCAATCTTCATTCTCGGACAATCCTTGGAAAAAGGCGGAACGTTGTATCTTGCCTTTAAGATGCAAGCTGCGCCTTGGCAAAGCGGCGCGAGAGCGATTGTCGCCGCGCTCTTCCAGTGCGATAGGCGTGACCAGGTTTGGTTTCTTCGAATGGCGGGACGGGCAGCGTTGCGGACTAGATTTGCCTGGTGGTCAGCGCTGCCAATGATCATGACAGCGCCCGCCGCGAACGCCACACAGGTTCTTGTGCCAGCCGCCGCGCCCCCTGCCTCGGTCGCTGTCGCCACAGCGCCCGATGCGCCAGCCGACCAGATCGTCGAGTTCAGCGCCGACGAGGTTACTTACGAAAACAACACCGACACGGTGACCGCCTCGGGCGCGGTCCGGATGGAGCGGGACGGCAATTATCTCGCCGCCGATGAGGTCGTCTGGACACGCAAGGACGGGCAAGTCCGCGCCAAGGGCAATGTCGTCCTCCTTACGCCCCTGGGCGACAAGCTGGTCGGCGACAATGTCCAGCTCACCGACACGCTGCGCGACGGAACGGTCGAAAACCTGCTGGTGGTGCTCGAAAGCGGCGGTCGGATCGCGGCACGGCGCGGCACCCGCAAGGGCGACATCACTACGCTCGAAAACGCGATTTACTCGCCATGCCCCGTCACGACCGATACCGGCTGTCCCAAGCGGCCGAGCTGGTCGATCACGGCGGCGCAGGTCATCAGCGACCCGAAGCATGAGCGTGTGTATTTCCGCGGCGGCCGTTTTCAGCTGTTCGGGATCACCCTTCCGCTATTGCCGATCTTCAACATCTCGACCGGCAACGATGGCGCGACGGGATGGCTGGTCCCGGACATTAGCGTCTCGACCCGCAAGGGGTTCGAAGTCGCGGTTCCTTACCATTGGCAAATCGCGCCCAATCGCGACCTGACGCTAACCCCGCATCTCTACACCGGCGTGCTGCCCGCCATTGAAGCCAAGTACCGAGAACTGAACAGCCTGGGAGCGTTCCAGGTCGGCGGCTTCCTGACCTACGGCAAGATCGACAACATCAACGAGGATTCGACCTCCAACCACCACAGCATTCGCGCCTATTTCGAAGCCAACGGGAAGCTGCAGCTCGATCCGGTTTGGAGCATCACAAGCTCACTCCGCGTCGCGACCGACAAGACCGTCACTCGCCGCTACGACATCAGCAACGACGATCGGCTGCGCAATTTCGTGAACGCGGAACGGATCGACGCCGATTCCTACATTTCGATCGCCGGCTGGGCCTTCGAAGGGCTTCGTCAGGAAGATGTCCAGAAAAGGATACCGATCGCCCTTCCGGCAATCGATGCGCGCTTTCGAATGAGGGACTTCGTCGGCGGAACCCTGCAACTTCAGGCGAACAGCCTGTCGATCCTGCGCATCGAGGGGCAGGACACCCAGCGTGCGTTCGCCAGCGCGGAATGGGACCTTCGTCGGCTGACGCCCTGGGGTCAGCAGCTCACGCTCACCGCTTACGCCCGGGGGGACGTCTATCACACCAACGACTCAGCGGACACGCCAGTCATTATCTATCGCGGCACGGATGGCTGGCATTCGCGGGCGATCGGCGCACTCGCAGCCGACATTCAATGGCCCTTCGTCGGGCCCGCGTTCGGGGGGGTTCAGCGGATTACGCCGCGCGTGCAGCTGGTGGTCACGCCGCCCACCAACAATCTCGACATCCCGAACGAGGATGCACGATCGGTGGATCTAGAAGACAGTAACCTCTTCGCGCTGAACCGCTTTGCCGGCTACGACCGCTGGGAGGACGCGTCGCGCGTCACCTACGGTCTAGACTGGTCGCTCGACCGCCCAAACCTTTCGATCAGCAGCACGATCGGGCAGAGCTATCGCCTCACGGATCGCACCGGCATCTTCCCGGAGGGAACGGGGCTAACCGATCGCCTGTCTGACATCGTCGGGCGGACCCGCGTGCGCTTGGGCCGGCTCATCGACATCACGCACCGCTACCGCGTCGACAAGGACAATTTTGCCGTACGACGGAACGAGGTCGACCTGACGGTGGGAACTTCACAGACCTACGCGCAAGTCGGCTACCTCCGGCTCAATCGCAACATTGACCCCACGATTGAGGATTTGCGCGACACGGAAGAATTGCGGCTCGCCGCGCGCGTGCTGATCAGGCGGTACTGGTCAATCTTCGGCGCTACCGTCATCGACCTAACCGACAAGAGCGAAGACCCTCTCTCGGTGGCCGACGGCTATCAGCCAGTCCGGCAGCGTCTCGGCATTCAGTACGAGGACGATTGCCTGCAGATTGGATTCACATGGCGCCGCGATTATGAGCAAATCGGTGCCTTCCGCAAAGGCAGTACTTTCAGCCTTCACTTGGCTTTGAAGGGACTCAACCGCTAAGGCTGCGTTCAGCGGGCCACGCTCATTGGGCGGGCGTGCTAATGGGCTGGGGAATAAGGAAAACGACGAACGTGGCAGCAGTGTTTCGCTTGAATTCGACGCGCGTGTGGCTGTTGGCCGCGGGGGCTGCAGTCGCGGCGTCGTCCGCGATTGCCCAGCAGACCGACAAGGCAGGCCAACCTACTCGGTCCGACACGACGCAGGCACTTCGCCTGCCGCAAAATCCGCAAGTATTCGGCAATGCGATGCCCTCGGTCGTAAAGGCGACCGCAATCGTCAATGGCGACGTGATCACCCAGACCGACGTCGAGCAGCGCCTCGCGCTTCTCGCGATTGCGAACGGCGGCAAGATTCCGGAGGGCGAGGCAGATGCGCTTCGCCAGCAGGTCCTCCGCAATCTCATCGACGAGACGCTTCAGATCCAGGCCGCCAAGGCCGAGAAGATCGACGTGAAGAGCTCGGACATCGACAACACGGTCAAGCGCGTTGCAGGCAATGTGAAGCAGAGCCCGGAGCAGCTTGAGGCATTCCTGAAATCGAATGGCTCTTCGATCCGATCGCTTCGCCGTCAGATCGAGGGTGAGATCGCGTGGCAGCGCCTCCAGCGGCAAAAGATCGAAAGCGGTGTCAGCGTTGGCGACGACGAAGTGAAGGCCGTCCTCGGGAAGCTGACCGCGTCCAAGGGCGCAGAAGAATATCGCGTCGGCGAGATTTTCTTGTCGGCCACCCCCGATACGCAGGCTCAGACACTGGCAAACGCCAACAAGATCCTTGAGCAGCTTCGCAATGGCGCCTCGTTCGCCGGCTATGCGCGCCAGTATTCGGAAGCCTCGACGGCAGCGGTTGGCGGCGACCTCGGCTGGGTTCGTCCCGAGCAGCTGCCGGCCCCGCTGGCAACTGCGTTACGCTCAATGGGCCCAGGTACGGTCAGCAATCCGATCCCGGTCCAGGGTGGCGTTTCGATCCTTGCGGTGCAGGACACGCGCAAGATCCTGACCCGCGACCCTCGCGATGCGGTGCTTAGCCTGAAGCAGGTATCGATCAACTTCCCCAAAGGCACGTCGCGCCAGGTGGCGGAGCCCATCGTTGCTCGCTTCTCCGAAGCGTCCCGTACCGTTGGCGGCTGCGGTGGTGCGGACAAGCTAGCGACCGAGTTCCATGGTGAAATCGTGCAACAGGACGGCGTGAAAATGCGCGACCTCCCGCCAGCACTTCAGCAAATGATGATGGCGATGCAGGTCGGCCAGGCTACGCAGCCGTTCGGTTCGCTTGAAGAAGGTGTCAGGACACTGGTCATCTGCGGGCGTGACGAGGTCGATCCGACGGCGCCCAGCTATGACGAGATCTACAGTCAGCTCAACGAAGAGCGCATCAACAGCCGTGCACGCCGTTATCTGCGCGATCTTCGCCGCGACGCCGTCATCGAATTCCGATGATCGGATTCTGCCGCTAAGTGCAGCAGGTGCCTAGCACCCTCGACAATCCGATTGCGATCTCGCTTGGCGACCCCGCAGGCATTGGCCCGGAAGTCATCGCCAAGTGCTGGGACCATCGCGCCGACTTCAACCTGCCGCCGTTTGTCGCGATCGGTGACGGGCGAGCGCTCGCCGCCGTTTGGGACGGTCCGATCGAGGTCGTGGACGATCCCAGCGAAGCCGATGCGGCGTTCGACTATGCTCTGCCCCTCCTCCAACTCTCAGCGGCGGAGAGCGACATTCCCGGTCATCCAAGCGTGGCAGGCGCTCACTGTTCGCTTGACAGCCTGGAGCTTGCCGTCGGGCTCGCGCGCTCAGGATCGGCATCTGCGGTGGTCACCGGGCCGGTCGCCAAGGAGCAGCTCTACGCCATCGGTTTCCAGCACCCCGGCCAAACCGAGTTCGTCGCCGAGCGATGCGGCATTTCACCATCAAATGTCGTGATGATGCTTGCGGGCCCGACGCTGCGGACAGTGCCGGTCACAACCCATCTGCCTCTTCGCGATGTGCCGGACGCGTTGAGCGTGCAGCTGATCGAGTCGCGTGGACGCGCGGCCTTGCGCGGACTCCAGCGCAATTTCGGGATCGCCAATCCACGGCTCGCCGTTTCCGGTCTTAACCCCCACGCCGGCGAAGGCGGAAGCTTGGGGCGAGCGGAAATCGAGATCATCGAGCCTGCCATTGCCGCGCTCACTGCCGAAGGTTGGCACGTAACCGGTCCGCATCCCGCAGATACGATGTTTCACGACCGCGCTCGCGCCAAGTATGACGTCGCACTCTGCATGTACCACGATCAAGCCCTGATCCCGATCAAGGCGCTTCATTTCGAAGAAGCGGTGAACGTGACGCTCGGCCTGCCCATCGTTCGCACCGCGCCGGACCACGGGACCGCATTCGATATCGCCGGTCAGGATCGCGCCGACCCGCGGCCGATGGCCGCGGCGATCCGCATGGCTGCCCAATGTGCGATGATCCGAACTGAGGCGCCTTGAACGCGCCGGAACCACTTCGCGAGGTCATTGCCCGCCACGGCCTCGGCGCCAGCAAGGCCCTCGGGCAGAATTTCATCCTCGATCGGCAGCTTCTCGCGCGCATCGCGGCGATCCCCGGCTCGCTGGAAGGCCAGACCGTCTATGAAGTCGGGCCCGGCCCGGGAGGCCTGACCCGCGCGCTCCTCGACGCCGGAGCTTCCGTCACCGCCGTCGAGCGAGATCGTCGCTGCATCCCTGCGCTTGCGGAACTTCAGGCCGAGTTCGGCGACCGCCTTCGCCTAATTGAGGGCGACGCGCTTGAGATCGACGAGCCAGCGGTCGCGGGCGACGGTGCACACGTCGTCGCCAACCTTCCTTACAATGTCGGCACCGCGTTGCTGATGAACTGGCTGAGCGGCGCGTGGCCGCCGTGGTGGCGCTCCCTCACCCTGATGTTCCAGAAGGAAGTTGCCGAACGCCTGGTCGCCCTGCCCGGTAGCAGCGCCTACGGCCGCCTGTCTGTCGCAGCGCAATGGCGCTCGAAGGCGCGCATCGCGATGAACGTGAATCGCTCGGCCTTCGTGCCGCCGCCAAAAGTGACCTCTGCCGTCGTGCACATCGTGCCCGCCAAAGCGCCAGCCGGCGTCGATCCAAGCATCATGGAAAGCCTTACTCAGTCCGCTTTCGGCCAGCGCCGGAAGATGCTGCGGTCAAGCCTGAAATCCATGCCGGGAGCAGCCGAAGCAGCTGAGCAGCTTGGGATCGACCTTCAACGCCGCGCCGAAACGCTTAGCGTTCAGGAGTATATCGAACTCGCGCGAGCGCTCAGTTAGTTCGACTTTGGCGTCGCCGGCGCCTTGGCCGACGCGACGGTCGGGCCGCGCGTGATCGCCGCCGACAACTGCGCCATCTGCGGGCACGGCTTGGCGCCGCAAATCGTCTGCAGCTTCTGCAGGTTGGCCTGAGCGCGAGCAGTGGCGCCCATCTCGACCATCGCTTCGCCCTGGACCGCAATCGCGTCAGGATCGTTCGGCTCGAGCAGCAGCGCCTTGTTCGTCATCCGAATGGCCTTGCCATACAGATGCTGTTTCTCGGCAACGCGCGCGAGATCGACGAATGCGCCCCGATTGCGAGGATCGACGGCGAGCGCGGTTTCGAGCGCGTCCTCGGCCTGCTCCAGCTTGCCGGCAGACATCAGCCCCTTCGCCTGGCGCTGAAGCTCAACCGACTTCGGCTGGATTTGATCGTCTGCGCGCTGGCCCGTCACCGGTGCGGCGGCGAACGCGACGCCTGCAAGACCGGCAAGAACGAGATGTGGCAAAAAGCGCATCAATTCCTCCACTTCGACCCGTCGCCTAGCACGGACGCCCGAGCCGCGCGACGAAAAAGCCGTCGGTGCCGTCATGACCGGGCGTCAATAATGTGCCCGTGCCATCGCGGCGTCCACCAGCAATGGGGACATCCTCACTAATCCACGATGAATGACGCACCAGGAAGCGATCAATCTGTCCTGCCCCTTCACGGGACAGAAGGGAGCAGACGGCATATACGAGCCGTCCGCCGGGCCGTACTAGCTCGGCAGCGATGTCGAGCAGGCCCTCTTGCAGGGCGACGACTCGGTCGAGCCGATCGGGCGTGATCCTCCAGCGCCCTTCGGGATTGCGGCGCGACGTGCCGCTTCCGGAACAAGGCGCATCGACCAGGACGAGGTCGGTCTGATTGCGCCACTCGGCGAGTTCATCGAGCTCCTTCGGGGGGTTGAGCAAACGGGTTTCGATCGTCGCGCCGGCACGCTCGGCCCTTGGAGGCAACTTTGACAGGCGCATTCGATTGCTGTCGGCAGCAAGGATCCGCGCTCCCGGCGCAGCGGCCGCCAGCGCGAGTGATTTGCCGCCTGCCCCAGCGCACAGGTCAAGGATGGTTTCACCGGAGCGCGCGCCGCAAGCCAGCGCGATCAGTTGGCTCCCCTCATCCTGAACCTCGACCAGGCCCCCGGCGAACGCAGGGTGGTCGTCGACCCGGCTGTCAGCCGCCAGCCGAATTCCCCATGGGCTCAGGGGCGTCGCTGTGCCTTCGGGGAAGCCTTCCAAAATAGCGTCTCTCGACGTCCGTGCGACATTGACCCGCAGGTCCAATGGAGCGCGCTCGAGGAGCGCAGGAAATTCTGTCTCCCTAACCAACGGCGATAGCTCCGCGATCACCCAGCTCGGCAGAAGCGATGAGGATGAGGCTGCCTCACCGGGCGTTCTAGGCTCCGGCCCGCGTGGCTCGCCGAACATTGCAGCAAGTGCCTCATCGCCCTCGGCGAGTCCGATAATCGCGGCGCGACCGCTGTCCGGCCGTTCGCCGGTTCTCCGTATGGCCCGAAAGACGAGTTCCCGAACCGCGCGGCGATCCTTCGATCCGGCATAGCGCCGAGTCTTAAAGTAGCGGGTGACGATGGCGTCGGCCGGCGGGCCATCGTCTCGAGCGGAAGCGATAACCGCGTCGAGGATCTCGCTCGCGGCTTGCAGCCGGGCGGCGGGAGTCATGGTCTAGCGCGTCGGATAGTTCGGCGCCTCGCGCGTGATGGTGACGTCGTGCACGTGGCTTTCCGACAGGCCGGCATTGGTGATGCGGACGAAGCGTGCTCGGGTCTGGAGGTCGCGGATTGTCTCCGAGCCCGTGTAACCCATCGCCGCCTTCACGCCCCCAACCAGCTGGTGAATGATTTCGCGCACGGGCCCCTTGTACGGCACTTGCCCCTCGATGCCTTCCGGCACCAGTTTGAGATGGTCGCGGATATCCTGCTGGAAGTAGCGATCCGCCGAACCACGTGCCATCGCACCCACCGAGCCCATGCCGCGGTACGATTTGTACGACCGTCCCTGGTAAAGGAACGTTTCGCCCGGCGCCTCTTCGGTGCCGGCCAAGAGCGAGCCGACCATCACACTCGACGCGCCGGCGGCGAGCGCCTTGGCAATGTCGCCGCTGGTGCGAATGCCGCCGTCGGCGATCACCGGAACGCCGTTCGCCGCCCGCGCTGACTCCATGATGGCAGTCAATTGGGGAACGCCGACGCCGGCCACGATCCGCGTAGTGCAGATCGAGCCCGGGCCAATGCCAACCTTGATTGCATCGGCACCAGCATCAACCAGCGCCTTCGCCGCGTCGTAGGTCGCTACATTGCCAGCGACCACCTGCGCCGAGTTGGAGAGCATCTTCACGCGCTCCACTGCCTTCGCTACCTCAATATTGTGGCCATGCGCGGTGTCGATGACGATGCAATCACAGCCCGCCTCGATCAACGCTTCCGACCTCGCAAAGCCTGCATCACCCACCGTGGTCGCGGCGGCGACACGGAGCCGTCCTTCCACATCCTTGGTCGCGTGCGGCGTCGCGACGGCCTTCTCGATATCCTTGACCGTGATCAGGCCCACCAGATGGTCCTGCTCATCTACCACAAGAAGCTTCTCGATGCGTCGATCATGGAGGATCCGACGGGCAACTTCCTGACTCGTGCCGAGGCCGACAGTCGCGAGATTGTCCTTGGTCATCAATTCGCTGACCGGTTGACGCGGGTTCTCGGCGAAGCGGACGTCGCGGTTGGTGAGAATGCCGCAAAGCTTGCCCTTCTTGTCGACGATGGGCACGCCGCTGATGCGATTAAGCTTCATCAGCTCCAGCGCTTCGGCGAGGGTCTGGTCAGGTGTCATGGTGGTTGGGTTGACGACCATGCCGCTTTCGAAGCGCTTCACTTGGCGGACCGCAGCAGCTTGCTCCTCCGGGGTCATGTTGCGGTGAAGAACGCCGATGCCGCCGAGCTGCGCCATGGCGATCGCCATGTCGGCCTCGGTCACTGTATCCATCGCGGACGAAAGGATCGGGATGTTTAGCGGGATCTCGCGGGATACGCGGGTCTGAGTTTGCGCCTGGCTGGGCAGGACGGAGGATTCGAGCGGTTGCAAGAGGACATCGTCGAACGTCAGTCCGAGCGGGATGTCATTGGCGTCGTTGAGTTGGGCCATATCGGCCCATGGCAGGCCAGACCTGATTCGCCAAGAGGCTAGCCACCCGCGCGCTCCAGCACCCGCTCGGCATCCTGAACATGCATGCGCTCGATCATCTCATTGCCGAAGCGCTCCGCGCCGCCCTTAAACGCGTCGACAAGCGCGCGCGCGCGTTCGATCTCGGCGGCGCTCGGCGCGAAGGCGCGGTGACAAGGCTCGATCTGATTCGGATGGATCAGGCTCTTGCCGTCGAAACCAAGATCGCGCCCTTCCTTGGCCTCCCGCATGAAGCCCTCGGGATCATCGAGGCGGTTGAACACACCGTCGAACGCCGCAATGCCGGCGGCACGGGCTGCCAGGACAATCATCTGCAGAGAAGCTGAGATGGGTGCGCGCGTTGCGTCCAGAGGCAGGCGCAGATCCGAACGAAGGTCGTTGGTCCCGGCGATCAGACCGACGCTAGCGCCGGCAATCTGCGCCGCCGCCAGAACGCCAGCGGCCGTCTCGATCATTGCAAGCGCCGGCTTAGCCACAGCTTCCGCGACGCCGTGCACCAGATGCGCCGAGATCGCTCGCGGGATGACGACCAGATCGCACTTGGCGCGCGCGACCGCATCGAGATCCAATGAGTGCCATTCGGTACCGATAGCGTTTATCCGAATCGCCACAGGCATCCGCCAACCGGACGCTACCGCGGCGACTGCGGCATCGCGCGCATTCCGTTTGTCGGCCGGCTTCACCGCATCTTCGAGGTCGAGCACCACGAGATCCGCGCTGGCGTCACGCGCCTTCGCAATTGCCCGCTCGTTCGACGCCGGCAGGAACAGGATCGACCGCACGGCGAACAGGTCGATGCCCTTGTCGCTTTTCTCTTCCGCTGCCGCCATCACCGTCGCATCATGCCTCGAATAGGGTACACCGGGGAAGAAGAATGCTGACGATTTTCATGACCGCGCTGGCAGTTCTGGCGCTTTTGTTCGTGATGATGGGCGTGAAGATCGTCCGTCAGGGCTATCGCTACACCATCGAGCATTTCGGCCGCTTCGTCCGCGTTGCCGAGCCGGGCTTCAACTACGTGACGCCATTCTTTTATCGCGTCGGCCACCGCATCAACATGATGGAGCAAGTGCTCGACATCCCGGGCCAGGAAATCATCACCAAGGACAATGCGATGGTCGCCGTCGACGGCGTCGTGTTCTTCCAGGTGCTCGACGCCGCCAAGGCTGCCTATGAGGTCAGCGATCTCTACCTCGCGATCATGGCGCTTTCGACCACTAACCTGCGCACCGTGATGGGTTCGATGGACCTCGACGAGACCTTGTCGAAGCGCGACGAGATCAACACTCGCCTCCTCGCCGTCGTCGATAACGCCACAGAGAATTGGGGCGTGAAAATCACCCGGGTCGAGCTTCGCGACATTCGTCCGCCGCAGGACATCGTCAACGCAATGACACGTCAGATGAAGGCGGAGCGCGAGAAGCGCGCCGTCATCCTCGAAGCCGAAGGTTCGCGCCAATCCGCAATCCTTCGGGCCGAGGGCGAGAAGCAGTCGGCGATCCTTTCCGCCGAAGGTTCTCGCGAGGCCGCCTTTCGCGAAGCCGAAGCGCGCGAACGGGCAGCGCAGGCCGAAGCGAGCGCGACCAAGGCGGTCAGCGACGCGATCGAATCCGGCAGTTCGCAGGCAATCAACTATTTCATCGCGCAGAAATATGTCGAAGCCGTCGCCGAGTTCGCCCGCTCGCCGAACGCAAAGACGATCCTGTTCCCAGTCGAAGCAACGCAACTGATCGGGACGCTGGGCGGCATTGGGGAGCTGGCGAAAGTCGCGTTCGGCAATGACTCTGCGCCCAAGCCTTCGTCGAAGAACAAGACCGCCCCGACGGTGCCCAGCAGCAATCCGTGACCGGCATGAATATCGAACCCGGCTGGGCCTGGCTGATCGGCGGCGTAATATTGCTGATCGCCGAGGTTATCGCACCAGGCTTCTTCCTGGTGTTCATCGGTGCCGCGGCGATGGCCGCCGGCCTGTTCACGTTGCTCTTCGGCCTCGGCACGGTTCCACAACTGGCACTTTTCGCGCTGTATGCCTTGCTTGCCGTGCTGATCGGCCGCCGCTTCTACGCGAACCGGCATCATGACAGCGACGATCCGCTCTTGAACGACCGGGCGGGGCGGCTTGTCGGAAAGGTGGTGACCGTCGTCAGCGACGTCGACGACCATGGCGGCCGCGTCCGTGTCGGGGACAGCGAATGGAGCGCTCGTGGCGGCCCTGCCACCGCAGGCGATCGGGTTCGCATCACCGGCGTTGACGGCAATTGCCTCAAGGTGGAAGCCGAACGTCCGCTTCCGCCCGCCTGACCGGAGTTCTCGATTTGCCCACATTTGAGCTTACCCGCCGCGAGACCATTGCTGCGTTTGCCGCCTCCGCTGCTATGCCTCTTATCGCGAAGGCAACGCCGGCATGGGCCGCTCCCGCCACGGACGCACCAGCGAGCGCTCTTCTCGACTCGATCGGCGAGAACTTGCTGCGCCTGAATCCAGAAGGCGCGACATCACTGGGTGTCGACACCGCCAAGCGGGCTTACCTTCGCTCCAAGCTTGGCGACCGCACAGCGGTAGGACAGTATAAGGTGGCGGCAACGCTCAAGGCGGACCTCGCCCGCGCAAAGGCAATCGACACCAGCAAGCTGAGCTTCCCCGTCCGCACGAGCGTCGAGGTTGTCCGCAGCGCCTACACGACTGCGCTCGAGGGTTTCGCCCTTCCGTACGGCGACGTCGCCGTCGGCGGCTGGCGGAACACGCCGTACGTCGTAATCCAGAATGTCGGCGCGTACATCGACACGCCGCAGTTCCTCGATACTGATCATCCGATCGAGAGTCGCTCGGACGCCGAGGCTTACCTTGCGCGCCTCGCCCAATATCCGGGTCAGCTTGACGGCGAGCTCGCACGAATGAGGGCAGCCCGCGGCAAAGGCCTCGTCCCGCCCAACTTCCTCATCGACAAGACGCTCGACCAGCTCGCCATCTCGCTAAAGAGCACCAAGGAAGGCGGGACGCTCGTCGAATCGATCACGCGCCGCACCAAGGAGAAGGGCATCCCCGGCGATTGGGAAGCCCGTGCGCGCAAGATCGCCACGTCGGCCGCAGTGCCCGCGCTCCAGCGCCAGATCGATGAACTCAGGGCCGAGCGCCTGAAGGCCACCGATATCGCCGGAATGTGGTCGCGGCCGCATGGCGACGAATATTATCGTTGGGCGCTCAAGGCCTCGACTACGACCAACATGACGCCTGACGAGGTCCACCAGATGGGCCTCGAGCAGCTCGCCGAGCTGCAGGGCCGGATGGATCCGATCCTCAGGTCGATCGGCTACACTCAAGGCACGGTCGGCGAACGCATGCAGGCGTTGGCCAAGGATCCGCGCTACAAATTCAGCGAAGGCGACAAGGGCCGCGAGGAGATCAAGACTTATATCGCCGAGCGCATCGCGAAGATCCGCGCCGTGCTTCCCCGCGCGTTCAACACGATGGTTCCGGGCCATCTCGAGGTCCGCCGCATGTCGCCGGAACAGGAGCCTGGAGCACCCGGTGCGTACGGCGGCGCCGGCTCGATCGACGGCAAGATCCCCGGGAAATTCTGGATCAACCTTCGCTCAACCGACCTACACAGCAAGTACAGCCTGCCCGACCTCGCGGCGCACGAGGCAATCCCGGGGCACGTCTGGCAGGGCGAATATGCGAACAAGCTGCCACTCATCCGCACTCTCCTCGCCTTCAACGCATATTCCGAAGGCTGGGCGCTCTACGCGGAGCAGCTGGTGGACGAGCTTGGCGTGTACGACGACTTCCCGGTCGGCCGCCTCGGTTACCTTCAGTCGATCGCCTTCCGCTGCTGCCGCCTCGTCGTCGACAGCGGCCTCCACGCCAAGCGCTGGACGCGCCAGCAGGGCGTGGACTTCTTCGTCCAGAAGAATGGCTCGAACCCGATGGAGGTAGCCAGCGAAGTCGACCGCTACTGCAGCTGGCCAGGCCAGGCCTGCGGCTACAAGGTCGGCCAAAGCACGATCGATCGTCTCCGCAACAAGGCGAAGGCCGAGCTGGGCGCAAAGTACGACCTGCGCGCATACGACGATGCGGTGGTTCTGGGCGGCAATGTCCCCATGGACGTGCTCGCGCGCAACATCGACGATTACATCGCGCGGACGAAGGTGGCCTAGCTATTTCGCGGGACGGTAGTCGGCACGGATGAACTGACGGCCGCGTTTCACGGTCATGGCGACGGAGCGAAGTGCGGTGACGTCGTCGATTGGATTGCCTGAGAGCACGACCATGTTGGCCAGCTTCCCGACGTCAATCGAGCCCATGTCCTTGTCCTGACCGGCTGCCGCGGCGCCGTTGATCGTGGCCGCGCGGATCACATCAATCGGCCTCATCTTCGCTTCGCGCGCGAGCAGTTCGAACTCGTCGAACAGGGACGGCAGTGGGTCGCTTAGCGGCGTGTCGCCATCCGTTCCGGTCGAGATGCGAACGCCGAGGCGATAGGCCTGGTTGGTAAGCCTACCCGCCAGCGCCACGGTGCAGAGTGGCGGCTTGCCGGACTTGCGCGCCGCTGCCTCAACCTCTCGATAAACGTGCACCGTCGCATCGAGAATCGTGCCACGATGCTTCATATCGGCGAAGAGCGCCGCCATTGCCGGATTATCGTTAGCAAAAAGCGCGGCATCGACCGGGAAGCGTTTCTGGTAGGCCTCAGGCCGCGTCTCCATTGCCTGATAGGCAAGGTAACAGCTGTGCGAGACCGTATCGACGCCGGCATCGACAACCTCAACGGGTGTTGCAGGGAAAACCATTCCATGCGCCCAAACGCGCATGCCCTGCCGATGAGCTTCGTTTGTGATGCGGCCGACCTGGCCGCCGGGTAGGTTGGCGTAGATCTTGACCGCCGTGGCATAGGTGCCTTTGGCCTGCGCAACGGCGAGCGACAGGTCGGTGCTCGCGTCCACAGACTGCTCCCACGGCACCTTTCCGGCGACAGCTCCCTCAGCGATCGCCTGCGTTCGTGGGTCATCGAAGAAGCTCGGGCCGGCCATCAGCGCGGCGTAATAGATGTCGGGCGAGGCAATCTCGCCGACGCGCGCGGCGCGGGCTATGTCGCCGACGTGGCGGAGGTCGTCGGCCATGTCACGGGTCGCGGTGATGCCGCTGTAGATGTCGCGCTTCAGCCGCGCTTCGGCATCGGTGCGATCCGGCGGAGTCGCGATATGCTGGTGTGTATCTACGTAGCCCGGCAGCAGGTAGCGGCCGGCCAGATCGACCGATTTGGCGCCGGTAAGCTGCGTCGTCGTAAGCGCCGCATCGGGCACCACCGCGACGATTCGCTCGCCGTCGGTAACAACCGCAATGTCGCGCTGGACCTCGGTCGAAACGCCATCGATGAGCGTCGCGTGCCGGTAGACCGTGCGTGAGCCAGAAGCCGGCGGCTCGAATGGATGTGCAGCTACGCTAACAGAGGCGGCGGCGAGAAAAGCAAGCGAACGCATCGGCAATGCATGCCTTGCACTCGAGGCGCTGGAAAGGCCCACTAGTCGAGAAGAGGTGCGCCAGCTTCAGGACGATGGGTGGTCCGCGGGGAACGAAGCCTCATCAAGCTGAGCCCTGCGGCGATCACGGCGGCAACTGCTGAAGCCGCAAGCAACCCAGGACCGACGCGCACGCCGGCCAAGTGGAACGCAGCGCCGACCGCCACTGCGCCCGTCGTCTGGCCGAGCAGGCGTGCCGTGGCAAGCATGCCGCCCGCCGCGCCAGACCTGCTCCTTGGCGCCGCGCTGACGATCGTGCGGTTGTTCGGCGACTGGAACAGCCCGAAGCCGATGCCGCAAATGGCCATGCGCCAGATGATATCAAGCGTGCTCGGCTCCGTGCCGAGACGTGAGAGCATGAACAGGCCAAAGGCGAAGATCGTAAGCCCGATGGCGCCGATCAGCCCTGCCCTCACCTTGTCGGCCAACCGACCAGCGATTGGCGCGACGACGCCCAGGGCGAGCGGCCACGGAGTCATCAGCAGCCCTGTCTCGAAGGCCGTCCGGCCAAGCACAGACTGGAAGAGGAACGGCAGCGTGACGAAGGCCAACATCTGCGCGGCGAAGGACACCGTCGATGTGGCGATCGACATGCTGAATATCCGGATCTTGAGGAGGTCGACAGGGAACAAGGGCGCGGGGTTACCCCATTCGTGGCGGACGAGAAGCGCCCCCGAACCGACGCCGATTGCGACTAGTGCAACGCCAATCCCGAAGCTCTCACGCGTGAACGTCTCCGCGCCGAAGACCGTGCAGCCCATCATCGCTGCGCTCAGCAATGCCGCCAACCAATCGAACGGGTGGCCGTGGCCCTCTACGTGGGGCAGCGACCTCATCCCAACCGCGATAGCCGCAATACCGATCGGCAGGTTGATTAGGAAGAGCCAGGGCCACGACGCAACACTCAGAATGATCGCCGCCAATGTTGGCCCTGCGGCGGCCGACATTGAAAGGACGAGCGCATTATAGCCAATCCCCCGCCCAAGCATCTTTGCGGGATAGGTCGCGCGCACCAGCGCGGCGTTCATGCTCATGATGCAGGCGGCGCCAATCCCCTGAAAGACGCGCGCGAGGATCAAGGTTTCAAGTCCCTGCGCCATGGCGCAGCCGACGGACCCCAATGTGAAAAACGCCAGCCCCGGAATGTAGACTTTGCGATAGCCGATACGGTCGCCGAGCGCCGCCAGTGGAAGCAGCAGGATGGTGATCGTCAGTTGATAGGCGTTGACGATCCACACCGATGTTGCCGCCGATGCACCGATCTCATGCGCAATTGTAGGGAGCGCAACATTGGCGATCGAGCCATCGAGCACCGCCATTGCCAGCGCTAGCCAGATCGCGACCGCCGACCAATAGCGCCGCGGCTTCGGTAATCCGTCTGCACTTTGCGGAAGTGGCGCCTGCACCTGTTGGACGTTCACGCGAGCCTAAATACCGTCGGCTCGCAACGTTCCAACTCCGATTGATCGAGCACCATTATTAAGGAAGAGCCGCGAGGTCGGGCTCGATGAAATGTCGCCTGGCATCGACCGAGAAAAGCCGTTCGCGGGAGTAGAAGCGGAGCGGCCAATCGCGTCGCCCCATCGGCGAGAGCAGAAGGTCATTCACCAGTTCGTGCAGCGGCTCGCGATTGTCGGCTTCGGCGAGAAACAGCCTCACGCCCTTCAGGAAGGCACGCGTTATCGTCTCGTGATAGCCCTCCGTATCGCTGTTCACGCCCCCGACGCTCTCGTTGAAGCGACGGATGAGACCTGGAAGCTCTCGGTCGAGGTCTACGTCGGGTCGTTTCAGCAGCAGGTAGGTCGTGGCAGCTAAGTGCGCCTCATGCGTCCATTCAGCGCGTTCAAGCGTGCGCGCCAGGAGACCTTCGCCGAGATGCTCGATCTCGTCGTCGGAATGGAAAAGCCTCGGGGAATAATCAGTCATTGATCGGGTCCTTGTGGAAGGGCCCGATCAGAGACCGGGCCTAAGCAGCGGTTTGGGTCGGGACTTGCTGCGCTTGTCGTTGCGCGGCCTTTGGCGCGGCTTGTCGCACGCCCTCGTCCACTTGATCCGCGAATTGCGCGAAATTCTCGACGAATAGGTCGACGAGCTTGGCCGCAGTCGCGTCATATTCCGCAGGGTCAGCCCAGGTACCGCGCGGATCGAGAATTGAAGTGTCGACGCCCGGAACCGATACCGGCACTTCGAAGCCGAAGTTCGGGTCCTTGCGGAACTCCGCATTGTTCAAGCTGCCGTCGAGCGCCGCGTTGAGGAGCGCGCGCGTCTCCTTGATCGGCATGCGCTTGCCGACGCCGTACTTTCCGCCCGTCCACCCGGTGTTGACCAGCCAGCATTCCGCGCCGCCTTCGGCAATGCGCTTCTTGAGCAGGTTGCCGTAGACCGACGGCGGGCGCGGCATGAACGCCGCGCCGAAGCAGGTGCTGAACGTCGCCGTCGGTTCGGTCACGCCGATCTCGGTACCGGCAACCTTGGCGGTGTAGCCCGAAAGGAAGTGATACATCGCCTGATCCGGGGTGAGCCGTGCGATAGGCGGCAACACGCCAAACGCGTCCGCGGTCAGGAAAATAATGGTCGACGGCGGCGGGCCGAGGTTCTTTTCGCTCGTGTTCGGGATGAACTCGATGGGATAGGCGCCGCGCGTATTCTCGGTCTTGCTGGCGTCGGTGAAGTCGAGTTCGCGCGTCTCCCCGTCCATCGTCACGTTCTCAAGGATCGTGCCGAACATCTTGGTCGTCGCGTAGATTTCCGGCTCGCCTTCCGCCGAGAGATTGATCATCTTCGCGTAGCAGCCACCTTCGAAGTTGAAGACCGCCGTGTCAGACCAGCCATGTTCGTCGTCACCGATCAGCGTGCGGCTGGCGTCCGCCGAAAGCGTGGTCTTGCCGGTGCCCGACAACCCGAAGAAAATTGCGCTCTTGCCGTCGGCCCCGATGTTGGCCGAACAGTGCATCGGCATCACGCCTTCCGCCGGCAGTAGGAAGTTGAGGAGGCCGAACACCCCCTTCTTCATCTCGCCCGAATATTCGGTGTTGCCGATCAGGATCATCTTTTCGGTCAGGTTAACCGCGATGACAGTGTCGCTGCGGCTGCCGTGCCGCGCCGGATCGGCCTTGAAGCTCGGCAAGTTGATGATGGTGTACTCGGGGATGAACCCGGAAAGCTCGTCAACCTTCGGTCGCACGAGCAGGGTACGAACGAACAGGTTGTGCCATGCCATCTGATTGATGACCCGCACATTCACTCGATATTCCGGCTGGCTACCGCCGAAGAGGTCGGCGACGTAAAGCTCGTCCTGATCCTTCAGTGCTGCAAGGAAATCAGTCTTCAGATTGGCCCAGTGCTCGGGCGACATCGGCTGGTTGATCGCGCCCCAGTTGATCGTGTCCTCGGTCGTGGCGTCGCGAACGACGAACTTGTCCTTGACGCTGCGGCCCGTGAACTTGCCGGTATCGACCAACAGCGCGCCGTCCTTCGTCAGACGCCCCTCGCCGCGCCGAATCGCATGCTCGACCAACGGCGCGGTCGTCAGATTCCAATAGATTTCCGCGCCCGTCGCGATACGCTGCGATTCTAGGCCGCTGAGCGGAACCCGGTCAGTCACACGAAACCCCTTTTCAAATGTTCGAACGGCGGCGACCAAAAGGCAGCCGCCGCATACGTATGCAGGCGCCTATAACCCCGAAAAACTCGCGCGGTCAAAACGGGATGGCGGCTAATCAAAGCCATTGGCGTCAAGATAGCGCTAACAATGTCCCGGCCTTGCACATTGGCGTCGGCACTACGGAAAAATCGGTTCGCCTTGCCTGCGTGGAGGGTGCTGGCTAATCCGCCCTCGTCCACCGGCAAACACAGGCAACAGGCAAATGAGCCAAGTGATCGCGCTGGTCGACGACGACCGGAATATCCTTACATCGGTATCGATCGCCCTCCAGCAGGAAGGTTTCGTGACGCGGGTCTATTCCGATCCGGCGCTCGCCCTGCGCGCTATCTCCGATAGTCCGCCGGACCTTGGCGTATTCGACATCAAGATGCCTGGGATGGATGGGATGGAGTTGCTGCGCCGCGTGCGAGAGTTCAGCACGATCCCTGTCATCTTCCTGACATCGAAAGACGATGAATTGGATGAGGCACTTGGCCTCGCGATGGGCGCAGACGACTATATTTCGAAGCCCTTTTCGCAGCGACTGCTCATTGCGCGCATTCGAGCCCTCCTTCGCCGCCAAGAGCTTGCCCGAGGCGAAGCTGTCGCGACGGACGAGGAAGAAGCACCTCTGCTTGAGCGCGGGCGCCTGACCATGGATCCGGCCCGCCACAAGGTCCGTTGGGACGGCAAGGATGTCAGCCTTACCGTGACTGAATTCCTGATCCTCGAATCGCTCGCGCAAAGGCCCGGTGTCGTAAAGACTCGCAATCAGCTGCTCGATGTCGCCTATAATGACGACGTTTATGTCGACGACCGCACCATCGACAGCCACATCAAGCGCATCCGGCGCAAATTCCGGTCCGCGGCCCCGGAGTTCGATGCAATCGAAACCCTTTATGGCGTCGGATACCGATTCGACGAACAGTGACGAGGCCGATCTGGCATTGAGCTGGTCGCGCCGGTGGACGCTGGGTCACCGTATCCTCGCGCTTAACCTGCTGACGCTGGTGCTCGTTGTCCTCAGCACGCTCTATCTTGACGTCTTCCGCAACCGGCTGACGAAAGAACGCACCCAGCAAACGCGCATTGAGACAGCCACGACAGCTGCTGCTCTCGCTCATGTGCCGCGCGCGGACTGGCCGAACGTTCTCGCATCGGTGTCGCGGACCAACAGTGATCGGCTCCGCCTTTATGGCGGGGACGGGCGACTCGTGATTGACAGTTGGCAGCTGACCGGACCGACCTATGAGTTGCAGGATCCGCACGCGCAGGCCTGGACCAAGGATGCGGCCCGCGCACTCGATCGAGGCTTCAACTTCCTGGTCGGCGCCCCCACGCTTGCCGACTACACGGAGCCCAAAGTCGATCGACTGCAGGCTTGGCCGGAGGCCGTCCGCGCCAAAGAACAGCATCGTTCGACAACCAAGCTGCGCAACGCACCCGACATGACGCCTGTCATCACGGCCGCCGTGCCTTTTGACGGCGGAGTCTTGTTCGCGACGAATAACGACAGGACTTTCACCCACGCCATTCGGCGCCAGCGCGCCGGCATCCTGATCGCCATGGCTGGCGTGATCATCCTTTCCGCTTTGCTCTCGATCTTCCTCGCCCGGACCATTGTACGGCCAATGCGCCGGCTTGCGATTGCAGCGCATCGCGTCCGCCTCGGCCGTTCGCGTGAAGTGCGCGTGCCTCGCCTGCCCTCGCGCAGTGATGAAATCGGTCTCCTGGCCCGGGCCGTCTCGGATATGAGCCAGTCTCTGCGCCAGCGGATCGACAATATGGAAGCGTTTGCGGCTGACGTGACCCACGAGCTCAAGAACCCGCTCGCATCACTCAGATCCGCGGTCGAAGGGCTTGAGCGAGTCGAAGGCGACGATCTACGCGAGCGCCTGATGTTCATCGCGCGCGAGGATGTTCGCCGCCTCGACCGGCTGATCAATGACATTAGCGAAGCCGCCCGCACCGACGCCGAACTTGCTCGCGCGACTTTCGACCGAGTCGATCTTGGGCCCCTGATTGAACAGCTCGTCCACAGCTGGGAAGCCCGGCGGGAGACCGGCGATGCCCGCATCGCCTTCGCACGGCCGCGCAAGGACACCGCTGCGGTCATGGGCAAGCCTGACCGTCTCGCCCGTGCCATCAATAACATCATCGACAATGCAATCAGCTTCTCGCCACCCGGCGGCCTGGTCGAAATCGCCGCTGCGCGCGTCGGAGACGAAGTGCGCATCCGTATTGAGGACGAAGGTCCAGGCGTTCCTCCTGAAGCGCGTGAAGCCATCTTTAACCGCTTCCATTCAGTACGCCCCGAGGGTGAGGCGTTCGGCCGCCATTCTGGGCTGGGCCTTGCGATCGCTCGCGCTATTGTTGAAGGACACGACGGAGAGATTGACGTGCAGGACCGCGACGACGCGCCATCGGGCGCCCGCTTCACCATTCGCTTGCCGGCGGCAGACCGCGAATGATCGGTCAGGCCCCGCCTATTGCAGGACCGCGCCTTTCGGCCGAGACCGTTCATGCGAGTACCGTCGCATTGGATGGACGCGCCGTGGTCATCCTGGGACCTTCAGGTGCTGGAAAGTCCGATCTTGCGCTGCGCCTTCTCGACCGCGGTTTCACATTGGTCAGCGACGACCAGACACTCTTGAAGCGCGAGGGAGAGCGCCTCGTCGCCTCGGCGCCGCCCAACATCGCCGGCAAGCTGGAAATCCGCGGCATTGGCATCGTCGAGATGGAAACGGTCTCGAATGTGCCGGTCGGCCTACTCGTCGATCTCACTAGCGAGATCATGCGGCTGCCCGATGAGAATCGGTCACGTCCGATCCTCGGGGTCTCGATTCCGCTGATCAGCATTGACGCCATGACGGCATCCGCGCCGTCGAAGGTGGCGCTGGCGCTTGATCGCATGGGCGCGAAGCTTTGATTGGCGGGGCGCGGCAATCGCCGCGCCTTCTGCTCGTCACGGGCATGTCCGGTGCGGGCAAGTCCACCGTGCTCGACGCGCTCGAGGACATGGGTTGGGACGTCGTTGACAACCTTCCCACCGACCTGCTCGACGGCTTCGTGCATGGAGCGAGCGAATGCCGCACCGTTCCAGCGGCGGTCGGAATGGATAGTCGCAGCCGCGGCTTCGACCCCGAGACGCTTCCCGGCCTAATTCGCTCCATGAGCGGCGTGTCGCCGGAGCTCCTCTATCTCGATTGCGCAAGCCCCGAGCTCATTCGCCGTTTCGACGCCACGCGCAGATTGCACCCGCTTGCGCCTGACCGGCCGGCCGAAGACGGCATTCAACGTGAGCGGCGCCTGACGTTCCCGCTCAAGGCGGCGGCGGACACCGTGCTAGACACGACCGATCTGAGTCCCGCCAAGCTGCGCGACGAGCTGCGACTTCGTTACGGCGACGACGACGATCAGCCAGTGCTGACACTAACCTCCTTTTCATTCGCGCGAGGGATTTCGCGCACTGCTGACCTGGTCTTCGACCTGCGCTTCGTTCCCAATCCCCATTGGGTGGACGAACTTCGCCCTTTGACCGGCGAGGATGTTCCGGTGCGGGACTATCTCTCTCAGCAACCTGAATGGGCCGACGCGCTCGACCGTATCGAATCCCTTCTCAACGATTGGATTCCTCGCTACTGGACCGCCGGAAAAAGTTACGTGACCGTTGCGTTCGGATGCACTGGAGGACGCCACCGCTCGGTCGCTGCGGCCGTCGAGATGGCGGAACGGTTACGGAGGGCTGGGCTCGCTCCCAACATCCGTCACCGGGACCTGAGCTCGCCGCCCAATGACCTTATCGAGCATAAACTGGGTGAGCGGCCCATGGGACGCACCGCGGAGAGCGAAAGCGAAGTGAATCAATGATTGGATTGGTGCTGGTGACCCACGGCCGGCTTGCGGCCGAGTTCGTCACTGCGATGGAACATGTGGTCGGGCCGCAGGATGCGATCGAGGCGATCTGCATCGGCCCCGACGACAATATGGAAGCGCGGCGCAAGGACATTGCGGAGGCCATCGGGCGTGTCGAACAGGGCCAGGGCGTCATCATCCTCACCGATCTCTTCGGCGGCACGCCGTCGAACCTCGCCATCAGCCTGATGAAAAGTGAGAACATCGAGGTCATCGCGGGCGTGAACCTACCGATGCTGATCCGCCTGGAGGGTGCGCGGAAGGTCATGCCGGTTCATGCCGCGGTCGCCGCCGCCCGCGAAGCCGGACGCAAATATATCTCGGTCGCTTCGGAGATCCTCGGGGAAGCAGCGGCTTGACTGCCGTCAGCCGCGAGGTCGTAATCTCGAACCAGCGCGGGCTTCACGCCCGAGCGAGCGCCAAGTTCGTCAACGTCGCCAGCCAGCTGCCCGCCCAAGTGGAAGTCGAGAAGGATGGCCACCGTGTCTGCGGCACATCGATCATGGGCCTCATGATGTTGGGTGCGGCGCTCGGCGATTCGATCATCATCCACGCCGAGGGCGACAACTCCGAGGAAGCACTCGCGCAGCTCGTGCAGCTCGTCGAGGAGCGGTTTGGGGAAGAATAATGCCCCGCCAGGTCACTGCTTTTTCCAACTCGATCGTCAAGCGGCTGCGCTCCCTTCGCGAGAAGAAGGTGCGGCGCGAAGAAGGCATGTTCCTTGCCGAAGGTCTGCGCATCTTGACGGAGGCGCGCGACAGCGGCCGCCTTCCGGAAATTGTCGCCTTCTCCGCCGAAGGCGCCAAGCATCCGCTTGCCGCCGAAATCATCGCCGCGACCGAAGCCGCCGGCGGCGAAGCGATCGAGACGACGCCCGACATCCTCTCAAAGATGTCAGGCAAGGATAATCCGCAGATGTTGCTGGGCGCCTATCGCCAGCCCGACACGTCGCTGGAGCACATCGATCGTGCCAAGTCCTCCATCTGGATAGTGGCGCAATCACTACGCGATCCCGGCAACATCGGGACGATCCTTCGGACAGGCGATGCGGTGGGCGCCGGCGGTCTTATCCTGGTAGATGAAAGCGCGGACCCCTTCTCGGTCGAAGCCGTCCGAGCATCGATGGGCGCAATCTTCACGCAACAGATCGCGGCAGCTCGCTGGCCGCAGTTCCTTGAATGGCTGCGATCCGGTCCGGGCCAGCTCGTGGGAACGTCTCTTCAAACGGATGTCGACTACCGAAGTCCTCGCTACGAGGACCCGACCTTCATCTTGGTAGGCAACGAGGCGCAGGGTCTGCCGGAAGATTACGAAAAGCAGTGCGACCTGCTGGTGAAGATCCCCATGCTCGGCCGTGCCGACAGCCTCAATGCTGCGGTCGCCACGGGCGTCATGGCCTACGAAGTCCTGCGCCAGCGCCGGCCGGCACCGTAAGGAGCCCTACTTCAGGCCCTTCGCCATATTCAGGTGAGCAGTCACGTTCGGGATCAGTCCGTTGGCGAAATCCTTGAGCTTCGGAGTGTCACCCGCCGACGAATAAGCCTTGAGCGCGGCCAGCGCGTCTTCGTGAGCTTTCACCTGCGCTGCCGCATAGGCAGTGTCGAAAGCAGTCCCGTTCAGGCCCTTCAGATTGTCCAGGTCCTGCTGCTGCGTGGCCGAGAGCGTATCGTCCGGTGTAACCACCGGAGACAGGCCGGCGACCGTTGTTTTCAACTTTGCCGTCGAACCTTCATGCGCGGTGATCATCTTCGTAGCGAAGGCTTTTACCGCCGCCGACTGGCCATTGGTGGCCGCCAGCTTCGAGCTTTCGATCTCAAATTTGTCGCTCGCCGCCGCCGTATTGGCGAAGCCCTGCGCGGAATTGGGCAGCGGAGCGATTGTTTCCGCCGCATTGCCGCCAAGGCTGTTGTCCACCGCCATCGTATTTTCGACGGCACTATTGTCGGTGGCCGTCGTGTCTTTCTTCCCGCATGCCGCAAGCGCCAGAACACTCGCCGACAGCGCAATCGCAAATTTGCTGGTCATGGCGTCTCTCCTCACTGGCGGCACAACGACCCATCGCAACTCTGCGTTCCTGCGACTTTTCGGCGGAGCTTATGGCCAGCGCCTTCGTTCCAATTCCGAGGCCGTGCTAATGGCGCGGCGGGCAAGGAGATGTCGCGATGAGTATTTTTGGCAACATCATGAACAAGATCTTCCATCATGGCTCGCCGGCTTTTGCCGCCCCGGATCAAACTTCCGCACCTGCCACGCCCCCACAGTCCGCTCCCACGCCGGATAGCGCCACGACGACCGCGCCTCTCCCAGCAGCTGCGGCGCAGTCGGTCGATGTCGGCGCGGTGCTCAGCGAGATGGCCTCCATGAAGGGCGGAGGCGGCAACTATCAGTCGTCGATCGTGGACTTGCTGAAGCTCCTCGACCTGGATTCGAGCCTCGCGGCCCGCCAGGAACTCGCCAACGAGCTGAACGTGCACGTCGGTGCCGACGGCAGCGCCGAGGAGAATATCGCGCTCCACAAGGCCGTTATGCAGAAGCTTGCCGAAAACGGCGGCGTCGTGCCGGATAGCCTCAGGAACTAGCGATAATCTGGGTCTGTCGTTTTCAGAAGCGCAGGATGCCGGCCGAGGGCGGTTCCAGCGCTTAATCCAACTTGGTTTCCCGAAATTATAGTCTAAGACCTGACACTCGGGCTCACACAGGTGGGGTTAGTGAAAATGCTACGAAATGTCGGACCTGAAGATCGGGTCGTTCGAATCGTCGTCGGGCTCGCGCTCGCGGTCGTCGTTTACCTTGGATATCTGACCGGCATCGCCGCCATCGTCGTCGGCGTCATCGCCGCCTTGCTCGTCGTGACGGGGCTTCTTGCGCGCTGCCCGCTCTACAAAGTCATCGACGTGGATACGAGCGTCCAGGAACAGCCCTATTCCAGCACGGATGACCGCGCCGGCCTCTAATTGCTGTTGTAGGCGGGCGTCAGCGCGCGCCGAACTCGTTGGGGTTGTCCGACCGTGGAGCGATCCACGTGATGAGGTCCCATTCATTGCGGATCGCTAGAAGCAATAGTGCGGTGACTACGGCAGCAAGCCCGTCGTGCGCCCACGGCCACTCGTCCCAGAAAGCCAGCGCAACTACGCCGAGCGCAAGATAGAGCAGGACTGGAATAACGCCGTAGAACCAGACGTCGGTCCAATGGACGTCGTCCTTAAGCCTGGCGATGCCGACAACCGACATCAGGGCCCGTACCAGGCCCCACAACGCAACGAGGCCTGCGATTGCGGCGAACTCGTCAGGATCGATGCTAGGCGTCAGGGCGGCCGCGCTCAATGCTAGAACGAAGCTGACGCCCAGAACAATGGGCCCCATGTAAAGTCGAGATCCGGCGAGCACGCTTGAGCGAGACCGATCCTGCATGAGGCTAATGACGACGAAGATTAGGCCGATAAGGACCGCCGCGGCGCCGCCGGCCATCAGATAGAACTCGGACCAGCCTTCGAACATTGATCTGCCCCTTCCCTACCGAAACAAACCTTCGACGAGCCCGATGAGCTGCAGCATATTGAGCCCAACGAGGCCCGACCGCTGCACCCATCGACTTGCGAACGGAATCATCGCCAGCGGCAAAATGATGCGAGACACCACCCAGGCGAGCTCGATCGTATCGTAGCGCACCCGGTCGAGCAGGATGTGCGACCCGATCGAAAAGATCATGGGGACCGCAAGCAGGAAAAGGATCAGCTCGCGATGACGAAGATAATGGTCCTCAAGCGACCGTTCCTGATCATCCTCGCGGCCTGGGAAGATGGCTCGGCTGACGAAGACGTAGGGCAGAGAAACCGCTGCGGCCGTTAGCATCTGTAGCCCGTCGACCGAGACGTAGGGACGGGTGTACCACATCTGCAGCCACACGTTCATGCCGCCCAGAAGCACACTGGAAGCAACTAAGGGCGGGCAAGTCCCTACCCTGATCCGCTCGCAGTCGCGCCACATGTCGGCAAACCCGATGGCAACGTTGGCCACCGCAATGCCCAGCAACAGCCCGTAAAAGCTGAATAGATAGTCGAACGGCCCCATGTTTGGCGCCGAGCATAAGACGAAAACGGCTTATGTCGAACTGTCAGCACTGCCGTCTTTGCGAGTCAGTTTTTTCTGCTCGTCCAGGGCGGCCTTGGCATGTTCGCCACAGAGAAGGGCCCCATTAAGGATAACGCCGGCAGCGCAGGTACAGCCCCGCACCGAACAGGGCGGGAGAACAGGTCGAATCATCAGGGGGCGGTAGGCGGCTAGGGTGGCCCGGCTCCACGCTTGATTATCGGACGGCGCGTTTCAATGGCCGCATGTCACCAACGCGACACAACGGGGGTTAAGCTCTTCGACCGGCTCGTCTCAACATGAAGCTTTCGTGCCCATCTCGAAGTTCTGCTTCATACTCATCGGCGAGTTCTTGAAGCGAGCTTCGGACCTCGTGGTCTGTCATCATGCTTGCCAATCTTCGGCAGCGTTCGATCTTTTCTAGTATCTCATCTCGTTCCATGGTCGCGCCTTCAAGCGTCCCCACACTTACGGCCATTAACATCAAGACGTTCTGCGAAGTTCCGAGCGTTGCGGACTCGCATCGATAGGCGTTAACCCTATCCGGTGACCTGTCGCTAACCCACGCGCGGTAAATTTCGACTCAGCAGGGCCGCTTGATCTTTAGCGAGCTCCGGCAGCCCTGCGGACCAGAGTATGAAGCCCTGCCGGCGGCCCGGTTCGCCACTCCCCCGCTCCCGAGGCCGCGCAGGGCTTCCTGTTATTCCTGATCCATCAGCGAGCGCTGCATGTAGACGTTGTCGAGCCAGCGCCCATGCTTGAAGCCCACGGCCCTCAATCTTCCCACTTCTTCGAACCCGCATGATGCGTGCACACCGATTGAGGCCGGTTCCGCGCCGCCGATAACGGCAATCATCGTTCGGAAGCCGCAGGCCGAAGCGCGGGGCAAAAGCGCTTTGAGCAATTGCTTCCCCACCCCGCGGCCGAGCCAGTTCGGATGGACATAAATGCTGTTTTCGCACGTGAAGCGATAACCCTCGCGATCGCGAAACTGCGTGGCGTAACAATAGCCGGCGACGTCGTCTCCACGCGCCGCGACGAGGAAGGGCCAACCCGGAGCCATGATCCTGCGGATCTTTGCGAGCGTGTCTTCGACCGAAGGTGGTTCGTAGTCGTAAGAGGCTGTGCCGTGCAGAACGTGGTGCGCATAGATTTTCTGCACCGCTTCGGCATCGTCTTCCGTCACGTCGCGGATCAATTGGTCGGTTGCGACATCCATCGGCGCGGTTGCTCGCACCGGGTCCTCACCGGGGCAAGGTCAACAACTCACCCTCTATTGCGGCCTTAATTCCACGACATTCTCAGCGCGATGCTGATCGATCATCGCTTCGAGACGGGCGGCAAGTTCGCTCAGACGATAGGGTTTGCGGACGACCGTCTCCTCGCTGAGCAACTCACCAAATGCCTGCAGGTCGGCATAACCACTTGCAAAAAGGACCGGCATGTCCGGCGCAATCTCTCGAGTTCGTCGCGCGAGTTCAACGCCCGACATTGCCGGCATGGCGATATCGGTCAGCATGATACTGAACGTGGCCGAGGATAGATGCCGCAAGGCCTCTTCACCCGATGCCGCCGCGGTGACGATGCAGCCGATGTCTTCGAGCATTGCGGCGCAGACTTCCCGCACACCGTCATCGTCGTCGACGAGCAGCACCTGCAAACGCTCACGCCGAGGTGGCTTGGCGGGGCAGGCGTCGGGTTGAACAATCATCGCGTCAGTCCGCGGCAGGTAGATCGAGACTGTCGTCCCCTGCCCCTCGGCACTCTCGATGCGAGCAGTGCCTCCCGACTGCTTGGCGAAGCCGTAGAGCTGCGACAGGCCGAGGCCGGTACCGCGCCCCTGTTCCTTCGTCGTAAAGAACGGCTCGAACGCTCTCGCCTTCACCTCAGCTGACATGCCGGTTCCGGTGTCCGACACGATGATCGCCACATACTCGCCGGGCGCGAGGTCTGTAGACAGCGCCAGCGGGACGCGATCGACGTTAGCCGTGGCGATTGTCAGCCGTCCGCCAGCCGGCATCGCGTCACGAGCGTTGAGCGCGAGGTTGAGAATAATGACCTCGATTTGTGTCTTGTCGGCCAGCGCATTCCAGAGCTGCGGATCGAGCCGGGTCTCGATGCGAATGTGCGGCCCGATCGTCCGGGCCATGAGATCGCCCATATTGCTGATGACGTCGTTAGGGTTGAGCGGAGTCGGCTGCAGCCGTTGCCGCCTCGAAAAGGCCAGTAGCTGGGAAGTCAGCTGCGCCCCTCTTTCAGCTGCTTGCAGCGCATTGCGGGCCAGCTTCCGCAGCCGCTCATCGTCCGTTCGCCGAAGCAACAGGTCGAGCGAACCGACTACAGCGGTGAGCAAATTGTTGAAGTCATGCGCCAGACCGCCGGTGAGCTGTCCGACAGCCTCCATCTTTTGCGCCTGAACAAGCCGCTCTTCCGCTCGCTCACGCTCGGCAATTTCGGCGGTGAGCCGGTCGTTGGCTTGGGCAAGGTCGCGCGTGCGATCCTTGATTTTCGTGTCCTGCGACGCCGCGAGCTCGCGAAGGTCGCTTGTTAATCGATCCAGCTCCTCCAGCCTGGCGCGGGCGTCATACTGCCTGTGCCGGACGCGCAGTGCGGACTTGCAAAGGCTCACGAGCGTCGTCGGATGGAATGGGCGTTCGAGAAATGTGACGTTGCCCAGTATTTCCAGGAACCGGCCGGCCTCTGGATTTCGCTCCAATCCTCCGCCGCGGCGCGTAAGCAGAACGAAAGGAAAATCTGACCACTCGGGTTGCGTCTCGATCCATGATGCGAGTGCCTTGAGGTCAGAATCGGTGAAGGCCTCTTCAGCGACCACGCCCAAGCCGGCGCCTCGCCCAAGCTCCAGGACCAGGCGCGGGACGCCCTTGACGACCTCCGCAACGAGCCCAGATTCGTTGAGAACCGAACTAGCGATTGCAGCATCACGGCCATGGGGCGCGAGGACCAGCGCCCGATCGGAGAGCGAACGCGTCACGCGTCCGCCGACTTCAGCAATACCTCGCGGTTATCGACGAGTTCAGGCACCCCACGAAGAACGCCTTGGAACCCGATTAGGGGCTCGCCGAGGGTTACCCCGCGACTGTCGATCACATACTCGCGGATTGTATCCTCGTGCGCGCCGGTACGTTTCTTGATGACAGAGATCGCACGGCGAACCCGGCCCACCGCTTCGAAATAGCGGAGCAGGATCACCGTGTCGGCGAGATAGGTGACGTCGACCGGCGACTTCATGTCACCGACCAAACCGTGCTGCGCGACGGTCAGGAAGGTCGAGGCGCCTTGGCGATTCAGATACTGCAGCAACTCATGCATGTGCAGGATGAGCGCCTGTTCGCCGGGCATCGCCGCCTGATACCCGTTGAGGCTGTCGATTACGACCGTCCGGGCATTATGCTCCTCGACGCAAGTTCGGACGCGCTGCGACAATTCGCCAGGCGTTAGCTCCGCCGCATCAATCTGCTCGAGCACCAGCTTCTTAGAATCGACCAGCGCCTGAAGATCGATCCCAAGTCCTTTGGCTCGCTGCTTCAACAGGCCCAATTCCTCGTCGAACACGAACATGGCGGCATTCTCGCCGCGCTTCACGGCTCCAGCGACGAACGTAAGCGCGAGCAAGGATTTGCCGGTGCCGGCCGGGCCGAGGATCAGAACGCTGGAACCACGCTCGATGCCGCTTCCGAGCAAGGCGTTGAGTTCTTGCGATTCCGACTGAAGCACTTCGCGCCGGAAGGGAGATTTATGCTCGGCCGCGACCAGGCGCGGGAACACGCGAACGCCGCCGGTCGCAATCAAGAAGTCATGGTAGCCGCCGCGATAGCGCTGGCCACGATATTTGATCACTCTCAGGCGGCGGCGCTCAGCCCCATACTCCGGAGACAATTCTTCAAGCCGGATGACGCCGTGCGCCACACTGTGCATCGTCCGATCGTTCGCCTCGCTCGAAAGGTCATCGAGCATCAAAACGGTCGCGCCGCTGCGCGCGAAATAATGCTTCAGCGCCAGAATCTGGCGGCGGTACCGTAGAGACGACTGCGCAAGCAGCCTGATCTCGGATAAGCTGTCGAGGACGACGCGCGTCGGCTTCACCTTCTCGAACGCTTCGAATATCCGGCGGGTTGTTTCTCCCAGTTCGAGATCCGAGGAATAAAGCAGGCTCTGCTGCTGTTCCTCGTCCAGCAAGCTTTCCGGCGGAACCAGCTCGAATATATCCACGCCATCCAGCGACCAGCCATGCGAGGCGGCGCCTGCACGCAATTCGTCTTCTGTTTCCGATAGGGTGATGTAGAGCGCCCGCTCGCCGGCGGCGGCGCCTGCCATCAGAAATTGGGTGGCGATCGTGGTTTTGCCGGTACCAGGGCTGCCTTCCAACAGGAACAGACGCCCGCGCGACAATCCGCCGACGGTTATATCGTCGAGGCCATCTACGCCGAGATTTGCTTTCTCTGTCTTATCGGACACTCAAAGCTCCAGTTTCTTGGTCAGAACAACGCGGTCGTAAGCCGTAACGATCCGAAATCGGATGCAGGTTTCCGACCGGCCACGATGCCGCGACCCGAATTCACATTTCAGAACCGAATTAGGCGATTTAAGTTGCGGGCTCGCCCTCGGGAGCGCCGCGCCCCAGCTTGTTCGGCAGAGGCTCGCCAAGTGGCGTGAACGCAAGACTCACGGAATTGATGCAATAGCGCTCACCGGTTGGTGGCGGGCCGTCCGGGAAGACGTGGCCCTGGTGCGATCCGCAGCGGCTGCAGACGATCTCCGTGCGCACCATGCCGTAGCTGTTATCGCGAATATATTTGAGGTGATCGGTGGCATATGGCGTCGTGAAGCTCGGCCAGCCCGTGCCGCTCTCGAACTTGGTCCCGCCGTGGAAGAGCGGGAGGCCGCAAAGGCGGCAAGTGAAGACGCCAGGCCGCTTCTCATTCAGGAAAACACCGCAAAACGGCGCTTCGGTGCCATGCTCCAACAGGACGTGGCGTTCTTCGTCGCTGAGATCGGACACCAGCTCGTGTAGCTGGACATCGGTCGGCGGCGTCAGGTCGAACGTCTCGGTTGTCGTGGCTGGGGCATCCTGCGGCATGGTGGGGCTCCTGTCGTTCGGCGCGCGTTTATCACGCGAATCGCATAGATGGGGACGAATGCGACGAAAATTGCTCTTAGTTCTGTGTGGCATGGCAAGCGCGGCGAGCGCGCAGCCTGTGAAGACGCAAGCAGAAGCGCTGGCAGACGATGCCGTACAATATGCGGCGCACTATCGCGTGCTTGGCGATGAAGCATTGCGCAGGCTGCAGGGCCAGCAGGCCAGCGCGCCCGCGACCGACGCCATTGCGCAGGAATTCGCCTCGCGGCTGGCCGGCATTTCGATCCAGCATTCGCCAGATTACCGGATCGTCGTGCTCCTAACGGGCGATGAGCCCGTTTCCGACCGCGTTGCGGACGGCGTGCCGATTGTTTTCACGACGGGCGCAAAGGCGACTCGGCAACAGGCGATCATGGCGCTGCGCAAGCATCTGATCGACCTTCGTTCCGAGCTGCCCGGCGCGCGCGGTGCCGGTTACGATCAGCGAACCGGTGAAATCGTTCTCCTCGTCACGAGCGCTGACGCGCAGAAGTTCGGCCTCGATTCGATCCGTGCTCGAGCAGAGCAACTCGGCGGGGTGCCGGTTCGCGTCCAGGTGAATGAGCTTATCGAACAAAATATGAGCGTAGACGGTGGCGGTCGCGTCGAGGGGCTCAACGCTGAAACGGGGCGCCGGAACGTCTGCACGGACGCATTCGTGGTCACCGACGGCGTTCGCACGGGAATCGCCACGGCCGCGCATTGTCCCGATGAACTAACCTACGTCGATCCGGAAGGCACGAACTTGCCACTGCCCTTCGTCGAGCAAGACGGCGTTGGATACCGGGATGTGCAGATCAACCTCAGCGATCAGGCGACTGAACCACTATTTCATTCCGATCGGGGCGCCGACTCACTGCGGCGGGTAACCACCTGGCGGAACCGCGACAGCACTAGGGCGGGCGACTTCGTCTGCCACTTCGGTGAAAGCTCCGGCTACAGCTGCGCGGAGGTCGAGCTGACCGATTATGCTCCGCCGGGCGCGCTATGTGGTGGTCCCTGCTCGCCAACCTGGATCACCGTGCGAGGGCCGAACTGCATTCCCGGCGACAGCGGCGGGCCAGTGTTCATTGGCTCCGTCGCGCTCGGTATCGCCAAGGGCGTCAATCGCGCGCCGACGGGCCAGTGCAACTTCTATTATTATATGTCGACGGACTACCTGCCGCTGCCGTGGCGGCTAATGGTCGCGGCGCCTATTAAGCGGCGATAAGGTCGCCGCGCTTCTGGCTGGAGCCGGGCACCGGCTCCGCCGGGTCGCTGCCGAGCTTCACGATACGGTTGCTCTCGTCGACATGCACCACGAGCGGCTCGAGCGCGCGCGCTTCCGCATCGTCTAGCACGGCATAACTCATGATGATCACGAGATCGCCCGGGTGGACAAGGTGCGCCGCCGCGCCGTTGATACCGATAACGCCGCTGCCGCGCTCACCTGGGATCACGTAGGTTTCGATACGAGCGCCGTTGGTAATGTCGACGATCGCCACTTGCTCGCCTTCGAGCAAGTCGGCCGCTTCCATCAGCGCGGCGTCCAGCGTGACCGAACCGACATAGTCGAGATCGGCCTGAGTCACCGTCGCACGGTGGATCTTCGACTTCATCATGATCCGCATCATCGTAACGAATCCCGCTCCTAAAGTGCGCCTAAGCGGCGCGCCCCGTACTAAATTTGCATCCGTTCGTCGAATATCAATGTTGCACTGCAATATCGCGCTTGCAGCACGCGGTGCAAATTCCCAACTTTTTGGCTGCTGACGTGGTGATCCGTCCCAAATGGCCGTCACCACGATCGAGCAACGCCCTGTAATACGGGTCTTTTTGAGATTGGCACGGCTCTTGCTCAGTAGAATGCAGGAATTTTCGCCAAGGAGTTTGAAAATGTCGGTGCAGGAAAATCACGTCGCGCTTCCGCTTCGCTCGCACACCATTTTGGGTGTGTGCGAAGCGATCGGCGAGGACTTCGGCTTCAACCCCGTGCTCCTGCGCGTTCCGTTCGCCGCGAGCGTGCTGTGGAGCCCGATGTGGGCGATCATCGCTTATTTCGCCTTGGGAGCCATCGTGCTTCTGTCACGCGTTGTTTCTCCGAAGAATCGCTCTTCCGAGGCGCCGACGGCGGTTGAGGCCGCTCCAACGCAGACGGTGGACAACCGCGACGAGATGAAACTCGCCGCGTAAAGCTTAGAAGTCGCCGCGGGCCGCTGCGCGGGCGTCGAGAAGATCGAATAGAGCGCGGTGCTGGAGAAGTAGCTGCTCCCCGCCAAAGGCCAGCGCCCGCTCGCTCGCGGCCGTTTCGGATGCCCGATGGATCGCGGTAATGACCGAGCCCTCGTCGGGCAGCGATGGCGCGGGGCATTCTAGACTGACGCGAGCCGCGGCGCGGTCAAGAAGCCGGCGGATTGGCCACCAATCGCAGACGAGCGCGGTCGCCGCGCCCACGGCGCAACCGTTACGCTCTGAGCCGGCAAGCGTCTCGAGTGCATGGCGCGCCATCTGCAGGCTGGATTCGGTTTCTGCCGCACCTGGCGTGCTCGGAAGCGGGCCGACAGCGGAAGTTAGACGGACAAGGTATAGCCGCTCCCGCTCGAAGGACTCGCTCGCGCGGTCGAGCCAGTTGCGAACTTCGCCCTTCGGGCAGCGTTGGAGCGCGATATCTATGAGGCCTGGGTGACGGCCATGAAGGCTGCACAGCAGGTGCACGGCGTCTGCCAAGTCGCGGGCCAGGTGCGGTCCGGAAGCTTCGAGCAGACTATTCAAGTGAGGATGACGTACACACCCCTCACCCGCGACGCGGGCAAGCTGCGCTTCGGCAACGCTAACCGGCTGCTGATTGACCGACCGGCTGACCGCCATTCCTCTCCCCTGCTCGAATAAGGCGAACCCTTACTCGGCACGTCCTAACGCAAGGGCGTAAAGACGAAGTTTATGGCGGCGTAAGCTTTCGCAAACACTCGTCCCGGGGTGGGACGAAAAGCCTCAGTCGTCGCGGTACGCAAGCTCGAAATTGCCCCAGCGGCGGCCCTTGACCCACAGCGGAACATAAATGTTCTTCACCGGGATTTTCTTGTCGCCGAGTTCCATCCGGTAGGTGGCGAGTGTCGCCGGCTGGTCGCTGGCAAGCGCCGTACGGGTCTGGTCGTCGATCATGATCCGACGATTGCGGCAATGCTCGTCGTTCCAGACCGGATCCGGTCCCTGCGGGTGGCTCCGCTCTGACAAATGCGTCGGCAAATAACCGTTCATGTCACCGATCGCGGTGCCGATGATGCGGTTATCGACGCCCTTCGTATGATCGAGGACAGGCCGCACGTAGTGGTCGGCGGCATCATTGAAACGAACTTCATACTGCACTGGATTGGAGCCGGGGATCACCTTGTAGTCGCGGTCGAAAACGTCATCCACCGTGAGCTCGCCCTTGTCGATCGCCGCCTCGATAGCGGCTTGAACCTGCCGGCAGGCTTCCTGAGCCTTCAGGATGAAGGGCGTGTCGTCAATCTCGGCGCCCGAGTTCGCGAGCGTGTCGAGCATGGTGTTCGACAGCATTTCAAGATGGGCCAGCCGCTTCTGCGCGGTGAGCAGCTCGCTGCCGTTGGCGCGGGCATCACCGGCAAAGTCGGTAAGGCCGGCCTTCACGCGGTCCACGCTGGTCTGAATCATGCTGGTCGAGTGGGCGATACCCTCGGTCTGACGGTCGACCATCCCGACGATTTCGCTCACCTCGCGGACAGTGTCGCTGATGGTGCCGAAGCCTGACTGGGCAGCGCGGCTGCGCTCAACGCCCGTCTTGATCTCGGTCGTCACGGCACCCGCCTCACGGGTAAGCTCGCCGATCGTCGAAGCAATCTGGCTCGTCGCCGCACGCGTATCATGCGCGAGCTTCTTCACCTCGGCGGCAACGACCGCGAAGCTGCGGCCGGCATCGCCGGCGCGAGCGGCCTCAATGGTCGCGTTCAACGCCAGCATGTTTGTCTTGCGGGCAATCGTCTCAATAGTCGACGACACCATCTGCACCTGGTTCATCGCCGAGGCGAAGCCGGCCATGCGCTCGCCGAGCTGAACGACAAGTTCGGTAAGCCCCTTGAACCCCTCGATTGTGCCTTCGATTGCCTCACGACCAGCATCGAGCTTCGCCTTGGCCTGCTCAGCGAGGAGCCGGGCCTCGTCGGTTGAATCGGAAACGCGCGCCTGGTCGCCGAGCAGGCGGCTAGTCACTTCCTCGAGCTGGTCGAGCATCTTCATATGTTCGGAGATGCGCTCGCTGACGCCTTTGACGTATCCGGCGACGTCGCTGCACTCCATCGACAAAGAGCCGCAATCCCGGGCCACGGCACGAATTGCGTTTTCAGTGACTTCCTCGATCCCCTGAGTGGCCATCGACCGCCCTGCTCCCGAAACTATTCGGAAGCGGGATACGGAGAAGCTCCTACTTCTTCGTTAACCAAGCGGCTTATGGCGCTAGTAAATCTGATAGGGCTTGCGCTCTTCGACCCAGGCCTGCTCGTCCGGCACCGTGATCGCGTCCAGGTCGCTAGGCGCCGCTTCGGGATCGTCGACCCATTCTCGAAGCAGCGACGAACCGTTGATGACGTCGATCGCGAGCTTGTCGAATTCATATTCGTACGGGAAGTCGCGCCACAGATCGTAAGCCGGATAGAGGTTGCGGATGGCCTTGAAGGCCAATGACTGCAGCCGCCACGGACGAAAGGCATCATAGTCGTAGAACTGGCCTTCGGCGTGAATGAAGACGCCGCGGTTTAGTTCACCAGCATGCTTGTGAAACGTCGGCTGGAATGAGACGTCGCGAAGCTTGCAGCCGCGAAGCCAATCCGGCGCCACGCGCTCCATCTCGGCCATCACCTTGATCGGATCGATGTCCGGGGCACCGAATAACTCCAGCGGGCGGGTCGTGCCCCTGCCCTCGCTGAGGGTCGTCCCTTCCAGCATCACGGTGCCGGCATAAGCACGCGCCATGTTGACGTTGGCAGCATTTGGGCTTGGGTTGATCCATACGCGCTCGGGCGGCCAGCCGAAGCCCGGCGCCTCGTCGGGCTGCCAGCCCTCCATCTCGATGACCCGATAATCGACGTCGAGCATGAAATGATCGATGAACCAGCGCCCAAGTTCTCCCAGCGTGAGGCCGTGACGCATCGGCATGGGCCCCGCGCCGACGAAGCTCTCCCAGCCTTCGCGTAGGATCAGGCCCTCGACCGGTCGGCCGGCAGGGTTCGGGCGATCGAGAACCCAAACGCTTTTGCCGTGCTCTGCGGCGGCTTCCAGCACGTAAAGCAAGGTCGTTACGTAGGTATAGATGCGGCAGCCGAGATCCTGCAGGTCGACGAGGATCGTGTCGAACGTGCCCATCGACTGGCCAGTTGGGCGGCGCACTTCACCATAAAGGCTGAAGACGGGCACGTTGTAGATTGGGTCGGTGAAGTCCGGCGACTCCATCATATTGTCCTGAAGGTCCCCGCGAACACCGTGCTGCGGGCCGAAGACGGCCGACACATTCAGGCCGGCGGCGAATAATGCGTCGAGACTGTGGGTAAGATCGCGGGTGACGGATGCTGGATGCGCCAGAAGCGCAACGCGCTTTCCTTCGAGTGGACGACGAAGCTCCGGCTCGTCGAGGAGCCGGTCGATTCCGAATAAGGTCATGCTCCCGTGATTAGGGAAGGTGCGCGGCGAAGCAAACGGGGTCGTGGAAGTCCGGCTTCTCGCCTTCAGGATGGGCGATCGCCCAATACGATTTGGTGCCGTTCTGCTCCTCGAGAACCGCGGCAAGGCCGAGTAGCCACGTGCGTTCGGCGGGAACAGTGATCGTCGCACCTACCCCCCACCACGTGAGGTTGTCTTCCATTCGGATGTAGGGCGCTGGATCCACCTCGGCATCGGAATGACCCGCCCGGTAGGCTGTCAGGTCGAAGGCCGCCCAATCGCCCGACGGCGCAAAATTCCATTCGCGGTAACTTTCGTCACCGTTGTCCCGAAGGAAGGCCTCGAAGCAGGTCGTTTCCCAAAGGCCCGAGGCTCGTTTCGGCTCCTCCGAGACGGGAATGACGAAGCGGCTGGCCGGCGCGCGAACGCCGAACCAGATGTTCGCCGTTGCCACCGTCCCAAGCGACCCAGCATAGTCGACGCTTGCCCAAATTTCGAAGGGCGGGTTCGCCGGAGGTGTCGTCGGGTGCGGCACCAGGTTGAATTGCATGCCCATGCAGTAGCAGCCTCTCGAGCATCAGGCTAAGCGGCAAATATGAACGAATTCCGCTCTTCTTTGCTTAAGCTCCTCGACGAGCGCGGCTACATCCACCAGTTGACGGACGCGGAAGCGCTCGACGCCCTCGCCGATCGTCAGGTGGTTCCCGGCTACATTGGTTTCGACGCCACGGCCTCCAGCCTCCACGTCGGAAGCCTGTTCCAGATCATGCTCCTGCGCCGGATGCAGCAGGCCGGCCACAAGCCGATCGTGCTCATGGGCGGCGGAACTACCAAGGTCGGCGATCCTTCCGGAAAGGACGAGAGCCGTAAGCTGCTTACAACCGAGGAAATCGACGCCAACATCGCCGGCATCCGCAAGGTCTTCGAGCGTTTCCTGACCTTCGGCGACGGCCCGACCGACGCCATCATGGTCAACAATGCCGACTGGCTCGACGAGCTGTCCTACATCCCATTCCTGCGTGAGGTCGGACGGCACTTTACGATCAATCGGATGCTGACCTTCGACAGCGTGCGCTTGCGGCTCGACCGTGAGCAGCCGCTGACCTTCCTCGAATTCAATTACATGATCCTCCAGGCCTACGACTTCATGGAACTGTCGCGGCGTGTCGGATGCCGTCTGCAACTCGGCGGATCGGATCAATGGGGCAACATCGTCAACGGAATCGAGCTTGCGCGGCGCATCGACGGGACCGAAATCTACGGTGTCACAAGCCCGCTGATCACCACCGCGGATGGCGCCAAGATGGGCAAGACGGCGCAGGGCGCCGTGTGGCTCAATGAGGAGCTTCTGAGCCCCTACGATTACTGGCAGTTCTGGCGGAACACGGCCGATGCCGACGTCGGACGGTTTCTCCGCATCTACACCGACCTGCCGCTGGAGGAGATAGCGCGGCTCGAGAGCCTTCCGGGCGCGGAGATCAACCAGGCGAAGATCGTGCTGGCGACAGAAGCTACGACAATGCTACACGGCAAGCAGGCGGCGGAGGCCGCTGCGGTCACGGCGCGAGAGACCTTCGAAGGTGGCGGCGCGGGCGCCAACCTGCCGACGCTTACAACCGGCGCCAGCGTGTCCGTCCTTGAAGCGCTCACCGGCCTCGGGTTCTGCGCGTCGAACGGTGAAGCCAAGCGCAAGATTGCAGAGGGTGCGGTCAGGATCGACGATCAGGTGATCAGCGACCCGTTCCTTGTCATCCCGGTTCCGCGCAACCCGGTCAAAGTCAGCCTGGGCAAGAAGAAGCACGGCCTGCTCGTCAGCTAGCCGCTCCTGATCAGCCCGACGGCCTGGTCGCGCTCGAAAAGATAAAGGCAGATCCTCGCTGCCTGCCCACGCGGGCCAGCAAGGCCGCCGTCCCGGTCGAGAAGCAACTGCGCGTCGCTCTGGGCGATTGGCGCAAGTGCCTCTACGTCTTCGGGCGTGGCGACACGAAAGGCTTCCTCCCCTGACTGGCGAGTGCCGAGGATTTCGCCGGGGCCGCGCAGGCGCAGGTCCTCCTCGGCGATGCGAAAGCCATCATTGGTTTCCCGCATCAGCGCGAGCCGGGCGCGGCCGACGTCCGTGAGTGTCTGCCCACGGATGAGCAGACAAGTGCTTTTTCCCGTTCCGCGTCCCACCCGACCGCGAAGCTGATGTAGCTGCGCGAGGCCGAAGCGCTCCGCTCCTTCCACCACCATCAAGGTTGAGTTCGGAACGTCGACGCCAACCTCGATAACGGTTGTGGCAACGAGCACCGCCAGTTCTCCCGATGCGAAGCGGCCCATGACCGCGTCCTTGTCCGGCCCCTTCATGCGACCATGGACAAGGCCGATCTTCTCCTCGCCGAACCGCTGGCGAAGCAGACGCGCACGTTCGCCGGCAGCGGCTGCGTCGCTCTTTTCGCTCTCTTCGACAAGCGGGCACACCCAATAGGCTTGGCCTCCGTTCGAGATATGGCGGCCCACGCCATCGATGACCTCCCCGAGCCGCTCCTCGCTGATCACGCGCGTCTCAACCGGCGTCCGGCCAGGCGGCATCTCATCGATCCGGCTTACGTCCATCTCGCCATATTGGGTGAGCGTTAGCGTGCGCGGGATCGGTGTCGCGGTCATGACCAGCAGGTGCGGGGTCCGCTCCGCCTTAGACGCCAGCAACAGCCGCTGCGAGACGCCGAACCGATGCTGTTCGTCGATCACTGCGAGCCCGAGGTTCTTGTAGGCCACCTTCTCCTGAAAGATCGCGTGCGTACCTACCAGGATATCGATCGAGCCGTCGGCCAAACCCATCAACACGCTCTCGCGCGGGCGACCCTTTTCCCGCCCGGTCAGGATCGCGACCCGAACACCGATGCTGTCCAGCTGCTTCTGCAAGGTCGCAAAGTGCTGACGCGCGAGGATTTCTGTCGGTGCTAGCAGCGCAGCCTGGGCGCCGGATTCGATCGCGGCGAGCATCGCCAGGAGCGCGACCAGCGTCTTGCCCGACCCCACATCGCCCTGGAGCAACCGCAGCATCGAAGACGACTGCGCCATGTCGCCATGAATCTCGCCAACCACGCGCCGTTGCGCGCCCGTCAATTGATACGGGAGCCGCAGCTTTGCCGTGAGTTCACCGGTACCGGGAAGGGGCACAGTTCGATGCCGCCGTTGCGATTGGCGCAGCAACAGCAACGCGAGCTGATTGGCGAAGATCTCATCGTAAGCGAGCCGTTTCCGCGCGTCGGCCGATCCGGGCTCGCGGTGAATGAGCGCGAGCGAAGTCCGCCAAGCGCTCCAGCATTCACGCGCGGCAAGGCTCTGCTCAATCCATTCCGGCAGCTCCGGCGCGCGTTCGAGCGCAGCCGCGGCCAGCTCGCCCATCCGCCGGTTCGTTAGCCCTTCGGTTAGCGGATAAACGGGCTCGCGCAGCGCCGGCGCCGGTCCTTTCCCTGGCTCGGCGACTTCAGGGTGAATGATTTGCCACTCGTCACCGTAAGCCTCGAGCTTGCCGGATATGATCCGATTCTCGCCCATCGGCAGGCTCCGCTTCGCCCAGCCCGGATTGTTGAAATAGATGAGGCTGATGGTGTTGCCTTCGGGATCCGACGCGAACACGCGCATCGGCCCCCGGCCCGACCGGCTCTCACGCGTCTGATAGGGCGTAAGCTCGAGGATCACATTGTGCCCCAGCAAGGCAGGGCTAGCGGCCGGCACCTGTATCCGCTCGATCGCACCCGTCGGTAGATGATAGAGCACGTCGATCACGCGCGTCAGGTCGAGCCGCTTCAAAAGCTTGGACACCTGCGGCCCGACGCCCTTCAGAACCTCGACTTCGGCGAAGACCGGGTTGAGAATTTCAGGACGCATGCGCAGTTGTTAACAGCGCAATCGGCGCTCGCAATGGCGCGGTCGACTTACTAAATGGAACCTATGCTCTCCGACCCTGAACTGAAGCGCCTGCATTGGCGCGCGCATCATCGCGGCACGCGTGAAGCCGACATGCTCGTGGGCGGCTATTTCGACGCGAACCACGCATGGTGGAGCGCCGAGCAGCGCGCCCTGTTCTCGGCAATGTTGGAAGAGCAGGACGTCGACATCATGGCCTGGGCACACGGAACCGCCGAGCCGCCGGAGCGCTTCTCTGGTCCGATGATCGATCAGCTCAAGACGCTCGATTACATCCGGATTTCGCGGTGACGGAGCCGCTGCAGCGCGTTCTCCGCGCCGATCAGTCGCTGACGCTTGCTGGCGTGCCAGCGGGCTTTCTCCCGTGGCTGGCGGCCGATCTCGCGCGCGCCGCGCATGGCGGCAGCAAGGGTGGCCGTGCGGTAGTTATCGCCGCTGATGAGGCCGCGATGAGAGCGCTGGCCGAGACGGTGCCGCTGTTCGCTCCGGAAGTTGAGGTCCTGACGCTGCCGGGCTGGGACTGCCTCCCCTACGACCGTGCTTCGCCGGCGTTGCGCGTCATGGCCGAGCGTCTTGCTACGCTGAATGCGCTGCAGGCGAAGCGCGACAAGCCGCAGTTACTCGTCGTCACTGCAAGCGCGGCGACGCAGCGTGTCCTGACACCCTTTCGCGTCCGTCAGCTCACGCGGAAAATCGCCGAGGGCGACCAGATAAAGCGAGAGACGCTCGTCCAGCAGTTGCACGCGCTTGGCTACCAACGCGCGGACACGGTCGCCGAGCATGGGGAATATGCTGTTCGCGGCTCTCTGATCGACGTTTTCCCGGCAGGTGCCGAGCAGGCGTTGCGGCTCGATTTCTTCGGGGACGAGATCGACAGTCTTCGCCGCTTCGATCCGTCCGATCAAAGGTCGACGGACAAGGCGACCTCATTCACCCTAATGCCGGCGTCCGAAGCCCTCCTTGATGAGGAGAGCATCAAGCGCTTCCGCTCACGCTATCGTGAGAAATTCGGCGCGACGTCGACGCAGGACCCGCTCTACCAGGCCCTTTCTGAAAGCCGCAGATTGGCCGGGATGGAGCACTGGCTGCCGCTGCTCGAAGAGAAACTGGCGACCCTGTTCGATCACCTCGGTGAGAATGACATCGTCGTTCGCGACACCGGCGCCGACAAGGCGATCGAAAGCCGTCGGGAGGCGATCGAGGATTATCATGCGAACCGCGTCCGCGCGATGGAGGGGGAGCCGGGCAGCTATCGCCCGCTCGAGCCCGACAGCTTGTATGTTTTGAACGGCGCTTGGGATGCGATCGTGGACGAGCGCGCGATCCATCGCGCCTCGCCATTCCCCGAGCCTGAGTCCAAGAACACCATCTCTTTCGGCGTCGAGCCGGCTCGCGACTTCGCGCCGGAGCGCGCGCAGCAAGCTAACGTCTACGAAGCGGTAACCGCGCATGTCGGAAAGCTGCGCAAGGCCGGGGATAAGGTGATCTTGGCGAGCTACACGCGCGGGGCGCGGGAGCGCCTTGCCGGCCTGCTTGAAGATCATGGCCTGAAATCGCTCAAACTGGTCGATACATGGCAGGAGGCTCTGGGCGCCAAGAGCCAGGCGGCGCTGCTGGTTCTTCCGCTGGAGCATGGCTTTACGACGCCGGACGTCGCGGTGCTGACCGAGCAGGACATGCTTGGCGACCGGCTCGTCCGCCGCCGCAAGCGCCGCAAGGCCGCGGACGCTTTTCTTCAGGAGCTGGCGTCGCTGTCGCCGGGCGACCTCGTCGTCCACCAGGACCACGGCATTGGCCGTTACGAAGGGCTGACGCAGATCCCGGTCAGCAAGGTGCCGCACGACTGCGTGGCGCTCGAATATGCACGTGGCGACAAGCTCTATGTTCCCGTCGAAAACATCGAACTCCTCACGCGCTACGGCAGCGAAAGCGAGGGCGTGAACCTCGACAGCCTCGGCGGCGAAGCATGGCAGCGACGTAAATCTCGGATGAAGGAGCGGATCCGTGAGATCGCGGGCGAGCTGATCAAGACTGCGGCGCTTCGTGCCACGCGCGCCGGCGTCATCGCTGAGCGCGACGCCAGCTACCCGCAATTTGTCGACCGCTTCCCATACGACGAGACGGACGACCAGGAACGCGCGATCGAAGACGTGCTGGGCGACCTCGAAGCGGGCAAGCCGATGGATCGGCTCGTCTGCGGCGACGTGGGGTTCGGTAAGACCGAGGTTGCGCTCCGGGCCGCGTTCGTCATGGCGATGTCGGGCAAGCAGGTCGCGCTGGTCGGCCCGACCACACTCCTGGCACGGCAGCATTATTCGAACTTCGTCGAGCGGCTGCAGGGCTTTCCGATCAATATTGGCCGGCTTTCCCGCCTGGTTCCCGCAGCCGAAGCGAAAAAGACCAGGGAGGGACTTGCCGACGGCTCGATCGATATCGTGATCGGCACGCATGCCATCCTGGCCAAGAGCGTGGAGTTCAAGCGGCTGGGCCTCGTCATCGTCGATGAGGAACAACACTTCGGCGTGGCCCATAAGGAGAGGCTAAAGGCCCTCAAGGCGGACGTGCATGTCCTGACACTGACGGCAACGCCAATTCCCCGCACGTTGCAAATGGCGATGTCGGGCCTGCGCGATCTCAGCGTCATCCAGACCCCGCCGGTCGACCGACTTGCTGTGCGGACGTACGTGACCCCCTTCGATGGCGTCGTGCTGCGCGAAGCCCTGCTTCGAGAACATTATCGCGGCGGGCAGAGCTTCTTCGTTGTTCCGCGCGTCGCCGACCTTCCCGACATGGAGGAGTGGCTTACCGAACAGGTGCCCGAGGTGAAGTTCGTCACCGCACACGGACAGATGAGCCCGACAGAGGTCGAGCAGAAGATGAGCGCATTCTACGACCGCAAGTATGACGTGTTGCTCTCGACGACGATCGTCGAAAGTGGGCTCGACATTCCGAGCGCGAACACGCTGATCGTCTATCGCTCCGACCGCTTCGGTCTGGCGCAGCTGTATCAGCTTCGCGGCCGCGTGGGCCGGTCGAAGACGCGGGCTTATGCCTACCTGACGATGCCGGCGAACCGGTCGATCACCGAAGCGGCACAGAAGCGGCTGCAAGTCTTATCCGAGCTCGACAATCTCGGCGCCGGCTTCCAGCTTGCGAGCCACGACCTCGACATCCGCGGCGCGGGCAATTTGCTCGGCGACGAGCAGTCTGGTCACATCAAGGAAGTCGGATTCGAACTCTACCAGTCCATGCTGGAGGACGCGATCGTCGACCTCAAGGCCGGCGGATCCGCTCGCACCGAGGAATTCACGCCGCAAATCAGCGTCGATGCGCCGATCATGATTCCGGAAGAATATGTCCCCGATCTCGACTTGCGCATGGGCCTGTACCGGCGCCTCGGCGAGCTCGAGGATCGTCCCGCGATCGATGCTTTTGCCGCTGAGCTGATCGACCGTTTCGGGCCGTTGCCGGCCGAAACAGCCAACCTGATGAAGATCGTCGAGGTGAAGCTGAATTGCCGCAAGGCGATGATCGCGAAGCTCGACACCGGGCCGAAGGGCGCCGTCGTGACGTTCGCCGACGGTGGCTACCCCGATCTGAAAGGTCTGTTCGACTACATCGACCGGTTGAAGGGTTCGGCGAAGTTGCGGCCTGACAGCAAGCTGGCGGTCACGCGCGACTGGGCAACTCCGGACGCTCGGCTAACCGGGGCATTGCAGCTGTCACGGGGCCTAGCGCGGACGCTGGCCGCAGGCGAAGCAGCGGCGAAAAAAGAGCTGGAACCGGCTTAGGCGGCAGCTTCGACCTGCACGGCCGCGACAAAGCGCGTCAGTTCCTCGTGCGTCAGTGCTCCGGCGCCGATGAAGCCCTGATAAAGGTCGCAGCCCCATTCGGCGAGAAGGGCCAGCTGGGCCGTGCTTTCCACGCCTTCAACGACGACCTTGAGCCCAAGCTCGCGGGCAAGGCGGATCATAGCCTTCACCACAATGCGGTCGCGCGACCCGCCAACGATGTGCGTAATTAGTCCACGGTCGATCTTCAGCATGTCGAGCGGCAACGTCGTGAGGTAGGCCAGGCTCGCATAGCCGGTGCCGAAATCGTCGATTGCAATGGTGACGCCCATATCCCGCAGCCTCGCCAATCGGTCGGCAACGGCCGATTGGTCGATGAGCAGCGCGCTTTCGGTAATCTCGGCGGTGACGCGCGCCGGATCGATGCCGGCGGTGGAAATCTCATCGAGAAACCATTGTTCGAAATTCTCGCGCGCCAGATCCTGCGGCAAGAGGTTGATTGAGATCTTGAGGTCCTTGAGGGGGCCTTCCCAAGCGGCCGCGCAGCGAAGCGCCTTGCGCTGGACGAGCCGCGACAATCGCTCGTCGAGCCCCGCCGCTGACGCGCGGGCGAAGAGTGCCTCGGCAGACGTGACGACAGGCGAGCGCGCAAGCGCCTCGGCACCGACGATCCGGCCCGTGCTCGGCTCGATCAAAGGCTGAAATAAGACCTCGATCTGCTCGTGCGCAATCGCGCCTTCGAGCATCAGGTCGCGGACCGGGTCAGCGGACGTCGGTGTTGCCCGATCCGACGCCCGCCTACCCCACTCAAACATCGTATCCCACCCATGCATGCAGAGAAGGTCTAACGATCGCCTTGGGGACCCGGAAGCGGCACCTCGTTGCCCGACCCGAAACGGCACAGTGACGAGGTCGTCTTCGCGCCCTATGTTCCGGGTCGGAGAAACGGTTTTGGCGAGGTACTTCGGTTGAACGCGGATGCGCCCAAATCGCGAGGGAATGCGAGGCAGGATTTGCGCAGCCTCGGGATCGGCCTGCTGTCATCGCATACCGAGGCCGCAACGGCCGCTGAAACCCTCCTTCGCGAGCGATATGAGTTCGCCTCGACTGACGACGCGGAAGTGTTGGTCGCGCTGGGCGGTGACGGCTTCATGCTGAGCACGCTGCACGGGATGCTGGAAACCGACGTCCAGAAGCCAGTGTTCGGGATGAACCGGGGCACCGTCGGCTTCCTTATGAACGACTGGCGTATCGACTGCCTGCAGGAGCGGATCGCAGCGGCGAAGGCGATCCGAGTGGCGCCCCTCGAAATGCGCGTCACGACCGTCGCAGGCCACACTTCGGTCCACGCCGCGATCAACGAGGTGTCGCTGCTTCGCGAAACACGACAGACCGCGAAGATCGAGATCAGCGTCAACGGGCGCGTCGCGCTGCCTGAGCTCGCCTGCGACGGCGTACTCGTTGCGACGCCTGCCGGCTCTACGGCCTATAACTTGTCCGCACGCGGTCCCATCCTGCCGCTTCAGGCCAAAATGCTTGCATTGACTCCCATCAGCCCGTTCCGGCCCCGCCGTTGGTCTGGTGCAATCCTGCCCGACGATACGGCCGTATGCTTCCGGATCCTCGAGGCGGCGAACCGTCCGGTGTCCGCAGTGGCTGACCAGATCGAGGTGCGAGAAGTTGCTCGGGTGGAAGTTCGGCTGGACCGCGAACGGTCCCTCACGTTGCTGTTTGACCCAGAGCACGCGCTCGACGAGCGGATCGCGATGGAGCAGTTCGCGACGTGATCATTTCGCCAACACCTGTGTCGCTTGGGCACTTGCCTTTAAGGAAGTGTCCGCTATCTAGCCCGCCTGCCCGCTAGGGATGCTCCCCGATAGCTCAGCGGTAGAGTAGGTGACTGTTAATCACTTGGTCGTTGGTTCGAATCCAACTCGGGGAGCCAATCTTTTCCGGCGAGAATCGCACCGCTCGTGAGCGCTTGCTCAGCTGGTTCGAAAGGTGCCGACATGGACAAGCTAACTGGCGGATGCCTTTGCGGCGACGTCCGCGTCACGGCCTCCGGCCAGCCCTACCGCGTTGGACTCTGCCATTGCCTGGATTGCCGCAAGCACCATGGCGCGCTTTTCCACGCATCCGGCATCTTCCCTGACGAAGCGGTTGAGATCGATGGCGAAACTACCACCTTTGGCACACGTCACTTCTGCCCCCGCTGCGGGTCGTCGGTTTTCTCGCGGAGCGGCGATGAGATCGAGATTAGCATCGGGGCGCTTGATGCACCGGACCGCCTGATGCCGACCTATGAGCTTTGGACGATCCGCCGGGAATCATGGCTGCCGCCCCTCCCTCTCGCCAGGCACCATGAGCGCGACCGCCCTGACGGTAGCCGGTCCGAGGACTGAACCTCTCGTTGACTAATGTGCCGCAGAGGCAGAGTCTCGCATGTCTGGAGTTCGCTTATGACCATCGCTTTGACGATCTTGATTCTGGCCGCGCAGTCGGGCGCGAACGCACCGGCAGTTGGCGAGAAGCCAAAGCTTGTCTGCCGTGAGAGCGAGCAGGACACGGGAACGCACATCCGAGCGGGACGCCGCTGCAAGACGGCCGAGGAATGGGATCGCGACGATATCGAGAAGCGCACGAAAGCGACCACCATGCGTGTCACCACAGGCCAGGGCGACGCCCTGACCAAGCAACCGCCTCAATAGCCGGACTCAGTCCTCGTGCCCTGACCGCCACAGAGCGCCGGTCAGCGGCTCCATGATGTACTGAAGCGCCGTGCGCTTCCGAACCGTCAGCACCGCTTCGACGGGCAGGCCGGGCCTTAGCTCGCCATTGCCGATCGCCTCACGAACGCGCTTCAACTCCGCTTCGGGGACGACAATCTCTGTCCGGAAATAAGACCGGCCGGTCTTCTCATCGGTGAAGCTGTCGGCCGACATCGTGCGGACCACGCCTGTAAACAACGGCAACGAACGGTTGTGGACACTCTGGAAGCGAACCTGAGCATGCTGCCCCGCGAAGACATCGTCCGCGTCGGTCGGCTGCAGCTGCGCCTGAATGACGAGTTCCTTGCCGTCCGGAACGATGTCCATCAACTTCTGGCCTGCGGCGACGACACCACCGACCGTAAAGACCGTGAGGCCGACGACCTGGCCAGTCGCCGGAGAACGCACCTGCGAATGCTCGAGCTGTTCACGAGTGGCAACGAGCTTCGGGAGGGTCTCTGAAAGCTTGCTCTGCGTATCCTTGAGGTCGGTCTCGATCGTCGAAAGACGGTCGCGCGAGACGCTGAGCGACTGCATGCGGGTCTCGCCAATACCTTCGCCGGCGCGGGCGAATTCGGCAGTCATCTGCGCTTCCTGGCCCTTTAGGTCGGCTTGCGCACGCTCAAGGGCGCGGACGCGGTTGATCGAGGCGTAGCCCTTGGCCGCAATGCTCTTCAGACCGTCAAGCTCTTCACCGATCAGCCGTTGCTGCTCGACCAGCGCCTGACGCTGCTTCACATAGCCGCCCTGTTGCTGAACGAGCTGCTGCGCGCGCTGGCCAAGAACCGATTGCTGTGCGGACACCGAGCCGGAACGCGCATGCATTTCCGAACGCTGGAGTTGCATGACCTGCGCCGCAAGTTCGCGGTCGGCAGGAGAGAGCGAGGCGAACTCGGCTGGCGCGGCAAAGTCGCGCTGACCAACCCGCTCCGCGAGCAAGCGCGCGCGCTGCGCAAGAAGCATCAAATAGTCGCTCGTAAGCGCGCGCTCGGCCGCCTTGAGCTCAGGCGCCGACAGCTCGATCAGCACATCACCTGCCTTCACATGCTGGCCTTCGCGAACGTGAATGGCCGTCACGACGCCGCCGTCGCGATGCTGGACCGTCTGCCGGTTCCCGGCGACGGCGATCACACCATGGGCGTTCACGCCTGCATCAAGCGGTACGAAGGCCGCCCAACCCAAGAAGATGACGAAGAACAGCACCGCGACGATCATGCCGAAGCGGATTTCCTGCGAAGGATCGCCAGCCTCGCTGTGCACCGGCGCTGTCAGGACAATCGCGTCGCTCATGCTGCATTCTCCGCACGCTTGGGCCCGGTCAACCTAGCCACCACATCCTTGGCCGGCCCGATCAGCTTGGGCCGTCCTTCCTCCATGACCAGCAGACGGTCGACCGCCGCAAGCACGCCCTGGCGATGCGCGATGACGATCACCGTCGCCTTGCGAGCGCGTGCCTTCGCGATCGCCGCGATCAGCGAGGTTTCGCCGGCCTGGTCCAGGAAGGCGTTGGGCTCATCGAGGACGATCAGCTTCGGATCGCCGTAGAGCGCACGAGCCAAAGCGACGCGCTGCGCCTGGCCGGCAGAAAGACCGGCCCCCATCAGGCCGAGCGGCGTGTCGTAGCCTTGCGGCAATTGGAGGACGAGTTCGTGGACGCCCGCCTCCTTCGCAGCCTTGACCACGGCTTCGTCGATGCGCTTCGCGTCATCGACATTCGAAGGACGCTCAAAACGGGAGATATTCTCCTTCAGCGTGCCGTCGAACAGCGATGGCTCTTGGGGCATGTAACCGATGTGCCGGCCGAGATCGTCCTGGTCCCAATCGGTCAGCCGCGCACCGTCGATGCGGACCGTTCCGATGGTAGGCTGCGCGGCGCCGACGATGATCCTGCCGAGCGTCGTCTTGCCGGAACCGCTCGGGCCGATGATGCCGAGGATACTGCCCGGGTCGGCCCGGAAGGTCAGGCCAACGAGAATAGTGCGACCGTCACGGCCACGCACGCCAACTTCCTCAACCTCGAGCACTCCTTCCGGATCGGGGAGAGCAGTGTAGATGCGTGGCTCTTCCAGCGTTTCGAACGACTTGTTGAGTCGGCGGATGGCCGAGCGCGCTGCTGCGAGCGACGCCCAGGCGCCGATGATGCTCTCAATCGGCTGGAGCGCACGGCTAAGTAGCACCGACGAAGCGATGATCGCACCCGCCGAGATATCGCCTGCAATCGCCAGCAAGGCGCCAAGGCCGAGCGCGGCGGACTGAACGAACATGCGGAGGAATTTGCTGGTCGCGGTCAGCCGGCTGCCGGCGAACTGCGCATGAAGCATATTCGCAAGGCCGATCCGGCGGTGGCCCAGCTGGCGTTCGACCATTGCGCCGGTCATGCCGAGCGCTTTCACGGTCGTGCCATGCGTCGCGGCGGCCTGCTGCGAATTGGCCGCGGACACCATCGCGGTCGTCGCAATCTCCATGCTCTTCTGGGTGGCGCGCTGGTTCGCAAAAGCGACGGACACCAGCAGAATTGCCGAGATGATCGCCATGATGCCGATCCAGAAATGCAGCATGAAGGCGACGAGCAGGAACACCGGCGTCCATGGAAAATCGAAGATCGCCGCGATGGCGGGCGTTGCCATGGCCGTGCGGACGGAATCGAAATCGCGCATGGCCTGGCCAGCCGAAGCGGAATCAGTCGCCATCATCTGACGCAGGATTCGCGGCGCGATCAGGGCGTCCATGCGCTGGCTGGCGCGAACCAGCAGCCGATTTCGCACCATGTCGAGGATCGAAAGCGTCAACAGCGACAGTGCCAACGCCATCGTGATGAACAGTAAGGTGGTCTTGCCCGCGGTCGGAACGACGCGGTCATAAACCTGCAGCATGTAGATCGTCGGCGCGAGGTAGAGGATGTTGATCAGCAGGCTGAAGATCGCCGCAGCCATGAAATGGCGGCGGCAATCGGCGAGCGCGTCGGCGAGGACTTTGGGCACTTCCTGTCCCAGAATCTTCACGCCGGATCCCCTGCAGCACGGCTTGGCCGTGACCGCCTACGATTTGCCAATGACATGAAATCCCCTACCCGAACGACGGCAGCCTGCTCGCCCATCTCGCCCAAGCCCTTATTTTTGCACCAAAATCAATGCAGAGTCGAGACTAGTCCCGGACTGGGACAAAGCGTCATCCTTCGAGCGCGGCCATCAGCGAGGCGTTGCCGCCCGCTGCCGTAGTGTCGATGCAAGTTACTCGCTCCGTTGCGAAGCGCGCCACATAATGCGGGCCGCCGGCTTTCGGGCCGGTGCCGCTCAGGCCTTCGCCACCAAACGGCTGACTTTCCACCACCGCGCCGATCTGGTTGCGGTTGACGTAGAAGTTGCCGACGCGGGCATGCTCCTCGACATAATCACGAACCGTGTCGATGCGGCTCTGCAATCCAAGGGTCAGTCCGTAACCAGTCGTGTTGATCGCCTCGACGACCTTATCGAGCTCGTCGCCGGCGTAACGGATGACGTGAAGAACTGCGCCAAAGTTTTCGCTGTTCAATTCGCTTAGCGACCGAATTTCATAAAATGCAGGAGGAACGAAGTATCCGTTCGCTGCCTCCTTCGGTGGCTCCAGCCGACGGATCTTCTTCGCGTTCTTGTCGAGCCACTCGATGTGCTCATCGAGCACCTTCTTGGCCGGTTCGTCGATAACCGGGCCAACGTCGGTCGCAAGGTCGGACGGATCGCCGACCTTCAATGCATCCATCGCGCCAGCGATCATCTTGATCATGCCGTCGGAAACATCTTCCTGGACAAACAGGACGCGCAAAGCCGAGCAGCGCTGCCCGGCGCTCTGGAATGCCGAGGAGATGACGTCGCGCGTCACTTGCTCGGGCAGCGCAGAGCTATCCACGATCATCGCGTTCTGGCCGCCGGTTTCAGCAACGAACGGAATGATCGGGCCATCACGCTCGGCCAGCGTCCTGTTGATCCTGCGCGCAGTTTCCGTCGAGCCAGTGAATACTACGCCAGCGACCAGCGGATGCGCGGTCAACGTACCACCCACGACGCTGCCGGACCCGGGCGCGAGTTGGACCACATCTTTTGGAATGCCGGCCTGATGCATTAGCTCGATCGCCAGGGCGGCGATCAGCGGGGTCTGCCCGGCGGGCTTGGCGATAACGGCATTGCCCGCAGCCAATGGCGCCGACACGAGGCCGGTGAAGATGGCCAGCGGGAAGTTCCACGGCGAAATGGCAGCGATCACTCCGCGGCCATGTAGTCTCAGCTCGTTCAGCTCTCCGGTCGGACCCGGAAGTGGAAGCGGCTTTGTGAACTGGCGACGCGCTTCCGAGGCGTAGAAGCGCAGGAAATCCACCGCTTCTCGCACTTCGAGCACGCCGTCGATGAGGGTCTTTCCAGCTTCGCGCGTGCAGAGCGAGAAGAACTCTTCCGCATGGGCTTCATAAAGGTCTGCCGCTCGCTCCAGGAGCTGCGCACGCTTCTCTCCACCAAGCGCATCCCATCCTACCTGTGCGGCGTGGGCTACGCGGACCATTCGATCGACCTCATCGACCGTCGCTTCGAACGTGGTCCCGACCGTCACACGTTGATCGTGGGGCGACTTGATTGCCCTGCCCTCGCCCTTTCCAATTCCCGGCTTCGCGACCCAGTTGCGGGATTCGAGCGCTTTCAGACGTTCCAGCAAAGGTTCGCGCACCAAAGGATCGCTAAGGTCGACACCGGCACTGTTGCGGCGTCCGGCGCCGAAGAGGCTCGTGGGCAACACAATCTTCGGATTGCGCTTGGGGTTGAGCGCATCGAGCTCGGCCACCGGATCGCGGACCAGCTCGTCGAGCGAAACCTGTTCGTCGGCGATGCGGTTGACGAAGCTGGAATTCGCGCCGTTCTCGAGCAGGCGGCGAACGAGATAGGCAAGTAGCTCCTTATGGCTGCCAACCGGTGCGTAGATGCGAACCGGAGTACGCTTGTCTCCGATGCCGTCCTCGAGCCGCGCGAGCTCCTCGTAGAGCTCTTCGCCCATGCCGTGGAGGCGCTGGAACTCGAACTCGCGCTTCCCAGCCAGCGCTTTCACCTGGCCGATCGTGTTCGCATTGTGCGTCGCGAAGGCGGGGTAGATCGCGTCATTCGCATCGAGCAGCTTCTTTGCGCAGGCGAGATAGGAGACGTCGGTCGCCACCTTACGCGTGAAGACGGGATAGTCGGTTAGTCCACCGACTTGGGCCGCCTTGATTTCCGTATCCCAGTACGCGCCCTTAACGAGGCGGACCATGAGCTTGCGGCCATGCGCCCGCGCGGCGGCAATGACCCAGTCGCACAGGGGCGCCGCGCGCTTCTGATAGGCCTGGAGCGCAATGCCAAAACCGGCCCATCCGCTGGCGAACAACTCGTCGTCGGCAAGCAAGGCCTCGAACACATCGAGTTGAAGCTCGAGCCGATCCGCTTCCTCCGCGTCGATGGTGAAGTGGACGTCCGCCTTCGACGCCTTGAGTGCCAGCTCGCGGACGACCGGGATCACCGCCGCCAGCGCTTCGTCGCGGTGGGGAAATTCGAACCGCGGATGGAGCGCCGTCAACTTGACGGAAATACCAGGCGAGCGGCGGAAGCCATCCTTCGCCTTCGTCGCGATTGTTTCGAGCGCGCTGCGATAGGAGGCGGCGTAGCGGTCGGCGTCGACGAAGGTCTTCGCCGCCTCGCCAAGCATGTCGAAGCTGTGACTTAGGCCTTGCTTCCGCTCCGGCGCCGCGCGCTTTAGCGCTTCGTCGATATCCCGGCCGAAGACGAAGTTGCGGCCGAGAATCTTCATGGCCTCGCGCACGGCGGTTCGAACCACCGGCTCGCCGAGGCGACCGACGGCGCGGCCGAGCGCTGCCTTCCAATTGTCCGAACGATCCTGGGCGCCTTCAAGCACCCGGCCCGTCAGCAGCAGCGAGAAGGTCGCCGCATTGACGAAGCTCGAATCCGAACGCCCAAGCTTGTCCGACCAGTCGGCGCCCGAAAGCTTGTCGGCAATCAACTCGTCGGCGGTGTGCGCATCGGGAATGCGGAGAAGCGCCTCGGCAAGGCACATCATCGCGATGCCTTCGTCGGAGCCCAGATCGTAAGTCCGAAGGAACGCATCGACGCCAGACGGCTTGTGCGCCCGCACGCCCTTCACGAGCTCGCGGGCGATGGCCGTCGCCTCGCCGAGCGTTTCAGGCGCGAGCTTCGCCTGCTGCAGGCGCTCCTCAACGACCCGCTCTTCGTCAGGCCGATAGGCGCGCCTTAGCGCGGTGCGATCGACTGGCTGGACCACGGGGCCCGCGGCTACGCGAGCTGTCCGTGGCAATGCTTGTACTTCTGGCCTGAGCCGCACGGACAAGGAGCGTTGCGGCTGACGGGAGCTTCAACCAGTTCGCCCGTATCGTCACGCTGAGGCATCGGCGGTTGCGGGATGCTGAGCGGTGGCAGGTTCGACAGGACAGTCCCGGTCGCGGCGTCGATGTCGGCGCTGTCGTCGTCGCCCGAGAACGGATCGAGGTGCTGCGTGATGAAATCCGGAAGCACGGGCTGCGGAGGCTCTTCAAACCGGAACTGGGCCCGCATCAAGGTCCGGGTGACCTCTTCGCGGATCGCAACAAGCAGTCGCTCAAACAGCAGGAAGGCTTCCTGCTTATACTCATCGATCGGCTTCTTCTGCGCGTAGCTGCGAAGGTGGATGACCTGCCGCAACGCATCGAGTGTGGCGAGATGCTCCTTCCAGTGATGGTCGAGCGTTTGGATCAGGATCTGCTTTTCGATCTGCACCCAGTCGACGTCCGCATTCTCCGCGACCTTTGACGCCATGGCGTCATCGGCGAGCTTTTGCAGCCGATCGCTGATCATCTGCGGCTCGACGGCTTCTTCCTCGATCCAGTCGTCGACCGGCGGCTGGAGATTGAAGACATCGTCGATCGCTTCCTTGAGCCCGGCAACGTCCCATTGTTCGGGGTAGGTGCCTTCGGGGCAGCTGACGGCGACGAGGGCCGAAGCAGTCTCGGCGCGCATGTCGTTGATGACATCGCTGACGCTTTCGGCATCCATTATGTCGGCACGCTGCTCGTAGATGACCTTGCGCTGGTCGTTCATCACGTCGTCGAATTCGACGACCTGTTTGCGGATGTCGTAGTTGCGCGCCTCGACCTTCTTCTGCGCGGTCTCGATCGCCTTGGATATCCACGGCGAGACGATTGCTTCGCCGTCCTCCAGGTTCTTGTTCATCAGTCGCGCGAACATGGTCTGCGGCCCGAAGATGCGAAGAAGGTCGTCGTCGAGGCTGAGGTAGAAACGCGACAGGCCCGGGTCGCCCTGGCGGCCTGAGCGACCGCGGAGCTGGTTATCGATGCGCCGGCTTTCGTGGCGCTCGGTGCCGAGCACGAAAAGACCGCCAAGGTCGAGGACATGCTGCTTCTCGGCGACGATCTCAGCGCGGATCTGCTCGGCCTTCGCTTCATACTCCGGCGTGCCCGCTTCGAGCTCGGGGAATTCATCCTGCATCCGGAACTCGAGGTTGCCGCCAAGCTGAATGTCGGTGCCGCGGCCGGCCATGTTTGTGGCGATAGTGATGGCACCGACACGACCCGCCTGCGCCACGATATGCGCTTCGGTTTCGTGGAAACGCGCATTCAGCACCGAATGCTTGACGCCCTCCTTGTCGAAAAACTCGGACAGCATCTCCGACTTTTCGATCGAGACGGTGCCGACCAGGACCGGCTGGCCCTTCGCCTGCTTCTCCTTCACCTCCTTGGTGATGGCGCCGAACTTCTCGATCATCGTCTTGTAGAATTCGTCGTCATTGTCGACGCGCTGCACGGGAACGTTGGTCGGGATCGCAACGACGTTCATCTTGTAGATGTCGAAGAATTCCGGCGCCTCGGTCATCGCCGTGCCGGTCATTCCCGACAGTTTCGGATACATACGGAAATAGTTCTGGAAGGTGATCGAAGCGAGCGTCTGGTTCTCCGGCTCAATGGCCACGCCCTCCTTGGCTTCGACGGCTTGGTGAAGACCGTCGGACCAGCGGCGCCCGTCCATCATGCGACCGGTGAATTCGTCGATGATGACGACCTTCCCGTCCTTCACGATGTAGTCGATGTCCTTCTTGAACATCACATTGGCCTTGAGGGCCTGGTTCAGGTGGTGGACGACCTGCGTGTTGGCGACGTCGTAGAGGTTGCGCCCCTCGATCAGCCCGGCCTCTTCAAGCATGCGCTCGCACTTTTCGGTGCCGTCTTCGGTCAGGACAACGCTCTTCTGCTTCTCGTCCTTTTCATAGTCGGCCGGCACGAGCGTCTTCACGAGCTTGTCGACCGAGATGTACAGATCCGACTTGTCGTCGGTCGGGCCCGAAATGATCAAAGGCGTGCGGGCCTCGTCGATCAGGATCGAGTCCACCTCGTCGACGATCGCGAAATTGAACGGCCGCTGGACCATCTGGTCACGGCTGTATTTCATATTGTCGCGCAAATAGTCGAAGCCGAGTTCGTTATTCGTCGCGTAGGTGATGTCGGCGTTATAGGCCGCGCGGCGCTGCTCATCCGTCAAGTTCGGGACGATGACGCCGACCGTCAGGCCGAGGAAGCGGTAGACCTGTCCCATCCAGCCCGCGTCGCGGGTGGCGAGATAGTCGTTGACCGTGACGACGTGGACGCCCTTCCCTTCGAGCGCATTGAGATAAACCGCGAGCGTCGCGACCAGCGTCTTACCCTCGCCGGTCTTCATTTCGGCGATTTCTCCGCGGTGCAGCGCGATGCCGCCGATTAGCTGGACGTCGTAGTGACGCTGGCCAAGCGTCCGGACCGCCGCCTCTCGCACGGTAGCGAAGGCCTCAGGGATCAAATCGTTGAGCTTTTCGCCGTTCGCGAGGCGCTGGCGAAGAATGACTGTTTGGCCGCGCAGCTCATCGTCGGAAAGTGCGGAAATATTCGACTCAAGCGCGTTTATAGCGTCGACATATTTGCCGAGGCTGCGGACATAGCGATCGTTGGCCGATCCGAAGATGCTCTTTGCCACTGAGGCGAACATGGAAATCCCTTAAAAATCCGAGCGTTCAGGATGGCAAGAAGCCACTCGCCGACGCTATCGGGAAACTGTCGCGGGCGATGTAAGGAGCGCCCTAGCCGTAGTCAATTAAGGGGTAGTGTATGGGACAGACCGGCGGATGCATGTGCGGCGCGGTCCGCTACGAGCTGAAGAGCGAGGCTTTCGACTGTGGCTGGTGCCACTGCCGCACCTGCCAGCTCAATAGCGGAGCTCCGGCGATGGTATTTGCGAGCGTTCCGCAAGGCCATCTCGTGTGGACGTCAGGAGCGGAATTGGTGAAGTCCGTTCCCTCTTCCAATTTTGGCCATCGCGAGTTCTGCGGAAAGTGCGGAACGCCCTTCCTGATGAAGGTCGATCACCAGCCCGAAACGGTGGATTTCAGCGTCATCACCCTTGATGACCCTGAAGCCGTCGAGCCCGGCTATCACATCTTCTGGAGGAGCAAGATCGGCTGGTTCGAACCCAAGGACGACCTGCCGCGGCACGAGAAATTCAGGCCGGACACGCGGGGGCTCGACGGAACCGAACCGCCCGCGTGAAATATTAAATTAGCCGGCGTTCGATTGGCTGGCGGCGTCGAGGTTGCTTTCAAGCCACTGCTGGATCTGGCTGCGCGGCGCGGCGCCAACCTTCTGCGCGACCGGCTGGCCGCCCTTGAAGAGCAGCATCGTTGGGATGCCGCGGACGCCGTAACGGCCCGGCGTATCCGGATTCTCGTCGATGTTGAGCTTCGCGACGGTGACCTTGCCGCCGAGATCATTGGCGATTTCCTCAAGCGCCGGCGCGATCATCCGGCACGGACCGCACCATTCGGCCCAGAAATCGACGAGGACGGGCCCGTCAGACCCCAGAACATCGGTGGCGAAACTTTGATCGGTGACCGTCTTGGTGACCATGACGAACGACTCTCCTGCACGAGTGTATAAGTTAACGGACATATGGGCGGTCGGTCGACCACCCTCAAGACTACAGTTCGAACAGCTGCGGCCCGTTGGTATAGAGAAGCGCCGCACGGATGGTCCTGCCCGGGAATATCACTCGGAGCGCTTCAACATATGCCTGCATCTGGGCGCGGTGCGATGCGGGAATGCGATCGTCCTCGTCAGGCACGCGGCCAGTCTTGAAGTCGAGTACCGAGACTTGCGCCTCTTCGATGAGCAGCCGGTCGGCCGTGCCGGCGATGACGCGCCCGTCGGGCAAGGTCGCCGCCAATGGCGCTTCCCCTAGCGAGTTGGGACCGAACAAATCGGAGAAGCGATCGTCGGAGAGGACGTGGCAGACCTGATCGGCGATCTCAGCCCGCTGCCCGACGTCGGAAAGGCCTGCGGATCTTTCGAGCCAATCGGCGGCGCGCTGGCGGCGATGACCGGGCTCGACGTCCGCGAGCCGCTCGAGCAACTGATGGATCAAGGTCCCGCGGCGCGCAGCCATACGCGACTGTTCAGTCGGTGGCGGAGCGGGCTCGCGGTCCTCGGTCACTTGCGACGGGGCCAGCGGACGGGGCGGACGGGGCTCGATTGGCGCAACCGAGCGCGCCCAACTCGGAACTGGTGGCGGCACGCGCTCGACCCGGGAAGACTTGGCGGGGTGGCGGAGCGTCGCAACCGCACCACGATAACGGGTCACGGCGCTCCAGCGGTCATCGGTTTCAGATACGGCGCCGAGGTTGATAAGCGCCCGCTCGACGCGCTTGTGCCAGCTATTCTCGGCCTCGCCACGGCTCGGCGCGATGCCAGCGACGACGAGCCGCTCGCTGGCCCGCGTCATGGCGACATAGAGCAGCCGCCAATGTTCCTCGAGATCTCGCGCCTGCTCGGTCGCGATGATCGTATCGAATGGCGGCACGAGTTCGGAGCGTCTCGACCGGATCACCGGCACGTTCTTGCCGCCGACCGGCAGGCTGAGCGGCGGATTACGCCTTCCCAGATTAGCGGGGTCGACGGTAGCGTCGGCGAGAATGACATACGGCGCTTCGAGCCCCTTGGCGCCGTGGACAGTCATCACACGCACTACGTTCGCGCGTTCGGAGGGATCGCGCTGGATCTCGACGTCGCCGCGCGCAAACCAGGCGTGGAAACGCTCCAAGGATGGAATGTCGCTCCGCTCGAACATCAACGCGGCTGTCATGAGTTCATCGATTGGGTCGCGCGCGGCAAGCCCGAGCCGACCGTAGAGCCTGCGGCGTCCGCCGAGTGGCCCCGAGAGGATCGTCTCCAAGAATTGCGAGGGCGTGGTATAATCCGCCATCGCCAGAAGGTCGCCGAGCTGTCCGTGGGCTGTCGCAAAATCGTCGCGTTCGCCTACTCGCTCGCGGAGTGCCCGCCACAGAGGCGTCTTCTCACGGCCAAAAGCGAGATCGAAGAGCTGCTGCTGGCCCCAGCCGATCAGCGGGGACACCAGCAGGTTGGCAAGGTTGAGGTCGTCGAGCGGCTGGACGGCGAACGTTACTGCCGCCAGCAAGTCGCGCACGGCGAATGGCTTCGACAGGAACAGCCGGTCGATACCCGCGACGGCCACGCGCCGCTGAAAAAGACGGGCGACGATGAGGGACGCAAGCTCGCTGCGGCTCCGCACGAGGATCAGGATATCGCCGGGTGTCAGCGCCCGCCTCGTCGAATCGAGAACCGGCGCCTGGTCGATCCACTCGTGCACCTGCTCGGCAATGCGGTCGGCATATTGCCTCACGTCCTCGTCGAGCCAGCCTTCCTCCCCTTCATCGCCGTTCTCGCCTTCCAGAGCGAACGGCTTCCACAACTCGACGACGCCGGGCCGCGCGGAATGGTGCGCTTCGTGTGGCGGCGGGACTTCGGGCAGACCCATCTCGCGGAAGCCCACGTCGCCGATGACCGCATCGACGGTGTCCAAGACGGCCTGAGCGGAACGGTAGCTGGCGTTGATCGACAGATCGCGGAATTCGAGGAACGAGTCCTCTTCCGACCGCAACGCTTCTGAGCGTTCCCGCACGTCCGAGCGCATCTTGTCGAATTCGCGCGGGTCCGTTCCCTGAAAGCCGTAGATCGCCTGCTTGAAGTCGCCGACCATGAACAAGGTGCGGGTCCGCCGCTCCGCTTCGGGAGAGCCGCTGAAATATTCCTCGGCGAGCGCGCGGACGATGTCCCACTGCGCAGCATTCGTGTCCTGTGCCTCATCGACGAGGATATGATCGGTGCGCTGGTCGAGCTTGTAACGCACCCATTCACCCATGCCAGGTTGCGCAAGCAAGCGGCGCGTCCATCTGATCAGGTCGTCGAAGTCGGCAACGCCAGCAGCGCGCTTGGCATGAGCATAAGCCTCGGCGAACGCTTGGCCTGCGCGAAGGCCGGCGGCCATGTCGCAGGCGAGACGGGCAGCGCTCTGGATCCGAAGAAGCTCGCCGATCTCCCCGGCGAGCCTCTCCACGTGCTGATCGTAATCAGGATCTGCCTTGCGCTGCCCAGCCGACACCTTGCGAACATCGCCGGATCCTGTGAACGCGATCAACGCAAGTTCCGGCAAAGCAGCCGCGCGCTCCGTGGCCGTCATGCCAAGCCAGCGTTCGACCTGCTCCACGATATTGGCACCGGTCGAGGTCCCCCATCTCCGGTTTGCATTCGAGACCGCGCGCAGCAGGTCGCAGTCGAACCGGTCGTCGGAGCAATGGTGTGCGAGATAATCTTCGACCGCACCCTCGGGCAGATTCATCACGGCGCGGACCTTGTCCTCGATGCCTTCCGCGGGACCGAGCCCGCTGAGCGCTTCCTGCGAACGCGCGCAACGCATCAGATAATCGACTGCAGCCGCCTCGCCGAGACGAAGGCTTAGGCACTGCACGTCGCGCAACAGCTGTTCGTTGCCGCTCGCTTCGGCGTCGGCGAGAAGGTTCGCTAAAGTTGTCCGCCCGAGTTCCTGCTCGGCCCGGCCCTCCAGCGGCTGGAAACCAGGCGCGATTCCCGCCTCCGCCGGGAACGACGCCAACAGCGTCTGCGCGAAGGCGTGGATCGTCTGGATGCGCAGTCCGCCCGGGGCGTCCAGCACCTTGGCGAAGAGGCGGCGCGCACGCTGCACGGTCACAGGATCGTTGCGCTCACCGAGGGCGAACAAATCCTTCTTGAGGTCGGCCTCCTTCATCCGCACCCAGGCCGCAAGGCGCGCGCCGATGCGGTTTGCCATTTCCGCGGCCGCGGCCTTGGTGAACGTAAGGCAGAGGATCGTCTCGGGCGCCGCGCCCGAGAGCAACAGCCGCAGCACCCGGCCCGTCAGGACCTGCGTCTTCCCTGTCCCCGCCGAGGCGGACAAAGCGGCGTGCGCGCGTGGATCGGCGGCACGTGCCTGGTCGCCATGAAGTTGATGAAGCGGCTTGATGCGGTTGGACATCAGCCGATCGCTTTCATAAATGACGCGCCAAGGAGAGCGTGATGGCCGAGACGAACGACGGGGACGATCAGAGGCGCAACAAGCTGGTCAAGGCGGGCGTCGCCGTCGGCATTGGCTCGGCCGCCATCGTCGCCGCGCTGCTCTACGCATCCAAGGTCAAGAAGAAGCCGCGCCGGTAGCGTCATTCGCGGCCGTACCATTCTTCGAGCCGCATCAGTTGGTCATAGTCGCCATAAGGCGCATAGGCCGGGTTTAGCTTGGCCGTGAACGGCTCCTCACCTGTCAGCCATTTTGCTGCCGCCTCGCGGAAATTCGCCTCGGCGTGGGCGAGAAATTCTTTGGCGCCCATTTTCTTGTCGGGGCAAACGCGCTTGCCGAAGCTGTCACGGTCCTTCGTCAGCGACCAATATTCATGACGTTCGGGGTCTCCAGAAAAGCCGGTAAACCCGTCGGCACGAGCGATGAGGCCAAGCAGCCCGAGCTGTATCGCGAACCCTGCATCGACCGCCTTCTGCGCAGGCGCCTTCCCCGTCTTGTAATCGACGATTGCCAGGCCGCCGTCCGCGAGGGCGTCAATGCGATCAGCCTTGCCGTGCACCGCGACGCCGTCGATTGCCGTTTCGCCCGTGACTTCCGCCTTGAGCGGCGAGCGACCGCTGGCGCGATCCTCGCGCTCCTGTTCCTCGATCCATTTGATCGCCTCGAGCAGCCGAGGTGCCCACAAGGCGCGGAGCATCGGGTGGATCGTCTCACCCCGCAGCAACTTCTCCGCCCGAGGCAGGAGCTTCTCGGGCGAGCAATCGTCCTCGTTCAGCCATTCTTCGAGCACTTTGTGAACCGCCGTGCCCTTCCAAGCGGCGCTGTGGTCGGCGTCGATGGGATCGAGTGTGCGAAGCTTCAACATCGCCTGCGCGTAGAAGGCGAACGGATCGGCCTTCAGGCGGTCGACGGAGGTGACCGATATGCGTCGGGGGCGAAGCGCGGCAGCGGGGATCGGACGCGGGCGGGAACTGGGCTTCACATCGCCGGGATCGTCGAGGACCCCAACCAGGCGCTCAAGCATCGTCTCCCGAGTGATGCCACCGGTCATTGCCTGAAGACGAAGCCAGAAACGCGACGCGACCGTCGGAGACCGGTCGTCGCGGCGCGCCCTCGTCACAAGCACTTGCGGCGCTCCCAGGGCGCTCGCGAAGTCGTGCGCCGAGAGTCCGGTTCGAAAATCGAGATTTGGCAGGTTGAGGTTGGCGCGAATCTTCGGAGCCAGCCAAGGGTCGGGACTGGGTGCCGCGGGCCAGGTTCCCTCGTTCAGCCCGCTGAGGACAACCAGATCGGCTTGCTGCAGCCGCGCCTCCAGCAATCCCCAAATGAAGATGCGCGGGTGTCCGCCGTAGGGCGGGCGGACTCGCTGACGGTCCAGCAAGTCGCGCAGTACCGGGACCGCATCCTCGGCCGTGATAGTCGTCGATAGCGCAGCGTGAAAAGACGCGAATTCTGCGAGCAGATCGGCGGCCATTCTGCCATCCGCGCCGCGCCATGGACGGTCGGCAGCGACTGACTGCGCCGCATCGACCAGCTGGCCCGCAAATTCGGCGAGGCTGATCGGTCTGGCGAGAAGGTTCGCAACGGTCTCAGCATATGGTCTGACGGTCTGCCAAGCCGACTTGTCACCGAGATGTGAGTCCAACCCCGCGATTCCGGCGCCCGGTCTTGGCCCCCGAAGCTGCAGGTCCAGCACACGAACGGTGTCCAGCCACCGGACCCGGTCGTCCCCTTCGCCTCCAACCAGCGGGTGCTTGAGCAAGGCCAGCAACGGCGTTGGAGCCAAGTCCTCCGCCGCCGTGGCCGCTATGTTCAGAAGAAGGGTTCCGACCGGCGTCTCGCCGAGCGCTCGACCGGCGCTGTCGTCGGCCTCGATGTCCCATCGCCGCAGAAGCGCAGACACGCGCCTTGCGAGCATTCGGTCGGGGGTTAAGAGGGCCGCCGTGCGACCCGGCGTTTCCAGCGCTTCCCGTAAGGCCAGCGCAATCCCCTGCGCCTCCGCAGCGCCGTCGGCGAACTCGGCTGCTCTAACGCCGGTCAGGCGTCGCTCCGCCGGCTTAAGCGAACTCCATTTGTCGCTGAAGTCGGCGGCGGTCATGGCATTCGCCACCGCCCGCGCACGAACAGCCGGCGAAGCGGCTCGTCCTGCAGAGGGCCAAAGCTGAACCTCCCCGCGCGCGACACCTATGCGGTCGAGAAGCAGCTTCAAATGATATTGCGGATGGGTCTGCTCCGCTCGCCCGCGGTCGTCCGGATCGAGCGCTTCCCATTCCTCGTCCGGCAAGACGTGGGAAAGGTTCAGCGCTGGCAGGACGACGAGCCCGTCCGGCATGCGCGCCACCCGATGCAGCAACGCCGCGACTGCGGGCGCTGCGGTCGTGATGCCGGCCGCGACCGTGAAGCCAACCGGCGGGTTGTCGCGCCATCGACCGGCGAGCCGCGCGAGGAGACGGTTGCGGCGGTCGGCAAGGTCGATCCGGCCCATTTGCGCCAGGCGGCTGGGCCATTCGTCGAGGATGACCTTCAGGCGCTCGAGCGAGACTTGCCAGTGAGCGGCGAGGTCGCCCGCCTCGTCCGCCACGTCCCTGAGCCGCGCCGGATCAACTTGCTCGACCAGCAGACTGTCGAGTGTTCGGCCGAGATCCTGCGCCAGGCGCAAAGCCTCGGTCGCGCTGCCGGCGTCGCGTCGCACGAAGTCCGCGAGCAAGAGCAGCCGCTGCAGCGGCTCGACCGCCGGAGGAATGTCCTCGCTATCGTCGAGCGGCTCGAGCGCGCCGCCGATGCGCTCATCCAGTTCGGGGTCGCCGATCGGGATCAATCGTGGAAGCAGGAGCCCACCTCCACTGGCTCGAACGAACGCTTCCGTCACGGTCCGAACGGCGCGATTGTTGGGCAGCAGAATGCGGCCGCGCGCGAGCGCAAGGCGGTCCTTGCCAAATCGCTGGATCAGCCCAGCGGCGAGTGCATCGGCGAACGACCGGTTGGCCGGTATCGTGAAGACGGCCGGCCGCGCGGCCGCCCGCTCAGGCATTTTCGAGCGCAGTCTCGGTCAACGGAATCGAGCTTGGTGTGCCGACATCGAACCACAGGCCCTGGTGCACAGCGCCGAAGCAGCGCCCTTCCTCAATCGCCCGATCCCAGAGGATGTTGGTAGAGAACGGCCCCTCGGGCGCATCCCGGAGCAACCGCTTCGAGACCATCTGGATGCCGGTGAACACGAACGGTGCCACATGGCTTCGCTCCCGACGCCGAAGCCGCCCTTCGCGATCCATGTGGAAGTCGCCCATTCCTTTATGGCCGAGCGCGCGCGCCTGAGGCACGAGGAGGAGCAGCGCGTCCATCTTCGCATCGTCCCACTGCGACGCGAGAAGCCTGATGGTGTCTGCCGGGCCATCGACCCAGAGGTTGTCGCTGTTGAGCGCCAGGAACGGATCGCTGTCGATCAGGGGAGCCGCCTGGACCAGGCCACCGCCCGTTTCCATGAGCAGCTTGCGCTCGTCCGAAACGGCCACCTCGAAACCGTGCTCGCGGCCCGCGAGGTGGGCTTCGACCAGGTCGGCGAGGTAATGAACGTTGACGACCAGCTTCTTGACGCCCGCCGTTCTAAGCTTGTCGAGCACATGATCGAGCAGCGCCTTGCCGCGTACCTCGATCAAGGGCTTCGGCCTTGTTGCCGTCAGCGGACGCATGCGCTTGCCCAGCCCGGCGGCCATGATCATCGCCGTATGGGGAACCTCGGCAGGCACCTCCGCCCTCAAACGCAATGCCCGCTTCGACTTGTTCACGCCGCCTGCTTCCACGGTTCGCGCCGGTGCTCAAGAGCAATGTTGGCTCTAAACCAGTCGAGCACGGGCCTCAGGTGCGGTTGCTCGAGATCGCGCTCCAGCAATCCCCACATTCGCGGCTGGAATCGCCGGTAGCCGGGCTTGCCATCGCGTTTCCACAGGCGGGTGAAAACGCCGAGTATGCGCGTGTTTCGTTGTGCAGCGAGAGCCCAATAGGCTCGCTCCAGCTTCTCGCCCGATCCGGTCGCTGCAATGTAGCGATCAATCATCTCCCGTTCGACCGCCGGGGAGACATCGCGCCGGGCATCCTCGAGGACGGAAGCGAGATCGTATGCGGGGTGACCGGCCAACGCGTCCTGGAAATCGAGCAATCCAAAATGGCCGACGCCCGAGCGGTCGCTGATCAGCATGATGTTTTCGGCGTGATAGTCACGGAGTACGGTGACGGGTCCAAGGCCGTCTTCGGCGATTGGGCGGAGCACCTCTTCCCAAGCTTTTCGATATCCGGCGAGATCGACATCGGCGCCGACGGCCGGGCAATACCATTCGGTGAACAACTCCAGCTCCGTCAGCCACTGCTCAAGACCGTGCGGCGGTAGGCCTTCCATCGGCGCGTGCGCGTGCAGATGGACAAGGACGTCCGTGGCGAGCGCATAAAGCTCGTGCTCACGCTGCGGATCAGTGTCGAGCGTTTCGCGAAGCCGCTCGCTGCCGAAGTCGCCGAGGAGCAGGAGACCTTTTTCCAGGTCGCGCGAAATGATCTCCGGCGCGCTCAACCCAGTTTCCGCAAGCCACTCCGCCACGGCGATAAAAGGTCGTGGATCCTCGTGCGGCGGGGGCGCGTCCATCAGGACCGCGCTCCGGTCGCCCTCGACGACACGGAAATAACGCCGGAACGACGCGTCTCCGGCCAAAGGCAGAATCTCCGCCCCTGCCCACCCACAAGCGGCAAGGAAGTCAGGCGCATGCGCCGGCGGTTTCATCGTGGAGGCCATCGACCCTCCCATGACGGGGGCACATTCGCTGTCAAGATTCTCGCGCCATCGGGACCCATATCGAGCGACAGGCCGAGCGCCTCGGGCCACGCATGCTCGCCGGCACGTTCCGGCCATTCGACGAGCAGGACAGCGTCACTCGCGGCGTCCAATCCGAGTTCCTCGATCTCGGACGCATGCTCGATCCTATACAAGTCGACGTGCCAGACGGGCGGATCGAGAGCCTCATAGGGCTGAACGATTGCGAAGCTGGGGCTAGGAACTTCGCCTTCGTGTGCGAGACCCGTCAGAAACCCTCGCGCCAGCGTGGTCTTGCCGACCCCGAGTTGCCCCGAAAGTCCAATTACATCGCCCGGTCGCGCGGAACGCGCCAAAGCTGCGCCAAATCTCGCTGTCGCCTCCTCATCGGCCAAGATCATCGCGAACCTCGGGGAATGGTCAGGGTCACCGTGGTGCCCTTGCCCTTTTTCGACTGCAGATCGACGCTGCCGCCGTGCGCCTCGACGAACTGGCGCGTCAGTGGGAGACCGAGGCCAAGCGCGGCCTCACCGCGCACGCCGGCCTCGTCGATCCGGTCGAAGCGGTCGAACACGCGCGGAAGGTCCTCGGTCGCAATGCCTGAGCCGTTGTCGACGATGCGGATGACCGCACTGTCGGAATTGCCATCTGCGCTGAGCGCAATGCGGCCCTTGCGATCGGTGTAGGCAACTGCGTTGTTGAGCACGTGCTCGACGGATTCGCGAAGCCTTCGCGCATCGCCGAAAACATAGCCGACGGTCGGCGAAATCTCGGCCTCCAGCTTCTGCGATTTCTCGGCCGCCCTCCCTTTCGCCGTTTCGATCGCGGCACGGCAAAGGCCTGCGACATCGACACGCTCATGTTCGATCGCAACGCCCCGCGTGTCGCCGGTGGTCAGGTCGAGCACGTCGTTGATCAGCTTCGACAGGCGCTCCACGGACTCAATAATCGCGTCGACATAGTCCTTGCCCTTGGAACTGAGGTTTCCTGCATAGCCGCCCTGCAGAAGCTCAGCGAATCCGCCGATGGACGTCAGCGGCGTCCGCAACTCGTAGCTCATGTTGGCGACGAAATCGGTCTTCACCCTGTCAGCTTCCTCGAGGGCCTTCGCGCGCTCACGAAGCGCCGCCTCGATCCGGGTGGACGCTGTCACGTCGATCATCGTGAAGAGCGCGTTGCCATCGGGCAGCGGCACGGCCGCAAACTGGAAATGCCGCCCGTCCGTCATCGAAATGCGGCCGTTTGCGGACTGCCGCTCGTTGGTCGTCTGACGCACCATCTCCCGAATCTGTGCCGCAGCGGTCGGGTTCACGAGTTTGCGCGCCATGGCCGGAACCAGCTCATCGACGCGGGGGTGCTCAGCAAGCCACTCTTCATCGAGTTCCCAATCTTCGAGGAAGCGGCGGTTCCACAGGTAGAGACGGCCGTCGCTGGCAAAGACGCTGATGGCCTCGAACAGATTATCGAAGGTCGCTGCGCGGACCCGGAGCAACGTGTCGCGTGCCGACGCCAGCCGAAGCTGTTCGGTACGATCTTCCAGGAACAGGCGCAGCCCGCCGTCGGGTAGCGGCTGGGCCACCACGCGAAGGTGGTCGCCGTTCGGCAGCACCCACTCCTCCTCGACCACCTCGTCGGCGCTGGTGAACCACTCGCGGCGCTCGTTGCGCCACTGTGGAAAGTCGCGTGCTTCCGGCAACCGGTGATTGTCGCGCATCCGTTCCAGCACGCGATCGAACTCGGGCTTCTCCGTCAGCCATTCCGGGTCGAGCTGCGCCATCGCCGCGAATGGTCGATTGTAGAAGCTGAGCGTGCGGTCGGCGTCGAACTGAGCCGTGCCGGCCGTCATCCTATCCGCAAGCTCGCGCTGGGATTCGATGTAGCGCGACAGCTCCGTCCGGGCGTCCTCGAGATCCTGCACGTCGACGGCGAAGCCGGCGACCGCCCCCGTCGACATCGGAACGTTGACGATCCGCAGCATCCGCCGCTCGCCGCGGACGATCGCGGGCTGCATGCGAGATACGATGTGCGTTGTTTCTTGCGCCTTCTTGGCGCTGGCGACGGGACTGTCCTCGCCTTCGGCATCCACTAGCTCGAAGCCGCGTTCGATGACTTCGGCGGCGTCCTTGCCCTCCACCGCATGAACGAAGGCGCTGTTGACGAGGCCGAGCTTCAAGTCCGGCCCGCGATACCACATGGGGAATGGAGCCGCCTCGATCAGGTGCGTGAGAGAATTGAGGGCACCCTCGGTTTGACGAAGGCGAAGCGCGATCTTGGATCGCTCTTCCTCGCTGGCGCTGGTGTCGAAGAACCAAAGGAGCAAAGTGCCAGGCGGCGCGGGCGCAGGTGCGGGGCCGCCGCGAACCTCGAAGATCCGGCCAGAGCCCTCAGCGCGGACTTTCCGCGATATCCGTCCCGCGGACATCTGCGCCGCCTCGACATCGGAGGCCAAGGCTTCGAGATCGTCATGCGCAATGCCGCTGTCCTTGCCCGAAAGGTCCGCGATCCGCCGCGGCGCACGATCGAGACCAAGGTCGCGAACAAGCAACTCATCCGCCTCGACCCGCTGATCGGGTCTTACCAACAGTGGGCGTGCCGGCGTCAGTTCCAGCAATGCGGCGTTCGAGCGCGCCGCATCGAGCACCCGCTGGGCAAGCTCCATCCGGCGCGCGGCAAGGACCGAGACCGCGGCCGCGAGAACGAGCCACAGCAGTCCCAGCACGATGATCCAGACAGTCGGTGCGCCGAGAGCGCTCATGAAGACGGTCCGCTACCCCCTTGTGAGAGAACACATAGGGCTAAGAAGCGGGCAAAAGAAAGGGCGAGGAGAATTGCTCCTCGTCCCCCTTAAAATCCTACCGCGGCAAGTATCTTAGTAGCGGTAATGGTCCGGCTTGAAAGGACCTTCAGTCGACACGCCGATATAGCTTGCCTGCTTGTCGCTGAGCGTCGTCAGCTTCACGCCGAGCTTGTCTAGGTGGAGGCGAGCGACCTTCTCATCAAGGTGCTTCGGAAGAACGTACACGTCGTTCTTGTACTTTTCTGCGCCGGTCCAGAGCTCGATCTGCGCCAGCACCTGGTTGGTGAAGCTGGAGCTCATCACGAAGCTCGGGTGACCGGTCGCGTTGCCGAGGTTCACGAGGCGGCCCTTCGACAGGACGATGATCTTCTTGCCGTCCGGGAATTCAACCTCATCGACCTGCGGCTTAATCTCGGTCCATTTCATGTTGGCGAGCGCGCCAATCTGAATCTCGCTGTCGAAATGGCCGATGTTGCACACGATCGCCATGTTCTTCATCGCCCGCATGTGATCGACGGTGATGACGTCCATGTTGCCCGTCGCGGTGACGAAAATATCGGCGCGCTTGGTCGCCTCTTCCATCGTCACGACCTCATAGCCTTCCATCGCGGCCTGGAGCGCGCAGATCGGGTCGATTTCCGTGACCAGAACGCGCGCACCGCCGTTGCGGAGCGAAGCGGCCGAGCCCTTGCCGACGTCGCCGTAGCCGGCAACGCAAGCGACCTTGCCGGCAAGCATCACGTCGGTGCCGCGGCGGATCGCGTCGACCAGGCTCTCCTTGCAGCCATAGAGATTGTCGAACTTCGACTTGGTGACGCTGTCGTTGACGTTGATGGCCGGGAAGGGAAGCTTGCCCTGCTTGGCGAGCTCATAGAGGCGGTGAACGCCCGTGGTGGTCTCTTCTGAAACGCCCTTGATCGCCTCGACCGTCTTGGTGAGGTAGCCCGGACGCTCGGCGAGGAAGCGCTTCAGCGTCGCGACGAAAATTTCCTCTTCCTCGTTCGATGGCGTGAACAGCTCTTCGCCCTTCTCCACGCGATTGCCCCAGAGCGCGAACATCGTCGCGTCGCCACCGTCGTCGAGGATCATGTTGCAGGTTGTGTCGCGACCCCAGTCGAAGATGCGGACGACATAGTCCCAATAATCTTCGAGGGTTTCGCCCTTGATGGCGAAGACCGGAATGCCGCGCGCCGCGATTGCCGCCGCCGCATGGTCCTGCGTCGAAAAGATGTTGCACGACGCCCAGCGCACTTCCGCGCCGAGGTCGATCAGCGTCTCGATTAGGACCGCCGTCTGGATCGTCATGTGGAGCGAGCCGGTGATCCGCGCGCCCTTCAGCGGCTTCGATCCACCGAACTCCTCGCGCAGCGCCATGAGGCCGGGCATCTCGGTCTCGGCAATTTCGATTTCCTTGCGCCCGAAATCGGCGAGGCCGATGTCCTTCACGACATAGTCGTTGAAACGGGTTTCAGCCTGCGTCGCCACGTGAGTTTCTCCAGTTTGCATGATGCGCGCCGATGAGGCGCATTTCGCCGCCGCCCCTACCCGCGAGCGCGTCAAAAGGCAAATATAAAGATATCTTTATATGTTGAAATCTAAGCCGCGCCTGTTTCACTTGCGAGCAGTCGCGGGTCTATCCCCTCAGCCTTGAACGACGCCGCCCACCTCTCGTCCGTTGGCGTGTCGAACAGGATTCGACCCTCTCCGCGGGCCGCGAACCAGCCATGGCGGGTCATTTCCTCGTCCAGCTGGCCTTCGCCCCAACCGGCATAACCCAGCGCCACGATCCATTGCGACGGGCCTTTGCCCTCGGCGATGGCGCGAAGAACGTCGATCGTCCCGGTCATGGCGAAAATCTCGCCATTATCGCCGTTGACGTGGAGCGTGTCCTGGCCGCCCCAATCAGTCGAATGAAGTACGAACCCCCGTCCCGGCTCGACCGGCCCGCCGTGGTGCACCGCGCAGTCGGGCGCCTCCCCCGGATCGATCTCGAGCTGGCGAAGGAGTCCTCGGAAAGTGATACCAGCCCGCTTGTGCCCGACACCGACGCCGATCGCGCCATTCTCGTCATGCACGCACATGGCGATCACGGCGCGCTCGAAGCGTGGGTCGGCCATCCCCGGCATGGCGAGGAGAAGCTTGCCGGACAGGAACCTTGGATCGTCGCTCACGTCTGCGACAATGAGCGCCAAGCGTGCGGCGAGCAAGGCTTGAGGGCACCGGACGGCGAGCCTATCAGCCGTTTTAACGCGACATGAGGAGACGAACATGACGATTGCTATTGGTGAGCGACTTCCGGACGTTCCGCTGGCTATTGCCACTGCCGATGGTCCGCAGCCGACGACCAGCACCGAATATTTCGCCGGCAAGCGCGTCGCCTTGTTCGCTGTTCCAGGCGCCTTCACGCCGACCTGCTCGTCCCGCCACCTTCCATCCTATGTCGAAAAGGCGCAGGAGCTGAAGGGACAGGGGATCGACGAGATCGCCTGCATCTCAGTCAACGACCCGTTCGTAATGGCGGCCTGGAACAAGGCTGATGGGTCGGAAGACATCACCATGCTCGCCGACGGCAACGGCGCCTTCGCCGATGCGACCGGGCTCGACATGGACGGAAGCAAGTTCGGCATGGGCAAGCGCTCACAGCGTTATTCGATGATCGTCGATGACGGTGTGGTCGAGCAACTCAACGTCGAAGCCCCTGGCGAGTACCGGGCGTCGAGCGCCGAATATATGCTGGACCAGCTCGCCACCGCCTGACGGTTCGCCGCTACCCCGCCTCTCCTCACCGCTGTTCGTCTCTGCCGGGGCGAACAGCGAACGCTTTCAATCGTTTAAACGGTTCGAAAGCGAAATCATCCTCAGAGGAGAGTATAGTCATGGCAAGAACCAGCAATCGCGGCGGAAACACAAACCGTAACCGGAACAACAACCCTTCCGGCCGCAATCAGTATTCGTCCGGCGGCGTGTTTGACCTCGCCCGGGATCGCCCGGTCGCGGCGGCCGCGGTAGCTGCGGGTGCAGCGGCGGCTGGTCTATTCCTTTGGACCAAGCGCTCGCAGATCAGCGACCAACTTAGCGGCCTTTCGGATCAGATCGGTGAATGGACTGAGAACATGCGTTTCGGCGAGCAAACCGGCGACGGCGAGGCCTTCATCGCCAGTGGCAAAGGCAACAAGTCACAGTCGGAGATTTCGGAAGAGGCCCTGACGCTCAAGTCGACCGGCAAGAAAGCGAAGCGGCCGACCGACGAGACGGTCGATGCGCAGACCAAGGCAGGCGCGATTGCTTACTAAGCATCCTTGATGCGAATGATTGGGGCGCCCCCTAACCGGGCGCCCTTTTCTTATGCGCTGAGAAATTCGGCGATGGCTTCGCCGAGTTGCGGCTTGGTGACCGAGCTCATGTGCGTTCCCGGCACCTCTCGGAACACGGCGTTAGGCAGCGCCTGCGCAAGCTCTTCGGCCGAGCCATTGTCATCGTCCTCGCTTCCGCAAACAACGAGCGTCGGCATGGTGAAGGCCTGCAGCCAATCCATGAAGGCATCCTCGAAGCTCTCCAGCAGCAAGGCGGAGGCAATGCGGTCGACATGCTGACTTTTCATGAACTGAATTGAAAGCCAGTGCGGATCGCCGCGCTGGACCTGGTCGAACATGCTGATGGCTTCCAGGAAGAAGGTCTTGCGGCGCTTCCAGTTGCGAAGGCCTTCCAGACCGGCGCCGCCGAGAATCGCGCGCCGTGGGCGAAGGCCCTCGCCCACTCCTTCGACCGTCGTCCGCGATCCCAGCGAGAAGCCACCAAGATCGAAATCCTGAAGCTCAAGATGCGCGATGAGCTCACGCAGGTCGCGTGCAAGGATGCCGCGCGGATAATGCTCTTCACCATGCGGCTGGCCGCTTTGCCCGTGGGCGCGGAGGTCGGGCATAATCACCCTGAACCCATCCGCCGCGATGCGCGCCGCGTGCCCGAACTTAATCCAGTTCATGTTGGCGTCGGAGAACAGGCCGTGGAGCAGGATGACCGGCCGCCCCTCACCCAATTCATGATAAGCGAGCTTCACGCCGTCCGACGCGTTCCAGAAACTCACGGCAGCGCTCATCCGGGAAAGCTGCCTGTCGCTTCCACCCACTTGTCGACCAATTTTTGGTAGTCCGCGGTCCGCATTTCCGGCAGTCCCTCGGTGTTGAGCCAGGCGCGGTGCATGCTCTCCGCGCCGAAATGATGCTTGGGCTTGAAGCGCAAGGGATCGTCGAAGCTGGCGACCGTCAGGTCCATGTTCTCGCTACCTTCCTTGAAGCGGAAGCCGAACGATGTCCCGCATTCTCGGCAGTACGAGCGCTCCGCAATCGGCGAGCTGTCGTACCAGTCGGGTTCATGCTCCCAAGCGACGTCCGCCTTCTTCACGTTCTTGAACGCAATCGATAACGATCCGGTCGAGCGCTGGCACATGCGGCAATGGCAGAGATAGGCCTCGTCGTCGTTGACGGTCGCCGTGTAGCGCACCCGCCCGCAAGCACAGCCGCCAGTCATTTGTTCGCCCATGGATCTCCCTCCTTGGTCTGGCGCGCAATGCAGCGCTAAGGGGCGGCATGTCCAGCGCGCCCAGAGCCGAAGAGATCGCACGGGACGCCCGCTGGCTGGCGCAGGCGCTGGATCCATCGTCTGGCATGGTCCGCCTGATCGCGATGGATAGCGAGGCGTATCGCGCGGCGAGTTTCCTCGACGACCGAATTCTTCAGCAGCCGGTCGATGCGCAGGTTCTGCCGTGGCCCGAAGTCGAAGCGGCGGTGGCCGGTGATCTACGTCAGGACGCACGATGGATCTTCCACATCGGCCATGTCGGATCGACGCTCGTCTCGAGGCTGCTGGGTGAGCTGAATGGCGTTCTGGCGGTCCGCGAACCGCGACTGCTCCGCGACCTTGCCCTTAGCCCGGCAGAAGTCCGACGCGCGTACGTCGAAACGGCGCCCAAACTGATGTCGCGCACCTTCTCAAGCGACGACATTGTCTGCGTGAAAGCGACCAGTTTCGTCAGCGAGATCGCGCCCGAGCTGGTTCCGGCCGGAGAGCGCGCGCTGATGATGTACGCAACGCCGCGGAACTACATCGGCAGCATCCTCGCGGGCGAAAACAGCGTTCAAGAGTTGCGCATGCTCGCGCCGTCGCGGGCTGAGCGCTTGAGCCGACGGGTTTCGTCGCTTGGTGCAGCGCACAGCGACGCCGAGCTAGCCGCCATTGCCTGGGCTTGCGAGATGACAGCGCTCGAAGCCGCGGCCGATGCCATGCCTGATCGCCGTGTCGAATGGGCGGATTTCGATCGGATGCTGGACGACATGCCAGCGGCGCTTGCGCGGATTGCCGGATTCTTAGGGGTCGAGGCCGACGAAGCGCAGCTCGACGCGATCGCCACGGGGCCGCTCATGCGCCGCTATTCGAAGGCGATGGAATATGACTACAGCGCCGGTCTTCGCCGCGACCTGATCGACGGAGCGGCGTCTACGCAGCGGCAGTCGATCGACGGAGCGCTTGCCATGCTTCGATCGGCGGCCGAAAAGTCGCCGATATTGGCGCGGGCCCTCTCCCGCGCGGAGGGGTAGATGTATCGGGTTTTGCAAATCCTGACCGACGCGGAAATCGCGGAATGCAAGCGCATCGCCGCGGCGACGCCGTTCATCGACGGGCGCATCACCAATCCACACAACACGGCCAAGCAGAACGAGCAGCTGCACGAGCCCAGCGCCTACAAGCAAAGCTCAGACATCATTCGCGCGGCGATGTTGCGGACGCCGGAGTTTGCAGAGTTCGCGTTCCCGGTTTTTTTGGCGCCGCCGCTCATCACTCGGTACAAGCCTGGCATGAAATACGGGGCGCATGCCGATGCTGCCTTCATCCAGCTTCCAGGCGCGACTATCCGGAGCGACCTCAGCTGCACCATCTTCCTCAACGATCCGAAGGATTATGACGGGGGCGAGCTCCACGTCCGCCTCGGCGATGCACGGCTGACCTTCAAGCTGCAGCCGGGCGAAGCGATCGTCTATCCGTCGGACAGTTTCCACCAGGTCATGCCGGTGACGCGTGGCGAGCGACTGGTCGCGATCACCTTCATCCAAAGCCGGATCCAAGACCCGTTCCGCCGCAACATGCTCTACGAACTGAACGAGGTGGCCGCGTTAGAGGGCCTGAAGATGGATCCCGAAAATTACGGCCGCCTCCAGCTCGTCCAGCAAAACTTGCTTCGGTACTGGAGCGACAGGCCCTAAGGGGTGGCGCCTATTTCTGAGGCGCCGGCGGGAGCGAGACGTGCTCGTGGACGATCTTCCAGCTGCCATCCTTCTGCCGCTGGAAAACGTCGGTGAAACGCGCACTGATCGTCGGCCGTTGCGTCCCTGCTGCGACCGTGAACATCTCTGTTCCCGAACTCACAAATGCGTCCGGCCCGACGATCTGAATCTGCCGATCCGGCACATGGTAGTCGGCAGGCTGCATGCTGACGAAATCCTTGGCCCAGCCCGACTGAACCTTCCGGTCGGTGCTGAGATTGGGGTGTGTGGCGTCGATCATCACCGCTCCGTCCGCATATTGCTGCATTACAGCGTCGACGGTGCCCTTGGTGAAATTGGACTCCGCCTGTTCGGCGATCTTCGTCGCCTCGGCTTGAGTCACAGGGGCATGATCCGACGACACCCGCTGCTTGCAGCCGGCGAGGACCAGCAGGCCCAGTAGAATGATCAACTTGCGCATGGCCAGCCCTCCAGAATTGAAGGTACAAGCTATTTGCTTAGGCGGCCTTCTGCAAATGCTTGCGCCCGAGCAACTCCGCGATCTGCACCGCGTTGAGCGCCGCGCCCTTGCGGAGGTTGTCGCTGACTACCCACAGGCTGAGACCGTTTTCGACGGTCGGATCTTCCCGCACCCGGCTGACGAAGGTCGCATAATCGCCGACCGCTTCGACCGGGGTCACGTAACCGCCTGGCTCCCGCTTATCGATTAGCATGATGCCCGGCGCCTCGCGGAGAATCCTCTGCGCTTCCGCGGCGGAGATTTCGTTCTCAAACTCGATGTTCACCGCTTCGGAGTGGCCGACGAACACCGGCACGCGGACGCAGGTCGCGGTCAGCTTGATGGACGGGTCTAGGATCTTCTTCGTCTCCACGACCATCTTCCATTCTTCCTTGGTCGACCCGTCGTCGAGGAAGACGTCGATCTGCGGAATGACGTTGAATGCAATTTGCTTCTGGAAATGCCGCGGTTCGTTCTGGTCGCCGACGAAAATGTTACGCGACTGCTCGAACAGTTCGTCCATGCCAGCTTTCCCGGCACCCGACACGGATTGATAGGTCGCGACAACCACGCGCTTGATTTTCGCAGCGTCGTGAAGCGGCTTCAGCGCCACGACCAGCTGCGCGGTCGAGCAGTTCGGGTTCGCGATGATGTTCTTCTTGCGATAGCCCGCGATGGCTTCCGAGTTTACCTCCGGCACGATCAGCGGCACGTCCGGGTCCATCCGGTAGAGCGAGCTGTTGTCGATCACCGTGCACCCGGCCTGCGCCGCCTTCGGCACATGGACTTTCGACACCTCGGATCCGGCGGCGAACAGCGCGATATCCCATCCGGCGAAGTCGAAATGCTCCAGGTTCTTGACCTTGAGCTCCTGACCGCTGTCACCGAAGTCGATGACGTCACCGGTCGACCGCGCCGACGCGACCGCAGCAACCTCGTCGAGCGGGAATTGCCGCTCGGCCAGGATATTCAGGATCTCGCGACCGACATTCCCCGTCGCTCCGACGACCGCGACACGGTAGCCCATTCTCATTCTCCAAAAGCTCGCTTGGCCGCGCCTATCGCATGCGGCCCATGAAAGCGATATGGCACTCGCCCTCGCGCCGTCCAAGGGGGGAAGATGCGCCGACCGACGTTGCTGCTCGCTTCGCTGCTGATCGCCATCCTTGGGCTGATGGCGGCGAAGTCCTGGCTGGTGCAGGCACCGCCGCTTCGTGCGACCAATCAGGCCACCGAATTCGACGCGACGCGTGCCAAGGCGCGGCTGGCGGTAATCCTGGGCGACCAACGTGCGCGCCCGGCAGACACAGCGGCGGATGACAAGGTCCGTGGCCACATCGTCGATGCCCTTCGGGAAATGGGGCTAAACCCGATCTTGCGCGATCAATTCGCGTCCAACGAATTGTACAAGCAGCGCGGCGTCTCTTGCGCACGGGTCCGGAACGTCATCGCCACATTAGGGCCGCCAGACGGCAAGGCGGTTCTCCTCAACGCCCACTACGATAGCACGCCCGTCGGTCCGGGCGCGGGTGACGACGGTGTCGGTGTCGCAACCTTGCTGGACATTGCTTCACTTCTGAAGGACCGACCTTTGAAGCGGCCGGTCATCCTGCTCTTCAATGAAGGCGAGGAGCTTGGCCTGGTCGGCGCCGGCGCATTCTTGGCCGACCCTCTCAGCCGGAACGTCGACTCGATCGTCAATCTGGAGGCCCGCGGCGTCAGAGGCCCGGTAAACATGTTCGAGACGAGCCGTCCAAATGCCGCTCCGATCGGCGTCTTCAAGGCGGCGGTGAGAAATCCGGTCGCCAACTCGCTGTCGACCGATGTCTATCGCCTGCTTCCGAACTACACCGACGTGAACAGCTTCGCCGAGCGCAACTGGCTGACGCTGAACCTTGCCCCGATCGGAAACGAGACCCGATATCACAGCGCAGGCGACGACTTGGCCGCGCTCGATCCAGCGACGCTCCAGCATATGGGCGACCAGACATTGGCGCTCGCGCAGTCGCTTGCAAACGGCGCGCCAAAGACCGGTGGCGGCGAGCGCTTTTTTATGGACATCGCCGGGAAGACGCTGGTCGTCCTGCCGCTCGCCTTGGGCGTGGCCCTGCTGGTGATATTGCTTTTGGCCGCAGTCGTGATCGCGCTCCGAAGGGGCCAGCTCGTTCGCGGTGTGGCCATCGCGTTCGGCACCATTTTCGCTTCCGGAATCCTCGCGTGGATCGCGCTGGCGGTCATCGGCGCCTTTCGACACGGGATGTTCTGGCGGGCCGAGCCCGTCTGGACTCACCTCGCCACCTACGCCTGCGTTTTGGTGGCGGCTGTCCTGCTGATCGTCACGATCGGCCGCCAGCTAACGACCTCTCAGCTGCGGGCCAGCTGCTGGCTCGTCTCCTTGTTGTCGGCGCGCTGATCGGACTCATTGCGCCAGGCGGGATCGTGTTCTTCATCTTCCCTCCGCTTCTGGCGCTGGGCGGCATTCTTTTGTCGCGCTGGTGGAAATCCGCGGAGATCGTCGGTGCTCTGCTGGCGATCGCCATTCTCTATCTCACCTGGGGCACGATGCTGGGTCTGCTTGAGGAGTTGCTCAACGGTGGCCCGATGTGGATCTTCGCTCCGCTCGGCGCGCTCCTTATTCTGCCGCTCGTTATCGAGGGGAAGGTGCTCCTCGACGCCGCCGACGCGCGAATCTCCGTGACTGTTGCGGCCGCGCTGGCGGTCGCGGGCGGGGTCGCTGCGGCCGCTTCTCCGGCTTACTCGGCAGACCGGCAGCAGCGAATGGCGGTCCAGTTCGTAACGGATGAGACAAAGAAGCAGGCGTCCTGGTCGATCCTGAACGATGCGGCACTGCTTCCCAAGGCCTTCGACTCCGTCGGGATATGGCGGCGCGGCGCATTGCCCTTCAGCGATCGTCCGCGCTGGATTGCCAAGGCACCGCCGGGCGCCGAACCCGCTCCATCGGCCCAACTTCTCGGCGAAGTGCGGAACGGTTCAAAGCGCACGATCACCATCCGCCTCATTGCCGATGGAAACGAGAGGGTCGGACTGATCGCTCCCGAAGACGCGAAGATAAGCTCTGCCGGCGTTGCGGGTTTCGTGCGCCCCATCGATGAGGGGCGAGGCGGCAAATATTCGTTCGATTGTTTTGGGCGCAGCTGTGACGGCGTGACGCTTCAGCTGACCACGGCCCGTCTCACGCCGATCGAATTTCTCGTGGTCGGCGGGCGGGGTGAACTGCCACCGGCGGCCGCTCCGCTGCTGGCCGCCCGACCGAAATTCGCGCGCCCGCAATATAATCGCGACGAAGCAATCGCCTTTGCGCGCGTGAAGCTCTGACCAACCGAAGTCGTATGTGCTAAGACTCGGTCAGGCGCCCGGCGCCTGTTGCGCCGGACGGCACACTCGAAGGAGGTGTCATGGCGACCAATACGATGCGCGAGACCCAAACGCCCGCGCGAGCACAGCAAATACCGATCCGGACGATCACGAGCGACGACCTGCGCTTCGCATTGAAGCAGGGCCTCGACGACTTCCTGACGATGAGGGGCGACATACTCATCGCGGGGCTGGTCTACACGCTCGTCGGCGTGGCGGCGGTGGTGATGACCACGAACCGCCCGCTCATCCCGTTTCTCTTCCCCGTCGTCGCGGGCGTTGGCCTTCTCGGCCCTGTCGCGGCCGTCGGCTTTTATGAGCTCGCGCGGCGGCGGGAAGATGGACATCGTTCTAACTGGTCGCACTTCTTCGACGTGCTGAAGCGACCGGCGGCCGACGACATGGGCATGGTCGCCGGGCTGCTGATGCTCGTATTCTTCCTGTGGCTGATTGCCGCAGGGGCGCTCTACGCTGTGCTGTTCGGCTGGGCGACACCGACATCGATCGCCGGGTTTTTCGAGTCCGTGCTGACGACGCCCAAGGGATGGGCGCTGATAATCGCTGGCGGACTGGTCGGCGCAGTATTCGGCTGGGTGGTGCTCAGCATGAGCGTGGCCTCCATGCCGATGCTGGTCGATTGCGACGTCAGCGCATCGGAAGCGGTGTCGGCTTCATGGCGCGCGGCGCAGGCCAACAAAGGCCTGATGCTCCGCTGGGGCCTGATCGTCGTCGGCTTGCTGGTGCTGGGCATCGCCCCGCTGTTCGTGGGGCTGGCCTTCGTCTTGCCGTGGCTCGGCTATTCGACCTGGCACCTCTACACGCGCCTCATCGACCGGGAGCATGTCCCCGGTCGACGCTGCGATGCTTGAGGCAGGGCTTTAGGCCTTCGGCGCGGTCTCGGCCGGCGCATCGCGACGGACGTCACGGCGCTCGGCGATGCGAGCCGACTTACCGGTGCGGCCACGCAGGTAGTAGAGCTTGGCGCGACGAACGGCGCCGCGGCGAACGACCTCGATCGCATCGATGATCGGCGAATAAAGCGGGAAGACGCGCTCGACGCCCTCGCCGAAGCTGATCTTGCGGACCGTGAAGCTCGAACCGACGCCCTTGTTGGCGCGGGCGATGCAAACGCCTTCGAAAGCCTGGACGCGGGTGCGGTCGCCTTCGATCACCTTCACGCCGACACGTAGCGTGTCGCCGGGGCGGAATTCGGGAACGGGCTTTTCGGCGGTCAGCGCATCAATGGCTTCGCGCTCGAGGGTCTCGATCAGGTTCATTTGTCTTTTGCCTTCGTATCTCGTCGCCGCGCGCCAGAGGGCGGTGCCTGCGATGCGCCCCCGTGGCGCTCGATCAGGTCCGGCCGCCTTAGCCGTGTATCTTCGACCGCCTTTGCGTGTCGCCACGCGGCAATCTTCGCATGATCCCCCGACCGCAGCACTTCGGGGATCGTGCGCCCTTCCCATTGAACAGGCCGGGTATAGTGCGGATATTCGAGTAGCCCCGCTTCGAAGCTCTCTTCCTCACCGCTGGAGGCCGCGCCCATTACCCCGGGAAGCAGTCTCACGCAAGCGTCGAGGATCACCATCGCCCCAAGCTCGCCGCCGGAAAGCACATAGTCGCCGATCGAGACCGGCTCGAGGCCCCGCGCCTCGAAAATCCGCTCGTCGAATCCCTCGAAGCGCCCGCACAGCAGGATGACGCCCTCGCCCGCCGCGAGTTCTCGCACGCGCTGCTGAGACAGCGGCGCCCCACGCGGCGTCAACGCGAGCATAGGGCGACCATCCGCCACGCTGTCGAGAGCAGCGGCAAGCACGTCGGGCCGAAGCACCATCCCCGCCCCGCCGCCCGCCGGCGTATCGTCGACGCTGCGATGCTTGTCGGTCGCAAAATCGCGAATGTTCTTGGCTTCGAGGCTCCACGTGCCTTGATCAAGCGCTCGGCCGGCCAGGCTGGTGCCGAGCGGCCCCGGAAACATGTCCGGGTAGAGCGTTAGGATAGAGGCACGAAACGCCATGCGCGCGGGCTAGTCGGGAACCGCGGCAGCGGCAATCCATTGGGAACGGATGGATGATCCCGTTCTCGACTGCCTCATTATCGGCGGCGGCCCTGCTGGGCTGACTGCCGCCATCTATCTCGCCCGCTTCCACCTGGACATCCTGGTGGTCGACGGCGGCAAAAGCCGGGCATCGTGGATCCCCTGCACGCGCAACCATGCCGGCTTCCCGGACGGGATCAGCGGCGAGGAACTGCTCGAACGGATGCGGACGCAAGCGCAGAAATATGGCGCCAAGATCGCCACCGAACATGTGACCAAGCTCGAGCGCGACGAGGAAACCGGGCTGTTCACGGTGACCTGGGGCTCTGGTTGCCGGACCGCAAAGAGTGTTCTGCTCGCCACGGGGGTAAGCAATCGGCAGCCCCCGATGGACGAGGAACTCCACGATGATGCGCTCGCCCGTGGACTAATCCGCTACTGCCCCATTTGCGACGGCTATGAGGTGACCGACAAAAAGGTCGGCGTGATCGGCGACGATAGCCATGGCGTCGCGGAAGCGATCTTCATCCGCAGCTACACCGCCGATGTTACGCTGATCGCGCCGGATGCCGCGCTGAACCTCAAGGCCGAGGACCGGGAAAAGCTCGAGCGTGCGGGCATCGATTGCGTCGACGGACCGGCCCATGCGGTCGCGATCGCCGACAATTGCATCGTCGTCGACACTGCCGAAGGGCACCACACTTTCGACAGCGTCTATCCAGCGCTCGGATCAGACACCCACACCCAGCTCGGCGAGATGGTCGGCGCCAAGCTTGCCGACGACGGTTGCTACCTGTGCGACGACCATCAAAGAACGAGCGTCGAAGGGCTCTATGCGGCCGGGGATGTGGTGCACGGCCTCGACCAGATCAGCCACGCCATGGGCGAGGGCGGCGTCGCCGCGACGAGCATCCGCAATGACCTCTGCGCCAAGCAGCCGCTCTGGCGTGAGCCTGCGGAGAAAATGGAGGAGGCCGAAACCGGAAGCTAGGCGAGGAATTCCGGATCGACGACGATCCGATCGCCCTCCAGGTCGGCAATGCCATCACGGAATGGGATGAGCGTCGTCGAGCCATCCCCGCGTTCGATCTCAAGCAGGTCGCCTGCGCCGTAATTTTCGACGGCCTTCACCGTACCTACAGCGACGCCTCCGCGATCGACGGCCGGAAGGCCAATGAGATCCGCGTGATAATATTCGCCCTCCTCGAGCGGCGGGAGCGCCGAGCGATCGATTTCGACGAGGGAACCGCGCAGTGCTTCGACATCGGATCGGTCGGCGATCCCCTCGAAGCGGGCGACAGCGCCTTTTCCGCCATCGCGAACGAAAAGGAGGCGCCTCTCGACGCCTCCCACATAGAGCTTCTTCTGGCGAGACAGGGTGTCGATGCCGTCGCTGAACAGCTTCAGCCGGACTTCGCCCTTCACGCCATGCGCGCCGGCAACCGCAGCGAGAGCGACGCGGCGCTCGCTGCGGTCCTCGGACGTCATTAGGCCTGGGTTTCCTCAGACGCGCCTTCGGCCGGCGCCTCGGCGGATTCACCCTCGCCCTCGGCGACTTCCGCCTGCGGCGATTCCGATGTCGGCGGGCTCACGTCGTCAGCGCCTTCGGCCGGCTCAGCGGTCGACTCACCCTGGTTGTCGGCCTCGGCAGCCGGAGCTTCCTCGGCAACGGCCTCTTCCGCCGGTGCTTCCACCGTATCGGGTTCGGCAGTCTCTTCGGCGGCGGGGGTCTGCTCGGCAATTTCCTCAACGACCTGCTCTGCCTCAGCAGTTGGCTCAGCGGTCGCGGCTTCGACTTCCTCGGCGACGACGGCTTCGGCCTCTTCCTGACGCGAGGCAGCAGCTTCAGCCGCTTCGGCTTCCTTGGCCGCGCGTGCTTCGACGCGCTCGGTAGCCTTCTCGCCCGGCTTCGCTTTGTTTGGGTTGTTGCGGGCGGCGCGCTCACGGATGCCGGCGGCGTCGAGGAAGCGCAGGACGCGGTCCGACGGCTGGGCGCCGACGCCGAGCCAATGATTGATGCGGTCGGCATCGAGCTTCACGCGCTCCGGCGAATCCTTCGCCAGCAGCGGGTTGTAGGTGCCGACCTTCTCGATGAAGCGGCCGTCGCGCGGCGAACGGCTGTCCGTGACGACGATGCGATAATATGGGCGCTTCTTCGCGCCACCGCGCGAGAGACGAATTGCTAGAGCCATTTGTTATTTCCTTTCAGAGTGTTCGCTTACTTCTTTGAAAACTTGTCGAAACCAGGGGGGAGGTTGAATGACGACCCGCCTCCGAGCCCCGGGAGGCCTCCGCCGGCGCCGCCAAGACCGAGCCCGCCGGGCGGCAGTGCACCCGGAGGGGCAACGCCGCCGAGCGCGCCTTCGAGGCCGCCCTTGCTGAACATCGCCGCGAGCTTGCCGAAGCCGCCCATCTTTTTGAGACGCTTCATGGCTGTCGCCATTTCCTGGTGCATCTTCAGGAGCTTGTTGACTTCCTGAACCGTCGTTCCGCTGCCCTTGGCGACGCGGATCTTGCGCTTGGCGTTGATCAGCTCAGGCTTGGCGCGCTCCTTCGCCGTCATCGACGAGAGCATCGCTTCCATGTGGACGAGAGCCTTGTCGTCCTGCGCCTTGTCCATCGCGCCCTTCATGCCCTTGAGGCCCGGCATCATGCCGGCGAGCGCGCCAAGGCCGCCCATCCGCTGCATCTGGCGCAGCTGGGCCCAAAGGTCGTCGAGGTCGAACTTGCCCTTGGCCATCTTGGCCGCAAGCTTCTCGGCTTCCTCAACCTGGATCGTTTCCGCGGCGCGCTCGACGAGGCTGACGACGTCGCCCATCCCGAGGATGCGGCCGGCAACACGTTCCGGGTGGAAAGCTTCCAGCTTGTCGATGCCTTCACCGACGCCGGCGAACTTGATTGGCTTGCCGGTAACTGCCCGCATCGACAGTGCAGCGCCGCCGCGGGCGTCACCGTCCATTCGAGTAAGGATGACGCCGCTCAAGGGCACTTCAGCCGAGAAGCCCTTCGCGACGTTGACCGCGTCCTGGCCGGTCAGCGCGTCGACGACGAGCAGGGTTTCGGCCGGGTTCGAAGCGGCTGCAACCGCCTTCATCTCCGCCATAAGCTGGTCGTCGACGTGGAGGCGGCCCGCGGTATCAAGCAGAACGACATCGTAAGCCTGCAGCTTGGCCGACTGAAGCGCGCGCTTCGCGATATCGACCGGCTGCTGGCCGGCGACGATCGGCAGCGTGTCGACGTTCGCCTGGCGACCGAGAACCGCGAGCTGCTCCTGCGCCGCCGGTCGGGCAACGTCGAGCGAGGCCATCAGGACCCGCTTGCGCTCCTTCTCGGACAGCCGCTTGGCGAGCTTGGCCGTCGTGGTCGTTTTACCAGAGCCTTGAAGACCAACCATCATGATGACCGCGGGCGGCGCAACCGCGAGATCGAGCTCGGCAGTTTCGGAGCCGAGCGTCTCCACGAGTGCGTCGTGGACGAATTTGACGACCATCTGACCCGGCGTGACCGAGCGAAGGACTTCCTGACCGACCGCTTTCTCGGTCACCTGGTCGACGAAGTCGCGGGCAACCGGAAGCGCAACGTCCGCTTCGAGCAGGGCGACACGTACTTCCCGCATGGCGGCGCGCACGTCGGTCTCCGTCAGGGCGCCACGCCCCCGGAGCCGGTCAAAAACGCTGCCGAGCCGATCGCTCAACGTGTCGAACATTCAAGTCTCCTAACGATGCTTCGCGACCCATATGGGTACCGAAACGCAAAATACGCCGGCGGACGAAACCTCGTCGGCCGGCGTGCACCCTCGGGCGCTCCGCATCGATGTATGTCCTAGGACGCCGCGGCGCTTAGCCGCTTACGTGCGGGAGTTCAACCTAGGCGCGGCTTGCCCTTGGGCTTGCGGGGCCGCCCGCCGCCAGGACCACCACCCGGACCGCGAGGCCCACGGTCGCCGCCTTCCCCGCTCGGCGGGCGACGAGGACCGCGCGGCGGGCCGCGACGGTCATTCGAGCCGGGCCGTTGGCGCTCGGGGACTCGGTCCATCGGACGGGTCTGCTGCATCTGCTGACGCGGCCCAACGGCGTAGCCATCCTTCAACAACTGGGTGAATGCCGTGCGCGTGCTCTCGGCGATCTGGTCCTGAAGCTCCTTCGGCAGGTCGGCGAAGGTCACATTCGGGTGGATGGCCTGCACGTCGCGCAGCAAATTATTGGGAAGGCCCTTGGACGCCGTCTTCAGCGCGGCGATGCCGTCGAGGATCGCCGAGAAGATGATCGACTGCATGACCTCATTGGCGCTTCTCGGCATGATCGTTCCTAATATTTGGCTTGGTAGACTTCATTCAGGCCCATCCCTAAGTCCGGCCCAATGCGGCGGCACTTCCACAAGATGCATGGTCTCGGCAATGATTTCGTGATCATCGACGCGCGAAAGGAGCCGTTCGAGGTCACGGCGGCACTCGCTCGTGCGATTGCCGACCGACGCACCGGCATTGGCTGCGACCAGCTGATAGTCCTTCAACCGAGCGAAAGCGCAGACCTTCGTATGCGCATCTGGAACAGCGACGGCGGCGAGGTGCAGAGCTGCGGCAACGCCACGCGCTGCGTGATCCTGCTGACCGGCGTGCAAAGCATCGAAAGCGATGGCGGCATCCTCGAAGGCGAAAACCTCGGCGTCGAGGTCGAGGTCAGCCTCGGCGAGCCGCGTTTCGGCTGGAACGAAGTGCCCCTTGCATACCCGATGGACACCAATGAATTGCCGATGGCGTGGGACGATCTGGAGCATCCCCAGGCCCTGAGCGTCGGCAATCCCCACGTCGTCTTCTTCGTCGACGATCTCGAAGCGGTGCCGATGGAATATGTCGGCCCGGTCATCGAACATGACGCGGCCTTCCCCGAGCGCATCAACGTCAACGTGGCGCAGGTCGAGGACGGCGATGTCCGCCTCAGGACCTGGGAGCGCGGCGCTGGCCTGACGCTGGCTTGCGGCACCGGTGCCTGCGCGACGGCTATCGCGGCGATCAAGACACGGCGCGCTGAATCCCCTGTCCGGGTTACGATGCCTGGCGGGTGCCTCATTGTAGCGTGGGCGCCCGGCGAGCCGGTTCGAATGCGCGGCGGCGCCGTCCACGTGTTCGAAGGTGAATTGGACCTCGAGGCGCTCCAGTGACCGTCGAGGCGATAACGCTCGGATGCCGCCTGAATTTCGCGGAGAGTGAGACGATCGCGCGCCTCGCCCAGGCGGGGGAAGACTGGATCGTGGTCAACAGCTGCGCCGTAACCAACGAGGCCGTGCGGCAGACGCGCCAGGCCATCCGCCGCTCCCACCGCCAACGACCCTCGGCGAAAATCCTCGTGACGGGGTGCGCGGCAGAACTCGATCCCGACAGCTTTGCAACCATGCCGGAAGTATCCCGGGTTGTCGGAAACACGGCCAAGCTCAATGTCTTGAACCCCGCTGGCGATATGACGTCCGTCGCGTCCGGGTTGGTATCGAAAGTGAAGAGCTTCGTCGCGGTGCAGAATGGCTGCGACCACCGCTGCACCTTCTGCTCCATTTGGCAGGCGCGCGGGCCAAGCCGCTCACTCCCCTTCGAAGCCATCCGCGACGCGGTGTCCGCCGAGATCGACCGCGGCGCGCGCGAGATCGTGCTCACCGGTGTCGACATCACCGATTATGAAGGCGGCCTCGGTACACTTTGCCAGAAGCTGCTTGCCGCCGAGCCCCGCCTGACCCGCCTGCGCCTATCCTCGATCGACAGTATCGAGATCGACGAGGCGCTGTTCGAGCTCATTGCGGGCGAATCGCGTTTGATGCCCCATTTTCATCTCTCGCTGCAGGCCGGCGACGACATGATCTTGAAGCGCATGAAGCGCCGGCATAGCCGCGCCGAGGCCGTCCGCGCCGTCGCGCGCATCAAGAACGTGCGGCCCGATGCCAGCATCGGCGCCGACCTGATCGCCGGTTTTCCGACGGAAACTGAAGAAATGGCGCTCAATAGTCTGAAACTGCTGGAGGATTGCGACATTATCGCCGCTCACGTCTTTCCCTTCTCGCCGCGTCCGAACACGCCGGCGGCCCGCATGCCGCAAATATCGACCGAAGTGGCGAAGGCACGCGCGGCCCGGCTGCGCGCCGCGGCTGCCCATCGGCGCGAGCGTTGGCTGACGAGCTTGGTCGGAAAAGTTCATCCGGTGCTCATCGAAGGTCCGGGCAAGGGTCACACGGACAACTTTGCGCCGGCCGCAATCGCCGAAGCTGAGCGCGGCCAGGCCGGAACCGCGATGATCACCGGTACCGACGGCGGCCAACTCACAGCAGAATGGGCATGAGTTGGCTCGACCGCCTGCGTGGCGGCTTCCAGAAAACAGCGGACAAAGTCGCGGACAACCTCACGGGGCTCACCAGCCGCGCGGCGCTCGACACGTCTACGCTCGAGGATATCGAAGAAGCGCTGATCGCGTCCGACCTTGGACCCGAAGCCTCGCACCGCATTCGCGAGGCGATTGCGCGCCAAACGTTCGAGAAACTCGACGAAAGGGGTCTCCGCTCGATCCTCGCCGACGAGATCGAGAAGATCCTCGCTCCGGTCGCCAAGCCACTGCAGATCACCGGCTTCCCGCGGCCCCACGTGATCTTGGTCATCGGGGTCAACGGCTCTGGCAAGACGACGACCATCGGCAAGCTGGCCAAATGGCTGAAGGAAGAAGATTACGGCGTCCTTCTCGCCGCTGGCGATACCTTCCGAGCGGCGGCGCTCGAGCAGCTGAAGATCTGGGGCGACCGCATTGGAGCGCCCGTCATTTCCGGCAAGGAAGGCGGCGACGCTGCGGGCATTGTCTTCGACGGCGTAAAGCAGGCCACCGCGACCGGCGAAGACGTCCTGATCGTCGACACCGCAGGCAGGCTTCAGAACAAGACTCACCTGATGGAGGAGCTGTCGAAGATTCGGCGGGTGCTCGGCCGCCTCAACCCCGAGGCGCCGCACGATGTGCTTCTCGTCCTCGATGCCACGACCGGCCAGAACGCGCTTGCGCAGGTTGAAACCTTCCGCGACAGCGCGGGAGTGACGGGTCTCATCATGACCAAGCTGGACGGCACTGCGCGCGGCGGCATCCTCGTCGCGGCGGCAGAGAAGTTCGGCCTTCCCATCCACGCCATCGGCGTCGGCGAGAAGGCGGACGACTTGCGGCCGTTCGATGCCCGCGCGGTTGCCCGCGCCATTGCCGGACTTCCGCCCGAATGAGCGAGCGCCAAGAGCCGCAAGGCGGCGCCAAGCTTCTGATTGACCTCGGTCCGCTCCTTGTCTTCTTCCTCGTCAACTTCCTGGCGCCGGTTCCATCGGTGATGAAGATCTTCGTCGCCACTGGCGCCTTCATGATCGCCATGGTCGCGGCGATGATCTTCTCGGCCATCCGCTACCGCAGCATCTCACCTTTGCTGTGGTTCTCCGGCGTGATGGTTGTAGTGCTCGGCGGCCTGACGATCTGGCTGCACAACGAAAGCTTCATCAAGATGAAGCCGACGTTCTACTACGTGCTCGTCGCGGGGCTTCTTACCTTCGCTTTGCTGACCGATCGGCCTCTGCTCCAGCGCGTGCTGGGCTCTACCTACCCCGGCTTGGACGAAGAGGGCTGGAAGAAGCTGACGCGAAACTGGGCGATCTTCTTCGCCTTCATGGCGTTCCTGAACGAAGCGGTGTGGCGGAATTCGACGACGCAATTCTGGATCGGCTTCAAGATCTGGGGCGCGCTTCCCCTCACCTTCCTGTTCGCCGCGGCGAATATCCCGATGCTTCTCCGCCACGGCTTGATGAAGGAGGACGCAGTGCCAGCAGAACCCGGACCCGTGGAATGAGCGATCCTGTCCTTTCCATCCGCGCGTTGCGCAAGGAATACGGAACCGGCGTCCAAGCGCTGAAGTCGGTCGATCTCGACATCCAGCGGGGCGAGATATTCGCGCTGCTCGGGCCCAACGGTGCCGGCAAGACCACGCTGATCAACATCGTCTGCGGCATCGTCACGGCTACGAGCGGCGAAGTGCTGATCGACGGCAAGAATTGGCAGACCGACTATCGCTACGCCCGCGAACGCATCGGGCTGGTGCCACAAGAACTGACCACCGAAGCATTCGAACCCGTCCAGCGCACGGTGACCTTTTCACGCGGTCTGTTTGGCAAGCCGCGCGACGATGCCAAGATCGAAGACCTGCTGAAGCGTCTGTCCCTGTGGGACAAGCGCAAGACGATCATGATGCAGCTGTCGGGCGGGATGAAGCGTCGGGTGATGATCGCCAAGGCGCTGAGCCATGAACCGAGCGTTCTCTTCCTCGACGAGCCGACCGCCGGCGTCGACGTCGAGCTCCGCCGCGACATGTGGGACCTCGTCCGCAAGCTCCGCGATGGAGGCACGACCGTGATCCTCACCACCCACTATATCGAAGAGGCGGAAGAAATGGCCGACCGCGTCGGCGTCATCAGCCACGGCGAGCTGATCGCGGTCGACGAGAAGAAGAAGCTGATGGCGCAACTCGGGAAGAAAACGCTCGACATCATGCTCGCCGACCAGCTCGCGGTCATTCCGCCCGAGCTATCCGATCTCAACGTACGGCTCGAAAATGACGGCCACGTCCTCTGCTATGAGTTCGACAGTAATGCCGAGCGGACCGGCATTGCCTCGTTGATGGCGCGGCTCGGTGCGCTCGGGATCCAGTACAAGGATCTGTCCACGCATCAGTCCAGCCTCGAGGATATCTTCGTCGAGCTGGTGCACAGGCCAAGGGCGCAGCCATGAACTGGCACGGCATCGTAGCGATCTACAAATTCGAGATGGCCCGCTGGGGCCGCACCCTGTGGCAGAGCCTGATCACGCCCGTGATCACCACCGCGCTTTACTTCGTCGTGTTCGGCGCGGCGATAGGCGGCCGCATGACCGACATGGAAGGCATCAGCTTCGGCAGCTTCATCGTGCCGGGGCTGACGCTCCTGAGCGTGTTCATGCAATCGATCTTCAATGCCAGTTTCGGCATTTATTTTCCGAAGTTTACAGGCACGATATACGAACTTCTCTCAGCGCCGATCTCCAGTTTGGAAGCCGTTCTCGCCTATGTCGGCGCGGCTGCCACAAAGTCGGTCATCCTGGCGCTTGTCACGATCGCGACCGCCGTCCTGTTCGTACCCTTGCGCGTCGATCATCCGATCGCGATGGTCCTCTTCCTGCTCGGCATTTCTAGCGGTTTTTGCCTGTTCGGCTTCGCGATTGGCGTGTGGGCAAAGAATTTCGAACAGCTGCAGATCATCCCGATGCTGGTGATCACACCCCTCACCTTCCTCGGCGGCGCCTTCTACTCGGTGAAGGTTCTTGCCGAGCCCTGGCGCACCGTCGCGACCTTCAACCCGGTCGTTCACTTGATCAGCGGTTTCCGCTGGAGCTTTTACTCGATCGCCGACGTGCCCGTCTGGTCGAGCGTGCTCGTCATGCTCGGCATCAACGCGCTCTGCATGGCGGTCATCGCCTGGATGTTCCGCACCGGGTATCGACTAAAGCAGTAGCTACAGGCACATTGCATCCGGGGATTGGCTGGGGGGATGCAATGAAGACCGTGAGAGCTTTTGCCTGGGCTTACGCCCTGCTCTTCGTCGGCGTGACCACGCTCGGATACATTCCGGCCTTTCTCGACAGCCAGGGCAATCTATTCGGCCTGTTCAAGCTCCAATGGTGGGATGACGCGCTGCACCTCGGCTCCGGCCTGTGGGCGGCAATCGCTGCCTGGACGTCGTACGGCGCCAGCCGCACCTACTTCCGTATCTTCGGGCCGCTCTATTTCTTCGACGGCGTCCTCGGCCTGCTGACGGGCATGGGCTACCTCGACCTCGGCATCTTCCTTCACGGGCCGATGGCGATGCCGCTCTCGACACGCGTCGCCATGAACGTCCCGCACATCATGATCGGCGGCATCGCGATCCTGGTAGGCTACGCCCTCGCCAGGCGACCCGCGGAAACGCTCGCTACCGCGTGAAGCGCCGCTGGAAGGTCCTGCTCGGCGCGGGCGGCGTTCTGCTCGCGCTGGCGCTCGTGCCGATCGTCACGATCGAGACTAGGTGCCGCGCGCCCATCGAGGGCCTTCAGACGCAAGGCTACAAGCCGCAATCCCAAGACGCCGCCTGGCGCCGCGATGAAGCGCGGACGTGGCTCACCTACCCCGAATGGTACATCGTCTATTCGGCCGAAAGCTTCGGCCAGTTCCTCAAGGCGCGGCCTCCAAGCGGCTATCACTATGCCCGCGACATCCGCGGTTTCTGGTCCAGCTATTGCGCGATGAACCAGGCGGCCGCCGGACGCGCCGGCGCTGACGCGCGGATCATGCTTTACACGATCGGACTGAGCTATTCGGCAGAGCTGTTGGTCAAGGCGGCCTATGAGAACACCATCGGGCGCGTTTCCGAGGCGATAGGCGGCTATAGGAGCGACGACGATGCCTACGCCACGCGCGTACAGCAGCGCTATGCGACCTTCATGCATGAAACGCCGTGGTACGAATTTCCATTCGGCCAGGCTTTTTCGGACCTCTGGGGCACCAGGGAACCCCATGCGACATTCCGGCACTGGGAGCGTCGGCTGGCGCTGAGCGGGGAATATGGCGTCAAGGCCGGCTACGCAAAGGCGATTGGGGCGGCGTCAGGCGCCAGTCTCGGCCGCGACGAACATACGCTGAGGATGATCGTTCGCGGTAATCCTCAGACGGTCGATAGCCGGTTCAAGTTTATCGGGCCGGCCGGGAAAGGCCTGCTGACCGTTGAGGCGCCGCGCTACGCGCAGTTCACGGACCTGCTTACAAAGCTATCGGCGAGCCGCGTGGAGCTCGTGGAGATCAGCGGGAACGACGACATCTTCGTCACGCTCCTGCTGCCGCCCAAAGCGGCCGTGCCCGGACCCGGCACGCACCTCATCACGACGGAGCTAGACGATCCCGCAGGCTGGCGCCGTGTCGGCGTATCGACCAAGGTCGCCGACGTGCTGGACATCATCCGCCGGACGCAGGCCGAAGGCGGCCGTCTCGAGCACGTTTACGATTATTGAGCCCTAGCCAAGTGCCGGGGCGTAGCGCTCGTACCAGGTGTTTCGGAACATGCCGGCCGGGTCCCACTTGCGCTTCTCCGCAAAGAAGCCGCGGATCTGCGGATAGGATGCTTCAAGCTGCTCGGGCGTGTAATGGAGCTGGTAAGGCAGGAAGAACCGCCCGCCCTGCGCCTTCGCCAGGTCAATCAGCGCACTCGTCAGCCGCTGCATCCTAGGATTGCCGTCAGCATCGGTACGTTGGTTGAAATAGAGAACAACCGAGTACGCCGGCTGCGGCGCGTAAGTGAGGAAGTTGTCCTCTTTGCCGACGACGCGCACTGACGCGTTCAACAGGTTTGCATCTTGGCCGCGCACGATCTCACGCAAACCATTCACGAACGGGATCAACCGGTCGCGCGGAATGAAATATTCATGAAGGATATCCGTGTCGTTCTTCAGATGGTTTCTGAGGTACGGCACGCTGTCGTGCATGGGGTCGTTGCGCGATACCAGGCACGCCTCGGCATCGTGCATCGCCTGAGCGCGCGTGACGGTGCAGGTTTCAAACCGATGCTCCAGGTTCTTTTCCGACCACCATTTCAGGCTCTGGAACACCGGGCCCTTCTTGGCGAGGTTCACGGTCAGGCGCCGCATCTTCACCGATCCGACCTCGCCAAGCGGCGCCCGGGTCATGCCCGCTTCGTTCGTATGCCGGTAAGTGTAGATCAGGGCTTCATCCAGCAAAGAGCCGGGTGCCGTGGACAGGTGCGTGTACATTAGGCCGACATTCGGATCGGCGATGATCTTCGCGAGGCGCGCAGGCAGGTCCTTCATGGCCACGAGCTCGCGCCCGGACTCGTAAATGTCGTTGGGCACGACCTGCAACTCCGCCGACAGGATCACACCAAACAGGCCATAGCCGCCGACGATCAGGTGGAAGAGATCGGCATTCTCCTCCGGTGAAACGGTCAGCGCCCGCCCGTCCGCAAGCATCACGCGAAGCGAGCGGATCGAACCCATGAGCGCCCCGGCCTGATGGTCCATCCCGTGAGCATTGACGGAGATCGACCCGCCGACCGTGAAGATGTCGGTCGACTGCATCGCCTTCACCGCGAAACGCGGGTGGATCGCCTTCTGGATGTCGTGCCAAGTGGCGCCGCCGCCGACCGTGACGGTCGAGCTTTCCGGGTTAAGCTCGATCCGGTTCATGTGCCGCATGTCGAGCATAATCCCGCCCCGACGGAAGGCATGCCCGCCCATGCTATGCCGCACGCCAGCCGGTGAGACGGTGAGACCAGCCGCGCGCGCGTACGCCAGAGTGTCAGCGACCTCTTTCTCGCTGTGTGGGCTGACGATCCCGGCGACCGGCGTGCGGCTAAGGCAGCTGGCGTCGTTCACGGAGCCGCCCTTCTGCGCCCACGCAGGCTCCGGCTTAGCGGGTCGGGCAGCTTCGCCAGGCAGCGGCGGAAGGACGTCGCCGCAATCCTTCTCGCGCTCCGGTTCCGCCGCGAGCGGCGCCAAAGCGACGGCAACGCCCGCGGCCGCCAAGGCAATCACCGACGCGCCGATCAGCAACTTCTTCCGCCTCATCGTTCCCCCTTCGTCAGATCGGCGAGCGATTGGTCCAGCGCTACCTCGAAGCGCTGTGGATCTTCTATGTGCGGGATATGGCCCACACTCGGCAGCACGCGCAGCGCACGCGCGTGAGTAAGCGCAGCGATGCGCTGTCCCTGCGGCAGTGGCGTGACGCTGTCCCTAGCGCCCCAGATGAGCGCCACGGGAACCTCGATGGCCGAGAGCTTAGCGCTCTCACGGCTCCACGCACCGTCCTGCTTGGTCAATAGGTTGGGCAGCCATGCGGCATAGGCGGATGTCGTGCCGCTGCGCTGCATTGGCTCGCGCAGCACCGGAATCCTTTTATGCGCCTGATCCTTGCGGTAGATCATCGATCGCAGGAAGGGCTCGACCGCGTTCGGATTGGTGATCGCGGCAGCGGCCGTGACCTGCGCAAGCGGATTGAATTCCAACGCCTTGGCGGTGGTAGTTTCCGACTTCGGATCAAGTTCGCCCAACGCGGCATCGACGAGCACGACGCCTCGGAGCTGCTCGGGATGCCTCAGCGCCAATTCCGTCACCGATCCGGCGCCAAAGCTGTGACCCAAAATGATCGGAGGCTTCCCCAGCGCCGCGGCGACCGCCGACAACCGTTTCGCCTGACTTACACGATCGTAACGACCCGCCGCATCGTGATCGGACCACCCGAAGGGCGGCAAATCGATCGCCACCACCCGCCAGCCACGCTGCGCCAGATGCGTGGCAATCTCGCTCCAGAAACCGCTCCACGCGGCAGTCCCGTGGACCAGGATGATCGGCGGCCCGTTCGCCGGACCGCTGACACGCGCGGCAACACCGCCAAGCGGTGTCTGGAAGCGCATCGTCTCCTTCGGCGGCGCTACGTCTTGCTCGCGCAGCGATGCGGCGGCGCGGAGGATCAGCAGCAGGACGAGGATGAAAAGGAGAAATGCGAGGGCCAAGCGCAGCACTGCCGCGCCGGCTCGAGCGACCCACGGCCGTCTTGCCTCACCCGCCCCCATGCAACAGCTATGGCAGGGCGGGTGAGCTTATTGCAAGGTCAGGTCGTCAGCTCCGGCGACCGGGCTTCGGACCCTTCCTGGTTGGCGCGATCGAAGCCCTTACCGTCGAGGTTTTGGGCAACGAAGTCCCAGTTCACGATGCTCGACAGCACCGTCTGCGCAAAGCGCGGCCGCTCGTTGCGATAGTCGATGTAATAAGCATGCTCCCACACATCGAGCGTGAAGAGCGGCACCATGCCCTCGTGAACGATCGGCGTGTCCGCGTCGTGGAGCGACGTAATCTTCAGGAGATCGCGATCGAGCACGAGCCATGCCCAGCCGTTGGAGAAGTGATTGACCGCTTCTTCCTGTAGCTTCTGGAGCAGCTGCTCCTCGCTGCCGAACGCATCGGAAATCAGCTCGGCAAGCCTGCCACTCGGCTTCTGTCCCTGCGACGGCGCGAGGCATTGCCAGAAGAAGCTGTGGTTCCACAGCTGCGCGCTGTTGTTGAACAGCTTGTTGTTGCCCGCGGACTTAGCGTCGCGGACGACGTCGATCAGCGATGCGCCGCTGAGTTGCTGCTGGTCGGCGATCAGCTCGTTGGTCTTGGTGACGTAAGCGCGGTGATGCTTCCCCCAATGAAATTCGAGGGTTTCGGCCGACATGACCGGCGCAAGGGCATCTTTGGCGAATGGAAGGTCGGGCAGCTGGAAGGGCATTTTCAGGGCAACTCCTTGAACTGTCGGAGAAACGCCGCAGCCGCGACGAAGCTCCACGAAAGGCCCCCGCCCCTTGGACTTGCCACATGCTTGCGCGCGCCGGAATTTCAACCCTAGAAACGACAGCGAAACGATCGTTTGCGACGAGGGGGTGGATATGGGGAAATTTTTCGAAAATCTGGGACTGGTACTGTTCGCCGGGCTTGCGCTGGCGGTGCTGCTCATCGTCTTCCCGGATTCGGGCTATCGCGCGCCTACGGGAGAGCTGCTGAACGGTCTTTTGCAGTGGGGCCACGTCTTCTTCGGCATCACGTGGATTGGCCTGCTCTACTACTTCAACTTCGTGCAAATCCCGACCATGCCCAGCGTTCCCGCGGAGCTGAAGCCGGGCGTGTCGAAGTACATCGCGCCGGCCGCTCTGTTCTATTTCCGCTGGGGCGCCGCGTTCACCGTGCTGACCGGCCTGCTGCTGGCCTGGTCGTACAGCGAGCTGAAGGAAGCGCTGATGCTTCAAGAGCCTGCGCGTTTGATCGGCATCGGCATGTGGCTGGCGCTGATCATGGCCTTCAATGTCTGGGCGATCATCTGGCCGAACCAGAAGAAGGCGCTGGGTATCGTTCCGGCAGAGGACGCCGCCAAGGCGAAGGCAGCGCGGACCGCGATGATTTTCTCGCGGACGAACACCCTGCTGTCGATCCCGATGCTGCTGGCGATGACCAACGCGCACTAAGGCTAGGGGCACACCGCGGCATTAAGACGGTCCAACCGGCTAAGCCGCGGTGTCCTGCAGCTTGTGCCGCTTCAGTGCGTGCCGCAGCTGGTCATAACTGAGGCCTAGTGCCGCCGCCGTCGCCCGCTGATTGAAACGATTGCGGCGTAGCGCGTCCTCGAGAAGCTGGCGCTCGTACGCCGATACGGCGCCGCGGAAGTCATTGGTAGAGATTGCTTCCGGGGCGGCAGAAACAAGGTGAAGCGCCTGCGCTGGCTCTTCGCTTGTGTCGGAATCCTGCGTTACTGACCCCGCCTGGACGGCCGCCGATCCCACCGGACTCCAGGGCGAATAAAATGGGTCAAAGGTAATCTCGTCGATTGGGCGCTCGGGATCCTCGTGGCGATAAACCGCGCGCTCGACCACGTTCCTGAGCTCGCGCACATTTCCGGGCCAAGAATAATTCTCAAGGGCCGCCACGGCGCGCGAGCTGAAGCCTGGCCAGTTGGGCCAGTCCAGCTCCACGGCCATCCGACGCCCGAAATGCTCCGAAAGCACTGGGATGTCGCCCTGGCGCACCCGCAAGGGGGGAAGTGTGATCACCTCAAAGGAAAGCCGGTCGAGAAGGTCGGCGCGGAATTTTCCACGGTCAACCTGCGCGGGAAGATTTTCATTGGTTGCCGCGACGATGCGCACGTCCACGGTAATCGGCTTGGAGGCACCGATCCGCGTGATTTCGCCATATTCGACCGCGCGCAGCAGACGATCCTGCGCAGGCATCGACAAGGTACCGAGCTCATCGAGGAACAGGGTGCCGCCGTCAGCTTCCTCGAAGCGGCCATGGCGTGTCTTCGCCGCGCCGGTAAAGCTCCCCGCCTCGTGCCCGAACAGCTCCGCCTCGATGAGATTCTCGGGAAGCGCCGCGCAATTCATGATGATCAGCGGTCCGGCCCATCGCGGCGACAAGTGATGAAGGCGCTCGGCAATCAGCTCCTTGCCCGTTCCACGCTCGCCGATGACGAGCACCGGGCGGTTGAGCGGCGCGGCACGGCTGGCACGCTCGACCGCGTCGAGAAACGGCAGGCTCTGCCCGATGAATTGATCCGCCCGCTCCATCTGCCCTTCAACCCGAAAACTGCCCGACTGTTGGTGGCAAATCCCACCATTTGGCAAGGATTTTCAGGTGAATTCCCCTCGAAAAATAGCAAAAATATTGAAAATCAGCCGAGTGTGCGATTCTGGCACGACGCCTGCATAGGGAAGAGGCAAGTTTAGGGCCCTAATTCGATTACCGGAGTGACTGAATGAGTATCTTTTCCCGGACTCGGGATATCTTCGCGGCGAACATCACCGAGATGCTCGACCGGTCGGAAGACCCGGCGAAGATGATCCGAATGGTCATCCTCGAAATGGAGGAGACTTTGGTCGAGGTTCGCGCCTCGGCCGCGCGCTGCATCGCTGACGGCAAGGAAATGCGCCGCGCGCTGTCGCGTCTCGAGGAACTGCAGGCAGGCTGGACTGAAAAGGCCGAGCTCGCGCTGTCAAAGGACCGGGAGGACCTCGCCAAGGCTGCGCTGATCGAGCGCCAGAAGGCCGCCGACATGGGCGAAGGCCTCCGCGGCGAGATCAAGACCATCGACGATACGCTCAGAAGCTACGAGGCGGACATCTCCAAGCTGCAGGGCAAGCTTCGCGAAGCCCGTGCGCGCCAGAACGCGATCCAATCGCGGTTCGAAAGCGCCGTTACGCGCGGCAGGGCTCGCGAGCTTTTGAACGGTAGCCGCACCGAGGATGCGTTCTCCAAGTTCGAGATTCTCGAGCGCCGTGCCGACTTTGCCGAAGGCCGCGCCGACGCATTGGGTATGACGGGGCCGAAGAGCCTCGAAGAAGAAATTGCCGAGCTGAGGGCTTCAGAGTCGGTGGATGCCGAGCTTGAAGCCATGAAGGCCGCGCTGAAGGCCAAGGGGAAGTAAGAGAATATGGATCACGACTTGATTCCGATCTTTGCCATTGTGGCACTGTTCATCGGCCTGCCATGGCTGATCTTTCACTACGTCACCAAGTGGAAGACTGCCGCTACGCTGACCTCGGGCGATGAGAAGCTGCTAGACGAGCTTCATGACGCGGCCCGGCGGCTCGACGACCGCCTCTGCACCATCGAGCGCATCATGACGGCGGAGAACCCGAACTGGCGGCAGCAGTGCCTCCCTGGCCGCGACAACCAGCGCCTTCTGGCGGACGGAGAATAAGCGATGGTCGACGACTATCCCCTTCCTGAGCATCGCTACGATCCAGGCCGCGACCGGTACATGACGGAGCAGCCGGCCAGCCGCACGCGCTTCTATCGCGACAAGCAGCACGGCAAGGTGATGGGCGTCTGCGCCGGCATCGCCGATTACACGGGTTTCGACGTCGCGCTCGTCCGGATCTGCTTCCTGGCCGCCGTTTTTATGAGCGGCGGTGGCGTCCTGCCCTTTTACTTCATTGCGGGCTGGGTTGCGCCGACCAAGCCGACAACGCTCGACTACGAAGATCGCGAAGACCGCAAGTTCTGGCAGGGCGTCCGCGCTTCGCCGAAGCGCGCTGCCGGCGACATCAGGTCGCGGTTCAAGGACATCGATCGCCGCCTCGCCGACATCGAAAGCTATGTGACGACCGAAAACCGCTCGCTGGCGCGAGAGATCGAGCAGCTGCGCTAACCGAGCATAAAGGGGGAAGTCATGGATCCGGAAGTCGTCCAGGTATTTAACTTCGTGATGAGGATCCTGCCCCTGGTGGTGATTATCGTCGCTCTCGGCGTTGGCGGTTCGCTTCTGCACACCTGGCTTAGGATCAAGAACGGCTATCCGCTTCAGAACAGCTGGGGCATGCCGATCCACCCTAAGACCGACCAGGAATCGATCGAGCGGATCAAGCTGCTCACGACCGAAAATGCGCAGCTCCGCGCCGAGCTCGGCTCGATCAAGGACCGGCTGCAAAATGTCGAGCGCATCGTTACCGACGAGCCGACCAAGCTCAGCAAGGAAATCGAAGCCCTCGCCCACACCGACACGCGGAGACAATGAATGCACGACCAGTTCGGAATCATCATCCTCGCGCTGATCGTCGTCGGTCTGCCGACCATCCTGCTGATGGTCATTGCCAACCGCTGGTTCAGGTATCGCGAAAAGAGGCTTGAGGTCGAAGCTGGCAATGCCGCCGAGAAGGCCGCCCAATACGCATCACGCTCTTATGAGCTCGAAGACCGGGTGCGCGTACTTGAACAGATCGTCACCGATCGCGGCGCCGATACCGCGGCGCAGATCGAGGCGCTGCGACAGCCGGTGCGCCGGGTCGGCAGCAAGTCCGCGGTATCGCCCGATGCTTGATTTGCGAATCCGCCACCACGACATCACTCGAAGCAGCACGGAGACGGGGCAGAATGGATAATATCGCCAGCTGGATCTGGGTACTGATCCCGCTCGCCGCGATCGGCATTGCGCCGTTCAAGATGTGGCTTCGTCTGAAAGAGAAACAGATGGACTCACAGACCAACCTCGCTGCCGAGAAAAGCGCTCAATATGCGCAGCATATGGAACGGGTAGAGGAGCGTCTTCGCGTTCTTGAGCAGATCGTCACGGATCGCGGCGTTGAGACGGCGGCGCAGATCGAAGCGCTGCGCGATCGCCCCAGAACCCTGACCGACGTCTCCGCCGGCAACAGGTAGAGTTCGCCATGGATCCCTCGCTTCTCATCTTTTTCGTCATCGTGGTGGCGATTCCGGTTCTTGGCGGCGTGGCCCTGAGCGCCTTTCAGCGCTGGCTGCTGCACAAGGAAAAGATGGGAGCGCTGATCGCCCAGCAGACTGCCGAAAAAGCCGCGCAATACGCCTCTCACGTCGAACGCATCGAAGCGCGTTTGCGGGTCCTTGAGCAGATTGCCACGGATGGCGGCGCTCAGACCGCCGCGCAGATCGAAGCGCTTCGCGAACACGCCCGCATTCCGACCGGAGAAAACCCGCAATGAACCCGCCAGAGTTTGTCATCGTCATCATCGCGATGGTGTTCATCTTCAGCATCGTGAAGCACAAAATGGGCATCCCCTCCCGCTCGATGAGGGAGATGCGGGGCGATGCGCCGGTCGATGGTCCGGAGACGCTCCGCCTTCGCGAGGAAGTGCAGGAGCTCAAGGAGCGCATAAAGGTTCTCGAGCGCATCACCGTCGAGAAAGAGAATAGCCTCGCCAAGGAAATCGAGTCGCTCCGCGACCGCTAGGCGTGTAGGTCGCGGCCATGTCTGGCCTCCCTGCCCTCCATGACATCCTCGAGGAATATCAGCTGGTCGAGGCGGAGGACCGCTATCGGCTGCTGATCGATCTCGGGCGTCAGCTCGAGCCAATGCCCGAGCCCCTGAAGACCGACGCCACCAAGGTCCGTGGCTGCTCAGCGTCCGTGTGGGTCTATCCGACGGCGAAGGACGGCCGGCTGCATTTCCTTGCCGATAGCAACGCGGCCATCACCAAGGGCATCGTCGCGCTCGTGCTGAGCTCGGTGCAGGACAAGCCTGCGGTCGAAGTCGCGCAGCTGGACGTCGCTGCAGCGCTAGCGCCCTTCGAGCTTTCGAAGCATCTCAGCGCCAATCGGACGCAGGGCATCCCCAACATGATCGCGCTCGTGAAGAGCACTGCGGAACGATACGCGCAGACCGCCTGACGCATCCGCAAATGGAAGATTAACGACCCTTGTGGCAACATCGTCGAGCCGGAATGGCCCGGCGCCGGGGAGCGAAATGGAAAACGACTCAATCCGATCCAGCGGGGCGGATACATTGGTCGAAATCTGGATCGAAGGTAAGCTTCGCTCCGTGTGCATCTCGCAGCAGGCGATCGGCGCATACGTCGGCTTTGAAAAAGCATCCGGCATGTCCGACCGCGACCGAAGCGAGTTCGTCAGAGCTCATTTGCCGCTGATCGTCTCGGCCGCGAAAGCCAAGCTCCTCGAATCGAACCTGGCCGCGGACAATGTGGTAATCGACGTCGACGATCTGCCGCGCGACGATGGCGCGAAAGGCAACCGGCGCAAGGCGGAACGCCGTAAGACCGATCGCCGCAGGTCCAACCAGCCGAGAGGCGCGCTTCCCGATCGCAGGCGCAGTGACCGGCGGCAGGGCGAGAGGCGCAGCCCGCCCCCCAAACAGGACTAGTTCCTAGGCCTTGGCGTTCTTCCGCTCTTCCGCCTTCTTCAGTACGTCGTAGGCGGCCTGCACCTGCTTGAACCGCTTGGCGGCCTCCTCGTCGCCGCGATTGGCGTCCGGGTGGGTTTCTTTCACCAGCTTGCGATGCGCGGCCTTGATCGCGGTGAAGTCGGCGTCGCTGTCGAGGTCTAGCGCGCTCAAGGCGCGCATCTCGTCGCGGCTGCGGCTGCCGTCGCCCGGCCCACCCCAGCTCCAGTGCGCTGACTTCTTGAATGCCGAGGCATCGCTCTCTTCGTCCGCCGCGCGCTTCGCCGCTTCCTCGGCGGTGAGCCCGGCGAAATAATTCCAATTCCGGTTGTACTCGGCGGCGTGGCTCTCGCAGAAATACCAGCGCTCCGGGCTGTTCGGCGCCTTGGGCGCGGGCCTGTCGCCGACTTCCGTGCAGCCTTCGCGGTCGCACAGCCGGATTCTTGCCGCATGCCGTCCCTTGTCCCCGTAGGACCGCCAGCGGGGGAAGCCCCAATCGTCCGATCTGTTCTGCCGAGCCATGACTTCCTGCGGTGTAGGGTGCCGTCCACCATATGGCGAGCGCGCGAATCGACGAATTTGCCAGAGGGCCTGTAAGCCGGGTTCTGTCCGTCGCGCCGAAGCGTGACTGGGCGACCATTCATCTAGGAGACGGGTTGCCCCGCCCCTCAAGCAACCAACCCGGGCGACGGGCCGGAACCAGGCCCATATGCCGCCCCTATTCGGTCTTGCACCCGGTGGGGTTTACCGTGCCGGCCCTGTTGCCGGGACCGCGGTGCGCTCTTGCCGCACCCTTTCGACCTTACCTGGCCGAAGCCGGGCGGTGTCCTTTCTGTGGCACTATCCCTGATCCGCCTTCGCACGAAGCTATTGGCCAACCGCCGGGCGTTACCCGGCACCGTAGTTCCGTGGAGCCCGGACTTTCCTCGTGGAAGCAAGCTTCCCCGCGGCCGCCCGGCCCTCTGGCAAGCGCGATATAGGGGAAGGATGGGTCCGTTGCCAGTCAACGGCGCAGTGGCAGCTTTGGGTCGAAACCTGCCACGGCAGTTTTGTGTGGAAGGAAGACAATGGCCCGAGGGCAAAAACGGGTCTGAAAGCAGAAATTCGTGGGTGCGCGGAATTGCCCCACTCAAGTCATCGCGACCCGGCGTCAAATCGATTAACTTTGCGTTATCTCGAAAAGAGTGGTTCAACCCAAGAGGGGTGGTCGATCCTGGGCAGCTATGCCCTCATTGCGCGCCGCCCGGGTGCGGGCGATCGTCCCGCAGTTAAGGGGAAAATCTATGTTCAGATCGATGCTGGTCGCGCTTGGCGCGGCCTCGATGGCCTATGCCGTTCCAGCGAGCGCTCAGGAATTCCCGCTGCAGGGTGGCAACTACTGGACCGTCGCGGAAGTTTCGATCGATGACGGTCACGCCGGCGACTATGCCGATCATCTTGCGGGTGCCTATCGCAAGACAGAGGATTTCGCGAAGTCGAAAGGCTGGATCAAAAATTACTACATTCTCTCCAACGTCAATAAGCGCGCCGGAGAGCCGGACCTTTATCTGGTCACGATTTCGGACCACCTGACCAACGTGGCAGAGGACGAGGCTCGGTCCAAAGAGATGAACGCATATCTCGCGACGAGTGCGCGACAGGAAGATGCACAGAGCGGCGCTCGCGCCAAGTTCCGCCACTTGGGCGGCTCGATGCTTCTGCAGGAATTGAATTACAGGAAATGACACTTCGCGGGGGCGCGTCTGCGTCCCCGCATCATGCCTCACTGAGGTGATCGATTGCGCCTCGCCGAGATGCAGTCGCGATCATGCCTTCTCCGGAATGAAGATCGACTCACAGCTGTCCACATCGGCAAGAAATTCCTTACTGATATTGTCCGGCTGGATCGGCTTGATCCCCAGCCCATCGGCAATCTTTTTTGACACGGGCATGTTCGCCGCCCAGACTTGATTGACGCCCAATGCCGTCACCAGATGCCGGTAGATCGTCCGTCGATCATCGATCGATACTGGGCCGTCTAGGTCGTAGCCCTTGATCGCTTGCCACGCCTCCCGTCCGCCGCTTACCTCGACGCAAGGTCAACAAGTGAAGGAAGTGGAAGGACACCCATTTCGACCCCCTGCGCCGTGTGAACTTCGCTTACTTCACCATCTTATTGCGGGCGCGGCAGCAGCAGCGCGAGCAACTTCGCCCGGCACTCGCCGTCGATGACGCCGTCGATCAGGTCCGGGCGGAAGCGGCGCTGGAAGGCGATCACGGCCTTCTTCTCGTCCGTGACGTCGTAGCCGAAGCGCTCGAGTGCGAGGAGGAAGCCGGCGTCGGTCCAATAGGGGTCGATCAGGTCGCGCGTCGGGCTGGGCAGTGCGAGCCGCCGCTTTGCGAGAGCATGCCAGGGAAACAGCTCGCCCGGATCCTCCTTGCGCGCCGGAGCGACGTCGGAATGGCCGACGACGTTGCCGCGCCCGATCCCGTGCCGTTCCTTGATGTCGGCGACGAGCGGGATGAGCGAGGCGATCTGCTCGTCGGGGAATTCACGATAGCCGAACTCGTGGCCGGGATTGACGATCTCAATGCCGACGCTTGCCGAATTGACGTCCGTCATCCCGCGCCAGCGCGACTTGCCGGCGTGCCAGGCGCGCTTGTCCTCGTCGACCAAGCGATAGATCGTCCCGTCTTCGTCGACGAGATAATGACAGGAAACCTTGGCATCCGGCGACCGCAAGCGGTCAAGCGCCCCCTGCCCGTCCGGCATCCCCGTGTAATGAAGCACGATCATCGAGACCGGCAGCAGCCGGTCATCGAAGTTCGGTGATGGAAGGTCGATGCAGTCGAGCACGGCGCAATGGCACACGGCAATGGCTGTTGGGTCAACCCCCGATGGCGCGCCGATCGGTCCCGATGCGTTTTTCGACGCGGCTGCCGTCGCCGGTGAGGCGGTACAGGCCGCGCGCTTCAACGTCGGCGCCGAGCTTGTTCGTCTGTCCGATCACCGTTTCACCGGCGCCGAGCATCAGCCAACCGTCCTCCGCCATGCCGGCGGCGATGCGCTCGAAGGCGAGCGTCTTCTTTTCCGGGTTCAGGTAGAGGAGAACGTTGCGGCAAAGGACGATGTCGAATCCCATCGGGTGTGGCGGCGGTTCGAGCAAATTGTGAACCTGGAAGCGCAGCGGCTTGCGCAGGCTTTCCACGGCCCGCCATCCGTCGCCGGACTCCTCGAACCATTTGATCATCTGGTTGATGCCGAGCCCGCGCTGAACTTCGAACTGGCTGTAAGCGCCAAGGCGCGCCCGCTCCACGCACGACGTCGAGACATCCGTGCCCAGGATATCGATCGTCCAGCCTGCCCACTTCTCCGGCTCTTCGGCGAAGAGCATCGACAGCGAATAGACTTCCTGTCCTGTCGAGCAGCCGGCGGACCAGATGCGGAGGCGCTTCGTCCCGCTGCGGCGCTTGGCGAGTTCCGGCAGCGCATAGCGTTGGAGCAGGTCGAACGGCGCGCGGTCGCGGAAGAAATAGGTTTCGTTGTTGAGCAACGCTTCGACGACCTGCTGCGACAAACTTGGCTCCTTGCCCATGACGAGGATGGTGATGAGTTCGTCGAGCGTCCCGATCCCGCGTTCACGCATGAGCGAGGAGAGGGCCGTCTCAATCCGCCAGCGGCGGCTTAACGTTAGCTGTTGGCCGGTACGCGCCTCGAGCAGGCCGGCCAGGATCCGGCTGGAACTGTCGCTTATTTGCACCCAGGCTGCTCCTCGGTTCGGGAAGCGACACGCCGCGCAATCTTGTCCGGCGGCAAGACAGCGCAGGCGAGACCGGCGTCCAGCACGGCCTTAGGCATGCCCCAGACCGCGCTGCTCGCCTCGTCCTGCGCGATGACGGAACCGCCGCAGGCGACCATCCGTGCAGCGCCTTCAACGCCGTCGCGGCCCATCCCCGTCAGGATGACGCCAACAGCGCCTGAGCCGTAGACGGCGCCGATCGACGCGAACATCGGATCGACGGACGGCATGCACCCGCTCGCCGTGCGTCCGTGAGTGAGGCGAATGACAATGGACTTGCCCGCCGGCTCAAGCGTCAGATGCGCGTCCCCCGGCGCAACGTAGATACGGTCGGCGCGGATCTGCATGCCATCTTGTGCGACAAGGCATTCGCGATGCGCGACGACGCCGAGCTGGCGCGCGAAGACCGGCATGAACGGCCCCGGAAGATGCTGCGTCACCAGGATCGGTACGCCGATCTTCTTGGGCAGCGAATGAAAGAATGCGCCCAGCGAATGAATGCCGCCCGTCGAGGCGCCAATCGCGAGAATATCGATCGGGTCGCTGGGCATCGCTCGAAGCGGCGGCTGCGCGCTCAACGAACGCTGCGGTGCGGGCTCGAGGATCGGCGCTGCCGCGTGCCCCAGAGCCTTGAGCTTGCCGATCAGCACTTCCGAGAAGCGGCCGTAGAAATTGCCCTTGCCGGGCTTGGGCAGCGTGTCCGCCGCACCCTTGGCCAGCGCCGCGACGGTTTGCTCGGCACCTTCCTCGGCCAGCGAGGAGACGATCATGACCTTGGCACCCGCAGCGGCGGCGATAACCTTGGGCAGCGCTTCGAGCCCGCCGGCTCCAGGCATCTCGAGGTCGAGCAGCACTACGTCGACGCGGACCTGGTCCAGCGCCTCGATCGCGTGCTCCGCGGTTCCAGCGACTGCGACGATTTCGAATGCGGGGTCGGCTTCGATCATGCGCGACAAAACCGCGCGCGCTACCGTTGAATCGTCGACGATCATTAGCCTGATCGGCTTGCTGCGCGGTCGCGCTCCTTCGAAGCGGTCCCGCGATCTGGCGAGCGCCCGCTCCACCCCAGGGGCTTACGCTACGCCGACGAGCTGAAGCTTGATGTGAAGCGTCTCACGGTCGAACGGCTTCATCACATATTCGTCGGCGCCCGCTTCGAGCGCCGCGCGGATGTGCGCCATGTCGTTCTCGGTCGTGCAGAACACGACCTTCGGCTGGTCGGAATGACCGCGCTGGCGAAGCATCTTGAGGAATTCCATGCCGCTCATGACGGGCATGTTCCAATCGAGCAGCACGACGTCGGGCATCTTGGCTTCGCAACGCGAAAGGGCTTCCTGTCCGTCCCCCGCTTCCTCCACCTCGAACTCGAGCGTCTCGAGGATATGCCGGGCGACCTTACGGATCACCTTGGAGTCGTCGACAATCAAACAACTTTTCATGCTTGGCATTCCCCGCTTCGATGCCGTCTGATTAAACGCTAAGGGTAACGAAGAGCTTAAGCCGCCGCCTTGGTCTCGGCACCGGCAACGAGAGCCGCAACGTCGACCAGCAACAGCGGCCCGATTTCGGTTTCGACCATGCCTTGCGAGACGCGTTCCCAGCCTGCTTCCATGGCCGCGCGAATCGGTGCCGGATCGGAAGCAGCTTCGACGACGTCTTCGACAAGATCGACGATGAGCGCGTAATGATGGCCGTCGAGCTCGACGACTGCCGCCTCGCGAATGCCATCGGAACAGTCGGTCGCGCCAAGTTCGAGCGATCGCATGCAATCGACGACCGTCAGCACCCGGCTGCGAAGCGCCGAAAGTCCGGCGATGTGTGGCGCGGCGCGCGGTACCGGGATCAGCGCTTCCAGCTCGACCACGGATTCAACGGCGGCGGCCGGCAGCGCAACGCGCTCACCAGCAATCGTCACGACCAAAAGAAGCGTATTCACTTGGCCCTCCCCGCTGCGAACTTGAGCGCCGTCAGCAGCCCGGCACGATCGTAGCGATAGATGCTGTCGTCCTTCTTGTGCGCGGGCTCGGGCTCCGAACGCAGCCAGATGGTTTTTTCGCCGGCGTCTTCCGCCAGCTCTTCACCGAGCGAAGCGATGACCACGTCGGCCTCCTCTTCCTCGGCATCGCTGACGACGCGATAGCCTGCGGCTTCGATCAGCGGACGCAGCATGTTCTGCATCCATGGATCCCAGCAAGGAATGCGGCAGACGAGTTGCTGGCTGGATTGCGCTACTGCGCCGACGTGATTGGAGAACAGCCAGTGGCCGTCCACAAGTTCGGCCGGCTCGCCATTGATGAGTGAGACGCCGCTGACTTCGCCCGGACGATCCGCGTGGATGACTTCGCTCTCGATCGCGGCAAAGTCGAGGACCTCGGTGAACGCGTAGCCGATCTCATGCGCGCCATCGTTCAGCCGAAATATCCGGACCTTTTCCTTGCCGATCTGCTCGGATGTTGCGCCGGCCAGGGGAAGGATCGCTTCTCCGACCTGCACGCGCAATTGGCCCGCGGACTTGCGAATGGCCCTGGCCGGAACTTCTTCGATGCGGTCGACGATGGCGAGACGGAGCGCTCGGCGGCCGCCGTCCAGTCCGCGGAACAGGAGGACCGCGGTCGCCTTCGACGCGGCTTCGGCAGGACCTTCGGCAATGCGCGCGGCGCGTTCCTGCGCTTCCAGCTTGACGCCGCCAACTTCTGCGAGACCTGCGGGATCAAACAGCAGGATCGGACTGCCATCGTCCGCAAGCGTCGTTCCCGCGTAGAGGCCGGTCGCCATGACAGCCGGGGCGGCTGGCTTCACGACAAGTTCTTCATGGTCGTGAATGCGGTCGACCGACAGCGCGTAAACGTCGCCGCCGGCGGGTCGGAGAACGATCAGGCGGCGGTCCTGCTCATCGACCTCGCTGTCGAGCCCAAGGATGGTCGCCAGGCTGACTTCCGGCACACGGCGGCCGCGGATGGTTGCGACTCCGGCGCCGCCGAGATGCTCGAGCGTGACGGACTCGCCGTTGGCGCGGACGATCTCCTCGATCGCCGAGCGCGGAATGGCGAAGCTCTGGTTGCCGACGGAAACGGTGAGCGCGGGAATGATGGTGAGCGTCAGCGGTACGCGGAGCGTCATTCGCGTCCCCTCGCCCGGCCTGCTGTCGACTTCGACGATGCCGCCGATCCGTTCGACGTTGGAGCGAACAACGTCCATGCCGACGCCGCGGCCCGAGATGGAGGTTACTTCCTTCGCAGTCGAAAGGCCCGCTTCGAAGATCAGCGCCAGCCGTTCGCGTTCGTTAAGTTGAGCTGCCCGTTCCTTGTCGATCACCTTGTTGGCGATCGCATTCTCGACCAGCTTCTTGCCGTCGATCCCGCGGCCATCGTCGTGGATGTCAATCAGGATTTGATTGCCCGACTGACGCGCCGACACCGAGAGAAGCCCGATCTCGCGCTTGCCCGCCTTGTGCCGGTCGATCGGTTTTTCGATCCCGTGGTCCACAGCGTTGCGGATGATATGGGTTAACGGATCGCGGATCATCTCGATCATTTCGCGATCGAGTTCGACGTCACCGCCCTCGACATCGACCAACACCTGCTTGCCGAGTTCCGCCGATAGGTCGCGGACCATGCGCGGCAGGCCGACGAACAGGTTTTCGATCCGCTGCATGCGCGTCCGCGTGATGGCGTCGCGCATTTCGGCGATGATCGAAGACAAGCGCTCGAACGCTCCGTCTACCGACACCTCTGCCTGGGATTCGCGAAGCCTGCGGGCAAGTTCGTTGCGGGCGAGCACCATGTCGGAAACGGTACTCATCACACGGTCGAGCAATTCGATGGAAAGGCGGATCGTGCGCGGAGCGGCGGCGGCCTTCCCCTGACCCTCGAGGACAACAGACTGAACGGCCGGTCCTTCCGCACCTGGCGCAAGCGCCGCGATCAGGGCGCTATCGTCGCCAAACGGCATGTCTTCACCGGCGTCGATGGCGGCAACCATCTCTGCAATACGGTCGATGATGCCGAGGACGGCATTCACTAGCGCTGCGTCAGGAACGCGGCGGCCGGCGCGAACGTCGGCGAGCGCGTCTTCGGCAGCGTGGCTCAGCGCCTCAAGGCGCGGAAATTCGAAGAAGCCGCAATTGCCCTTCACCGTATGGACAAAGCGGAAGATGCTATCGAGGCGCGCGCGGTCATCGGGCTGCGCTTCCCAGGCGACGATTTCCCCGCCCAATGCCTCAAGCATTTCGCGGCATTCGGCTACGAAATCGGCAATCAGGTCGTCCATTGAACGTAAAGTCCCCAGCGCTGCAACAAAGGGCTTATTGCCGCGTAGGTGTTAAAGCCCCGTTATCCTTGAGGGCGAGAATCCTTACCGCAGGAGGACCTGCACATCCGGCGGGCGATTATTGCCGGGGAAGCACGGCGCCAATCAGGAGGAACGGGCTCGACACGTCAGACAGCTGGATCGTGCCGCCCGCTTCCGCCGCGAGGCTATGCGCCAGCCAGGCGCCCGCTGCACGCGGCTCCACCGCGCCGCCGCTGCCGCCCGTCGCCAGCGTTTCGCGCAAGACTGGATCGAGGAGGATGCGCGGTCCTTCGGCCCGGATAACCAGTTCGATGTTCCCGTCCTGGCGTTCGGCGCCGACATCCAGCCGACCACCACGGACCAGCGCATCGCCGGCGAGCAGCGCCAGATTGAGGAGGAGCTTTACGGCGCCCTTGGGAAGCTTGCCTTCGTTGACGACCCAGCCAAGCTCGATCCGCCGCTCGGGCCCGAAGACGCCTTCGAGCGCAGCCTGTGCCTCATGCGTGTCGACTTCCTCGCCGAAGCCGCCGGCCGCGCCGAACGCAAGGCGGAAGAATTTCAGCTTGTTCGCCGATGCCCGGGCGCTGTCAGCCAGCAGCTCAAGGCACTTCTCGCGCATGTCGGGATCGGTCTCGTCGGCGAGCAGCTCGATTCCGTTATTAAGCGCCCCGACGGGCGACATCAGGTCGTGGCAAAGCCGCGAGCATAAGAGGCTGGCGAGATCGACGGCGTTCATTTCGCTAAGGTTCATGGGGCAGTCTTGAACACCAGACAAGGTTAAGACCTGTTTACCGACCCGGGGATTGAACTGCCGGCGTACGAACCCATATTCACCTCCGTGGGGGGTAGTCAGACGATCGATATTCGCCTGCAGCCCGTTCACGCGGGCTGGCGCCTCGATCGCGCGCTCGCCGTTGCCGCCCCGGCCCTATCGCGCGAGCGGTTGAAATCATTGATTCGCAGCGGCGCCGTCGAGTGTGAAGGCAAGCCAGTGCGCGACCCTGCGACCAAGGTTCGTGGGGACGAACAATTCATCGTCGCGGTTCCTGAACCGGCGCCTGCTCACAACGTGCCGCAGGACATTCCGCTGAAGATCGTTTTCGAGGACGAATATCTGCTGGTCGTGGACAAGCCTGCCGGACTGGTCGTCCACCCGGCCGCCGGCAATTTCGACGGGACGCTCGTCAACGCACTGCTACACCATTGCGGAGGATCGTTGTCGGGCATCGGCGGCGTTGCTCGGCCCGGCATTGTCCATCGCATCGACAAGGACACGTCAGGGCTGCTGGTCGTCGCCAAGACCGATGTCGCTCACGAAGGTCTCGCGAAGCAATTCGCGGCCCATTCGATCGACCGGCGCTACCTGGCGATTGTTAGCGGTTCTCCGAAGACGAGCGAGGGCACCGTCGATGCGCACCTCGCGCGGTCGACGGCGAACCGGAAGAAAATCGCCATTGTCGAGGAAGGCCGCGGCAAGCGCGCGGTGACCCACTGGAAGCTTCTGAAAGTGCTCCGCGACGCGTCGCTCGTCGAATGTCGGCTGGAGACCGGTCGAACGCATCAGGTTCGCGTCCACATGGCCTCGATCGGGCACCCGCTACTTGGCGATCCCGTCTATGGCCGCTCAAAGACGCATGGCAAACTGTTGAAGGAACTGAAATTTCACCGGCAGGCGCTGCACGCCACCGAGCTTGGATTTACCCATCCGGTGACGAAAAGCAGGTTATCGTTCTCCAGTCCCATGCCGCCTGACATGCAGGAACTGTTCAACGCGCTTGGTGTATAAGGTTTAACTCGCTAGGGCATGTTTCCCGTCTTATCGGGCTGCCCTGCCAAAGGGAGAAGACGAAGAAAGATGGCTACCAATAAAGGGATTGTCTCGCTCCCCGCGTCCGGTGGGGAGGCCGGACTCAACCGCTATCTCGCAGAGATCAAGAAGTTTCCGATCCTCAGCCCCGAGGAAGAATATATGCTCGCCAAGCGCTGGCGCGAGCATGGCGATACCGAGGCTGCGGCGAAGCTCGTCAACTCGCACCTGCGGCTCGTGGCGAAGATCGCCATGGGCTACCGGGGCTATGGCCTGCCGGTCAGTGAGCTGATCAGCGAAGGCAATATCGGCCTGATGCAGGGCGTGAAGAAGTTTGAGCCGGAACGCGGCTTCCGTCTCGCGACCTATGCCATGTGGTGGATCCGCGCCTCTATCCAGGAATTCATCCTGCGCTCGTGGAGCCTCGTGAAGATGGGCACCACCGCGGCGCAGAAGAAACTGTTCTTCAACCTCCGCCGGATGAAGAATCAGATCGACGCGTTCGAAGAAGGCGACCTCAAGCCGGCAGACGTCACCAAGATCGCCACCGACCTCGGGGTCACCGAGGACGAGGTGATCTCGATGAACCGCCGCATGGGCATGGGCGGCGACACCAGCCTCAACGTTTCCCTGAAGGGCGATGAGGGCGGCGAGAGTCAGTGGCAGGACTTCCTGGTCGACAGCGGCCCGCTGCAGGACGAGCTGATCGCCGAGGACGAGGAAAGCCAAGTACGCCATGACCTTTTGGTCAGCGCGCTTGAAAGCCTGAACGATCGCGAGAAGCATATCTTGATGGAACGCCGTCTGGCCGACGAACCGAAGACTCTCGAGGAATTGAGCCAGGTCTATGGCGTCAGCCGAGAGCGCATCCGCCAGATCGAGGTTCGCGCGTTCGAAAAGCTGCAGGCTGCCCTGCTACGGCTTGCGGGCGAGCGCCGGCTGCTTCCCGCGGCCTAATTTTCCTTTTCGGCGATTGTGGGGGACGCCTGCGTAAGACGTTCCCCTTCCCTTACCTCCTCCGGCCGGTCCTGCGCGGTTTCGTCCGTTGCGACATTGTCGGCGGCCCAGGCGCCGCGCTCGCCTAACGGCTTGGGAAGGCCGGTAGTGCTGTCCTTCGCCGTCTGATGCTCGATCTCGCTGTTAAGCTCGGCGCCGAAGACGAAGGCATAAGCGCAGAAATACATCCAGGTCAGCAACGCCACCGCCGCGGCGAGAGACCCGTAGCTCGCGTCATAATCGGTGAAATAGCTGAGGTAGACGCCGAACAGGGCGGTCAGGATGAGCCAAGAAATGGCCGAGAACAATGAGCCCGGCGTAATCCACCGCCATTTCGCATTCTCTCGTGCCGGGCCAAAGCGATAGAGCACCGATGCGATGCCCGCTGCAATGAAGGCGAGCAGCACATAGCCTCCGACTTCGCCGACGGTGATCAGCGCCGGGGACGCCTGGGGCAAAATCTCCTGCAGCAATGCCAAGGCGGCGGTGCCTGCAAGCGCTACCAAAGCGACGACAACGGCAATCACGGTCATCGAAACGGCGAGGACGTAGAACCTCAGCAGGCTCCTAGTGTCCTTTTCCTCATAGGCGATGTTGAGTGCCGTAATCACCGCGGCAGCGCCGTTGGACCCGCCGTAAAGAGCAACGACGATTGCCAGAAGGATGCCGAGGCCTTTAATGCCCTCGGACGACCGAACGGCGGTCATGAGCTGGTCGCCAATCAGCGTCGCGACGTCGTTGGGAAGGATCGCGGTCAGAACCCGCATATGCTCGACCACGTTGCCGCGATCGGCGAAGAAACCGTAGACGAGGACGATTAACCCAAGCAGCGAGAGCAAGGCGAAGAAGCCGTAGAAGGCAACACCAGCGGCAACGAGCCCGACATTGTCGTCCCATGTGCGCTTGTAGGTGCGCGCAAGGATTTGCTTCCACGCCGCCTTCGGCATTTCGGACGGCGCATCCGCGAGGTGGCCGTGGGGATCGATGATTTCCGGCTGGTCGGCCATGATCAGACCATTGTTAGCGAGTGTTTAGCCAGCCCGACAGCCGGGCGGTCGCCTGTCAACTGCGCTGGTTGTTCGACCATCCGCCGCACAACCTCGGTTCGCGCGAAAGCGTTCCGCGACGAACTGCGCCGGGTCCGTAACGACCCCCCTTGCCAACCGCCGAAAACAGGCGGACGGTGGAAGTTTCCAGATAGGCGCCCGAGCGCCTCGGAGAGAGCGACTCGAGCGCCCGTGAACCGGACGAAGGGAGAGTCGCATGGCCGGACAACCATTCAAAGGCACCCGAGTAATCGCGCTGGTAGGACCTGCCGGCGCGGGAAAGACAAGTCTGGCGGAGGCCATGCTGTTCGCAGCCGGCGCCACCGATCGATTAGGATCGACGGCCAACGGCTCCAGCATCGGCGATTCGAGCCCGGAGGCGCGACAGCGCGGCGGCTCGACCGAGCTCAATCTCTACAATTTTGAATATCTCGGCGACCAGTTCGCCATCCTCGATTGCCCAGGCTCGGTCGGCTTCGCCGCCGACGGCGCGCGGGCGCTGGCGATTGCCGATGTCGCGATCGTCGTCGTCGATCCTGACCCGGCTCGAGCACCACTGGCGGCGCCTGCCCTGCGCGCGCTGGATGAACTCGGCATTCCGCATCTCATCTTCGTCAATCGCATCGACCAGGCGCACGGCCGGGTGCGCGACCTGCTTTCAGCGCTCCAGCCGATGAGCGTTTCACCGCTGATCGCCCGGCAGGTACCCATCTGGGACGGCGAGAAAGTCAGCGGCTTCGTCGACCTCGCGCTCGAACGCGCGTTCAAATATCGGGCCGGCCAGGAATCCGAACGGATCGGGATTCCGAGCGAACTGCAAAGCCGCGAGATCGAAGCCCGGACGCACATGCTCGAACAGCTCGCCGACCACGACGACGAGCTTCTTGAGCAATTGCTGATGGACGAAACCCCGGCGCCGCAGAAGGTCTTCCAGGACCTCGCGCGCGAAACGGGCGAAAGCCTGGGAGTGTCGGTCCTCTTCGGCTCGGCCAGCAGTTCTTGGGGCGTGAGACGCCTGCTCAAAGCGCTTCGGCATGAGGCGCCTTCCGCCGAAGCCGCCACGAGCCGGTTGGGCCTTACCGATCCGTCGCTCTACGTTTTCAAGGTGCTGCATGGCTCGATCGGCCGGCTCGCGCTCAGCCGGGCGCTAGGCGGGAATATCCGCGAAGGTTCAGACCTCAAGTCGGAAAGCGGCGAACACGCCCGCGCCGGATCCCTGTTCAAGGTGCAAGGCGAGAAAACGCAAAAAGTCACCGAGGCGCACGACGGCGATGTCGTGGCGGCCGCGAAAATCGACAACGTCAGGGCCGGCGAATGGCTATCCACCGGCAAGTTGCCGCCGCCGGTGGAGATCACTTATCCCGCGCGCAATTGCGCGATGGCGATCGAGCCTGCTGATCGAAAGGACGACGTAAAGCTGTCAGGCGCGCTTCAAAGGCTGCTCGAAGAGGATGGCGGTCTCATCGTCGAGCATGACGAGGCGACGCACGAAATTCGGTTGAGAGGCGTCAACGACGAGCACCTCAATACCGTCATCGGCCGCCTGAAGCGCCGCTACGGCGTCGAGGTGAAAAGCCATCCGCCGAGCGTCGGTTACCGTGAATCCATCCGCAAGCCCGTCACGCAGAAAGGCCGCCACAAGAAGCAGTCGGGCGGCCACGGCCAGTTCGGCGACGTGATCATCGAAGTGAAGCCGCTGCCGCGCGGCTCGGGCTTCCATTTCGAGGAGAAAATCCACGGCGGTTCGGTCCCCAAGCAATGGATCCCCGCGGTCGAGGACGGCGTGCGCGAAGCCATGATCAAGGGCCCGCTGGGCTTCCAGGTCGTCGATTGCGCCGTGTCGCTGATCGACGGCAGCTACCACAGCGTCGACAGCTCGGAGCTGGCCTTCCGGCTTGCGGGAAGGATCGCGATGCAGGAGGCGCTCGCCGCGGCACAGCCGCACCTCCTCGAACCGATGCACAAGCTGACCGTCGTTTGCCCGTCGAGCGCGACCAGCCGCGTTACGTCTGCCGTCGCCGGCCGGCGCGGTCAGATGCTGGGCATGGCGCCGCGAGATGGCTGGACGGGCTGGGATCGTGTCGAGGCGCTCATTCCGGAGGCCGAGTTGTCGGGCCTGGAAGCGGAGCTCAGATCGCAGAGCCAAGGTCTCGCCACCTACGAGGCAGAGTTCGATCATTTGGCCGAACTCAATGGGCCCCTTGCCGATAAGGTAATCCAGCAGAAAGTGCCGGAGCCCGTCTGACGCGGCAAATGGACTGACAGGCGTTGCCGTCTCGTCTAGGCGAGGCGGCAATGAGGCACTGGTTCAAAGACCAGCATTTCCGGTCGCTGCTGAAAAACAGCAGTTATCTCGCGATTTCGCGGGTGGTGGCGGCGATTGCGGGTATCGCGACCCTGTCGCTCGCCGCCCACGCGCTCGGCGTACTCGCCTTCGGCGCACTGATCCTCATCACGAGCTACGCCAAGGCCGTCAGCGGGCTCAGCAAGTTCCAGTCATGGCACCTGATCGTCCGCTACGGCGGTAAGGCGCTCCACGGCGAGGAAGAGGACTTCAAGACGTCGACCGGCTTCGCGTTCGCGCTGGATGCGATCAGCGGCGTCGGCGGCATGCTGGTCGCGGTGGCGATCCTGCCGTTGGTTGCAACGTGGGTCGGCATCCAGTCCGGCAATCTTTGGCTCGCGATGCTCTACTGCACGTTGCTTCCCACCATGGGAGCGGCGACGCCGAGCGGCGTTCTTCGCGCGCTCGACCGCTTCGACCTCATCAGCTGGCAAAGCACGGCGACGCCGATCAGCCGCATCGCGCTTGTGAGCACCGCTTATTTTGCCGGGGCCCCGTTCGGCACGTGGGTCGGCATCTGGTATGTCACTGACCTCGCGGGCGACCTTTATCTGTGGTTCCTCGCCTGGCGTGAGCTGAGGCGGCGCGGGCTCCTCGAAGGTATTCGGCCGACGTTGAAACCCGAGCGGCTGCCCGGTGCTTGGCGCTTCGCCATCCATGTCAACCTGACGGCCAGCGTACAGGCGGCGTGGGGTCCTATCGCGCGCGTCGTGGTCGGCGGTCTTCTCGGTCCAGCCGGCGCTGCCCTGTTCCGTGTGGCTTCGGCCCTATCCGACGCCGCGGCCAAGCCGGCGGAGCTGCTCGCCAAGGCCTTCTATCCTGAGGTTGTTCGGATGGATCTAACCTCGAAGAAGCCATGGAAGCTGATGTTCCGTGTTACCGCGCTCGCGGGCGGCATGGCGCTCATTGCGATCCTCATTCTGCTCGTTGGCGGGAAACCGCTGGTCGGGTTCCTGTTCGGAAAGCAGTTCCTCGGCGCCTATGAGGCGCTCGTCGTCCTCATGCTGGTGCCGTTCCTCGGCGTGCTGAGCTTCCCGCTTCCACCGATGCTTTACACGCTCGACCGGCCGGACGCGCCGCTCACCGCGCGCCTCATCGGTACGGTTAGCTACTTCCTGATCGTCGCACCGCTTTGCTGGCGCTTCGGCCTCATCGGCGCGGCCATCGCGTTCACGCTCGGCAATGTCGCGACGACGTCGGTCATGATCTGGCAACTTCTGCGAGAGCATCGCCGCGTGCGGCCGAGGAAACCGACAACGGCCTAGAGGGACACTTCCTCGAAGCCCCTGCTTTTCACCAGTTTGTCGAGCTCGACGAGCGTAGTCAGCAGGCTTTCCATCCGATCGAGCGGCCAGGCGTTGGGCCCATCGGACATTGCATTGGCCGGGTCGGGGTGCGTTTCCATGAACAGCCCGGACACGCCCGCCGCCACTGCGGCTCGTGCGAGCACCGGAACGAACTCCCGCTGACCGCCGGAGCTGGTCCCCTGCCCACCGGGCAGCTGCACCGAATGGGTCGCGTCGAACACCACCGGACAGTTGGTCTCGCGCATGATCGACAGGCTGCGCATGTCGCTGACGAGATTGTTGTAGCCAAACGACACGCCGCGCTCGCAGACCATGATCGTCTCTCGGTTGACGCCGGCGGCCTGCGCGGCGCTGCGCGCCTTCTCGACGACGTTCTTCATATCGCCCGGCGCCATGAACTGCGCCTTCTTGATGTTCACCGGCTTACCCGATGCCGCGACGGCGTGAATGAAGTCGGTCTGCCGCGCCAGGAACGCGGGGGTCTGGAGCACGTCCACGACGGCCGCGACCGGCTCGACCTGCGGGATGTCGTGCACGTCGGTCAGGATCGGGACGCCGAGTTCGTGGCGCACCTTCGAAAGGATGCGCAGGCCCTCATCCATGCCGGGGCCGCGAAAGCTCTTGTCGGATGAGCGGTTGGCCTTGTCGAAGCTCGACTTGAAAATAAACAGAATGCCGAGCCGGTCGGCGATGCGCTTCAAGGTTTCCGCCGTCCGCAGCTGAAGCTCCTCGCTTTCGACCACACAGGGTCCGGCGATCAGGAACAAGGGCTGGTCGAGCCCGACGTCACGTCCACAGAGTTGCATGGAGTCTATCTAGGCGAGCCCGTCGACAACCGCCACCGGCTCCCAGTCGCCAAGACCGTTCTCCGCTGCAAAATTCTCCGGAAATGGCTCGCCGGCGTGAATTCCGCCGGTCACGAACACCGTATCGAAGCCCATGCGCGCCGCGCCGAGAACGTCGGTCTGAAGCCCGTCACCGACCGCAAGCACTTCATCCTTCGGCGGATTGCCGGCGAGGTGAAGAGCGTGGCGGTAAATCGTGTCGTGCGGCTTGCCGTACCAGGTGACCCGCCCGCCGAGCATGGCATAAAGGTCCGCTATCGCACCGGCGCATGCCTCCGGAACGCCGCCCCGGATAACGAGGCGGTCCGGGTTCAGGCAATGCATGTGCACGTCGCGATCCGCCCATCGTTCGAGATCGGCGCGATAGTCTTCTGCGCGCGGCCGCTGCTCAGTCACGCCGGTGCAGGCAAGATCGGTGAAATCTTCCCCGTCAGCGATGCGAACGCCGCGGCCTTCCAATATCTCGCGATCGCCGGCGGTGCCGATGAAGCCCACGGGCCGGTCGAGCCCGACCAGCGTCTCGATACCCGCCTCTCCGCTCGTGGCGACGAAATCATAAGCGGCGCAGGGCAGCCCGATGCGCACGAGTTGCTGATCCACCGCTTCGGCCGTGCGCGGCGCGTTGGTAAGCAGAATCACGCAGCGACCTTGCTCACGCCACTGCGTCAAGCGTTCGGACGCGCCCGGATAAAGGTTCACGCCATCGTGAACGACGCCCCATACATCGCAGAGGATCAGCCGGTACTTGGGATCTAGCGCATCCCAGAAGCTCATTCGAGCCCGGCCTCCACGAGCGCCTGCTCGATGGGCGCCACGTCCTCTGGATTGTTGAGCTCGCGGAGCGCGAATGGGGGCGTAGCCACGTCGACGACGGCGACGGGTATCCCAGCGACGAGAAAGCGGAGTTGCTCCAGCCCCTCCAATGTTTCCAGCTCGCTGACCGGCGTCGCGACATAGCGGTCGAGCGCCTGCGGCCGATAGGCGTAGACGCCGACGTGGAGGCGAACCGGCGACATCTCTCCCCCGAGCGTTCCGCCGGGCAAATGCGGGATCAGCCGCTTCGAGAAGTAAAGCGCGTGATCTTGATCGTCGATCACGACAGACGTGCCTCCTACGCGCCCGGCTTGTTCTTCCGCCTGCAAAGCGCGGACATCGTTGCTCCTCAGCCGCAACGCTGGTGTCGCCACCATCGCATCGCTGTCATCGCGCATGCGGTCGATCAGCGCCTCGACGAAACCCGGCGGAGTCAGCAGCGCATCACCCTGGAAGTTGATGACGAGATCCGGGTCGTGAAGCGAGGCCAGTGCCTCCGCGCAGCGCTCCGTCCCGTTACGGCATTCGGGGGAAGTCATGATGACGCCGACGCCGAACCCTTTGCACGCGTCGGCGATCCTCTCGTCGTCGGTCACCACGAAGACACCCGACACGCCCTGGACGCGGCGCGCGGCCTCGACGCTACGCTGGATCAGTGGTTTGGGCGCGCCGCCGACTCCCTTGAGATCGACCAGCGGTTTCCCTGGATAGCGCGACGACTGGTAGCGCGCCGGGATCAGAATGACGCTGTTCATCGCGGCGGTGGGCAATCGTGGATGTGCAGCACGCCGACCGGAACCTTACCGCCATCGTCCTCGTCGACGACGAACAGCGCCGTGATGCGGTTTTCCTCAAACAGCGTGAGCGCGTCGTCGATCAGCGCATCCGACGCGATCGTCTTCGGGTCGCGGGTCATGAACTCCGCGGCGGTGTGATCGAGCCCGCGCTCCATGTTCCGGCGGAGATCGCCATCGGTGATGACTCCGACGAGGTGCCCGCTCTCGTCGGTCACCCCGATGACGCCGAGGCGCTTCGCCGACATTTCGACGATTGCATCATGCATCGAACTTCCCGCCGACGTGAGAGGAAGCGCATCGCCGCCATGCATCAACCTGCTCACCGGCTTTAGCCGCGCACCCAGCGAGCCGCCCGGATGAAGGCGCCCGAAGTCTGTCCGCGTGAAGCCCTTCTGACGCATGACCGTCATCGCCAAGGCATCGCCCAGCGCCAGGGTCATGGTCGTCGAGGTCGTGGGCGCAACCGCTTCCGGCCCAACCTCTTGCCAATGCGGCAGGACGAGCGGCGCCGCGGCGGCCTCTGCCAGAATCGAGCCATTGTTGCCCGTGATCGCGATGACCGGAATAGCGACCCGCTTGAAATGATCGATGACCGGCTCCAATTCGGCGGTCTCGCCGCTCTGCGAGATCAGGATCGCGACATCGCCGTTCGCCGCCATGCCGAGATCGCCGTGGATCGCCTCGGCGAGGTGCAGGAAGATCGACGTCGTCCCCGTCGACGCGAACGTCGCGGCGATCTTGCGGCCGACGTGGCCGGATTTGCCAAGGCCGCTGACGATCAGCTTTCCGCGGCAACCAAGGATCAGGTCGACCGCGCGCTCAAACTCGTCGCCCAGGCTGTCCGCAAGCTCGTCGAGCGCCCGCGCCTCGTCGTGCAGGATATCGCGCCCGAATTCGAGCACGCTCCGTTCCTTGTCGTCCTCGGCAGCCATCGACACGCGCCCTAGCCTACCGCAACAGCTGCTGTGAAGCTTGACGGCGCGATGGCCACCGGCTTGGGTTCGCGGCGAAGGGGAACGGAATGGCGAAGAAGCTGACCAGGTTTATCCTGCTTGCGCTGGTGCTGGGTATCATTGCGGGCTGGGCGACCAACGCGGCGATCGACGACGGCACGCCAGCCAGCGCCGAGCGGCTGAGGAGCATCGCCGATTACCTCAGCATCGTCACGGCGCTGTTCCTGCGCCTCATCAAGATGATCATCGCGCCGTTGGTCTTCTCGACCCTGGTGGCGGGCATTGCCCACATGGGCGACGTGGCCGCGCTTGGCCGCGTGGGCATTCGATCCATCGGCTGGTTCATTCTCGCCAGCCTGGTTTCCCTGACTCTGGGTCTAATCCTCGTCACGCTGCTCCACCCGGGTATCGGCCTCAACCTGCCGATCCCGCCGGCCAATACCGCTAGCGGAGTCGAAACCGCCGCGTTCAATCTCAAGGATTTCATCACCCACCTCGTGCCCGCCTCGATCTTCGACGCCATGAGCACGAACGAGATTTTGCCGATCGTCATCTTCTCGATCTTCTTCGGCGTCGCGCTCACCGCCGTCGGCGAAAAGGGCAAGCCAATCGTCCGCGGCGTCGAGGCGCTGGTGAAGGTGATGCTGCAGGTCACTGACTATGTGATGCGGCTCGCGCCCTTCGCGGTCTTCACCGCGGTCGCCAGCGCCCTTGTTGAGCGCGGACCGCAAATCATTGCGACCTTGGGCATGTTCGTCGGCAGCTTCTACCTAGGCCTGGCGATCCTTTGGGCCGTGCTGATCGGCGCAGCGTTCGTGATAGTCGGCGCGCGCACGAGACACCTCGTCCGTTACATCAGAGACCCGGTCGTGCTCGCTTTCTCGACGGCTTCGAGCGAGGCCGCCTACCCACGCACGCTCGAGGCGCTGGACCGTTTCGGCGTCCCGCCGCGCATCGCGAGCTTCGTCCTCCCGCTCGGCTATTCGTTCAACCTCGACGGGTCGATGATGTACATGACCTTCGCGACGATCTTCATCGCGCAGGCCTATGGCATCGACCTCACCATCGGCCAGGAAATCACGATGCTCTTGGTGCTGATGATCACGTCGAAGGGCATGGCCGGCGTCCCGCGCGCAAGCCTAGTCGTGATCGCGGCCACGATGTCGATGTTCCGCATTCCGGAAGCCGGCCTGCTCCTTATCCTCGCAGTCGATCACTTCCTCGATATGGGCCGATCGGCAACCAACGTCGTCGGCAACGCGGTTGCCGCCACCATCGTGGCACGCTGGGAAGGCACACTGGATCCGGAAGAGCCCGCCGACATCGAGCCGCCGCACGCCCCGTCTCACGTGAAGCGCACCGGCCCCGTGGAGGACCATTTCTAGGCGGTCGCCCTCCAGATCCACGCCGCGGAGGGAAACACGACCGCATTGCCGTCAACATGCCGCTCGATGACGTCGCGCATCCGGTCGACGGCGGCATCTCGCTCGCCTTCTGGCAGTGATTCCAGAACACGCGCGGCCGGGCCGATCTCGGTCGTGAAGGAGAGCGCGTCTTCGACCGGACTATCGCCCTCACCCATGGTGTAGCTGAACTGCACCGCGCGACATTCGGCATCGCGCCATTCTGAAGCGCTGAGCAACTGCTCGACGTAAACCGGGTCGGCGAAAGCGAAGCCGCCGGGCTCCCTCCCGGGCTCCGGCAAGGATTTGCCCGCCGCCGCGCGGGCAAGCTCGGACGCCCAGGGATTGAGATCCCAGTGCTGGAAGCAGGAGAAGACCAATGACCCGCTGTCGCTCGCAGCGCCGCGTATGGTGCGAAACGCCTGAACCGCATCGGAGAAGAACATGACGCCGTGACGCGAGAAGAAGACGTCCACGGGAGCTTGCGTTGCCACGACCGCCTCGGCGTCGCCCACGATGACCTGCACGCGCTCAATTTCCGCCGTTCGCTGGCGTGCAACCTTGGCGAGGGCCTCCGAGATGTCGCAGGCGATGATCGCTGCTTCGGGAAATGTCTCGGCCATGGCGATGGTCGTCGAACCCGGGCCGCAGCCGATGTCGAAGGCTTTGAACGAACCGCCACGCGCCCGCTCAGCGACTGCCAACACCAGCGGCGCCTGCAGCGGTTCAAGGCCGCGGTCAGTTTGCTGCCAGCGCCGGGCCCAGACATCCCCGCTGGCTTTCGCCCAATCGGGCGATGCTGGCGTTGGCTCGGCCACCGCTTAGTCGAACGGCCGGTCCATGCTTACCGGCGGCGTTGTGAAGAACTTCGGTCCGCTCGCTGTCATGTGGAAACAGTCCTCGAAGCGGATGCCGAACTTGCCGGGCAGATAGATGCCCGGCTCATTCGAGAAGCACATGCCGGGCGCGAGCGCCGTCATTTCGCCGTGCACCAGGTTAACCGGTTCGTGCCCTTCCATGCCGATCCCATGGCCCGTGCGATGCGGTGTTCCCGGCAGCTTGTAGCCCGGACCATAGCCCCAGCTTTCGTAGGCATGGCGGACGGCGTCATCGACGCTGCCCGCGGGTGCCCCGACCTTCGCTGCGGCCATCGCAATATCCTGTCCCCGCCGCACTTGTGACGCGACCTTACTCTGCTCGGGTGTCGGGTCGGCGCCGAAGATGAAGCTACGTGAGATGTCCGACTGATAGCCGTGGACGGAGCAGCCGACGTCCATCAGGACGACCTCGCCGCGCTTCACCGACTGCGGCTTGTGGCTCCCGTGCGGATAGGCAGAGGCCTCGCCAATCAGGACGAGCCCTCCGTCGTACGCACCGCCGAGCTTTTTGTGCGCCGCGCCGATGAGCGCATCGATATCGGCTGGAGTCATCCCTTCGCGAGTGCGTTGACCGGCATAGCGCAGGGATGCGAGCGTGATGTCCGCCGCGGCCTGCATCAGCGCTAGCTCGGCAGGCGACTTAATCATCCGCTGGGCCCGAATGACTGGGTTCGCGCTGACGATCTGCGTTGCCGGAAGCTGCTTCTGCAGCCTGTCCTCGATGAAAAACCGGCTGGTTTCCTCGAAGCCGATCGGCTGCTTCGCGACGCCGCGCTCGCGCAGGAAATCGGCGACGAGCTTCAGCGGCTCCTCGTCCTCCTGCCAAGTGCGAATTTCGGCCGGGACGTCGAGCATCTCCTTGATGCTCGGCTCCTCGAAGAATGGCGTGACCACAATCGGCTTGCCGACCGCTGGAATGACGACCGCGGTCAACCGCTCGCTGCGCCACCATTGGATGCCGGTCAGGTAGTCGAGGCTCGGCCCAGCCTCGACGATGACCGCGCCCATGCCGGCCTTCTGCATCAGCGTTCGCGCCTTCGCGAGCCGCGCCACGCGCTCCGCGCTCGAAATGGGCGGCGGGATCCGTATCGAAGGTAGCTCGGCGGCCGCCTGTGCCATGACCCGGGTCAGTGGCACCGTCGTTACGGCGGCAACCGCCGCCCCGCCCTGCAGCAATCGACGCCGGTTGATGCGCGCGTGAATCATTCGTGTGCCCTCCTGCCGCGCTACTGTTGCACGGCTCCGCCCAATCGGCCAGCAGGCGCGCTCCCATGTTCGACTCGGCTTTTCAGGACGGCGTGAAGCGCCCCGGCGCGCGCGAGATGACGGTGATGCTCGCCGGTCTAATGGCGCTCAACGCCTTCGCAATCGATGCGATGATCCCGGCGCTTCCCGACATCGGCCGATCGCTCGGCATTGCACGCGAAAACGACCGGCAGCTGATCGTGATCGCCTACTTCCTGGGCTTCGCATCCACGCAGCTCGTATGGGGCCCGATTTCGGACCGTTTCGGACGTAAGCCGACACTCGCCATCGGCGTGGCGCTGTACGGCTTGTTCGCGCTGCTGTGCGGATTCGCCGGGAGTTTCCCGCTGCTGATCGCTGGGCGAGCGGCGATGGGCGCTTCGGCCGCGGTGACCCGCGTGCTCGTCATCGCCATGGTCCGCGACCTGTTCGAAGCGGAAGCAATGGCCCGCGTCATGAGCCTCGTCTTCATGACCTTCATGCTGGTCCCCGTACTGGCGCCCAACATTGGCCAACTGATCCTGCTCGTAGCGTCGTGGCGGGCTATCTTCATCGTTCTCGGCGCTTATGCGCTCATCATGCTCGCCTGGTCCTGGCTGCGCCTGCCCGAGACGCTCCACCCGGAGTTTCGGCGGTCACTGGAATTCCAGTCGATGGGCCGGGCAATGCTGGAGACCCTGCGCGACCGCAAGTCGCTGGGATACACGCTGGCGATGACGGTCAGCTTCTCGGCGCTGATCGCCTACATCTCCTCGATCCAGCAGATCGTCTTCGATGCCTTTCATGAAGGCCGCTTTATCGGCCTCGTCTTTGCCAGCATCGCAGCACCGATGGCGGTAGCGTCCTATCTCAATTCGCGCATCGTGGGCCGGTTCGGGCTCCGCCGCGTGGGTCATACCGCTTCGCTCGCTCTCGCGCTGATCACGGCGGTCCACGCGATGGTCTTGATCACGGGCCAGGAAACGATCTGGACCTTCATTGTGCTGCAGGGGTTAACGATGGGCAGTTTCGCATTCGCCTCGTCGAATCTCGGCACGCTGGCGATGGAAAACATGGCGCCGATCGCCGGCACAGCTTCCTCCGTCCAGGGGGTCGTGAGCACTGTCGGCGCTGCGGCGATCGGGTTCGTCATCGGACAGCAGTTCGATGGGACGCCCGGCCCGTTCGTGATCGGAACGGCACTATGCGCGACGGGTGGCTTCATCCTCATCCTGCTGACGGAACCAAAGCGGCTCTTCGCACGGATCGAGTCCCGCGAAGAGCCGCCCTGCGTGCCCGAGGATTTCGGCTAAAGCTTATTCGGCAGCGTCGCCTTCGTCGCTCGGACCGACCATCAGCGCTTCGCCGACTTCTTCAGTCTTGCCGCGAATGGCATTCTCGATCCGCTGCGCGACGTCGGGATTTTCCTTGAGATAGGTCTTGGCGTTCTCGCGGCCCTGACCAATCCGGATTGAATCATAGCTGAACCAGGCGCCCGACTTCTCGACCAGTCCGGCCTTGACGCCGAGGTCGAGGATTTCGCCGACCTTCGACACGCCCTCGCCGTACATGATATCGAATTCGACCTGCTTGAACGGCGGCGCGACCTTATTCTTCACGACCTTCACGCGCGTCGTGTTGCCGATGATATCGTCGCGGTCCTTGATCTGGCCCGTGCGGCGGATGTCGAGACGGACAGACGCGTAGAATTTGAGCGCGTTACCGCCCGTCGTCGTTTCCGGATTGCCGTACATGACACCGATCTTCATCCGTACCTGATTGATGAAGATAACCATGCATTGCGAACGGCTGATCGAGCCGGTCAGCTTGCGCAGCGCCTGGCTCATCAGGCGTGCCTGAAGGCCGACGTGGCTGTCGCCCATCTCGCCTTCGATCTCGGCACGCGGCACCAGCGCCGCGACCGAGTCCACCACCAGCACGTCGATCGCGTTCGACCGCACGAGCGTGTCGACGATCTCGAGCGCCTGCTCGCCGGTATCCGGCTGCGACACGATCAGCTCGTCGATGTCGACGCCGAGCTTCTTGGCATAGGCCGGGTCGAGCGCATGCTCGGCATCCACGAAGGCCGCCGTTCCGCCGCCGCGCTGCGCTTCGGCAATCGCGTGCAGGGCCAGCGTCGTCTTGCCCGAGCTTTCGGGTCCGTAAATCTCAATGACACGTCCGCGCGGAAGACCGCCGACGCCAAGCGCGATGTCGAGACCGAGACTTCCGGTCGAGATCGTCTCGACCTCCATTTTCTCCCGGCTGCCGAGCTTCATTGCCGAGCCCTTGCCGAACGCGCGATCAATCTGGGCGAGCGCCGCTTCGAGCGCCTTCTGCCGATCCATACTGGGGGATTCCATTGTGTTACCGATGACTTTCAATTGTGCCGCCATGTCCGCTGACTCCCTCATCAATGCAAGCGCTCAAATGAGCATTTCAAGCGGCCGAGCCTCCGCGTCGATGGGTTTGCGTATCGCATTTGTTCCACCAGAACAAGAGAGGAACATGGCTTGCGGTCATTAAGGTCACGGTGAGCGGCACTTTTCCTGTGACTTTAGAGCCGCGGAATGCGCGGCGCGCTCATGGCTTTGGCCTTGTCGAGCATGCGCTGCAGCTCCTCGTCGTAGACGCGCTCCGCTTCTTCTTCGCGCCGCCTTTTCTCCGCTCATTGCTCGTCCGAAGCCTTCAATTCCATCTTGAAGACGTGACGGCGTAGCGCGCCTTGGCGGTACCAGTCGATGTTGCGGTTGCGGTTGCCGAGCAAGGCGATCTCGAGACGGTCGCTGCGGCGATGCTCGACGCGGACCAGCCGTCCCTTGCGTACACCGGGACGAGCGCCCCGTTGAGCGCGCGATCGAGCGAATCTTCGCGCAGCCGCCCTAGATCTTTCTCAAAGGCCTTGTCCCAGGCGAAGCTTTCCGCGCCCTCGACCGTGAGCAGGCGATAGGCCGTGCTGGGGGTCATGCCGACCACGCGCGCCGAGGCAGCAACGGAGCCGGTGCGCTGAAGGCAAGCGATAAAGTCGCGCTGGGTCTGCTCCGACCAGCCGCCGCGACGGTTGCGCCAGCGCGGGACGGGCGCGAAGTCGATCGGCTCCGGCGGGGGTGCTCAGGCACTCCCGCCCTTTTTTTAGGGGCCAGTGAATTGACGGTGCATCCCTTAGCTGTCGCTTGCACGCGCACTGCGGGAGGCCAGCCCCGGTACTAGTGAATCAACTTCCCTGCCTTCACGACGCCGTCGACCTTTTCGAGCAGGCGGATGTCGGTGAGCGGGTCGCCGCGGACAGCAATGAGGTCGCCGTACGCCCCAGGCACAAGCGATCCCAACTGTCCTTCCTTGTCGAGCGCCCGCGCCGCTTCCGTCGTCGCGGCCTGAATGGCCTGCATCGGCGTCATGCCGTAGCGGACCATGTAGGCGAACTGCCGTCCGCCGAGGCCGTAGGGATAGACGGCGGCGTCGGTGCCAAAGGTCAGCTTGGCGCCTGCTTTGACGGCGGCGGCGAAGCCCCGGCGCTGGACGTTGGTGGTCTCGCGATTCTTGCGGAGATATTCGGCGGGCCAGCCTTGCTTGGTGCCGACCTCCTCGATCCAGTCGCCGTTGTAGATGTCCATGTCGAGCCAGACGCCGTACTTCTTGGCGAGCGCAATGCCTTCCGCGTCGAGGTAGCTGGCATGCTCGATGGTGCGCGCGCCGGCGCGGATGGCGGCCTTGATGCCCTCGGCGCCATGGGCGTGGGCGATACAGTAGCTGCCACGCAGCTTCGCCTCGTCGCACGCGGCCTTCATCTCTTCGGGCGAGAGTTCCAGCGCGCCGGGCTCGCTCCCGATCGCGAGCACCGCGCCGGTCGCGATCAGCTTGATAAAGTCGGCGCCGTGATCGAGGAAGTATCGCGCGCGGTCGCGGGCATCGGCCGCATTGTGAACCTCGCCCATGCGGAAGGCTTCGGGAATCGGGATGTCGTGGGCGAGCGCGTCGATCTCCCCGCCTCCCCCCGGCGTCGTGATGTATCCGCCCGCGACGAACATGCGTGGACCCTGGACGTCTCCAGCATTGATCACGTCGCGGAGCGCGACATCCGTGAGCCCCCGATAGACGCCGACGTCACGCACGGTGGTGAAGCCGGCGCGGAGCATCGTCATCGCCGCAGGTACGGCCTTGAGGATAGTCGCGGCTTCCGTTTTCTTCAGGGGATCGGCGGGATCGTTACTCTCGGTGGCGCCGTCGGCAATGTGCGTGTGGAGGTCGATCAGGCCGGGCAACACGGTGTAGCCGGACCAGTCGACGGCGGCTGGCCCATCCGCAGCTTTCCAGGGCGCAACCGAGACGATCCTTCCGTCCATGATGTAGATTCGCTGGTCGGTCAGGACCCGCGCAGCCTGGGGATCAATAAGCCGGCCTGCACGGACATCGAGCGTTTGGGCGGAAGCCAGCGATCCGGACAATAGCGCCGCGGCCGCGGCCAGAGCCAACCGACATATCATCGCAGATCCCCCATCTCACTCGTGAACCAACGTTCACTTACCGGCGTCATCGGGGCGCCGTATAGGTCCAAGGTCGCCAAACCGAGTCGGTCGGCGGCCTGTTTCTCTATTTCGGGGGAAGGCCATGATCAGACATTCGACGCTTTTGCTCACTTTGGCTTCAGGCATGTTTTCCGTGTCGGCCGCAAACGCATCGCCGCCTGACGGCAAGCTTTGGAACGGAACTTGGCACCTTAATGCCAAGGCATCCAAATGGGGCGCTGCGGGCAAGGAAATGAGCGAGACGCGGATCTACGACTTTTCGGGCGGCAAGCTCTCGCTCAAGTCGAGCGGCAAGAACGGGAAAGGCAAGGACATGAGCCTTGCTTACTCGGCGGGCTGCGACGGTAAGACCGTCCCTATGACCGGAAGCCCTAACGCCGACAGCGTCAGCCTGACCTGCGTGAGCGGACGGGAGATCAGGGCGACGTCGAGCTTGAAGGGCAAGACGACCGTCAAGTCGGTCGCGACCATCTCCGCTGACGGCAAGCAACTGACGCTGAAGCGCACATATGTCGGCATGAAGGGCGCGCCCACAGAAGTGCTGGTGTTTACGCGATAATCCGAAGTCCAGCGCCCGGCGGCCAACGCCGGGCGCTCCATTACCGATTGCTTTAGGCCGGGGTGACGTCTCCGGCCCCGGTGCCGGCATCCTCGCCCGCGTCGGGGCGCTTGTCGAAGACTTCGTCGATGAGGCCGAACGCCTTCGCCTCGTCCGCTTCGAGGAACTTGTCGCGGTCCATGGCCTTCTCGATGTCCTCGATCGATTGACCCGTATACTTGGCGTAGAGCTCGTTCAGGCGCTGGCGCATGCGCAGGATCTCGCGCGCCTGGATCTCGATGTCCGAGGCCATGCCCTGGGCGCCGCCCGACGGCTGGTGGACCATGATGCGGCTGTTGGTCAGCGCGACGCGCATGCCCGGCTCACCGGCGGCGAGCAGGAAGCTGCCCATCGACGCGGCCTGGCCGATGCAGACCGTGCTGATCTTCGGCCGGATGTATTGCATCGTGTCGTGGATCGCGAGCCCCGCGGTGACCACGCCGCCCGGGCTGTTGATGTACATGAAGATGTCCTTCTTCGGGTTTTCCGATTCAAGGAACAACAGCTGGGCGGTGACGAGCGAGGCCATGTGGTCCTCGACCGCGCCCGTGATGAAGACGATGCGTTCGCGCAGCAGCCGCGAATAGATGTCGAAGCTGCGCTCGCCCCGGTTGGATTGCTCGATAACGATGGGGACGAGCTGCGAAACGATGTCCTGATGGTCAATCACGGGAAGCGGATCCTTTGTTGCTTGTGGCACCTACATCGGCGCGAAAAGGGAAAGGTTCAAGGCGGCTAGGCTTCTATTGGCCGCCCCATCCGAGCCAACCGCGGGACGGCTAAAAGAGAAGGGCGGCCCGGAATGAACCGGACCGCCCCCTTCCGTGACGAACTGCTTCAGTCTCAGTACTTCACACCGATCCGAGCGTAGAAATAGCGGCCCGGAACATCGTACATCGTCGGATCCATGTTGTTCAGGTCGCAGGTGTTGCAACCCGGCGTCTTGATGTTGAACAGGTTGTTCGCACCGACGGCCGCGCTGATCCGGTCGCCCCAGAAGCGCGGTGACCAGCGGAGCTGAAGATCGGTGTACATACGGTCGCCCATCACGTGCTGGTCAGCTTCGAGAAGGTGCGAGACGTAGCGCCCGGTGACCGTCGCGCCGAACTCGTCGGTGTCCCAATCGAGAGCGACAATCGACTTCCACTTCGGGAAGCCCTGCGACGGACTACCTTGCTCCGTGCCGAGGCGATCGATCAGCTGCGTGCCGCCCTGGATCGGCACGACGACATCAAATTTCTCGAGCCACGTGTTGTTCCAGGTGAAGCCGAAGGTGCCGAAGCGGTTCTTCGGGAAGCGGTAAGCAACGTTGAGGTCGTTACCCTTGGTGCTGATCGACGCGATATTCTGTAACAGGCCAACCACCTGGGTGAGCTGGCCGCTGGGCGAAGCGCGGCTGACCAGAGCGCAAGCAGTCGGGTCGTTCAACACGACGCAATTCGTCAGCGTGACGTTGGCGTCAACCGACTGAATCGCACCGTTTATCTTGATGTTGTAGTGGTTGTACTCGATCGAGAGACCCGGGAACGCGGCCGGGCTCAGCACGCCGCCGAATACCCAGCTCTTCGATGTTTCCGGCTTGAGGTTCTCGTTGCCACCGACTAGCACCGAGATCTGCGGGTTTGCCTGCTGATAGGTGCCGCCGGCCGGAACGCCGGCCGCGATGCAGTTCGCGCGCACGGTCGGGTCGTTGAGGAACGTACGCGGCGCAGTGCTGTCGTTCGAGCAGGGATCACTGATCGCCTGGTCGAAGCGTGACTGGCTTCCGAACAATTCGCCGATCGACGGGGCGCGGAAACCTTCGGCGTACGAGCCGCGCAGGCGGAGCACCTTGACCGGCTTCCAGTTCACCCCCCCCTTGAAGGTCGTGGTCGAACCCGAGGTCGAATAGTCGGAGATGCGCGCTGCCGCGTTAAGCTCGAGGAGCTCGGCTCCCGGCAGGTTGGAGAGCAGCGGCGCATTGATCTCCGCGTAGGCCTCCTTGACGTTGTACTTGCCGCCGGTCGGCTGCGCCGGAATGTCAGAGCTAAAGCCGGCCGCAACGATCGGATCCGGAGTGAAGCTGCCGCTCAGGTCACGATATTCGACGCCGAGCGCGAGACCGAGGGGACCGCCCGGCAACTCGAACAGCTTACCCGACAGGTTGCCCGTGAAGTCCCAGGTCTTCTGCTTGCTCTTGTCGTGCTGAACGAACGTCACATAGTCCATCATCGACTGCGTGATGGACCCAGCGCCGCCGAAGAAGTTGAATGGCACGCAGCCCGCGGTTGCGGCGCACGTGGCTACAGGACCCAAAGCAATCCGCAGATTGTTCGAGTTGATGTTGCCGTACATCGTCTGCTTGGCTTTGTTCTGGCCGTAGATGCCGTTGATGTCCCAGTACCAATCTTGGTTCAGCAGGCTGAACCGGCCATCGAGCGTCGCAACGCCATAGGCAGTGTCGACGGTCTGGTAGAATCGGCGCGGGCCGCCTTCGACGAAGCGACGAAGGATGAAGTCGAAGTTGCTCGAATCGAGCGTCACGCCAAACGGATTGTAGGGGTTGCTGGCGTCGATCGTCGTGTTGTCGAGGACCGGGGTAATGCCGGCGGCGACACCGATGCCGAATGGCAGCGGGGCGGCCTGGTTCGACGACTTGCGCCGGTTCCAGATGCCCTTGGCGGAGAAGTGAATGTCCGCCGACAGGTCATACTTCAGATTGGCAAACACACCGAACCGCTCCAGCGGAATCTGGAGATAGTTGTAGGGCGCGAAGTTGAAGCGATCGGCCGGGCTGTTAAAGTCGCGGAAATTCCCGATCGTCGGAGTGCTGGTCGGTGCGCTGATCAGCGTTTCGTCGTCGCCATTGGGGAAGATCGCACCGGTATAGCGGCCGTTCGGCAGGAAGCTGGAGCAGCCGCCCGCAAAGCAGCTCGTCGCATAGGGCGCGGGGAAAGCGGAGATCGCGCGATCGCCTGCCGAGACGCCCTTCTGCTTCACATAGTTGCCGCCGACGACGACCTGTAGCGGTCCGCTGCTGCCGTTGCCCCAGCTCAGCTGGTAATTCTGGGTGAAGCCGTCGCCTTCCTGCCAGTAGCCGCTCGCCTGGGCGCTTCCGATGAAGCCCTTCTGGCGGTGCTTGGTGATGATGTTGACGACGCCCGCAATGGCGTCGGAGCCGTAAATCGCCGACGCGCCGTCCTGCAGCACTTCGACGCGCTCGATCGCGCTCTCCGGGATGGAGTTGAGATCGGTCGAACCCGGGACGCCGGAGGCCGAAGCGCCGTTCACGTAGCGAAGGCCATCGACCAGCACGAGAACGCGGCGCGAGCCGAGATAGCGGAGGTCGACTTCGGCGGCACCGGCGCCGACGCCGCCGCCGTCAGGCGGATTGCCGAGGTTGCCGGAGTTGTTGAACTTGCTGTTGAGACCGCCGCCGGAGCTCGGCAGGCGCTGAAGGACGTCGTTGACGGAGTTGAGGCCGGTCTTGGCGATATCGGCCTGGTCGATGAAGACGCGCGGAGCGTCGAGATCGAGCGGATTGCGGCGGATGCGCGAACCGGTGATGACGATATCGCCTTCGGAGGGAGCGGCGGCAGCCGGTCCGGCTGGCGACGCCTGTCCGGTTGCAACGTCGGGCGGCGGAAGCGTGCTTTGCGCCTGGGCCTCAGTAGTTGCGGTAGCCAGAGCAGCAAATGCCACGCTGGCGCGAAGGATCGTGGTCCGCTTCATATTTCCCCCGTGTTGCGCCCGGCCCCCTGCCGGGTCTCACATCGAAGGCGCGAAGCTAACTGACCTTACAGGGCGCAGGAAGGCCGGATTGTCACGCAGCCGACACAATTGCGCGGCGGTGATGCAGGAAAGTTACACCCGGTTCGGGGCTGCCAACGACAGGTAAGCGAGCCTCCGCACTTCCCTTCGTCCCCTCGTCACGGTGTCGAGGATGAGCCCGGCGAAGAAACAGAGCACCGCAATCACCGTCATTCCGGTGACCAGGATGGCAGTCGGGAGGCGCGGGACCAGTCCGGTGTGTAAATATGTCACGATCAGCGGGATCGCGAGCATGATGGCCACGGCCAGCAACAAGGCGCCGATCGAGCCGTAGAAAAGCACCGGCCGCTCAACCCGGTAGAGGGTCGAGATCGTGCGCAGGATCCGCCATCCGTCCGAGAAGGTGGACAGCTTCGAGTGCGATCCCTCGAGCCGCGCTCCGTAGTTGGTCTCGATCTCGCCCACCGGCATCCGCAGTTCGAGCGCATGGACGCTCATCTCGGTTTCGATTTCGAAACCCGACGAGAGCACAGGAAAGCTCTTCACGAACCGGCGCGAGAAGACGCGATAACCAGAGAAGATATCGCTGAAGCTGCGGCCGAACAGACCGGCCAGGATGCCGGTGAAGAGCTTGTTTCCAAGCACGTGGCCGCCGCGATAGGCTTCTTTCTCCTCGTGCTTGCGGGTTCCGACGATCATGTCGAGCTGGTCTGCCAGGAGAAGATCGACCATCGCCGGTGCAGCCTTCGGGTCGTAAGTGAGGTCACCGTCGGCCATGACGTAAACGTCGGCGTCGATGTCGGCGAACATGCGACGGACAACATTGCCCTTGCCCTGCTGGCGCTCGGTTCGGACGACCGCGCCGGCTTCCGCCGCGATCTCGCGAGTTCGGTCACGGCTGTTGTTGTCATAGACGTAGACGGTCGCACCGGGCAGTGCTTCGCGGAAGCCGCGGACGGTCTGACCGATCGCCGCTTCCTCATTGTAGCAGGGCAGCAGCACGGCGATGCGCGGTTCGTCCGGACGGTCCAATCAATCCCCCTCAGTCTCGTGTGGCGGCTATAGAGGCGTTTGAACCGTCAAGGGAATATCAGCCGAGGCGGCTTGTCGTTACGCGAAGAAGGCGGAAGTCGCCCGCCATTTCGCGCAGGCTCCAGTTGTCGGTCGGCGGAATGACAAAAGCGTCGGCGGGGCCGATCTGGCGCGACCCGCCATGCGTCAGCTCGGCGGAACCTTCCAGGACGAAGCCGAAAACCAGCTCGCCGTCGTGTGCAGCAAAGTCGATGGTCGATGCATCGCCTGGCCGAATGACGCGTGCGTCGGCGATTCCTCCGGTCGCAAGGGCCAAGCCCGACTCCTTGGCTTCGACGCCGTGGAATGCGGTCCACGGCGTCTCTTTCGCCACGTGGCGGAGAAAGTGCTGACCGGAAAAATCACGCCCGGCGTTCACCGCGCCATTGGGAAGGCTCATCTCGTGGTCGGCGAAGGTCGCGTGCAAAGCCGGTGCCGCGAACTCGATGACTTCCAGGCCGGGCGAGCTCTCGAGCACCTGGTGACGGATGCCTGGCGGCTGCAGAACCAGATCGCCGGCTGAAAGCACGAAGGGCTCCCCCTGGTCTTCATAGACGACGCGAACCCAACCGCTGGCGACGAAGAGCGCCTGTACCGCGATGCGGTGGAAGTGGACCCAGTCGGCGACCGGCCCGCCTTCCCGGATGGAGATGTGAGACGCGATGTAGCGCCCGCCCAAGCGCGACGGGATCAGGTCGCGATAGAGCATCCCGGCGCGTCCGACCCCTGACCCTCCGCCGGCAGGCGTGAAGACGAACGCGGGTTCGAACGGCGGGAGTTCGCTGATCGGCGCTGGCGCCCCGGGCTTGCTGGTCAGCCGAACGCAGGCGCCGTCCTTAGAAAGAACGGCGCCATACGGTTCGTCGGCAGGATAGATGCAGTCGAGCCTCAGTCCCGCGCCGCGCAGCAGATCCAGCGCGGCGTCGAAATCGGAACAGGCGAGCTCGATCTCGCTCAACCCTTCTTGGTGGCCTTCTTCGCCGGCACCTTCTTGGCGGCGGGCTTGGCCTCGGCTTTGGCTTCCGGAGCCTTGCTTCCGGCGCCGTCCTTCACCGGCTTGGCCGGCTTCGGCTTCGCGCCCTTGCTTTCGACCGGGCCCTTGGCTGGCTCTTCGGCAACAGCGGCTCCCCCCTTGGCCTTCTTCGGCGCAGCCTTCTTGGCCTTCGGCTTCTCGTGGCTGTGGTCGTGACCGCAGCCCGGACCGTGGATATGCCCTTCTTCGCTTTCGAGATCGGCTTCGATCTGTTCGCGCGTGGACCTACGGTCCGTCACGTCGGCCTTCGAGAACAGGAAGTCGACGACCTTGTCCTCGTAGAGCGGCGCGCGCAGCTGAGCCGCGAACATCGGTTCCTGCTGAACGAGCTGGAGGAAGCGCTCGCGCTGCTCACCCTGATACTGCTGGGCAGCCTGGACGATGAGGTTGCGCATTTCCTGCTCGCTGACCTCGACGCCGTTGGCGCCGCCGATCTCCGACAGTAGCAGGCCGAGGCGCACGCGGCGCTCGGCGATGCGGCGATACTCGGCCGCATCCTTTTCGATCTCAGCCAGCGCGGCCTTCTCGTCTTCCTCATGGCTCGCCTCGTGGCGAAGCTGGTTGAGGATGTTCTCATGCTCGGCATCGACCATCGACTGCGGCACTTCGAAATCGTGACGCTCGGCAAGCTGGTCGAGGAGCTGGCGCTTCATGTGGGTCCGGGTGAGGCCGTTGAGCTCCTGCTCCTGCTGGCCGCGGATGAGGCCCGTCAGCTGCTCAAGGCTCTGGAGGCCGAGCGCCTTTGCGAAGTCGTCGTCCACCTTGGTTTCGCCGGCCGTCTTCACACCCTTCACCGTGACGGCGAACACCGCCGCCTTTCCGGCCAGGTCAGCGACCGGGTAATCGTCGGGGAAGGTCACCTTGACCTCGCGGGTATCGCCGGCCTTGGCGCCGGTCAGCTGCTCTTCGAAGCCAGGGATCAGCCGGCCCGAGCCGAGCTCGACCGACATGTCCTCGCCCTTGCCGCCCTCGAACGGCTTGCCGTCGACTCCGCCCTCGAAGTCCATGACGACGAGGTCGCCGGTCGCGGCAGCATGCTTCTTCGGGGCGTCTTCCCAGCTCTTGTTCGCGCCGGCGAGCTGCTTGATCTGCTCGTCGACCGCGGAATCGTCAACGTCGACCGTCAGACGCTCGATCTTGAGACCGTCGATTTGCGCAGCGGGCACATCGGGAAGCGCCTCGAGGCTGACGCGAATCTCGGCGTCCTTACCGGGCTCGTAGCCCTCGTCGAGCTCGACCTGCGGCTGAAGCGCCGGGCGAATGTTCTGCTCGGCGAGAAGCTGCTGAACTCCCTCCTGGACCGCACTGTTGAGCGCGTCGCCACGCAGGCTGTCGCCATGCATCTTGCGGATGAGGTTCGGCGGCACCTTGCCGGGACGGAAGCCGGGCATACGCACCTGCGGCGCAATCCGCTTCACTTCCTGATCGACCTTCGCCTCGATGTCCTTGGCGGGGATGGTCAGCATGAAGGCGCGCTTGAGGCCCTCGTTTTCGGTCTCGACGGTCTTGATGGTCACGTTTCTAAAGTCCCGATATGAATTCTGTCGCTGGGGGCTGCCCCTGGGGACTGCCGGTTCCGTGCAAGCCTGTCGCTTTGACAGGCCGTCAGCAGAAATGGTGCGCGCGAAGGGACTCGAACCCCCACATCTTTCGATACTGGAACCTAAATCCAGCGCGTCTACCAATTCCGCCACGCGCGCGGTGTTGCGGTGCCTCCTAAACGGTGGTCACTAACTCGTAAAGGCGCCCTTTACCCCCCCCGGGGGGGACATGGAAACCGTTCAATCACAACAGTTTAGTTCAAGTTGTACCCCCCCGATACGCCAATTCGGTGATCGAAAGTTTTCTGTCTGGGATTTAGTCACTGTCGCGCGGCACGTTGAAACTCCATGACTATCAATGATTTAGCGCCCTCCTGCCCGCCTCAGTGGCTAGGGAGCTTTCGAACGCCAAGAGGCGAGACTATCCGCCACCACTTGATGCCCGAGCTGCGCTGCGGCAATCATTCTGCATGCTGACGACGAGCGAACTGCTGTTCCGACTTCGCGAACGAGGCGTTCGGAACATCGAGATCGCAAGGGCTCTCAACTTAGCGGACAGCCGCGTCGTGGAGCTCTACGCGGGCAAGCGCTCGCTTAAACTCGACGAGGCTGCTTGCTTAGTCGAGACGTTCGGGCTTGAGGACGATCCACCCGCTGCGCGAACTGCCGTTCGCTTGTCTGACCGCGTCGCCGCCAACATCCAGCGGCTGCGGGAGGCGTCGGGTCTATCTCGTCCACAGCTCGCCGAACGATGCCGACCGACGACCTCGCCGCAGCAGATTGAAAGACTAGAAAAGGGTGAGCGTCGCATGTCACTCGACTGGCTTGAGCGCATCGCTCACGCACTGAATGTCGACCCTATGGAGCTGGTCACCGGAACCCCGACCGACTGGAGCGGGCTTAGCCGCGAGGTGGCAACCGAGGTCGCACTGGCTTTGGGCGTTATCGGATCCGGACGGGGTCGACCCGAAGAGGCGACTGTAAATCGGTTCCGATTAGTCTTGAGTGGTTTAGCCGACCTGTTCTCTCGACATCCGGAAGCCTGTCACAACATCGAGGTCGCTCGCCCCGCGATTGACCTACTCACTCGCCAAAACGAGCAAGCAAACGGAGGCAGTTGATGGCAGCTTTCCACCCATTCCTGCCACTAGGCCAACATGGACAAGAGTGCATTCGCTCGCTCTAGGCGCACTGGATTAGATTTCCAGTTCCGCACAGCCCCTATGATTTGATCGGCAAAATCTGGCGAAAATGGGGGATTTTTTGCTACCCCCCCACCGTATCCAGCGCGCCCCCGGAACGTCATTCTCAATTTGTGTGAGAAATGGCGGAAATTCCACGTTTTGAGACACTCCCGATGTGTCAAATGTCCCAGTTCGTACACTTGTACCTAAATCCAGCGCGTCTACCAGTTCCGCCACGCGCGCGGCCCAAGAAGGCGCCGCCTATAGCAAGGATGGCCCGCCGGGCAACCCGCAGCGGCCCGCCGCGTTGCATTCGGTAAGGAGATAACTAATGCAACAGCTTCCGCCGTTTCCCGAAACACCGCCGCAGACGCCCGTCGAGCCAAGTCAGCCAGGCCAACCGACCGAGCCACCGCCCGAAACGCCGCCGCAGGGACCGGACATCGATGTGCCCACGCCTCCGTCGCCAGGCACGACCCCGTCGCCGGGACCGATTTCGCCAGTCGGCTAACCGTTGCGCTGTGCCGAGGCGACAATCGATTCGAAGTCGGGAAGCGTCGCATCGTAATAATGTGAGCGCGCCGCATCCATGAGGATGAGGTAGAGCTTGCCATCGATGACGGCGCCGACCGCCCTCCCCTTGCGCCATAGCTCGTCCGTGTCGAGATGCTCATAATCCCACTGAAAGCCATTGGCGCCTAGGAACAAGCGTGGCTGAAGCGACAGCGTGTTGAGCTGAACCGCGCCGCCCTTCACGCGATATAGGCTTTCGAGCATCGCCGTAATCTCCGGCGGGGTCATGTCGGACCGGAACCGCGGCACCTGCTGGTCGGCGCTGTGCCGCTGACGGACCAGCTCGCGATTGTTCTTCATGCCGCTGACGAAGCTGATCCCGTCCAGGATCGGGCCGTTGAGCGTCCAGTCCTCAACGTCCGAGACATCGGAGAAAAGGATCCGCCGGTGGCGGTTGTAATAGCGCGGTGCGACGACGGTCATCTGCCCATCGCCGACACGGACGCGCTCGACGCGGACAAGGCCATAGGAGCTAAAGCCATATTCGCCGGACCCGAGACTGGAGCAGCCGGACAGGGCAACTGCCGCGGAGAGGACTACCGGAAATCGCATCGACGTCTGTCTCATCCGGCCATCTGCCGAACCCAGGCGGCATCGGGCGCATCGGGCTTCATGGTGAGGTAGCGGGCAAAGGCCGCCTTCGCCTCCGTGGTGCGGCCCTGCTTCATCAGCGAGATGCCATGCCAGCGCCACGCATCGGCGGGAGCGTCGGGATAAACGACGGCCACTGCATAGCTCTGGCTCGCGCGGAGCTGATCGCCCGGCCGATTACGCAGCCGCCACACTTCGCCCTCGTAGAAGCGCAGCAGGCCATTCCATCCATCCTGCGCGAGCGTCTCGATCAAATACTGGCTGCCGCCCGGATCATTGAGCTTGACCTGATCATCGAGGAGCATCGGCCGGATTCCATTGATCATCGACAGATAACGCACCCGCCCGGCGTCATAGGCGTTGCCGGGCACCGTCAGCTCGGCGGCGTCGGCTCGCAGGTCGACTAGGCGTGAGCCCTCCGACGGGTGCGTGTCGAACAGAGAGCCGCGGCGGCGGTTCTTTCCGCGATAACGGGCCGTTGCAGTCTCCTCGCCGATCAACTGCTCCCAGATGCTCGCCATTTCCATCGGCGGGTAGCCCGTCTCGGCGATGAGCTTGGCGCCCATGGCATCGGCTTCGGCCTCCATCGCCCGGCTGTACCGGAACAGCGACAGCAGGGTGCCGAGTTGGGCCAGCTGGACATAGTCGCCAAGATAGACGCCCGCCCCCGCTCCACCGACACCCGCGAGCATCGCGCCAACCGCGAAGATGTCAGTCTTGCGCTTCTGGTCGCGCCAGGAACGGATCATGTGGCGGCGGAGGAAATGGCCGGACTCATGGGCGATGACGCCGGCAAGCTGCGCCTCGTTGCGCATCCTCAGCAACAAGCCAGTGAAGACGACCGCGAAGCCGCTCGGGAACATCATCGCGTTGAAGTCGGGAATGTGCGCCAGATAGATGCGGAAGTCCTGCGCCGCCGGTCCCCCGACCGTTCCGATCAGGTGCTTCAGATATCCGGTTAGCCGGGGATCCTGGATGAGGAGGTTCGACCCCGCGATCTCCTCCTCCGCGCGATCCATCTCCTTCCACAGACCCATTTCGTCGCGCTCGGTCGGCTTGAATCCGGGCCCAACCAATGCGGCCATATCCTGCGGGCGGATGCGCGCACTAGCGACGCCGGCGTGAAGCAATGCGGCGATCGCAGCGCCGCCACCGAGCATCGAGCGCCGCGAGATCATGGCGCAGCACAGGCACATCAGCGTGATTCTTTCGGCGATGAGGGGCGGCGGACTGCGTCGCCGGGCCGCATCCGGCCAAGCAGCCGTTCGACCATCTGCGTCGCTCCCTGCGGCGTGCGAAGGTCGCCGAATTTGATGCCGGGCGCCTGGCTGCTGGCGATGACGACGTTGAACCACACGACCTCGCCGGTCCTGAGATCCACCAACGAGGCGTAGTCGAGCTGCTCTGCGCCCCCCACGTTGGGCGCGCAAAACCCGACGACGCAGCCGGCAAGGCCGATCACGCCAAGCGCAATCCTGCCGCCCGAAGCGACCTGGTCCTCCGCATGCATGAAAAGGGCGTAGTCGTAGCCGGTCTTCTGCCCCAGCCTGACCGCATCCTGCCCGAGCGTCCAGTCGAGTCCCTTGCCCCGCTTGGTCGGGAGGTAGTCGCCCAGATATTTGTGAACGACGATCGATTCCGCGACCGCGCCGTTCAGCCGCTCGACGTCAGCGAGCTCCTGCGGCGTCACGCCCGGTAGTTCGGTGCGGCGCTCGATGATCGTGACCTTGCCGCCGTGGCTGGCCTGCTGCGCCTTCAGCGCATCGACGATGCTGGCGCGGGCCTGGTCGGTCCAGTCGGCCCGCGGCTCGACCATCCCGCCGGTGGTCAGCGAGCCGACGGTAACGTCGGGGCGAAGGACGAGAAGCTTGTAGTCACCCTGCGGAGGCGTGAACTGGAGGTCGGCATATTGCTTGGTCTGCACGCAAGCGCTGGTCGCGAAACTCGCTGCTAGGACGGCTGCGACGGCAGGCTTCCAATCCATCGTTCCCCTCCGAGGGGTGCGCACGCATGCCGCCCCTACGCATACATCGTGCGCTAGCATGCATTAAACACAGCTTAAAGAAAAGCGCTGCGATTTTAGGTGTTTAGCGGGAGCCTCGTTCCGGTCGTGAGGCACTCGCCGCCGGGCAGGACGCAACACTGGCAACGCAAACGCCATCGACCGAGCCAGGCGCGATTGGGACGCCCATCCACGCGGCGAGCGTCGGCATGATGTCGACCGTGTCGACCGGCGCCTCCCCTCCTCCGGTCAATCCCTTGCGCCAGAAGATGACCGGCACCCGGCGGTCATAGTCCCACACACTGCCGTGCGTGGCGACGTATCGGCTGGTGTCCGCAATCGGCGTGATGTCGCGCTTGAGGACGACCAGGAAGTCGCCGGAGCGGCCGGGATAGTAGCTGGCCCGAAGCTTTTGCAGGATCGTCCAGTTCACCGGCGATCCCCTCGGCATGGGCGTCGCGGCGATCTGCTTCGCCGTATAGACCGCCTCGACCTGGGGATGCTTCCGGTATGCGGCGACGGCGGCGCCAAGGAGGCGCGTTTGCTGGCCAAGCGTCAGGCTCTTGTCGACCCAGAAGTCGCCGAACGAACCGGTTCCGAACAGCCCCGGGCCGCTAAGCCCCAGCTGCTTGACCAGCGTCGCGCCCATTGTCGCCGGACTAAGCGCCGGGTCGACTCGGCCGGCGTCCTTTACGCCGACGGTCTGCAGCCGCTCAGGCACGTCGAGCCCGCCATGATCCGCGGTTAGCGCAACGGCATAATCGATCCCGCGGCTTTCAAGCATCGCGAAGAAGTCGCCGAGCTCTCGATCGAGCTCGGTGAGCTGAAGGCACATCTCCTCGCCTTCGGTGCCATAGGTGTGGCCGACATAATCCGTTGCCGACAGGCTAACCGCCAGAATGTCGGGATCGGCGCCACGGCCGAGTTGCATTTCGTCGACCAACCCGGCTGCGAGCGCGAGCGTATCGCCATCCATTTCGGGCGAGGCGCGGAAGGCAGCCTGGTCGCCTGCCTTGCGGGCAAGACGGCCGGCGCCGACGGGCTTGCCGCCGCCCTGAATCGGAAGCTCTCGCGCTTTCGCCTGGCAAAATGATGTCGGCTCCAGCGGCGGACGATCCATAGCGAGACCGGCCGCGGCAAGCGCGTTCACCTTGCCGGCCACGAGCGGAACTGCCGCCGACTTGTTGTCCGTCGCGAACTTCTGGCCGGTCCAGTACCAGCGCTGGTCGACGACATGGCCTGACATCATCACGGCCGCCCGGTCCTTGCCCGACACAGCAACGCTGCGGGTGCCGGGACGCGCCTGCTTCATCAGCTCGCCGAGGGTCGGCACCATCAGGTGAATCGGCGAGACGGTGTAGGAGCTGGAACTGCTCCCCGGAGCCCGCTCGTCCTCCGCGCAATAGACGTCCTTGTCAGACCGCTGCACGGACTGGTCGATCCAGGTGTTGGAGACAATGCCGCTCCGCGCCGGATGAGCGCCGGTCAGGATCGTCGAATGGCCGGGACAGGTCTCGGTCGCCGCATGGCTTTGATAGCCGTTGTGGAACACCGCCCCCTGCGCGAGCTTCGCAAAGCCGCCCGTGAAATTCGTCCGGTATTCGTCCCAGAGGTTCGCGGAAAACTGGTCGACCGAGATGACGACGAGAAGCTTCGGCGGAGCCTGCGGCTGCGCGACAGAAGGAGCTGCAAAGAGCGCCGCAGCGGCGGCCAACAAAGAGATACGCATAGGCTCCGTCGCTTCTCCGCCTAAGCTTGTGGCTAGGAAAGCTTTGCCCGCAGCCGTTCGTTGACGACCTGCGGGTTGGCCTTGCCGGCCATGGCCTTCATCGTCTGGCCGACGAAGAAGCCGAAGAGCGCTTCCTTGCCTGCCTTGTACTGCTCAACCTTGTCAGCATTCGCGGCCAGGATCTTATCGATCTCGGCATCGATCGCTCCGGTGTCGCTGGTCTGCTTCAGGCCACGCTCTTCGACGATCTTCGACGGCGCTTCGCCGGTCTCCAGCATGATCTCGAACACCTGCTTGGCGATCGTTCCGCTGATCGTGCCATCGGCGACTAGTTTCAGGAGTTCGGCGGCTTCCTCAGGGGAGATCGGCGTGTCGACGATGCTTTCGCCACGGCGATTGAGCGCGCCGAACAGCTCGGCGACTACCCAGTTGGCCGCCTGCTTCGGCTCGGCGTCAGCGTCGAGCAGGCTGTCGAACCAGCGCGCCGTTTCAACCTCAGCAGTCAGTACGCTGGCATTGTAGGGCGTCAGGCCCACGCCCTCGTAACGCTTGCGCTTAGCGTCCGGCAGCTCGGGCAGGCTCGAACGGCATTCCTCCAGGAAAGCATCGTCGAGCTCGACCGGCAGCAGGTCGGGGTCCGGAAAATAACGGTAATCGTGGGCGTCTTCCTTGGAGCGCAGCGAGCGGGTTACGCCTTTGTCGGGATCGAACAGGCGGGTTTCCTGCGGCACGGTGCCGCCGCCTTCGATCAGCTTGACCTGGCGCTTCGCTTCGTGCTCGACGACGGCCATGACGAAGCGGACCGAGTTGACGTTCTTCGTCTCCGTGCGCGTGCCAAACTCTTCGCCGGGCTTGCGCACGCTGACGTTCACGTCGGCACGCATGGAGCCTTCTTCCATATTGCCGTCGCACGAGCCGACGTAGCGCAGGATGGCCCGGAGCTTTCGCAGGTAAGCGCCTGCCTCGGCGGGTGAACGCATGTCCGGACGAGAGACAATCTCCATCAACGCGACGCCGCTGCGGTTGAGGTCGACGTAGCTCATGGTCGGATGCTGGTCGTGCATCAGCTTGCCCGCGTCCTGTTCGACGTGGATGCGCTCGATGCCGATACGCTTGCCGCTGCTCTCGTCCTTGTCGTCGAGGAGGATCTCGACCTCGCCCTCGCCGACTATCGGGTGATAGAGTTGAGAGATTTGATAGCCCTGCGGCAGGTCGGCGTAGAAGTAGTTCTTCCTGTCGAAGCGGCTCCAGCGGTTGATCTTGGCGTCGAGCGCCATTCCCGTACGAACCGCCTGACGGAGGCACTCGCGGTTGGGGACGGGAAGCATGCCCGGCATCGCCGCGTCGACGAGGCTCACCTGCGTGTTCGGCTCGGCCCCGAAAGCCGTCGCGGCGCCGGAGAAAAGCTTGGAAGCGGTGGCGGTAATCTGCGCGTGGACTTCGAGGCCGATCACGACCTCCCAGTCGCCGGTTTCGCCCTTGATGCGGAAAGGTGCTGCTGCGTCTGCCATCACTACCACCACTTGTCCGGCTTCGCGGTGAAGCCCGCGCGTTCCTCGACCGCCAGCCCCGCGTTCAGCACCGTCTGCTCGTCCAGCTCGTTGCCAATGAGGTGCAGGCCAAGCGGGAGGCCCTGCCCGTCCAATCCACCGGGAACCGACATTGCCGGCAGTCCGGCGAGGCTCGCAGGCACGGCGAACACATCGTTGAGATACATCGCCAGCGGATCGGTTGTCTCGCCGATCCCGAAAGCGGCGGACGGCGCGGTCGGCGTTAGGATCACGTCGCACTGCTCGAACGCCTTGCGGAAATCCTGCTTGATCAGGGCGCGCACCTTCTGAGCCTTGGTAAAATAGGCGTCGTAGAAGCCGGCAGAGAGTACATACGTGCCGATCATGATGCGCCGCTTCACTTCCGCACCGAAACCCGCTGCGCGGGTCGCGGCGTACATGTCGTCGAGTGACTTCACGCCCTCGACGCGCAGGCCGTAGCGAACGCCGTCATAGCGGGCGAGGTTCGACGACGCCTCTGCCGGCGCAATGATGTAGTAGGTCGGAAGCGCATATTTCGTGTGCGGCAGGCTGATCTCGACCGGCGTCGCGCCGGCGTCCTTCAGCCATTCGATTCCGCGGTCCCAAAGGGCGTTGATCTCCGCCGGGACGCCGTCGATGCGATATTCCTTCGGGATGCCGACCCGCTTGCCGCGAAGATCGCTCGACAGGTTCGCCTCCCACTGCGGCACCTTCAGGTCGAGCGAGGTCGAATCCTTGGGGTCGAAGCCGGCCATCGCCTCGAGCAGGATCGCGCAATCGCGGACGGTCTTGGCCATCGGTCCCGCCTGGTCCAGCGAGCTTGCGAAGGCGACGACGCCCCAGCGCGAACAGCGGCCATAGGTGGGCTTGATGCCGCAAATGCCGACGAAGGCCGCCGGCTGGCGAATGGAGCCGCCGGTGTCGGTGCCGGTCACCCCTGGAGCAATGCCGGCCGCCACCGCAGCCGCCGAGCCACCCGACGAGCCGCCCGGCGTCAGGCCGACATTGCTGTCCTTCCGACGCCACGGGCTGATCACCGGACCATAAGCGCTGGTCTCGTTTGACGAGCCCATCGCGAACTCATCCATGTTGAGCTTGCCCAGCATGCCCGCGCCGGCCTTGCGCAAATTGGCGGTGACGGTGCTTTCGTAAGGCGGCCTGAACCCCTTGAGGATGTTGCTACCAGCCGTGGTGTCGACGCCGCGGGTCGCGAATAAATCCTTGATGCCCAGCGGGATCCCGGCAAGCAGCGGCAAATCGCCTGAACCTTTCGCCTTGTCGGCAGCGTCCGCGGCGGCGAGCGCGTCTTCCGGCGTCACGACCGTGTAGGCATTCAGCGCCTTCGACGCCGCTACGGCCGCGTTGAAGCTCTCGGCGATTTCCCGCGCGGTGAATTCACCGGCACGGAAGCCATCACGAAGCCCGGCGATCGTCCTTGAGGTCAGCTCGCTCACTCGATCACCTTGGGGACTGCAAAAAAGCCGTGCTGCGCCTCGGGCGCATTGGCGAGGACATCGCCACGGATGTTGCCGTCGTTCACGACATCGTCGCGAAGGCGCAGCTTTTGGTCGATCACCGCGGTCAGTGGCTCGACCCCGCCGGTGTCGACCTCGCCGAGCTGTTCGACCCAGCCGAGGATATTGTTGAGCTCCGGCAGCAGGCGCTCCAGCTCATCATCGCTCATCGCGATCCGGGCGAGCCGCGCGATGTGGCGGACCTGTTCATTCGTGACTGACATGGCTTTTCCATTTGGACGCATCGCACAGCGATGCTTGGGCGAGGCGGATAGCGGCGGCGCCCCAGGGCGGCAAGCGACTCAAACGTGGACAGCGAACGAGGGAAACGCGCGGTTAATCGGTCCCGTTTGCCGCAAGGCTCAATCGCGCTTTCAGAAAAGTGTCAAAGGATTGCGGTTACGATGACGGTAACCAACGGGCTTCTCCTCGGGAAAATGACACGCGCGGCGCTCAAAAAGGTTTGCGAAGAGGGTTAATTTGTCGCCAACCCTGTGTCTTCAATCTGTTTTGAAACCCTGATGCCATCTTGCCCTGGTCAATTGCTAAGTGGGGAATCAAGATGCGTTTTCATGTTAATCTGGCGGCTGCGGCTGCAACCCTTGTCGTCGCGACGCCGGCTCTTGCCGGTCCATACACAGTCACCGCCGACGCCAAGGGTACGGTGCTTCAGTCGCTGACGCTTGTGAACAAGGCTGATCTCGACTTCGGTACGGTTGCCCCGGACTTCCTCGTAACCGACACTGTTTCGGTCGATGCGGACAGCGGTGCTCGTACGACCGCCGCTAGCAAGGTGGTACTGCTTCCCGGCACGTTCAGCCGCGGCATCTTCGAGGGCGCCGGCACTCCGGGCAACACCGCGCAGATTTCGCTGTCTCAGCCGGCCGGCGGCGTGATTTCAAACGGCACGCAAACCCTTGCGGCCACCCTGAAGCTGGACGCCGTGTCGGCACAACCGACCGTCACGATTCCGGTCGGCGGCAAGTTCACCGTCTACGTCGGCGGCGACTTCGTCATCGGCGCGAATCAGGCGAGCGGCCTGTATGTCGGCCAGTTCGATGTGACCGCCAATTACCAGTAAGCTCAATTAGACCAGAGAATGAAGGCGGCTACGGAGCGATCCGTGGCCGCCTTCTTCTATTCAGGCTGAGGCGCCGAGCCGCGCTAACAGCAGGTCGAACACGGCCGGATAGATCGGCCGCACGAACTCGACCCCACCGAAGAAGCCGTCGATCCAGCGGACTTCGGCCTCGACAGGATCGAGACCGTCGAAGCCGATCCACAGCATCTCGCCGGCACGCGGGCGCTCGATAAACTCGACCTTGCAGCCCTTGGGCGAGACGTCGAACGTCCGGCCCTGGTATTTCTGCCGGCCCACGCGCCGAAGCTGGACCTCCGCCGCAAGCTCGATACGGTCGTATTTGCGCGGCGCTACTTCCCGCTCGAAGCTGGCGTCTGGGTTGAAGCTGAGCCCTGCCCTCCCGTCAGCGCACCAGCGCACGTAGGCATCGAGCGCTCCGAGCCGAACCACCGACAGCTTAAGCTTCGTGCCCGGCTCCAGGACCTCATCGGTCTTAACCTGGCATCCGTCGTAGGAGAGATCAGTCAGCGCTAACTCGAGCGTCGAGCCGTCCTCGAGCAGCGCGAAGCCAGCAAGATCGACGGCTCGCCGTGGCTCACGACGCGGCTCCGGTTGCGGTGGGGTCGGCACGGAACGCTTGGTCATCGTCCAGTCTTCCAAGGATGGAAGGCCCCCGCATCACGCCGTTTGCCTCTTCACACGATACTGCGATTGGGGAAGGTCTAACATAGGTTGGTGAAGAAACTCCAACCAGTATGACCGCTCACGCCGCGCGGAAACTCAGCGCCAATCCGTTCATGCAATAGCGAAGACCTGTCGGCCTCGGCCCGTCGTTGAACACGTGTCCAAGGTGACCGCCGCACCGCGAACAGAGCGTTTCGGTGCGCTCGAAGACGAGGCTCCGGTCGGCTCTCTCTTGGATGGACCCCGGCAACGCTTTCCAGAAACTCGGCCACCCGGTTCCGCTCTCGAACTTCGTCGCTGAGCTAAACAGCGGCTGGGAACAGCCGGCGCAGACGAACAGTCCCTTGCGATGCTCTTTCAACAGCGGGCTTGTGAAAGGCCGTTCGGTCCCTGCCTGCCGTAGCACGTAATAGCGCTGTGGACCGAGCATCCGCTTCCACTCGGCATCCGAATGCACAACCTTGAAGGTCGCAGCGTCCGATCGGCCGGGCATGCGCAGAAACGTTAGCCCCGCCACCGCCGCGCCCACTGCGCCAATCGCGGTACGGCGGTCGATCCTCTTTTCCATCCTCACAATCCTTTGTGACTTCAGCCGAGATACGCAGCGAAGTTCGGTTCGGATGCACTTAGCTATTCTCAAGCTTGCCCGATGCAACGACCGGCCCGGTAGGATCGCCAGTCGGCGACCCTCCCGGCGGCTCGACGGTGATCGCGATGGTCGCGCCCTCGCGCATCAGCTCGGCAAGGGCGTCGGCGAGTTGCATGTGCATCTGCTTGCCCGGCATGGTCCCGAGCGATCTTGGTTTGCCACCGGAGGGGATGATCCACAGCTCGTGCGAATGCTTCGGGTCGCTGGGCATGTCCCCGGCGGCCGCTAGCACCAGCTGCCGTCCGTTCGGATTCCAGCTCGCCATCACGCGCATCTGCTTTTGCTGATCACCGAGCATGGCCACCATCGGCGGCCCCACGGGCCGTACGACCGCTTCGGGGCGGAACAGCAGGACCAACGCGAGGCCGGCGGCGACTGCCGTCATGGCGGCAGAGACCGACCGCCACAGCGTGACGCGCTGATTGAGCTGGACGACGTTCGTAGAATCCGCGGCGACCGGCAGCGACGCGGCGATCCGTCGCCATAGCTGGTTGGGCGGCTGGGCATCGGCGACCTCGTCAAGCATCGGCGTTAGCCTGCCCGTCCAATAAGCCACTTCCGCCCGGAAGGACTGGTCGCTTTGAAGCAGCGCCCGGGCGCGGCGAAGCTCTTCGCCGGTCAGGACGCCAAGAGCATATTCGCCTGCCAGTTCCCTTTGCTCGTTGCTCATCGCTCGAGGCACCCCCGAAGCCGCTGGAGGCCGCGCCGGATCCAGCTCTTCACCGTCCCCAGCGGGACTGAATCGCGCTCCGCCAGCTCAGGATAGCTGAGACCGTCGAGAAACGCCGACCGGATCGCCGCGCGCGGCTGCTCGTCAAGTTCGTCGAGGCAGTCGGCGAGGCGGCTGGCGTCCTGCCGCGCGGTCACCAGTTCGAAGGCCGACGGTGTGTCGTCTTCGACTTCCGCCGCGTCTTCGATACCGCCCGCAGCGGGCAACTTCTGGCGTAGGCGGTCAATAGCCTTGTTCCGCGCGACGACCGCAAGCCAAGTGATCGGGCTGGCCTTTTCCAGATCGAAGCGGCCGGCGTTGCTCCAGATCTTCACATAGGCTTCCTGAAGCACGTCCTGCGCCTCGGCCTCGCTGCCCATCAGGCGCAGGCAAATCCCGTATAGCTTCGCGGAAGTACGGTCGTACAGCATCGCGAATGCGCGGTGGTCGCCGCCAGAAACGGCGCGCAATAACCCGGCAAGCTCCGAAGAATCGCGGCCGTGCCGCTGGCTCACCGGGCTGTCCATGTTGAGCATCATGCCCGATCCGAAAGACAGCCGAAAGTGAAAGTGGGCGGAAGACGCGCAAGCCGTGAGATCAGTCATTGCACTCCTCCCGCCCTGGCCCGGCGGAGCGCTCGCCAGGCCGAGAAACGTTAGGGCATCAACACTTTGTCGATGACGTGGATCACGCCGTTCGATTGCATGACATTGGCGATGGTGATGCGCGCCTTGTTCCCCTTGGCATCAATGACCGACCAGCCGGCCCCCGACTTGCGAAACATCAGATTTTCGCCCTGAGCCGTCTTTAAGGTCGCGGTGCCGTGATGATGCGCGGCCAGCGCTGCGATCTGACCGGAGGTGTAGCGGCCGGGAACGACGTGGTAGGTCAGCACGCTCGTCAGCTGGCCTTTGTTCTCGGGCTTCAGAAGCGTGTCGACGGTTCCTCGCGGGAGCTTGGCAAAGGCGGCATTCGTCGGCGCGAAGACCGTGAACGGGCCTTTGCTCGCCAGGCTGTCAACCAGACCGGCAGCCTTGACGGCGGCAACGAGCGTCGTGTGATCCTTCGAGTTCACGGCATTTTCGACGATGTTCCTGGTCGGATACATCGCTGCGCCACCGACCATTGGATTCTTCGCCTGGGCAGCCGGGGCGATGGTCAGCGCACTTGCAAGTACGATCAATGGGCTAATCTTCATGATCACTTCCTCCTCCTGCAGATCAGTCTGCGCAGAAGGTACGGAAGGCCGATCGGTGCGGATGCATGCGGCACAAAGGCCATGTCCGCCGAAGGCGACGATTGCGGTCTGCTTGCGGCGGTCAGGCCGGTAACCTAGGCGCCGCGCCATGTGTGCCCGCCGATTCCTGATGGTGATCTTCGTTCTGATCTTGCTCGCGGTGGCTGCGGCCTTTGCGATTTTTCAGTTCGGCGACCGTGTGCTGATCAAGAGCGCGATCCCGCGCGGCCATTTTGAGGCCGCGGCAGCTGGCGGAGGGCCCGACTATGCGAAGGCGGAGAGCTGGATCGCGCGGCCTGGAACGGCCAATGACCCGTCCAGGTGGCTCCCCGACGGCATGGGGCAGGACCGAACGGGCGACGCGGCAATCTTCTATATCCATCCGACGACTTATCTCGACCGCGACCGGTGGAACGCGCCGGTCGACGCCGGCCGGGACACCGGCTTCCGCACGAACCTTTTCGTCCAGAGCCAGGGCAGCGCGTTCAACGCCGCGGGCGAGGTGTGGGCACCGCGTTATCGACAGGCCGCATTTGGCGCATTCCTGCTCGACAGCGCGGACGCGAAGAAGGCACTCGATCTTGCCTATTCGGATGTGTCGGCGGCGTTCGACCAATTCGTCAAAGAGGCCGGCGACCGGCCCATCATCCTCGCCGGGCATAGCCAGGGCGCTCTTCATCTCGAGCGGCTGCTCAAGGACAAAATCGCCGGCAAGCCGATCGCAAGCCGGATCGTCGCAGCCTACGTCATCGGCTGGCCGGTCAGCACAACCGCCGACGCCCCGGCGCTCGGCTTGCCGCCATGCAGGACCGACCTGCAAACAGGCTGCATATTGTCCTGGCTAAGCTTCGCCGACCCGGCAAATCCGGAACTTGTGCTCAACTCTTACGAGAAATCCTCAGGTTTCTCCGGCGCGGAACGGCGGCGCCAGGACCTGCTGTGTGTCAACCCGATCAGCGGATCACGGAACGGCACGGCGACGCCGGACCTGAACCCTGGAACGCTTGTTCCAAGTGGAAACCTGATGTCGGCTAGCCTTTTGCCCGGCGCGGTCGGCGCTCACTGTGACAAAGGGCTGCTGCTTCTGGACGGAAAGATACCGGCGCTTGGCCGCTACGTCCTGCCCGGCAACAATTATCACGTTTACGACTATGCCTTGTTCTGGGGTGCGATCCGGCGCGACGCGGAACGGAGGCTTGCTGTGTGGCATCAGTGATCACCGCCGACGTGAGCGACTTCGCCGCTGCGCTTCCCGATGGCGGCAAGCTCGCCGGACTCGACGTCGGCACCAAGACGATCGGCCTCGCGATTTGCGATGGGGGTTGGCACTTCGCCGGCCCCGCGGAAACGGTCCGGCGAACGAAGTTCACGCAGGACCTCCTGAGCTTGCGGAAATTCATCGATAGTCAGAGCATCGTCGGCTTAGTCATTGGTTTACCGTTGAATATGGACGGTACCGACAGCCCGCGAACGCAATCGGTCCGCGCTTTTGCAAGGAATGCCTCTGCCCTGGATCTGCCGACACTCCTGTGGGACGAGCGCTGGTCGACGCAGGCGGTGGAACGCGCGATGATCGACGCCGACGTCAGCCGGGCGAAGCGTGCGGAGAAAGTGGACGCTCTCGCGGCAGCGCATATCCTCCAGGGCGCGATCGACGCACTGGCCAACCTGCAACGTCCCCAATAAGTCGCGCCCTCGTGGACCTGCTTTCCATCGATTCGCTGACCGACGACCAGATCGCCGGCATTCTTGAGAGCGCGGATCGATTCTTCGGTGCCAATCGCCGCAGCATTTCGAGCGAAGCGCTCAGGGGGCGCATCGTTTTCAACGTCTTCTACGAAAACTCAACGCGGACAGCGATGTCGTTCGCAACGGCAGCACATCGCCTAGGCGCCTCCGCGATTTCGCTCTCGGTCGAACATTCTTCGGTCAAAAAGGGTGAGACGCTGGAGGATACGGCGCAGACGCTCAACGCGATGCGCCCGGACGCACTCGTCATCCGCCATCGCGACAACGGCGCGCCGGGGATCGTCGCCGAGATCATGGAGGCGCCTGTCATCAATGCCGGCGACGGGACGAACGAGCACCCTACCCAAGCACTTCTCGACGCCGCGACGATCAAGCACCGCTTCGGCCGGCTCAAAGGGCTCAAGGTCGCAATCTGCGGCGACATCCGGCACAGCCGCGTTGCTCGTTCCAATGCCAAGCTTCTTCCGCGCCTTGGCGCCGAGGTTCGGCTGGCGGGGCCCCCGAACCTTCTGCCTGACGAAATTCCGCAACGATCTGTTGATGATGCGATTGAGGGTTCAGACGTCGTGATGATGCTTCGGGTGCAGCGCGAACGCCTCGAAGAAGATCTTGGCGACGCCCCGGGCGAGTATCTGCAGCGCTATGGACTCACGGCCGAGCGGCTGACCCGCGCAGCGCCGGGTGCAGTCGTTATGCACCCCGGACCGATGAACCGCGGCGTCGAGATCGACCCGCAGATCGCGGACGATCCTCAACGCTCGCTCATAACCCTTCAGGTTGAAATGGGCGTGGCCGTACGAATGGCTTGCCTGGAAATGCTGGTCGGTCGCCCCGCTTAGCGCGAGGCGATTTCGACCGGCGCATCGCCCGCGACGTAGCGGACGAAGCAGCTTCCGCCCGAACGCCGCAGCGACGAGCAAAGAGCAGCAGCCTCATTGACGCTGCCGAAGCCCTGCACCGACAAGCGGTAGAACGTGCCCCGCTGACTGGAGAAGCGAGCGCTTACCGGCGCATATTCCTGCAGCGAGCGGTAGCGGCGAGCAGCCGCATTCCACGCCGTCAGGACGCTCTTCGAATTGCTGTAGGAGCCGAGCTGGACCACCGCGCGCGAGTTGCCGCGACGAAGCGAAGCTGTCTGCACCTGGCCCGGCTTTTTGGGCAAAGCAGATGCCTGCTTCACCTTCTCCGACTTAAGAGCCGGCGTCTTCTTCGACTTGGGCGAAACATAAGCGAACGGCTCGGCAGCCGGCGGCGGCGCAGCCTGCGCCATTTCAACCGGAGCAACCGCTGCCGGAGCAGCCTCGACCGGCGCGGGCGCCGAAATGGCGGCAGCGAACTGCTCCTGCGGTACTGGAGCCGGCGCGGGGGCCGGAGCAACAGGCACAGCCGAAGCCATGCGCGTGTCGCTATTGGTCTTGTTGAGCGCCAAGCGCGTCGGCTGACCCGGATCGATTGCAGCCGGCGTCACGCCAACCAGCGAAGCGACGGCCGTCGATTCCTTCCCCGGCGTCGCCATCTGCATCCACTGATGGATACGCGTGTCGAGCTGGTCGGCGGGAACGTCCTGCGAGGCGACGGTACGGGCATTCGTCCAATCACCGGCGAACGCGTATGCAAGCGCCAGGTTCTGGCGGACGCGAGCGTCGGCGTCGGACCGGCGAGCGGCTGGCTCCAGGACCTGGATCGCATCGTTCGGACGTCCGGCAAGCGCCACCGCCAGACCGTAATCGGCTGGGTCGAGCACGCCGCGGCCGGCTTCGAGGAAGCCGAGCGCTTCGTTGCTCTTGCCGAGAGCGATCTCGACCAACGCCAGCTTCAGGACGACCTGCGGCTGGTTCGAATAGATGGACAGCGAGTCCTTGTATGCCTGCTCGGCCGACTTGAAGCGGCCGCCGGCAAAATAGGCGCTTCCAAGGAGCGCGCGGAAACCGGCGTCGTCGGGAGTCTTTTGCACCGCGCGCTCGGCGAAATCGATCGCGGCCGGGACATTGTTGGCGCTGAGGGCCGCTAGCGCGCGGACCGCGAGACCGACCTCCCCATTCGTCTTGCCGCCGAAGGAAGCGCTGCTGACATGGCTCGACGGAGCCGCGCAGCCGCTCATGATGGAGGCTAATGCAACCAGCGAAAGCGCTGGGCCGAAGCGAGTGTGCCGGGACATACTGTTACCCCTTAGGTTTGGCCTTGTTGGCCAAGGTATCGAGGTCCGGCATCGCTTCCAGAAACTGGTCGAGCGCAGCGGTGACGATCTGCTGGGCTGAACGCCCATCAACGGCACATGCGAGTCGCAGCTTGAGGTGGCGCTCCGGATCGAGCCGAAGCGTGAAAGCAGCCTTGCCCTTGCTGCCAGGGGCAGCACGAGAGCGAGGTGCACGCTTAGGTGTCGACACAGCAGCGTGAGCAGCGACAGGAACGACGGCCGGAACTGATTCCGGCTGAGCTTCTGATTGTTCATAGAGCTCGGCAGTTTCGTCGATTTCTTCGCCGTCATCAACGTTCAAACGGTCGATAATCTCCGCTTGCTGTGTGTGAACTGGTGAATTGATTGGCGTGAGCCCTGTGGGGTGAATCGCTCGCGGGTGCTCGACGATATCTTCGCCAAAGGCATCGTGTTCTTCATCTCGCGGAGTCGCGGCCGGCTTAGGGGGCTCGAACCCCATGTCGTTCCATCCAAGATCTTCTAGATTGCCGCCGGCGACCTGGCCGCCGAAACCTTGCGGACGCATGGCCGGGCGAGCTGCACCCTTGCGGGCGAGAAGTCCGGAGGAGAGAGAAGCGAAGGGCTTGGGGTCCACTGGGTCGGCTCCTTACTGACCGACGACGCGGCGACCGAAGCCACCGACCGGACGCGGACTGGCCGCGGCGATGCCCGGCGCTGCACCCGGCGCTGCGAACACAGTGCGCCGGAAATTCTTTTCGAGACGATCCGAGATATAATCCCACAGCTCGACGACTTCCTTGGCCGAGCGGCCACCCGGATCGATCTCCATCACGGTGCGGCCGTCGATCATCGAGGCGGCAAAGTCCGTGCGGTGATGAAGGGTGACTGGAGCAACAGTGCCGTGCTGCGAAAGCGCGACGGCGGCTTCATAAGTGATCTTAGCTTTCGGCGTTGCCGCGTTGACAACGAAGATCAACGGCTTGCCGGCCCGATCGCAGAGATCAACCGTCGCACCAACGGCGCGAAGGTCGTGCGGGCTCGGGCGAGTCGGGATGACGATGAGTTCGGCAACAGCGATGACGCTTTGGATCGCCATGGTGATCGCCGGCGGCGTGTCGATGACGGCCAGGCGGAAGCCCTGCTGGCGAAGCACTTCGAGATCGCTCGCAAGGCGGGCGACCGTCGTCTGTGCAAAAGCCGGCATCTCGGCTTCTCGCTCGTTCCACCAGTCGGCAAGGCTGCCTTGCGGATCGATGTCGATGAGGCAAACGGGACCCGCCCCAGACATCTGCGCTTGCACCGCAAGATGGCCGGACAGAGTCGTTTTACCGGACCCGCCCTTCTGCGATGCCATAGCCAGAACGCGCATGCTTATCCCCTCGCCCATTGACGCCTGTTCATCTGGTGAGTGGCACCTTTACCTCTAAAATCTGGTTAACATTGCTACGACTCTATTTGAGGATAAGTCGCTCGCCGCTACAGTCGCGTCGGGTAGGAATAGCGATGATTATGAAACACTTGGTTGCGGTGGCCCTGATCGGCGTGGCCCTAGCGCCACTGTCTGCACAAAGCGTGAAAAGTGGAATCGCGGCTTGGCAGCGTGCCGATTATGCCGGCGCTGTAGCGATTTGGCGTCCGCTCGCTGAACGCGGCGATGTCGATGCCGCCTTCAATCTCGGCCAGGCTTATCGGCTGGGGCGCGGCGTCCCCATCAATCTCGCCGCAGCCAAGAACTGGTTCGAGCGCGCCGCCAAGAAAGGCCATGTCGACGCGCAGACGACGCTCGGCCTGTTGCTGTTCGAGAATGGCGACCGCGAGGCCGGCATCAAGTGGCTGAAGACCGCGTCCGACAAGGGCGATGCCAGAGCCATGCTCGTCTACGGCACGGCGTTGTTCAACGGGGACGCGGTGAAGCGAGACCGCGTGCTAGGATATGCGCTCGTCAGCAGGGCGGCAGCGCAGGGGCTCGCGCCCGCGCAAGAGACCCTGACGCAACTCGACGGGCTAATGCCCCTAGACCAACGCAGGAAGGGCGTCGCACTCGCGATGGCGAAAGCGAAGAGCGCGCCGTCGCCGGGCACGAAGGTGAAGAAACCCACCCCCCCGCAGGTTACTCAGCCCAAGCTGTCGCCCGCAGTGTCACCGCCTGTGGCGAGTGCGGCCGTGACCGGCGGCTGGCGGATTCAGCTCGGCGCCTTTTCGCATCACGCTGGCGCGCAGAGCCTGTTCCAAAAGCTGTCGGGCGGCCTAGCGGGCAAGCAGCCATATTATGTGGTGGCGGGACCCGTTACGCGGTTGCAGGTCGGCCCCTACCCCAGCCGCGCGTCGGCTGCTTCCGCATGCGCATCACTGTCCGCGCGCGGGCAAGCATGCTTCCCGGTGCCGGGAAAGTAGGCTCAGCCTTTATACCAGTCACGGCGCCGAACCCCCTGAACCCAAAGAAGCGCGTCCAGCCCGTGATGGTTGAGCGTCGCGTCGGCCGCTTCGACGAGCACCGGCTTGCCCTTGAAAGCCACGCCTAGTCCCGCTTCCTCAATCATCAGCTTGTCATTCGCGCCGTCGCCCACGGCGAGCACTTCCGATGGTTCTAGCTTGAGTTGCTCGCGTACCTCGATGAGCGAATCGCGCTTGGCCATCGCGTCGACAATCGGGTCTCCGACATCCCCACTGAGCTTGCCGCCTGCGAATACGAGGCGGTTCGCCTTAACGCGATCAAAGCCGACCGCCTTCGCGATCGGCTCGGCGAAAGACAGAAAGCCGCCTGAGACCAGCAGGCAGCTGGCTCCGCCAGCCCGCATCGTTTGGACGAGAGTCTCAGCGCCTTCAGTGACTTCCACCCGTTCCTTAAGGCACAATCCCAGCGCCCCTTGATCGAGACCGGCTAGCAATCGAACGCGTTCCCGGAGCGCGCCGCTGAAGTCTAGCTCGCCGCGCATTGCTCGGTCGGTGATTCCGGCCACCTCGGCCTTCAGTCCCGCATAATCAGCAAGCTCGTCGAGGCATTCCTGCCCAACGATCGTCGAATCCATGTCGGCGACCAGCAGCTTCTTCCAGCGTGGCTCCTCCGGCTGGACGGCGATGTCGACCCGGCCGAGCGGTTCGAGCACCCACCGCGCCGCCTTCGGATCGCCGGCGAAGCGAAGATCGGCCGCATCGCCTTCGTCGATCCAGTGGCTGAAACTGGCTTTGGGGTCGATCTCGCGTAGAAGGCCGAGCGCGCGCTCCACCAATCTGTCATCGAGCCGTCCGGCTGCTATCAACGTCGCAATGGCCATCAGTGTGCACAAACCTCCGCTCGCCTTAATTGCGGGACCGACCGCGAGCGGCAAGTCGGCACTTGCACTGGCTTTCGCCAAGCGGACTCGCGGCGTCATCGTGAACGCCGACAGTGCGCAGGTCTATCGGGACCTGCCGGTGCTGAGCGCAGCACCCACCGCCGAAGAACTCAGCCAGGCCGAACATCGGCTCTATGGCTACCTGGATGGCGCGGAGGCATGCTCCGCTGCCGACTGGGCAGAGCGGACGAAAGTCGAAATCTCGGAAATTCAATCGAGTGGCCGGCTCCCGATCCTGACGGGTGGGAGTGGTCTTTATCTTCGCACTTTGCTCAATGGGATAGCGCCTATTCCTGCCATCTCCACCGAAGTTAGAACGCAGGTTCGGGAAGCGTCAGTTCAGGACAATCGTAGGCGCTTGGGGAAGCTTGATTCGCTTGGGGCCGCTCGCTTGGGTGAAAACGATTCAACCCGCGTCGCCCGAGCACTCGAGGTGGTTCTTTCGACCGGCAAATCCCTAGCCGATTGGCAGCAGCGCCGCGAGGGCGGGATCGCAGATCAGGTTGACCTCAAGGCGCTGATTCTCTTGCCGCCCCGCGATTGGCTGTATGCGCGGTGCAATGCGCGATTTGCAGCGATGATCGAACAAGGCGCTGTTCACGAGGTGCGTTCGCTGCTCGAGAGGGGCCTAAATTCGAGCCAGCCGGTCATGCGCGCAATCGGCGTGCGGGAGATCGCGGCCTATCTTTCGGACGAAACCAGTCTCGACGAGGCCGTTGCCGCCGGCCAGCAAGCGACGCGGCGATATGCCAAACGGCAATATACCTGGTTCGCTCACCAGCCGCCTGCCGACTGGCCGCGGTTTACCGACCCCCTCGAACCATCGGCGTTGCCCCGCGCGCTAGAACTGCTGATTGCAAAGGCCTAGGCGGCGCGAATGGAGATGCTTCGAGACGCCGACATCGACCTCACCCCGCTCGTCGGAAAGCGGGTGGCGATCCTGGGCTACGGCAATCAGGGGCGCGCCCAGGCCTTGAACCTGCACGATAGCGGCATCGACGTCGTCGTCGGCCTTCGTGGCGGTTCAGGTAGCTCGTTCGAGGTGGAAGCTGCCGGCCTCGAAGCAGCTTTGATCGAAGACGCAGTGGCCGATGCGGACGTGGTGATGATCCTCGCGCCCGACGAAATCCATGATTCGCTCTACGCCGAGATCGAACCACGCCTTCGGCACGGTACCGCGGTCGGGTTCAGCCATGGCCTTTCCGTGCGCTTCGGGTTCGTGAGATCACGGCCGGATCTGGATGTATTCCTGATTGCTCCGAAGGGCCCCGGAACGGCACTGCGGTCGCTCTATCAGCAGGGCAAGGGAATGATCGCTCTCTGGGCGGTCGACCAGGACGCCTCCGGTAATGCAGCCGGGATCGCTCTAGCCTACGGTCGCGCCATCGGATGCGGTCGCGCGGGACTCATCCACTCCAGCTTCGCCGAGGAGGCGGAGGCCGACCTGTTCAATGAGCAGGCCGTCGTTTGGGGCGCCGTCCCCGAGATCCTGTCCGCCGGTTTCGAAACACTCGTGGCGGGCGGCATTTCGCCCGAAGTTGCCTATCTGGAGTGCATAGGCGAGCTTAAACTGATCGCGGAGCTGATCGAGGCGCGCGGGATTGCCGGCATGCGCGAGGTCATTTCGAATACTGCGGAGCTTGGCGCCTTCCTTGGCGGCAAACGGATCGTCGACGACGCGATCCGTGCGCGCATGAGCGAGATCCTCGCCGAAGTGCGGGCTGGCCGCTTTGCCGGCGAGCTGAAGGACGAGGAAAAGAGCGGCTATGCGCGGCTGGAAGCAGCACGCTCGAAAGCGCGTTTAACGCAGATCGAAGAGACCTTCAGACGCTTGCAGTCGGTGGCAGATCAGTCGGCAGGCTGAGCCGGCCGGTCGCCGACGCTTGCCTTCTCAAGATAGGCGCGTTGCAATTTCTGATGTGCGTTCGCGACTTGTGGGTTCGAGGCTGACTGGGTGAGCGCCTGCTCCTCCGCAGCGCGCCTGGCGAAATAAATCCGGTCTTGGCTTTCCATGACGCGGCTCCTTGCTGCGACGCCTTTCTATCAGACGACTGAAGAAAAGTCCCGTCAGGCTACTGAAGTCGAAAATTCCTTAGCGCGATCAATGGCTTCCGCGAGGATCCTGTGAGCATCTGAAGCATCGCCCCACTTCCCGACCCGCACCCATTTGTCGGTTTCCAGGTCTTTGTAGTGGGTGAAGAAATGCTCGATCTGCTGGAGGACGATCGACGGCAGATCCTGTCGCTCCCCGACATCCGCATAATATGGGAAGGTCGTGTCGACGGGCACGCAGATCAGCTTCTCGTCCCCGCCATGTTCGTCCTCGAGATTGAGGACGCCGATCGGCCGGGCGCGAACGACGCAGCCGGGTACGAAGGGGGATCGTGCAATCACCATCGCGTCCAGCGGATCGCCGTCGGGCGACAGCGTGTGCGGCACGAAGCCGTAGTTGGCGGGATAACGCATCGGCGTATGCAGGATGCGGTCGACGAAGAGCGCGCCCGACTTCTTGTCGAACTCGTATTTCACCGGCTCGCCCCCGACAGGCACTTCGATGATGACGTTGATGTTGTTGGGCGGATCGTCGCCCACCGGGATGAGATCAATGTTCATGGCAGGCCGCCGCCCCTAAACAGGGAGAGGGCGAAGAACAATGCCGATACGCTCGCCACGACCGATCCGAGCACATATCCCGCCGCAAGGCCGTAAGCATGGCGCTCGATCAGCAGCGCCGTATCCAGCGAAAAGGCTGAGAAGGTCGTGAAGCCGCCGAGAATGCCGGTCGTCAGAAACAAGCGGACGTGCTGGTTGAGCCCGGGCTTGAAGGCGAAATAGCCGGCGCACAGTCCCATCAGGAATGAGCCGGCGACGTTGACGAACAAGGTGCCGAGCGGAAAGCTGAGCGCCAGCAGGCGGGCAGCGGCGACGTTGACGCCGTGCCGCAGTGCTCCGCCGATCCCGGCGCCGATGAAAACGATGAGATAGAGCATTCCCTCGCCTACTTCCGGCCAAACAATTTTTCGATCTCGGAATGGCCGAGCTTCACCCAGGTCGGGCGGCCATGGTTGCACTGACCCGACCGCGGCGTGACCTCCATCTCGCGAAGGAGCGCGTTCATCTCCGCGACGGAGAGGATTCGGCCTGCACGGACGGAGCCATGGCAGGCAATGGTCGCGGCAACATGATCAAGCTTGTCGCGAAGGCTCAATGGACCACCCAGCTCGGCAATTTCTCCCGCAAGATCGGCCAGCAGCGCCGAAACATCGGTTTTACCGAGCGCCGCCGGAACGCTGCGGATGAGCATGGCCGTGGGGCCGAAGCGTTCGACGTCGAGGCCGAGGTCGGCAAGCTCCGCCTGCGCAGCATCGAGGCGGTCGCAATCGGGCTCCTCTAGCTCGACCACTTCCGGGATCAGCAGAACCTGGCGCGGCACGGCGCCGCCGTCGCGAGCAGCGCGCATTCGCTCCAGCACCAGTCGCTCATGCGCGGCGTGCTGGTCGACGATGACGAGCCCGTCTTCAGCCTCAGCAACGATGTAAGTCGCAGCTACCTGGCCGCGAGCGACCCCGAGCGGATAGCTCCCGGCGGGTTCGACGGCCGGCTCAGCACGGGCGGCGGGCGCCTGATCGAAAAGGACCGCTGCCTCCGCGACGATCGAAGCCGCTGCTGGGGGCAGGTCTACAAGGCTCGGCGGCTGGCGATTTAAATCCGAGTCATAGCTTGCGCTGGTCGTCCACATAACGGGCGCCGCCGCCTGCTCACGCGCTGCGCTGCGACCACTTTCTTCGTCGAGCGCTCGCCGAAGTCCTCCAACAATCAAGCCACGCACCGCCTGCGGGTCACGGAAGCGCACCTCCGTCTTGGCTGGGTGAACGTTGACGTCGACCTCTTCGAGCGGAACGTCGAGGAATAGCGCCGCGATGGGATGTCGGTCCCGCGCGATGAGATCGCGATAGGCGGCACGGAGGGCGCCGACGAGCACCCGGTCCTTTACCGGGCGTGAATTCACGAAGAGGAACTGCTGGTCTGCCACGCCTCGATTGAACGTCGGAAGGCTAATCACGCCGGTAAGGCGCAAGCCGTCTCGCATGCAGTCGATGCCGACCCCGTGTCGGCCGAGCTCATGGCTCAGGAGTTCGGCGACCCGGGCGGGCGCCTCGGCCGGCTGCAAGGTGAGGATGCGCCGGCCATCGCTGTCGAGCGTGAACGCGACATCACTGCGGGCCATCGCCAGCCGCTTCACCGAATCGAGGCAGGCCGCATATTCAGAGCGTGGCGAGCGCAGGAATTTCCGGCGCGCGGGGATCTTGTCGAATAGTCCTTCCACGCGAATTCGCGTGCCGGGCGGCAGGGCGGCAGGCCCCTCGCCCACCGGCGCGCCGTGATCGATCTCGATTCGCCATCCGTCGGCGCCTGCGACGCGGCTTTCGAGAATGAATCGCGATACGCTGGCGATCGATGGCAAGGCTTCGCCGCGGAAACCGAAGCTGGTCACGCGGTCTATCGCCTCGTCCGGCAGCTTCGAAGTCGCGTGCCGCTCAAGCGAAAGCCGCATTTCGTCTGGACTCATCCCGCATCCGTCATCAGCGACTTCGATCAGGTCCATGCCCCCCGCGGCAAGGCGAACGGCGATGCGATTCGCGCCTGCGTCGAGACTGTTTTCGATCAATTCCTTGAGCGCGCTTGCAGGCCGCTCGACGACCTCGCCGGCGGCAATGCGATTGATGAGTTCCGGCGGCAGCCTTTTTATTGACATGTTAACCATTCCTAGCCCATCCACGGCTTGCCGGCGAAGCACTGATTTTTCGCGGAAATTCAGGGCGCATTCAATGGAAAGAGTTCAATTGGAAGTTAAGCAGCGGGCGCTTTGTCCGCCGCCTTCCGGGGATTAGGCGAGAGCGGGGATTTTGATGTTCTGGACGCGCTGGTTCAAATGGATGTCGCACGACATGGCGATCGATCTGGGGACCGCCAATACACTTGTTTACGTGCGCGGCCGGGGCATCGTCCTTAACGAGCCTTCCGTCGTCGCGATCGAGACCATCAACGGCGTGAAGAAGGTCAAGGCCGTCGGCGACGACGCCAAGCTCATGATGGGAAAGACGCCCGACCAGATCGAAGCCATCCGCCCGCTCCGCGATGGCGTCATTGCCGACATCGATGTCGCCGAGCAGATGATCAAGCACTTCATTCACAAGGTGCACGGCGGCAAGATGCGCGCCTGGCGCTTCCCTGAGATCGTGATCTGCGTGCCGTCGGGTTCCACCTCGGTTGAGCGCCGCGCGATCCGCGACGCCGCTTCAAACGCCGGTGCGAGCGCCGTCTTCCTCATCGAAGAGCCGATGGCGGCTGCGATCGGCGCCGACATGCCGGTCACCCAGCCTATCGGATCGATGGTCGTCGATATTGGCGGCGGCACCACTGAGGTCGCGGTCCTTTCGCTCCGCGGCCTCGCCTACACCACGTCGGTCCGCGTCGGCGGCGACAAGATGGACGAAGCGATCAGCTCCTACGTCCGCCGCAATCACAACCTCCTGATCGGCGAAGCCACGGCCGAGCGGATCAAGAAGGAAGTCGGCATCGCCAAGCCGCCCGTTGATGGCATCGGCAAGACCGTGCACATCAAGGGCCGCGACCTCGTGAACGGCGTTCCCAAGGAAATCTCGATCAACCAAGGTCAGATTGCCGAAGCGCTTTCGGAGCCGGTCGGCACCATCGTCGAAGGCGTCCGAATCGCGCTCGAGAATACTGCGCCGGAACTGGCAGCGGACATTTGCGACCAGGGCATCGTTCTGACGGGTGGCGGTGCGCTGCTCCAGGGCCTCGACGAAGTGCTTCGCGACGAGACCGGCCTTCCTGTGACTGTCGCCGACGATCCGCTCACCTGCGTCGCGCTCGGCACTGGCCGTGCGCTCGAGGAAGAGCAGTTCCGCGGCGTCCTGCAGACCGCTTAGCGGGGGAAATGACCGGTGGCGACCGCGCGTCCCGGCTGGTCGCGTAGAGCCCAGTACGGGCTCTTCTTCAGCTTCCTTGCGGTCGTTGCGGGGATCGTCGTCGGCTTGATCCTGCTGACGATGTCTCTCGTCGCACCCAAGGCCTTTCAGAACGTTCGCGGCGCCGCACTTGATGTCACTGGCCCCGTCGCCGGTGCGCTTCATGAAGTTACCGCGACCGCCGGAGGCATGTTCTCCGGCGCCGGCGATTATTGGGACGCGGCCAACCAGAACGGGAAGTTGAAGCGCGAGCGCGAAGTTATGCTGCGCCGGATGGTCGAAGCGAAGGCCATCCTCCAGGAAAACCGGCAGCTGAAAGCCACGCTTCAGTTGCGCGAGCGTCAGGAAGACGCGGTCGCTACCGGTCGCATCGTCGGCTCATCATTCAATAGCCCTCGCCGCTTCGCCATCCTCTCGGTCGGTGCAAAGGACGGCGTTCAGGTCGGCATGCCGGTCCGCTCAGCAGACGGACTGGTGGGGCGCATCATTGACGCCGGCGCGCTGGCATCACGCGTCCTGCTCGTATCCGACCGGGCGAATATCGTGCCTGCCCGCCTGCTTCGCGGCGGAATTGCAGTGATTGCCCAAGGCCGGGGTGATGGGACGATCGATGTTCGTCCTCTCGAAGTCGGCCGCAACCCATTTAAGCGCGGCGACATCATCATCACCTCGGGGACCGGCGGGCTCTATCCTCCGCTGGTGCCGATCGCGCGCATCGTGAAGCTGGACGATGACGGCGCAGTCGCCGTGCCTCTCGCCGACCCGTCGAACATCAGCTTCGCCATCGTCGAACCGCCATTCGAGCCAGCGGCCGTCGCTGCGGAGTCCGCTCCTGCGCCGGACGAGGCGCCCTGATGGCGCGCGCCGCACTTACCGGCCGCACCCGGCTGGGTCGCGATCCCGCCCCTTACGCTCCTTTTGTCCCAGCCGCCTCGGTCGTGGCGGCATCGTTCCTTTCCGCGCTTCCCATCATCTCGATGAGCGGCTGGTATCCGGATTTCGGCTACCTGGTGCTGATCAGCTGGCGGTTGCTTCGGGCGGACCCGTTTCCCCCTTGGTGGGCAGCGGCCTTGGGTCTCGTCAACGACCTGTTCACGGGGAATCTGATAGGGTTCTCAGTGACTTTGTGGGCCACGACGATGCTGGTGCTCGATTTGATCGACCGCCGGACGATGTGGCGCGATTACTGGATAGAGTGGGTACTGGCCGCAGTGCTGCTGACGACCGACGAATGGCTACAATGGCGGCTTGCCCGCCTGCTGGGGGCTGACGTGCCGTTTCTGGCGATGGTCCCGGCAATCGTCATTTCGATCTGCGTCTTCCCACTGAGCGCCTGGACTGTTTCCCGCATCGACGCCTGGAGGCTACGGCGGTGAAACACGTGCGATTCACCAACGCTCACCAGTCGATTACCTTCTCTCGCCGGATGATGTTGCTTGGCGGCGCCCAGGCGGGTGTCGGCGCTCTCTTGATCGGCCGGATGGGCTGGCTGTCGATCGCGCAGAACGCAAAGTATCAATTGCTGTCCGAGAGCAACCGCGTGCAGCTCATCCCCGTCCCGCCCCGTCGCGGCTGGATCGTCGACCGCAACAACAAACCGATCGCCATCAACAAGGCCAGCTTCCGCGTCGATATCATTCCCCAGCAGCTCGTCGATGGACCGAAGGTCGTCGCGCAGCTCGCCAAGCTGCTTGAGCTTCCGCCGGACGAGGTTGAGCGCATCAACCGCGAGCTTGCCGTTTCGCGCGGCTTCCAGCCGGTCTCCGTCTCCGACAACATCTCCTACGAAAAATATGCCGCGGTTACCGTCCGCGGACCTGAACTTCCTGGTGTCGCAGCTTCGCGAGGCTTCACCCGCTTCTATCCTGCCGGATCCGCCGTCGGCCAGCTCGTCGGCTATGTCGGCACTGCCTCCGCTGCCGAATATGAGAAGGAACACAAGAACCCCCTCCTGCTGATTCCAGGCGTGAAAATCGGCAAGGAAGGTCTTGAACAAACGCTTGAATCTACCCTTCGCGGTGAGCCTGGCGGCCAGCGTGTCGAGGTCACGGCGCATGGCAAGCTGGTCAAGGAACTGGAAGCGAAGCCCGACCGGAGCGGCGGAACGGTCCAGCTGACCATCGACGCCGACCTTCACGAATATACTGCGCGGCGCATCGGCGAGCAGTCGTGTTCGGTCGTCGTTCTGGACGTGAACGAAGGCGACATCTTGGCGATGCCGTCGATGCCCTCTTTCGACCCCAACAATTTCTCGGATGGCATCAGCAGGAACGAGTGGAAGATGCTGTCGGGAGACGACCATCTACCGTTGGTCGATAAGGCGCTCGAGAGTCTTTACCCGTCAGGCTCGACCATCAAGCCGTCGATGGCGATGGCGCTGCTCAACGCCGGCATCGACCGTAAGCAGCGCGTCAATTGCACTGGCTCCTACCCGCTCGGCAATCACGTCTTCCACTGCGACAAGCGCCACGGGCCGGTCGATATGGACGCGGCGATCGTTCACAGCTGCGATATCTATTTCTACGACATGTGCCGCCGCGTGGGCGCCGAGAAGCTCGCGCCGATGATCCGCTCGATGGGCTTCGGCGAGAAGTTCGACCTGCCCTTCGACAATCAGCGCTATGGTACGGTTCCGGACCCGGAGTGGATGATGCGCAAGTATCATCGCCAGTGGCAAACCTACGACACGATCAACATGTCGATCGGCCAGGGCATGGTGCTCATCAACCCGATGCAGCTCGCCGTCATGGCGGCGCGGCTCGCGACCGGGAAGCGGGTGATCCCGCGCCTGCTCAAGAATAAGCCGGTCGCGCCGCAAGAGCATCTTGAGGTCGACGCCGACCACCTGACCTTCATCCGGCAGGCAATGGCCAATGTCGTCGATCACGGCACGGCCGCCGCGGCCAAGCTCCCGCTCGACGGGATCCAGATGGCGGGCAAGACCGGAACGGCGCAGACCCACCGCCTGAGCGACGCCGAACGCGGAAACTACACGGCCGCGCTCTGGAAGCTGCGGGACCATTCTCTGTTCATGGGCTTCGTGCCTTTCAACAATCCGCGCTACGCAGCCGCGGCCATCGTTGAGCATGGCGGCTTCGGCGCAGCCGTAGCGGCGCCGCTGATCCGCGACACGCTGCTGTTTCTCTACGACAAACAGAAGGCGCTCGCGAACTTGCAGAGCTTTGAGCAAGGCATCGGCGGGACGCTCGAGGAGCGGAACGCGCGCAAGACGGCCAGTTGGCGAAGCGCGAACGGCCTGCCTGCCTTGCCGCCGACCAAGGCATGATCACCTCCGCCATCATTCCGAAGCCGTTGGCGCGGCTGCCCTGGCGGCTAATTTTCCTCGTCGCGGGCATCGCCACCTTCGGCTTGATCGTTCTGTATTCCGCGGCCGGCGGCTCAATCCAGCCATGGGCGATGAAGCAGGCAATTGTCTTCACCGGTTTTCTTGGCATCGCCGTCGGCATGTCATGGATGAAGGAGACCACGATCAAGGCGATCGCCTTTCCGCTCTACGCGGTCACTCTCGTGATGCTGATCGGCGTCGAGGCGCTCGGGTTTGTCAGCAAGGGCGCACAAAGATGGCTCGACCTCGGACCGATCAGGCTCCAGCCGTCGGAATTCATGAAGCCTGCGATCGTGCTCACGCTTGCCCGCTTCTACGAACTCGTTCCCGCTGCCGAGATCCGGAAATGGCGCGCGATCTGGCCGGCGATGCTTCTGCTTGGCGTTCCCGCCTTCCTGATCCTCGTCCAGCCCGATCTTGGTACCTGCATCATGGTGATGCTGTGCGGCGTCACCGTCATGTTCCTTGCCGGTCTGCCCTGGTGGCTGTTCGCCGGGCCAGCAGCCGCGGTCGCGGTGGCTGCACCGATCGTCTACTCGATGATGCACGGCTATCAACGCAAGCGCATCGACGTTTTCCTCGACCCCGAAAGCGATCCACTTGGCGCCGGCTACCACATCGCGCAGTCGAAGATCGCGATCGGATCCGGCGGCATATGGGGCAAAGGCTTCCTTCACGGCAGCCAGAGCCACCTAGATTATCTTCCAGAGGGCCACACCGATTTCGTGTTCGCGACAATGGCGGAAGAATGGGGCCTGGTCGGCGGGATCCTCCTGATCTGCGCGTTTGGCGCCGTGATCCGCTGGGGCATGCGAGTGAGCCAGAATTCGCGAACCCGTTTCGGTCAACTGGCCGCCGCTGGTCTTTCAGCAACGATCTTTTTCTACGTGTCGATCAACCTGATGATGGTGATGGGACTGGCGCCCGTTGTTGGCGTTCCCCTGCCCCTCGTCAGCTTCGGCGGATCGGCCGTGATGACAGTGATGTTGTGCCTCGGCCTGCTCATGGCATTGGAGCGCCAGCAGCGCACCGTATCGCGTCTCGCCTGAAAAGGTTGAAAGACTGCGGTTGCGCCCCAACTAGGCCCATGCTACCGGCGCGCCGCTCCAGAGCGCTTTTGACGCAGGGAGCTTCGCCTCACGGCAGTGGACGCATAGCTCAGTTGGTAGAGCAGCTGACTCTTAATCAGCGGGTCCTAGGTTCGAGCCCTAGTGCGTCCACCACTTCCTTTCCTCAGATCTTCTGGCCGGTCTGTTCCCAGTCCTTGAGGAAGCTCGCGATTCCGTTGTCGGTGAGCGGGTGCTTGAACAACTGGTGGATGATCTTGGGCGGCGCCGTCATGACGTCAGCGCCGATCTTGGCTGCCTCAACGACGTGCATTGGATGGCGGACGCTGGCAACCAGGATCTGCGTCTCGTAATCGTAATTGTCGTAGATTAGCCGGATGTCGGCAATCAGCGCCATTCCATCGAAACCGACATCGTCGTGTCGACCGACGAAGGGCGAGATGAAGGTCGCGCCCGCCTTGGCAGCGAGAAGCGCCTGCGCGGCGGAGAAACAAAGCGTCACATTGACCATCGTGCCCTCGCTCGTGAGCGCTTTGCAGGTCTTGAGCCCATCCGGCGTCAGCGGAACCTTGATCGCGACATTGTCAGCGATCCGGCGCAGCACTTCGGCCTCCCGCATCATGCCTCCATGATCGAGCGCGACGACCTCGGCCGAGACCGGGCCCGCAACGATGCCGGCGATTTCCTTGACGACTTCGAGGAAGTTTCGGCCCGACTTGTGGATCAAGGTTGGGTTAGTCGTCACGCCATCGAGCAATCCGGTTTCGGCAAGCTCGCGAATTTCCGAAATCTCGGCGGTATCGGCGAAGAACTTCATGTCGTGCTGGTCTCCAAAGGCGCGCGGGCCGTTCGGCGCCTTTTCGCGATTGCACCAGGCTTGCGCAACCCGCCGTGGGCGGTGAAGCTGCGGCGGCGAAAACCTCAAATGGGTTGCGCCGCGCAACGACCTTAACTGCCCCTGGAAGCCTTCCGAGCCTTGCTTCGATACTGGCTTGGCGGCGGCCCGCAAGATTCTCGGATGATCAGGGCATGGCTGAGGACGCGTTCCGCTGCTTTGTGCGGTGCGCCCGAGCGGCGCCGGCGTAGATCGGTGATGAGAAGCTCCAGCGCCGCTTCAGCCATCGCCGAGATAGGCTGTCTGACCGTCGTCAGTTCGGGCCAGACGCTCGTCGCCAGCGCCGTGTCATCAAACCCGACAATGCTGATATCCTCCGGAACATCGAGGCCGCGGCGGTGCGCGACGCTGATCGTCGCAGCGGCCATATCATCGTTGCTCGCGAAAACGGCTGTCGGACGTTCGGCGCGGGACAGGATGCGGTCACCTGCAATCAGCCCGGAGCGATAGCTGAAATAACCTTGCTCGACCGCGGCCTTATCGGGATCGACGCCGGCCGCCGACAGCGCATCACAGAAACCTCGGAAACGGTCGTGGCTGGCCACGTGATTGGGATGTCCCTTGATGAACCCAATTTCTCGATGCCCGAGTTTGAGAAGGTAGCGAGTCATCTCCATGGCTGCCGCATAATCGTCGATGCGTACATTGAGGCTCTGCTCATTGGGCGCGCCCATCGCGACCGTGACGAAGGGGATCTGCATGGAGTCGAGTTCAGCGAGGATCGGTTGCGATTCTGAAAGCGGCGGGGGCAGTACAACGCCTTCGACGTCGCTGGTGGCAAAGCAGCGCGTGACTTCGGCCTGCGCGTTCGCATCCTCGGATTCGCAGGACTCGCAGGACTCGATGACGAGGTGAACGCCCGCGCTACGCGCCGCGTGAAGCGCACCGATCAGGAATTGCGATAAATAGGCCGCGCTCGGGTTTGCATAGAGCAGGCCGATATGGGCTGCGCGGCCCGCCGCCAGGCTTCGCGCTGCGGTGTTCGGTGAGTAGTTGAGGCTCTCGATCGCGTCGAGGACGGCGGTCCGCGTAGACTCACGGACGTTGCGGCCCTGGTTGATGACTCGGGACACGGTCATCGCCGAGACGCCCGCTGCGCGCGCGACGTCCTCGATCGTGATCGCCCCTCGCCCGCGCCGGCTTGGCCTCGGCATCAACGCACCCCTTCTGGCCCAGCTAAGTGAGGCTCGGCACCAATGCAAATGAAGCGCGCCACACCTGATCCTCGCTCACGCCGCTTTCGTGGTACAAGGCCCATGCACTTCGTCGTGTCTCAGGTCTCTGGCCCCAAGGAATGACGAACGTTCCAAGCGCCAATTGGCGAAGGGAGAAGCACCATGCGTAAACTGATCGTGATCGCCGCTGTTGGGGTCTTGAGCTGCACGCGACCGGCTCAGCCTGCGCAGGATTCGTTTGCCAGAGAGCTTGCCGGCCATGTCGCCGAGGCGCCGAAGACCTGCATCAACAACTACCAGTCTCAAAACATCCGCATCATAGATTCGAGCACCCTCGCCTATGGCACCGGCCGCACAATCTATGTGAACAAGCTGCCTGGCTCCTGCCCCGGGATCCGAGAACTGAATACGCTGGAGGTCATGGCGCAGGGCAATCAATATTGCCGCGGAGATCGAATCCGCGGGATCGAGCCCGGCGCGATAATTCCTGGGCCCTGGTGCGTGCTTGGCGATTGGACTCCGTACCGCATGAAATAGCGAGGCGATCCGCTAGTCGACGCCATGCCCGGTCGAGAAGTAGTGCATGCAATGTCGGAACTCGCGCGCAACTACGAGTACGCGGCAAAGCGCCTCCCGGACGCAAGCCAGACCATCGATCGGAAGCTGGCCGCCGCCTAGTGAATCGACGCGGCGGCGGGCTCTTCACGCAGATGTACTTGCGCACGCCGCGACGCGACGGCGAACATGCAGAGCACGGCATAGCAAAGCGCCGGAATGATTAGCGCCGCGTGATAGCTCGTCAGCTCCGAGAACTTGCCGACCAGCAATGGCACCAACGCGCCGCCGACAATCGCCGTGCAGAGCAAGCCGGAAGTCGCCTCGGCGCTGGCCGATGAGCGCTCAAGCGTGATGGTGAAAATCACCGGAAACATGATCGAGTTGAACAGGCCGATGCACAGGGCCACAAAGCCAGCCGACACGCCGCCGACTGCCGCGACGTAAACGCACATGGCGCAGGCGATCGCTGTAAAGGTGGCCAGCAGGCCGGAAGCGTTGAAGCGCGCGAGTAGCGCTGAACCAACCGCGCGGCCCACCATGGCACCGCCCCAGTAGAAGGCGACGGCCTTGCCTGCTTCTTCGACCGAGACGCCGTGAATGCCGTCGCTTCCCATCGTGGCTCCTAGCAGCGGCACGCTGAATGGCGCGTCGGACAGTCCCCAGATCGCGTTGTCGTTCAGAAACGCGGTCATCTGCGTCCCGATCGAAACCTCGGCGCCAACATAGAGAAAGATCGCGAGACCGCCGAACATCGCCCAGCGCGAGCTAAGCGCATCACTAATCAGGGAGCCAATGCTCTGTTGCGACGTCCTCTGCGGCGCGTTGGGAAGCGCCGACGTCACAGTGCGACGGGACAAGAACATGAAGATCGTCAGAAGAGCGATGAGGCCGCATAGCCAGAGATAGGCCATGTCGATGCCGGCAAGCGCGTGGGCCCGGACTTCTGGCGTGATGACTGTCCCTTCCTTCACCTCGACGCCCTTCAGGAAGAGGTGCGCTCCAAGGATTGGCGCGATGAACGTGCCGAGCGAGTTGAACGTCTGGCTAAACGTCAGTCGGAAGTGGCTGTAGTCTGGATTACCAAGCGCCGCGACGAGCGGGTTGGCCGCCACCTGCAAGATGGTAATTCCGCTCGCCAGCACGAACAGGCCGACGAGAACGAGCGGGAAAACCGCGAGGTTCGCCGCCAGCAGTATCAGCGCACATCCGGCGATCATCGTCACCAACGCCATGACGATCGACGACATCGCTCGGGTGCGCGAAAGCAAAGCCGCCGCAGGGAATGAAATAAGCCCATATGCAATGAAGAATGCGAAGGCGATGAACTGCGCCTCGAACCGGCTCAGGGTGAAGATACCTTTGACGGCCGCGACGAGTGGATCATTCAGGGCGGTAATAAAGCCCCAGGCGAAGAACAGGCAGGTGACAATGATGAATGCACCGGTGACGCCGGCGGACTGCCGCTGTTGCTGCACTCGTTTTCCCCTCGATCGATTTGCGCTTTGGCCACAGACTTGGCATCGAAAAATCCGTCGCACAAGGCAGCGAGTTAGCGCTAACGTTGAGACGTCACGAACGGGAGCGGCGGTTGCTTAAACCTCTCCTCGTCGCCTTCTCCGCCCTAATTCTGGTTTCTTGCACCGAACCCAAGGCGCCGGTCGTCAAGGTGGATGGCGGCAGCATTCAGGGAAAGGCGTGGAACGGTGGCTTGCTGTTCCGGGGGATACCCTTCGCGGCACCACCGGTTGGCGACTTGCGTTGGAAGCCGCCGCAGCCCGTCCGCGTCTGGGCCGGAGTACGCGAGAGCCTCGATCAGCCGGCTTCCTGCATTCAGAACGACCAGGGCTGGAATCATGCCGACTTCGTGATCGGCAACGAGGACTGCCTGACTCTCGACGTCCGTACCCCTTCCATGTCCGGCAAGCTGCCAGTGCTGGTCTGGATCCACGGTGGCAGCAATCGCGCTGGCGGGCCCAACGACATCATCTTTTCCGACGTCGGCGAGAAGGTAATCATCGTTGGCGTTCGCTATCGGCTCGGCATGTTCGGATTCCTCTCGCATCGGAAGCTGACGGCGGAACAAGGCGCGTCAGGCAACTACGGCTTGATGGACCAGATCGCCGCGCTGAAGTGGGTGCAGCGGAACATCGCCAAGTTTGGCGGCGATCCTGCGAACGTCACCATCGCTGGGGAATCGGCAGGATCGCAGGATGTTAGCCTCATGCTCGCGGCGCCTGCGGCGCGTCCGCTTTTCGCCCGTGCGATCATGGAGAGCGGAACACCCCTGTTCGGGCTGACGCAGCGCAGCTTGCACGATGCGGAGATGATCGGCGATCAGGCGGATGCGCTGCTCAACACGGGTGGTGACCTTGCGAAGCTTCGTCGCGCTTCGCCCGCGGCAGTCCTTGCCGCCGACTTGAAGCTGCACGACGATACGTTGGAGGCCGATGATTTCATGTGGCTGCGGACGACCACCGACGGTTCGGTCATTTCGAAGTCCGTTCGGCAATTGCTGCAGGAGGCGCCCGCCAAGCCGATCATCATCGGCTCCAACCGCATCGAACTTGAACTTCCTGGGGGCCCGCCGCACCGGGATTCATTGGTCGCGAGATCCTTCGAGCGGAACAGCCAGGCCGCCCGGGCTTATTACAAGCTCGATGAGGCCGACCCGCCCGAAGATCCCCGCCTTGGTTCGCGCAACGTCCAGATAGCAACCGACATTACGTTCCGGTGCCCGGCGACACGCCTCGCGACCATCTGGGCCGTTAAGGGGGCCCCGGTCTGGCATTACGAGTTCGATTCAGTGCCCGGCGGCGGGAAGACCGCGCATGCCGCCGAGATTTCATATGCGTTCGGGACATTGGAATACGCCCCGGGTCTTCAGCTCAAGCCCTACTGGCTGAACTTCATTCGCAGCGGAAACCCGAACGGCGGCAACATGCCTCAATGGCCGCCCTTCACGGCCTCGCGGCCTTCACATGTGCTTTTCAGCGCCGCCGGCGTGACGCCGCAAGGTGCGCTTCGGCCGGAAATCTGTTCGCTGCTGGACCGTATATGATCAGCCGTCGGCGGATCCTCCAGGCGACGTTAGGCCTTCCTTTGATCGCCGCCGAGCGCGCACCTCCTGGCGTCGACTGGAACGCCTGGTTTAGAGGCTGGCTGCTGCGGGACTTCGGGATGGTCGGCTATTACGCCAAGGACAATGCGGCGCTTCTCGCGTCCGGCCGCCCAGTCGACATCGTGTTCATGGGAGATTCGATTACCGAGGGCTGGTACGACAAACGGCCGGGTTTCTTCTCCTCTGGCCGGATCGATCGCGGCATCGGCGGGCAGACGACCTCGCAGATGGCTTTGCGCATGTTCAGCGACGTCGTCGCCCTGAAACCCAAGGCGGTTCACATCATGGCAGGGACCAACGATATCGCCGGCAACACCGGCCCGATGACCGCCCGCATGACAGAAGACAATATCCGCGCGATGGTCGATATCGCGCAGCGGCACGGGATCAACGTCTTGCTCGCCCCCATCCCTCCCGCCGCCTCTCTTCCCTGGCGACCAGAGATCGAGGCGCGGTCGCGCATCGCTCAAATCAACGGCTGGCTCGAGAAATATGCTCGTGAGATTGGCGCGACATGGGTCGACTATCGGCCCGTTCTCGACGATGGCAGCGGTGCGATGAAACAAGGTCTTGCAAGCGACGGCGTGCACCCGGCGGAGGCTGGATACGACGCCATGGCGACGGTGATCGAGCCGATCCTCAAACGCCTTTTCGGCCCACCGCGCGCATGAAGCTCAATCGGCGCTTCGTCGAAAAGCCCTGGGGCCGCACCGAGCTTCCGCCGATATTCGACGCGCCGTCGGACGAGCGGATCGGCGAAGTTTGGTACACAAACGGCGAAGACCTGCCGCTCCTCGCCAAGTACATTTTCACGAGCGAGCGGCTCTCCATCCAAGTTCACCCCAATGACGAGCAAGCGCGCGCTCGCGGGCTCGCGCAGGGCAAGAGCGAATGCTGGTACATCCTCGACGCAGGTCCCGCAGCGACGCTCGGACTGGGGCTGAAGCGTGAAGTGAACAAGTACGAACTCCGCGCCGCTGCGCTCGACGGATCAATCGAAGAGCTGATCAACTGGCGGCCGGTGAATTCCGGGGATTTCGTGTTCGTTCCCTCGGGGACCATCCACGCGATTGGCGCCGATATTTCGCTGCTTGAATTCCAGCAGAATGCCGACGTGACCTATCGCCTTTACGATTATGGCCGCCCGCGCGAACTGCATCTGGACGACGGCATTGCCGTTTCGAACTCAGGTCCTTTCCCGAATGGGCTGGTGCAACATTTGTCCGGGACCGACGAGCGGCTCTTGGTCGCCAGCCAGCATTTCGTCTTACTTCAGTCGACATCTGACGCGCTTCTGGGTCAGCGTCGTTGGATCATACCTCTCGAAGCCGAGGTGCAGTCGGGCACGGAGATTGCCGGCCCAGGTGATGTGCTTCTCCTGGAGCCGAACGACAGGCTGGAAAGCTCCGGCGGTAGGCTATTGATCGGGGCTACGGCTGGACCGTCATAGCAAGCGCGATTGCGCCTAGCGGGCCTGCATTCGAACCCAGTGCGGGCGCCCGAACGTAGCCGCCCTCCACCGGCAATCTCATGTACCCGCCGAGAGATTGAACGAGCAGCGGTTCGATCCGCTGTAGCAGATGAGGCTGCCGTTCAAGAACGCCGCCGCCGACGGCTATCGAGCCAGGTGCCGCGGCACAGACAATGACGTGGCACGCTTGCGCGATCGCCCAGGCCACCGAATCCCAAACAGGATCGTCGTTTGATAGCTCGTCGATGACTCGAGGAGCGACCCGGGCCTTGATCGCTGGGCCAGATGCCAGGCCCTCGACGCATGCACCGTGAAACGGGCACGCGCCCGTCCATTCATCGCCGGCACGCTGGGCGACGCGAATATGGCCCAATTCCGAATGAAGGAAGCCTCGCGTCGGTTCTCCGTTAACGATCAAGCCTACGCCAACGCCCGTGCCAACGGTAATGTAAGCGAAGTCGCGCATGCCCTGTCCCGCGCCCCAACGCATCTCGGCCAACGCCGCGCCGTTTACGTCGGTCTGGAATGCAACCGGAACGCCCAGCCTCTCGCCCAAGCGGGACGCGATGCTCGTGTCGCTCCAACCCGGCTTCGTCGTCGTGACGATATGGCCCCAATTCGGCGAGTTCGGGTTGAGGCAGACGGGCCCGAAGCTCGCGATGCCCAACGCGCCCAACCCGCGCTCGCGCTGCCAGCCGAGGAGTATTTCGGCGACTGTATCAAGCGTTTCGCCCGGTGTCGTCGTCGGCACGCTTTCCCGCCCCAGGATTTCGTCCGGCCCTCGCGCCAGAATCACGACGCATTTGGTCCCGCCGAGCTCGACTCCGGCTAGCGGCGGGCAATTGCTCAAGCGGCGGAGCTTGCGGGCGGTGCCGCGCAGCAACCGGCGATGAGTGGTAGGGGAGTCGTGTGCATTGTCAGATTCTCGTGTCCCTCGCTGTTCGGGCTAACATACGCGCGACTGACAACTGAAGGACTTTTGACAGCGGGAGCCGAGCCGCTATCCGCGGACCAGGAAACATGATCAGCACTAGCACCCTTTCAGACCGGCGCGGGGTTTGGGCCTTCGCATTGGGCGTCATCGCGGTGACGGGCGGCGTCCTCATGCATGCGCCGATGTTCTTGATGGGCCGGCACAACCATTTCGTCCTCGCTGGAATGCCGATCGGTTGGGACATGATTCTTGGCATGATCGCCATCGTGGGTGGCATCGGGATAGCTGCTTACGGCTTGCTTCCACGCGACATCGCCAGCCAGCTCGCAGCTTCCCAAGATATAGTAGTCACCCCACCCGAAGACGCACCGCTCGGCCGCGCCCACTGGATGTTGATGGCCGTGCTGGTCATTGCCCTCATCATCGACATCATGAAGCCGGCGACGCTCGGCTTCACGCTTCCAGGTATGATGAGCGAATATCGGGTAACCAAGAGCACCGTCTCACTCTTCCCGTTCTCTGCGCTCGTCGGCACGGTCGTCGGGTCTATCGTCTGGGGCATTCTTGCGGACATTTACGGGAGGAAAGCCTCGATCCTGCTTTCAGCAGTAATGTTCGTTGGTACGTCGATTTGCGGCGCGATGCCCTCGCTCGCGTGGAATGTCGGCATGTGCTTCATGATGGGGGCGGCCGCCGGGGGGATGCTTCCGGTGACCTACGCGCTCCTGGCTGAGATGATGCCGAGCAAGCACCGGGGTTGGAGCCTCGTCCTCGTCGGCGGCCTCGGCGCCGTCGGCGGCTATTTCGCGGCGAGCGGTTTCTCGGCGTTGCTCCAGCCATTCTTCGGATGGCGCATCCTGTGGATCCTGAATCTTCCTACGGGTCTCTCGCTTGTCCTCCTGGGCGCTTTCATCCCGGAGTCCGCCAAGTTCCTCTTGGCACGCGGCCGGCGCCAAGAGGCGCGGCAAGTAATGGAGCGGTTCGGCTCGAATGCCCGCCACGTCCGGGTTGCGGAGCAAATTGCCCTACAACGTGGCCAATCAGTCGCACTCACCGGCCCGGCATTCTTCGGCAAACTGTTTGCCTTGAGCCTTGCAGCCGCCTGCTTCGGACTGATCAACTTCGGATTGCTACTGTGGCTTCCGGCTGACCTCGTCGCCAAGGGCCACAGCGTGAGCGTCTCAAGCAAGCTGCTGGCGGAATCGGCGCTGATCGCCTTCCCGACGGTCTTCGTTGTCGCCTACCTTTACAGTGCGTGGAGCACGAAGTGGTCAGTCGTCACGTCGCTGGGCCTCACTCTCGCTGGGCTCGCCGGCGTGCTGTGGCTCGAATCCTCCAGCGAAAGCAGCCCGGTACTGCCGGTCGCCTTGCTGATTGTCGGGACCAACGCATTGATTGCGATGATCCTCCCTTATGCCGCCGAAAGCTTTCCCCTGCGGATTCGCGGCCGGACAACCGGGACGGTTGCGGCCTGCACGAAGGCTGGCGGCGTCTTCGCGCAGTTTCTCGCGATCCTTGCACTGGTACCGCCGCTCGCCGTCGTCGCCGTGGCCGTTATCGTTCCCACTTTCGTCGCGATGGTCCTGGTGGCGATTTACGGCAAGGAGACCCGCGGTCGCGACCTTCGCGACCTTGATCCCGATGGCCACACATTCGCGGCGACGGGCATTTAGCGGTGGGGTTTGCGCCTTGCGCCCTGCACCTCTAGCAGTGCGCCCATGGCGGAAAAGGCATCTACCCTCCTGTTGTTCGGCGCGACCGGCGATCTTTCCCGGCGCATGTTGCTTCCTTCGCTTTACGGCCTCGATTCCGACGGGCTTTTGCCTGATCAGCTGCGCATCGTCGGCACTGCCCGCACAGAGCTCGATGACGCTGAATTTCGAGCGCGCGCACAAGAGGCCCTGAAGGAGCATCTTCCAGAGGGTTTCTACCAGCAGGGCATTGCCGACCGTTTTCTCGCGCGGCTCCACTATGTCCCCTTGGACATCAATGATCCGGCCGGCTTCGCGCGGCTGTCCAAAACCATCGGCGACCCATGCCATGGTGTGGCAATCTTCCTCTCGACCGCCCCATCGTTATTCAAACCGACGATCGACGGCCTGAAGCGAGCCGGCCTCGCATGCCCGACGGTCCGCATGGCGCTCGAGAAACCGCTCGGCACGGATCTCGAATCCAGCCGCGAGATCAACGACGCTGTCGCTGCCGCCTTTCCCGAGGATCGCACCTTCCGCATCGACCACTACCTGGGCAAGGAAACCGTACAGAACCTGCTTGCATTGCGGTTCGCGAATCTGCTGTTCGAACCGCTGTGGAACAGCGCTCACATCGACCACATCCAGATAACCGTAGCCGAGACCGTCGGACTGGAGGGCCGCGCCGATTATTACGAAAGCTCTGGCGCGCTCCGCGACATGGTGCAGAACCATATGCTCCAGTTGCTCGCACTGACGGCGATGGAGCCGCCGACCGACTTCAACGCCACTGCCGTTCGCGACGAGAAGGTCAAGGTGCTGCGCTCGCTCCGGCGGATCACCGAGGCGGATGTCGAGAGCCACACGGTGGTCGGCCAGTACGGCCGCGGCGCCATCGATGGCGAACCGGTGCCCGGCTATGCGGAGGAATTGGGCCGCGACAGCCCGACCGAAACCTTTGTCGCGATCAAGGCCTATGTCGACAACTGGCGCTGGAAGGGCGTTCCCTTCTACCTTCGAACGGGCAAGCGCATGCCGACGCGCGACACGGAGATCTTCATCCAGTTCAAGGATGTTCCCTACTCCATCTTCGCGGCGCGCGGCGCGACGACACGGCCGAACAAGCTGGTCATCGGCCTTCAACCTGAAGAGACGATAAGCCTGCACCTGATGTCAAAGACCCCGGGCCTGGACCGAGAGGGCGTTCGTCTGCGCGAAATCCCCCTCGACATCGGGCTTGCCAATGCCTTCAGCGAATACCGCCGTCGCATCGCGTACGAGCGCTTGCTTCTGGACCTCATCGAGGGCGACCCGACCTTGTTCGTCCGCCGGGATGAGGTCGAAGCGCAATGGGCCTGGATCGACCAGATCCGAGCCGCCTGGCGCGAAAAGGGAATGTCGCCACGATCGTATACAGCAGGCACCTGGGGCCCGTCCGCCGCCATCGCGCTGACCGAGCGCGATGGGATTAGCTGGCACGAGTAAGCGCGAGGGCCCAGATAGCCGCCATGAGTCTTCACCCCACACTCGCCGCCGTCACCGATCGCATCATCGAGCGGTCCAAGCCGACGCGACGCAAGTATCTCGACCTCATGGCCGACGAGAAGGACCGAGGGATCAGCAGGCCTCGCCTCAGTTGCGGCAATTTCGCGCATGGGTTCGCCGCATCCGGCGAGGACAAGGCCGCCATCAGCACTTTCAACGGTCCTAACATCGGCATCGTAACCGCTTACAATGACATGCTGTCGGCGCATCAGCCCTACGGCCGTTTCCCCGAGCAGATGAAGATCTTCGCTCGCGAAGTTGGCGCAACGGCGCAGGTCGCGGGCGGCGTTCCGGCCATGTGCGACGGTGTCACGCAGGGTCAGGCCGGCATGGACCTCTCGTTGTTCAGCCGCGACGTCATCGCGATGAGCACCGCGGTCGCGCTCAGTCACGGCATGTTTGATGCAGCCGCGCTGCTTGGCATTTGCGACAAGATTGTCCCAGGGTTGCTGATCGGCGCATTACGCTTTGGTCATCTGCCAATGCTGCTAGTCCCCGGTGGACCGATGCCATCGGGGCTCCCGAACAAGGAAAAGCAGCGCGTCCGCCAGCTCTATGCCGAGGGCAAAGTCAGCAAGGACGAACTGCTTCGCGCCGAAAGTCGCTCCTACCACTCCCCCGGCACCTGCACCTTCTACGGCACCGCCAATAGCAACCAGATGATGATGGAGCTGATGGGGCTGCACATTCCCAACGCTGCGTTCATCAATCCCGGCACGCCGCTGCGTCAGGCGCTGACGCGCGCGGCGGTTCATCGGCTCGCGGATCTCGCGAAGAGCGGGGAGCGTCCGCTGGCGCAAGTCGTCGATGAGAAGGCAATCGTAAACGCCATGGCCGGGCTGCTGGCAACGGGCGGATCGACCAACCACACCATCCATTTGCCCGCGATCGCTCGCGCGGCCGGGATCATCATCGACTGGCAAGACTTCGAGGAGCTTTCAGGGGCTGTCCCGTTGCTCGCGCGCGTCTACCCCAACGGTGCGAAGGACGTGAACGACTTCCAAGATGCCGGTGGCATGGCCTTTGTGACCTACACACTGGGTCGCGAAGGTTTGATCCACATGGACACCGTCACCGCGGGCGCGGAATCGATGGATGACTGGGTCGGCAATCCGGAGTTGCACGGCGACGAGCTCATCTGGAAGCCCGCGGAGGAAAGCGCCGACGTCGACATGCTCCGTCCTGCGACCGAGCCCTTCCTGGCCGACGGCGGTATGCGCCTTGTCAAAGGCAATTTGGGCCGCGCGGTCTTCAAGACCAGCGCCGTCGACTCCGACCGCTGGTTGATCGAGGCCCCTGCCCGCTGCTTCTCCGACCAGGATGCGGTGCTGGAGGCCTTCAAGGCCGGCGAGCTGGATCGCGACGTGACCGTGATCGTGCGCTTCCAGGGTCCACGGGCGAACGGCATGCCTGAGCTGCACAAGCTAACGCCGACGCTAGGCGTGCTTCAGGACCGCGGCCACCGCGTAGCGCTCGTGACCGACGGCCGGATGTCAGGTGCCAGCGGCAAGGTGCCCGCCGCGATCCACGTTTCGCCAGAAGCGCTTCCCGATGGACCACTGGCGCGGGTGCGCGACGGTGACATCATTCGCCTCGATGCGAATACCGGCACGCTGGAGGCAGTCGGCGTCGATCTGGCGTCACGTCCCGCGGCCAATTCGCCCCCGCCGCCGGTCGGCACCGGCCGTGAGCTGTTCGCGCTGATGCGCGTCACATCGAACGAAGCTGAGCAAGGCGCCTCCGCCATGCTTGCCGCAATGGAAATTGAACAAGCATGAGGACCATCGTTTCAGCCGACATCGGCGGCACTCATGCGCGCTTCGCGCTGGCTGAGATCGACGGCGGCCGCGTCGTTCGTCTCGATGATCCGATAAAGCTGCAAACATCCGAGCACGGCAGCTTCCAGCTTGCATGGGAGGAATTCGGCCGGCGTAAGGGCATCGATCTTCCGCCAGAGCTCGCGATCGCCTTCGCCGGTCCGGTAGGCGGCGAAGTGCTGAAGCTCACAAACAACCCTTGGGTGATCCGCCCGTCTCTGATGAAGGAGCGGCTTGGCGTCGATCGCTTCACCATCGTCAACGACTTTGGCGCGGTTGCTTATGCTGTGGCCACACTTCCGGACGCGGAATTCCGACACATCTGCGGGCCGGACAGACCGCTTCCAAAGACCGGTGTCCTTTCGATCGTCGGCCCGGGAACCGGCCTTGGCGTCGCTGCGCTGCTTCGAAAGCCCGACCATTACGAAGTGATCGAGACCGAGGGCGGTCACGTCGACTTCGCACCGCTCGACAAGCTCGAGGATCGCATCCTGACCGAGCTTCGCCGAAGCTTTCGCCGCGTATCCATCGAACGCATCGCCTCCGGCCGCGGCCTTTGGAATCTGTACGAGGCGCTTGGTGCCATTGAGGGCCAACCCCTCGCCTTTCACGATGAGAAAGAACTCTGGGCGGCGGCGATCGCTGGAACGGATAGTCTCGCGAATGCGGCGCTCGATCGACTGTGCCTGACGCTTGGCTCTGTGGCTGGAGACATGGCGCTCGCGCAGGGCTCGTATGGCGTCGTCATTGCCGGCGGCGTGGGACTTCGCCTGGCTGATCACCTGACGACTTCGGGTTTCCGGGACCGTTTCATCGCCAAGGGTCGCTTCGAGCGCCGCATGGACGACATGCCGGTAAAGCTGATCACCTATGCGGAGCCGGGACTTTTCGGCGCCGCGGCCGCTTTCGCTCGGGAGCATTCATGAACATCGACGAGATCATGCGCGCCGCGCCGGTCATCCCGGTGCTGGTACTCGAAGGCGAAGCGGATTGGGCCGAGCTGGCGCGCGTCTTCGTCGGCGAGGGATTGCCGGTCCTCGAAGTCACCCTGCGCACCAAGGCGGCCGTCGACGCCATCCGCACCATGCGCGAGGTGCCGGGGGCCATCGTCGGGGCCGGCACAGTGGTCGAGGAGTGGCAGCTTGCCGAAGCCAAGAAGGCCGGCAGCCAGTTCATCGTCTCGCCAGGGCTGACCGACCACCTCGCCCTCGCCGTCGCCAAAGCCCGCATTCCATACCTGCCCGGTATTTCAACTGCAGGAGACGTCATGCGTGGGCTTGACCTCGGGCTGAACCGCTTCAAATTCTTCCCGGCCGCTGCGTCGGGCGGAATTCCGATGTTGAAGGCGCTGACCGGCCCATTCGCGGATGTCCGCTTCTGTCCGACTGGGGGCATCCGCCCTGATAATGTTCAGGAGTGGCTGGCGCTTGAATCGGTTCTCTGCGTCGGCGGCACATGGCTCTACGCCGGACCCGGCGACACCACGGCAGAGGTTGCAAAGCGCGCTCGCGCATTGCGCGACAAGCTCGCCACCAATTAACCGGCGCGCGTGCCCAGCCGCAGCAATCTCAGCTACTACGCCAAGCGCGGGACCGCGCTGGTGCTCGGCCTGATTGCTGGCTCGGCCGCACTCCGGCTTAAGCGCGATCTTCGTGACTCGGCCTATCTGGCTCAGGCTGATGCGGTCGTAGTTTCATACCCGAAGTCAGGGCGGACCTTCGTCCGCGCAATGCTCGCGCGCCTGTTTCGGCGCCAGTACGGGATCGATGAGCGGCGCCTGCTCGAATTCGCCGACCTGCGCGGTGCGAAGGCGGGCGTTCCGCGACTGTTGTTCACCCATGCAGGCGACACGATGCGGAGGCCGGAGGAAATCCAACTCGACAAGCGAGCCTACGCCCACACGAAGGTCATTCTAATCGCTCGTCACCCGGGTGACATCGCCGTCTCGCGCTACCACCACCTTAAGTACCGAAGCCGGGACAAGGCGCGCAAGAAGCTCGCCGAACGGCAGCTCGACGAATTTGTCTGGGTTGATCAGGGTGGTATTCCCTCGATCGTCAAATTCCTGAACGACTTCGCCGAACTGGACCGCGAGCATCAGAACGTCACGATCGTGCGCTACGAGGACTTCCTCGCGCAACCAGAAGCAACTCTCGCAACGGTGGCGAAGGCGATTGGGCTTTCCGCCGGAAGCGAGGATATCGCGGACGCGGTGGCCTTTGGTAGCATCGAAAACCTGAAGCGCCTCGAACAAGACCGGTACTTCACTTCCTCAAGGCTCCGCCGTTCGAAGAAGGGTGACGAGAAGTCAGGCAAGGTGCGCAAGGGAGGAAGCGGCGGATTTCGGAAGGTGCTCGGTGCGCGAGAAGCGCGGCACATTGACGAATATGTGAAGCAAAACCTCGATTCGGTCTTCGGCTACTAAATCGCCGGACGCGGGAAGCAGGCTTCGAACAAAAGCCGGGCGGCGTTCGCCGGACCGAAGGCAGTAAAGATGTTACGGATATCGCGAAGCACCCCGCCGGCATTTCCAGCCTTGAGCCGCCGCCACAGGGAAAGACGGAGCGCATAAGCCAGACCCGGTCGATACTCCCGAACCGACAAATATTCGGGGTGTCGGCGCACCAGTTCGATATTCGCAGGTACCATATTGTCCTGTGCCGAGATCGCCGCTGCATCCCAATATTTTACCCACAAAACCTTGTCGGTGGAGGCGCAACTCGCAAATTCAGAAATACGGATGAGCAGGTCGAAATCCTGCAGCCGGCGGAGGCTTTCGTCGAACATGCCGCCAAGCAAGACCGTTTCGCGCCGCACCGTGATGGAGGGTGTCGCCTTCCATAACTGGCGCGTGAAGAGCGCTCGGCGGAATGTCTCGCGGTCCGCGATCACGGGGTTCTTCCGCGTGACCCTTTCCTTCGAGGAACCCGGCGGTTGGACCTTCACGAAGCTATCGATGAGCAATTCCAGGTCCGGGCGGCGTTCGAATTCCGCGACGACCCATTCCAGCTTCTCCGGCAGATAAGAGTCATCGCTATCGAGGAAGGAGATCAGCGGCGACTTGGCCGCGCGGATGCCCTGATTTCGCGCAGCATTGCCGCCGCGGTTTTGGCCAAGCTCGATGATTTGAATGCGCGGATCGCCGAATGATTTGGCCACTCTTACGCTGTCGTCGGTCGACCCGTCGTCGACGATGATCAGCTCGAAATCTAAAAAGCGCTGATCGAGAACACTCTGGATTGCGCGTGGCAGCACGTCCGAACGATTGTGGACGGGCATGATGACCGAGACAGCGGGGCTCATGTGGTGGCAAGTACCGGCTTCGCCGGACGGCTCATCTTCGCCGACGTCCGGCCCTGATCCTTCCACCAGCAGCTAAACATCGCAATCGCGTAGAGCATGCGCCCGTGATCGGCGGCGCCCGCGCGGTGCTCGTCGAATAGCTGCTCGACACCCTTTGGATCGAGCAGGCCAAGATCGGATGCGCCCGACGACCGCCACGCGTCCCGGGCAAAATCGTTGAGCCCGCCCATAAACCAATCGGCGAGCGGAAGCTGGAAGCCGATCTTCCGTTGGTTGAGCTGCCCCGGCGGCAGCCACGGCTCGACAGCCTGGCGCAGCACATATTTGCCCGTGTTGCCCTTCAACTTCAGGCCGGTCGGCACCGTCAGCGCAAAGTCGACGAACCGGTGCGACAGGAATGGCACCCGCGCCTCAAGCGAGTGCGCCATCGTCGCGCGGTCCAACCGCTGGCACATGGAAGCCGGAAGATGCACTGTCAGGTCGCCGAGCATGAACTCTTCGAGGTCGCTGAGCTGCGGGCGCTGCGCAGGAGGGAAGAACTCGCGGGCACGCTCCTCAAAGCTCTCCCTCCTTTGCTCACGAGCAAGGAACTCGGGGCGGAAGATGCGCGACCGCAGCTGCGGCGTGCTGATCGAGACTGCGGAAAAGAAGCGTTCGTAACCGTCCTTGAGCGACGCACCCTCGCGAAACCGACCGGCCAGCTGCCGAAAATAATTCCACTTCCGGATCGGCAGCTCGGGCAGCCGGTCGATTGCACCGCCGGTCGCCCGCATCAGCCCCTGCCACCGGGCCATTCGCTTTCCCCAGCGCTGGCGGTTGTAGCCTAGGAACAGTTCGTCCCCACCCTCCCCGCAAAGCACAACCTTCACGTGCTCGACTGCGGCCTTCGATAGATACCAGAGAGGAATGGCGCTGTTCGCGGCAGTGGGCTCATCGAATGACGCCTGCACGGCGGGCAGAACGTCCTCGGCGGTCTGCGGCTGCATCGGAAGCACGACATGCTCGCAGCCGAGATGATCGGCGATGCGCTTCGCCGCAGCCGTTTCGTCACGGGGCGAACCGGGGAAACCGGCGGTGAAAATCTTGAACGACGCAGAGGCAGTGCGTGCCATCGCCGCGGCAATCGCACCGGAGTCGACACCGCCCGACACGAATGCGCCCACTGGCACGTCGGATAGCTGGTGCTCCTTGACCGTCCGGAGCAACTCGGCCCGCGTTCGCTCGATCCAGTCGGCCTCGCTAATACCCTCCTGTACGTTCAGGCGTGCCTGCCAAAAACGGCGGATAGCCGGCCGCCCGACCGCACCCACCTGCAGCACATGGCCAGGCTCAAGCGGCCGGACTTGCTTGAAGATCGTCTGCGGCGGCAGCGTGTGACCGAAGCAGAAGAAGTCGTCGACGCCGTCCTCGTTCAGCTCGAACCGATGATTAGGCAGGTCGCGAAGCGCCGTGATCTCCGACGCGAAGGCGATGCCGCCGGCCTGCTCGGTGAAGAACAACGGCTTGATACCCAGCGGATCGCGCGCCAGCACAAGGTTCTTGGCGTGCTTGTCCCAGATGGCGACCGCATACATTCCCTCGAGTCGAAGCCAGGCGTCGTCACCCCACTTCAAGTACGCGGCGAGGATCGTCTCAGTGTCGCTATGGTCGGTATAGAACTTGTACCCACCCTCCAATTCCCGCCTCAGCGCTGGATGGTTCATGATCTCGCCATTGAAGACGATCGCGTAGCGGCCGTCGGGGCTGAAGATAGGCTGATGCCCGCCTGCAATGTCGATGATGCTCAGGCGGCGCATGCCGAAACCGAAATCGGCGTCGGTCAGATATCCTGCGTCGTCAGGACCACGGCTGACCAAGCGGTCGCATTGGCTTACGATTGCCTCCTGCGGGACCGGCCGTCCGCCGCGCCTGTACCAGCCGGCAATTCCGCACATATGCGCTCCTGACTTGCGGCCTGGCCGCGGCTCCGCCACCGATTACATGATGGAAGCCGGATTTGGGAACTCGGGATAGCCGCCTCAATGCCAGATGACCGCCAGCCGCGCGTTTGGGCGCTACTAGGACCGCATCGGGGCGACAATAACCAGGTGCTCGCCCTCGCCCAGGCCCTTGGCTTCCCGTTCGAAGAAAAGATGCTGCGTTACAACCAGTTGCGTCGCATCCAACCTTCGTTGCTCGGCGCAACATTCCGCAGCGTTGAGGCGGATTGCCGCGCCCAGCTTGAAGGCGAACCGCCAGATCTCACAATCTCGACTGGTCTGAGGAGCGTGCCTGTGGTGCGCGAGCTTCGGCGGCGCTCGGGCGAGCAAACCCGGTCGGTACACCTCGGTTTCCCCCGGATCTCGCCTCGTTACTTCGATCTCGTCGTCCCGACGCCGGAATATCCGGTGCCGGACGAATCCAACGTCACGCGCATTCCATTCGCGCTAAGCCCCCATGTGGAGCGCAGTGTCTCGCCATCCGACTGCGCCCTGCTTGAGAAATTTCCACGACCGCACCTGCTGTTGCTCGTCGGAGGTCCGACCCTTTACTGGGAGCTGCCCGTCGAGCAGATCCTCGGAGCCGTCCGAGATTTGCTCGCTCGGGCCGCATCGCAAGGAGGCTCGGTCCTCGTCGTTGGTAGCCCACGCACTCCCGCCGATCTTCATGAAGCGATTGCAACCGAGTTACGTAATGCGTCCCAGCCTACGCTGCTTGCGCCGAACGATGGGCCGCCCAGCTATCCTGCGCTGATCGAGGCGGCCGACGAACTGTTCGTCACGGCCGACAGTGTCGCCATGGCGGCCGACGCAGTGATGACGGGGAAACCGGTCGGCATCGTTCCGATTGCGAAGAGCGCGCTCGGTCGAGCCGTCACTGCGATCACCGACCGCCTACGCCCGGGCAAACGGCTTTACCCCCGAGATTTGCGCTTCTTCTGGACGGCTCTCGAAAGAGAAGGCTTCGGCGGCACGATCCACGAGCCGAAAGCGAGCAACCCGCCCGATTATGCGAAGCTGGTCGCCGAGCGCGTCAGGCAGCTTTTGGCGCAGCCTGCTCCGCCGGCCACAGATGCCCCCGATAGCGCTCAATAAGTTCGGGCGAGTCCGGCCGCACATGGCCAAGCCGAGCTTCCTTCTCGACTTGCTCCTGGGTGATTGATCCCAGGTCCATCGCCTCCGCCAGCAAAGCGTAGAAGTATGCCTCCTGGTTGCGGTCGGGGTGCCTTGTGTAACTTGGCGCCAGCAGCCTTACGAGCTTCGGTGCCAAATTCAGCAGGCCTTTGCGCTCCTTGAACGTGAAGTCGATCGGCAGCCCCGTCTTCCAAGGCTGCGTCCGGCGTTTGGTGTTGTGGACCAGCTTGGTCCGCGGCGTCAGATTGTCGAAGTCGTTCCACTCCCGCTCGAGGAGACCAATCGTGCTTAAGTTCTCGAGCTTGAGGTTGATCCAGTCGAGATAGTCGATCTTGTGCGACCAAAGGTCGGCGAGATTTCGCTCGAACCGCCAGTGCGGAAGCATCGCGCAATCGAGCAGCATGACCGACGTCGCCAACGGGTCGGTGATCTTTTCATAGCCTGGCCGTGGCCGGCACCAGATCGCCTTGCCCTCCAAGTCCCGCGCAAAGAGCTCGCCGACGTCGCCCACCGCGAAAATGTCGGGGTCCGTGACAAGCGCCAGACCCTGATGCCCCATAAGGTCGGGCACCGAAAAGCGAAGCGGCGTGAAAGATTGCAGATCGTTCGGATCCCACGGTCGCTCATGCCCACCGCGAAATATCGTCCGGCCGCTCTGCTGCAGTTCCGGATAGTCTTCGGCACGAATGATCTTGATGTCGAACGCGCTCGGGTCCCGGCTATTCCGGCGATGGCTGTGCGCAGCCACCAGCGCGCCCAGCATTTGCTTGTCGTTCGTATGGATGACGACCGTTGGCTTCATGCTCCCATATCTAGGGCGCGATGGGCGCGGCGGAAAGCGTCAACGCGGCGGAAGCAAGAACTCCAAAGGAACGTCCAGCCGCGACGCCCAGCTGATCTCGTTATGCTTCTGGCCCGGGAAGTTACGGGTCATCCAGTTGACGCCGCTCAGATACCCCCTTGCGGCTACAACCTTGTCCACTCGAGCCTGATAGCGCGCGTAAATGGCGTCCAGCGTCTCGCTGCCATGGTCGAAATAAAGCCGGTGCGTCTTTGGATCGGGCAACGCGGGCGCCAGATAGCGCTCGAATGTCGACGATACGGCCTCAAACTCCTCGTCGCTGAGTGTCTTGCCCTCCGGCTTGAACGACAGTGGCCAGTGCGTCGACATCATGCCCGCCGCACCAAAGACCTTCGAATATTCATCGATCGCATAAAGCGAGATCAGCGCGCCCATCGACGAACCCATGATGACCGTGTTTTCGCGATCGGTCTTCACCCTGAAGCGGTGATCGATCATCGGCTTCAGCTCATCGACGATGAATTTCAGATAGCCGTCCGACAGCGGATCGCCGCCGTAAAGGGCGCGCACCTGATCGCGATAAGCAGTCGGCAAGGACGCGAAAGCCCTTGATGGGACATATTCCAGAAGGCGCTTAGACGTATTCCAGATGCCGACGACGATGGTCGGTCGTACCTTCTTTTCTCGGATGAGCCGGTCGAGATGCTCATCTACCTCCCACTCCATTCCGTATCCGGCGGTCGCTTTGTCGAACAGGTTTTGCCCGTCGTGCATGTACAGCACAGCGGGCTTCGGTCCGCGAGAAGAATAGGAACTTGGCAACCATACGACGACGCGCCGAGGATCGGCATAGCGTGACTGCAGGATGCCGAGATCGACGATCGTGCCCGCTCCGACCTTTGGCACCGTGTCCGCTGAAGCCTGAACCGAGAAAGACAAAAGCGCGAAGCCTAACAACACTCTCACCACGCTCACGCAATCGCCTCGACAACTCCGGAATATCGGCCAAGCTCGCCCTCGACCGGCCCAGACGTCATCAACACCTTGCCTTTCGCTTCGAATGGAAACGGAGTCGCCGATAGGTTGAAGGTGCAACGTAGCCGCTGTCCGGCCTCGCTCCGCTCGAACACCAGTCGCCGATCGTCCGCATCTAATACCTTCATCGAGCCCACGCGCAGCGCCGGCTCGTTGTTCCGCAACGTCAGGCAGTCGCGTGTAAAGGCCAGGATCGATCCACTGCCCTGCTGACGGTCAACGGCGAGGTTTCGGTGCTGCGCCCCGATAGGAAGCCAAGGCTCACCGGACGAAAAGCCAAGGTTCGGCTGATCGGATTGCCATGGCATCGGTGTGCGCGCGCCATCCCGGCTGAGTGTATGCGGCCAATTGGCGATCGCTTCCGGATCCTTGAGACGTTCGAACGGCACATCTACCTGCGGTAGGCCGAGCTCTTCCCCCTGATAAAGGATGATTGAGCCGCGCAGAACACAGAGCAGAAGTATCTTCGTTCGAGCTAACTGTTCACGATGTTCCTCGCCCACCCACCGCGACAACGCCCGCGGCGCGTCGTGGTTTTCAAAGGCCCAGCTTGGCCAGCCAGCGCTCTCCGGCCAGTCCTCAGCGACGCGAGCGACAAGTTTCGGCGTCAGCGCCTCCGCATACAGAAAATCGAAGCCATAAGCGCTGTTGAGTCGCCGGTCCCCGGCAGTGAACTCATGCATCTCTCGAAGTGGCTCCGGCCCGCCCACCTCAGCGAGCGTGAACCGATCGCCATAGCTATCCGCCACACCTCGCAACCGCTCCAGGAACGCCACGATATCCGGGTGGGACATGTTGTAGAGGTGCTTCTGAAAGTCGAACGGCCGGGTGCGCTTGCCGCCCGGAGCAGCCGGCGGGTTATCGCGCAGTTGCGGGTCATGCATGGCGAAATTGATCGCATCGATGCGAAACCCATCGACACCGCGATCGAGCCAAAACCGTGCAGCATCGAGCAACGCATCCTGAACGGCCGGCGTGTGAAGGTTCAGGTCGGGCTGCTCGGGAAGAAAGTTGTGCAGATAGTACTGCCCGCGCCGCGCGTCCCACGTCCATGCCGGCCCACCGAAGACCGACTGCCAGTTGTTGGGCGGCGCGCCGTCCTCCTTGGCATCGGCCCAGACGTACCAGTCAGCCTTTGCGTTCGCTTTGCTCGACCGGCTTTCTTTGAACCAGGGGTGCTGGTCGGAACTGTGAGAATAAACCTGGTCGATGATCAGCTTCAGGCCGAGCGCGTGAGCTCGAGCAACCAAGGCGTCGAAGTCTGCAATGGTCCCGAAGATCGGATCGACGTCGCAATAATCGGCGACATCGTAACCGAAGTCGCGCATCGGCGAAGTGAAGAAGGGCGATAGCCAAACAGCATCGACACCGAGGCTTGCCACATAGTCCAGCTTTTCAGTGATACCCGGAAGGTCCCCGACTCCGTCACGATTGCTGTCGGCGAAACTGCGCGGGTAGATCTGATAGATGGCCGCGCCCTTCCACCAGGGCTGCGCTACCCCAATTGCCCCAGCGGCGCTGGCCTCTTCAGCGAGCATAGCAGACCGAATAGCCGAGCGCCGGGAGGTCGATCATGACACTGCCCGGCGCGTCTGCCTTTGTCGGACAAGTGCCGGCGAGGAGCTCGAACTCCTTCGAGCGCGTCTCGACGCGGACGAGCTCGTGCACTGGCGTGGTCGAGGTGTTGAACGCAAGCAACATCTCGCGCCCGCTCGCCGGATCGAAACGCGACACGGCAAATAGACCTGGCTTGTCCTGCGAATAGCGGATGAGCTGGAGGCCGCGGGTCAGAGCACGATGACTGGTGCGGATGCGCGCCAGCGCCGCGATCTCCTGGTACATCGGATGTTGCGGGTTGAAGTTGGACTGTGCCGTCGTCGAGCTGGTGCCGAGTAGCTTGTCCTCATTGTAGGTCGCGACCTTCGACGCGAACATGTCCTGCCGCGCATCTTGATCGCCCCCCTTGCCGACGAACCCCTGCTCGTCGCCTGAGTAGATGGTCGGCACTCCGCGAAGGGTCAACAGCATCGCGTGACCGAGCATGTCGCGCTTCAACAGCTCCGCCTCGCCGCCCTTGTAGCCGAACAGCTTCATCAACGCCGGAAAACGACCTGCGTCATGATTGCCTAGAAATGTGGGCAGCCGAAGCGCCGCGGGAGCCCCACCTTCGTAGAGCGGATCCGCGCGGAAGAGCTTCGCCAGCTCATCGGTGCCAGCGACGCCCGCTGCAACATCGATGACGGCCCGGCCGAAAGAGAAATCGAGCACGCTCGGTAGCTTGTCGACGCGCGTGTTCACTGCCGTGTGCGCGGGATCCATGTCGCCAGTCGCGACCTCGCCGAAGATATGGAAATTCGGAATGCCGCGTGCCTCCGCGCGCTTCAGGATCGCAGGCACGAATTGCTGCCAGAACTCGGCATTCACGTGCTGGGCGGTATCGATGCGAAAACCGTCAACGCCATATTTGTCGATCCACGCGCCGTAGATCTCGATCATGCCCCGGATTACGCGCGGGTTTTCAGTGAAGACGTCGTCCAGACTGGAGAAGTCGCCCATCGTGCTGGACTCGCCGCGAAACGTCGAGTTGCCGCGGTTGTGATAGTAAATTGGATTGTTCAGCCAGGCCGGGACCTTGATGTTGCGTTCGGTCTCCGGAACACGCACGGTATAGGCGTAGTTCGGGTCCTTGAGCTTTGCGAAGTTCGCCGGGCTGCCGTCCCGTTCACCTGCAAAACCTGAATTGATCGGCGCACCGTTAACGCCGCCGCGACGCTGGTACGGATAATCGGCTACGCTTCGGTACGGACAGTCGAGCTGGTTCTTGCACTCGGCAAGCTGAATCACGTCGGCGGTGTGGTTGACGACGATGTCCATGTAGACCTTCATGCCTTTGGCATGCGCCGCGTCGACGAAGGCCTTGAAGTCGGTGTTGGTCCCGAGGTGGGGATCGACCTTCGTGAAATCGGTGATCCAATAGCCGTGATAGCCGGCGCTTTCCCGGCCCGGCGGTCCCTGGACAGCCTTGTTCGCAAAGATGGGCGACAGCCATACGGTCGTCGCGCCAAGCCCCTTGATATAGTCGAGGCGGTGGGTCAGCCCCTTGAGGTCGCCGCCGTGGAAAAACCCCTTGTGCGTGGGGTCGAATCCCGTGGTCAGCCGGTCGCCGCTGAGGCCGCCGCGATCGTTCGACGGATCGCCATTCTCAAAGCGATCGGGGAGAAGAAAGTAGATGACCTCGTCCTCGGGGAGACGAGCGCGATAGGCCGGCGGCGACGAGGCGGTGGCAAGGAATGCCAGCGCGGCTAGCGCAGCCATTAAGCCGGCACCAAGTCGCGTTTCACAGGCGCAAATTTCGATACGAACTCACCGTGGTCCGGCATACGCGATACATCCTCGATATGAGCCCGCTCCAACCTGTCCAGAAACTCGCGCAGGCGCGATTCCGGGAGCAAGTCGGCGATCGGGTGATAAGTCTTTGGCATGATATTTTGGCCGATCAGCACCTGGATCCACGCCCGCGCGTCGAATAGCTCGTCGAAGCTTGCCGACACCCGCGCCGTGGACTGGAAAAGATCCATTTTGTGCTGCAGCGCTTCCGGCACTTCCATTGCCCGAAGCTCATCCCAGAAGGGTTCACCTTCGCGCTGGTTGGCGTGATAGTGGAGGATGATAAAGTCCCGCACCCGCTCCATTTCCAGGGCGCTGCGTTCGTTGAAGTCGTCGCGCGTCGCATCGGTTATTTCGCCGGCGGGCAAGAGTTCCAGCAGCCGGTTGATCGCGGTCTGGATGAGGTGGATCGAGGTCGACTCCAGCGGCTCAATGAAGCCGGACGAAAGCCCAATCGCGACGACGTTTCGCACCCAAGTCTTGCGCCGTCTTCCAGTCGTGAAGCGGATCGTTCGCGGGTCGGCTTTTGCCTCGCCATCAAGATTGGCGAGCAACGTCGCCGTCGCCTCATCCTCGCTGATCCGGCGAGATGAAAAGACATAGCCATTGCCGGTTCGATGCTGCAGCGGGATGCGCCACTGCCAGCCCGCCTCCCGCGCGATCGAGCGCGTCAGTGGAATCAGCGGCTCGACGCGCTCACACGGAACGGCGACGGCGCGGTCGCACTGAAGCCACTGCGTCCAATCCTCGAATCCGGCCTCCAGCTCTTGCTCGATGAGCAGTCCGCGGAACCCAGAGCAGTCTATGAACAGATCGCCGGTAACCCGCGTGCCGTTAGCGAGCAGCACCGCCGCGACGTCGCCGTTCTGCTGATCGCGCTCGACCGCGACGATCTTTCCTTCCTGCCGCACGACGCCGAGGTTCTCGGCGAAACCACGGAGGAAACGCGCGTAAAGGCTGGCGTCGAAGTGATAGGCGTAAGGGAGTGGCGGAAGCACGCTCCCGGGGGGGCGTTGCACGTGGGCGAACCGATTGCCGGCGACGGCAATTGTATGGAGGATGTAATGACCTAGCTGCTTGGCGATCCCGAGCTTTCGCCCGCGCAGCCAATAATGGTGGAAAGGCACAACGCCGAGTGCGCTTCCGACCAGGCCAAACGCGTGGACATAGGCCTCATCCGGTTTCCCCCAGCCATCGAATGCAATTCCAAGCTTGAAGGTGCCGCCGGTTGCGGCGACGAAAGCTGCCTCGTCAATCCCGAGTGATTGGTTGAATAAAGCGATGGACGGAATCGTCGCCTCGCCCACACCCACAATTCCAATCTCATCGGATTCCACCAGGGTGACGGACATTCCGGGCAAGCAAAACCGCCCGAGGGCAGCAGCCGTCATCCATCCCGCCGTGCCCCCTCCGACAACGACGATCCTGCGTTGGCCGACTTCAGTCATTGAGATCTTTCATAACGCGGACGGCCGGCGACACATAATTGGTGTCGCCGGCGCCGCTTAGATCAAAGGCCGCGTTCTGGTGCCGGTGCCGGTGGTGGCGGCGGAGGCGGCGGTGCTGGGCACGCACCGGTCGCCAAAATCACCGAGCCATCCGCGCAGGTTTGTGTCGCGGGTGCGGCCGGTGGCGGCGGCGGTGCAGGCGGTGGAGGCGGCGGCGGAGTGGGAGTGCTGCCACCGAACTTGTACGAAGCACCGATCATCCAGCGGCGGCCGTACTTTTGGTAGTCGATAACCTGGAGGTCTTCGCCCGGGTTAGTCGTTACGAACGGCTCGTCCGTCAAATTGAGTGCCTGCAGATAGACCGACAGTCCGTTGAGCATCGAGTTCGGCTGGAAGTCGTAACCGACCTGCGCATCGACGATCGTCTCCGGCTTGGCTTGGCGGAACACGTTGTTCTGAGCGAAGCCCGAAACCTCGCCCTGGAAGCTCGAGCGGTAACGGACGCTGCCCCGCGCGTTGAAGCCCCACTTTTCGAAATAGAGTGTACCGTTGGCAACCCACTTCGAATAGCCCGGAAGCATCGATGAAGGCGCGCCTGGATAAATGCGGACTTTGGACTGGGTGTAACCCACACCGCCCGTCAATCCGAAGCCATCGAGTGCAGATACGAAATCGCCGAACGGCAAGGTCGCACCGAGTTCGACGCCGTACATCTTGCCGCCACTTACGTTGTACGGCGCCTTGATGAAGCCATTCGTGATGCCTTCTGGCGGAAGGTAATTGCATCCGGATACCGAGGGATCGCACGGACTTGTCGTCTGCCACGGCGAGGGGATCGGGTAGCCGGTGTAATCGAAAGGAACGTTGGTCAGGTTCTGTTCTACAACGAAGGTATTGAACTTCTTGTAGAAGAACTGCAGCGACACGTATCCCTTCGTGCCCCAGTACTTCTCGAAGCTGAGGTCCGCGGCATTGGCGCGGTACGGTCTCAACTCAGGATTACCGGCGGTGCCAGTGATGACGGGGTACGGAGCGCAGCCGCTCCGGCAAACACCATATTCATTGGCGATCCGCATAGAATCCATGCGTGGGCGCTGGACTTCTCGAGCTAGGCCAAGACGGATGACCCAGTCGTCCGGAAAACGAAACGACAGGTTCAACGTGGGCATAACGTCCCAATATTTTGCGCCGTCGCTGGCCGGAAGAAGAACGGCAGGAGTTCCCTGGTTTCCGATCTTGAAGCCTGTCGAGAGCTGGTCGGTGTGAACGGCTTGCAAGCCGATGTTGCCGGTCAACTCAGCCGCACCAAGCTGCGATCGGATGTCAGCCTGGACGTAAAACGTCGTAAGCTTCTCATGAACGTCATAAGCTTTCGCTTGGACGTCAGGATTCAAATTGTTTGATACGAGCGTGTAGATACCATCGTTAAGCAGCTGCTGTGGATCGAACGCCAACGTATGGCCCATTCCGATCCACCCGAAATCCGCTCCGCCGAGGTTATACTGATCGGGAAGAACGAGATTGCGCAGCGTTGGATCGGTGAACTGGACGAATGCTTCGTCGGGAGTCAGCGACTTCGAGTGATCCGTGTAGTTCGCGCCAACACTGAACCTTGAGAGGAAGCTCGAATTCAGATCTTTCGAGAGCTCCGGATGCACCTGCCATATGCGGTCGTTGACTATCCGGTTGTTCCAATAGCCCGGCCTAAGCGCTCCGTTCGGCGCCGTTCCACCCCAGCCACGCGGATCGGTAACGAAGATCTGGCTGGGATCTGCGTAGTTGATATTGTGGTTTGTGAAATCGGTTCCGGTGTCGCCAGTGTGGAAAGTAAGATTGTCGCCCGGGCCCGAGAAGTTATACCCGCTGCCCGAATAGGTCTCGAACACCAGCTCATTGCGCTTCGTCTTGTTCCAGCTGAGGTCAAGGAAGGCACGCAAGCCGTTTGGCCCCTCATAGCGGTTGTTCCAACCGATTGAGTAGAGCTTGGCATGACGCGGCTGCAGTACGTTGCGAACAACACCAACGACGTTCGCATACGTGCCGTCGGTGATAAGTCCGTTCGAAGCAGTGTAGCCTGGCTGCAGGACCTCGTGTGGACCTCCCTGTCCCCACTGCAGCGGAATCTCGATGCCGCGGGCAATCTGGTCGTCCTTGAAGTCCGAATAGAAGCCGTCGATCGTCGAGGTAAAGTTTTCGGTCGGCTTGAACTCCAACGTACCGGCGAGACCCAGGCGCTTAAGCTCCGTCGACCGCGAATACGACTTCAGCCCGCCGACAACCTTGTTTCCGCCGGGCCCATCGGCGTAGCCCCAAGCATTGAATTCTTGGATTTCGTAAGGTTCATCATCCCAGCTCGCGGCAAGCGATATGCCCGCACGTCCGTCCAGAAACTGATCGACGTAAACGCCGTTCACCCTATAGCCGTACTTCTTTGCGTCCGGATTGAGCTTGCCGATATCCGGGTAAACGAAGCGGCCGCCAACCGAGATTACGCGATGGCCATATTCGAGCGGACGAATCGTACGTAGGTCGATCGTGCCGGCGATGCCCTGCCCGATCACCGACGCGATCGGCGTCTTGTAGACGTTGACCTGATTGATGATTTCGGCCGGATACTGATCGAACTGGACGGCTCTGTTATCGCCGGTCGAAGTCTGTTCGCGACCATTCAGAAGGGTAGTCGAATAGTCAGGTCCGAAGCCGCGGATCGAGATAACGTCCGCGCGGCCCGAGAGCCGCTGGGAAGTGATGCCCGGTAGACGCGCAATGGCTTCACCGATCGACGCGTCGGGCAGCTTACCGATATCCTCGGCGCTCACTGACTCAACGATCTGGTCAGCCTTCTTCTTCTTATTGATCGCGTTCTGAAGAGAAGCCCTATATCCCGTAATAACGATCCTATCGGAGCTGGAGTCGGTGGCTGCCGGGCTCGCGCCCTGATCGTTGGCCGTCGTCTGATCCGCCGGCTGCGCCGCGGTCGCGGCGGACGCCGCGCCGGTAATCGCGGGCTGAGCATCTTGCGCCCAGGCTGGAGTCGCTGAAAGCGCCATCGCCATCGCAAGCGGGCTCGCCGCCACAATCAACCGCGAGCGCGAAGAAATGCTGATCATCATGTCCCCCTTCGGCCAGCGCGTTGCGCACCGGCATAAGTCACCTGTTAGGGGCCAAGACCCCTCTCCCGACGATAAGGAATATCAGAGGATCGCTGCGGCGGAAGCTGCCCGAACGGCTATACATACGTATTCAGAACGCTAAGAATTAAACTGATGCAGAGGCGGCCGACCTCGTTCGATATTGCGGCGCTCGCGGGCGTCTCCCAGCCAACGGTCTCCCGCGCACTCAGCGGCAGCCCGTCCGTGAGTGAGGAAACGCGCGCGCGCGTGCTCGCTGCGGCGGAACAGCTTAATTACAAGGTCGACAAGAACGCCTCCGGCTTGCGGCGCCAGCAATCGCGCACGCTTGCATTACTTTTCTTCGAGGAATGGTCGCCCGAGGGCGCGACGATCAATCCCTTCTACCTTACCCTGCTCGGGCCGATGGTGCGGTGCTGCGCCGCCCATGGATATGATTTGCTGATCTCGTTCCAGCAGCTCTCGTCCGACTGGCACGTCGACTATGAAGACAGTAGAAAGGCCGATGGGATCATTCTGCTCGGCTACGGCGATTATCTGGAATATCGGCCGAAGCTCGTGCAGCTGATCGAGCGCGGTGCCCATTTCGTGCGGTGGGGTTCGGCCGCCGACGGGGAGCTAGGCGCGACTGTCTCATCCGATAACGAGCAGGGCGGCTTCGACGCCACCACGCATCTTTTGCAACAAGGCCGGCGCCGCATCGCGTTTGTCGGCACCGTCGACCCTGGCTATCCGGAGTTCCTTGGACGCTGGATCGGATACAGCCGCGCACTTCGCGCGGCGGGGCTAGACCTGGACGAACGGCTGCAGGTCGATGCCGACCCCAGCGAGGCAGCCGGACGGATGGCCGTCGAACGCCTCGTGGCCAGGCAGGCCAACTTCGACGCCGTCTTCGCAGCCTCCGATGTCGCGGCGATTGGCGCGGTGCACGCACTGCAGGCAATGGGGCGGCGCGTTCCCGAGGACGTTTCGGTCGTCGGGTTCGATGACATTCCTGCCGCGAGCCTTTCCAGCCCGCCGCTCACGACCGTTGCTCAGGACCCGCGCCAGGCGGCCGAAGCGTTGATCGACGCAATCCTCTGCTCGATCGAGCGCGGCAATGCGGCCAAGCGCGTTCTTCCAGTGCGCCTCACCGTCAGGGAGTCGAGCGTCACATCCTGACGCTTGCGCGTTTTCTCAGTCGCCCTAATCGTCGCATGAATAGCGGAGTTCGTGCGTATGGAAGACGGCTTTACGCGGCGCGAAATGATCGGGGCGAGCGCTTTAGCGATGAGCCTCGCGTCGACGAGCCCGGCCATTGCGCGGACAACCGTGCTCTCTCCAAACCCGCGACGTCGCCAGCGGCTTGAGCAATGGCGCTTTCACTTCGGCCACGCGGCAGATATCGACAAGGACTTCGGCTTCGGGCGCGACCAGCGGACCTTCGCCAAAGCCGGCAACGCCACTGAAGGGGCGATGCCGAAGTTCGACGACAGCGGCTGGGCTGAAGTCATCGTACCGCATGATTGGGCAGTCGCCCTTCCCTTTGCGCAGCCGAAAACGCCGCCGCCGAAGGATCGTTCAGACTCAATGGCTGCGCATGGCTTCAAGGCTATCGGGCGCGAATTCCCTGAGAACAGCGTGGGCTGGTACCGCACGCCTATCGCCGTCACCGCTGCGGAAAAAGGCCGCCGCTTCTGGCTCGAGTTCGACGGGGTGTTCCGCGACTGCATCGTCTTCGTGAACGGCTACGCCGCCGGCCGGAACGAAAGCGGTTATGCTCCCTTCAGCGTCTTGATCGACGACTTTCTCGACTATGAAGGCGGCCCGAACGTCATCGCCGTCCGTGTTGACGCGACGCTCGGCGAAGGCTGGTTCTACGAAGGCGCGGGTATCTATCGCCACGTAGAGCTCGTCAGCGCGGATCCAATGCACATCCCGCATTGGGGAATCGTCGTGACCAGCAAAGTCACGGCCAAAGGTGCCGAAATCCGCGTCGGCATTGACGTCGCCAATACAACCGACGCGCCGGCAGAGGCTGGACTTCGCCTGACCTTGATTGGACCGAGGGGAAGCTTCACCACCATCGAAGATGCCTTGCCGATCAGTATTCCGGCGGGCGAGCGCCAGACAATCGAGCGCCGCACCCGCTTCCCGATCCCGATGCTTTGGTCGCTGGAGACGCCTGATCTGTATACCGTTCGCGCTGAATTGATTGGCGACAGACAAGTCATCGATAGTGCAGAAGCCCGCTTTGGTCTTCGCACTGCCACCTTCGACCCGGAATGCGGCTTCCTCCTTAACGGCAAGCCCGTGAAGCTTCTCGGCACCTGCAATCACCAGGATCATGCCGGCGTCGGCACCGGAATCCCCGACACGCTTCATCGCTGGCGCATCAAACAGCTTCAGCAGATGGGCTCCAACGCCTGGCGCAGCGCCCACAACCCACCCGCGACCGCGCTCCTCGACGCTTGCGACGAGACGGGCATGCTGATGATCGTCGAGCAACGCTACAACAGCTCCGACCCTGAAAGCCTGTCCCAGCTCGAACGGATCATCCGCCGCGACCGCAATCACCCAAGCGTCATCCTCTGGTCGCTCGGCAACGAAGAGCCGCATCAAGCGACGGAGCGCGGAGCGCGCATCAACGCCGAGTTGGCGCGGCATGTGAAGAAGCTGGATCCGACGCGGCCGACCACTTTCGCCATGGATCAGGGCTGGGACACGGGGATCGGCCGCGTCGTCGACGTGCTCGGCTTCAACTATCGAACCAACCAGATCGAGGCCTATCACGGCCGACGTCCCGAGCAGCCGGTCTACGGATCCGAGACTGGGAGCACGGTTTCCACGCGCGGCGAATATGAGACCGATCCGGCGCGACACATCGTACGCGCGTACGACACTGAGCATCCCTGGTGGGCGACCACGGCTGAGGAATGGTGGACGATCGTCGCCGAGCGGCCGTACATCGCCGGAGGCTTTGTCTGGACCGGGTTCGATTATCGTGGCGAGCCGACGCCCTACGCCGAGTTCCCAAGCATCAGCTCGCAGTTCGGCATCCTCGACACCTGCGGATTCCCCAAGGACAATTACTATTACTACCGCGCCTGTTGGCGACCAGACCAACCGCTCGTTCACCTTCTCCCACATTGGAATTGGGCCGGAAGGGAGGGCCGGCCGATCGAAGTCTGGACGCTCGGCAATACTGAAGAGGTCGAGCTAGTTTTAAATGGTCGCTCGCTTGAGAGACAGGCGATGCCGCGTAACCGTCACCTAGAATGGCGCGTCCCATACGCGCCGGGTCGTCTGGAGGCGATTGGGTACAATGGAGGTCGCCGCGTTGCCCAAGACGTCCGCCAAACAAGCGGTCCCGCACACGCCGTGCGTCTCACGCTTGCCCAGCGGTTAGCCACAAGCGGGGACGTGCTCATCGCCAACGCGCAGGTCGTTGATCGTCGCGGCCGGCCCGTGCCGACGGCCAGCAACCTTCTAAAATTCGCAGTTCAAGGCGGGCAGGTGATCGGAGTCGGGAACGGAAACCCGAATAGTATTGAGGCCGATGTTGCATCCGAACGACACGCCTTCAACGGGCTCGCGCAAGCTATCGTGAGAGTCGGCGCCGCCGGCCTCGTCGACGTCTCGGTCGCGAGCGAGGGCTTGGGTGGATCAAGCATTAGAGCCGTTGCTGCCGCTTCAGGAGATCGCCGATGAATCGACGCATGCTCACGGGCCTGCTCGCGATAGCCGCCACTGCCGCACAGGCCGGTTCGCCCGTGGCGCCTCCTTCCGGTGGCCTCTATTTGGGCGCTGACCTATCGTACGTGAACGAAATGGAGGATTGCGGCGCTGTCTATCGCCTGCGCGGAAAACCCATCGACGCGTTCCGGCTGCTCAAGCGCGAAGGCGGCAACATCGTCCGCGTGCGCATCTGGAACAACGCGACCTGGACCCGGTACAGCAACTATGACGACATCCTAAAGACCATCCGCCGCGCCCATGAGGCAGGCATGCAGGTCCTGCTCGACTTCCACTACTCCGACGACTGGGCAGACGGCGGCAAGCAAATCGCGCCGGCTGCCTGGGCCAACCTCACTGTCGACCAGCAGGTGAAGGCGCTGCACGATTACACGCTCGCCACGTTGAGCAAGCTAGATGCCGATCATGGGATGCCGGAGATGGTCCAGATCGGTAACGAGACCAACCCCGAGATGCTCGGCGGCAAGGTTCCGGGCGACCCGATCAATTGGGCGCGCAATGCGCGGTTGCTGAATGCCGGCATTCAGGCAGTGCAAGAAGCCGGCCGCGCGGGTTCGATCGCGCCGCGGATCATGCTGCACATCGCCCAACCCGAGAATGTGGTGCGGTGGTTCGACGCAGCGACAAAGGCTGGCGTGACTGGCTACGACGTGATTGGCATCAGCTATTACAGCAAATGGTCAAAGTGGAACCTGGCACAGCTCAAGGACACGATCGCTGAAGCAAAGCGCCGCTACGGCAAGGACGTGATCGTCGTTGAAACGGGATATCCATTCACGCTCGAAGGCGCGGACACGGCGACCAACCTGCTCGGCACCGACGCACTAGTTGCGGGCTTTCCTGCCACGCCAGAGGGCCAGCACAAGTTCATGATCGACCTGACCCAGTTGACGATCGACGCCGGCGGCATCGGTGTCGTCTACTGGGAGCCGTATTGGGTCTCGACCCGCTGCGGGACGCGCTGGGGCAAAGGCTCAGACTGGGAAAACGCGACCTGGTTCGATTACCGAAAGCGCGATGCGCTTCCGGTTTTCGAATGGCTGCGCCACAAGTATCGACGTGCCCCGAAGGGCGAACGCGGCTAGCTCACCACCACGTCGCGTAGAGCGCGATCAGGATCAGGATCACGCCAAGCGCGCCAGCATTAAAGCCGGTGCTCGTCTTGTAGCGGACGTTCGCCGTGTCGATCGTGTCGACGCCCGGACGCGGCCGCGTTGCCAGGCTGACGACGACTGCGAGTGCGAGTGACACCAGGAACACGATGCCCATGCGGTTGATGAACGGCGTCAGATAGTCGTTCACGCCTTGCGAGAGGGCGCCTGACGGCAGCGTATACTTCATGACCGTCGACAGCAGCACCGATGTCACGGCCGCAACGATCGCGCCGGCCTCCGTCGCGCGCTTCCAGAAGAGGCCGAGCAGGAAGATCACGGTAATGCCCGGCGTGAAGAAGCCGCTGAACTCCTGGATGAACTGGAACGCCTGTTCGGAGCTTCCGACCAGGGGTTTGGCGAGGAGGATGGCGATGATGATGGCGACGATCGCGGTTATGCGCCCGACCAGCACCAAATGCTTTTCCTCGCCGACGCTCTCGCCCGTGTCGTCCTCCGCCTTGGTCTTCTCGCCGCGGAACTTGGCGTAAAGGTCGAGGGTGAAGATGGTAGCGATCGAATTGATCTTGGATGCGGTCGACGCGATGATCGCCGCGACCAGCGCCGCGAACACCAGGCCGAGCAGGCCCCTCGGGAGCATCTGCATCATCATGGGATAGGCTTCGTCGGGCTTGGTCAGGCCCGGCGCCAAAACCACCGCCGCAATGCCTGGAAGCACGATGATCACCGGCATGAGCAGCTTGAGGAAGGCAGCGAAGATTACGCCGCGCTGCGCTTCGTCGAGGTTCTTCGCCGCAAGCGCGCGCTGGATAATGTATTGGTTGAAACCCCAGTAAGCGATGTTCGCGATCCACATGCCGCCGACGAGCACGCTGAGCCCCGGCAAATCGATGTAGTGCGGGTCGCCTTTCTGCAGAATCATGTGGAAGTGATCCGGCGCCGTCGTCACGAGTTGATGAAAACCGTTGAACAGGTCGCCGCCGCCGATCTTCGTCAGCGTCAGGAAAGCGACAATCAGCCCGCCGAGCACAAGCAGGGTCACCTGCACGATGTCTGTCAGTGCCACGGCCTTCAGGCCCCCACGAATTTGGTAAAGGAGCGCGAAGGCGCCGAGGATGACCAAAGCAACGCTCTGGTCGATTCCCGCGACTTTATTCACCGCGATCGACCCCAGCCAGATGATCGAGGTCAGGTTCACGAACACGTAAAGCGCGAGCCAGAAGATCGCCATGATCACCGGCAGCACCTTGCCATACCGCCGCTCGAGGAACTGCGGCATCGTGTAGATGTGGTTCTTGAGGAAGATCGGCAGGAAGAACTTGCCGACGATCAACAACGTCAGCGCCGCCATCCATTCGTAGGAAGCAATGGCCAGCCCGATCGCGTAGCCGGATCCGGACATGCCGACGATCTGCTCGGCCGAAATGTTCGCCGCGATCAGCGATGCGCCAATCGCCCACCACGGCAGGTTTTTTGACGCCAGGAAGTAGTCGGAAGTATCCTTCTGGTGCCCGGCCTTCTCCCGGCTGACCCACTGCGCCAGGCTGAAGATGCCGATCGCGTAAGCGATGACCACAATGATATCGAGGTTCGAAAGCCTCATGCCGGTTTCCCCTCCAGGCGTGAGCGGCGAAACTTAGCCGCTCATCCGCGTCTGTCTATGGCTTTGCGTATTCGTATGCGCTGCACTGCAACAGCAATTGTGCCCTGCCCGCCCGCGTGCCAGCTAGGCGGCGGGGAGATTCTTGAATGGACAGCGTGACGACGACGGAGAAGCCGCGGCAATCGCTCGCTGGCCTGTGGAATATTTCATTCGGCTTCTTCGGAATCCAGGTCGGCTTCGCGCTTCAAAACGCGAACATGAGCCGGATATTCCAGTCGCTCGGGTCTAGCGTCGACGACCTTCCGGCGCTGTGGATCGCGGCCCCGCTGACGGGTTTGCTGGTGCAGCCGATCGTCGGCCATCTCTCCGACCGTACGTGGCTGGGCAGGCTCGGGCGGCGGCGACCCTACTTTATTGCGGGCGCGCTCCTTGCTGCCTTGTCGCTGCTGCTAATGCCCCTTTCGAACCAGCTGCTGATGGCGGCTGTCCTGCTGTGGACGCTCGACGCCAGTCTCAACATTTCGATGGAGCCATTCCGAGCTTTCGTCGGCGATATGCTGCGAAAGGACCAACATACCGCCGGGTACGCCGTGCAGACCGCCTTCATCGGCGCGGGCGCGGTGCTAGGCTCGATCTTCCCCTACGTGCTCGAGCACTTAGGAGTATCGAACGACGCGCTTGGGAACGGCATTCCCGACACCGTCCGCTTCAGCTTCTGGTTCGGCGGTATTGCACTGTTCGCGGCAGTACTTTGGACCGTTCTGAGCACCCGCGAATATTCACCCGAAGAAATGGCGGGGTTCGGTGACGCCGCCGATCATGCCGGCGCCGATCAAACCATCCGCAAGCTTGCGAACCGCAGTTTTGGGTCGAGCGTCCTGTGGATCGCACTTGGGCTTTGCATTTTGTTCGCGGTTCGAAACTTCGGTCTCGAGAAAGAAGTTTACCTGCTCGGCGGACTTCTCGTCGCATACGGCGTTGCGACCGGGGTGGGCATCGAGCTCGCCAGGCGCGGCCGCTCGAGCAACATGCTTGCCAATATCGTCGGTGATTTTTCCGGCATGCCAGCGATCATGAAACGGCTCGCGTTGGTGCAGTTCTTCAGCTGGTCGGCGCTCTTCATCATGTGGATTGACACCACGCCGGTCGTCGCCCGCAACTTCTACGGCTCGCCCGACCCGGCGAGCGCGGGGTATCAGGACGCAGGCAACTGGGTCGGCGTGCTGTTTGCCGTGTACAACGGCGTCGCGGCCGTCGCAGCGCTGGCTCTGCTCCCTTGGCTAGCGCGAAGCATCGGGAAGTCCCGCACGCACATGCTGTGCCTCCTCGCTGGCGCTGCCGGCTATGCGAGCTTCTTCATCATCCATGATCCGAAGATGTTGGTGATCGCGGAAGTTGGCATTGGTATCGCATGGGCTTCGATCCTCGCGATGCCCTACGCGATCCTCGCGAGCAGCCTGCCGCAGCGGAAACTCGGCATCTACATGGGCCTGTTCAACGTCTTCGTCGTCGTGCCGCAGCTTCTGGTCGCGACCGTCATGGGCTCGATCATGAAGGCATTTTTTCCCGATCAGCCGATCTGGACGATGCTCGCCGCCGCGATTGTGATGACCGCCGCCGCGCTGGCGATGACGAGGGTGCGCGCCGACTAGCGGATCGGCACGAACCTGACCGCCGCGCCGCCGCCGGGCGCAAGCCGGAGCGCCAATCGATCGGCTGAGGTCACGGTGCGTTGCTCGACCACCATCGAACGGGGGTTGGTGCGATAGTCTGCGTCGTCGCCGTCGCGGTAGATTTCGGCGCGATAACGGCGTCCGGCGTCGAGGAAACTCAGCTGCACATCGCAGCGCCGTTCATTCTCGTCACCGACCGCGCCGATGAACCACACGGGCGATCCGCGGGTCTTACGGGCGAACACGGCAAGATCGCCGACCTCACCCGCTAGCATCCGCGTGTCGTCCCAATCGACCGCGACATCCTTGATGAACTGGAAGGCCTTCGGGTTGGCTTCGTAATTCTCCGGCAGATCCGCCGCCATCTGAATGGGCGAATAGATGGTGATGTAGAGCGCGAGTTGCTTGGCCAGCGTCGACAGGATCGGGGTGTTGCCCTTCCCCTTCAGGCTGACGATGCCCGGTGTGAAATCCATCGGGCCCGAAAGCATGCGCGTGAAGATGAGGTTCGCCTCATGCTCCGGCGGGTTCTTAGGTTCGCCCCAGGCATTATATTCCATGCCCCGCTCGCCCTCGCGCGAGACCCAGTTGGGATAGGTGCGGCGAAGGCCGGTGTCCTTGACCGGCTCATGCGGATCGACGGCGACCTGACGCTTCGCCGCCTCGGTCACGACCTTCAAATGGTGGTTCACCATCACTTGGCCCTGGTGCCACTCGAAGTGGATCTTGCCATCGGTGCCGAGCGCCTGGATCCCGCCAGCATCGGCGACATAACCGGTCTTCACCGCATGGATGCCGAGTCGCTGATAGAGATCGAGCGCGCCATCGAGCTGCTTTTCATAATTGGCGGTGTTGCCGGCCGTCTCGTGGTGCCCGATCAGCCCAACGCCCTTCGACTTCGCGTAGCGCGCGAGGGCCGGTAGGTCGAAGTCCGGATAAGGCTGCGTGAAGCTGAAATCCCAGCCCCAGGCGAACCAGTCGTTGTCGCCTACCTTGTCCCATCCCTTATTCCAGCCTTCGACCAGCACGCCGCCGAAACCATTCTTGGCCGCAAAATCGATCATCCGCTTGGTGTTGGCGGTCGTCGCGCCGTGCCGCGGCCCCGATTCCCACGTGTTCTTGTCGAGATGCATCTGCCACCAGATGCCGACATACTTCATCGGTTTCACCCAGCTGACATCGCCGAGCTTGTTCGGGTCGTTGAGGTTGAGGATGATCTGCGCTGACTTGTAGAGCGCAGGCGCATCGGGAGCGATCATGATCACCCGCCACGGCGTCGCCAGCGGCAAGTCGCGGCTCACCTTTGCGCCCGTCGAGGAGGGCATCAGGTCCGCCTTGAGCACCCTGCCCTGCACCCGCCGCAAATCCATGCCGGAATAATCGACCAGCGCGGCTTCATGAAACGACAAGTGCAGCCCGCTAGCCGTCCGCACGGTCAGCGGCGTCTGCGCAGTTCCGATCTCCTCAATCGGAGTTTTGCGGATAAGGTATTCCTCGCGGTTCCACTCGAGCGCTTCGTCCCACCAGGCCTTGCCCGGCTCAGCAACGTTGAACTCGGTCAGCTCGTCGGCGACGTTCGCGTGAGACCAATTCGGGCCGCTCGGAAGCTCGTAGCGGAAGCCGACACCGTCATCGAACACGCGGAACACGACGGTCATTCGCCGATGCATCCACTTCTGCTCGTCGAAGCTGACCGTCAGCTCGTTGTAGTGGTTGCGGATGTTCCGGTATTCGCCCCAAGGCTCTTCCCAGGTCTCGTCGAAGCTGCGTGCGGACTGGCCTGCGAACTTGAAGTTCCGGAGCATCTGCGGGGCGTCTGTGAACAGGAAGCCCAGCCGGCTTTCATCGATTACCAGTTTGCCCTGCCGCGAGACGATGTAGCCAACGCGCCCGTCCGGACTGACCGTCACGTCAACGTGAAGGACGCGAGACGGCGAGACGGCGCTGGCGACGATCGTCGATCCGGAAGGCGTCTGCGCGACACCCTGTCCTGCGGCGGGAATGGCGGCGAATGTAAGAACGACGGCGGCAATCAGCCTGATTACGGACATTCCAGCTCCCCAGCACGCAATGCGATTCGGTTCTACGTATCGCTTCAATGCGGCTTCGGCGACTGCCATTTGGAAGTGGTTCAGAATGCCGGAAGGGGAAATATTCGCCGCCGAAACTTCTTAAGCATTCGTCGGTTGAGAACGGCCGTTAGTCGATCAGTTGCGTAACCATACTGATCCGTCTTCTAGCGGCACCCCTCCCATGATTGGTTACGAACACGCTCCTATCTCTTGCAATTGCAACATCAACCGGGAAGGGCCTCGCCCGGTGAGGAGCAGGATTCGCCAGGCCGCAATCATCTCCGCTGGCGCGCTCTTGCTCGTGGGGTGCGGCGGTTCCAAAGAATCTGGAGTCACCGGCGGGCGTGGCGGCGGTCCCAAAGGTCCCATCACCGTCGGCTTCGTCGTCGTCCAGCAGGGCAGCGCGCCGATCGTGCAGGACTTGCCCGCCCGCGTCTCCGCCTTCCAAACCTCCGAGGTCCGGCCGCAGGTCAGCGGCGTCATCCTCCGTCGCCTCTTCCGCGAGGGTTCGGTCGTCCAGCAAGGCCAGACGCTCTATCAGATAGACCCAAGTGTCTATAATGCTCAGGCCGCGCAGGCTAAGGCGAATTTACAGGCAGCGCGTGCCCAGGCCGAAGCCGCCCGCACCCTGGCCTCGCGCTACAAGCCGTTGGTCCAGCAGCAGGCGATCTCGAAGCAGGACTACACCAATGCCGTTGCGCAGGCGCGGCAGGCTGACGCCTCGGTAGCGCAGAACAATGCGAGCGTCCGAAGTGCGCAGATCAATCTGCGCTTTACCCGCGTGCCGGCACCCATCACGGGCCGGATCAGCCTGTCGAATGTGACCGAAGGCGCGCTTGTGACAGCCAACCAGACAGACGCGCTCGCGACTATAACTCGGCTCGACCCAGTGTTCGTCGACATCCAGGAATCCGCGGCCGATCTTCTCACGCTCCGCCAGTCTCTCGCGCAGGGCGGTGCGACGCCGACGACGGCGCAGGTGCGCATCAAGCTGCCGGACGGCTCCTATTACGCGTACACCGGTTCGGTCGAGTTCAGCCAGGTGATCGTCGATCAGACCACCGGCACCGTCACCATCCGCGCCCGCTTTCCGAACCCGCAGTCGCTGCTCCTGCCCGGCATGTTCGTAAGCGCCCGATTCGCGCAGGCCATCGATACCTCGGCCTTCCTCGTTCCTCAGTCGGCCGTAACGCGCGACCCAAAGGGCAACGCCACTTTGTGGGTGGTCGGGCCTGGCAATCGCGCCGTCCAGCGCGTCATCGTCGCCGAGCGCACGCAAGGTACCTACTGGGTCGTGACGCAGGGTTTGGCACCCGGAGAGAAGGTCATCACGCAGGGCACGGCGAACCTTCGCGACGGCGCGGAGATCAAGCCCGTGCCGGCCAGCTCCCCCCAACGCGTAAAGGCACCACCGGCCGGCGCAGGGGCTGGAGGCGTCCCCGCCGGTTCGCGCCGGTCCGGCTAGCGCATGTCGAAGATCTTCATCGATCGCCCGATCTTCGCATGGGTGATCGCGATCATCATCATGTTGATGGGGATCGGCGCCATTACCTTGCTGCCGGTAGCGCAATATCCGGACGTCGCGCCCACGCAGATCAACGTCCGCGCGACCTATCCCGGCGCATCGGCCGCTACGCTGGAAGGCAGCGTCACGCAGGTGCTCGAGAGGCAGCTGACCGGCATCGATGGCCTGCTCTATTTCCAGTCATCGTCAACTGCGCGCGGCCAGGTGAGCATCTCCGCCGTGTTCCAGAAAGGCGTCGATCCCGACATCGCGCAAGTCCAGGTACAGAATAAGATTCAACAGGCGATTTCCCGCCTCCCGACCCCGGTTCAGCAACAGGGCGTCACGGTCACCAAGGGGGCGCCGGACCTTCTGCTGATTGTCGGCATCTATGACGAGACCGACAAGAGCACGAACTTCGACGTCTCCGACTGGCTCACAACCAACATGCAGGACGAGCTGTCGCGCGTCCCAGGCGTCGGCGACGTCAACGTCTTCGGCTCCTCCTACGCAATGCGCATCTGGCTCGATCCGCATAAGCTGTCGAGCTTCAACCTAATGCCCGGTGACGTGGTCACCGCAATCGCCAACCAGAACACCGAAGTCGCGGCCGGCGAAATCGGCGGACTGCCACAGCCTCAGGGCCAACTGCTCAACGCCACCGTCACGGCTCAATCCCGTCTCCAGACGCCTGAGCAGTTCCGGAATATCATAGTGAAGGGTGAGCCGAGCGGCGCGAGAGTGCTGCTAAGCGACGTAGGGCGCGTCGAGCTGGGCGCGGACAATTATTCCGCGACCATCCGCGCCAACGGCCACCCAGGCGCTGGCATCGGCATCTCGCTGGAGCCGGGTGCGAACGCGCTCCGCACCGCCAACCTCGTCAAGGCGAAGGTCGAGGAAATCGCCCCGCGAATGCCGCAGGGCTACAATTACGCCTACGCCAACGACACGACCAACTTCATCAAGCTGTCGATCTGGGAGGTCGTGAAGACGCTGTTCGAGGCGATCCTTCTGGTCGTCCTCGTAATGTTCGTCTTCCTGCAGAGCTGGCGGGCGACGATGATCCCCTTCATCGCCGTGCCGGTCGTGCTGCTTGGCACGTTCGGAATCCTCTACGCGCTCGGATTCTCGATCAACACGATGACCTTGTTCGGGCTCGTGCTGGCCACCGGACTGCTGGTCGATGACGCCATCGTCGTCGTCGAAAATGTCGAGCGGCTAATGGACGAAAACCCGGAGTACAGCCCGCGCGAGGCAACGATCAAATCGATGGAGCAGATCCAGATGGCGCTGGTCGCCATCGCGCTCGCTCTTTCGGCGGTGTTCCTGCCGATGGTATTCTTCGGCGGGTCGACCGGCGTCATCTACCGGCAGTTTGCGGCGACGATCGTCTCGGCAATGGGCCTGTCCGTGTTCATCGCCCTCACGCTCAGTCCGGCGATCGCAGCGAACCTCCTCAAGCGAAATCACGGCACTGTCGAAGAGAGTTGGCTGGGCCGAAGGGCGCCAAAGGTCGCGCACAGCGTCGAGCGCTCCCGCGTAAAATTCAACGAGGGCTTCGAAAAGCTCAACAACTGGTACGTCGGGTCGGTCACCACCGTAGTCAATCGCAAGTGGCTGTTTCTCGGCATTTACGGCGGTGTCGTCGTAATCCTGGCGCTGCTGTTCCTGCGGTTGCCGACGGGGTTCTTGCCGACAGAAGATCAGGGCGCGGCGCTTGTGCAATTCCGGCTTCCGGCCGGAGCGACACTGACCCGGACGCGCGAGGTTCAGCTCGCCGTGGAGAATTACTTCCTCAACGGGCCCGAGAAGCACAACGTCAAAACCTATTTCACCGTGGCTGGCGGCGGACAGGGCGCGGCCGGCCAGAATACGGGCCAGGCCTTCATTAACCTCGCTGACTACGAAAACCGCCACGGCAAGGACAACAGTGCCGACGCCATCGTGCAGCGTGCTTCCGGTGCGTTCCGCGGCCTTCGTGACGCGCAGGTATTCGCGCTCGTTCCGGGCGCGATCCGCGGCCTCGGCCAGTCGACTGGGTTCACGATGGAGATCCAAAACACGGGAAGCATGAGCAACGAGGAGTTTGCCGCTGCGCGCGACAAGCTGCTCAGTCAGGCGTCGGCCAACCCGAAACTGACTTCCGTCCGCCTTAGCGAGCTACCCGACGTCGCCAGCCTGAAGGTCGACATCAACCAGGAACGTGTTGCGTCACTTGGGCTGAGCGCCGGCGACGTCAACAATACCATCTCCACCGCCTGGGGCGGCCGCTACGTCAACGACTTTATCGATCGCGGACGGGTCAAGCGCGTTTACGTTCAGGGCGACGCACCCTTCCGCGCGGAGCCGAGCGACATCAATCAATGGTACGTCCGCAACAACCAAGGCGGCATGGTCCCGTTTGGGTCATTCGCGCAGACTTCGTGGATGACGACGCCGACCAGTCTGTCGCGCTTCCTCGGCTACCCATCTTACGAACTCTCAGGCCAGGGCGCTCCGGGCGTCAGCTCCGGCGACGCGATGAATATCATGGAGCAACTCGCTTCGCAGATCCCGGGTATCGACGTCGCCTGGGCCGGGCAGTCCTATCAGGAGCGGCTGTCCTCCGGCCAGGCGCCGATCCTCTACGGCGTTGCCTTGATCGTCGTCTTTCTTTGCCTTGCCGCCCTCTATGAGAGCTGGTCGATTCCGGTCGCCGTGCTGCTCGTCATCCCGCTCGGCCTGGTCGGCTCGATTTTCGCCGTGACGCTGCGCAGCATGCAGAATGACGTCTATCTGCAAGTAGGCCTGATCACGACGATGGGCCTGTCCGCAAAGAACGCAATCCTGATGGTCGAGTTCGCCGAGCGGGCCGAGCGAGAAGGCATGCGCGTGATCGATGCGGCAATGGAGGCTGCGCGTATCCGGCTCCGGCCGATCCTGATGACCAGCTTCGCGTTTATCTTCGGCTGTCTGCCGCTTGCGTTCGCCACCGGCGCCGGCGCCAATAGCCGCGCTGCCATTGGTACCGCAGTGGTAGGCGGAATGCTGACGGCGACGATCCTCGCCATCTTCTACATCCCGTTCTTCTTCGTACTCGTGCGGCGCGGCGTTCGCGACGGCATCAAGGCGGTTCGCGAGCGGCTGCGCGGTCGGAAGGAGGCCGAAGTATGAGGCGCTCCGTCGCATTTCTCGCGCTTCTGAGCACCGGGTGCGCGACAATGGAGCCGAAGCTCGGCCAGGCCGATCCGGCGATCCCAACATCATGGCCCGTCGGGAGCCCCTACCTCGCCCAATCCGAAGCCGCTCTCCCTGCGATCACCTACAAGCAGATTTTCACCGACGTTCGGCTTCAAACGCTGATTGCGCAGGCGCTGGTCAATAACCGCGACCTGATGGTGGCCGCGGCAAACATCGCTGAGGCTCGGGAACAGTACCGGATTCAGCGGGCACAGCAGTTTCCGCAGCTGAACGCGTCGGCTGGCGTAACGCCAACGATCACCCGGTCGAGCAGCGGATCCGGCTCAAGTTCTGGCGGTTCCAATGGCGTGACGGCCGATTATTCTCTCGGCCTTAGCGTGCCGAACTGGGAGATCGACCTGTTCGGTCGGCTTCGCTCCCTGACAAAGGCGCAATTCGAGCGATATCTGGCGACCGAGGCAGGAGCTCGCTCAACACGGCTGACGCTCGTTGCCGACATTGCCAATGCCTGGCTCGATTATGCGGCGGACTCGAGCCTGCTTCTGGTTTCCCAGCAAACGGTGAACACCGCCCAGCAAAGCGTTCGCCTGACCCGCATTCGCCTCGAAGGCGGAATCGCGCCGCGTACTGATCTTAGCCAAGCACAAGAGATACTGAGCCAGGCCCAAGCCAACCTTGCGCAACAGAAGACGCTCGTCGCGCAGGACATGAATGCGCTGCAATTGCTCGTCGGGGGACCCGTCGCTCCTGTCCTGCTTCCGGCCTCAATCGATCAAGCGGGCAAGACGATTGCCGAACTTCCCGCGGGCGTGAACTCCTACGTTCTCCTGAGGCGACCTGACGTCGTGCAGGCCGAGTATCAACTGCGCTCCGCCAACGCGAATATTGGCGCTGCACGCGCCGCACTCTTCCCAAAAATCACGCTGACCGGCGTCCTCGGGTTCGCAAGCTCGGCGCTGACCAGCCTGTTCACCGGTGGCGCGTTCGGCGGACAGGCCGGCGCCAACGCCACTTATGCGATCTTCCAGGCTGGGGCCGGCCGCGCCAACGTTCGTCTCACCGAAGCGCAGCGCAACGCGGCTCTCGCGACATACCAGCGTACCGTCCAGACCGCCTTCCGAGAGGTTTCCGACGCGCTCGCCAGGCATGGAACGATGGACGAGCAGATTGCGGCAACCGGCCGGCAACAGGCCGCGGCAGCCGACGTCCTGCAACTGACCGAAGCCCGCTACCGCGCCGGCATCGACAGCTTCCTCAACGTGCTTGACGCGCAGCGATCATATTATTCGGTTCAGCAGACCTATGTGGAGACGAAGCGAACGGCGGCGCAAAACCGCGTGACGCTCTACCAGACGCTTGGTGGCGACGCCCTGCTCCAGAACGCGCCGCTGTGCGACGTGACCTACGTCAGCAGGGCAAGCAGCGCGAAGCTCGCGAGCCAGTGCTCGCCCATGTAATCGCCTGACAGGTGCGGCATCGCGGCGGCCAGATGTTCGTCTGCTGCAGCCTCGGCAACCGATCGCTCAGTTGGCGGCAGCAGCGGCGCGATGCCCCGCCAGCACCACGCGCGGCTGAGGTTTAGCCCATCGAGATGCGCGATCTTGCCGTCGCTCCGGTCGCTGACGATCGCCGGCATGAACAAGGTCGCTGGCTCCCGAGCGCCGACCCTCGGCAGGAATTGCTCAAACCAGATCGGGAATAGCGACGGGTGCGTGCGAGCCATGCACAAGGCTTCCGTCAGTGCCGACGACAGGAACTCATCACCGCCCGGTTCCCAAGCCTGGCAGTCGCGATCTGCCCCGAACCAATGCCGCGTTCGATCCCGGATGGCCGACGCTAACCCGCGATCGAATGCATCCGCCCATTCAAGCGAGAGCACCAGTGCAAAGCAGGTGTTGAAATGCGTGCCGACGCGGATCGGATAGGTCAGGATCGAAAGATAAGCGCGCAGCCGTTCGGCAAACGCGGTCGCAAGCGGCTCAAGCGCCGAAGCCCAATCTTCGGAATGTCGAGTTGCCTCGAGATGCAGGTAAAGCAGCCAAGCCCAACCATAGGGCCGTTCGAAGCCACCGCTGAGCGGACGGTCGAGATAGGCGAGCTCGACCGCGACCTTGACTCGCGTGAACGTGTCATTCGCGAGTTTGGCGATCTGATCGGCCTCGTCGGTGTCGGGAAAGAGCCGCCGAAGCGTAAGTAGCATCCACCAGCCATGCACGCAGCTGTGCCAGTCCAAGCTGCCGAAAAAGAGAGGGTGGAGAGCGCGCGGCGGCTTCGCATCCTCGTCGCAAAGCAGTACGTGATCAAGCTTGTGCGGATATTCCTTCGCGACATGAGCGAGGGCAATGCCGGCCATGCTTGAGGCGGTCGAAGCGTCGAGGCCGGTCACAGATGGAACCCCGCGACGTAAAGGATCACGACGTTGGCGATCAGCAGGACGATCGCAGTCGGCGCCTGCGCCCTGATGACTCCGTACTGGTCTTTAAGCTCGAGCAGCGCCGCTGGGACGATGTTGAAGTTCGCCGCCATGGGGGTCATCAACGTCCCGCAAAATCCCGCAAGCATTCCCACAGCGCCGATCACGGCCGCATTGCCGCCGTCCTGATGGATCAGGATGGGCACACCGATTGCCGCAGCCATGACTGGGAATGCGGCGAAGGCGTTGCCCATGATCATCGTGAATACGACCATCCCGAGGGCGTAAAGAAGCACGGCGAGCAGAATGCTGCCGTGCGGGATTACGGCGCTGGCCATCGACCCGATGGTCGTGCCGACGCCGGCAGCCGCAAAGACTGCGCCGAGTGCTGCCAGCATCTGCGGCAGGACCACGGCCCATCCGATCGAGTCGATGAGCCGCCTTCCCTCTTCCACCGCAGCGAAGACGGGAGGTCTCAGCCAGACATAACAGACCGCCAAGGCGACGATGACGCCGACACCGAGCAGGACAAGCGTCACTGACTTTGGATCGATGAGGTTCAGGGCCTTCAGCGGCGTGTAATTGAACAGCAGGGTTCCGAGGAACGCCGTGAATGGGACCACCAGCGCCGGTAGGAATAGCTTGTTGCCGAGGCGCTCGGAGCAAGCCGAGCGCTCTTCCTTCCTCGTCGACTCGCCTGAGCCTCGGCCCAGAAGGTGCGTCCCTGCAATAGCCACCAGAGCAAGGACGAGGATGCCATTGCCGAAGTCCCCAAGGATGTCGCCGAACCAGAAACTGATCGCCAGCAGACCCCAGAAGGCAGCATTGCCGAACCGCTTCGGGTTTGATCGGTCGCGCGCGCTGAAGACGGACCAGGCGCCGAACACCGCGCCTACCAGCACATAGACCCAGTGAAGATTGATCACTTGGGCCCGCCCTTCAGCTTGCGGTCGAGCAACAGCAGTCTCGTGCCGTGAATGATGAAGGCGCAAATAGCCGTCGGAATTGCCCAAACCGAAAGCTGGAAAGGCGTCAGCTGAATGTCGAAACCCGCCAACGTTCCCTGGATCAGCAGGATCGACGCGATGGCCAGGAAGATGTCCTCGCCGAAGAAAAGCCCGACATTGTCGGTCGCCGCGGACATGGCCTTCACGCGTTCTTCTGTGGCTTCGTCGAGCTTGCCGTGCTGCTTCTCCGCCGCTGCGACGGCCATGGGCGCGACGAGTGGCCGAACCGTCTGCGCATGTCCCGCGACGGAGGTGAGGCCAAGGGCGGACAGGACCTGGCGCAGCCCGAGGTAGGCGATCAACAGGCGGCCGGTTGTCGCACCGCGCATTTCAGCAATGATCGTGCGCGCCCGCTGCTGCAGGCCATAGCGCTCCAGCAGGCCGATCACCGGCAGCACGATATAGATCAAGGTGACGTTGCGATTGTCGTTGAAGCCCTTGCCGAGCGTCCCGAGCACCCTCTCGAACGGCATGTGGCCGAGCAGGCCGGTAGCGATGGCGGCAACCGCCACCACAAGCAGTGGATTGAATCGCAGCGCGAAACCGACCACGACGACGGCAATGCCCAAGAGCGGCCAGTAATCGATCATTCGCCGCGACTCCCGAATCCGCCGCCGCCCGGCGTCTCGATGACGAAGTGGTCCCCAGGCTCGACATCTGCGGAGGCCGTCGCGCTCAGCATTTCGATATCGCCGTTGGTCCGCACCACCCAATTGCGGCCGGCCGCTGCGTCGGCACCGCCCGCGAGGCCGGACGGCGGAACGCGTCGACGATTGGCGAGAATGTTTGCGCGCATCGGTTCAAGGAACGTCACTTCTCGAATGATCCCGTCACCACCGCGATGAGCCCCCGCACCGCCCGATCCGCGCCGGATCGCGAATTGTTCCAGCCGAACGGGCAAGCGTGTCTCGAGAACCTCGGGATCGGTGAGCCGGCTGTTGGTCATGTGCGTCTGCACCGCGCTGGTACCGTCATGGTCTGGACCAGCGCCCGACCCGCCGGCAATCGTCTCGTAATATTGGTGGCGATCGTTGCCGAAGGTGAAGTTGTTCATGGTGCCCTGGCTCGGCGCGAGGCGTCCGGTCGCGGCGAACAATGCATCCGTCACGACCTGGCTCGTCTCGACATTCCCGGCGACGACGGCGGCCGGATACCTCGGATTCAACATCGACCCGTCCGGCACGATGAGCCGGACTGGCCGCAAGCATCCATCGTTCATCGGGATCGCATCGTCGATCAGCGTGCGCACGACATATAATGACGCGGCGCGCACGATTGAGAATGGTGCATTGAAGTTGTCGGGAAGCTGATCGCTGGTGCCGGTGAAATCAAAGGTCGCCGTCCGAGCCGCTTTGTCGACGCTGATCCGGACGCGGACATACGCGCCATTGTCCATTTCATAGTCGAACTCGCCATCGTCGAGCCGGTCGAGGAGGCGTCGCACCGACTCTTCGGCGTTGGCGAGAACGTGGTCCATGTAAGCCGCAACCACCTCCGATCCATACTCGCGTGCTGTCCGCGCCAAGACCTCGGCACCGCGTGAGCAGGCAGCGAGCTGCGCCTTCAAATCCGAGATGTTCCTGTCCGGACTGCGCGCAGGCCATTGGCCCGCCGTCAGGAGGGCCCGCATCTCGCGCTCGCGGAAATGGCCTTCATCGACCAGGAGAAGGTTGTCGATGAGGACTCCTTCCTCGTCGATGCTACGGCTGTCGGGCGGCATGGAGCCGGGCGTGATCCCGCCGATGTCCGCATGATGCCCGCGCGCCGCCACGAATGCTGACGGCGCCGCCTCGTCGCCGTAAAAAACCGGAACAATGACCGTAATGTCAGGCAGGTGTGTGCCGCCGCGATAGGGGTCGTTCAGAACATAGGCATCGCCGCGCCTGATCCCGCGCCCGTCTCGGCGTTCGCCTCGAGTGTCGAGAATGCGGCGGATGCTCTCTCCCATTGAGCCGAGATGCACAGGGATGTGCGGCGCGTTGGCGATCAACGCACCTTCGGCGTTGAAAATGGCGCAGGAAAAATCGAGGCGTTCCTTGATGTTCACGCTTGTCGCCGTCGCTTGCAGTGCGACGCCCATTTCTTCCGCGATTGCCATGAGCAGGTTGTTGAAGATCTCCAGCCTGACCGGATCGACTTCGGTGCCCATCGCTCTTTCACGCTTCGGCGGGACGGCGCGAGTAAGAACTAGCGTGCCGTCGGCCACGCGTTCGGCGCGCCAGCCGGGTTCGACGACGATGGTGCTCGTCGGATCGAAAATGAGCGAAGGGCCGTTCCAAGTTTCCCGAGCGCTTGCGGCGTCCTGCCCCATTTCCGGCAGTTCGGAACTAGCGATTGCCTCAGCGACCAAGGCATCGACGACGACCTCCGCATCTTCGTCGAAATAGCCGAAGCGTTGCTTGTGGAGATCCGCGAAGGCGGACCGCATCACCGTCGCATCGGCAATGTCGATCTCCAATGTCGTATCACTGCCCGCGGTCCGCAGTCGGGCCCTCCGTTTTGATTGAATGCGCTCCGCGTGAATGTCCTGATCCAGCAGCGTATCCGTCGCGGCCTGCTCGAGATCGGCGAGCGCCTTCGAAAAGTCGCTGCCGAGCGGCTGAAGCAGGCTCACCTCGCGAATAGCTTTCACATCCGCGATGCCAATCCCGAAGGCGGACAGGACGCCGGCAAGTGGATGAATGAGGATGCGCTCCATTCCGAGCGCGTCGGCGACCTTACAAGCGTGCTGACCGCCCGCCCCCCCGAAACAGGCCAGCGAATACAGACTTACGTCGTGGCCGCGCGCGATTGAGATCTTGCGGATGGCCGCGGCCATATTGTCCACGGCGATGTCGAGGAATCCCTCGGCGATCTCCGCATGGCTCTTCGAGCCGCCGAGCAAATCCGCAACTTCTTGCAGACGCTTTTCGGACATGGCGTGGTCCAGCGGCTGATCTCCGTTAGGCCCAAACACCTTTGGGAAATGCTCGGGATCGATTCGACCGAGAAACAGGTTGCAGTCAGTGACGGTAAGCGGCCCGCCGTTGCGATAACAGGCCGGACCAGGGTTCGCGCCCGCCGATTCCGGCCCGACCCGGAATCGCATGCCATCAAACCGGCAGATCGATCCACCCCCGGCCGCGACGGTATGAATCTGCATCATTGGGGCGCGGATGCGCACACCAGCGACCACGCTTTCGTCCGCCAGCTCGTACGACCCGGCGTAGTGCGAGACATCTGTGGATGTTCCGCCCATGTCGAAGCCGATGAGCCTGTCGCCGCCATGCGCCTTGCTTGCTGCGACCATGCCCACGACACCCCCGGCCGGGCCCGAAAGAATAGCGTCCTTGCCCCTGAACGCGCTCGCCTCGGCTAGCCCGCCGTTCGACTGCATGAAGTGAAGCCCGGTCTCCGCATCCAAACCGGCGGCGACGCGATCGATGTACCGCCGGAGCACAGGCGAAAGATAAGCATCGACCACAGTCGTATCGCCGCGCCCGATCAGCTTGATGAGCGGCGCGACCTCGTGGCTGACGGAGACCTGCGAAAAGCCGAGTTCCCGTGCGATCGCCGCGACTCGTGCCTCATGATCGGTGAACCGCCAGCCGTGCATGAGGATGATTGCAAGCGCATCAATCCCAGACGCCCGTACGCCTGCCAAGGCATTTCGGGTCTGCCCTTCATCCAGCTCGGCCAGCACGTCTCCATCGCCACCGACACGCTCGTTGATCTCGACCACCTGCTCGTACAGCATCGAAGGCAGAACGATATGCCGGGCAAAGATGTTTGGCCGCGCCTGATAGCCGATCCGCAGTGCGTCACCGAACCCTCGCGTGATCGCCAGTGCGACCCGCTCGCCCTTCCGCTCGAGCAGTGCATTCGTCGCAACCGTGGTGCCCATCCGCACCTCGGCGACCGAACCGCCTTCCTCCGCGAGCACCCGTCGAACCGCCTCGAGCGCCGCATCCTCATATTGGCCCGGATTCTCCGACAGCAGCTTCTCGACGCGCGTCCTTCCATCCGACGAGCGCGCAACGACATCGGTGAAGGTACCGCCACGGTCGATGGCGAAGGTCCAGCTGCGATTCACGCCTGCGCTCTAGGGCCTTTCTGCGCGCGGCTGCACCCCCTATGGGACGGGCCATGGCTGTTCTCGTCACCGGTGCTGCAGGTTTCATCGGCGCAACCACCTCGCGCGCACTTCTCGAACGCGGTGAAGAGGTCATCGGGATCGACAATCTCAATGACTATTACGATCCGTCGCTCAAGCAGGCGCGGCTGGACAACCTGGCGCGGCAATATGGCAACCGCTTCCGTTTCGAGCGCGTCGATTTCGCCGATGCCGACGCACTGAATAAGGTCGCGGACGCGCGTCCGATCGACCGGATCGTCCATCTCGGGGCGCAGGCTGGGGTTCGCTACAGTCTCGAAAATCCGCAAGCTTATGTGCAGTCCAACCTCGTCGGCCACTGCAACATGCTGGAGCTGGCGCGCTCCCTGCAGACCAAGCACATGGTCTACGCTTCCTCCTCGTCGGTCTACGGCGGAAACAAGGATCTACCATTCCGGGTCGAGGACCGCGTCGATCACCCGCTCTCACTCTATGCGGCCACGAAGAAGGCTGACGAACTGCTCAGCGAATCCTACGCGAACACCTACCGACTGCCTTTGACCGGTTTGCGGTTCTTCACCGTCTACGGTCCATGGGGCCGTCCAGACATGGCAATGTGGATCTTCACCAGGGCGCTGTTCGCGGGCCAGCCGGTGCCGCTTTTCAACCGCGGCGAGATGCGGCGGGACTTCACCTACGTTGACGACATCGTGCGCGGTGTAATCGCCTGCCTGGACGGCCCGCCCGCCGACGATGGATCGGAAAAAGCCGGCGGTAGCATTTCGCCACATGCACTCTACAACATCGGAAACAGCCGCAGCGAAGACCTTATGCGTGTCGTTCAGCTGCTGGAGGAAGCGACCGGGAAAACGGCGATCCTCGACCCCAAGCCGATGCAGATCGGCGACGTCAAAGACACTTTTGCCGACATCAGCGCCATCCAGCGCGACCACGGCTTTGCACCAACGACCAGTATCGACGAGGGCGTGCCGCGCTTCGTCGCCTGGTACCGCGATTATCACAGAGTCTGACGCTTGAGCCTGCCGCCGATCCTTCAGCGCCTGCGCATCCCGGTCATCGCGGCCCCGCTCTTCATCGTTTCGAACCCGAAGCTTGTCATTGCCCAATGCACTTCGGGCGTCGTCGGCAGCTTCCCATCCCTAAATGCTCGTCCTGACACGAAGCTCGACGAATGGATGCACGAGGTAACCGAAGCGCTGGCCGCATGGGATCGCGACCATCCAGAGCGTCCGGCGGCGCCATTTGCCGTCAACCAAATCGTGCACCGCTCCAACGATCGGTTTCAGCATGACATGGAGGTCTGCGCAAAGTGGAAGGTGCCGATCGTCATTACTTCGCTGGGTGCGCGCGTGGAGCTGAATGAAGCGGTCCATTCGTGGGGTGGCATCACGCTTCACGATGTCATCGACGACCGCTTCGCCCGTAAGGCGATCGAGAAAGGCGCAGACGGAATCATCGCCGTCGCCGCGGGAGCAGGCGGTCACGCGGGCCGCTGGTCCCCCTTCGCTTTGGTTCAAGAGATCCGGCAATGGTTTGAAGGACCGCTGATCCTTTCCGGATCTATCGCCAGCGGCGGAGCCGTGCTGGCCGCGCAAGCCGCCGGCGCCGATCTCGCCTACATCGGATCACCCTTCATTGCGACGGACGAGGCGAATGCTTCCGATCCGTACAAGCAATCGATTGTCGACAGTCGCGCCGCGGACATCGTGTACAGCGATCTCTTCACCGGTGTTCACGGCAATTACCTGCGTTCATCGATCGTCAACGCCGGGTTGGACCCGGACAATCTCGCTGCAGGCAATCTCGACACGATGAAGTTCGGTTCGGAAGGTGGTGCGAAAGCGAAAGCCTGGCGTGACATCTGGGGCTCGGGCCAGGGAATTGGCGTGATCGACCGGGTGCAGCCCGCCGCGGACTATATCGACCTTCTCGCAGCGCAATATGAAGCCGCCAAAGCCCGGATCTGCGCTAACTGATCGCTTCTAGTGATTGCCGCCATGCTGGCGGTATTTCCGCGGGCCTTCGCCCTGCGCGATCGACGACAACGTGGACGAATTCGCCCTGAGCCGCCGCTCGGTCTCCGCCGACGGCGAAGATTCCAATTCGATAACGGATGCTCGAACGCCCGAGACTAGCGACCGCTAATCCAACCTCGACATCCTCCGGAAATGCGAGTGGTGCGAAGTAGTTGCAGCGCGTCTCGACGACGAGGCCGATTGGATCGCCGTGCTCGATATCGAGCATGTCCTGCTCGACCATCCAGGCGTTCACCGCCGTATCGAACCACTCATAGTAGACCGTGTTGTTGACGTGGCCGTAGGCATCATTGTCGGCCCACCTCGTGGTGAGCCGACGCCAAACCTTGAATGCGGATCGGTCCGCCGGTTCTTCCCGGCTCACCAGGCGGCCTCGTAGAGCCGCTGGGCATCGCTTTCACTAATTTCACACGGGTTGTTCACGAGCAGACGCGTCTGCTTCATCGCTTCGCGCGCGAGAGTCGGCGCCTCATCGAACGCGACCCCGTGGTCGCGCAGGCGGAGCGCGAGACCGCTGCTTCGGGCAAGTTGGTCGAGCCGTTCAATGAGCAGCGCGGCGCGCGCCTGGCTTCCCTGCCCCGCGCAATCCGGAACAAGGATCTCGGCCAATTGCGCATAATGGTCGCGAGCCGCCTCCAGATTATGGGCAAGGACGTGGCGCAACATTAGGGCGTTGGTCAGACCGTGCGGCAGGTGGTGCAGCCCACCGAGCGGATAAGCGAGTGCATGAACCCCTGCGACTGGCGCGTTCGAGAAGGCGAGTCCCGCCAGATGCGCGCCCAGCAACATCGCCGAGCGAGCTTCGAGATCCTGGGGTTGTTCGATCACCGTCAGCAGACTGCCATTCAGCAGCCGCAGCGCCTCGCGCGCCAGCGCATCGGATAACGGGTTTTTCAATCGCGCCGACGTATAGGCCTCAACCGCATGGACGATGGCATCGATGCCGGTGGCAGCAGTGACGTGCGCCGGCAGGCCGAGCGTGAGCGTGGCATCCAGAACCGCCCAATCCGCAATCAAGGGCGCCGAATTGACGGCAAGCTTCACGCCGCCTTCGCAGGTGATCACCGAGATCGGCGTGGCTTCAGATCCGGTGCCGGCGGTTGTCGGCACGAGAGCAAGCGGAAGGCGCCTCCCCTTCGCGACCCCGACGCCCCAAATCTCGTCGAGATTGTCGCCTGATCCTAGCAGGTAGGCCGCAAGTTTCGCGACATCCATCGGACTTCCGCCGCCCACCGCGACGACTGAAGCCGCGTCGCAAGCACGCCCCGCCTCGACCGCCTCGAGCAATGTTTCTTTGGACGGATCGGCTTCGACGGAATCGAAGATCGTCAGCGCGCGCGTCCCACCAATTGCGTCGCGGTATGCATCGACGAGACCAAGCCTTAGCAGGTCGGCATCTGTCACCAGCAGACACGGACCCTCGGGCAGAAGCTCGGCAACCGACGCGGCCTGGTCCGCTCCGGCCAAAAGCCGCGGTCCGGGATTGAAAGTGAAGGGCCGCATTAAGCGGCGTTGTTAACTGCTGTGGCCGCCGAGTCCACGCTCTAGGCGGCCCATGAGCGCGCGCGCCGGGCTCTGCGGAACTTCGGTCTCCAGCGTGCCTTCGTCGATCCGCTTGATGCGCGCATATAGCTCGGCGCTACTATTGATCAGCTTCTGCGCCGACTCCGGCAACTGATTGACCACAGCGGGATCGCTTTCCTGCGCATGACCCAGCCGACGCTCGGGCCGTCGCCCTTCGAAATTAGCGATTTCACCCGACTCGATCGCGCGCTGGGTCAGAAGCCATGCGACGATATGCATGATGCGCGTCGTCACCTTCAGCGACTCGCAGGCGAACCCGACACGCGCGAAAGGTTCTAGCGTCTGCCGCTCATCACGGCCGGCATCGTCAAAATACGACCTTGCCTCGTCGGCCAGCAACATCGCTTCCGTGTAGAGCGAGTCGATCAGGCGCGACGTGATGCGCGTCTGTGACTGGGGCAATTCCGATTCGTTCATTGTCAGCATAAGTGCCACCGTTACCTGTCCCTGAAAACGTCCGACTCGCTCGCCCGGCTTGTTCCAGCGGCGGTCTGTCTCTCCCTGAGACGGTGGCGAGGGCCTTGATTGTCCAACAATGGGACAGATTCAGGCGATGATATCTGGAGTCCGTGTATCAAGGATTTGTTGGATCTGATCCTTTAGCCGGAGCTTTCGCCGCTTGAGACGGGCGATCTCAAGCTGGTCGGTGTCGGGATCGTCCAAAAGTCGCGCGATTTCCTCGTCCAGCCTGCGATGCTCGGCCTTCAACGCGTCGAGGTCGGTCGCCGGTTCGTCATCATTCATCTGGGTGCACCTAGGCGAAAGACGGCCTGCGGAAAACTCACTACCGTCATCGGCAAAGCGCGCCGAAGACCCGCCGAGCGGTGCAATGGCCCAAGACATCCGGCGCGTTTCGTGTTTTATTACGCGGTGGTGACACTAGCCTGAAAGGAACTGCACCAATGGACAAGGCAATGGTCGAGGAATTGGAGTCAAAGCATGCGGCTCTTCACTCTCTGATCGAAGAGGAAGAGCACAGGGCCCACCCCGACGAAGACCTTCTCCACCGGCTGAAAAAGGAAAAGCTGAAGCTCAAGGACGAAATGGCCGGCCACCTCACACACTGAGGCGGCCTTTTTTATGCGCGGCGACCTTAGTCGCCGCGCACTGATCCACTCAATCGTCGCGCGAAACGCGCTCGATCCGCTCGTGGCGCTCTTGCGCTTCGAGGGTCATGGTCGCGATCGGACGGGCCTCGAGACGCGCTAGAGAGATCGGCTCGCCAGTCACATCGCAATAGCCATATTCGCCCTCGTAGAGGCGACGGATCGCGCAATCGATCTTCGAGATAAGCTTACGTTGCCGGTCGCGAGTGCGAAGCTCGATCGACCAATCGGTTTCGCTCGACGCTCGGTCGGCAATGTCAGGCTCGCGAAGCGAGTCGACCTGGAGCTGCGCCATTGTCTGGCGAGACTCCTCGACGATCGCCTCTTTCCAGGCCTTCAATTTTCTCAGGAAATATGCACGGTGCTTGCCGCACATGAATTCTTCGCCGTCGGATGGCCGATAGCCTTCCGGAAGAATGATCCGGTCGAAGGGTAGTTCACTGCCGCCATAAAGGTCGACAAGAGCAGTCGCCATAAAACCTCCCCCGCACATCATCTCTGCAGCCCCCTGCAGAGATTTGCCCATACGCCGCCACCTGCTGCGGCCGGCCCGCCGGTGCAGCCGGAGGCAATTACGACTGACTTTTTCGGGACTTAACCGAAATGAAGCCAGTCATCCCCAACGCCGGCCTATAAATATGCCTCAGAGCCTTAACAAGCACTGACGGTTAACCAGTGAAGAAATCGCCAAGATGTTGCGAATATGGCGCAATGTCGTTGCGAGCCCTGACACAGTTGCTGGTTAGAACCCTTCCCGCCATAGCCGCCAAATGCGCATTCTTCTGACCAATGACGACGGCATCAACGCCCGCGGCCTGAAACTTCTCGAAGCGGTGGCACGCAAGCTCAGCGACGACGTCTGGATCGTCGCACCGACTGAGGAACAATCGGGCGCAGGCCATTCGCTCACGCTAACGACACCTGTGCGGCTTCGGCGCCATGACGACCGGCGTTTTTCCGTCACGGGGACGCCCACGGACGCCGTCATGCTGGCGCTGGCGCACATCATGAAAGACTCGCCACCTGACCTCATCATGTCGGGGATCAATCGCGGCGCGAACCTGGCCGAGGACGTCACTTACTCTGGCACCGTCTCCGCGGCGATGGAGGGAGCGCTCGCAGGCGTCCGATCGATCGCCCTGAGCCAAGCCTATTCGCGTGAAGGAATGGGCGACACGGTCCCGTTCGCGGCCGCCGAAGCATGGGCCGAGCGAGTTCTAGCGCCCCTGCTCGAGCTAGAGACGGAGCCCAAGACGCTCATCAACGTGAACTTCCCGGCGATGCGCCCGGAAGACGTCAAAGGCATCCGCGTTTGCCGCCAAGGCATCCGCGACTACGGTCGGCTCCGCATAGTGGAGCGCACCGATCCGCGTGGCTACGGCTATTACTGGTTCGGGCTAGGACCGATGGTCGAAACGCCCGGCCATTCAACTGACCTCGAGGCGGTCGCCGACGGCTATGTGAGCGTGACCCCGCTCCATCTCGACCTCACGCACGACGCATCCCTTGCGGCCCTGCACGACCGGTTCGCCGAGAAAGTATAATTCGCGACTATTTACCGCGTTCGCCTCGCTCGACAGGCGGGGGCGGTGCGTTCGTCGCCGCGGCGAATATCCACCTGAACCCGCACCGAAATGGCTGTTTATCCGGCCTTCTAGGCAAGCGCCCGGACAGAGCACAATCGGAGCGCGTTAAAGCGCGCTGGCGACGCGGACTTCGAGTTGGCTTTCCTGTGGCACGATGACGCGCAGCGTTTTGCGCGCGAAGTCGATCGATACCTTCTTAAAGGACCTGATCGCATTCATGCCGAGCAACAGAGCAGGCTTATCCTCGAGCTTCAGCTGTTTGAACGTGTGTGCCGGCGCGAAGACGACGGCCAGGTTCCTGAGGCCGATGCCACCCATCTCGACCTCTTTGACGAACATGTAGTCGCCTGCCAGCTTGTCGCCGGTTACAGACTGAAGCTCCACCGGCTGCGAACCAGATAGCGACTTAGCCGTGAGCATCGTCTTCAGCGCTTCGTTGCCAATGCTGATCTGCGAGCCTGTATCCAGCACGACCGTGATGTGCTGGCCGTTCGCATAGGCGTCGGTGACCACGAGCCGTCCGTTACGCCGCTTGGCCTCAACGACGATGGTACCAGGCTCGTCATGCCAATCCGGACTGGCCGATGGCACGATCGACATAGTTTGCGCGGGAAAATCGAAAACGACACGCTGCGAGGCGAGCGAGTCCGTGCCGAGGATTCCGTCAGCGCCCATGTTGGCGCTGTCGAGCAGGGGTGCATCGGCGATCCGGACCGGTTTCCGCGTCAACTGAAGCGCCGGCACCGTCGCGGTATCGACGCTAGAAACGCCGGAAATGCTGTGAAGCGAGACACCCTGCCCGGCCGTCAGCTTCAGCCGCGTCGCAAGATCCCGTGAAATCGCCGTCCGGTCGGCGCCGGTATCGACGAGGAAGCGGTAGGGGCCATTGCCCGAAAGTGTAACCGGAACGGTCATCCGGTAGTTATATTCGTTGCGGAAGCGGACTTCCTCGGTTTGCGTTGTCTTGTCGACGGCGGACGCCAAGGGCCCGCTGGTCGCCTGGAACGGCGCAGCCTGAGCTGGAGCAGCCTGACCCTGGGCCAGCGCTGTCCCGCTAGCCGCCATCAGCAGCAGGCCCAGAAAAAGCGCTCTATTCATGCCGCACCTCCGACCTCTCACTACGCCTAGCGCACACCTTCGGCAAACTATCGTCGCTTCGGCGGCAATCGCAACTAACTGGTAAGGCATGAGGATTAAGCCAGTCAGATGCGAGTGGGGGGCGGCGCCGTGCATACGGCGCAGCAAGCATGCGTTGGCAAACCTTCGAAGGTCCGGAGTGCATGTTGGACGAGCAACAGGTCGAAACCACGGTTTACTCCTTAGCAGGCGTCCCGAAGGCGCCCGCCGAGCGTCGAAGCTGCGAACGCTACTTAAGCCTCCTCCGGGTCGGATCGCTCCTGATTGACGACCGGCGCGAGCTTTGCCTGATCAAGAACATATCGGCAGGCGGCATGCTGATCCGTGCCTATTCCGACATTCCCGAAGCTGCGCGGCTCTATATCGAGCTCAAGCAGGGCGAGCCGATCGGTGGCAAGGCGTTGTGGGTGAACGGCGAGCATGTGGGCGTTGAGTTCGACACCCCGATCGATGTGCTGTCGCTCATCTCCGGCTCCGCTGATGGCCTCCGCCCACGGATGCCGCGCATCGAGATCGAATGTAACGCATGGGTTCGCCAGGGCGCCACGATGCATCGCGCACGGACCGTCAACGTCTCGCAAGGCGGCTTGCGCGTCGAGGCGACCAGGGAACTGCCGGTCGGCGCGAACGTGGTCGTCACGCTTCCCGGCCTCTCGCCTGAGCAGGGCGTTGTCCGTTGGGCCGATGGCGAGACCTGCGGGATTACGTTCAATCGCGTGCTGGCCCTCTCACAGTTGGTGGGCTGGCTTGGCGAGCGCCAGGATCGCGATCGCGCCGCGAACTAGCCTTTGCCGTCTTTCGGCGGGCGCGTCATTTCTTCGAACCAGCGGCGCTCTTCCGCATTCATTCCGCGTTGGGTCACCGCTGGTCGTCGGTGAAGGGGCTGATCCTTTTGCCGGACGGCCGCCCGCGGAATGTGCTGCATTACCACCTCGCGATTCAGACTGTTGGTGAACGCGATTCCCGCGAGATTGCCGCGCACCCAGGCCACATGACCACCGACGCTCAGGTCCTTGCGACGGAGGATTACGGGCACGTCACGGGCGACCAGCCCGTTTCCTTGGATCAGCGCGCCATGCTCTGAAAGGTCCCGCAGTACGACGGTCCGCGCCCGGTCCGGCCACTCGAGCGTCGCCGCAAGGAATACCTTCGATCGAGGAGATCCACGGCGACTTTGCTCTGACGGGGGTTGACCGAGAGGTTGCATTCTCTCGGCATATCATTCGCCGTTACCGGCGATGGTTATCGATTGGTCCGATCTGGACGCAACAACAGCATCAAGTTGTTGGCGGGCATGATGCGCGTCTCCTCAAGGCGCAGACCGCGTTCGGCGGCAGCCGCCGCGAAGTCCTCCACCCGGCGAAGGCCCCAGGCCGGGTCACGCGCTTTCAAGTCCTGATCGAACGCAGCGTTGCTCGGCGCCGTTTCGATGTCGTCTTTCAGCCACGGACCGTAGAGGATCAGCGGCGCCCCATCGGCAAGAAGGCGAGCTGCGCCATCGAGCAAGCCGAGCGCAGAACTCCACGGGCTGATGTGCACCATGTTGATGCTTAGGAGTGCATCGGCGCGATCGATGCTCCAGTCGGGTGAAGAGGCATCGATTGCGATCGGCGGACGCACATTCGGGAGTCCGGAATGCTCGCGCCATGCTTCGATCGAGGCCAGTGCGTCCCGATGCAGGTCGCTCGGCTGCCATTCGAGAGCCGGAAAGCGCTCCGCGAAGTAAGCAACGTGCTCGCCCGTTCCGCTCGCGATCTCCAATACCAGCCCACTTGCGGGCAGCCATTCCTCCAGAACCTCGGCAATGGGCTCGCGATTGCGCAGCGCTGCGGGTGCAGAGCGACGAGCACCGGCCGCAGCCGCCTCGTAGAAGCGACGGTTGTCGGTCAAACGCTTTGCCCCAGGAGGCGACGCGCGCGCAGGTAAAGCTCCAGTCGCGTCGCCGTTAGAAGGCCCAACGCAAAGCCGATGAAGGCGTCGGTAAGGAGCATGGCGCTACTGCTTGGATGACCGACGGCGGAGTCGCCGAAGATGGCCTTGGCGCCGAGCTTCAGGGCGACCAGCGCCGCAAGTAACACAACTGCCAGAGGCGACGATCGCTGCGTCAGATCGCCGTTTTCGGGGTTGCGGGTCATGTGAATAAGCTTGCCGCGATGCCAGCCGAGCACCGCACCCACAGCGACGCCCGCTATCATCAGCAGCCAACCCATCTGCGGCGGCATCAATGAATAGAGGGTCGTTCCTGCAAGCAGCACGTAGATCGCCGGCGCAATCCACAGCCGCTCCGGGTTCAGCGGAAGCTCCCTCCTCATCCGCCGAAAGCGGATCGCCAGCACAATCGCGATGACAACGAACGGAAGTGCCGCCGTCAGCCAATTGCCCTGCGGCTGCATGCCCCTCGCCTCCTCTACTCGGCGGCCTGAGCCGGTTCCGGCGCCCGCCAGGTCAGAATTGGCTTGCGGGCCGCCAGGGTCTCATCAAGTCTCCGCCGCGGCGCATAGATTGGCGCCGCCTTGAGGCTCTGGTCGCCGGCCTTCGCGCGTTCCGCGATGGAGCGCACCGAGGCGATGAACTGGTCGAGGCTCGCCTTTGATTCCGTTTCCGTCGGCTCCACCAGCATTGCGCCATGGACGACCAGCGGGAAGTACATGGTCATCGGGTGGAAGCCCTCGTCGATCAGCGCCTTGGCGAGATCGATCGTGCTCACGCCGCCTTCGAACCCGCGGTCGGAAAAGATCGCCTCGTGCATGCAGGGACCGCTCTTCGCGAACGGCGCGTCGAGCACGCCTTCCAGGCTCCGGAGGACGTAATTGGCGTTGAGCACTGCATCCTCGGCGACCTGCTTCAGGCCGTCGGCGCCATGGCTGAGGATATAGGCGAGCGCGCGGGTGAACATGCCCATCTGGCCGTGGAAAGCGACCATCCGCCCGAAGCCGTCCGGATGCTCTTCGCCGGCATGCTCTTCCTCGACCATCTTGAAGCTGCCGTCGCGGTACTTCGCGGCGTAGGGAATCGGTCCGTATGGAGCCAGCGCCTCCGACAAGACCACTGGGCCGGAGCCAGGCCCGCCTCCGCCGTGGGGCGTCGAGAAGGTCTTGTGCAAGTTGATATGCATCGCGTCGATGCCGAGGTCGCCGGGACGAACCTTCCCGACGATCGCGTTGAAGTTCGCGCCGTCGCAATAGACGAAGCCCCCAGCTGCATGGACCGCGTCACTGATTGCCTTCATGTCCGGCTCGAACAGGCCGCAAGTGTTCGGGTTGGTGATCATCACCGCCGCCACATCCGGCCCCAACCGCGCCTTCAGCGCCTCCAAGTCGACGCGGCCGGCGGCGTTCGCCGGGATGTTCTCGACGCGGTAACCGGCAAAGGCCGCTGTCGCTGGGTTGGTTCCGTGAGCACTCTCAGGGACCAGGACGACCTCGCGCTTGTCGCCGCGCGCTTCGAGTGCCGCGCGGATGCAAAGCAGACCACATAGCTCACCGTGTGCGCCCGCCTTCGGGCTCATCGCGACGCCGTGCATGCCGGTGAGGTTGAGCAGCCAGAAGGCGAGCTCATTGATCACCTGAAGCGCGCCCTGCACTGTCTCCTGCGGCTGTAGCGGGTGAACGTCGGCGAAGCCGGGAAGCCGCGCGACCTTCTCGTTGAGGCGCGGGTTATGCTTCATCGTGCACGACCCGAGCGGGAAAAGGCCGAGGTCGATCGCGTAATTCTGACGCGACAGGCGCGTGTAGTGGCGCACCGCTTCGGGCTCGCTGAGGCCGGGCAGCGCGATTGGCCGCGACCGCTCCAGCCCGCCGAGCTTCGTCGCACGCTGCGGCATGTCGGCGAAGTCGACCCCGGTGGTCTCGCCGCCATCGATTTCGAAGATCAAAGGCTCTTCGAGCATGAGCGCACGGTTGCCCGTCGTGGTCTGGGCCTCACCCTGCTCGTTGGATGGGGCGGACGGTCGCCAGCCTGAAGGATTGACGGTCACGCGCATACCTCCTTCAGCGCCGCTTCCAGGGCACCAATGTCCTCGTCAGTCACGACTTCGGTAACGGCAACGACCAGTCCGTTTTGCAGGTCTTCTATCCCTGGATAGAGCCGCCCAAGGGACACGCCGCCGAGAATGCCCTTCTCGACCATCGCGTGAACCGCCGGCCGCGCCTCGACCGGAAGCCGGAGTGTGAATTCGTTGAAGAAACTGTTGGTGACAAGCTCCACCCCCGGGATATCAGCCAGCCGATCGGCCGCCTCGCACGCGCGCGCGTGATTTAAGGACGCGAGCTGCCTCAGGCCCTTTTCGCCAAGCAAGGTCATGTGAACCGAAAACGCTAAGGCGCAGAGGCCGGAGTTCGTGCAAATATTCGACGTCGCCTTTTCGCGACGGATGTGTTGCTCACGCGTCGACAGCGTCAGCACGAAGCCGCGCTTGCCTTCGGCATCGACCGTCTCACCGGCCAGGCGGCCCGGCATCTGGCGGACAAACTTTTCGCGGGTGGCAAACAGGCCGACGTAAGGGCCGCCGAACTGCAGCCCGACGCCGATACTCTGGCCCTCGCCGACGACGATGTCCGCGCCCATCTCGCCCGGCGATTTGATCAGGCCGAGCGCGACGGGCTCGGTAACCACCGCGATCAGGATCGCACCCGCGGCATGCGCCGCCTCGGCGATCGGCGCCAGGTCGGTGATCCGGCCGAGGATGTCCGGGTATTGGACAACAACCGCGCTGGTCTCGCCATCAATGGCAGCGATCAGACTTTCCACGTCGGTTTCTGCTGTCAGCCGGGGAAGCGATGTCTGGAGATTGTCCTCAGTGAACTTCGCCATCGTCCTGGCGACGCTCACATAATGCGGGTGCACGCCGGACGAGATGATCGTCTTGTTCCGCCGCGTGATGCGGTGGCCCATGACGATCGCTTCCCACATCGCCGTCGAGCCATCGTACATCGACGCGTTTGCCACCTCGCAGCCGAAGAGCCGAGCGACCTGCGTCTGGAACTCGAACAGCATCTGCAGCGTGCCCTGCGCGATCTCGGGCTGGTAGGGCGTGTAGCTGGTCAGGAACTCGCCGCGCTGGATGATATGGTCGACGCTCGCCGGAATGTGGTGCTTGTAAGCACCGCAGCCGAGGAAGAAGGCCCCGTCGCCCGCGACCATATTCTTGCGCGACAGCGCCGTCATGTGCCGCTCGACCGCCATCTCCGACGCGTGCATCTGCAGGTCCTCAATCGGACCGCTTAGCCGCGCCTCCTCGGGCACGTCGCGAAAGAGTTCATCGATCGAGCCGGCACCGATCACGCGCAGCATCTCACTGCGGTCGGCGTCGCTCAGCGGCAAATAACGCATCAGTTTGGCTTCCTCATGATGAAGCGAAGGCGGACGTAATCGGCGATATTGGAGCCCACGCGGTCGGCGACGGCAGTACCGATCTCGGCGCGTTCGGCTTCGGGAACCTGCGCCCGGTCAAGCCAGCCGCGACGGAAAGTCGTGACCCACTCGTTGACGCCGTGATCGACGCGGGTCGGCCGCTCCATCAGGCGGGCGTCGATCTGCTCGAAACCGGCGGCTTCGTAAACGGCGGCAAATTCCTCGGGGGAGGCGTACCAGTTGCTCGCCTCAATCGGCGGTACGTAACCGCGGATGATCAGCTCCTCATCGAGCGCATCGCGCAGTTTCCTGAGATTGCCTTCGCCGCCCATCTCGCCCGCGAACCGGCCACCGGTCTTCAGCGCCCGGAAGATCGCGCGCGCCGACTGCTCTTTCTCCAGCACCCAATGCAAGGTCGCGTTCGAAAAGACGGCATCGAACTCGGACGAGAAGGTCATGTCGGCAACGTCGAGCAGCACGGCGTCGATGCCCTTGGCGCGCGCAGCGGTGATCATTTCGGGAGAATTATCGATGCCGAGAACCGTCGCGCCGCGCTCGACGATCTTCTGGGTCAGCGTTCCCTCGCCGCAGCCGATGTCGAGGATCCGCTCCCCACGTTGCGGATCGAGCAGATCCAGCGCCGCGCCGCCAAGCTCGGCCACGAAGCCGCCGACGCGCGCATAGTCCGCGGCGTTCCACTTGCTGGTCGAGGCGGCAGCTGGACTCAAAGGGTCTTGATCCAGTCGCGGTAGGCGCCCTCGTCCATCAGGCCGTCTAGTTCGCCCGGATTGTCGAGCTTGATCTTGAAGAACCAGCCCTGGCCTTCGGGGTCGCTGTTCACGAGCGCCGGATCGTCGGCGACCGCCTGGTTGCCTTCGACGACCTCGCCCGAAACCGGCGCATAAACGTCCGAAGCAGCCTTCACGGATTCGACGACCGCCGCTTCCTGGCCCTTGTTCACCCGGCGCCCGGCATCCGGCACTTCGGCGAACACAATGTCGCCCAGCGCTTCTTGCGCATGGTTCGAAATGCCGACGGTCGCGGTGTCGCCTTCGACGCGGATCCATTCATGTTCTTTGGTGAAGTACAGGCTCATCAGGTCAGGCTCCCTTGCGGTGATAGCGGTGGGGGACGAACGGCATCGGCACGACGCGCGCATCGAACAGCTTTCCGCGCTGCTCGAGCTTCAGCGCCGTTCCGGGCTCGGCGAAGGTGATGCCGACATAACCCATGGCAATCGGCCGCTGCAGCGATGGTGAGAAGCCGCCGCTGGTGATCCGCCCGACTTCATTGCCCTCGCCGGTCAAGATGAGGGCACCTTCCCGGACCGGCTGGCGCCCTTCAATGTCGAAGCCGACCCGAAGCGTCGGCGGGCCGTTCTCCAACTCGGCAAGAATGCGCATGGCGCCGGCGAAACCGCCATCGGCGCGGCGCCGCTTGTTCAGCGCAAAGTTGAGGCCCGCCATGACCGGCGTCGTCCGGTCGTCCAGGTCGTGGCCATAGAGCGGAAGGCCCGCCTCGAGCCGCAACGAATCCCGCGCGCCAAGGCCGATCGGCTTCACGCGCTCATCGGCAATGAGCCAATCAGCAAGCGACTGAACCGCGATCGCAGGAATGGAAATCTCGAACCCGTCCTCACCCGTATAGCCCGAGCGGCTGATCCATAACGGGTGGCCGAAGGCGCGGAACGGTCCGCCTTCCATGAAGCCAAGCTGCGCGACGCCCGGGATTGCGGCGTCGAGAACCTCGGCGGCCTTCGGCCCCTGAAGGGCAAGCAGCGCCTGCTCCTTCATATGGTCGATCACCACATCGGGCATGCGCTGCGTCAGATAATCGATGTCGCCATGCTTGGTCGCGCCGTTCACGACGACGTAAAAATCATCGCCTCGGCGCGTCGCCATCAGGTCGTCGATGATCCCGCCCTCTTCATTGAGGAGCAGCGAATATTTGGGCTTCATGTCCTTGGCCGACTTGAAGTCGCCCGGCATCACCCGCTCGAGCGCTGCGTCGACACCGCGGCCGTGGATGAACAGCTGGCCCATGTGACTGACATCGAACAGACCCGCATTTTCGCGAGTCCAAAGATGCTCAGCCATGATGCCTTCATACTGGACGGGCATTTCATAGCCGGCGAACGGGACCATTCGGGCACCCTTCGAACGGTGCCATTCGTCGAGCGCGAGCTTGTCGAGCGGAGTTGCCAGGCCGGCCCCGCCTTCGGGATCGCCGCTGTAAGGCGTTCCGCGCGCCTGGTTCTCGTCGGTCGGACCGGAATGGACTTCTCGGCTCATCAAGGCGCTCCTGCAGACGTCAAGCGACAGCCTCCACCCCTTCGGTTTCACCTGCCGCCCCCGTCTGTCCCTAGAGCCTGAGAGCTTTGCCCCTTCGGCGGTCAACCGTCGCACGAGGCTTCGGCGGACACTTTCCAGACTGTCAGGTCAGCGCGGTCCTTGGTGCCTGAGAGATTCCGGAGGCGGTTGCTCCTTCGGCGCCGTTCCTAGGAACGAGCTCTCCCGCGCGGCCTTTCCGGCGGCCGAAGCCTCCGGTGACGAGGCGTGCCTTGGCCGCGCCCCGTCGCCGAGTCAACGCGACTTTCGGTGAAGTCTTAGCGTGTTGCGTTGTAGCGGAGCTGATCCTGCGTCAGCTGGAAGCCGATGAGGTGTTCAAACGTAGCCTTGGCAACCGCCGAACGCACGGTCGGATCGGCGAGCGGGTCCTGCGCCGCCTCGGCCTCGCCCGCCTTACGCGGCCGCGTGATAATCTCACGCACGTTCTGCGGAAGCGTCGCGGCGGCGCGATTGACACGAATGGTCGCCTGAACCCGGGTCGAGGCATGTAGGCCGCCAGCCGGGAAGCTCAATACGGCTTGTCCGACCCGCTTGGCCACGATGTCCTGCCCGCCCTGCATCGCAACATCGAAGTACGGCAGCACGACCTGCCGCGCTGGGCCTGCGTCCCGCCTCAGCGCGACGATGGTGAACGTCGCCGTCGAGGCCACGTCGTTGCCGGCATCGGCGCAGCTGCTCTGGATGTCCGTGATAGCCGCGCTCACATCGATGGCGCGCGAATCAGTGCTCCCGGCCGGATCGAAAAGGGTGATATCGCCGGTCGCAGCGGGAATGCCGAGAATCGGACAAGCGCTCCGGATAGCGTAGATGCCGCCTCCGTTTTCAGCGGTGATGTCGCCGGCGTGACGGCAGGCGCTGAGCATGATGACAGTGGCGAGTGCGGCGAGGCGGAGCTTCACTTGGGCGCGTTCCTTACGTCCACGAAAGTATGGCCCCGCGTCATAGGAAGGGCCTTCTAAGGCTGCAAGCGATGCCTTACATGGCCTGCACCGTGCCTGAACCCCTTAGCTCACTCCCGCCCCTTCGCCTGCTGATTGCGGCGCCGCGCGGCTTTTGCGCCGGCGTCGATCGCGCCATCCAGATCGTCGAGCTTGCGCTCGAGCGTTTCGGTGCGCCCGTCTATGTGCGCCATGAAATCGTCCACAATCGCTTCGTGGTCGAACGGCTGCGCCAGATGGGTGCGATATTCGTCGAGGAGCTTGATGAAGTGCCGGATGACCGCCCGGTCGTCTTTTCGGCGCACGGCGTGCCGAAGTCGGTGCCGGCGGCGGCGCGCGACCGCAGCCTGAGTTACGTGGATGCCACCTGTCCTCTCGTTTCCAAGGTCCATCGTCAGGCCGAACGCCTGATTGATGAAGGACGCCACATCCTTTTCATCGGCCATGCCGGCCATCCGGAAGTGATGGGAACGTTTGGGCAGGTGCCTGAAGGCTCCATGACTCTCATCGAGACGGTCGAGGATGTTGCCGACCTTGACCTGCCCGATGGAAATTTGGCGTTCCTCACTCAGACGACGCTCTCGGTCGACGACACTGCGTCGATCGTAGAGGCGCTCAAGGCCAAGTTTCCCGAGATACGCGTACCCCGTAGCGAAGACATTTGCTACGCGACCTCGAACCGGCAGGCCGCCGTCAAGGCGATTGCGGCGGAATGCGAGCGGATGCTCGTGATCGGTGCGCCCAACAGCAGCAATTCCCTGCGCCTTGCCGAAGTCGCCGAGCGGATGAGCGTGCCGGCGCGGCTGATCGAGCGCGCGGAAGATATCGACTGGGATTGGCTTGGGCATCCCCGGACGGTCGGCATCACTGCCGGGGCGTCGGCGCCCGAGGTGCTGGTACGCGAAGTAATCGACGCGATTAGCGCACACTTCGACGTTCGCGAGGAAATCGCCGATCACACGCCCGAGCGAATGGTCTTCAAGCTGCCGCGTGAGCTTGTCGCCTGACCGACCTTCCGAAAGTCGAAATGTACACGGATGGCGCGTGCCGGGGGAATCCCGGCCCGGGCGGCTGGGGCGTATTGCTTCGCGCAAACAGCGGAAGCGAGCGCGAAATTTCGGGCGGAGAGCCCCTGACCACCAACAACCGAATGGAGTTGCTGGCCGCGATCCGCGGGCTGGAGGCGCTGAAGAAGCCTTGCCGCGTCCAACTGTTCACTGACAGCAATTATGTCAGGGACGGCATCACGCGCTGGATCCACAACTGGCAGCGCAACGGATGGCGGACGTCCGACAAGAAGCCGGTCAAGAATGCCGAACTGTGGCAGGAACTGATCGAAGCCAGCGCGCCGCATCGCATCGAATGGCATTGGGTGAAGGGTCACAGCGGCCATCCAGAAAATGACCGCGTCGATGCACTTGCCTGCGCGGAAGCGGACAGGCAGCGCGCATTACATCGGCTGTGATGACAGAAAGTTCACTTGTCTCCCCGTCGTGAGAGGCATTTATCCCCCAATCATCACCGACTCTCTCGTTCCCCCTGTTCGTTGAAAGCCGGTGGGGGGAGGCTCGCACGCAGTCTCCCCCGTTTCATCCGAATCGCGACGGAGCAAAGACCGCTGGGTCGATGTGCGCGACGCTAGGGTCCGGTTCCTCAGCCAAAAGCACTGATGCGGCGAGCTTTCCTGCTGCCGGCGAGGTCTGGATTCCGAAGCCGCCCTGCCCCGCGCACCAGAAAAAACCGGATACTTGCGTGTCGAAGCCGTAGACCGGCAAACGATCGGGTGCGAAGCTCCTGAGGCCGGCCCAAGTGCGCTCGACACGCTCGACCGGCCAATCGACCACGCCCTGGAAGCGATCGATGGCGGTGGCGATGTCGATTTCCTCGGGCGCGGCGTCGCACGGATCGCTCTCGATCTCATCGTGCGGGCTGAGCCAGATGGAGTTGTCCGTCTCTCCCTTGAAGTAGAACCGTCCTTCCGCGTCGTCGATCAGCGGAAGTTCCTTCAGGCCTGTTTGCCCTACACGAAGCTGCACCATCGTGCGCCGCTTCGGCGCAATCCCTAGCCGGCGGACCCCGCTGCGCTCCGCCACCTCGTCGGCCCAGGCGCCGGCAGCGTCGACCAGGATATTCGCGGATAGTTCGGACCCATCGGCGAGGCGGATTGTCCAGTTTTGCCCGTCGAAAGCGGCACTTTCGAACCGGGCGGATGTCCTCACCTCTCCGCCGCGCTTTCGAAACTTGCGCAGGAAGCCGGCGTGTAGCGCAGCAACGTCGATATCCGCGCAGCCCGGCTCGACCAGCGCCTTGATCCAGTGCGGCTTCAGGCCCGGAACGACTCGATCGAGCTCGGCGCGATCGATGCGATAGGCTGTGACGTCGGCTGGAACTTCCGGCCAATCGCCCTCCGACAAATGGATACCGCCGCGTTTGTGGAGGAAGCTGCCGTCGGCAAAGTCAGCCGTCGGATTAGCGAGAAACGCCGCCGATGCTGACGACAATTTGGCGACCTGCGGACCGCCGTAGCTTTCCAGGAAGAATGCCGCCGACCGTCCGGTCGAGTGGTACCCGCAATGATCTTCGGCCTCGATGATCAGCGTCCGCCGCTTGCCCGCGACCTCGGCGCCCAGGCTCGCGCCGGCAATGCCGCCGCCGACGATCACGATGTCCCAATTGCTCATTCGAAATCACGGTTACGAATTGGAAAGCCATACCGTCTAGAGCCTTCTGCTATGTTCAATGGGGCATTTACCGAGCTGCTTTTGATTGGCCTCGCCGCCTTGCTGGTGGTGGCGGCGGTCATCGACGTGCGCACGTTCACCATCTCCAACAGGCTGAACGCGACCGTGGCTTTGCTCGCCCCGCTCTATTGGCTGTCTATCGAACTGGCCATTTGGCCGGGCGTCGCGGTTCAACTGGCCGGCGGTGCAGCGGTATTCGTGCTGCTTGCTGGCGCTTTCTATGCCGGGATGATGGGAGGCGGTGACGTTAAGCTCGCTGCCGCTTTGTCGTTGTGGCTTTCACCTTCAGCAATAATCAAATTTCTTGTCCTGATGTCACTGGCCGGCGGAGTCCTGACTCTCGTCGTGCTCGCCTGGCACAGGGCAAAGCGCCGGGAGGGACGTCCAGAAATCCCATACGGTGTCGCGATCGCATTCGGCGGTCTCGCGATTCTCGCCCAACGCTTTCTTAACCATTTTGCCTGATGTGTGAGGCTGTTCTGGGGGCCCTTCTAGGGGAGGCGATTGCGCCATGGATGTGAAGAAGATCGCTCTGCTCGTTGGAGCGCTGGTCATTGCGGTGGTTACCGCCATCATGGCCAAGAATATGTTCGCAGGTGCTGGAGCGCAGCAGGCTAATGCTGCGCCGGCTGCCGTCCCTGTCGGGCCAAAGGTGCTCGTCGCGAAGAAGGCGCTGCCCGTCGGCACGATCATCGACGCCGACAGCTTCTCCTATCAGCCTTGGCCGAAGGAGCTCATGCAGAGCGCCTATTACATCGAGGGCTCGCCCGACGCGAACCCGCAGGGCCTGCTTGGCACCGTCGTTCGCTATGCGATCACGGCCGGCCAGCCGGTCACTCGCGGTTCGATTGTTGGCCCTCAGGACCGTGGCTTCCTCGCTGCAGCCCTTGGTGCTGGCATGCGTGCCGTCACGGTTCCCGTGAACGCGTCGTCCAGCGTCGCTGGCTTCGTCTTCCCGGGCGACCACGTCGACCTCATGCTCACCCAGCAGGTTGAAGGCGGCGGCCAGGGTCCGGCCCTGAAGGTCACCGAAACCATCATCCGCAATGTCCGTGTCCTGGCGACCGACCAGCGCGTCACCGACAAGGACAAGGACGGCAAGACTGAGGTTCGCACCTTCTCGAACGTCACGTTCGAAGTCACGCCGCGCATCGCCGAGAAGATCGCCGTCGCGCAGAGCCTCGGCACGCTGTCCCTCTCGCTCCGTTCAATCGCCGACAACACGGCCGAACTCGAGCGCGCGGTTGCGGCCGGGGACGTCAAGGTCCCGGCGGGTACCAATCCGCAGCAGGAGCGTCAGATGCTGCTCGCAGTGGCCAACCAGCCGGCTGACAGCAACACGACCTTCTCGACCGGTGGCGACGTGTCGCGCTTTCAGCGCCGCACTGTCCCGGCCAAGCAGGCGCAGCCGCAGTTCGCGGATGCAATGGCTGGCATGGGCAAGGCCCTTGGCCAGGCGATCGGCTCTGCCGCCGGTGGTCCGAAGCCAGTGAACAATGGCGTCCGCGTCGTCCGCGGCAACGACGCCAACTGAGGAGCTCGCTAAGATGAACACTCGCAACATCGAAAGCCGGGCTCGCCTCGGCACGGCGATCGCAGCACTGGCCCTCGGCCTGAGTGCGGTCGCAGCCGAGCCGGCGATGGCGGCGCAGCCCAAGGCTTACGCTTCCGGCGCCTACCGCCCGACGCAGCAAGTGCAGCTGTCGGTTGGTGAAGGCCAAATGATCAACTTGCCGCGCAGCGTCGCGAGCGTCTGGGTCTCGAACCCGAAGGTCGCCGACGTCTACGTAAACAATCCTCACTCGATCAATCTTTTCGGTAAGGATTTCGGCGACACGACGGTGATCGCAACCAGCGCTGGCGGCGAAGTTGTCTACGGTGCGCAGGTCAAGGTCAGCCAGAACCTGCCGACCATCAATGAGGTTCTGCGCGCCGCGATGCCGGAGTCGGACGTTCGCGTCATGACCGTCGGTCAAACCGCGATCCTCAGCGGGACTGTCGCTTCGCCGGAAGATGCGGCCTTCGCGCAGACCCTTGCCTCGTCGGAGCTCAACCCGGGCGTCGATATGTCGAAAGACGGCGCAATGTGTAAGGTTTGCGTCATCAATCGCCTCCGCGTTGCAACACCGCTTCAGGTTACCCTGAAAGTTCGCGTCGCCGAGGTCAGCCGCGACCTGCTCAAGCAGATCGGGGTCAACCTCTTCTCGACCGACTCCACCAGCGGCTTCAAGTTCGGTATCGGACAGGGAACGCCCGCTGCTGGCGGGAACCCGTTCCGCGTACTCAGCCCGATCGTCGGCGGCGGCACCCTCGGTGCAGCCGGCAAGCTCTTTGGTCTCGACCTGACGGGCGCGCTCGACCTTGCCGAGACTGACGGCTTGGTCACGATCCTGGCTGAGCCGACTCTGACCGCGCTTTCGGGTGAAACCGCCAGCTTCCTGGCCGGCGGTGAGTTCCCGATCCCGGTGTCGCAGTCGCTTGGCGCGGTTACGATCGAGTACAAGCAGTACGGCGTTGGCCTCGCCTTCACACCGATCGTGCTTCAGGACGGCCGCATCTCGATGCGCGTTCGCCCGGAAGTCAGCGAACTGTCGGATGCCGGCAGCGTCAATCTCAACGGCTACAAGGTCCCTGCGCTGACCACGCGTCGCGCCGAGACGACCGTCGAGCTTGGCTCAGGCCAGAGCCTGATGATGGCCGGTTTGCTCCGCAACACCGCCTCGAATGGTCTCGATAAGACGCCGCTGCTTGGCGACTTGCCGATCCTTGGCTCGCTGTTCCGCTCGACGAAGTTCCGTCGTCAGGAAACTGAACTGGTGATCATCGTCACGCCGTACCTGGTGCGTCCGATTTCCGGCCGGATGGCAATGCCGATCGACGGCTATCGTGCCCCGAACGACGCTGAGCGCCAGCTCGAGGGCCAGGTTTTCAAGGGCGTTAGCGGCAGTCCCGCCCGCGTCCCGGCTCCCGCCCCCGGCATGGCCGGTGGTGCTGCCGCAACTGCTGCTCCGGGCTTCAAGCTGTGACCCGCCGCTCGCTTAGGAAGGATGCTGCCATGCGTTCGAACTTCGGTCTTCTGATGGTTGCCACGGCGGCGCTCGCCGGCTGCGGCTACACGCCGCACGATCTTCCCGATCGTGGCGTGGAAGCGGTCAATGTTCCGGTGGTGACCCGCGCCGACTATGTATTCGATGCGGCTGCCTCTGGCGGGATGCTTTCGCCCGTTGAAAAGGGCCGACTCGACAGCTGGTTCCGCGGTCTCGACCTCGGATATGGCGATTCGATCTACGTCGATGCGCCTGGCGCCGATGCGGCTCGATACGATGTCGCTCAGGTTGCGGGCAATTATGGCATGCTGGTCCAACCGGGTGCACCGGTCACGGCCGGTGCGGTTGCTCCCGGCAGCGTTCGCGTGGTCGTGACCCGCGCTCGCGCCGAGGTCCCGGGCTGCCCGAACTGGCGCATCCCGTCGCAGCCGAACTTCCAGAACCGCACGACTTCCAACTTCGGTTGCGGCGTCAACTCGGCTCTGGCCCAGCAGATCGCCAATCCGGAAGATCTTCTCCACGGCCGCGAGGGCACGACGGTTGTCGACCCGCGCACCGGCACCAAGGCGGTCAATTACTACCGCTCGCAGGCGCCGACCGGCACGAAGGGTCTTGAGCAAGTTACGACGAAGGGGAACTGATAATGAACGCTCCGTTCCAGGCTCGCGCAGGTTTGCGTGATCCCTTCACCGCCTTCGTGTGCGACGATGCCACGGCGGACATGCTGCGCCCGGTTGCGGTCGAGCACGGCTGGTCGCCGGAGAAGGTCAACAAGGGCGGGCTGCGCAACGCGGTCCAGTCGCTCTCCGTCTCGGCGAGCCCGAACATCCTGTTCGTGGACCTCAGCGAGTCGGGCGATCCGCTCAACGACATCAACGCGCTCGCGGAAGTTTGCGAGCCGGGCACGATCGTCATCGCGGCCGGCGCGGTCAACGATGTCCGCCTCTATCGCGACCTCGTCGCGAGCGGCATCCACGACTATTTGCTGAAGCCCTTCACGGTTGACCAGCTGCGCGACACCTTTGCGCATGCGCAGATGATCCTGTCAGGACCGCGCGGCGAGGCTCAGGCCGACAAGCCGCACGTGATGGCCGCCGTCATTGGCGTCCGTGGCGGCGTCGGTGCTTCGACGATCGCAACGTCGCTGGCGTGGCTGCTTGGTGAGAAGGCGCGTCGTTCGACCGCCCTCCTCGACCTCGACGTCCACTTCGGCACAGGCGCGCTGGCACTCGACCTCGAGCCCGGCCGCGGCCTGACCGACGCCATCGAGAACCCAAGCCGCATCGACGGCTTGTTCATCGAGCGTGCGATGGTTCGCGCCAACGAGCGTCTGTCGGTTCTGTCGGCGGAAGCGCCGATCAACCAGCCGCTGGTCACCGACGGCACCGCTTTCTTCCAACTCCAGGAAGAGATGCGGAACGCCTTCGAATCCACCGTGCTCGACCTCCCGCGCCACATGCTGATTCAATATCCGCACTTGGTCCACGACGCGCACGTTGCCGTGGTGGTCGCCGAGCTCACGCTCGCCGGCACTCGCGACACGATCCGCGTACTCGCCTGGCTCAAGTCGAATGCGCCGCAGACCAAGGTTGTCGTCGTTGCCAACGGCGTCCCCTCGGGAGGTGCGCTCGAGATCAGCCGCAAGGACTTCGAACAGTCGATCGAGCGTCCGGTGGATATCGCCTTCCCGTACGACGCGAAGCTGGCCGCCCAGGCCGCCAAGCTCGGTAAGCCGCTTGCGGAAGTCGCCAGCGGGAAGATGGCTGCGCCGTTCAACCAACTGTCGAGCGTCGTTCTCAGTCATGCGAGCGAAGAAGGTGCTGCGACCGAGTCCGCGGCTGCGGCCGGGGCAAAGTCTCTCGTCGATAATCTGAAGTCGATGCTGAGCAAGCCCAAGGACAAAGCCGCCTAAGCGTACACCCGTTCCCTGCCGGCGCCGCAACGCGCCGCTGGCAAGATTGAGAGGCGAAGGCACTCATGCTCTGGTTGATCATCCTCATCGGTCTCGTCGGCGCCGTCGGCCTCGGCTACATGGCCATGAGCGGCCCCTCTCCGAGCAAATCGGTGAAGCGTCGCGTCGAACTGATCCGCGAGCGGCACGGTGATGTGATCGCCGGCAATGCCCAGGCGCAGATCCGCAAGCTCTTTGCGCAGCGCTCGAGCAAGCTTGAAGGCTATGCCTCGACGCTGATCCCCAAGCCTGCCCTGCTGCGCAAGCGGCTGGAGATGACGGGCAAGGAGATCACGCTCGGCAAATATGCGCTGATCTGCATCGGCATCGTTGCGGCGATCACGATCGGACTGACCTTCAAGGGTGCGCCTTTCATCCTGTCGCTCCTGCTCGGCCTATTCTTTGGCATCGGCGGACCGCACTTCGTCATCGGCAAGATGATCAATCGCCGGGTAAATAAGTTCAATTCGAACTTCCCGGACGCGATCGAGCTGATGGTGCGCGGCCTGCGGTCGGGTCTGCCGATCACGGAAACGCTTGGCATCGTTGCCTCGGAAATCCAGGGCCCGGTGGGACTGGAGTTTCGCTTGGTGTCCGACAAGATGAAGATCGGCCGCACGATGGAGGCCGCGCTTCAGGATACGGCTGACCGTCTCGGCACCCCGGAATTCCAGTTCTTTGTCATCACCCTCGCTATCCAGCGGGAGACTGGCGGTAACTTGGCAGAGACCCTGTCGAACCTGTCCGACGTGCTCCGCAAGCGCGCCCAGATGAAGCTCAAGATCCGCGCGATGAGCTCGGAATCAAAGGCTTCGGCATACATCGTCGGTTCGCTTCCGTTCGTGGTGTTCACAATGGTCTGGATGATTAACCCTCATTACATGGGCGGCTTTTTCTCCGATCAGCGTCTGATGGTCGCCGGGCTCGGCGGGATGGTCTGGATGGGCATCGGTGCCTTCATCATGGCCAAGATGTGCAACTTTGAGATCTAAGGGAGGCAAGGTAGAACATGCAGGCTGCACCCGCCTCCGGACCGACCGTTCTCGGTTTCGACGTCATCTACATCGCGACGATGCTCAGTGCCGTCGCAACCTTCGCCGTGATGCTCGCAATCTATGCGGCGACGACGGTGAAGGATCCCATGGCCCGCCGCGTCAAGGCGCTCAACGAGCGTCGCGAGCAGCTCAAGGCCGGCATCGTTGCGTCGACCAACAAGCGCAAGAGCCTTACGAACCGCAACCAGGCCGCTGACCGCGTCCGCGGCATCCTGACGCAGTTCAAGATGCTTCAGGACGACCAGCTGAAGAAGACTCAGCAGAAGCTGATGCAGGCCGGTATCCGTACCAAGGATCTCGCCTTCTTCATTATCTTCGCCCGGTTCGTTCTCCCGGTCGTCCTCGGCGTCGCAATCGTGGTTGCCTTGTACGGCATGGGCATGTTCCCCGAGTGGGGCTGGCTGCGCCGTTACATGACGGTCGCTGGCGTGCTGGTCGGCAGCTACAAAGCCCCGGACATCTGGCTGAAGAACAAGGTCACGAAGCGCAGCCACGCGATCCGCAAGGGTCTGCCCGACGCGCTCGACCTTCTCGTCATCTGCGCTGAAGCCGGTCTAACCGTCGACGCCGCCTTCGGCCGCGTGTCGAGGGAACTCGGCAAGGCCTATCCGGAGCTCGGCGACGAGTTTGGCCTGACCGCCATCGAGCTAGGCTTCCTGTCGGAACGTCGCCAGGCGTTCGAGAATCTCGCCAACCGCGTCGATCTCGAAGCCGTCCGCGGCGTCGTCACGACCATGATCCAGACCGAGAAATACGGTACGCCGCTCGCTTCGGCCCTGCGCGTGCTCTCGGCCGAGTTCCGCAACGAGCGCATGATGCGCGCGGAAGAGAAGGCTGCGCGTCTGCCGGCGATCATGACCGTACCGCTCATCCTGTTCATTCTGCCGACCCTGTTCATCGTCATTCTGGGTCCGGCAGCCTGTTCCATCAACGACAGCTTCCTGCACGGCTAAACGCCAGTTCCGGAACGCGATGCCGCGCCCATGCGTAATGGGTGCGGCATCATCGTTGTTGGGGATACGAAATGAGCGTTACGACCGATCCGAACGTATGGATCATCTACGGCTTGGTTTTCCTGCTCGGCCTGCTGGTCGGCGTGTTCCTGACCACCGGCGGCCGCCGCAAATGGAAGGCGCGTTACGACGGCGAGGTAGAACGTCGCCGCGAATTGGAAAAGGCGCATGCGGAGCGCGAGAAAGATTGGACAGCGCAGGAACGCGAATGGCGTGAGCGTGATTCGCTGCGAGGCGCCGCGGTCAGAAGCGGCCGTGATCCGGTCGACGACCGGCCGCTCTAACTAGCCTTCGATTTTCGAGAAGTCGGCGACGCCGTTCACGGCGTCCCGGAACCGCATTAGCAGGTTTAGGCGCCGCTCCCGCTTGGCGGAGTCCGGATCGTTGACCGTGACATGATCGAAGAAGTCGTCGATCGGCTTCCTGAGCGAGGCCAGCGCCGCCATCGCTGCCGTGAAGTCTTCGCTTTCGATTGCTGACGAGGCTTTGGGTTCGGCGTCGTCGAGGGCGGCGATCAGGGCCCGCTCCTGCGGCAGGTCCGCGCCGGCCGTTCCCAAAGCCATCTCGGCAATAGCCTCACGCATTCCGGGCTCCTCGACGAGGACGAGCGGGTCTTCCTCGCCCGTCTGCGGGATCCCCTGCTCCTCGCGCGAGCTCAGAACCTGCGGCCCGGTCCAGTCTTCCTTCTTCAGGATGTTGGCCGAACGCTTGTAGGCGGTCAGAAGGTCAGCGCCCTCGGGCGTTTCCACGAATTGCTGCAATGTGTTCACGCGCGCCAGAAGCCTCACCAGATCGTCTTCGCCCCCAAGCGAGAACACCGCATCGATCAAATCGTGCCGCACGCCCGCGTCGCGCTGCTGCACTTTCAGGCGGTCGGCGAAGAAAGCGATGACCTCAGGCGCCGTCCGATCGAGCCGGTGAACATTGCCGTCGCCGCCAAGCTGTCCAGCGAGATTGGCCAGCGTCCCGCGCACGGCGCCAGTCAGGTTGAGTCTCAGGCCGTTGCTGACGATGATATCGATCGACGAGATTGCCGCCCGGCGAAGTCCAAACGGATCTTTCGAACCCGTCGGCCTTTGGTCGATCGCGAAGAACGCGGCGATCGTGTCGAGCTTGTCCGCCAGCGCGACAGCCGCGGAGACGGGGGCGCCGGGCGCGGCATAATGGTCGCGGATCGCGTTGGCGACATCGTCCGGTTCGCCTTGCGCACGCGCGAGATGGCCGCCGATGATGCCTTGGAGCTCCGGAAACTCGCCGACCATGCCGGTCACGAGATCCGCTTTTGCGAGGCGAGCTGCTCGTTCGGCCTGCTGAGGATCGGCATTGACGAATCCCTGCTCCGCCAGCCAGCGTGCGATCTTCGCTATCCGGTCGACCTTTGCAGCGACCGTGCCCAGCCTCTCGTGAAAGACGATGCCGTCGAGCTTCTTCGCCTGCTCTTCCAGCGGGACCTTGAGGTCCTGTTCCCAGAAGAAGCGGGCGTCCGACAGGCGCGCTGCGAGGACCCGTGTATTCCCCTCCGCGATTGCCGCGCCGCCGTCGTTGGCAGCGATGTTCGCGACGCAGACGAACGCCGGCGCCAGCAGCCCGTCCGCTCCCGTGCAGGCGAAATACTTCTGGTTCGTGCGCATCGTGAGCACGATCACTTCGCGCGGCACATCGAGGAATTCAGGATCGAAACGGCCGAGCAGCGGCACCGGCCACTCGGTAAGGCCCGCGTTCTCGACCACCAAGCCCTCGTCCTCCAGCAGCGTCAGGCCGGCGTCGGTCGCCGCCTTCTGCGCTTCGGTGCGGATGATCTGCTCGCGCTCGTTCTGGTCGACGATGACGTGGCAGGCGCGCAGCTTCTCGACATAATCGTTCGCGCCGCCGACGGTGATTGGTCCGGGATGATGGAATCTGTGGCCGACGGTCGTAGCACCAGCGACAACGTCGCCCATGAAACCGGGCAAGATGGACTCGCCGAGTATCGCAACAATGCCTTGAAGGGGCCGCACCCATCGCAATTGGCCGTCGCCCCACCTCATCGACTTGGGCCACGGAAAGTCATTGATGATGCGAGTGACCGTGTCCGCGAGTATTACAGCGGAAGACTGGCCTGGCTTTTCGACCAAGGCGAAATACACACCGTCTCGCTCTATCAACTGCTCTCGCAGTAACCCCGTCTTGCGCAGGAAGCCCTCAAGCGCCTGCGGCGGCGCCGAGGTGCGCGGACCCTTCAGTTCCTCGCGGCTCGCCTCGGTCGCATCCGCGACATCGCGGGCAAGCAGAACCAGCCGCCGCGGCGTCGAATGCGTGTCGATCGGACCGACAGATAGGCCAGCCGCTTCGACATGCTCCGCGAATAGCCGCGCGAGGTCGTTGCGCGCCTTCGCCTGCATCCGCGCCGGGATTTCTTCCGACAACAGTTCGAGCAGGAAATCAGCCATCAGGCGGCCCGCTCCAGCCAGGCGCCGCACGCCGCCTTCGCGAGATCGCGGACCCGGCCGATGTAGGCCTGCCGTTCGGCGACGGAGATGACCCCCCTCGCCTGCAGCGTATTGAAGACGTGGCTGGCCTTGATTGCCTGCTCATAGGCCGGGATTGGCAGCTTGGCCTCTAGGCAACGCTCGCACTCGACGGCCACCTTTCGAAACAGGTCGAACAGGGAGTCCGTGTCAGCGACCTCGAAATTGTAGGTCGACATTTCGAACTCGTTTTCGCGGAACACGTCGCCGTAGCTGACCCCTGCGTCGTTGAATTTGAGGTCGAAGACGTTGTCCACGCCCTGAATGTACATGGCCAGCCGTTCGAGCCCGTATGTCAGCTCTCCCGTCACCGGCCGGCATTCGAACCCGCCGACCTGCTGGAAGTAAGTGAACTGCGTCACCTCCATCCCGTCGCACCAGACTTCCCAGCCGAGGCCCCAGGCGCCCAGAGTTGGACTTTCCCAGTCGTCCTCGACGAAGCGGATGTCATGCTTCAGCGGGTCAATTCCGATCTCGGCCAGGCTGCCGAGATAGAGCTCCTGCAGATTGTCCGGGCTCGGCTTCAGCACGACCTGGTACTGGTAATAAGAGCCAAGCCGGTTGGGATTTTCGCCGTAGCGCCCGTCGGTCGGGCGGCGGCACGGCTGCACGTAGGCGGCGCGCCACGGATCAGGCCCGAGCGAACGCAGTACGGTGGCCGGATGGAAAGTCCCCGCCCCCATTTCCATGTCGTAGGGCTGCAGGAGGACGCAGCCCTGCGCGCCCCAATAGCGGTGGAGCGTGAGGATCAGGTCCTGGAAGCTCAAGCTCAAGAAATGCGCCCCGTCAGATGCCAGTTTGTCGTTAAGGCGGGGCTTTGGCGGATGCGTCGCAGAGGGGCAAGTCGCTCTTCAGGAAACGGCAAGCTTGAGGACCTAAACCCTAAGGCCCACATTCGGAAGGCATGATGAAAAAGCTGCTCCAGCGCTTGTTCGCTCCCGTCGCCGCCCTGCTCGCGCTGGGATCGGCCGTCCCCGCCACCGCGAGGGCGGCGGTCGCTCGCCCGGCCTTGTGGTCGGTGTCCGACGCGGACACGACCATCTATCTGTTCGGCACCATCCATTTGCTGCCGGAAAACTACAGCTGGCGCTCGGCGAAGCTCGATCAGGCCGTCGGGACGTCCCAGCAGCTCATGGTCGAGACCATCGTCGATCAGAAGGATCCCACCAAGCTGATGAGCGCGATGGCTGCGCTCGCCTTCAACACGCCGAATCTTCCGCCGCTCGCCGACCGCGTCGACCCGAAAAGCCGCCCCGCGCTCGCCCGCTCGATAAAGAAGAGCGGCTTCCCGCCCCAGGCCTTCGACCGCATGGAAACCTGGGCGGCCGCCTTCATCCTGCTCGGCAATCAGTTCAAGGACATGGGCCTGAAAGGCCAGGAGGGCGTGGAGATCGTCCTTCGCAACAGCTTCTCGGGTCAGGGCAAGCCGATCGGTGAGCTTGAGACGAACATGGAACAGCTCGGCTTCTTCGACAAGTTGCCGGAGAAGGCTCAGCGGCAGCTCCTCGAAGGGGCGATCGAAGAGGGCAAGTCGATGAGCACCGACTTCCAAGAAATGCTGGCCTCCTGGGCTCGCGGGGACGTTGCCGGCATCGCCCGCTCCTTCAACCGGGACCTTGCGGGTTCGCCGGAGCTCGAACAGGCGCTGATCAAGCAGCGCAACGCCAACTGGAGCAGGTGGATCGAACAGCGGATGCGCCAGCCCGGCGCGGTCATGCTCGCTGTAGGCGCGGGCCATTTGGCCGGGCGCGATTCGGTCATCGACCTGCTTCAGCGCGAAGGTTATCGCGTCCGCCGCATCCAATAATGCCGCGACTGGCGCGCCGTGGCGCCTATCCGTCGAGAAGAATTCGCATTTTACGGAATGCGCTAGACATTTCTTAATCTGTCGGTGACCATCATCTCTAGGTATCGGGCTGGGGGGTCTGATGCGCTTTGAGAGCTGCTTTGCGGGCTTATCTCCGCCACGGAATTGGCACGTACAGCGCGTATTCTCCGGGATTGTACGGACTCTCTTGGCAAGTCGCATCCCCTACGACCGGCTCATACCCGGGAGGGTGTAGGATGCTTGCTGTACTGGCCGCCGCCTCATTAGCCGCCGCGATTCCCGCGGTGCCCGCCGCTGCTCCGGCTGCCGCCCCGGTAAATACGAAGACTAATCCGGCAATGTTCGTGGTCAGCGACAACGACACGACCGTTTACATCTTCGGCACTTTCCACGCTCTCGACGGCAAGGGCGAGTGGTTCAACGACCAGGTCAAGGATGCATTTGAGCAATCCGATGAGCTGGTTCTTGAGACTGTCATCCCGGAACATGCTGGAAAGCCCGTCATTGTCGGCCCCGCGGCGTCACAACCGCTTCGCGTCGTCGCTCCCTCGGCTTCCTTCCTCGCCAGCACGCGGATGGCCATCAACGCTGGCAAGGCGCAGGGCATGCAGGTCGGGAATGGAGCCGACATGGTGCTTCGCCACGCCGCCGACGCCGAAGGGAAGCCGGTCGAAGGGCTCGAAACGCTCGAGTCTCAGATCAACATGTTCGCGACCATGAAGCCAACGCCGGCGACGACCACGGCTACTGCGAAAGATTCGACGCTTAACCTCTCGAAATCGATGGCCGACATGCAGTCTGCCTGGAAGCGCGGCGACCAGAGCGTTTTCGTCCACATGCTAAGCTATCTCGAGAACAGCTCGCCGGACACTTACCGCGTGATGTTCACCGAGCGTAACGGGCGCTGGGCGGACTGGATTCGCGCCCGCATGCAGACGCCAGGCACAGTGTTCGTGGCGGTCGGCGCCGGCCATCTCGCCGGCAAGGACAGCGTGCTGGTGCAGCTGGGCGAGCGCGGCATCTACTCGACACGCGTCAACTGAAGCGCTGAAACTTGCGTTTCCGGCGCTCCTGCACTAGGGCGCCGCATCCCTTAGCCATGGTCATCCCTGGAGGCGTGGCGGGGACATTTTTGTAATCGGAGAATGCGAAATGAGCGATCAGCTGACGCTGCCCGCCGAAGCGCGCGACGGGCTTGGCAAGGGAGCCTCCCGTGCACTGCGCCGCGATGGACGGGTACCCGCCGTGGTTTACGGCGAGAAGAAGGAACCTCTCTCGATCCATGTCGAGGAGAAGCTTCTCAACAAGATGCTTTCAACGGGCCACTTCATGAACTCGGTCGTGATGATCGATTTCCAGGGTAAGCCGCACCGTACGCTACCGAAGGCCGTGGATTTCCACCCGGTGACGAGCCGGCCGATCCACGTCGACTTCCTGCGGATCGGCGAGCACACCAAGGTGCACGTTGCGGTCCCGATGCGGTTCGACAATGAAGAAGCCTCGCCGGGCCTGAAGCGCGGCGGCGTCCTGAACGTCGTCGTCCACGAACTCGAAATCGTCTGCGACGCGGCCCACATCCCGAGCGAGATCCACATCGCGCTCGACGGGCTGGAGATCGGCGATTCGATCCACATCAGCAACGTCAAGCTGCCGAACGGCGTCACGCCGGCGAACACGGAAGACGACTTCACGGTCGCCACCATCGTCGCTCCGTCGGCAATGAAGTCCGAAGAGGAAGAGACTGCCGCGGCTGGCGAAGTCCCGACCGTCGAGGGCGGCGCCGAGGAAGGCGAGACCGAAGGCGAAGGTTCGGAAGAGTCCGAAGGCTAAGCTTTCCCTTCTTGAATTCAGGAACCGCTCGCCCTCACCGGCGGGCGGTTTCTTTTTGCGCGTCGCACACGCTAGGGGACGCCGATGCAATTATGGGTCGGCCTCGGGAATCCCGGCGCGAAATATTCGCTGCACCGGCACAATGTCGGCTTCATGGCGGCCGACATCATCGCCGAAGTGCATGACTTCGGTCCATGGCAGAAGAAATTCCGCAGCCTCATCGCCGAAGGGCGTATCGGGCGCCATCGCGTCCTGCTGCTGAAGCCGCAAACGTTCATGAACGACAGCGGCGACGCCGTTCAGCAGGCGCTCCGCTTCTACAAGTTGGACGAAGAAGCGCTGACCGTCTTCCATGACGAGCTCGACCTCGCGCCATTCAAGGTGAAGGTGCGCGTCGGCGGCGGTCTCGCCGGACACAATGGCCTGCGTTCCATCGACGCCAGCCTCGGCCCCGAATTCCGCCGCGTCCGCATCGGGATCGGGCACCCCGGCCCCGGCCGGAAGGATCTCGTGACGCCTCACGTGCTCGGCAATTATGCCAAGATCGAGATGGAACCGCTGTCCGACATGCTCGCCGCTATCGCCGCGGAAGCGGAATGGCTGGCGGACGGCGACGACGCCCGCTTCATGAGCGAAGTCGCGCTCCGAATGCAGCAAAGCGAATGAGCCGCAGCCTGTTCGTCACGAAGCTGTACGAAGCAATGCTCGAGGATGAAGCATTGCTCGATGATCTCGCGCATTCGATCCGCGCGCTGTCCGAGGACGATGTGGCTGGCATCCGTTGGAGCCGCGAGCACCGTTACACTGGCTATACCAGCTACGCCTCTCTTAATGATCTGCCGCGCCGCGACCCGGCCTTTGGCGACCTCTCTAAGCTGCTGACGAAGCATGCCGTCGCCTTCTCAGAGGATTGCGCCTTCGACCTTGTGCGCAAGCCGAGGCTCGACAGCCTGTGGGTGAATTTGCTCCGCGGGCCCGGCCATCACAGCGCGCACATCCACCCGCACAGCGTCATCTCGGGCACGCTTTACGTGGAAGTGCCGAAGGGTTCGGGGGCGATCAGGTTCGAGGATCCCCGCCTGCCTTTGATGATGGCGGCGCCGACCAGGCGGACCGACGCGCCGGTGGAACTTCAATCCTTCGTAACGATCCAGCCGCAACCGGCACTGCTGCTGCTATGGGAAAGCTGGCTCAGGCATGAAGTGCTCCCCGGGACTGGCCGCGGGGAGCGCCTCAGTGTTTCATTCAATTTTGCCTGAGGTCAGGCGGCGATCTTGATGCCGCTCTCATGATAGGGCGACGGGGCCATGCGCGCCTTGTCGACCGCGATACCGCCGAGCTCGTTGGCGAAGCCGTGGTTGACGTCGCGGTGGTGCGCCTCGTCGGCACGAACCACCAGGACGACGTCACGCAAGGTGGCGCTGTCCGGCAGGTTCCAATAGCGCTTGGCCACTTCCGGAGCCGGCACATTCTTGCTCCGGCCCTCGTCAATTTCCTTCAGGTAAAGCGTGTAGCTGAACACCGCCTCTTCCTCGAAATAGCCGACTACCCGGTGCGCAGTCTTGGCCGAGACCAGGTAGAGCGCGAAAAAGGCGAGATAGAAGACCCATTGCACGCCGAGGATCACAAGCCGCTCGAATAGCGTCGGCTTCGCCACCTCGATGAAGGTCATGAGGTGCATGCGCTCGTTTTCCGCTTCGTCCATGAGCGTTCGAATCCAGCCCTTGTCGTCGCACATGCGGCGGAGGCACTTCAGGTGGTTGATGGTCGCGCCGACCATGCCCGGAACTGCAGCTACGGTCTCCAGGACGATCGCACGGTGACCGTAGCGCTTGGCGAAGAAGGTGTCGGCGCAGAACCGCAGCGTCTTGGTGAAGCCATAGGCTATGCGGTCGGATAGTCCGTTAGGCGCATGGTGAACGCAAATATCGACTACTGGCGCGGACATCATATTCTCCTTGTTATCAAGCACTTGGTTGAAGTCGCTGCAGCTTACTAGCGAGGATCCCCCCGCGCCTGACTAGGTAATATTCCGGAGGGCGTCGGCACAGCAGGCCTTCTCCTCCGCGCCCGCAGCGGCTAACGGCTTGCGCGTTCCCCCTCACTGGAGAGACCATGGGCTTCCGCTGCGGCATCGTTGGCCTGCCGAACGTTGGCAAATCGACGCTATTCAATGCCTTGACCGAGACCGCCGCCGCGCAGGCGGCGAACTATCCCTTCTGCACGATCGAACCGAACGTCGGCCGCGTCGCCGTGCCCGACAAACGCCTCGACGAGATCGCGAAGATCGCGGCCTCGGCGCAGGAGATCGAGACCCAGATCGAGTTCGTCGACATCGCCGGTCTCGTCCGCGGCGCGTCCAAGGGCGAAGGACTGGGCAACCAGTTCCTCGCCAACATCCGCGAGGTGGACGCTATCGTTCACGTTTTGCGCTGTTTCGAAGGCGGCGACGTGACGCACGTCGAGGGACGCGTCGATCCGATCGCCGACGCTGAGACCGTCGAGACCGAGCTGATGCTCGCCGACCTCGACAGCCTCGAGCGCCGCGTGCCCAACCTCGTCAAGAAGGCGCAGCAGGGCGACAAGGAAGCGAAGATCGAAGCGTCGGTGCTCAGCCAGGCGCTCGACCTGCTCCGGGCCTCGAAGCCCGCGCGCCTGACGCAGCCCAAGGATGTCGAGGAAGAAAAGGCGCTCCAACGAGCCCAACTGCTGACCGCCAAGCCCGTCCTCTACGTCTGCAACGTCGACGAAGGCGAAGCGGCCAGCGGCAATGCCCTGTCCGAGCGGGTCTTCGCCAAGGCGGCGAATGAAAACGCCAAGGCAGTTGTGATTTCGGCTGCCATCGAGGCCGAGATCGCGACCCTTCCGAACGAAGAGCGCGAGGTGTTCCTGTCAGACCTCGGCCTGCATGAGACAGGCCTCAACCGCATGATCCACGCGGCCTACGAGTTGCTCGGCCTCATCACCTTCTACACCGCTGGCCCGAAAGAGGCGCGCGCCTGGACGGTCCATCGCGGCGCCAAGGCGCCCGAGGCTGCGGGCGAGATCCACACGGATTTTGAGCGTGGCTTCATCCGCGCCGAGACGATCGCGTTCGCCGATTTCGTAAAGTGCAACGGCGAAGCGGGCGCACGCGATGCCGGCAAGCTGCGGTCGGAAGGCAAGGAATATGTGGTGCAGGACGGCGACGTTATGCTGTTCCGCTTCAACGTCTGATGTCCCGCTCCACGAACCGTTGCGCCATCCGCAACGTCAGCAGCACCCACAGCATTCCGAATGCCCATCCGCCGACGACGTCGCTTGGCCAGTGAACGCCAAGCATCACGCGGCTGAGGCCGATGCACAGCGAAAGCATGATTGCGCCGGCCACCGCGGGCCGCCGGCACTTGCCGCCCTCCGTCAGGACTAGCGCCAGCATCAAGTAGAAGATCATCGAGCTGTTCGCGTGGCCGCTCGGAAACGACTGAGTCTTCACTACGACCAGGTGAGATTCGAAATCCGGTCGGGCGCGCGCAATCCAGTATTTCTGCGCCTCGCTCAGTCCGCGGCCAAGCATCGTCACCGCGATGACGACGACAGGCAGCCGTCGATGACCGGCAAGCCACAGCCCAATTGCGGCGATGACGCTCGCGGCGATGAGAACGGTGGGCTCCCCGAGAAGGGTGAAACCTCGCGCCACGGCGACGAGCGCTGGATGATTCCCGGCGTACAGCGCTTCGTAGATCGAGCGGTCGACTGGGCCGCCGCCGAGCAGCAGCATCGCCAGCCACACGGCGGCGAGTGCTACGATTGCAAGTGCATAGCGGACGGCAGTTGCGGAAGTTCGAGCAGAAGTCATTCCGCTTCAACCCGAATGGCCGCGGCGCGTTTCACGCCGCGGTGAAGTTCAGAATTTCATCCCGGCCCGGATGCCGATCGTCCGCGGCCGTCCGGGGACGATCAACGTCCGGGTGCAGCTTCCGCAGTTCACGCCGCGCGACAGCTCGTCGGTGCTGTCGAACACGTTGGTGACGAAAGCTTCGACGTTCCACGTCGGCCAGTCCAGCCCGGTGAAAAGGTCGACCACGGTCGAAGAACGGATCTTGCCCAAGTAGGAATTGGGATCGACGAGCAAGAAGGTGCCGGACTGCAACTGGAGCGACCGCAAAGATGCGAGCGCCGAGCCCTTGTAGGCGATGCCGCCCTGCACGTGCGCCTTCACATCGCCCCAAGCGGGGAACGTGTAACGGGCCGTTGCCGAGCCCTTGAACTTCGGTGTCACCGGCAGGCGGCTGCCGCTTGGAACCGAGTTGAAGCTTAGGCTGCAACCGGGCGTCGTGTCGGAGAAGTCGCCGCACACGTTCCCCTTGGTCTTGGCGTCGGTGTAGGCCATCGCGGCGTTGAGTGTCAGGCCGCCGGCGACATAGTTCACATCGGTCTCGATGCCGTTGATGTCGGCGTCCTTGCCGTTGTGAATCTCGGTGAAGCTGTTCTGGCCGAGGAAGCTGAACTGGAACTTCTTCCAGCGCTGGTGATAAACAGCGCCGTTCCACCGCACGCGGCCGAACGTCGTCTTCCAGCCAAGCTCATAGTTGATCAGGAAGTCGGCGGCGTAGGGCTCTATCTCGCCGCGCCGGTTGATGCCGCCGGGGCGGAAGCCCTTGGACCAGGTCGCATAAAGCATCACGCCCGGGCGCGGTTTCCAGGTCCCGTTGAGGCGATAGATAAATCCGCTGTCCTTGACGCGTTTCGGCTTGACCGTGCCGTTGGAGAACACGCCGAGGTTGGTGCACGGGCCGCCGCTAACCGCCGCGGGCAGGAAAGCGGGAATCGGGATGCCCGCGAGATATGCCTCGCGAAGTGTCATGCCGTTTTCGAGGTAGCAGCCTGCAACGCCCGTGCGGCTGCTCATACCAGCATTGAATGGGAAGGCGGAGAAGGGACGGCCATCAGCCGGATCGATGCCGGGATTGCGGCCGAAACCGAAGAACCCGATCAGGCTGTTGTCGAACTTGTAATAACGTCCACCGGCCGTGAGCGTGACATTCTTCAAGATGTCATAGCTCGCTTCGCCGAACGCCGCATAATCCTTGTCGACGCGCTTCTGCTGCGTCAGCCACAGCGTTCCAGGGTGGTCGTTGACTGACACTTCGGGCGCAAGGCCGGTGACCTTGTAGTCCTGGTGAATAAGGTTCGATTGCCGCTGGTAGAAGAGGCCCGCGATCACTCGGAACGGCTGGTCGACCGGGGATGCAAAGCGCAGCTCCTGGCTCATCTTCTTGAAATGGTCGGTGCCGATGATGAACTGCTGCGGGTTGATATAATTGCCGTACGGCGGCGCATCCGACGTCACATGGTCGACGAGCGGGAAATAAGCGAGGCCGCCATAGCTCGCATAGAGCTGGTCGTAGGCGTCCGTGTAGTCGGCGTAATCCTGAACCGAATAGGTCGTGCGGTCCATGTAGGCGCCGGCATAGGTCACGTCGAAATTGGCGATCTTGCCCTGAACGGTCAGTGCGGCCTGCCAGAACCGGTCCTTGCGGACGTCGTCCTGAAAGCGGTCGATCTTGTACTTGCCCAGATTCGGATCGAAGAAGAACGCGCCGTTCGACTTCATCTTCTGGTACATGAAGGTCGGCGTCACCGTCCAATTGTCGTCGAGATCGACCTTCAGCGCGGCGCGGCCGCCATAGGTGTCGACGTCGTTCTTGTTCTTCTTCTCGAGCCCTGCATTGGTGACCGTCAGCGGCGGGACCAGGCCTTCGCTCGGCAGATAGTAAGTCCGCGTGCCGAAGATATTGTCGATGAAGCCGGCGTCCTTCTGGTAGAAAGCGACGCCGCGGAACGCGATGTTCTTGGCCACTGGCAGATTGATCATGCCCTCGAGCTTGCCGCCCACGCCGCCGTGCGCGACAGAGTTAAGCTCTCCGTCGACCCGGCCGTAGGTCTTCCCCAGCTCCGGCTTGTTGGTGATGATGCGGATCGTACCCGCCTCGCTCGATGCGCCGTAGAGCGTTCCCTGAGGACCGGCGAGGCTTTCGATGCGGGCGATGTCGTAGATGTGAACGTCGAGCGTGCCGCCGATCGTCGTGACCGGCTGCTCGTCGAGATAGGAGCCGACGGAGGGCAGCGATCCCGAGTGGTTGCCGTCGCCGCCCGTCGCGACGCCGCGCATGTACACCACGGTCACGCCCGGCTGCGCCGACTGGAAGCTCACCGAGGGCAGTTGTTTCGTGTATTGCTCGAAGTTCGAAATGTTCAGCTGATCCAACCGCCGCGTTCCGATGGCCTGGACGCTGATGGGGACGTTCTGGAGATTTTCCTCGCGCTTGGTCGCGGTGATGACGATTTCGGTCGGGTCGGCAACATTGCCGTCCTGCTTTTGCTGGACCACCGGCGGCGGGGCCGTCACGTCGGTCGCATTGGTGGCAGGCGCAGGTGATTGGCCGGTCGTCTGCGGCTGCGTGTCTTGCGCGAAAGCCGGCGTTGCAAGCGCCGTCGATGCGAGGAGCCCAAAGGTAAGAGCCCGAAGCTTGCGGTCCGTCATTTACGAATGCCCCCATTCGGCTGAGTGACAGTATTGCGACAGAGCGCCTCGTGAATGTCAACGGATTGTCGGGGGAGCGCTGACGATTGTTCCGCCACCGTTGCGTTCAAGTCGCGGCTTCCGGATAGGCCTCGATCACCGGTCCCAGTGCACGCTTGAGCGGACCGAGGTGCGGCTCGTACGCGCGCCATTCGTCGGTCGCGTCGCGATAGATCGGCTGCCGCACCTGCTCCGAACTTGCAGTGCGCACAGCGCGGTCGGTCTTGTAAAACTCGAGGCACGCCGGCTCGAAATCCAGCCCGCAGTAATCGAGGAGCGCGCGCACCTCAGTCTCGGTATCCTCGACCATCCGCTCGTAGATCACCCGATGAACGCGCCCAGGCCGAACCGCGTCGACATGCGCCATCAGCCGCACATAGTCCGCGTAATAGCGACCGACGTCCTCCAGATCGTAAGTGAACGGCTGCCCACGAGCGAAGTGCTGGCGGAAGTTCGACAGGCAGCACGCCAGCGGATGCCGCCGCGCATCGATGATTTTCGCGTTAGGCAGGATCAATTGGATGAACGGCACGAACAGCCAGTTGTTCGGCAGCTTGTCGATGAAGTACGGTTGGTTGGTTCGGCGCTGGACGCCTGCTCGCTTGAGATATTCTTCACCGAGTTCGCGCCGCTCCTCAGTCGAGAGAGCCAGCACATCTTCCGGATACCGGCCCACCTTGCGCGCAAGCGCCGGTAGATCGGGAAGCTCTGACGTTCCCTCGACCTGGCTGTGCGAGGCGAGGATCTGTTCGACCAGTGTCGATCCTGCCCGCGGCATGCCGACAATGAAGATGGGGTCCCGTGCATCACAGCCCCCTACCCGTTCTTCAAAAGCGTTTGCCGTGAAGAGGTCGATGCACCGGTCGACCGTCCGCGTCATCCGCGCGCCATCATAGGGCTGGTTCTTCAGCCGTAGCGCATTGGCCTTGGCATAATGGCCGAACGCCTCGTCGGCGTGCCCACGGTCATGCATTGCTTTGCCTAGCGCGAAGTCGAGGTGGAAGCGGTCCTCGTCGCCGAGGTCCGGCCGAAGCAGCGCCTGCTCCATCACCTCAACGTCTACAGCGCTGAACTTCACGGTCTTCAGGTTGGCGAGGCTCCACCAGGCCTCGCCGAGGGTCGGGCGGATGGCGATGGCCTTGCGATATGCATCGATGCCCTCCGCCTGCCGCCCGACTGTCTTCAGCATGTGGCCATAGCTTAGCCAGACTTTCGACTGGCCGGGCGACCGCGCAAGAACCTGCTCGTAAATGCCGATGGCTTCGTCGAAGTCGCCCAGGCGGCCGAGCGTCGCGGCCTTGAGGTTCAAGTGGCTGGCATCGTCAGGCTCGATCGCAAACACGTCGTTGAGCACGTCCATCGCCTCAGCGGGGCGGCCCATCCGGCCAAGCACTAGCGCAAGGTTCGCCCTCGCCGCCGTCCATCCAGGCGCAAGCTCCACCGCTCGCCGGAGCAGATTCTCCGCGTCTTGCCAGCGCCCAATTCGTGCCGCCAGCTCGGCCAGCATGCGGATCGCTGCGGCGTCGAACGGATCTTCCTTGAGGTGCGGCTTAAGCAGTCGTTCCGCCACGTCCAGCCGGTTCTCGTTAAGCGCCAAAGCCGCCTCGATCAGGCGCGGATGAAAATGGGTTCCGACAGGTGATTGGCTCGCCACCCGCGCAGCTTAGGAAACAGCCGGTCTTACGCCAAGCCGGGCCTGCCGCTATGCGCCCGTCCATGATCTACTTCGAAGACTTGGTCGTCGGCGCGGAGACCGAATTCGGCTCCTATGACGTGACGCGCGAGGAAGTTCTGGAGTTCGCGCGCAAATACGATCCGCAGCCCTTCCATCTTTCGGACGAGGCAGCAGCAAAGACTCATTTCGGACGATTGGCTGCGAGCGGCTGGCACACGACGGCAATGACTATGGCCGTGCTCGCGCGCTATTCGGTCAACCACGAGCAGGCCGGCTTGGGATCGCCCGGCATCGACGAACTTCGCTGGAAGAAGCCGGTCTATCCGGGTGACACGCTCACCGTGCGCGGGAAGATCGTCGAAAAGACGCCGTCACGCAGCAAGCCCGAAATCGGCTCCTTCCGCACCGAGACGACGGTCACCAACCAGAACGGCGAGGTCGTGATGACCTTCACGTCGATCGTCCTGATACGCCGTCGTCCCGAAGGCGCGAAGGACTAGCGCGGGTGGTTCGTTCGGCGATCCGTCCGGTCGCGCCGTTCGAAGGCGCTCCAGTTCGGCTCGGTGGAGATTGTTGTAGAAGACGCCGTGCGGGTGCCTGACATCGTGATCGCCCCGTGTTGGCGCGAGGACCAGTATGACCGCTGACGGTCCGTCCAGCGATGTGGCCGGCGGTAGCTGTCGTAGACGTAGTAGCCGGTGCCCGGATAATAATAGTCGTCGTACCAGCCGTAGCCGAGGCCGCCATAGTAGCCGGGATAGGCGCCATAGCCGCCGTACGGACCATAATTGGCGCCATAATAGCCATTGCCATAGCCCAGCCCGACGCCAACTCCGCCGTAGCCGTAATCGCCATAGGCGCAGCCGCTGAGCGCGGCGGCGGCGATGGTTGTGATGAAGGGGATTCTAAAACGCATGGCACACCTGCCAACTAGAGGAGACTTGGTGTGCAAACGGTCAGGAACGGGCCCCGTTCCTGATCGTCATTTCGGGATTCTCTTGCGTTAGAAAGGCTTAGCCCGCGATACCTTCCTTAGCCTTGGCGCGGCGGCTCTTCGCCTGGTTCTCCGGATCGAGCGGACCCGTAACCCGGACGACGCGCTTCGCCTCATGCCAGAGGTTCTGATAGGCGAGGTAACCGAGGATCGCACCGAACAGCAGGAAGATCGCAACCGCGAGGCCTGCCGCATGGCGGCTAGCGAGGTTCGGTTCGGCCGTCCACACCAGGAACGCGGACACGTCCTTGGCCATCTGGTCGACGGTCGGCTTCGTTCCGTCCTCGTAGCTCACCTGACCTTCGCTCGTGAGCGGCGGCGGCATCGCGATGTTGAGGTTTGCGAAATACGGGTTGAAGTGCAAGTTCGGCGGCGTCTTGGCGTCCGGGAACGCCTTCAAAAGCTCTTCGCCCTTCTCGTTCTTGTAGCCTGCCTGGTTCGCGTAGCCGGTGAGCAGCGAATAGACGTAGGCAGCGCCGCCCTCACGCGCCTTAGTGATCAGCGACAGGTCAGGCGGAAGCGCATTGTTGTTGGCAGCGCGCGCCGCAACTTCGTTCGCGAACGGCGACGGGAAGGTGTCGGACGAAAGCGCCTTGCGTCCGGCCGGCTCGCCCGTTTCCGGATTGATCGACGGCACCTGCGTCTTCCAGTCCGACGCAATCTTCTTAATCTCGGCATCGTTGTAGCCGATGTGCTTGAGGTCGCGGAACGACACCAGCTTCAGGCTGTGACAGGCCGAGCAGACTTCACTGTAGACCTGGAAGCCGCGCTGCAGCTGCTGGTTGTCAAACTTGCCGAAAGGCCCGTCCGACGCGAGATGAAGCTCCTTATGCTCCTTGTGGAACTCGTCGGATGCCAGCGGCGCCGGCGGATTACTGAAATAGGTCGCCGCATTGCTGATTAGCGAGATCAGCAGGACCCCGGCAAAGACCAGCCCAACGAGAAAACCGATGACACGGACCATTTGTCTGTGAGCCCCTTACTGCACGACGGCGGCGGCGCCGCCGCGCTTCTTATTCTGCCCCAGCGGAGCGGCTTCCGCTTCCTCGCCGTGAAGCACGCTTTCCGAGATTGAGCTCGGCAGCGGGAGCGTCGTCTCGAACTTCGAAACGAGTGGCAGGATCACGAGGAAGTGGAGGAAATAATAGGCCGCAGCCGCCTGACCTAGCGCCACGTTCAGCGGCGTGATCGGCGCGCCGCCGACATAGCCGAGGATCAAAACGTCGATGACCAGCAGGACGAAGAAGCGCTTGAACACGGGGCGATAGCTGCCCGAGCGAACCGGCGACTTGTCTAGCCACGACAGGAAGAACAGCAGCAGGATCGACGCGAACATCGCGAGCACGCCCCACAGCTTCGCCGGCAAGATGAAGTCCACGGTGAAGGAGCGGAGGATCGCGTAGAACGGCCAGAAATACCATTCGGGTACGATGTGCGCCGGCGTCGCCAGCGGGTTCGCCGGGATATAGTTGTCCGGGTGGCCGAGGTAGTTCGGCGCGTAATAGGTCACCAGCGCGTAGACCAGCAGGACAACGGCGGCGAACCAGCCGTCCTTGGCGGTGTAGAACGGGTGGAAAGGCAGCGTGTCACGCTCGTCCTTGACGTCCACGCCGGTCGGGTTGCTCGAACCCGGAATGTGCAGCGCCCAGATATGCAGGATCACGACCCCGGCAATCACGAACGGCAGCAAATAGTGGAGCGAGAAGAAACGCGTCAGCGCGGCCTGGTCCGGCGCGTAGCCGCCGAGCAGCCAGATGCGGATCGGCTCGCCGACCAGCGGGAAGGCCGAGAAGAAGCCGGTGATGACCTGCGCCCCCCAGTAGCTCATCTGCCCCCATGGCAGGACGTAGCCCATGAAGCCGGTCGCCATCATCAGCAGGTAAATGACGAGGCCGAGCATCCACACCAGCTCACGCGGCGCCTTGTACGAGCCGTAATAAAGGCCGCGGAAAATGTGGATGTAGGTGACGAGGAAGAAGAAGCTCGCGCCGTTCATGTGGGCGTAGCGGAGCAGCCAGCCCGCGTTGACGTCGCGCATGATCAGCTGGTTGACCGAGTTGAACGCGCCGTCGGTCGATGCCGTATAGTGCATCGCCAGCACAATGCCGGTGATGATCTGGATGGTCAGGAACAGCCCCGCGAGGACGCCGAAGTTCCAAAAGTAATTGAGATTGCGCGGCACGGGATAACCGCCGCCGATAGCGCCGTAGACAACCCGCGGAAGCGGCAGACGCTCATCGATCCAGCGCATGACTGGATGCTTGGGTTCGTAAGGCTTGGCCCAGGAAAAGCTCATCTGTTCTCTTACCTCAACCGATCTGGACCGTCGTTGGCGACGTAAACTTATACTCAGGGACCACCAGGTTCTTCGGTGCCGGACCCTGCCGGATACGCGCGGCGGTGTCGTAGGCCGAGCCATGGCATGGGCAGAAATAGCCGCCGAACGGCCCCCGGTTCTCACCCTCGCCAATGCCCAGCGGCACGCAGCCGAGGTGGGTGCAGACGCCGAGCGTGATCAGCCAGTTCTGCTTGCCCGGCTTGGTGCGCTCCGCCAGCGTCTGCGGATCGCGCAGCTCCGAAAGCGGCACCGCGTTTGCCTCGGCGATTTCCTTCGGCATCAGGTTGCGGATGAAGATCGGCTGCTTGCGCCAGGTGGTCTTGATGCCCTGCCCAGGCTGGATTTTCGAAATGTCGACTTCGGTCGTCGCCAGCGCGAGGACGTCGCCTGACGGCGCCATCTGCACGAGCAGCGGCGCGATCGCGGCGACAGCGCCGACGCCCGCGAAACTGACTGCCGCGACGTTCAGGAAGTCGCGGCGCCGAACTCCATCTTGTGACCCTGTGGTGTCGGAAACCTCAGCGGACGTAGCCTTGGTGGCCATGCTTCCCCTTTTGACGCGATTTTCCTGTGCCGAAAGGCACGTGAGCGACCACGCACCGGACGTTGTCCAGCGCGATTGGCGGGCCTGATAGCGAGCGCTTTTCATACTGCCAAGGGGCAGCAGCACGCAGTCTCATTCGCTCAAGCGCCCGATAGCCGCGCCCATCCGAACTTCTCTGCCGGCAGGCGTCCGATATGCTCTTACCGACTATTCGACAGGAGTAAGCGTCATGAGCTGGTTCATCGGGCGGACCGAAGCCCTTTCCAACACCGAGGCGGCAAGGCGAAAAGCGCTCGAGCGCCTGCGGTCGCTGGCCGAGCTCGACGATCCGGAAAGCCTCGTCGTGCCCATCCTGCTCGACGCAATCCTGATGGCGGAGGCCTATCGCGGCGCGCGCCACCAGGTGAGCTTCCTGCCCGAGCTGACGCGAAACGTCGATGCGCTGCTGCGCGAGCTCAATATCGTCGACAAGACGAAGGAATGGGCCAACGGCTGACCTACGGCCTTTATCCCGCATCAATCGTAACGGCTGCGAATAGATGTTATCGTGCGAATCGCCACGCGGGGGTGGCGGGAATGGCCGGCTATCGCCTCTATTTCATGAGCCGCTACAGCGGTCACATTGAGCATCGCCGCGAATTTTTCGCGGACGACGACGACGCGGCCATTTCGATTGCCGTCGGCTGGAGCACCGGCCAACCGATGGAGTTGTGGGAAGGCGATCACAAGCTGAAGCGCTGGGAAGCCGAAGTCATCGACCCCGATTGATCGTTATCACCTTGGTTAACCGCTCTCCATTCGACGCGCGAAAGCCACTCATCATGGTTTACGCCCCTACCGCGTAGTGCCTTTCGAAAACCGCCGCCTAAGCTCCTCATTCTCGGGGGCTTTTCACATTTAGATTCGGGGCGGGGACCAGTGCGTTCACTTTTCAATTTCTCACCGCGAGATATCGCGATCGATCTCGGCACGGCGAATACCGTGGTTTATGTCCGTGGCGTGGGCATCGTCACCAGCGAACCCTCGGTGGTCGCGATGGAAACTCATAACGGGGTCCAGCGAGTCCGCGCCGTTGGCGACGACGCCAAGCTGATGATGGGCAAGACGCCGGAAAATCTTCGGACGATCCGCCCACTCCGTCAGGGTGTCATTGCCGACCTCGAAGTCGCCGAAGAAATGATCAAGCATTTCATCCGAAAGGCGCACGGCGGTCCCAGCCGCTTTTCGCGCGGCCCGGAAGTCGTGATCTGCATCCCCTCCGGGGCCACTAGCGTCGAGCGCCGGGCGATCCGCGATGCCGTGAACAATGCCGGCGCAAGCAGCGTGTCGCTGATCGAAGAGCCGATGGCGGCCGCGATCGGGGCGGGCCTGCCGGTCACTGAGCCGATCGGATCGATGGTCGTCGATATTGGCGGCGGCACGACCGAAGTCGGCGTCATCTCGCTCCAGGGTCTCGCCTATTGCCGCTCAGCACGAACCGGCGGCGACAAGATGGACGAGGCGATCAGCGCTTACGTCCGCCGCAATTTCAATCTGCTTATAGGCGAAGGCACTGCCGAGCGCGTGAAGCTGGAAATCGGGATCGCCCGCCCGCCGATCGACGGCAAGGGCACCGTCTGCCACGTCCGTGGCCGGGATGTGACACGCGGCGTTCCCGGCGAGATCACGCTCGATCAGGCGCAAGTCGCCGATGCGCTGGCAGAGCCGGTGAACCGCATCGTCGAAGTCGTCCGCTCGGCGCTGGAGCATACCCAGCCGGAAATCGCAGCCGACGTCATCGACCAAGGCATTACGATGACGGGTGGCGGCTCGCTGCTGCGCCAGTTGAGCGGGGTCATCGCAGACGAGACCGGCCTTCCGGTTCGCGTCGCCGACGATCCGATGAGCTGCGTTGCGCTTGGCGCCGGAAAAACGCTCGAGGACAAAGCCTATAGCGGTGCGCGTCTCGCGGCTTGATCGGACATAGAAAAGGCCCGCTCCTGCGCCAGCGAGAGCGGGCCTACCGAAACCGACCGCAGTGCCGAGGATCGGTACTGCTGTTTAGGCCATTTAACCTATATTTAACAGCAAGAATTTTCGCGCTGCCGTACCAAAATCGGATCAGAAATGGTGCGTGCAGAGGGCGAGAAGCAGGATGATCGGGAGCGGAATGCCGATCAGCCAAAGCAAAATGGAGCGCATCGCTACAGTCTCCTTGTTTTGAGTCGGCGGGAAAATGGTTCGCTGGCGGAACAGGTTCCATCTCCTGATTCAGATGTAATATCTGGAGTGAAATATTCGCCGCCCCCCTGACTCCTCGCGCTGCCTCGGGAATCTGGGGCCCCAAGCTCGAATCACGCTGCTGAGACCGGCGCCACCCGTCGGCCATGCACTCGTTCGGGCAGCAACGATTCAAGAGCGAGGGCAACACCCATGGCGACTGACGCAGGCACGATACTTTCTCGTATCAAGGATGAGGAGCTTGACTGGGTCGACCTCCGATTTACCGATCCCAAGGGCAAGTGGCAGCATCTGACCATGGCGTCGGGCGTGATCGATGACGATATGCTGACCGACGGCTTCATGTTCGATGGCAGCTCGATCGCCGGCTGGAAGGCCATCAACGAGTCCGACATGATCCTGAAGCCGGACCTCGACGCCGCTTATGTCGATCCGTTCAGTGCGACTCCGATGCTGGTCCTGTTCTGCAACGTCGTCGAGCCCTCGACCGGGGAGCTTTACGGCCGCGACCCGCGCTCCACCGCAACCCGCGCCGAAGCCTATCTCAAGCAGACCGGCATTGGCGACGACGTGTTCGTCGGCCCGGAAGCCGAGTTCTTCATGTTCGACGACGTCCGCTTCGAGGACGGCTACAGTGCCAGCGGCTTCAAGATCGACGATGTCGAGCTGCCGACCAACACCATGCGCGAATATGACGGCGGCAACCTCGCTCACCGCCCGCGCGCCAAGGGCGGCTATTTCCCTGTCGCCCCCGTCGATAGCGCCGGCGACATCCGCGGCGAGATGGTCTCGACCATGCTGGAAATGGGCCTGCCCATGGACAAGCATCACCACGAGGTCGCCGCGGCTCAGCACGAGCTTGGCCTGACCTACGGCGGCCTGGTTGAGACGGCCGACCGCATGCAGATCTACAAGTATGTCGTACACATGGTCGCCCATGCCTACGGCAAGACCGCGACCTTCATGCCCAAGCCGATCGCGCAGGATAACGGCAGCGGCATGCACACCCACATGTCGATCTGGAAGGGCGGCAAGCCTTTGTTCGCCGGCAATGGCTATGCGGGCCTCAGCGAAATGGCGCTCTACTTCATCGGCGGCGTCATCAAGCACGCCCGCGCGCTGAACGCGTTCACCAACCCGACGACCAACAGCTACAAGCGTCTGGTCCCCGGCTTCGAAGCGCCGGTCCTCCTCGCTTACTCGAGCCGCAACCGCTCAGCCTCGTGCCGCATCCCTTATGGCGCGGGCGAGAAGGCCAAGCGCGTCGAGTTCCGCTTCCCGGATGCGCTCGCCAATCCGTATCTTGCTTATTCGGCGTTGCTGATGGCGGGCCTCGACGGCATCCAGAACCGCATCCATCCGGGCGATCCGATGGACAAGAACCTGTACGACCTGCCGCCGCAGGAGCTGGTCAACGTCCCGACCGTTTGCGGCTCGCTTCGTGAAGCACTCGTGTCGCTCCAGAACGACCGCGCGTTCCTGACCAAGGGCGACGTTTTCAGCGACGATCAGATCGATTCTTACATCGAGCTGAAATGGGAAGAGGTCATGCGTTGGGAAACAACCCCTAGCCCTGTCGAATTTGACATGTATTATTCATCATAATGGCAGCGCGCGTTTAAGCCTGCTTCAGCGATGCCGGTGGAGGGCGCCCTTCCCACCTCCCACAGCTCTTCATCGGCTTCGCCTGTCCCCCTTAGGAGGGGACGTAATCCGCACGAACCGGCTGGCCCGCGACTCGGGGCTTTGGCGTGCCCCTGACGAACATGACGGAATAGCGATCGGCGCGAATCGGCCGCCAGTCGGGTGAGCGATAAAGCATCGCTATCATTGCCTGATCGTCGGTCGAAATCAGCGCCCATTGAAAATTCCAGCGCTTCTGCGCCGTGTCGAATGCTCGCCGATCGCCGTTCTGGAGCTTCTTGAAGTCGACCACGAACGGTCCGCCATAGAGGTCGGTCCGGCCGTCGATGAACGGCCTGATCCCGTGCAGGATCAGTGGCCCGCCGAGGCTGTAGCTGTTGAGCACCGGCTTATCGCGAAGCGCCGCAGGTACGCTCGCCAGCGCGGCATTTGGGTTCACATGCGAGTCCGGCGGGGACAGCGGCCGCACGAGCGTCACGCCGACGAGCAGCACGAAGGTCGCCGCCGCAATACGCAGGAACCGCATCCGGGCCGCGACGTCGGCCGGCTTCTGCTCTTCCTCCTCTGTCGCCCCGACCGGCTTCGCGATCAGCAAGCCTGCAATAATGATGAAGAGCACTTGGTGCCGCATGTGCTGAAACGCGAGGTGGAGCATGCCGAGAATGATCAGCAGGCGTACCGGCGCGATCTTCGCCCCGCGTCCAAGGCAAATCGCCAGCACAAGCAGCAACGCATATTCGAACCCCGGCGTGAAGCTCATGTCGGTGGGCCGAAATTCCTGAATGAGCGTGATGTTCTTGTCGGTGAATGCCCCGATCGGCATCAGCAGCGTCGTGTAGGTATTGGGGTTCGCGAGGCAGGCGAGGCCGCAAAGCACGCCGAACGTGCTCCAACCGACGATCACCCTTTTCTTGTCCGGCTCCTCGATCAGCGCCTCGAGCGCGAACGGCGCAATCAGCATGAGGCCGAGCGCGAAGCTGGCGTGCAGATTGACCCAGAGAAGCATCACCGCGACCAGCCACAAGGACGGCGCCTTCCGGCGTTCCCGGGCATGCATCAGCTGCACGGTCCAGAAGGCGAGCAGCGGCCATGTCAGCACCATCGGCCGCGCCAGCAGGAACGGCACCATCGTCACCGTGATCGCGATCAGCAATGCCGCGACGACCACCGGCTTCAACCAGCGGCTGATCTCCAGCCACAGCACTAGCATCAGCGCGAACAAGGATGCGCTGACGAGCGCCGCGATTCCGCCCCAGCCCGCCAGATTGTAGGCCGCGCCCATCACGACTTCGGACAGCCATTCGTGCGCGACCCATGGCCGGCCGGCGGCGGAGAAGGAGAAGGGATCAGTGTGCGGCACCGTCCCGTGCGAGATCATCCACTGCCCTGCGGCAAGGTGCCAGCTGACGTCGCCATCGCCGAAGATGCGATCGGCGGTACCGAACGCAAACGGAATGACGAGCGCGAAGACGAAGAGAACGACGAGATTGAGGTCGATGCCGCCAAGCAGCGACGATCCTGCATCAGCCTTCTTCGCCCCCCCCGCTTCCATCAATCCTCCTCGATCCGGCTCGCCGTCTTGGTCTCGCGCATCTTCAGGCACGCGACGAGGTAGATCGCGCAAAGAAGTGAAATGTAGATGTAGAACCACGGCTCGTGGCCGATATTCTTTAGCCACAACGCTATATATTCCGCCGTGCCGCCGAAGATGGTGTTCGCGAGCGCATAGGGCAGCGCGACACCAAGCGCCCGGATGTCTGCCGGGAACAGCTCCGCCTTCACGATCGCGTTGATCGACGTGTAGCCGGTGACCATCACCAGCGCCGCCATCACCAGAGCGAAGGCCGCCGCAACCTCGGTCGTGCGCGCGAGGGCGGTGAAGATCGGATAAGTGAACAGCGTCCCACAGATCCCGAAGCCGATCATCAACGGACGCCGCCCCACCTTGTCCGACAGCCGCCCCGCCAGCGGCTGGATCATGAGCATGATCGCCAGCGCTACCGTCATCATCTGCGATGCCGTCGCCTTGCTGAACCCGCTCGTGTTGGCGAGGAACTTCTGCAGGTAGATCGTGTAGGCATAGAAGGACGCCGTGCCGCCAGCGGTGATACCGATCACCAGCAATGCTTCACGCGGATGATCGCGGAAAAGCGTGAAAATGCCCGACCGCCGTCGCTCGGGCCGATCGGCCAGCCTTTCATAGCTCATCGTTTCGTCGAGCCGCCGGCGGATGAAATAGACGACCACCGCCAGCAAGGCGCCGACGACGAACCCGATGCGCCAGCCCGATTCCCCCATCGCCGCCTCGCCCAGCACGGCTTGCAGGAACACGAGCAGCGCGAGCGCGGCCAGCTGGCCGCCGATGATCGTCACATAAAGAAAGCTCGACCAGAAACCACGCCGGTCGCGGTCGGCCATTTCTGACATATAGGTCGCGCTCGACCCATATTCGCCGCCGAGGCTCAAGCCCTGGATGATGCGCGCCAGGAGCAGTGTCGCAGGTGATAGCAGTCCCGCTTGCGCATAAGTCGGCGCGACCGCGATCAGCAGCGACCCGACGCACATGAGCGACACCGAGAGGGTCAGCCCCGCCTTGCGGCCGCGATGGTCGGCGTAAACGCCCATCAGCCACGCGCCGAGCGGGCGCATCACGAAGCCCACGGCAAAGATCGCCGCGGTCTGGAGCAGCTGCGCCGTCTGGTCGCCCTTCGGGAAGAAAGCCGGCGCGAAATAGAGCGCGAAGGCGGAATAAACATACCAGTCGAACCATTCGACGAGGTTGCCCGCCGAGCCGCCGAGGATGTTGCGGAGGATGTGACGGGGCCGGTCGGCCGCCTGGCTAGCCACGAGCCTCCCCGCGTGCCCGTGCCGCGGCGCCGTGGCCGTAGATGAAGTAAAGCAGGATCCCGATCCCCTGCGCCGCGAAGAAGAACATCTGGGTCCGGTTCGGCAGACTGATGAACAAGTAGAGGCAGCCGAGGATGCCGACGGCGGCGACAAGCGGCGCTGCAGGCGCGCGGAACTTGCGCTCCCGGTTCGGCTCACGGCGGCGCAACACCAGCATGGCGGCGCAAACCGCGATGAACGCGGCCAGCGTCCCCGCGTTGGCGAGCGCGGCGATTGACGTCAGCGGGATGAGGCCGGCAAAGACCGAGGTCACCACTGCGGTGAAGATCGTGATCCGGACCGGCGTCCCGCGGCTCGACACGCGCGCAAGGCTGCTCGGAAGCAAGCCGTCGCGCGCCACGGTGAAGAAGATACGGCTCTGTCCGAAGAAGAAGGCGAGGATGACCGTCGGCAATGCGACGACCGCCGACGCGCCGAGGATGCGCGCCGCCCACGGCTGGTTGATCTGGCGAAGGATAAGCGCCAGCGGCTCGGCGCTGTTCGCAAAGCCCGTGTAGGCGACGGCGCCAATCGCCGCCGCGGCCACCGCCATGTAGATGGCGACGCAAACGATCATCGATCCGACAATGCCGATGGCAAGGTCGCGGCTGGGGTCTTTCGCTTCTTCCGCCGCCGTCGCAATCGCGTCGAAGCCGTAGAAAGCAAAGAAGATGATCGCCGCCGCGGCCATCACGCCGACCTCGCTGCCCGACGCCCCGCTGCGCGGGAAGCCGAACGGCATGAACGGATGAAAATGCGAGGCGTCGAACACCGGCAACGCAACGGCGATGAACAGCGCCAGCGCCGCGATCTTGATCAGCACGAGGATGGCGTTGAGCGTCGCGCTTTCCCGCGTTCCGGCAATGAGCAGCCCGGCGACCACCCAGATGATGAAGATGGCGGGCACGTTGATGACGCCGCCCAGCTCGGGCCCCTGTATCAGGGCGTCAGGCAAGCCCAAGCCGATCGACTTCAGGAACCCCGAAGCATAGCCGGACCAGCCGACCGCCACCGCGCTCACCACCAACGTATATTCGAGGATCAGCGCGACCCCGATCATCCACGCGATCAGCTCGCCGAAGACCGTGTACGAATATGTATAGGCCGAGCCCGACGCTGGGATCATCGTCGCGACTTCGGCATAGGCCAGCGCCGCGCACGCACAGATGACGCCCGCGATGGCGAATGACAGGATGACCGCCGGACCGGCCTTGCCTGCACCGACGCCGATCAAGGTCAGGATGCCCGTCCCGACAATCGCGCCGACGCCAAGCGCCACGAGGTGCGGCCAGGACAGCGACTGCTTCAGCCGATGCTCCGCCGGCATATCCTCGCGAGCGACGATCGTCTTGCGGACGTTCCAGTTCTTCATGTCTCGGGCTCCCCTCCCCCCGTCCCGCCTCAACGCCGGGATCCACCTGTCCGCACGGTAGAAAAGAAGGCAGGTTCCTGGTCAAGGGGTGCCGGCTGCGCGGGGTTGAGAAAGAGCGCAGGCGCGAATGTTCCCAAAGTTCGCACTTACGCGGCCGATTTCGCGGACCGAAGCCAAGTCATGCAAACCGCTCGCACGCTATGCGGCCGACATTGGTGTGTAGGACAGGGGAAGTCGAAGGGCGGCTTCGACCCGTTCAGGTCATTATTGCAGCGCGCGAATCAAACCAGGTCCGGCACCAGTGGTGAAGTCCAGGGTCAACAATAGCAGGCTCACCAGGACGGCCAGATTGGCCTTTTTCCCTGGCACCAAGATTCCAGCAATTTGAAGCAGGTAATAGAGGCCCAATTCGACATAGTCGTAACGCTCGTAACCGGGAATGGCGACAGAGCCCACCAGCCAACTGCGGCCCAAGTAGGTCGTGATATTGGATGCGAAAATCAGGCTAAAAATCAGACCCTTCTGCCGGAAGAAGTGGTCGTCCAAGTTATTCCCGCGCTCTTCAGGTTCCGGAAAGACCCAACTGGCGGCCACGTAATAGAGTCCGGTCACGAGAAGACCGAAAGCCAGCGTCATTGGGCCTACCGATATCCGGTCTTGCAGCGTCCATGCCACAACCCAGAAACTCGAAATGTCCAACATCAAGAAGATGGCGAGTAACGGCGTGAGGAGCCCGAGCCGATGGCCGTCGTTATGTTGACGTAGCGCGGTGTGCCGCAGCCGAATGGACCGAGCGAAGCCCGTGAGGACTTCAGCCAGCGTCAGGCCGAGCACTACTGCGTATAACGAAAAGACCCAGTTGAGCTTGTCCATCGTTGCGCAACACTAACGAACGGAGAACGGGAGTTACACCCTACCGCCGCTCAGGCCGGCAAGGCGTCCGCTTTCCACCCCAAGCCGCCATCGGCGCACCGACGGCAATTAACAGCCATCCGGAATTAGTGGCTTACGTCCGCTCTTGCCGGTGGAGAGCTGTTCCACACTTCGCGCGCGAAACGCCACGTGCCGTCAGCTTGCCGCTTCCACACCTGCATGTATGTGCCGTGGTCGAGCACTGCTGCACTGCCGTCGACGGGTGCCAAGCTCCAATCGAAGCGTCCAAACTCAGTCGCCCAACGGTCGCCAACGAAAACTTCCTTGTCGCTAAGAACGAGGACGGACGTGCGGTACTTTGTCAGGAAGCCTTTGTACCACTGCTCGACGGCCTTCTTCCCGCTCACGTGCGGCTCTCCGGGCGGGGCTATGATTGCCGCATCGTCGATGTAGGACATGAAACGGGCGACATTGTTGGTTCGAAGGCTTTCATGGAACGCACCAGTCGTTGCCACGAATGCCTTTTCGTCCGAAGCGCTGGTGGCGGGCGTATGTCTCGTCTCTTGCCGGTCACACCCGGCCAAAAGCGCAGCGCACGCGAAGACCATCCAAAGACATCTCGCCATAATGCCTCCTGCCGGCGAATCTCGAGGCGCTAAAAAGATCGCGTAGGACCACTTAGGATGGTGGCGTACGAATGTCTGCTTTCTACCCATCACTGCCGCTGGCGAAGTGGCAGCATTCGACCCATTCCGGCATAAGCGGTAGCGAACCAACTGACTTGTGGAATGAACGTGACGAGTGTCTCAGCAGCGCGGAGGCTTCGACAATGGCCCCAGATTCCAGAGCGCCGCGGTTCCACATTCCAGTAGTCTTCAGAGCGATCGTTGTGGGGCTTCTCGTCGGCATGATCCCGGCGAATGTCTGGCTCATTTTCCTCCTCGCGCTGAAGCTTCCTGTGCCCGCCGCGATCATCGGGGAGCTTTTTTTCCTCGCGGTCTACATCTGGTGGGCGCATGGCGGTGGGCCGCCCAAGCGACTGCAGTCTGTTCGCGCTGACTATTTCCGCAAACGGCGGCTGTCCGCGCAACAATGGGCGTGGGGGCTGGTCGCCGCGATCAGTTTCGCGGTGACCGTGCACTCGGCCATTACATTGCTGTTTCGCTTCGTTCCCTATCCCGCCGCTGCGTTCCGCCAGGGATATGACCTCTCCTACATCCCCACGCGCCAGCTCCAGTATCTCGCTTGCATCGTCTCCGCGTTATCCGCGGGCGTGTGCGAGGAGATCGGCTTTCGCGGCTACATGCAGCGGCCGATCGAGGAGCGGCACGGCGCACTCCTAGGGATCCTAGTCTCGTCGGTCTTGTTCACGCTGCTGCATCTGACGAAAGGCTGGGTGCTTCCGGGGATGGTGCCGATCGTCTTCGGCGCCGGCGTGCTGCTCGGCGCCCTCGCTCGGGCGGCCGGCACCTTGTGGTTTGGGATCCTCGGCCACTGGATCATGGACATCGGGCTGTTCCTGTTCTGGTGGACCCAAGTCGCCGGCACCTTCGGCCAGCGGCCGATCGGCGAGACCGGAATCGATCGCGCGTTCATCTGGGAAGCCGACATCTTCTGCGCGGCACTCCTCGTCGTGCTCGCGGCGATCACAAGGCTGCTCAAGATGCGCGACGAAGGACCATCGTCGGCGGTCCCACGCATGGGGGCAACTGTTTGAACGCGCACGCGGACAGTGTCCGCTTTCGACCCATTGCGGACATTGGCACTGTGCGCGATTAATCCCGCATGGCGTTCGCCCACATCGTGGAAGCTATGTCTTCGCGAGCGCCGATAATCATCGGCGTGGCATTCATTGCGGCGGTTGCCGGCGCATGGTCGAACGCCTCACACTGGCCGTTCTACGCACTGGCGGTTGTGCTGCTTGTGTTGGCCGCTGTCGTGTGGGTGCGGCGGGCTCCGGCCCGACAGCTGAAGTCGAAGGAGCAGTTGGGCTTTCGTCGCAATCGTGAGTGGCTTGGGTTCGTCTTCTTCGCGAAGGGAATGCCGCGCGGCTATTACGCCCTGGCACTTGTATCGTGGTTGGCTGTCGTCCTGACCGGCTTTCGGTTTCCATATGCTGCTGTGGCGCTATCCGGAACGGCTCTCACGCTTGCGTGGGGCGAAGACAGACGACGCTATCCCACGGAGAAGCTGAATTAAGGGAGTGTCCGCTATCCACCCAAAGTTGCCATTAGCGAAGTGCCTTCGAGCCTTTGCAGACAATCAACGCGCTCCGCGAGGATCTCAAAGATAAAGTGGTCCCTAGTCGCCCGGCATAAGCCTGCTGCACTCACGACTTGCATGCACCTCCGCCGGGCCAGCCGGCCCACCCGGGTCCGCGGACGACGCGGCCGGGTTTGGCGCCGGTGTGCTTGCCATCCTTCCATACCTGCACGCCGTTGACGAACACGTCCTCGACGCCGGTCGCAAGTTGCTTGGGCTTTTCGAAGGTCGCGTGGTCCTGGATGGTAGCCGGATCGAACACGACGACATCGCCGTAATAGCCGGGCGCTAGCCAGCCGCGATTCTTGATGCCGAGGTTAGTGGCGGGAAGCGATGTCAGCCGACGCACGGCGTCCGGCAACGTCGCCGCTTTCTCGTCGCGGACATAGTGGCCAAGGACGCGCGCGACATTGCCGTAGGCGCGCGGGTGGCTGCTCGACTTCAGGAACACGCCTTCGGGCGCTTCCGACGATTCATCCGACCCGAAGCTCATCCACGGCAGTCCGACGGCGCGCTTCACATTGTCCTCGCTCATTAGGAAGTAGACGGTGCCGACGCGGCTATTGTCCTCGATGACGAGGTCCATCGCCGTCTCTTCCGGGCTCTTGCCGCGCATCTTCGCGACCTCGGCCAAAGTCTTGCCGGTGAGCGGCTTCAGCTTCGGGTTCTTGAAGGCGATCAGCAGCACCTTGTCCGGGCTTCCTGAAAGCAGAAGCAGATTTTCCCAGTCGTTCGACGGGGTGCGCATTTCCTTCATCACCCGCTCGCGGGTCGTGGGGTCCTTCAGGCGCTTGATCCAAGCTTCGAGGCCGCCCGACTGCACCCAGGTCGGCATGGCGGCGTCGAGGCCGGTGGCACCGGCGGTGTAGGTATACATGTCGGCGGTAATGCGCTGACCCTTGGCGCGCGCCGCCTCGATCCGCGCGATGGCGCCGTCGATCTTGCTCCAGTTCGGCTGGCCGCCCTGCTTGAAGTGGTAGATTTCGGCGGGCGCGCCGGACTGCCGGCTGATCTCGATCAGCTCGTCGATGGATTCGAGAAGGCGGTTACCCTCCGAGCGCATGTGGCTGATGTACATTCCGTCGCATTTGCCGGCCTCGGTCGTGATCGCGGCGAGCTCCGGCGTCTCGGCATAGCTTGCCGGGGCGTAGATAATCGACGAGCCGACGCCCATCGCGCCTTCCTTCATCGCCTGCCGAACCAGCGCGCGCATACGGTCGAGCTGCGCGGGCGTCGGGTCGACGTCCTTCTCGCCAAGCTCGTGCACGCGGACGGTGGTGGCGCCGATGAAGGAAGCGACGTTGGGCGTAACGCCCTTCTTCGTGATGTAGTCGAGATATTGGGCGAGCGTGGTCCAGCGGATCGGATATTTGATGTCGCCCTGCCGCTGCACTTCCAGCTTCTTCATTTCGGGCGTCAGCGGGCCCATCGAATTGCCTTCGCCGAACACTTCGAGCGTCACGCCCTGCGCCGTGTCGCTCAGCCCGCGCCCGTCGACGATCAGGCTTTCGACTGCCCAGCTCAGCATGTTGATGAAGCCCGGCGAAACGGCCTTGCCCGTCGCGTCGACGGTGCGCGCGGCAGTACCCGGCGCGTGCGGTCCGACATAGGCGATCTTGTCGCCCTTGAGCGCGACGTCGCCGACATAGGGCGCGCCGCCGGAACCGTCGTAAATCGTCCCGCCGCGGATGAGTACGCTATAGTCTACCGGCGGCGCCGCGGAGGTTGCAAACAGGCCGGCGACGGCCATGGCAAGCGCAAGCGATTTCTTCATTCAAATATCCCCCAATCGGCGCGATGCTGCACGATGCAGGCCATTCGCGCCAACGGGAAGAGTTTTTCCACCATTAAGCGCTAGGCTTGGCGCATGATCGACCTCGCGAGGGACCGCCGAATGCCAAGTCAGGACCGTTTCATCACGCTCGACGGGATGAGGGGCCTTGCTGCGCTGGTGGTTGCGGGGTCGCACATAAGCGAGCTGGTCGGGCTCGGCGACCCGCCGCACGCGCACCTCGCCGGCGACTTTTTCTTTGTGCTCAGCGGGTTCGTGATCGCGCATGCGTATGAGCGGCGGATGGCGACGACGATGCGCCCGATCGACTTCATCCGCGTGCGCGTGATCAGGCTGCACCCGCTAATTGCGCTGGGATCGGGCATCAGCCTGGCCGCAGCGCTGGCGGGTAGCTTTTCCGGCGACGGTCCTGGCGCGGCGATGATGCTGTGGACGGCGGTTGCGGCAATGCTGATGATCCCGGTTCATTCCGGGTCCTGGCCCGCCGATTTCCCGCTCGACGGGCCGGCTTGGTTCCTGTTCGCCGAATATGCCGCTAACATCGCTTTCGCGCTGCTCGCCGTGACGCTGACAGCCGCGCGGCTTCGCCTTATTCTTCTGGCCGGGATTGCGATGCTGTTGGTCCTGGCGGTCGGGCCGGCCGGGCTGGAGAGCTACTGGCGGGTTGACCTTGTCGGCTTGTCCCTGCTGCGGGTCGTTTATCCATACTTCGCGGGCGTCCTCATCAACTGGCTACATCGAACGGGGGCGTCAGCGCCGGGCATCTCGCCGTTGCTGGCAATGACCATCCTGTCGGCGATCCTGCTCGCGCCCTTGACCGCTTTCGACACGGCGTTCGAATTCGCCATGATCGTTGCGGTGTTCCCGCCGCTCGTACTCGCAAGTGCGCGCGACCGGCTGACCGAGAGGCAGGCAAAGTGGATGCTGATCGCTGGCCGTCTGTCCTATCCGCTCTACATGCTCCATTTCCCGCTCGCCGTATTGCTGGTGCCACTGGCGCTATCCGCGCTTCCGCCGGCAGCAGCGCTTGCGTCGGTCATGCTGGTCGTGGCCGGCGCCTCCCACCTCGCGCTTCGCTATTACGACGAGCCGCTGCGCGCGTGGCTGAGCACCTGTTGGCGGAGCGCGCAACGGCAGACGATCGTCGCGTGACGCCGTGATTCGGCTAGAGTCAGCTTTCGACCGATTGCAGACATTAGCTCGGTTGCGCATCATGCTGTGATGTCGCTCGCAGCGTACAATCGGTTCGTCGTCCGAAGCACCGATGTTACTTGTTGGGCGGTCGTGATTGTTGCGGTCCTGATGTGGCTCGCAACCCTCGTTGATCACTTCCTGCGAATTGGCGGGGGATGGGACGTTCAGATTATCTGGATTGCCCCAATCATCGTGGCCGGGACTCTTGTCACTCGGTTGCTAAGTCGCATCATCTTCAGATGGATAGGCGTGCTCGACTTGCGTCAGCTTCCCACCCATTTGAGACATCGGCAGCTTAGGTGTGCTTTCGACCCGTTGCGGCATTCTCTGATCGCCTCAATGCTACGTCGTCGGGCGGCGAGCGACGGCAACCAAACTGACACCAAAAGGCATCGGGATTCGGCCGATCAGTCCTGCCTCCAGTCCAAATACGGCCTCCAGCATCGTATTGAGGAGCTCACTTGGCATTGCATCGTCGGCCGAATCTTGACGACGTAATTTTCCAATCAATCGCGAGGCCGCAATCAGTGGGAAGAGCACACTGTTGAAATAGCTGTTCAACTCCACCGCGTAGCCGGTCCTTTCGAACAACTCGGCCAGCCGTAGCTTTGAATAACGGCGATGATGATGGTGAGCGACGTCGTGCGCGCTCCACATCCACTGGTTAGCTGGAACCGTCAGCAGCAGTGCGCCTCAGGCTTCAGCAACTTCTGGATCGCGGTCAGCGCGCCAACATCGTCCGCGACGTGCTCAAGTACATCGAGCAAGGCGATGACATCATACGATTCCGGCGCAAACATTGAGAGGTCTGGAAGCTTCGCCTCGAACACGCATCGACCGAGCCGCGCGCTGGCCAGTTCGCGAGCGGTGAGGTCTAGTTCACAGGCATCCACCGTTCCAAACTCTCCGAGCATCCCGAGGTTGTGGCCGGTGCCACATCCGACTTCGAGCACCCGCGTGCGGTTCGGCGGCTGAATCAACCGTTCGATGAGGCTTGCAAGGATTCGGCGGCGCGCAACGAACCACCAATGCTCCTGATCCAACTCCGCCATCCGTTCGAAGACGGCCCTTTCCATCAGGCGGACTCTTTGTGGAGCGAGATTGCAGGTTGCGCGCGAATGCCAATTGTATCGCGGACGACATAAAGGGGACGCTGCTTCGTCTCGGTTAGAATTCGCCCCACATACTCACCAAGAATCCCGAGCGAGATCAGCTGGACTCCGCCCAGGAAGAGCATCGAGACCATCATCGATGCGTAACCCGGCGTCATAATCCCGAGGATCAGCGTGCGAGACATGATCAAGCCAGCATACCCGAGCGCGAAGATGGCGACCGCTGCCCCAATATAGCTCCAAACGCGCAGCGGCGCGGTCGATGCAGAGGTTATCCCGTCGAGTGCCAAGGTCCACAGTTGCCAGTAGTTGAACTTCGTCGAGCCGACATTCCGCTCAACTCGGTCATATTCGACCGCTGCCTGGCGGAACCCAGCCCAAGCGAAAAGCCCTTTCATGAAGCGGTTGCGCTCGGGCAGCGCACGGATCACCTCGACAACTTTTCGGTCAAGCAGTCGGAAATCGCCCGCATTCTCGGGAATCTTGTCGGTCGATATCCAGTTGTGGGCTCGATAATAGAGGTCGGCGGTGAGCCGCTTGGGAAGCGGATCGGACGACCGGCAGCGACGCACGCCGAAGACCATGTCGAAGCCCGCTCGCCATTTCTCGACCATTTCAGCCAGCACCTCGGGCGGGTCTTGGAGATCGACGTCCATTGGAACAACCGCTCGACCCGCCGCGTAATCGAGGCCCGCCGAGATCGCGGCTTCCTTTCCAAAGTTGCGCGACAGTGAAAGCGCTTGAATGCGAGAATCTTTCGAATGCGCCGCTGCAATGGCCGCGAGTGTGGAATCACTGCTGCCGTCGTCGACGAATAAGATTTCCCAGCCTTCGCCCCGCCACCTCGTCAAGAATTGCGGACACACGCTCCACGAACAAGTCTATGGCCGCCTCTTCATTCTTGACCGGCACGATGACCGAGAGGAGCGGTTCAAACGTGCCAGTGGGCCATGGTGCGATCTCACGCGACCGGCTAGGGATGTGGCGGGGCTGGTAGGACATGTCCGTGGGGCCGAGAATTAAAGCGGTGTGCAACGGAGCAGCGGCTGCGTACTCCCAACCTGATCTCTAAGTTCAAATTCGTAAGCGTGCCTCGACAGGTCCGCCTTCACCTTGTCGGTGGTAAAATTGCCATCCAACCGGTGCGTCTCCACAATGATCCGTGGTCGGAAGCGTTCGAAGAAATCACTATCTGTAAAAATCACACTCTCGGCTCCTTCGATATCGCATTTTATGAAGTCGACGCGGTGGAGGTTGTATCGTTTCGCGATGCTAGAGAGTTTGAAAGACGGGACCCGGGTAGCCGCACTCACCCGGTTGCCTACACACTCGATGGCTGACGAGCCTAAATTTCCTTCCGCTGAAAAGGCGATGCCCTCGTCGTGACTCCAGACGGCGCCTTCGAGTAGTTCTATCCGGTTACCGCTGATGCTCGCGTAAAGCGCGAAATTCTTCTTGATTGCGCTGATGTTCGCCGGATCCGCGTCTATTGCGATCACGGCTCCATTGGCGCCGCATTGTTCCCTGAATAAGATCGAGGTCAGTCCGGAATAGGCGCCTAAATCCAAGGCAACACAACCGTCGGCGAGATGCGCGAACTGGATATACTGATCGCCCGTGATTAAGGGCTCGGCAAGGGCATTGAAGAAGACGGGGTGCAACGGGAAACCGGGAACGTCGTGAAATTTCGGGGAAGAGTAATCGACTAATTCGAGGCCGTCGGTAATTTCAGCAACAACCGCACCGTGATAGAAGTCGAAGTCATTGACTACGTCGTTCGCATAAATTGCGTGTTTTCGCGCGAGCCTGACAACTCGACGGCCGTCTCCAATTTCAACTGTGGAATGATCGAACGCAGCTGTCAGGCCGTGCTTCTGCGCGGCTCGCCGTACGACGTTGGGGTGAAAGAGTGACATAAACACCGGCAGGATCGTCGCGTTCAGCAGTTCACTGCGCTGAATGGCCGATTTAAATGGCTGCATGTAACTCATCGTTTTCCCCTAGCGCTCCCAACGTGGGTGCGGATCTTCGCCAATTATGATTAATGCCCAGTATACGAAGTGCTGCGCGAGCGTTGGTCCATCGCGTGGCAGGTCGGTTGTAATGGCAGCTTTCGACCCAAAGCTGCCATTGGAACTGTTAAGCCGGGCACAATACGAGCTTGCCTTCAAGGCCACCGCTTTCCAGTCGGCGCTGGGCATTCGGCACATCCGCGAACGATATTCGCTCGGCGACCTTGGGTTTGATGCGGCGCTGACTCAGTAATTGGAAAAGGCAGGCGAGGTCGCTCTTGAACCAGTCGGGATGCCGCGCCCGCATGACGTTGATCGAGTAGAAGCGGGTCCGCTTCCCGCCGGGCAGCCAACCCCACAGATACATCCGCGCAATCATCGCAAGAATCGCAAGCATGCGCAGCTTTGCCTGGACGCTCGCGCAAAAGCCGATTGCGACAAGGAGGCCGCCGCGCCTGAGCGACTGGAATGAACGCCGGTATCCATCCTCACCGATGTCGTCGAACACGACGTCGAACCCGTCCGGCAGGACCTTCGCGAAGTCTTCGTGCTCGCAGTCGATCGGCGTCGCTCCGAGTTCCCGGATCAGCCCCGAGTGCTTGCTGTTCGCAGCTCCCCAGGTCTCAATGCGGCGATCCGAGCGAGCGAGAGCAGCGCCTGGCCAACCGCCCCGCCGGCACCGTGGACGAGAATGCGCTGACCCGGCTTCACCTTCGCCGAGCGGTGCAGCATTTGATACGCCGTAGTCCAGCTTAAGATCAGTGTCGCTGCTTCGGCTGGATCGATCCCCTGTGGGACGATTGTGAGGTCCTTCGCCTTGAGCAGGCGATAAGTCGCGTCTGAGCCGACGACCGTCATGTCGGCAACGCGGTCACCGACTTTGAACTGGACGACGTCGGGATGGACCTCGTCAATCTCACCGACGACGTCGTAGCCCATGACGAACGGTAGCTTGTAAGCTGCGGTTTGCGGATAGAGGTGCTGCCTGAGGAGGGTCTCAGTATAATTCACCGAAGAAGCGAGCACTCGGACCCGCACCTCGCCGGAACCTGGAGTCGGGATTGGAAGGTCTACGACGCGGAGGCATTCCGGTCCGCCATATTCGAAAAGCTGCACGGCATGGTTGACTGCCGACATGTGTTCGAACCTCTTGGTACAAGAGTGCGGCTAATCA